>NZ_FPJO01000023.1 GCF_900119365.1 Streptomyces atratus
GTCCTGCTGCTGAACGGCGAACTGGCCACTGCCGAACCGAAAAAGCTCCGCTACCGACTGCTGCACGTCGCCGCCCGCCTCACCCGAGGCGGGCGGCGCCTCCGCCTGCGGATATCGGCGACCTGGCCATGGAGAAACGAACTCGCCGACGCCTTCCATCGCCTTGCCGCGCTGCCCCGACCAGCCGGCTGACCGACAACCCCCTGCCCGCCCACGACCCGAAGGACCCTGGAGAACCCGACCACCGCGCCGGGCCTCCGCCATGCCCAAACAGCCAAATCACCTCGCCCACCCGGCGGCTGACGATCAGCGACGACTCATCACCCCAACCGAAACGGCGAGGTTAAGGAGCGGTGATCCTCGGATAGAGACACGCGTAGCAGGGACGCTGATTTCGGCATATGTCCAGTCCATAGCTCGTGACGGAGAGGGACAGGATGCTGTTCAGCCTCCTCTCTACCTTGACGAAGCCCCGAGCCAGCAAGCCATTCCAGATATGCCTCACGTTCGGATCATTCAGAGTGGCTCCGAAGTCGTACATGGGGCCGCTTCGTCGTGGAAGGTCCACCAATGTTCGCCATTGCTGGGAACTCATCGCCTCTGCGAGGAAGCGGAGTTGGGACGAGGCGACGGCGCTGGGCTGGCGGTCGATGTTCCCCCTGAGCTTTTCCACCTCCCTGGCCCTGGCTCGGGTCTCGCGCCCGCCTTGGGCGTACGCGATGTTGACTTTCGCGATCTCGTACCGGCGAAGAAGGTCCCGGTACCTTCCCAAGTCGTAGTTGACCAGTCGGCAAACCACGCTGGCGGGACGCCTGAGCTGTTCGGCGATCCGGGTGAGCATCTCGTCGTCCGGATCGATCAGGGCAGGGTGGTGTATCACTTCGGCGCGCTTGAAGACCTCTACCAAATGCGCTGCGATCGTGGCTCGCCGTTCGGCGGCCGCGGGGTGGTGGTCCAGGGCGCGGTGAATCATGCCCAGTGGAAGTCCCAACGCGCTTGCCATCTTCAGGGGAAGGGTGCCGTCGTCGCGTGCCGGGAGTATCGCCAGACTCTCGATGTCGCGGTATGTCGTACGGCTGAGGCCGATCGTCTTCGCGAACTCGGCCGCGGTCAGCCCCGCGTAGCAACGCAGATCCCTGATCTGGTCGACGTGCCCGGCGGGGCGGGCTTGGTAGAGCTCGCGGGGATTGACGTTGAATATGTTCGCTATCTGGAGTACCCGCGCAGGCTCGGGGACGGATGTCTCCCGTTCGTAGGCCAGTACGCGTGCCTTGGATGTCTTCAGCAAGCCTGCAAGGTCTGCGGCGCTGAGGAGGCGCCCGCCCACTTTCCTGTCCGCACGTAGTTGGCGAAGGACGCTCGCGTCGAATAAAGGATGGTTGGCGATTTACCCTTTCAAAGTTGCTCTCTGTGGCGGGGGTTGGCTTGGTTCCATTCCATGCATGGTCGTTCGGGCGAGGCAACTCGTGTGGAGCGGAACCGAGCAACGTTTCCGGATTGAGATCGATGCTGTGGTCTGCCGCGCCGGAGGAGACAGTTACCCGTAAAGGTCCGGGGGTGTGCGGAACGTGACTACGCCACCCCGGGGGAGGAACTCCTCACGCGCCCCAGGCGCCCAGCAGATCCGCAGGGGTGAGTGTCAGATCCGGGTGTACGCCGTCCGCGACCCCTGCCGGGCACACTGCCAGCAGCGGGGCCGCCGAGG
Organism: Streptomyces atratus; assembly: GCF_900119365.1. Lineage (GTDB taxonomy): Bacteria > Actinomycetota > Actinomycetes > Streptomycetales > Streptomycetaceae > Streptomyces > Streptomyces atratus_B. The sequence goes on from NZ_FPJO01000023.1 coordinate 1,706, forward strand.
CGCCCGGTACAGCAGATCGGGCCTCGGCGAGGTGGGAGAGTTCGCGGTCGCTGAAACGCTTGGTCTCGCGCCACTTGACCGAGCCGAGGAGCAGCGTGCGCTTCCCCGAGGCGGCGGGGACTACGATGTCGTACTCCTGGCTGTTGCCGCGGTTCCACCAGCTCCCCACCCGCCCGGCGTCCTCCAGGCCCGGTAGCTCCGGGCTGAGCCGGTACACCGCTTCCTGGATGAGTGGCTCGACGGCGCGGCCCCGCCAGCTCGGCCAGCCCCGGTCGAAGGCCGCGCGGGCGATGTCCGGTCGGCCGCGGGCGATGTGGGCCTGCTGTTCCTCGACGAAGCGGAACCAGAAACGCAGGTACGGGTCGTCGATGCGGTAGCGCCGCAGCCTGCTATTCGCCGGCGCGCCGACCGGTACGTCGACGCTGACCACCCCTTTGTCGGCGAGCATCTTTATGGCCCTGGTGACTGCTGTGTGCGCGGTGCCCCCTTCCTCGGGAAGCCTTCCGACGACTTGGGTGAAAGTGCTGACTCCGATGTCGGCACCCCCCATCGCGGACAGGACGCGCCGCGCCTGCTGTGCGTCGGGGAATTCGGCGTCGAGGGACCGCTGCCCCATCACGGCCAGATCGCTGTTCTCGTCACCGAGTTGTTCGTGCACGAACGCCCGGGTGCTGTGCGCGCGTGCGCGGTCCAGCACGAGGCGTGGGTAACCCCCTGTGATGAGCGCGGTGTCGAAGGCGGCCAGCGGGTTCCCTCCGCTGCCCAGGGCTTCGGCGCATTCGGCGGGGTCGAAGGGGGCGACGGTGGTGCTCCTGGCCCGGCCGTAGAGCGGCCTGTCGTGCTCGGTCAGCCGCTCCATCATTCCGACATCGGAGCCGATCAGTACAAAGAGAACGGGGGTGCTCTCCAGCCGACGGTCCCAGGCGTTCTGGAGCTGCCCCTCCAGGGTCGGATCCGCCCCGGCGGCCCACGGGAACTCATCGATGACGACGACGGAAGGGGTGCTGCGGCAGGCGACGGCGATCCTGCCCAGTGCGTCCCGCCAGTCGCTGGGGGGAGCGGAGAAGAGGGAATCGGCATCGGCGAGCGGGGTCGTCGAGGTGTGCAGCTCGGCGGTGAGGGCCTGGAGCTGGGTGGCGGGCGGTGCGTTCTTCACCGCGGAGAAGTAGAGGTACGGCAGTCCCGACTGCTCGACAAAGCGTGTGAAGAGCCGGGATTTCCCCACCTGCCGGCGGCCGCGTACGGCGAGCAGCTGTCCCGTTCCGGACTCCCGGATGCGCAGTGTGCGGCGTTCCAGATCGGCAAGCGTGCGTTGGCGGCCGTAGAAGCCCATGTGTCTGACCTTCCGGGGACGGAGGGGGTGCGTACGGGAGAATCATACATCTAGGTAACATACATGGATGTATGTTAAGTGCCCCGGCGGTCCGGCGACTCGGTTGATGTGTGATTCAGGTCGCAATCGCCTGGCCCATCGGCATGTGCATGTCCGCCGGGAGAAGGCCTCCGTAGGATTCCCAGGTTCGGCTTTCTCTCCGTCAGGACGGTTCCGAGTGATATCTCCCCGCGCTTACCGAGTGATGCTGCCCGCCCTCGGCGTGGCGGCGGTGCTGGCCCTGGCCGGCTGTGACCCGGAGCCCTCGCCCTCCGAGGGGGACGACGGCGGACAGGCCGTCACCGGGTTCGGGGCCAGTCCGCTCGACAACGCCGACGGTACGAAGCCGGGGCTCGCGCCGCTCACGTCCGAGGCGGACCGGGCAGCCGGGCGGAAGGTCATCGAGAAGGTGGCGACGAAGGGGCGAGGGCCGAAGACCGGTTACGCGCGGGACAAGTTCGGCTATGCGTGGATGGACACGGCCGACGGCGTGCCACTTGCGAGGAACGGGTGCGACACTCGAAACGATCTGATTCGTCGCGATGGCCAGAACCTCCGTTTCCGGTCCGGTTCGGACTGTGTGGTCGTGTCGATGACTCTCAAGGACCCGTACACCGGCTCCACCATCGACTGGCGCAAGCAGCAGGCCACCAAGGTCCAGATCGACCACGTCATGCCGCTCTCGTACGACTGGCAGATGGGTGCCTCGCGCTGGAACGAGGCCAAGCGGCAGCAGATCGCCAACGACCCGCTCAACCTCATCCCGGTGGACGGGCCGGCCAACAACGCCAAGCGCGACTCGGGGCCGGCTTCCTGGCTGCCGCCGTACAAGCCGGTCCGCTGCTCGTACGCGGTGCGGTTCGCGCAGGTGTCCCTGAAGTACGGACTGCCGGTCACCGCCGCCGACAAGACGGCGATGCTGGAGCAGTGCGGCGGGTGAGCAGAGGGGCCAGGGAGTCCGGGGTGCACGGAACCCGCCCTGGGGTGGGCGGGTTCCGTTGCTCTGTTGTGTGGCTTGAAGGGTTCAGGGCTTCGGCTTGGTTGCCTTGAACGGCTTGTCGAATTCGGAGAATTCGACTGTCACGGGGGCGGTGTGGTCGGTGTCGTGTCCCGATGCGCCGTGTGGGTGGGGCGGTTTCAGGTTCAGCTTGAGCAGGAAGGGTTTGCCGTCGGTGGCGATGTCCGCCGTCCACTTTCCGTCGGCCGTCCCGCCGGTGACGGTCAGGGTGCCTCTTGCGGGCCGTTCCGGTCTTCGGTGCGAGGAGGCCGAGGAAGGTCTCCCGGTCGCAGTAGTGTTCGGCCGGCTTCGCGTGCCGGTCGGCGGTGGTGGGCCTCACCCAGTGGCCGGCGAGGCCGGTGGTGGCGGTCGTCCGGAGCATCGCGGCGTCCGACCGGGTGCGGACGGTGCCGCCCGTCCGTACCAGCTCCATCGTGCCTGCCGCGCCCATGGAGAGGGTGACCGGGCGGCTCCGGTCTCTCCGGTTCGTTCTGTCCGGTCCCAGAAGGACGGTCAGAGCTTCAGGTCCCACTGCGAGGCGTCGTACGTGAAGCCGGGGTTGACCTCGACGGTCAGGTTCCTGGCGTCCGCCGGGGCGTCGAAGGCGAACTGGACCGTGACCTTCTTGCCCGGCAGGACCGTGCCGCTGAAGCCCGCGCCGACCTTGTTGTCGAAGATCTGCTCGGCGTCCACGCCGTCCTGGCCGGCCCGCGCCGAGACGCTGACGAGCGCGGAGTCGAACTTCTCCTTGCCCGCGTTCTCGATGACGACGGCGACCCGGTAGGCCTTCTGGCCCTTGGTGTGTCCGGCGGCGTACGCGTCCGGGGTGTACGAGGTGGCGTCGCCGACCGTGACCGTCAGGTCGTCGTCGTACACGGCCGAGTCACCGGCCTCCAGCGCCTCGCCGGTCTCCTTCTTCTTGTCCGCGTCGCCCTTGTCCGAGCCCCCGCCCTTGGCGGAGTCCCCGCCGGGCTTCGGCTTCGCGGAGGCCGTGGTGTCCGACACCGCCTTGTTGAGGTCGTTCACGGCGTCGTCCACGGCCTTGAACGTGATCACCGCACCCACCACCGCGAGGATCAGCGAGATCAGGCCGAGTACGGCGCCGAAGGTGGTCATCCCCTTGTTGGTGGCCTCGCCGCGCTTCGCGCGGCCCCGGCCGGCCAGGCCCAGGACCAGGGCGATGAGGCCGAGGATGCCCGCCAGCCAGAACAGGAACGGGATCAGGCCGGACACGGCGCCGATGACACCCAGGACGAGGGCGGCGATGCCCAGTCCGTTGCGGGCCGGGCGCACGCCCGGCGTCTGGGCCGGGGCGTACGGCTGCTGGGGCTGCGGGGACTGCGGCGGCTGCGTGAACTGGGACATGGCTGTGCCCTCCGGCAAAAACAGAGATGAGTGGTGAGCGGTTCCGTGCATCGCTGTCGTGCAGCGACGAGTCAATAAGACCAGGGCTTGTGAACCGAGTCAACACGATTCACGATGGATGGGTTGATGCACGCTGTGAATCGATGTCGTGTGAACCGGGTCGGTATGCTCGCCGACAAGCCAGTACCGGGACGAGCGCCAGGACCAGGGAGACAGTCAGTGTCGGAGAACTCGACAGAGGTGACCGCGGCCGGGATCGCACGGCTGGCGGGGGTGGGACGCGCCGCGGTCAGCAACTGGCGCCGCCGCCACGCCGACTTCCCCAAGCCCGTCGGCGGCACCGAGTCGAGCCCGTCCTTCGCGCTGCCCGAGGTCGAGCGATGGCTCCGCGACCAGGGGAAGCTCGCCGAGGTCCCGCTGCGCGAACGGGTCTGGCAGCAGCTCGCCGGCCACCCCGCCGGTGCCGTCCCCGCCCTGGTCCACACCGGCTGCGCCCTGCTGCTCCTGCGGACCAGCCCCAGGACCTGGCCGGAGATCACCGCCGTGTCGGACGAAGGGATGGCCGGCGTGCTCTCCCTCGCCGTCGACAAGGTGCTCACCACCCGCTTCGGACCGGCGGCGGAAGCCGGGCGAGCCGTACACGCCCCGAGCCCCGCCGAACTGCTCCCGTCCGTTCCGCTGCTCCGCGCCGCCGCCGAACTCGCCGCCGGGACCGGGATCCAGGAGACCTTCGAGTTCCTGCTCGGCCGTCAACTGGACGCCAACCCGCGCCAGTACACCCTCACCCCGCCCGGACTCGCCGAACTCATGGCCGCCCTGGTGGAGACGGGGGAGCGGCCCGCCCGCACGGTCCTCGACCCGGCCGCGGGCACCGGCGCCCTGCTGCGCGCCGTCGGCCGCCCGGCCGCCCTGTACGCCCAGGAGAACGACCTCGACCTCGCCGCGCTCACCGCGCTGCGACTCGCCCTGCACACCGACACCGGCTGCGCCCTGGCGGCACGGACCGGCGACACCCTGCGCGCCGACGCCTTTCCGCAGCTCGCCGCCGACGCCGTGCTCTGCCACCCGCCGTTCAACGAACGCAACTGGGGCCACGACGAGCTCGCCTACGACCCGCGCTGGGAGTACGGCTTCCCGGCCCGTACCGAGTCCGAACTCGCCTGGGTCCAGCACGCCCTGGCCCATCTGCGCGAGGGCGGCACCGCCGTACTCCTGATGCCCCCGGCCGCCGCCTCCCGCCGCTCCGGCCGCCGGATCCGCGCCGATCTGCTGCGCCGCGGCGCCCTGCGCGCCGTCATCGCGCTCCCGGCCGGCGCCGCACCCCCGTACGGCATCCCGCTCCACCTCTGGGTGCTCCGCAAGCCCGGCAGCGGCCTGCACCCCTCGCCCGAACTACTGCTCGTCGACACCGCCGAACCCGCCGAATCGCCTTCGGCGGGCCCGGCTCCGGCCGCCCCCGCCGGCGGGCGCGACCGGCTCGACTGGCAGGCGGTGCACGGCGCCGTGCTCGACGCCTGGAAGTCCTTCGAGGACGCCGGTCACCCAGCCGCGGACCGCCCCGGCGCCGGCCGCGCCGTACCCGTCATCGAACTCCTCGACGACGACGTGGACCTGGCCCCCGCCCGCCATCTGCCGCCGCCGGCCGCCGCGGGCGGTCCCGCCGAGCTGATCCGCGTACGGGAACGGCTCACCGAGACGCTCGGCCTCACCGGCACCCTCACCCCCTCGGCCGTGACCCCCTCCGAACCGGCGCACTGGCCGCTCACCACCGTCGGCGAACTCGCCCGCGCCGGCGCCCTCCAGCTCCGCACCGGCGGCTCCGGCACCGGCCCCGGGCCCGTCCTCACCGAACACGACGTCCTCGGCTCCACCGCCCCTTCGGGAAGCCTGCCCGTCGACGGGCCCGCCGAGGAGCCGGTCCTCGTCGAACCGGGCGACGTCGTCGTGCCCGTGCTCGGCGGCGGCTCCGTCGCCCGCGTCGTCGACGACGCCACCGCGGGCGCCGCGCTGGGCCGCAACCTCCAGCTGCTGCGCCCCGATCCGACCGCCATCGACCCCTGGTTCCTGGCCGGGTTCCTGCGCGGCACCGCCAACAACCGCCAGGCCAGCAGCTACGCCTCCACCGCCACCCGGCTGGACGCCCGCCGCCTCCAACTGCCGCGGCTGCCGCTCGCCGAGCAGCAGCGCTACGGGCAACGGTTCCGTGCCCTGGCCGAGTTCGAGGACGCCCTGAGGCTGACCGGCCGGCTCGGCGGACAACTCGTCCAGGGGATGTACGACGGGCTGACGGACGGCACGGTCGCGCCGGGGTGAGGTGAACCACAGCGGATCCGTACAACCCGGGGCCGGTTGTCGGTGTCGCCCTTTACGCTCGGATCTGCGCGCACGGAGCGTGTGCGCGGATGTTCAACGACCAGGTCTCCAGGAGCAGCCATGTACGCCCCGGGTCATCCGCCGACGCCGCCGCGCCGGGTTCCCAGCCGGGCCTGGATCGTCTCGATGCGCGTGCTCTTCGTCGCGCTCTCGGTGTGCTCGCTCGGGATCCTGCTGTGGAGCCCGCTGCTCCGGCTCGCGATCGTGCGCCGCCGGGCGTCCGACTGGTGGCTGACCGGGGCCGGATTCGTGTTCGTCTGCGTGCTCCTGCCGATCCTCGGCCGGGACGGCAGCGACGAGCCGACCGGCATCGACAACGTCCTCATCCCGCTGCTGCTGGTGACGATGGCGGGCTCGATCGCGTACTACCTGGTCGGAGACGTCCGCCACTACGAACGGCTCTCGAAGCAGCATCGGACGGGCGGGTACGGGGCCCCGGTGCCGGGATACGGCAACGGATACGGCTATGGCTACGGGTACGCGCCCACGGTGCCGATGCGAATGTCCGCCTCCGAACCCGCCCCCGTCCCCGTCCCCGTCCCCGGACCCGCACCCATGCCCGCGCCCGCCCCCGCGCCGCCGATACAACCGGCACAGCAGCCCCAGCCTTCACAGCAGCCCCAGCCTTCACCGCAGCCGCAGCCGCAGCCGCAGCCGCAGCCGCAGCCGCAGCCGCAGCCGCAGCCGCACCCCCAACCCCAGCCCCAACCCCAGCCCCAGCCTCACCGCATCGACCAGGTCCGCGCCGAGCTCGACGAGCTGAGCGACTACCTCCGCAAGGAGGAGGGCCGGTGAGCGGACGACTCATCGGCGGGCGGTACCAACTGGCGACCATCCTCGGCCAGGGCGGCATGGGCCAGGTCTGGACGGCCTACGACCAGCGCCTGGACCGCCGCGTCGCGGTGAAGCTGCTCCGCCCCGACCGGGTCACCGGCCCCATCGGCAGCGAGGCCGCGGGCGAGCTGCGCCGCCGCTTCGTCCGCGAGTGCCGCGTCACCGCCCAGGTCGACCACCCGGGCCTGGTCACCGTCCACGACGCGGGCAGCGACGGCGACGACCTGTTCCTCGTCATGCAGTACGTCGAGGGCGCCGACCTCTCCGACCATCTCGCCGAGCACGACCCGTACCCCTGGCAGTGGTCCGTCGCGGTCGCCGCCCAGCTCTGCGCCGTCCTGTGCGCCGTGCACGCGGTGCCGATCGTCCACCGCGACCTCAAGCCCCGCAATGTGATGGTGCGCCCGGACGGCACCGTCACCGTCCTCGACCTGGGCGTCGCCTCCGTCCTGGACACCGACACCACCCGGCTCACCCACACCGGTTCGCCGATCGGCTCCCCGGCCTACATGGCCCCCGAGCAGGCGATGGGCGGCGCCGTCGGCCCGTACACCGATCTGTACGCCCTCGGCGTGCTCCTCCACGAGCTGCTCAGCGGCGAGGTGCCGTTCGCCGGGACCACCGCCCTCGGGGTGCTGCACCGCCACCTCTACGAGCCGCCGGTCCCGGTCCGCCGGATCAGGCCCGACATCCCCGAGCCGCTCGAAGCACTGGTGCTGCGGCTGCTGGCCAAGGACCCGCAGCACCGCCCGTCCGGCGCCCAGGAGGTGTACGAACACCTCGCCCCGCTGCTCCCCTCGCCGGGCACCGGGCTCTCCGTCGGACCGCTCGACCCGACCCGCCCGTTCCTGCGCCCGCACGCCCCGTGGCCCGACCGGGCCGCCGCCCCGCCCCCGCCGCCGGCCCCGCCCGCCCCCGCGGCCCGGCCCGACGTGGCCGCCGCCGTCGACGACGTCAAGAAGCTGCTCGGCGAGGGCCGGATCACCCAGGCCGTGGACATCCTCGGCTCGATCCTCCCGGTCGCAGCCGAACAGCACGGCGAGGACTCCGCCGTGGTCCGCATCCTGCGCAAGCAGTACGCGGCGACGCTGATGGACGACGGCCAGTACCGCCGCGCCCTGCCCGAGCTGCGCCGCCTCGCCGACGACCGCGCGGCGGAGGCCGGCCCGGCCGACGCGCAGACGCTCCAGTTCCGCTACGACGCGGCCCAGTGCCTGGAACAGCTCGGCGAACCGGCCGCCGCGCTCGCGGAGTACCGCGCGGTCCTCCCGTACTACGAGAACCACCGCGGCACGGGCGGCGACCCGGCCCGCTCCTTCGAGATCCGCAACCGCATCGCGCACCTGCTGCTCGCGCTCGGCGACCATGTGACGGCGCGCGTACAGCTCCAGGCGCTGCTGTACGACGCCGAGCGGGCCTACGGGCCCCACCACCCGCTGCCGGTGGAGCTGCGCCGCCGGCTCGACCGGCAGGTGGAGGTGCGGGGCGGCTGACCACCGGCCCGGTCAGGCGTCCACGGGCTGCGGAGCCCCGGCGTGCTGCGGCGAGCGGTCGGGGCCGGGCCGCCCGGCCCCCGCGCCCCGTCGCCGGTGCGCGAGGACCAGCCCGCCGAGTACGAGGACGGCCAGCGCGCCCGCCCCGGCCACCGCGCCCGCCCGCAGGCCCGGGGGCCGGAACGTGCAGTCGACCGCCGTGCCGCCGGCCGGGGCCGGGGTGGCGACCAGGCCCAGATAGCTGTCCGCGGGGCGGCCCTGACAGCTCCAGCCCGCGATCCGGGGCGCGGCGATGACGACCGTTCCGGTGGTGCCGGGCGGCAGTTCGGCCCGGACGCCGTGGCCGGTGACGTGGACGGCGGTCGCGCCGGTGCGCTTCAGCCCGGTGACCGCCGAGGCCAGCCGGGACCGGTCCAGACAGCCGATCGCCCGGTGCGGCACGGTCCCGGCGCGCACCGGGGTCAGCGTGACCCGCACGCTCCCGGCCCCGCCGACCGTGCCCAGGTGCTGCATCGCGGCACGCCTGGCCGGCAGCTGCCCCTTGAACTCGACCTCCGGGCCGTCGCCGAGCCGTGCCCGGCCGAACATGTCGGGCGACCACAGATACGCCTCGGTGCCCGCCGGGCAGGCGGCGGTCAGCGTGTACGTGCCGCGCCCCACCCGGTAGTCGTACGCCCCCCTGTCGGTCACCGCGCCGCCGTCCGCCGCCCGCAGCGCCGTCGTCGGCACCGTGTAGACCCGCGAGCCGAGCAGCTGCTCCTGGTTCCGGAACGGCGAACGGCCGTACGGCACCGGCCCGCCCGGCCCGCGCACCGTCACCAGCGGCGGCGCCTCGGCACGGCTCACCGTCACCGGCCGGTCGTCCGGGACGTTCGCCCCCTGGTGCGGATCGCGCGGCCCGCGCACCCGCGCGCCGACCGAGAAGACCGCGTCCGTGACCGGGTTGTCGAGGCTCTGCACGGCCCGGCCGTTCGACGTCCACCCGCCGCCGAGCGCACGCATCGTGCGGGTCAGCACGGCGGGCGTGTGGCTGCTGTAGTACGCGCCGCCCTGCCCGCCCACCAGCAGCGGATCGTTCGCGGTGGTCTGCTCCCGGCCGGGGTCCGTGCGGTAGCCCGGCCAGCCGTCGGCGCCCGCGACCACGGCCGCCTGGGTCCGCTGCCGTTCGCCCCAGGGCGCATAGTCGTCGAGCCGGTTCAGCCGCTGCCGGTCGAAGTACGCGGTGGCCGCGGCGGCCTGCCCGGCCTGTGCGCCGATCAGCAGCACGGCGGCCAGCGCCGCGAGCCTCCGGCCCCGCCCGACCAGCACCAGAGCGCAGGCCGCAGCCACCAGACCCACCGCGAACAGCGGATACGTCCACCCGGTGACCAGGTCGCTGAAACCGGCCCCGGCCGCGAGCAGCACCAGGACCACGACCCCGCCGAGCAGCGCCCGCCGCCCCGGCCGGCCGTACGAGACCGAGACCCAGGCGGCGATCACCACCAGCCCGGCCAGCACGAACGTCTGCCGGTACGGACTGCCGTTGGGCGTGGCGAAGGCGTGCCAGAGCAGATGCGTCGGGCCCCACTGCAAGGACAGCGCGACCACGGCCACCAGCCCCGCCCACGCCCACCGCTCGCGCCCCGGCACGGACCGCTGGAAGGCCAGCGCACAGGCCAGCAGCAGGGTGCCGGTGCCCAGGAAGAGGGCCGGGGTGAAGAAGCTGTACGTGGCGGGCAGCAGCCGGGCGAGGACATCGGGCCAGGCGGCGGGCGCGAACGTACGGTCCCAGCCCGGGTAGGCGTGCTTGGTGCCCAGGTAGACGGGGAGCAGCACGGGTGCCGAGAGCCCGACGCCCACCCCGACCGTGCAGACGGCCCGCACCAGCCCCCGGACCACCGCCCGCCGGTCGTCCCGCTCGGTGAAGAGCCGGACGGCCAGTACCAGGGCGGCACCGAGCGTCGCCATGTACGCCGTGTAGAAGTTGGCCGCCCACACCACCGCGACGAGCAGCGGACCGGCGATCCGGTGCCGTCCCGTACGGGCCCACTCGGCGACCAGGCAGAGCAGCGGCAGGGCGACCAGCCCGTCCAGCCACATCGGGTTGTACGAGGCCTCGGCGACCGACCAGCCGCACAGCGCGTACGAGGCGCCGAGCGCCCCGGCCGCCCACCAGCGCCCACCGCGCAGCGTCAGCAGGAACAGGGCCATCAGCGCCGCCGCCGACGCCATCTTCAGGACCGTGACCACATAGACCGCGAGATCGATCCGGTCGCGCGGGAAGACCCCGACGAGCAGGGCGAACGGGCTGGTCAGATAGGTGCCGAGATCCGGCAGGAAGCTCGTCCCGTACCCGGAGGACCAGTTGAGCAGCAGCCCGCCGTCGGCGTTCTGGTGCAGCAGGTCCCACAGCCGGGCGTGGAACGGCACGAACTGATTGCCCAGGTCGTTGACGCTGCGCGTGTGCGGCCCGAACGGGAAGACGCGCGCCACGGCGTCACCCGCGCAGACCGCGGCGACGGTGAGCAGCGCGGCGAGCGAGCCCGCGCACAGGCGGGGACGGGAAGTCGGCATACGCAGGAATATGCCAGCTCCGAACGCTCAAACCCGTTCCGGAATAGGTCAGTTCACGTAATGGACGTCCCTCGGCCACGTGCTGCATCGAGTTCCGACATCTGGCCGCGCTGATGTACATCCGTGCTGATCTCGCTGGTGGTGCCTTGTTTCAACGAGGAAGAGATCCTCGAACGCTTCCATGAACGTGTCACGGACGAAATGACCGGGCTCGGACATGAATTCCAGCTGGTGTTCGTCGACGACGGCAGTGCGGACCGGACCCTGGTGATCCTCCAGGAGCTGGCCGCCGCCGACCCGCGGGTCCGCTATGTCTCCTTCAGCCGCAACTTCGGCAAGGAGGCCGCCATGCTGGCCGGTCTCCAGCACGCCGAGGGCGACGCCGTGGTCATCATGGACGCCGACCTGCAGCACCCGCCCGAGCTCGTGGGCCGGATGCTCCAGGAGCACGCGCAGGGCTACGACCAGGTGATCGCCCGCCGCACCCGCAAGGGCGACCGTGTCACCCGCACCTTCAGCGCCCGCGCCTACTACTGGCTGATCAACCGCCTGGTGGACGTGGAGCTGGTCGACGGCGTCGGGGACTTCCGGCTGCTGTCCCGCCGCACCGTCGACGCCGTACTGGAACTCACCGAATACAACCGGTTCTCCAAGGGCCTTTTCGCCTGGGTGGGATTCCGTACGACGACCTTCAGCTACGAGAATGCCGTCCGCGAACAGGGCAGTTCCGCCTGGACCTTCGGAAAGCTGCTCAATTACGGTCTCGACGGGCTGCTGTCCTTCAACAACAAACCGCTGCGTGCCGCGCTCTACCTGGGCATGCTGCTGCTGTCCGTGGCCTTCGCGTATGCGGCGTGGATCGTCGGCGTCGCCCTGGTGCAGGGAGTGGAGACCCCCGGCTATGTCACCCTGATCGTCGTGGTCACGGCGCTCGCCGGGGTCCAGATGGTGATGGCCGGGGTGGTCGGCGAGTACGTCGGCCGTATCTACTACGAGGTGAAGAGGCGCCCGCACTTCCTGGTGAAGGCCACGAACACCGAGGCGCCGCAGAGGATACGAGAGCCCCAGGAGTTCGTACGCCGATGACGGTCACGGCACAGATGGCCCGATTCGCCCTCGTGGGAGTGGTGAACACCGGCACGTACTACGGCTGTTACCTCGTCCTGCTGACGTGGCTGCCCTACATCGCCGCGCATGTGATCGCCTTCGCGCTGAGCATGACCGGCTCCTTCTTCCTGAACTGCTGGTTCACCTACCGGACCCGTCCCACCCTGCGGAAGTTCCTGCTCTTCCCGCTCACCAACGCGGCCAACTTCGTCATCACGACCGGCGGTGTCTATCTGCTGGTCGACCTCGCCGGGTTCAGCAGCCGGTACGCGCCACTGGTCGCGGCCGCGGCGGCCATCCCGATCACCTTCGTCGTCTCGCGCACGATCATGCTGCGGCCGGACACCCCGGCCCCGTCGGCCGAACGCGTGCCCTGAGCGGCCCGGACCGGGCCCACATCCCCAACTCCTCCCGAATCGTTGGTCGAATCGGTGGCCCCGGCCACGTCCACTGCCTAACATCGATCACCGCAAGGTCTTGTGCACTGATGCACAAAGTCTCCCCGGGAGGTTCCTTTGCACCGCCGCCGTCGCACCGCGCTCACCGTCTCCGCCGCCCTGCTCGTCGGCGCCCCACTCCTGACCGCCTGCGGCAGCGAGGCCCACCCGGGCGCCGCGGCCGTCGTCGGCGGGGACCGGATCGAGGTCTCCACGCTGCAGAGCCAGGTGGCGTCCGTACGCGAGGCCCAGCGCGATTCGAGGGACGCCTCCCAGCTCATCGACAAGTCCGGGCAGCTCAGCCGGGCCAAGCTGCACAGCATGATCTTCGACCGGGTCGTGGACCGGGCCGCACAGGACGCGGGCGTGAGCGTCAGCCGCAACGAGATCCAGCAGATGCGCAAGGCCGCGGCGGCACAGACCGGCGGCGAGGCGGGGCTGCGGACGGCGATGCTCCAGCAGAGCTGGGTCGCCCCCGACCAGATCGACTCCGTCCTGCGCGAGCAGGTCCAGCTGACGAAGCTGGCCCAGGCGCTCGGCGCCGACCTCCAGCAGCCCGCCGGTCAGCAGGCCGTCGGCGAGGCGCTCAGCAAGGCGTCGAAGGCACTGCGCGTCGACGTCAATCCGCGCTACGGCGCCTGGGACGACAAGCAGACCCAGCTCGCCGACTACAAGGCCCCCTGGATCAACCGGGTCACCAAGCCGGCCGGTGCCAACGCCTAGGGCGTGTTTCGAAAGTCCCGCCTGGTCGGGGGCGTCCGGCACGCACGCTCGCCGCGTTGTCGGTCGTCGGCGCAGCCCGCTGCGCTCTCCTCCCTCCGCCTTGCGATCGCACGCGCCGGACGCCCCCGACCCCGCCCTCCGGGCGGACGACGCTACTTTCGAAACACGCCCTAGAAGGGTGCTGACCGGCCGCGGCACGGGCGGCGGGAGCGACCGCGGTAGATTCGAACGGTGAACGCTGAAGACCCCGGCCGTATCGTTCTGCTCACCGCCAGCCACCGTGTCGCGCCCGGACTCCTGTCCTGGCCCGCCTGGCAGGCGCTGCACGCCGCCGACCGGGTGCTCTGCGCCGAGCCGGACCACCCGCAGCTGCCGTATCTGCGTGAGGCGGGCGTCACCGTCGAGCACTCCGCGCCCTCCGCGCAGGAGCTCGTCGACGCCTGTGCGGGCGGCCGGTCCGTCGTCGTCCTGGCGGGCGGCGAGGGCGACCAGCCGCTGACCGACGGTCTGGCACGGCTCGCCGGTTCGGGCCGGGTGCGGATGCCGGACCTGGAGCTGCTGCCCGGTTCGTACGACCTGCCGGGCGCCCGGCTCCTCGATCTGGTCCAGGTCATGGACCGGATCAGGATCGAATGCCCGTGGACCTCGCAGAAGACCCACAAGGGCCTCGCCAAGTACGCCATCGAGGAGGCGTACGAACTCGTCGAGGCGATCGAGGACGGCGACCGCGACGAGCTGCGCGAGGAGCTCGGCGACGTACTCCTCCAGGTCGTCTTCCACGCCAGGATCGCCGAGGAAGGCCGCCCCGAGGACGGGGCGGAGCCGTTCTCCGTCGACGACGTGGCCGCGACCCTCGTCGAGAAGCTGATCCACCGCCACCCGCATGTCTTCGGCGACGAGAGCGCCGAGACCCCGGAGGACGTCCACGCGCACTGGCTGCGCACCAAGGCCATCGAGAAGCGGCGCGACTCGGTCACCGACGGAGTCCCGCTCGGCCAGCCCGGCCTGGCGCTGGCGGCGAAGCTGGCCGGCCGGGTCCGTACCGCGAGGCTCGACGTGCCGCTCCCCACCGGCGACGGCATCGGCTACGAGCTCCTCGCCCTCGCCGTACGGGCCGAGCAGGACGGCATCGACCCCGAGGCCGCACTGCGGGCCGCGGGCCGCGCCTACCGGGACGCCATCAGGGCGGCGGAGGGCAACGCCTGACGCCGGACAGCGGCGGAGGGCGCCGGAGGGCGTCCGGGGGCAGCGGATAACGTCGGGGGGTGAACCACAGCCCCGCCGACCGCCCCGCCGATCAGCCCGCCGCCTGCCCCGCCGGCGCGCCCGAACTCTTCACCTGGGAGTTCGCCACCGACCCGTACCCGGCGTACGCCTGGCTGCGCGAGCACAGTCCCGTGCACCGGACCGCGCTGCCCAGCGGTGTCGAGGCCTGGCTGGTGACCCGGTACGCGGACGCGCGGCAGGCGCTCGCCGACTCCCGGCTCTCCAAGAATCCGGCGCACCACGCCGAGCCGGCGCACGCCAAGGGGAAGACGGGCATCCCGGGGGAGCGCAAGGCGGAGCTGATGACGCATCTGCTGAACATCGACCCGCCGGACCACACCCGGCTGCGCCGCCTCGTCTCCAAGGCGTTCACCCCGCGCCGGGTCGCCGAGTTCGCACCGCGCGTACAGGAACTGACGGACCGGCTCATCGACCGCTTCGTCGCGGAGGGGAAGGCGGACCTCATCCATGACTTCGCCTTCCCGCTCCCCATCTACGCGATCTGCGATCTGCTCGGCGTCCCGCGCGAGGACCAGGACGACTTCCGGGACTGGGCGGGCATGATGATCCGCCACGGCGGCGGCCCGCGCGGCGGGGTGGCCCGGTCGGTGAAGAAGATGCGCGGCTATCTCGCCGAACTGATCCACCGCAAGCGGGAGAACCCCGGGGACGATCTGATCTCCGGGCTGATCCGGGCCAGCGACCACGGCGAGCACCTCACCGAGAACGAGGCCGCGGCCATGGCCTTCATCCTGCTCTTCGCCGGCTTCGAGACCACGGTCAACCTCATCGGCAACGGGGTCTACGCCCTGCTGCGCAACCCCGGGCAGCGCGAACGGCTCCAGCTCTCCCTGGACTCGGGGGAGAGCGGGCTGCTGGAGACCGGGATCGAGGAGCTGTTGCGGTACGACGGCCCGGTGGAGCTGGCCACCTGGCGGTTCGCCACCGAGCCGCTGACGCTCGGCGGCGAGGACATCGCGGCCGGGGACCCGGTGCTCGTGGTGCTCGCCGCGGCCGACCGCGACCCGGAGCGCTTCGAGGATCCCGACACGCTCGACCTCGCACGGCGTGACAATCAGCACCTCGGATACGGGCACGGCATCCACTACTGCCTCGGCGCGCCGCTCGCCCGGCTGGAGGGACAGACCGCGCTCGCCACGCTTCTGACCCGCCTTCCGGACCTGCGGCTTGCGGTAGAACCTACCGATTTGCGGTGGCGTGGCGGGCTCATCATGCGTGGACTTCGCACGCTCCCGGTGGAGTTCACGCCGGGGCTCACCCGGGCAGAATATGACGCCCCGTCAATTCTGTGACTTTCACGTGATCTGCGCTGCATCGACTTGTGACGCGCGTTCGAGTCCCGCTAGGTTCACCGTTCGACTCACCAGTCACACGTCAGTCACACGGAAGGCAACCCCATGGGCTCCGCGAACGGCAGACACCGTCGGCCCCGTCAGGCACCCGCCATCGTCGTCGCCGCGGGCGTGACCGGATCGGCCATCGCCATCCCGCTGCTCGGCGCGTCCGGTGCGCACGCGGCCGACGCGACGACCTGGGACCGGGTGGCCGAGTGCGAGAGCGGCGGCGCGTGGAGCGCCGACTTCGGGAACGGCTACTACGGCGGCCTGCAGTTCTCGCCGGAGACCTGGAAGGCGTACGGCGGTGAGGCGTACGCGGAGCGCGCCGACCTCGCCAGCCGGGCGCAGCAGATAGAGGTGGCCGAGAAGGTCCTGGACGACCGGGGGCCGAAGGCCTGGCCCAGCTGCGCGGTCATCTCCGGCCTCGCGGTGGACGGGACGCTGCCGGGGGTCGACCCGGGCTCCCTGCCCGCCGAGGACCCGGCCGGGAGCGCGAAGCCGGCTGATGGCGCGTCGGCGGACCCGTCCGGCGACGCCACGCCGTCCGGGAGCACCTCGGACGGCACGGACGCCGTGGACGGCGTGGACGGCGCGGACGGCGCGGACGGCGCGCAGGGGGCCGGCAAGCCGTCGGGGAAGACCTCGCCGTCCCCGAAGCCCTCCGGATCGACCACCCCGTCCCCTGACGCGCCCTCCGGTACGCCCCGTGATGCGTCCGGTGCGCCCGACTCGTCCAGTGGCGTGGGCGGCAAGCACCGCGGCGCGTCGGCCGCCGAGGGGAGCCGCGGCACGGACGGCGGCAACCGTGAGTCGGGCCGGCACGCTTCCCGCGGCGGCGGCGACGCGCGCGACACGGCCGAGCCGGCGGCTGACGGCACGTACACCGTCCGGCCCGGCGACAACCTCTGGTCGATTGCTGACGCACAGAAAGTTCCCGGCGGCTGGCCCGCGCTCTACGAGGCCAACAAGGGTGCCGTCGGCTCCGACCCGGACCTCATCCTCCCTGGCCAGAGCCTCGATCTCGATGTGAAGGACCAGTGAAGGCAGTCTGATAATCGACTAAAAATGCCTCGAAAATCGGGGCAGTTCAGGGACCTATGTCCACTTATGCGTAAGTGAGACATGGGTCTCTTTGCGTCAACTGGCGTGTCGCGCCCGGGGACCCCTTCCGCATCGCGTCCCACCTGCGGAAACGACGGTTCTTCAGATGCGAGTACGGGCAGATTGTCCGATGTGTCCATCTTTGAATGTGAGGGTTGCGTATGTTTACGGTCGGAAGTGCTCGCACCGCGGGCCCCGTCGACCGTCACGCCGAATCCTGCCGTCGGTCGAAGGGAACAGACGCGTAAAGCGCCGTAGGCAGGAGCGGGGGACCCAGGTAAGCGCCGGGCCCGATCGTCGAAAGACGCATCAGGACCGGCTTGGGGTGAAGTCGCGTGCTAGGACGTGCGACCGGGCAACTCACTTGGCCCGAACCCGACAGCTCACCTCGTAGGCGTCGGTGAGGAGAAGTTCCATGCTGCTTTCCGGCAAGGGCAAGCACCGCCGCCCGTCCAAGGCCGTCCGTATCGCCACGCTCGCCGGTGTCGCCGGTGCCGCTGTCGCCGTGCCCCTGATGGGTGCGACCGGCGCCTCCGCCGCTTCCGTCGCCACCTGGGACGCCGTCGCCCAGTGCGAGTCCGGTGGCAACTGGTCCATCAACACCGGCAACGGCTACTACGGCGGTCTGCAGTTCTCGCAGTCCAGCTGGGCCGCCGCCGGCGGTACGCAGTACGCCCCCCGCGCCGACCTGGCCACCAAGGCCCAGCAGATCGCCACCGCCGAGCGGCTCCTCGACATGCAGGGCCCGGGTGCCTGGGGCTGCGCCGGCGCCGGCAACCTGACCAACGACGGCGTCGACCCGGGTGTCGACACCGGCTCCTCCTCCAACTCCACCGCGAGCTCCGGCGCCTCCGAGCAGCAGAGCGCCCCGGCCGCCCCGAAGCAGCAGTCGCAGCAGGCCCAGCCGAAGCAGAGCGAGCGCACCGAGGCCCCCGCCGCCTCCCGCTCGGAGCGCTCCGCCGCCCCGCAGGCCGAGTCGAAGAAGACCGTCACCACCCCGACCGGCGAGAAGGTCAAGAAGGGTGACGGCGAGTACAAGGTCGTCTCCGGCGACTCCCTGAGCGAGATCGCCGCCGACCACAAGGTCGAGGGCGGCTGGCAGAAGCTGTTCGAGCTGAACAAGGACATCGTCAAGAACGCCGACCTGATCTACCCGGGTCAGCAGCTGCACCTGACGAAGTAGTCGCGGCTCCCTCCTCCCTGAGCACCCCGGCCCGGCGCGCATTCCCCCGTACGCGCCGGGCCGGGGTTCCGCCGTCCGTGCTCGGGGGAGCGCCGGACCGTTCGACTGTTGTAGTTACTGGCCGGTAAATTTCTGGCTGTTTGCCCGGCAATGTGCGCCCTTGGGTCCTTTTTCGTCCCAGGGGACGGGCGGTCGTCGGGCTGAGCGGGCCGGGCCGGTTAGGCTCTTGGCGCAAGGCCAAAGCGACCCTGCACAAACAGCGTCATATCCCAGAAGGAGATGCCTCGTGCCGTCCATCGACGTCGTCGTAGCCCGGGAAATCCTCGACTCCCGCGGAAACCCCACGGTCGAGGTAGAGGTCGGCCTCGACGACGGCAGCACGGGCCGTGCTGCCGTTCCGTCCGGCGCCTCCACGGGTGCGTTCGAGGCCATCGAGCTTCGCGACGGTGACCCCAACCGCTACCAGGGCAAGGGCGTCGAGAAGGCCGTCCTCGCCGTGATCGAGCAGATCGGCCCGGAGCTCGTCGGCTACGACGCCACCGAGCAGCGCCTGATCGACCAGGCGATGTTCGACCTGGACGCCACCGAGAACAAGGGCTCGCTCGGCGCCAACGCCATCCTCGGCGTCTCGCTGGCCGTCGCCCACGCCGCCTCCGAGGCCTCGGACCTGCCGCTGTTCCGCTACCTCGGCGGCCCGAACGCGCACCTGCTGCCCGTTCCGATGATGAACATCCTCAACGGCGGTTCGCACGCCGACTCCAACGTGGACATCCAGGAGTTCATGATCGCGCCGATCGGCGCCGAGTCCTTCTCCGAGGCGCTGCGCTGGGGTGCCGAGGTCTACCACACGCTGAAGAAGGTCCTGAAGACCAAGGGCCTGTCGACCGGTCTCGGCGACGAGGGCGGCTTCGCGCCGAACCTGGAGTCGAACCGCGCCGCCCTCGACCTCATCATCGAGGCCATCAAGGAGGCCGGCTACGCCCCGGGCAAGGACATCGCGCTCGCGCTCGACGTCGCCGCGTCCGAGTTCTACAAGGACGGCAAGTACGAGTTCGAGGGCAAGTCCCGCTCGGCCGCCGAGATGACCGAGTACTACGAGGAGCTCGTCTCCGCGTACCCGCTGGTCTCCATCGAGGACCCGCTGTACGAGGACGACTGGGCCGGCTGGAAGGTCATCACCGACAAGCTCGGCGCCAAGGTGCAGATCGTCGGCGACGACCTCTTCGTCACCAACCCGGAGCGCCTGGCCCGCGGCATCGAGGAGGGCTCCGCCAACGCCCTGCTCGTCAAGGTCAACCAGATCGGCTCGCTGACCGAGACCCTGGACGCCGTCGAGCTGGCCCAGCGCAACGGCTTCAAGTGCATGATGTCCCACCGCTCCGGCGAGACCGAGGACGTCACCATCGCCGACCTCGCGGTCGCCGTGAACTGCGGCCAGATCAAGACCGGCGCCCCGGCCCGCTCGGACCGCGTCGCCAAGTACAACCAGCTGCTGCGCATCGAGGAGATCCTCGACGACGCCGCGGTGTACGCGGGCCGCTCGGCCTTCCCGCGGTTCAAGGTCTGACAAGCCCGGCGGGGGCAAGTGCCCCGGCCTCCGTCCGTCCCCGCACTCGGTCCCGTACCGTGTGCGGGGACGGACGTGCGTAGTGGGGAGGCGGAGACATGGCCGCGAAGGACCGGGACCGGTTCTCCACCGCGACCCGGCTGCGGCTGCTCGGCGAGCAGACCGCCGCCCGCGTCTACCGGTCCCAGAACCGCCGTCAGGCCCGCCGCTCACGGCTCACCGGCCGGGCCGCCTTCCTCGCGCTCGTCGTCTGCTCCCTGGTGGTCGCGCTCGCGTACCCGATGCGGCAGTACGTCTCGCAGCAGGACGAGATCGCCGACCAGGAGCGCCTGGCGCAGGAGGCCAAGGCCCGTACCGAGGAGCTGCGCGACGAGAAGGCGCGCCTCCAGGACGACGCGTACATCAGGCAGCTGGCCCGTACGCACCTGCACTACCTTCTTCCCGGGGAGACCGGTTACACGGTGATCGACCCCGACGCGGTCAAGGAGCGCGAGGGCAGGACGGACGAGTCCGGTCGGCCGTGGCACTCCAACCTCTGGGACGGCGTGGACAGCGCCGACCGCGACTGACTCTCTTCATCCATCTGCAGAACCGCAGTTCGAGCAGCCCGATCAGAACCTAGGCAGGCATGGAAACCCCCCCTCCGCAGACCGAGCCCACCGCGCCCACCGAGGCGGACATCGCCGCGTTCCAGCAGCAGCTGGGCCGCCCGCCGCGCGGCCTGCGCGCGATCGCGCACCGCTGCCCGTGCGGCAACCCGGACGTGGTCGAGACGCAGCCCCGGCTGGAGGACGGTACGCCGTTCCCGACGACGTACTACCTGACGTGCCCGCGCGCCGCGTCCGCGATCGGCACGCTGGAGGCGAACGGGGTCATGAAGGAGATGACCGAGCGCCTCGGTACGGACCCCGAGCTGGCCGCCGCGTACCGGGCCGCTCACGAGGACTACATCGCACGGCGCGACGCCATCGAGGTGCTGGAGGGCTTCCCGAGTGCGGGTGGCATGCCGGACCGGGTGAAGTGCCTGCACGTCCTGGTGGGGCACTCGCTGGCCGCGGGGCCGGGGGTGAATCCGCTGGGCGACGAGGCGATCGCGATGCTGCCGGAGTGGTGGCGCAAGGGGCCGTGCGTCTCGCCGTGCGGCGCGCCGGACGAGGGCTGACCGTTCCCACGGGGGCTCCGCCCCCGGACCCCCGCTCCTCGACCGCCGGAGGGGCTTCGTCTGCTTGATTCGGGAGTACTTCATGAGCCGCGTGGCCGCCATCGACTGCGGTACCAACTCCATCCGCCTGCTCGTCGCCGACGCGGACCCGTCCACCGGTGAGCTCGTCGAGCTCGACCGGCGGATGGAGATCGTCCGCCTCGGGCAGGGCGTCGACCGGACCGGCCGGCTCGCCCCCGAGGCGTTGGAGCGGACCTTCGCCGCCTGCCGCCAGTACGCGGAGGTGATCAAGGAGTACGGGGCGCAGCGGATCCGCTTCGTCGCCACCTCCGCCTCCCGCGACGCGGAGAACCGGGACGAGTTCGTCCGCGGGGTGCTGGAGATCCTGGGCGTCGAGCCCGAGGTGATCAGCGGTGACCAGGAGGCGGAGTTCTCCTTCACCGGAGCCACCAAGGAGCTCGCCGGCCGCGACCACCTCGCCAAGCCGTATCTCGTCGTGGACATCGGCGGCGGCTCCACCGAGTTCGTCGTCGGCGACGACCATGTGCGGGCCGCACGCTCCGTGGACATCGGCTGCGTACGGATGACCGAGCGGCACCTGGTGCGCGACGGCGTCGTGACCGACCCGCCGACGCCCTCCCGGATCGCCGCGATCCGCGCCGACATCGACGCCGCCCTGGACCTCGCCGAGGAGACCGTCCCGCTCGCCGGGGCCGCCACCCTCGTCGGCCTCGCCGGGACGGTCACCACGGTCGCCGCGATCGCCCTGGGGCTCGACGCGTACGACTCCGAGGCGATCCACCACTCCCGGATCTCCGTCGAGCAGGTACGGGAGATCACCGGGCGGCTCCTCGGCTCCACCCACGCCGAGCGGGCCGCGATCGGCGCGATGCACCCGGGACGGGTCGATGTGATCACGTCCGGGGCGCTGATCCTGCTCGCCCTGATGGAGCGGACCGGGGCCCGGGAGGTCGTGGTCAGCGAGCACGACATCCTCGACGGAATCGGCTGGTCGATCGCCTGAGGCCGATGCACATGCGTGCTTTGGCCTGCACCTTTGAGCCTCCATGGGCCGCCCGGACGGTGGTTCGCGAGACACGTCGCGACAAAGTTCGTGAACTTCTTCACAAGGAATTCGGCCCTGTGGAGGGCAGTTCTGGTCCGTATGGGTGCCCGGAGGCGTTCGCGGGGCCGTCGTGTGTCCGCACGGGAGTGTTCCGGGCATGATGCCGGCGGGTGAATCGGAGCGGCGGTTCACCCCGTCCGGAGGGCCAAGGGCCAGCTCACAAGCGGTGAACAACGTTCGCCGTCACACCGTGGTTCCCCTGCGGGATCATGACCTCGGTCACGTGGGCGGCGAAGTGTAGCAGAAGGTTGCCCGTAGCTTGTGAAGGGGCTCACGAGCATGCCCTCCGAGGGGGGTGGATACTCGATGGCATGAGCACCACGGAGCGTCCCAGGATCCTCGTAGTAGGCGGTGGGTACGTAGGCCTGTACGCAGCTCGGCGCATTCTGAAGAAGATGCGCTACGGCGAGGCGACCGTCACGGTCGTCGACCCCCGGTCGTACATGACCTACCAGCCCTTCCTCCCCGAAGCCGCCGCCGGCAGCATCTCGCCTCGGCATGTCGTCGTCCCGCTGCGACGCGTACTGCCGAAGGCCGAGGTTCTCACCGGCCGCGTCACGACCATCGATCAGGACCGCAAGGTCGCCACGGTCGCGCCGCTCGTCGGCGAGGCCTACGAGCTGCCCTTCGACTACCTGGTCATCGCGATGGGCGCGGTCTCCCGCACCTTCCCGATCCCCGGCCTCGCCGAACAGGGCATCGGCATGAAGGGCATCGAGGAGGCCATCGGCCTGCGCAACCACGTCCTCGAGCAGCTGGACAAGGCCGACTCGACGACCGACGAGGACGTCCGCCGCAGGGCGTTGACGTTCGTCTTCGTGGGCGGCGGCTTCGCCGGCGCGGAGACCATCGGCGAGGTCGAGGACATGGCCCGCGACGCGGCGAAGTACTACACGAACGTGAAGCGCGAGGACATGCGCTTCATCCTCGTCGACGCCGCCGACAAGATCCTTCCCGAGGTCGGCCCGAAGCTGGGCACCTGGGGCCGGGAGCACCTGGAGGCCCGTGGTGTCGAGGTCTTCCTCTCGACCTCCATGGACTCCTGCGTCGATGGTCACGTCGTCCTGAAGAACGGCCTCGAGGTCGACTCCAACACCATCGTGTGGACGGCCGGCGTGAAGCCGAACCCGGCGCTGGCCCGCTTCGGCCTGCCGCTCGGTCCGCGCGGCCACGTGGACACCTCCGAGAAGCTCCAGGTGCAGGGCACCGACTACATCTGGGCCGCGGGCGACAACGCCCAGGTCCCGGACATGGTCGGCCGCAAGGCCGGCAACCCGAACGCCTGGTGCCCGCCCAACGCCCAGCACGCGCTGCGGCAGGCCAAGGTCCTCGGCGACAACGTCATCTCCGGTATGCGGGGCTTCCCGCAGAAGGAGTACAGCCACGCCAACAAGGGTGCCGTCGCCGGTCTGGGGCTGCACAAGGGCGTCGCGATGATCGTCATGGGCAAGATGAAGATCAAGCTCAAGGGACGCCTCGCCTGGTACATGCACCGTGGCTACCACGGCATGGCGATGCCGACCTGGAACCGTAAGATCCGGATCTTTGCCGACTGGACCCTTGCGATGTTCCTCAAGCGCGAGGTCGTCTCGCTCGGCGCCATGGAGACGCCGCGCGAGGAGTTCTACGAGGCCGCCAAGCCGGCCCCGGCACCGGCCGCCGCCAAGGCCGAGGGCGAGAAGGCCAAGGCCTCCTAGTCCGACCGCGGGCCCACTCGCCCGCGCGGTTACACGCACAACGCCCGAAGGGGCCGTCCGCCATCCGTGGTGCGGGCGGCCCCTTCGGCGTGCCCGGCCCCGAATGCGTGTGGTGTACAGCCATTTTGCCCTTCCATTGCGCTGTAGCGGGATGGCGGGTGCCTCGCAGACTGTTGTCGGGTACGTACCTCGTCGCGGCGCACGGGTGCCCGGCGTGGTTGCAGGCAAGTTCGACCATGTTTGGGCACATTGGGAACACCATCACGGAGGTGTGCGCCATGGCAGACGCCGCGTTGCGGCTGACCGCTCTCGCCGAGGAGTTTCTGGGAGAAAAGCTGCCGGTCCGTATCCGGGCCTGGGACGGCAGCGAATCCGGACCGCCCGGTGCCCCCGTACTTGTGATCCGGAACCGCCGTGCGCTGCGCCGGCTGCTCTGGAAGCCGGGCGAACTGGGCCTGGCCCGTGCCTGGGTGGCGGGCGAGCTCGACATCGAGGGCGATCTCTACGAGGCCCTGGACCTGATGGCCTCGCTGATCTGGGAGCGCGGGGCCGACGCCGAGGACGGCGTCCACCCGGTCCGCGACCCCAAGGTACGGGCCTTCGCCAAGGGGCTGCTGCGACTGGCCGGTCCCTGGCCCCCGCCCCCCGCGCCGCCCGAGGAGGTACGCCGCCGCGCCGGCACCCTCCACACCAAACGCCGCGACAAGGAGGCCATCAGCCACCACTACGACGTGGGCAACGACTTCTACGAACTGGTCCTCGGCCCGTCCATGGTCTACTCCTGCGCCTACTGGGAGGACGGCGGGAATCTTGAGGACGCCCAGCGCGACAAGCTCGACCTGGTCTGCCGCAAGCTCGCGCTGAAGGAGGGCGACCGCCTCCTCGACGTCGGCTGCGGCTGGGGCTCCATGGCCATCCACGCCGCCCGCGAGTACGGCGCCAGGGTCACCGGGGTCACCCTCTCCGTCGAACAGGCCGCCTTCGCCAGGAAGCGCATCGCGCAGGAGGGCCTGACCGACCGGATCGAGATCCGGGTCCAGGACTACCGGGACGTCAGGGACGGCCCGTACGACGCCATCTCGTCCATCGGGATGGCGGAGCACGTCGGCGCGGCCCGCTTCCGCGAGTACGCCGACGACCTCTACGCACTCCTCAAGCCCGGCGGCCGGCTGCTCAACCACCAGATCGCCCGCCGCCCCGAGAAGGACGAGTCCGCCTACCACGTGGACGACTTCATCGACGCCTATGTCTTCCCGGACGGTGAACTGGCCCCGGTGGGCCGGACCGTGGCCACTCTCGAAGAGGCCGGCTTCGAGGCCCGCGACGTCGAGTCGATCCGCGAGCACTACGCGCTGACCCTGCGCCGCTGGGTCACCAACCTGGAGAAGCAGTGGGACCGCGCGGTCCGGATGACCTCGGCCGGACGGGCCAGGGTCTGGCGGCTCTACATGGCCGCCTCGGCGCTCTCCTTCGAGCACAACAAGATCGGCGTCAACCAGATCCTCGTGGTGCGTCCGGCGGAGGGCGGGGCCTCCCGCATGCCGCTGCGGGCCCGCGACTGGACGGCGTCCGCGACCGGCTGACACCGGAAACGGACCGAGGGCCGGTACGCGCAGCTCCTTCGCTGCGCGTACCGGCCCTCGGGCGTGTCGGGCAGGACCCAGGGCCCCGCCCGGTCCTACTCGGTCTTGATCGCCGTCAGCATGTTCAGCTTCGCGGCGCTGCGGGCCGGCCAGAGCGCGGCCAGCACACCCACGGCCCCCGCCAGCACCAGGAAGACCGCGATCCGGTCCCACGGGATGACCAGTGTGTAGTCCGGGATGTCCGACGACAGGGTCTGTCCGATCGCCCAGCCGAGGAACATGCCGAGCGCGACACCGATCACCGCGCCGAAGAGCGAGATGACCACGGCCTCCAGCCGGATCATGCGCTTCACCCTGCGCCGGTCCAGGCCGATCGCCCGCAGCATGCCGATCTCCTGCTGGCGCTCGAAGACCGACATCGCCAGGGTGTTGATGACCCCGAGCACCGCGATGATCAGGGCCATCGCCAGCAGCCCGTACATGATGTTCATCGCGAGGTTGACCGAGCCGCCGAACATGTCACGGATGTCCTGACGGTCCATGATGCTCATCGCCGGGTTGTCGCCCAGCGCCTTCACCAGGGCCTGCTCATTGGTCTCGGACGCGCCGCCGTCCATCTTCAGCCAGATCTCCCGGATGTTCGACCGGCTCCCGTGCGCCTCGGCGATGTTCTTCGGCATCAGGACCGGGGAGAGCATCTCGTTCCCCTGGAAGACCGCTCCGACCTTCAGTTCGCCGTTCTTCCCGTCGTCGAACTTCACCCGCAGGGTGTCGCCGGTCTTCCAGCCGCTCGACTTCGCCGTCTTCTCGTCGACGGCGATCTCGCCCTTGCCCAGCGTGTCGATCGAGCCGGAGACGATCGGCAGCGCGAAGAGCTGCTGCACATCGCCGGGGGTTACGCCGGACGCGGAGTGGTACTCGCCCTTGACCTCCAGCGAGATGGCCTGCTGCGGCGAGACCGCCGAGACGCCGTCGGCCTTCTCCAGGGCGGTGAGCGCCGACTCGTCGAGCGAACCGCCGCTCGCCATCGTCACCATGTAGTCGGCCTTGATGTTGTCCGTGGTCATCCGGTCGACCGCCTGGCCGAGGGTGACGCCGAGGACCGAGATACCGGTGACCAGGGTGAGGCCGATCGCCAGCGCGGAGGCGGTGGCGCCGGTACGACGCGGGTTGCGGACCGCGTTCTGCGCGGCCAGCTTGCCGGAGACCCCGAACAGCCGCTTCAGCAGCGGGCGGACCAGCGCGATCACCGGCCGCGACAGCAGCGGGATCAGCACGATGACACCGACCAGCGTGAGGAAGGCACCCGTGGCGATGACGGTCCGGCCGGTCGATCCGGACTTGGACGCGCCTGCCACGATCGCCGCCCCGCCCAGCAGGGTGAGCACCGCGCCGATCGAGTTGCGCACCACCAGGGACTTGACGGTGGCCGTGGCGTGCACGCTGCTCATCGCCGCGACCGGCGGGATCTTGGCGGCCCGGCGGGCGGGCAGCCAGGCGGCCAGCACGGTGATCAGGACACCGACGGCGAACGCCGCGAGGACCGCGGTGGGCGAGACGATCAGAGGCCCGGCCGGGATCTTCCCGCCGAACAGGCCCATCGCGGAGCGCAGCCCGATGGCCAGGCCGAGACCGAGGGCGAAGCCGACGACCGAGGCGATCACGCCGACGACGGCCGCTTCGATGAGCACCGAGCGCTTGACCTGGCGGCGGGAGGCGCCGACGGCGCGCATCAGTGCCAGCTCCTTGGTGCGCTGGGCCACCAGCATGGTGAAGGTGTTGGCGATCAGGAAGACACCGACGAACAGGGCGATGCCGGCGAAGGCGAGCAGCATTCCGTTGAGGCCGCTCAGACCGGACTCGATCTGCTCGGCCTGCTCGTCCGCGAGCGCCTGGCCGGTCTGGGCCTCGGCTTCCTTGGGCAGCAGCGGCTTCACTCCGGCCAGCAGCTTCTCGGCGGAGACACCGGGCGCGGCGGACACATTGGCGTCCTGGAACACACCGGGCCTGAGGTAGAGCTTCTGGGCGACCTCGGCGTCGAAGAGGACCAGGCTGCCGCCCGCGTTGACCGCGCCGTCCTCGGTGGTGAAGACACCGGAGAGGGTGTACTCCTTCACCGGCCCGTTCGTGGCGACCCGGACCCGGTCACCGACGTGGTACTCGCCCCGCTTCGCGGTCTCCTTGTCGAGCGCGATCCGGTCGGCCGCGACCGGGCCCGTACCGTCGACGAAGGTGTACGCGGAGTCCTTGCCGTTCTTGCCGGGGGAGTAGTTCCCGCCGGTGTTCGACCAGCCGTTGCCGATCAGCTTGCCGCCGGGGTCGGCGACCCCGGCGAAGCCGGAGACCCGGCCGGTGGCGGTGTCGACGCCGTCCAGGCCCTGGATCTTCTTCAGGGTGGCGGCGGTGATGCCGGGTGTCTTCTCGTCGCGCTGGTCGGCGTAGGTGGTGACGGCGACGGCGACGTCGTCGTAGCTCTTCGCCGACTGGTTGCGCAGGGCGTTGCCGAGGGTGTCGGTGAAGACCAGCGTGCCGGAGACGAAGGCCACGCCGAGCATCACGGCGAGGACGGTCATCAGCAGCCTGGCCTTGTGCGCGAGCACATTGCGCAGGGCGGTACGGAACATGTCTGTCAGTCCTGGGATGGGGAGGGGTTCCGGAAAGGGGCGCGGGGAAGGGCGGGCTTCAGCTGGTGCGGCCCTTGGCGTCGAACGCCTTCATCCGGTCGAGGACCCCGTCCGCGGTCGGGTGCAGCATCTGGTCGACGATCCGGCCGTCCGCGAGGAAGATCACCCGGTCCGCGTAGGAGGCGGCCGCCGGGTCGTGGGTCACCATCACCACGGTCTGGCCCAGCTCGCGCACCGAGTTGCGCAGGAAGCCGAGGACCTCGGCGCCGGAGCGGGAGTCGAGGTTGCCGGTCGGCTCGTCACCGAAGATGATCTCCGGCTGCGAGGCCAGGGCACGGGCCACCGCGACGCGCTGCTGCTGGCCGCCGGAGAGCTCGGTCGGCCGGTGGTTCAGCCGGTCGGAGAGGCCGACCATGTCGATGACCTGGCGCATCCATGCGGCGTCGGGCTTGCGGCCCGCGATGTCCATGGGGAGCGTGATGTTCTCCTGCGCCGTCAGCGTGGGGAGCAGGTTGAACGCCTGGAAGATGAAGCCGATCTTGTCCCGGCGGAGCTGGGTGAGCTGCTTGTCCTTGAGGGAGCCCAGCTCCGTGTCGCCGATCCGTACCGAACCGCTGCTGAAGCTGTCGAGGCCGGCCACGCAGTGCATCAGCGTGGACTTGCCGGAGCCGGACGGGCCCATGATCGCGGTGAACTCGCCCCGGGGGAAGTCCACGGTGACCCGGTCCAGGGCGGTGACCCTGGTCTCGCCCTCTCCGTAGACCTTCGACAGATCCGTGGCGCGGGCGGCCACCGTGGTGACGCGGGGTGCGGTGGAAGTGGTCACGGGAATCTCCTGTTTCGGGGCTCCGGCCGAGGGCTCGTCCGGGGTTTTGTTCGGAACCCTTCAATCGTCACCGCCGTTCCGCCGCCGGTCGTCAGTCCGCGTGCCCGTTCCCGGGGCAGTCTTGAGTCGCACCGGGAGGGCGTCGGGTCCTCCTCCGGTATGACACCGCCCCTGAGGCGTCGGTCCGGGGGTCATCGTCCGGCCCGGTGCTTCGGGCTCCCGCGCCCGGCCCGATGGCGCACCTGCGGCGGCCGCCGTCGCGCGCCCGGGGAATGCGCCGTCCGGGTGCGGCGACTTTACGTCAATCCGGATTGCCGACCGCCGTGACCTCTACCCCGCCCAGGCATGTGGCGATGCCCTTTCACGAGTGCTGACGACCCCTCAAACGGTCAATAAAATAAGACAACATCGCGCCCCTGATCCGCTGTTCGAGGGAAGTCCCCGGATAGGGTCATGTGCCAACGCGGAGCCGCGCGCCAGGCCTGGATGGTGGAATGCAGACACGGCGAGCTTAAACCTCGCTGCCCCTCGGGGGCGTACCGGTTCGAGTCCGGTTCCAGGCACCACTTCTCACTTGGCGGCCGAGCCGGCGAAGCCCCTCGGACCGCGGCTCTCCGGGACGGCGGGCCGCTCTCGGTGTATTTCCCACGACGTGGCCGCCCCTCCCGTCTTCCCGGCGCGACGGCGCCGTAAACCGGTCGGTCGGCACGTTACTGGACCGCGGGCCCGGACGGTATGGGGCGAGCCGGTTTTCTGCGCGGAGCCGGATGGCCGACGGGCGGGTACCGCCGATGACGGACTTCCGCAAAGATCCTCCCCAAGCACTAGTCTGATGCTTTTGCCTACCCATTACTCTTGTGGGAAGGCCACGCAGGGTGGCCATGGAGGAGTGAGATGAGGAGCAGCAACCCGGTCTTCTCGCGACGGGGCTTCAGCCGCGACAACGGATACGCGGGCTTCAACGCGGCGCCGCAGGCCGGGGCCCCCGCAGCGGGCGCCAACCCGTACGCGCAGGGCACCGCCGCCAACCCGTACGCCACCAACCCCTACGCCCAGCCGGACGCCCAGTACGGCGCCCCGCAGGCACCCGCGCGCACCGGCGCGATGACGATCGACGACGTCGTCACGCGCACGGCGATCACGCTGGGCACCGTGGTGCTCGGCGCCGTGCTCGCCTGGGCGCTGCTGCCGGTCGACGAGGCGAACCTCGGCAAGTCGTACGGCATCGCGATCGGCGCCGCCCTGGTGGCGTTCGTCCTGTCGCTCGTCCAGTCCTTCAAGCGCAAGCCGGTGCCGGCGCTGATCGTCGCGTACGCGGCCTTCGAGGGTGTCTTCCTCGGAGTGATCTCCAGCGCGGTCAGCACGTACATCGGACCGGGCGTCGTGATGCAGGCCGTGATGGGCACCATGTGTGTCTTCGCCGGTGTGCTGCTCGCGTACAAGATGCGCTGGATCCGTGTCACCCGCCGCTTCTACGGCTTCGTGATGGCCGCTGCCATGGGCTTCATGCTCCTGATGGTGGTCAACCTGCTGTTCGCCGTCTTCGGCGGCGGTGACGGCCTGGGCTTCCGCAGCGGCGGCCTCGGCATCCTCTTCGGAGTCATCGGGATCGTCCTCGGTGCGTGCTTCCTGGCCCTGGACTTCAAGCAGGTCGAGGACGGCATCGCCTACGGTGCCCCCCGCGAGGAGTCCTGGCTGGCGGCCTTCGGCCTCACCATGACCCTGGTGTGGATCTACCTGGAGATGCTGCGTCTGCTCTCCATCCTCAGCGGCGACGACTGATCCGCCCGCACCCGCACGACGGGAACGGCCCGCAGGCACCGCCTGCGGGCCGTTCCGCGTTTCCCCGGGCATCGGCCCGTTGGCAACCGTCCTGCCGGGGCGCGTAGGGTCGCGGAGTGCTCGATACGACCCCGCTGATCACCGCCGTGGACCGATTCGCCGACCGGCTGCGCGCCACCCCGCAGAGCCGTCTCCAGCGCGGCGCCGCCGCCGAAGGACTGGCCACGGCGCGGGAACTCGCGCTGCGCGCCCAACGGATCGAGGCGCCGGACCGGGAGCCGCGCGTCATGCCGGACGCCGGGATCTTCTCGATCGGCGACCAACTCGCCGTGGCGGGGCGCGATCTGGCGACGGCACTGGAAATGGCCCCGTCGGAGGAGCTCGACGAGGCCGTGCAATTCGTGGACGAGGCCGCCGCGCGCGCCTTCGCGTAGCGGCGGTCGGCAGTGCGGGGACCCGGCCCGGGGCGGCGGCCGGCGAGAGCCGCTGTGCCCGGATGCCGCGGTGTCAGAACGAGGCGATGACGCGGTCGGCGAGGATGTAGACGTTCTCCTTGCCGCAGGAGAAGGTCAGGGCGTACGCGCCGGAGACACCGGAGCCGCCCAGCAGCACCGGGTGCTCACCGTCGCGCAGCGAACCGGCCAGACGCTCGGCCGTCTCGCGGTGCCCGGGGGTCATGCAGAGCGTGGTGCCGTCGGCGAAGACATAGACGTCGAGCGTGCCGAGCGGGCCGGGGCGCACATCGGCGAGCTCCGTACGGCTGTCGGCGAGCTCTTCGAGGCGGTTCACGGTGCGCTCGTGGTCGGTGACGACCGGGGTCTGCACCGGTACGAAGTCGGGGTGCGAGGGGTGCCGGCGACGGGCGGCGGCCAGCTCGGGGGAGTCCTCGGCGAACTCCGCCGTCCCGGGCAGCTCGGTCACGTCGGCCAGCTCCGTCAGCTCCGCCAGCTCGTCGAGGGCTTCGCCGGCGTCGAGGTCCATCGCGTCCAGGCCCACGAAGTCGGCCTGGCGGGGCATGAAGAACGGGATGTCCTCGCCCGCACCGGTCAGGCCGCCCAGCAGGGACGGGGCATCGGCGGCATCGCGTGCCTCCTGGGTGGCCCAGAAGGCCCGGGCCTCGGCGAGCTCGCGCTCGCGTTCCTCGGCGAGCGCCTCGGCGACGGCCGCGCGTATCTCGGCGACGGGGGTGACGGTGCCGCGGCTCTGCGCGGGCACGGCGATGCCGTGTGCACGGGCCTCGGCGAGCTCCGAACGAAGGGCCGTGACCTGCTTGCGCAGCCCGTGAGCAGCGTGCAGAGCAGCAGCGCCCACGGCCGTGGCGGCGGCGGTGGTCAGCAACAGGGCAAGAGACATGGCGCTCACTGACATACTCCCGGTTTCAATTGATTCCCCGACTTCCTACATCAGCTTGTCCCCTACCTGCACCCTGTGTCAGTGCATTACGTCACGAATTGGACAGGTCTTTGGGCCTGGGGTTTAACCCTGGTGTGGGTGTGGCCTGCGGGAATGACTCTCCCCCAGGAGATAGATCACATCCTGGGGGAGATTCGGTCACGGTCGGGGCTCGGAACCGGCCGCCTCGGGGGGTGTGCTCAGCTCAGGCGCTCGATGACCATCGCCATGCCCTGGCCGCCGCCCACGCACATGGTCTCCAGGCCGAACTGCTTGTCGTGGAACTGCAGGCTGTTGATCAGCGTGCCGGTGATCCGGGCGCCCGTCATGCCGAAGGGGTGGCCGACGGCGATCGCGCCGCCGTTGACGTTGACCTTCTCCAGCGGCAGGCCGAGGTCGCGGTAGGAGGGGATCACCTGGGCGGCGAAGGCCTCGTTGATCTCGGCCAGGTCGATGTCGTCGATGGTCAGCCCGGCCCGCTTCAGCGCCTGCTTGCTGGCCTCCACCGGTCCGTACCCCATGATCTCGGGGGAGAGGCCACTGACGCCGGTGGAGACGATCCGGGCCAGCGGGGTCAGGCCCAGCTCGCGGGCCTTGGTGTCGGACATGATCACGAGTGCGGCGGCGCCGTCGTTGAGCGGGCAGCAGTTGCCGGCGGTGACCAGGCCGTCGGGGCGGAACACCGGCTTCAGGCCCTGCACGCCCTCCAGGGTGACGCCCGCGCGCGGGCCGTCGTCCTTGGTGACGACCGTGCCGTCGGGGGTGGTGACCGGGGTGATCTCGCGCTCCCAGAAGCCGTTCTTGAGGGCTTCCTCGGCGAGGTTCTGCGAGCGGACGCCGAACTCGTCCATGTCCTGGCGGGTGACGCCCTTGAGCCGGGCCAGGTTCTCCGCGGTCTGCCCCATCGCGATGTACGCGTCCGGGACCAGGCCGTCCTCGCGCGGGTCGTGCCAGTCGTCGCCGCCCTGCTCGGTGCGGGCCGCGGTGCGGGCCTCGGCGTCGGCGAACAGCGGGTTGTGCGTGTCCGGCCAGCTGTCGGAGTTGCCCTTCGAGAAGCGGGACACCATCTCGACGCCGGCCGAGATGAAGACGTCGCCCTCGCCGGCCTTGATGGCGTGCAGCGCCATCCGGCTGGTCTGCAGGGAGGACGAGCAGTAGCGGGTGATCGTACAGCCGGGAAGGTGGTCCATTCCCATCTGTACGGCGATGATGCGGCCCAGGTTGTTGCCCTGCTCGCCGCCGGGGAGGCCGCAGCCGAGCATCAGGTCGTCGATGTCCTTCGGGTCCAGCTCGGGCACCTTCGCCAGCGCGGTCTGGATGATCGTGGCGGTCAGGTCGTCCGCGCGCAGGTCCTTCAGCGAACCCTTGAAGGCCCGGCCGATGGGGGAACGGGCTGCAGAGACGATCACGGCTTCGGGCATCACGCGGCTCCAAGAGGGCTGGAAGGCGGGTTCTGGCTGGTGCTGACTTGGAAGTTACCTGTACGTAGGCGCCGGGTCACCGGGCAGCGCATGTGACGCCGACCTCTTTTCTAAGCGACCGCTCAGTCCGACTGTACGGTCGATGGTGCGGCCGATTGTGTGGTCGATCAATTGGCCGGGAGATTGCGCGGCTCCCCGTGCGACTCTCCTGTTTCCCCCGTCTCTGCTCTCTCTCGTGCCTCTCGTGCCTCTTCCGTTTCCCCGGGCACCCCCGTCTCTCCGGTCTCCTCGTGCGGCTCCGGGTGCGGCTCGGTGGTCGCGGGCAGGCGCCGCCGCCTGCGGTGCTTGAGGAGCGCCCAGGGCGCCCGTGCCCCCGTGACCTCCGTTCCGGCTTCCCTGGCCGCCTGGGAGGCCGCCTTGGCCACCGGCAGCATGTCCTCGCGCCGGGCCCCGTCCAGGCGGTCGGACTCCGGCCACAGCCCCAGCACCGCACAGAGCGTCGGCAGCACCGCCATCGCCGCCGTGGCGTAGCCCTCCGCCGACGGGTGGTAGTTGTCCGGCCCGAACAGCTCCCGCGGATTCGCCTCGAACTCCGGCCCGAGCAGATCGCCCAGCGACACGGTGCGCCCGCCCTGCTCCACCGAACCGATCGTCTGGGCCGCCGCCAGCTGCCGGCTCACCCGCCGGGCCAGCCAGCGCAGCGGCTGGTAGACCGGCTCGATCGTGCCCAGGTCCGGGCAGGTGCCGACCACGATCTCCGCGCCCGCCGTACGCAGCCTGCGCACGGCGGTGGTCAGACAGCGCACCGACTGGGTGGCCGGCATCCGGTGCGTCACATCGTTCGCGCCGATCATGATCACGCAGACGTCGGGCGTACGGGAGGGGTCGGCGAGCAGCAGCGAGACCTGCCGCTCCAGATCGTCGGACCGGGCACCCGGCTGCGCCACATTGCGCAGATCCACCGGCCGCTCGGAGACCGCCGCGAGCCCCGAGGCGAGCAGCGCCCCCGGGGTCTGCCCGGCCCGGTGCACCCCCTGCCCGGCCGCCGTCGAGTCGCCCAGCAACCCCAGCCGCAACGGGTCCGCGGGGCCGGCGAACGCCACCCCGTACTGCCCGTCCGCGCTCGGCGGAACCGGTGCGATCCCGCCGCCCACCTGCCGTTTCGCCAGCTGGACCTCCGCCAGCAGTACGCCTACCGCCGCGGCGCCGAGCAACCCGATGCTGCCTCCGCCGTAGGCCGCGCCCGCCGCGATCCGCCGTGCCACCCTTGCCCTTGACACAGTCCGGTCCACCTCCTCGTTGCCGTACCGCCGTACATACAGCTAACTGCCCCGCAGCGGCCGTCGCTCAATCGCTTCACCCAATCTCGTGCCCGTACGCATACCCTTGCCGCACCATCTCGGAGACCCCGGAGTACACGGTGCAATTCCACGATTCGATGATCAGTCTCGTAGGCAATACCCCGCTGGTGAGGCTGCGCAGTGTGACGGCCGGCATCCAGGCGACGGTCCTGGCCAAGGTCGAGTACTTCAACCCCGGCGGTTCGGTCAAGGACCGCATCGCCCTGCGGATGATCGAGGCCGCCGAACAGAGCGGCGACCTGCAGCCCGGCGGCACCATCGTCGAGCCGACCAGTGGCAACACGGGCGTCGGCCTCGCGATCGTCGCCCAGCAGAAGGGGTACAAGTGCATCTTCGTCTGCCCGGACAAGGTGTCCACGGACAAGATCAATGTGCTGCGCGCCTACGGTGCCGAGGTCGTCGTCTGCCCGACGGCCGTTGACCCCGAGCACCCCGACTCGTACTACAACGTCTCCGACCGCCTGGTCCGCGAGACACCGGGAGCCTGGAAGCCCGACCAGTACTCCAACCCCAACAACCCGCGTTCCCACTACGAGACCACCGGTCCCGAGCTGTGGGAGCAGACGGACGGGAAGATCACCCACTTCGTCGCGGGCGTCGGCACCGGCGGCACGATCAGCGGCACCGGCCGCTATCTGAAGGAAGTCAGCGGCGGCTCGGTGAAGGTGATCGGGGCCGACCCGGAGGGCTCGGTCTACTCCGGCGGCTCCGGGCGCCCCTACCTCGTCGAGGGCGTCGGCGAGGACTTCTGGCCGAGCGCCTACGACCGTACGGTCACGGACGAGATCGTCGCCGTGTCCGACAAGGACTCCTTCCAGATGACCCGCCGTCTCGCCAAGGAGGAGGGCCTGCTGGTCGGCGGCTCCTGCGGCATGGCGGTGGTCGGCGCACTGGAGGTGGCCAAGCGCCTGGGCCCGGACGACGTGGTCGTCGTCCTGCTGCCCGACAGCGGCCGCGGATATCTGAGCAAGATCTTCAACGACGAGTGGATGGCGGACTACGGCTTCCTGGAGGACACCGGCCCGTCCGCGCGCGTCGCCGATGTGCTCGACCACAAGGCCGGTCCGATCCCGACGCTCGTCCACATGCACCCGGAGGAGACCGTCGGCGAGGCGATCGACGTGCTGCGCGAGTACGGCGTCTCGCAGATGCCGATCGTGAAGCCGGGCGCCGGACACCCGGACGTGATGGCCGCCGAGGTCATCGGTTCGGTGGTGGAGCGGGAGCTGCTCAACGCTCTCTTCGCCCAGCGCGCCTCGCTCTCCGACTCGCTGGAGAAGCACATGTCGCCGCCGCTGCCGCAGGTCGGCTCCGGCGAACCGGTCGAGGACCTGATGGCGGTGCTCGGCGGCACGAACACCGCCGACGCGGCGATCGTGCTGGTGGAGGGCAAGCCGAAGGGTGTGGTCAGCCGCCAGGACCTGCTGGCGTTCCTCGCCAAGGACGCGACGACCGGCAAGGCGTAGCGCCCGGCGCCGTGGGTCCGGGCTTCGCGAAAACGGTACGAGCGCGACACGTTCACGCAGCACCGGCTTAACACGGGTCCGGCAGATTGACGGGTGTCGGCAGGGAGACCCGCCGACATCCGATACGGCGACACGGACAACGGAGCGGCTCCCGGACCTCCATCGTCGCCAGGACGCGGTGACCGGCCCTGACCCGGACCGTGTTCCTCGCGGGGACCGCCGTCGTCCCGCCCCCTGGGCAACCGGGGGTGCGGCGGTCCCCGCGACACATCCATGTCCTGGGGACCTGCGGGCCCCCGGGCGCCTCAGTATCCCGGGGGCCGCTCCGCAGCCCACGGCCGTCAGGCCTCCCAGTCGGAGTCCGCACGTCCGGGACGGCGGGAGAACCACGGCCGGTTACGGGCGGCGTGCACGGCATTGACCGCGACGATCCCGAGCCAGGCGACGACCAGGCCCCCGGTGTGGGCGGTCGAGGCGCCGATCGCCGACAGCGGGACGGCCAGAACCAGCGAGAAAGTGAGAGTTGACAGGGGCTTCGACCTGCCCGCCATCAATGGGACAGACGTCAACGCAACGCGGTTTCGGTCTGAAGATGACAGTGAGGGCCGGATGGGGAGACTGCGACCTCCCCGCACCGTGGGAGCGGGTAAGCCACCGCACGCACGGCAGTGCCGGTTCCCAAGCACTGGCTGTGCTTGGGAACCGGCACTGTACGAGGTGAGTCAGCCTTCGGCGTGCTCTTCGGACACGATCTGCTGACGCAGTTCCACAAGCGCCCGCAGTGCCTGGCTGTACATTTGGATGCTCTTCTCGTTGTGGGCGTCGACGGCGGTCTTGACCTCCTTGAACGTCTTGGCGATGGTCGCGTCCAGGGTGTTCTTGTCGATGCCGTTCATGTTCTTATCTCCGTTTTGTGGGGGATGGTCAGTCTAGGCTGACTGACCAAGAGGTGATGCTCTGCCACGGTGTGCAGGCCTTGGCGTGCTCGGTGCCTCTGCACACGGTGATGAGGGAGCCGGTGGTGGGTGAGCAGGGCACCGGCTGCTGCTGTCGCAACCACGCAGACGCGTCTGCGCGTTAGATCAACTCCTTCTCTTGCGGGGACAGATCGGGTGGAGTGCGCAGTCCGTGGTGCTTACGGAGTGCGGACTGCGCGGCGAAGTATCCGCACATGCCATGCACGGACGGCCCCGGCGGGGTGGCCGACGAGCACAGGAACACGCCAGGCAGGGGTGTCTTGTACGGGTCCCGGCGCACGGTCGGGCGTGCCAGTGACTGACGCAGGGTCATGGCGCCGGAAGCGATGTCACCGCCCACGTAGTTCGGGTTGTACGTCTCGTACTGCATGGCCGAGAGCCCGCGGGAGGCGATGACGGTGTCGCTGAACCCGGGCGCGTACTCCTCGATGCGCCGGCGGATCAGGTCGACGGGGTCGCGGGTGTCGCCGTTGGGGACGTGGGCGTACGCCCATACGGGCCGCTTGCCACCAGAGGTGCGGGACGGGTCGGTGACGGCCGGGTCGACGACCAGCACGAAGGGGTCGGCGACGCGTTCTCCTGCGGCGGTGGCGGTTTCCTGTCGGACGATGTCGGCGTGGGTGCCGCCGAGGTGCACCGTGCCGGCCTGGCGTACGAGCGGGTTGCTCCAGGGGATGGGCTCGCTGACGAGGAAGTCAGCCTTTGCCGCTCCCGGTCCATATCGGTATCGGCACAAGGCGCGCGCGTACCGGGCGGGGAGCCGTTGCCCGGCGATGGAGAGGAATTCCTTGGGGCTGATGTCCAGCATGACCAGTGGGATATCGCCGAGTTCGGCCAGGTCACGAACGTGATGGCCGGTATGGAAGACACCGCCGTGTGCGGTGATGTCGGCCGCCATGGCCTCCGCGATGCGTGCGCTGCCGCCTTCCGAGAGGGGCCAGCCGGTGCTGTGGGCGGCATGGCCGAGGAGCATCGCGACCGCTGCCGAGGCCAGCGAGGGAAGCTTCCCGACGGCGTGCGCGGCCACTCCGGTCAGCAGAGCCCGTGCCGGTTCGCTGGTGAATGCCGTACGGGTGGTGCCGTGGGCCAGTGCACGGGACGCGAGCAGCAGTGCCGCACGCAAGTCCTGCGGCAGGGACCGTTGATGGGACAGGAGCAGATCGACGACGGAACCGGAGCGAGCGGCCAGGGGGGCCATGACGCGGGTCCGGCGCGGGCCGTCGGCGCCGAGGTGCTCGGCGGTGCGGGTGATGCTGCGCCATGCCGCTGCCGCGCTGCCGTCGGGCAGGGGGTGCGCGTAGGGCATGTCGGGTTGCAACAGCCGTACGCCGCGGGCTTCCAGGCCGAACTGGCGGAAGAACGAGGAGGCGGCTGCCATCGGGTGGACTGCCGAGCAGATGTCGTGCGGTACGTCGAGGTCGAACAGCGGCGCGGTGCGCAGACCGCCGCCGATGGTGTTGGCCTTCTCGAACAGGGAGACCTTGAGTCCGGCTCTGGCGAGGGTCACTGCGGCGGCGAGGCCGTTGGGCCCGGTGCCGACGATCGCGGCATCGGTCATGAAGAGGCTCCCGCGGGAGTGAGCTGCTGGCTGGCCAGCCGTCGGTAGGTGTCGTCATGGTCCATCAACTCGGCATGGGTGCCACGAGCGCGCAACTGCCCGCCCTCGATGACGAGGATGCGGTCGGCGCCGATGGTGGTGGAGATGCGGTGCGCGATGGTGAGGACCTGACAGCGGGCACCGATGGTGCTGAGGGCGTCTCGCAAGGCAGTCTCGGAATCGGAGTCGAGGTTCGAGGTGGCCTCGTCGAGCAGCAATACATCAGGCCGGGTCAACAGGGCGCGGGCGATAGCCAGGCGCTGGCGCTGCCCACCGGACAAGCCGGTGCCGCCTTCCCCGAGTTCGGTGTCCAGCCCCTTGGGCAGGGCCGCGATCACCTCGGTGAGGTGAGCCGCTTCCACCGCCTGAGCGACGTCCTCCGCGGTGGCATCGGGCTGGGCGTACACGAGGTTCTCCCGCACGGTGCCGCGCATGAGCGGAGCTTCCTGTTCGACCAGGCCGATACGGGCTCTCAGCTCGGAAAGCGGCATGGCTGCCGTGTTGCTGCCCGAGATGCGGATCGAGCCCTGGTCGGGTGTGTGGAAGCGCTCGATGAGCTGGAACAGAGTGGTCTTGCCGGCACCGGACGGGCCGACGATCGCGGTCACTCCGGTGGCGGGAAGCGTGAACGACACCGCGTTCACAGCCGGGATGCCGACATCTGCGTAGGAGAAGGTCACGTTCTCGAACTCGACTGCGGGAGCAGTCCGGTCGACGGCCGCCGGGCGGATCCGTCGGTGCTCTCCTGCTCGATGCCGGCCAGGTCCTGGACCCGGTCGATGGCGGCGCGGGGGAATAGGCCGCGTCGAACGATCCCCGAAGAGCCAGGGGCTGACGGAAGTCGGCCTCCACCAGGGACACGTTGGTGGGGACGCCCTTGGTACGGAACCCGTCCAGCATCGGCCTGGAGTTGTCCACGCCGACCACTTCAGCGGCGATGGCGGCCACTGGGATGGCGACACGGCCGGTGCCCACACCGATTTCCAGTACGCGTGCACCGGTTACGTACGGACGCAGTCGGTCGACGGCCTCCTCGGCCGGCATGGCGGGCGCGATGAGCGAGTCGTAGACGGATGCCACCGCAGTGCCGTACTGCACGTCCTGGTTCACGGGTTCACCTCTTCGTAGTCGAAGACCAGGTCGTACTTGGGGTCCTCGCTGTGGTCGTAGCCGGAGTAGCGCACCAGCAGCACCTGAAACAGCGGGTAGCCCGGCTCCGGTGTGAGGCGCGTGCGGACGAAGTCGGCCTCGGCGGACTCAGCCGGTCGCGACCTTGTAGGCGACGTAGGCCGCGCCGGTCACCGCGCCGGCACCCACGACGGCGCCGGCCGCCTTGGCGATCACGGGAGTAGCGATCAGGGCCGGGGTGGCCATGACCGGCGCCGCCCCACCGGTGGGCGTGCCGGCCTCCAGAACGCCGTTCAGGGACGGGTTGGCGTGGACCTTCTGCGTAAGCATGAGTTGTTCCTCTCCATATGGAAGGCCACGGAGAATCCCGCCGCACGTGCAATAGAAACGGCAGACGGGAAAGTCCCCTTTGGTCGTTCTGAATTGGTGGTGCAGTGCCTGTGGCGAGAAACCCCCACAGGGGTTTCATTACGCGCGTCATCCAGGACGTGGGCAGGGTGCAGCGAAAAAAGGGTCGCTGAATCCAAGAAATGAAGCCAGAGTGCAGCAAAGTCACGCACTGCCGCTTTGATGGTCGATCCCTGTTTACTCCCCGTACTCGCCCTGGTCGGGGCGCGTGACGGGAACGCTAACTCGAACCCATGGGCAGGTCAAGACTTTCTTTTATGCAAAGTGGAACCGCCCGGGAACGTTAACGATCATGGCATATGTCCACTTTCGTGAAGCCTCGGGGGAGTCTCAAATTGCGAATACTCAAGGGAACCTCAAATTGGCGTGCGTTTAGTAGAAAGCAAATAAAAGTCTCCGGACTCCTTGGTTCCGGTTCCCTGCGAGTTGTTGGTCGTGTCAGGATCGATTGCAGCCCCCCACCTTGAGGAAGGTTCGATGCCGCAAGTAGAGAGAAGTCATATCCAGGTGAGCGACGTCTGGCGGCGCTATGGACGGGGGAGAGGAACGTTCGATGCCGTCCGTGGTGTGAGTTTCACCGTTCGTCCGGGTCAGCTGTTCGCGCTCCTCGGAACCAACGGCGCCGGCAAGACCTCGACCGTCGAACTGCTCGAAGGGCTGGCAGCCCCGAGCCGAGGCAGTATCCGACTGTTCGACGGCCTGGATCCGATCGCCGACCGTGCGCAGATCCGTTCACGAACCGGCGCCATGCTTCAGGAAGGCGGCTTCATCCCGCACCTGACAGTGCGGGAGACCGCCGGCATGTGGGCCAAACTCACGTCCGGTCCTCGTCCCGTCCCGGAAGCTCTGGACCTCGTGGGCCTGGCCCACCGCGCCGACGTGATGGTCCAGAACTTGTCCGGGGGCGAGCGGCGACGGCTTGACCTGGCCGTGTCGACCTTGTCCTGCCCCGAGCTGCTGTTCCTCGACGAACCCACCGCCGGTATGGACGCAGAAGGGCGCCACGCCACATGGCAGTTGATACGGGAGCTGCAGGAACAAGGGGCGACGATCCTGCTCACGACGCACTATCTGGAAGAGGCCGAGTCGCTGGCCGATCACTTGGCGATCATGCACTGCGGGCGGATCGCCGCCTCCGGCTCCGTATCGGAGATCGTCGCGGACCACCC
This sequence comes from Streptomyces atratus, assembly GCF_900119365.1. Classification (GTDB taxonomy): domain Bacteria; phylum Actinomycetota; class Actinomycetes; order Streptomycetales; family Streptomycetaceae; genus Streptomyces; species Streptomyces atratus_B. The sequence goes on from NZ_FPJO01000023.1 coordinate 43,154, forward strand.
GTCGATGCTGTCATTCGGCCTGCCTGCGCCGTGGACCATCCACGACCTGCCCGTGAGCGGGGCGGTGAAGCAGCATCACAGCCGGGTGACGGTGACGACAGGGCAGTTGCAGAAGGACGCAGCCCGGCTGCTGGCCTGGGCCGAGGACCATGACATCGCGCTGGATCGGTTCACCGCACGGCCGGCTTCTCTGGAAGAGGCGTTCATCCGTGTGGCCGGCGACGCAGGCGCCCAGCGGCAGGAGGACGACGAGTGAACAGCCTGGCCATGCAGCACATGAAGACCTTGTTCGGCATCGAGTGGAAGCTGTTCAACCGGATCAAGTCCAACTACATCTTCGTAGTGCTCCTTCCGGTGATGCTGCTGATGGCGATGCAGTTCGTGCAGGAGCAGATGAAACTCGACGAGCACGGGCTCGATGCGGGGCCGCTGATGGTGTCGACCGCTTGCGGGATCCTGCTGATCTTCTCCCTGTACTCGTCGGTCACGGGCCTGTACGTCGCACGTCGGGAGGAGCTCGTCCTCAAGCGGCTGCGTACGGGAGAAGTCTCGGACCCGGTGATCCTGGCCGGCGGGGCGTCCATGTACATCGCGGTGTGTGTGGTGCAGATCGTTGCCGTGTCCGCGCTGCTCTCGCTGATGTTCGGCGCCGTCCCCCAGCAGCCGCTCGCGGCACTCGGGGGACTTGTCACCGGGATCCTTCTGATGACGGCCATGGCAGCGGCGACCGCGGCGCTGTGCCGCACCGTCGAGTCCGTCCTGGTCGCCACACTGCCCGCGGTGTTCGTCCTGCCGATGATCTCCGGTATCTACATCCCTCGTGAAGTCCTGCCACAAGCACTCGGCGATGCTCTGATGTTCGCGCCACTGTCGCCTACTGTGGATCTGATGCGCTCGGGTTGGACCGGCGAGCTGGCGCTGGGTGCAGGGCTGGCCCGAGGCATCCTGGCCATTGCGTGGACAGCACTGTTCGCGTGGATCGCCATGCGGAGGTTCCGCTGGGAGCCGCGGACCTGACCTGCAAACAGCACCCCGCGCGCCAGGTCCGGGAACTTCGCTGCACGCCGACCACCCGAGGCCGGACATCCGCAGAGACCCCCCACAGGCGCAGCCCCATCAGATCCGCGACCTCGGCAGGCGGGCACTGGTTCAGCTGTGCCATCCGGTCGACCCGCGAAGTGAAAGCCTCACCCGCCCGCGGAGCCGTAACCAGCGCCAATCGCCGTGGAGCCATCCCCGCCCCCTATTGCCGGTCGGTCTTAGCTGCCGCTCTCAGCAGCCCCGCCGTGGCCTCCGTACCGGGTTCCGGCTGCATATGGACATGCAGACGCCTTGCTGGCTGAATGGATTTGTCGGCGCCGGATCATGGTGCGCCGGATCTACCGAGGGGACAGCATGAGCGGGAGCAGCCCGGCCGCGCGGTTGCAGCAGCTCTTCGAGGGGCGCCGGCTCACACCCACCCAGCGCCGCATCGCGCACTCGATGGTGCGCAGGGCGGGGGACGTCCCGTTCCTGTCGAGCGTGGAGCTGGCCGAGCTCGCCGGGGTCAGCCAGCCGTCCGTCACCCGCTTCGCCGTGGCGCTCGGCTTCGACGGCTATCCGGCGCTCCGCAAGCACCTGCGGGAGGTCGCCCCGGCCGAGCCGGAACCGGTGGGCGGGGACGACGCGTACAACGAGTACCAGCAGGCGGTGCTCGGCGAGATCGAGAACCTGCGGCACCTGGCCGAGCTGCTCGCCGACCCGGGGCCCGTCGAGCGGGCGGGCAGGCTGCTGGCGGCCTCGCGGCCGCTGCCGGTGCTCGGGCTGCGGGCCGCCTCCTCGCAGGCGCGCGGCTTCGGGTACTTCGCGGCCAAGGTCCACCCCGATGTCCGGGTGCTCGACGAGGGCGGCAGCATGCTGCGCGACCGGATCGACGCCGCGCGGCGGGCGGGCGCCTCCGCGCTGATCTGTTTCGCGCTGCCCCGGCACCCGAAGGAGGTCGTGGACGCCCTCGCGTACGCGCAGGAGCAGGGGCTGGCCGTGGTGTCGGTGGCGGACTCCGCGTTCGCGCCCGTCGCCAAGCACAGCGATCTGCTGATCCCGGCCGCCGTCGGCACCGGTCTCGCCTTCGACACGGCGTGCGCGCCCATGCTGCTGGGCCGGGTGCTGCTGGAGGCGATGTGCGACGGCCTGCCCGACGCGCAGGCGCGGCTGGAGGAGTTCGACGCGACGGCGGCGGCGCGGGGACTGTTCGTGGAGTGACGGGCCCGGGCCGGCCGCCCCGATCGGAGCGACGGACCAAGGGGCCTGCCACCCCGATGGGCCGGTGGACAATGACACGGTGCTGGAACTGCTGCCGGGAATCGGTGTTCTGCTGCCGGGCGGGGCCGGGGTGCTGCGATTCGGGACGGGCGCCGACGCGGCCCGTGACCTGCTGACGGCGGCGGCACCCGGAGTCCACCTGGGCCGCCGGCCGGTTCCACTGCGCCGAGGGCGGCGACGGACTGGTGGGGATCATGCGCTGAGGGGAGGGGCGTGCGACGGGGCGGCTGCCGCGAGTTCGCCGATTCTCAGGCATCGCTCATCTACGGCCATTAACCTCCGGGCCGGAAAGGCTCACGAGGAGCTGCGGAGAGGGGTACGGACGTGGGGCGCGGAGCGCAGTCGTTGGCGAGAGTGGCCGTGATCGTACGGGCCGGAGCCGCACCGCTCTGGTGGCCGGGGCTGCTGGCCGCGGCGATCGGCGCGCTGGTGCCGGGGCTCACCGGACGCCGGATCGGTCTGCTGTCCGGGGCCGCACTGTTCCTGATCACCGCGGCCGTGGTGGCGCTCGTCCGGAGCCGCAGGTACGCGGAGCTGGCCGGGGGCGCCACGCGTGCCGGGCGCTCCGACTTCCTCCAGGACCGCGCCGTGACCGTACGCAATTGGCGGCGGGGGCACCGGTGGTGGCTGCTCGGGGCGTTCCTCGTGGCGGTGGCGAGCGCGTTCCTGCTGCCCGGGGCCGGCGGGATGGTGCTCGCCGGGGCGGGCGCCGGGCTCTGGATCAAGGCCGTCCGGATCGGGCAGCGCGAGCACCGGGACGACGCCCTGTACTGGGTGCGGACCGATTGGGCGGAGCGCGGCCGGCCCGCGGGCAAGCAGGTCGAGGGCTACCGGTCGACCGGTCCGATGGCGGGTGACGCCGCGCCCGGCGGGGCGCGGCGCAGGCGCTGAATCCGCCCGTCGGCCTCCGGCCGTCAGGGGCGGGGCGGCAGTGGGCCGGACTGCGGGGGCCGCTGCCGGGAGGAGGGGACCGAGGGTGCCGGACAGGTGGCGCGGTGCGGTGCGGGGTCGAGCAGCTCGCCGATGCGGGCGGCCGCCCGGCGGCCCTCGGCATGGAGGGCGTCGACATCGAGCCGGTCGTCGGCGAGCAGGGTGAGGACGGCCGAGGGGCCTGCGGCGTACGAGGCGACGCGGCCGGACTCGCCCTGTACGAGAAGTCCGTCGAAGTCGCCCCGGCCGGTCGCCTCCGTCATCCGGACCGCGACGCCGAGGGCCGACGCGGTCAGCGCGGCGACCTCCTCGGGCTCCACGTCCGGGGTGTCATGGGCCAGGACGATTCCGTCGGTACCGGCGACCAGGGCGCCGGACAGGAGCGGGACCCCGGTCCGTAATCGCTGGAGTTCGGCCAGGACGTCCTGCGCCCGGGTGCCGGGCTCCATCGGCTGGTTCGTCCCGGCGCGCAGTCTGAGTGCTCGGATCACAGGGGCCTCCCATGTGTGTGCGAGCCGGCGGGCTGAGCGGTCGAGGGTGCGTGGACGCCCCTCCCGGCCCGGCTCGGCGTGCGGTGTCCGTGTGACCATGAGGCTACGCAACGTGTTTGCCCCTGGAGAGAGTTCGGGCATCTTCCAGCGGCACATGCTGGAGCGTACGGAGGTGCGCGGAGGGCGCGCGACAGGAGCACCCGGGCGACGTTGTGCGCGGGTGGGCGCGAGTCGTTGCCCCCATGCGACGGCGCGGAGCTGTTGACTACGAGTATTCAGACCATCAGGATGTGAATAGAAGGCTTACAGTCGCGAGGAGGCACCGCCATGTCAGGACCCCGCCCCGTACGGGCACCGCGCGGTACGGAACTGAGCGCCCTGGGATGGCAGCAGGAGGCCGCCCTGCGCATGCTGCAGAACAACCTCGATCCCGAGGTCGCCGAGCACCCCGACAAGCTCGTCGTCTACGGCGGCACCGGCAAGGCCGCCCGTGACTGGCGCTCCTTCGACGCGATGGTGCGCACGCTGCGGACGCTCAAGCAGGACGAGACGATGCTCGTCCAGTCCGGCCGCCCGGTCGGCGTCATGCAGACGCACGAGTGGGCGCCGCGCGTCCTGATCGCCAACTCCAACTTGGTCGGCGACTGGGCGAACTGGGAGGAGTTCCGCCGCCTGGAGGCGCTCGGGCTCACCATGTACGGCCAGATGACCGCCGGATCGTGGATCTACATCGGTACGCAGGGCATCCTGCAGGGCACCTACGAGACCTTCGCGGCCGTCGCGGCGAAGAAGTTCGGCGGCACGCTGGCCGGCACGATCACGCTGACCGCCGGACTCGGCGGCATGGGTGGCGCCCAGCCGCTCGCCGTGACCATGAACGACGGCGTCGCGATCTGTATCGACTGCGACCCGCGCGCCATCGAGCGCCGGATCGAGCACCGCTACCTGGATGTGCGCGCCGACTCCCTGGAGCACGCGCTCCAGCTGGCCACCGAGGCGCGGGACGCCCGCAGGCCGCTCTCCATCGGCCTGCTCGGCAACGCGGCGGAGCTGCTGCCCCGGATGCTCGCCGAGGGCGCCCCGATCGACATCGTCACCGACCAGACCAGCGCCCACGACCCGCTGTCGTACCTCCCGCTCGGCGTCGACTTCGACGACATGGCCTCGTACGCCGCCGAGAAGCCCGCCGACTTCACACAGCGCGCCCGGGAGTCGATGGCCACGCACGTCGAGGCGATGGTCGGCTTCATGGACGCCGGGGCCGAGGTCTTCGACTACGGCAACTCCATCCGCGGCGAGGCCCGGCTCGCGGGCTACGACCGGGCCTTCGACTTCCCGGGCTTCGTACCCGCCTACATCCGGCCGCTCTTCTGCGAGGGCAAGGGCCCGTTCCGCTGGGCCGCGCTCTCCGGCGAGGCGTCCGACATCCACAAGACCGACAAGGCGATGCTCGAACTCTTCCCCGAGAACGAGTCGCTGCACCGGTGGATCAAGATGGCCGGCGAACGCGTCCACTTCCAGGGACTGCCCGCCCGGATCTGCTGGCTCGGCTACGGCGAGCGCGACCGGGCCGGTGAGCGGTTCAACGACATGGTGGCGAGCGGTGAGCTGGCCGCGCCGCTGGCCATCGGGCGCGACCACCTGGACTGCGGCTCCGTGGCCTCCCCGTACCGGGAGACCGAGGCCATGCTCGACGGGTCCGACGCGATCGCCGACTGGCCGCTGCTGAACGCCATGGTCAACGTGGCCTCCGGGGCCTCCTGGGTCTCCATCCACCACGGCGGCGGCGTCGGCATGGGGCGCTCCATCCACGCCGGGCAGGTGACCGTCGCCGACGGTACGAAGCTGGCGGGCGAGAAGATCCGCCGGGTGCTCACCAACGACCCGGGCATGGGCGTCATCCGGCACGTCGACGCCGGGTACGACATCGCGGAGTCGGTCGCCGCGGACAAGGGCGTGCGCGTGCCGATGACCGAGGACGGACAGTGAGCCTTCCGGCCGGGGACGGGATCAGGACCGGGGCCGTGGCCGGGGGCACGGCCGCGGCTGCCGGCGGCTCGTCCTCGTTCCGGGCCATGTGGCGGGAGCTCCTGCCGGTCGGACGGCACCAGGACAGCGGGGGCTACCGCCGCTACGCCTGGACCGGGGCCGACGCCGACTGCCGCACCTGGTTCCGGGCGCAGGCCGAGGCGCGCGGGCTCACCTACGAGGTCGACCGGAACGGCAACCAGTGGGCCTGGCTCGGCGACCCCCTCGCCGGGGACGCCGTCGTCGCCGGATCGCATCTCGACTCCGTACCGGACGGCGGCGCCTTCGACGGGCCGCTCGGTGTGGTCTCCTCCTTCGCCGCGCTCGACGAACTCCGCCGCAGGGGAGCGCAGTTCACCCGGCCGCTGGCCATCAGCAACTTCGGCGACGAGGAGGGGGCCCGCTTCGGGCTCGCCTGTGTGGGCTCCCGGCTCGCCGCCGGACAGCTGACCGTGGAGGCCGCCCACCGGCTCCGCGACGGCGACGGCATCACGCTGCCGCAGGCCATGGAGGCGGCCGGATACGACCCCGACACCATCGGCCCGGACCCCGAACGGCTCGCCCGCATCGGCGCGTTCGTCGAGCTCCACGTCGAACAGGGGCGGGCCCTCGACCTCACCGGCGACCCGGTCGGCATCGCCTCCGCGATCTGGCCGCACGGACGCTGGCGGTTCGACTTCCGGGGCGAGGCCAACCACGCGGGCACCACCCGCCTCGCCGACCGCCGCGACCCGATGCTCACGTACGCCGAGACCGTGCTCGCCGCCCGCCGCGAGGCGGAGCTCGCCGGAGCCCTCGCCACCTTCGGCAAGATCTCCGTCGAGCCGAACGGGGTCAACGCCATCCCCTCCCTCGTCCGTGGCTGGCTCGACTCCCGCGCCGCCGACCAGGAGGCTCTCGACGCCGTGGTCACCGGCATCGAACGGGCCGCCAGGGAGCACGCCGAGCGCGCCGGGATCGACCTCGATGTCGTACGGGAGTCCTTCACGCCCGTCGTCGAGTTCGAGCACGCCCTGCGCGACGAGCTCGGCAAGATCCTCGCGAGTCGGGACGACGCCGGTCGTGCCGTACCCGTCCTCGGTACCGGCGCCGGACACGACGCGGGTATTTTGTCCGCTTCGGTCCCCACCGCCATGCTGTTCGTACGGAACCCCACCGGGATCTCGCACTCGCCGGCCGAGCACGCGGGCGAGGACGACTGCGTGGCCGGGGTGATCGCACTCGCCGACGTACTGGAAGGTCTCGCGTGCAGCTGACAACGAACGGCCCCAGGCCCGCCACCGTGACGTACTGGCTGTCCCACGCCTGGCTCGGCACCCATGTCGAGCCGGGTGTCGCCCTGGACGTCTCCGGCGGGCTGATCGCGGGCGTCCGCACCGGCGTCGCCACCCCGCCGCCGGGCGCCACCGTGCTGCGCGGGCTCACCGTTCCCGGGCTCGCCAACACCCATTCGCACGCCTTCCACCGCGCCCTGCGCTCCACCGTCCAGGTCGGCTCCGGCACCTTCTGGACCTGGCGCGAGATCATGTACCAGGTCGCCGCCCGGCTCACCCCCGACTCGTACTACGACCTCGCCCGTGCCGTGTACGCCGAGATGGCGCTGGCCGGCATCACCGCGGTCGGCGAATTCCACTATCTGCACCACGCACCGGGCGGCACCCCGTACGACAACCCGAACGCGATGGGCGAGGCCCTGATCGCGGCGGCGCGCGAGGCCGGCATCCGGATCACGCTGCTGGACACCGCCTACCTCTCCGCCGGATTCGGCAAGCGCCCCACCCAGTACCAGCAGCCCGACCGGCACCAGCTGCGCTTCTCCGACACCACCGCGGACGCCTGGGCCGAACGCGCCTCCCTCCTCAAGGGCGGCGACCACGCACTGATCGGCGCGGCCGTCCACTCCGTGCGCGCCGTGCCCGCCGCACAGCTCGCCACCGTGGCCGCCTGGGCCGAGGAGCGGCAGGCCCCGCTCCATGTCCACCTCTCCGAGCAGACCGCGGAGAACGACGCCTGCCTCGCCGCCCACGGCTGCACCCCCACCCGGCTCCTCGCCGACCACGGGGTCCTCGGCCCGCGCACCACCGGCATCCACAACACCCACCTCACCGCCGAGGACATCGCGCTCCTCGGCTCCTCGGCGACCGGCACCTGCATGTGCCCCACCACCGAACGCGACCTCGCCGACGGGATCGGCCCCGCCGTCGCCCTCCAGCGCGCCGGCTCGCCGCTCTCCCTCGGCAGCGACAGCCACGCAGTGATCGACCTCTTCGAGGAGGCCCGCGCGATGGAGCTCGACGAGCGCCTGCGCACCCGGGCGCGCGGTCACTGGACGGCGGCCGCCCTGCTGCGCGCCGCGACCGTCGACGGCCACGCGGCGCTCGGCCGGCCGGAGGCGGGCATCATCGAACCCGGTGCGCCCGCCGATCTGGCGACCGTCGCCCTGGACTCCGTCAGAACAGCGGGACCGGTGCCCAGACTCGCTGCCGAAGCGGTCGTATTCGCCGCCTCCGCGGCCGATGTACGGCACACGGTCGTGGCAGGACGGCACATCGTCCGCGACGGTCGGCACGCACTCGTCGAGGACGTACCCGCAGCACTCGCCTCGGCCATCGCCGCCCTGCACGGCTGAGACCGGATTCCCGCAAGGAGAGCAGCACCCCGATGACGACGACCGCCATCACCAACATCGCCAGTCTGGTCACCAACGACCCCTCCCTGTGCGCGGATTCCCCCCTGGGCCCCATCCAGGACGCGGCCGTCGTCATCGAGGGCGACCGGGTCGTCTGGACCGGTGAATCAAGCAAAGCACCCGCCACTGACAACGCCGTCGACGCGGGCGGCCGGGCGATGATCCCCGGCTTCGTCGACTCCCACTCCCACCTGGTGTTCGCGGGCGACCGCACCGAGGAGTTCAACGCCCGGATGTCCGGCCGCGCCTACAGCGCGGGCGGCATCCGGACCACCGTCGCCGCCACCCGCGCCGCCACCGACGAAGAACTCGCCGCCAACGTCGCCCGCTACCTCGCCGAGGCCCTGCGCCAGGGCACCACCACCTTCGAGACCAAGTCCGGCTACGGCCTCACCGTCGAGGACGAGGCCCGCGCCCTGCGCATCGCCGCCCGGCACACCGAGGAGGTCACCTATCTCGGCGCCCACATCGTCTCCCCGGACTACGCCGACGACCCGGCCGGCTACGTGGACCTGGTCACCGGGGCGATGCTCGACGCCTGTGCCCCGTACGCCCGTTGGATCGACGTCTTCTGCGAGAAGGGCGCCTTCGACGGCGACCAGGCCCGCGCGATCCTGACCGCGGGCATCGCGAAGGGCCTGCACCCCCGCGTCCACGCCAACCAGCTCGGCCACGGCCCCGGCGTCCAGCTCGCCGTCGAACTCGACGCCGCGTCCGCCGACCACTGCACCCACCTCACCGACGCCGACGTAGACGCCCTGGCCCAGGGCAGCACCGTCGCCACCCTGCTCCCCGGCGCCGAGTTCTCCACCCGCGCCACCTGGCCCGACGCCCGCCGCATCCTCGACGCGGGCGTCACCGTCGCGCTCTCGACCGACTGCAACCCGGGCTCGTCGTTCACGTCCTCCATGCCCTTCTGCATCGCCCTCGCAGTACGGGACATGGGCATGACGCCGGACGAGGCCCTCTGGTCCGCCACCGCGGGCGGCGCCGCGGCCCTGCGCCGTACGGACATCGGCCGCATCGCCCCCGGCGCCCGCGCCGACCTGGTGCTCCTCGACGCGCCCAGCCATGTCCACCTCGCCTACCGGCCGGGTGTGCCGCTGGTCCACGCGGTCTGGCAGCGCGGCGAACGCGTCGTCTGAGCAACCACTGTGCCCGCCCGGCGCCGCTCCGGGCCCGTGACACGGCGTCAAACATGCGGAAGGACCCGCCCCGTTGCCGGGGCGGGTCCTTCCGTGCCGTTCCGGCGCCGGCCCGTTCACTCCTCCAGCGTCAGGCCCTTGCGCAGCTTGATCAGCGTCCGGGAGAGCAGCCGCGACACATGCATCTGGGAGATGCCCAGCTCCTCACCGATCTCCGACTGCGTCATGTTGGCGACGAACCGGAGCGAGAGGATCTTTCGGTCGCGGCATGGCAGCGAGGCGATCAGCGGCTTCAGGGACTCCACGTACTCGATGCCTTCGAGTCCGTGGTCCTCGTAGCCGATGCGGTCCGCCAGCGCTCCTTCGCTCTCGTCCTCCTCGGGCTTGGCGTCCAGTGAGCTCGCGGTGTACGCGTTGCTCGCGGCCATGCCCTCCACGACCTCGTCGTGGGTGATGCCGAGGCGGTCGGCGAGCTCGCCCACGGTGGGCGACCGGTCCAGTCGCTGGGCGAGCTCGTCGCCCGCCTTGGCCAGGTCGAGCCGCAGCTCCTGCAGCCGGCGCGGGACGCGCACGGACCAGCTGGTGTCGCGGAAGAAGCGCTTTATCTCGCCGACGATGGTCGGCATCGCGAACGTGGGGAACTCCACGCCCCGACTGAGCTCGAAACGGTCGATCGCCTTGATCAGGCCGATGGTGCCGACCTGGACGATGTCCTCCATCGGCTCGCTGCGGGAGCGGAACCGGGAGGCGGCGAACCTGACCAGCGCCAGGTTCAGTTCGACGAGCGTATTGCGGACGTACGCGTACTCGTGGGTGCCCTCTTCGAGGGATTCGAGCCGTGCGAAGAGCGTCTTCGACAACGCCCTGGCGTCCAGCGGTCCCACCTCGTCGAAGGGCGGGATCTCGGGAAGTCCTTCGAGACCGTCACTCGTGCCGTGGTCGTCGGCGCCGATGCGGTCGTAGCCACCGATGTGGCCGGTGCCACTGGTGTTGGTGGTGCTGATGCTGCTGGTGGTACCGGTGCTGCTGCGGACGCCGTCTTCGGCGGTCGCGGCAGGGGAGTCTGAGTGGGTCAGTCCCTGAGGACATGCTGACGTCGCGTTGTGGGGACGCGGTCCGTCGAGCCGGGGCGACATGGTCTCCTCCATCGTTCTCGGCATATGGCTGCCGATGCCCATACGTGTTCCTGCGGTGAAGCGGCGCCTCCGAAGCCGGTCGTGTTTTGGGTGTCCCCCTACCCTTACCCGCTCCGGACGGGCAGTTACAAGCGCCAATTGACGCTATATGTCCGGTTTGTTGAGGTCTTCGGGTATCGCGTGGCGCACAGACCGCGTACTGTTTCAAGAACGTCAGAGACAGCACATACGCATCTGCGCACGCTGAGGCGCAGGCAGTGACGAACGGCGAAGAGGGACGGGCATGGACCGCGGGACGGTCGGCAGTGCGAACCGGGGTCGGCTTCAGGTCGAGGTCCGGACCGAAGGGTGCAGCGAGGTCGTGACGCCGGTGGGTGAGCTGGACCACCACACGGCGGATCTCTTGCGGGAGCCTCTGGAGCACGCGGTCGAGCAGGGGCGGGTGCGCCTGGTGGTCGACTGCTCGGGCCTCGAATTCTGTGATTCCACCGGGCTCAATGTGCTGCTCGGTGCCCGCCTGAAGGCGGAGGCGGCCGGGGGAGGGGTCCATTTGGCCGGCATGCTGCCGGTGGTGGCGAGGGTCTTCGAGATCACCGGGGCCGAGGCGGTCTTCACCGTCCACGACTCCCTCGAAGCGGCCCTGGACACGTGACCGCGGCGCGTGTCGCGGCCCCGGGCGCCCCATGTGTTGCCCGTGTCACGTGATCCGCGCGGACGAAGTGGGTGTTGTCACGATTCGGCCGGGCAGAAGACATCCGGCGGGGCCACGGGCGACCCGCACACTCTGTATCTGTAACTGCAACTGTCGAATTGTTTCGACGGCGACATGGTGAATCGGTGAGGTGAAGCGCTGATGAGCACCACCCGGCAGCATCCGCCGGGCGACCTCGGCCGGGAGCCGCAGGGCGCCGGCGTGGACGCGGGCACCGGCGCGGCCTCCCCCGAGCCGGCCGAGCGGCAGTGGCGCACCCTGTCGCTGCGGGGTGTCGCCGGCATCGTGCCGACCGCCCGCGACTTCGCCCGCCAGGCGCTTCACGAATGGGGCTGGCTCCCCGCGACGAGCGCCGACGGCCGGGCCGCCGCCGAGGACGTCCTGCTGGTCGTCTCCGAGCTGGTCACCAACGCCTGCCTGCATGCCGAGGGCCCGGAGGAGATGCGCATCGCCTGCACGGCGAAGGTGCTGCGGGTGGAGGTCGTCGACTCGGGCGCGGGACAGCCCGCGCCGCGCACCCCGCACCGGGCCGGGCGGCCCGGCGGGCACGGCATGTTCATCGTGCAGCGGCTCTGCCTGGACTGGGGCGTCCTGCGGGTGCCCGGCCGGTCCGGGAAGACCGTCTGGGCGGAGCTGGCCGCACCCGCGTAGGCGCAGGGCCCGACCCGGGGGCGTATCGCCCCGCCGTTCGCACCACCGAAGAGCGCGCCGGATCGGCGCGCTCTTTGTCTTCCCTCCACAAGGCGCCGGGCGTACCTTGAGCGCCCGATCTGATGTGTCGTCAGTAACTTGCGTCGGTCAGCACCGGCGTGCGGCGACTTCCGGCATGAGGGGAACTCAGGTGTCCTACCAGAAGCGAACAGCTCTCGCGCTGGCGTCCGCGCTGGCGGGCACGGTGGTGCTGATGGCCGCGCCCGCCGCCCACGCCACCGTCGTGGACGTCGACTACAAGTGCAAGACCCCGATCGGCGACAAGAGCGCCGTGTCTCCCATCGACATCAAGAGCGTGAAGAGCGGCGGCGGTTACCGGCTCACGATGTCCTTCCAGAAAGGCGTTTCCTCCAGCCCCGTCGAACTCGGCAAGGGCGCGATGAGCCCCAGCGCGGTCATCGAGGTGGGCGGCGCCGACCAGGGGCAGCTCCAGGTCTCCGGCCCGCCGAACTCCGCCGCGATACCCGCCAACACCCCCATCAAGATCAGTGACCTGTCGGGTACGTACACCCCGAAGAAGAGCGGCAAGGTCGACTTCACCGCCGGGGTGCTCACCATCAAGGCGCTCGGTACGACCACGACGTGCACCCCCTCCAACAACCCGGGACCGTCGCTCCAGCTCGATGTGACGGCCGCGGGCAACCCGCAGACCACCCCGGACGACAGTGGCGGGCAACTGCCGAAGACCGGCCCGCTCGACTCGGCCGTGGCACTCGGCACGCTGGGCGGCACGGTACTGCTGACCGGTGCGGCCGGGGTGCTCTGGCTGACCAGGCGCGGGCAGGGGGCCGTGGGCCGATAGGCGTTGCCGGACCCAGCCGCCGCCGTCACGCACCAGGGAGCCGCCCATGCCGTCGCCGACCGGTCACGTCGCCCGACTCGCCCTTGCCGTACTGCTGTGCGCCCTCGTCATGACACCGGTGGCCGCCGCCGCGACGGGGCCCGCCTCGCACCCGGGCGCCGCTGCGTGGACGGCGCGGCCCGCGGGGAGCGGTTCCGGCACGGGCGGCAGACCGTACTTCTATCTGGAGGGCCCGCCCGGCACCGTTCTGCAGGACCGGCTCTCCGTCACCAACCCGGGCCGGTCCCCGGTCACCGTGCGACTGGGCGGCGCCGACGGCACCGGGGGCAGCGGCGCCACCGGGACCGGGCGCTGGCTGCGGACCGCCGCCACCGAGGTGACCGTCCCGGCCCGCACCCGGGCCGATGTGCCGTTCACCGTCACGGTGCCGGCCGGTGCGACGCCCGGCGACCACTCCGGTGCGATCGTCGTGCGCGGCGGCGACCGCTCGGTGGACGTACGGGTCCGGCTGCGGGTCGGCGGGCCGACGCTGGCCGCGCTCACCGTCGAGGACGTCACCGTGTCCGGGAGGGCCATCCACTACACGCTGGTCAACCGGGGCAACGCGGTCCTCGCGCCGCGGATCGACGTCCGGGCCGACGGGTTGTTCGGGACGCTGCTGCGGCGCGAGGCCCGCACCCTGCCGGTGCGGGTACGGCCCGGACAGCGGGTCAGACTCACCGAGCCGTGGCGGGACGTCCCCGCGCTCGACTCGGCGACCGTACGGCTGCGCGTCACGGCGGCGGGCGGCGCACATGGCGAGGCGACGGCCCGCGCGGTCTTCGTCCCGTGGGCGCCGCTGACCGCCGGCGCACTGCTGGTCCCGGTCGCCGCCGGAGCGGGCGCGTACGCACTCCGGCGCAGGCGGGCGCGAGACCGGCGGCCGGACGACGACGAACGGCCCGGACGGTCACCGGGCGACCGACAGCACTCCGGGAGCAGGCACTTGGCGAAGGCGGGAGCGGAATCGTGACTGGACAGGCCGGACCGGCAGCACCCCGCAGCGCCCACCACCGGTGGGCCGCCGCGCTGTTCGTCGCGCTGCTCGCAGCACTGCTGTCCGCCCCGCCGGCGCTCCCCGCGCCCCGGGCCGAAGCGGCGGTCGCGCGGGCCGCGGACGCGAAGCCCGGGGTCACCCTCTCCAAGCAACAGGCGGGCAAGGGCGGCGAGATCACCGTGAAGGGCAGCGGCTGGCGCCCGAAGGCACTGCTGATGGTGCTGATCTGCGGGCGCTCCACAACCGACCGCGGTGTGATCGGCGGTACGAACTCCTGCGCCAACGCCGAGGGCCGGGCCGTCACCACCGACGCCAAGGGCGCCTTCCGCAAGAAGTTGCCGGTCGCCGAACCGCCCGTGCCCTGCCCCTGTGTGGTGCACGTCGCCACCGTCACCGGCGAACAGGCCACCGCCGACGCCGTGTTCGTCGTCGCGGGCCACCCGATCGCCGCGCTGCCGAAGGAGACCGGGGGCGGCAGGCTCGCGGTGCTCGCCACCACCCGGCTGGAGGGCGACAGCGGGCTCCTCACCTGGTTCGGCGCCCCGCCCGCCCGGAAGCTGGTCTTCACCGTGGGCAACCTCGGCTCCGACCCCGTCAAGGACCCCGTCTTCGAGATCGGCACCTCGCACGGCGTCTTCGCCCCGCAGTGGGAGGAGCGGCAGTGGCGCGGCACCATCGCCTCCGGCCGCAAGGCGCAGATCGAGCTCCCGGTCGAACTGACGGCGGGCGCCCACGGCGACCACCAGGTCTCGCTCAAGTACGGCGGCAAGGTGCTGGCCGAACAGCCGTGGGGGGTCGGCCGCCCCTGGGGCGTCACGCTCTTCTGGATCCTGCTGTGCCTCGTCGTGCCGGCCGCCGTGTTCCGGATCGGCATGGCGGTCGTCGACAAGGTACGGCCCCGCTCCTCGCGCGCCCCGGGCCGCGCCGGACGCCGCCGCCCCCGGCGAGGGGCCGGTAAGTCCGCGAAGACCCCGAAGCCGCGCCGTACACCGGTGCCCGCCGAGGACCCCACGGCCGCGCCCACCGGCAGTTCGTCCACCACCACGGCCACGCTGCCGTGGTTCACACCCGATTCCGCACCGTCAGAGAACAGACCGACGACGAAGGGACATTCGTGAGTACGCAACGCAGGACGGTCGCGGCGGGAGTCGCGATGATGCTCGGCGGCGCGGGCTTGCTGCTGGCCGCGAGTCCGGCCCAGGCCGCCGACGTCTCCTACAGCACGGAGTGCATTCCGCCGCCCATCTCGGGGCTGCCGGCCATGCAGGGCACCACCAAGGTGCAGTTGACCGCGCCCGCCGAGGCGAAGGTCGGGGACACCGTCGAGGTGGTGTGGAAGACGGTCGAGGCCGCTTCCAAGAACCCCGATGTGCTCGATCTGGACAAGGACACGGTCAAGCCGACCGGCACCCTCAAGGTGAGCGGCGCCGCCACGGGCACCGTGCAGATGGAAGGGCCGCGGCAGAACCCGCCGATCCCCAAGAACAGCGCCATGGTGCTGCCCGACATGAAGGGCACGCTGAAGCTGGAGAAGGCCGGTGAGATCACGCTGACACCGGACGCGTACAACATCAACGTCTCCAAGCCGATCTCCACGGACACCAAGTGCACCCCGAAGGAGACCGTGCAGCCGGGCGTGACCATCAAGGTCACGGACGGCGGCGGATCCACCACGGGCGGTACGACGAGCGGCTCGACCACCGCGGGCGGTACGACCTCCGGCTCGACCACCGCCGGCGGTACGACCTCCGGCTCGACCTCGGGCTCCACCACCGCGGGCGGTACGACGGGCGGCGGTGACTCCGGCTCCACGACCTCGGGCTCCGGCGGCGGCAGCGGACAGACCGACTTCCCCGGCAAGGAGGTCGCGGTCCACTTCACCTGTACGTCCCCGGGACCGGCCGACATCTCCTCCAAGGTGACGATCAACGCCAAGAAGAGCGGTGGCAGCTACGCCCTGACGGTCAAGACGGCCAAGGGCGTGATGGACAGCCCGGCCGCGCTGCCGGCCGGCGCGCTGAAGCCGTCCATGGACATCACCCTGGGCGGCGCCGACAAGGGCTCGGTGAAGGTCACCGGCCCGGCCAACGCCGAACCGCTGGAGCAGGGCAAGCCGGTCGACCTGTCCGACATGACCGGCACCTACACGCCCGGCGCGTCCGGCAAGTCCACTCTCAGCCCCGGCACCCTGACGATCGACGTCACCCTGGGCGCCTCGAAGATCAACATCCCGTGCAAGGTCAAGGGCTCGGTGACCCCGTCGCTGGAGCTCGACACCACCGCCCAGCAGGGCGGCGCCTCCGGCTCCGCCACCACGGGTTCCACGGGCGCGGGCTCCGCGGCCGGCGGTACGGCCTCCGGCGGCGGACTGGCCGCCACCGGGGCCGAGGACACCGGCACCCTGCGCGCCCTCGGCCTGGTCGCGGGCACGGCGATCCTGCTCGGCGGCGCCGTGTTCACCTTCACCCCGTGGCGCAGGCTGCGCGGCACCAGGTGAGCCGGATCCCGTGACCCCGGCACAAGGGCCGCGACAGCCGTAGCAACGGCACAGGGGTCGCGACAGCCGTGACAACGGCACAGGGGCCGCAGCACCGGTCGACGGTGCGGCGGCCCCTGTGTACGGGCGGAAAGCGATCAGTGCGTCAGCAGCACATCAGTGCATCAGCGCACGTCGCCCATGAGCCGGCTGACCTTCTTGCGGTACATCCAGATCGAGAACGCCGCCACGATCGCGAGCGCCGCCTCCAGACCCACCATCCCGGTCTTGTTCAGGTCGACACCGGCCAGCGACAGCAGGCTGGTGGTGCAGTCGCCCGCGGTGACCGCGAGGAACCAGACACCCATCATCTGGCTGCCGTACTTCGCGGGCGCCATCTTCGTGGTGACCGACAGGCCGACCGGGGAGAGGCAGAGCTCACCGACGGTCTGCAGGAAGTAGATCGACACCAGCCACATCGGGCTGACCTTGTCGCCGTCCGTCGCCATGGTCAGCGGCAGCATGAAGACGAGGAAGGAGGTACCGACCAGGAAGAGACCCGAGCCGAACTTGACGACCGTGCTCGGCTCCTTGCCGCGCCGGTTCAGCGCCAGCCATATCCAGGCGACGACCGGGGCCAGCGCCATGATGATGACCGGGTTGACCGACTGGTACCAGGAGGTCGGGAAGTGCAGGCCGAGCAGGCTGTTGGTGGTGGAGGACTCACCGAAGAGCGACAGCGTCGAGCCGCCCTGGTCGTAGATCATCCAGAACACGGCCGCGGCGACGAAGAACCAGATGTAGCCGGACATCTTCGACTGCTCGGCCTTCGAGAGGTCCCGGTCCCGCTTGATCCGCACCAGCACCGCGACCGGGATGAGCAGACCGGCGACGGTGATCGGGACGAGCGCCCAGTTCAGCGTGTAGACGTCGGTGGCGACGAGGACGCCGTAGAAGACGACGGCCACTATCAGCCACAGCAGGCCCTTGCGCAGGGTCGTACGGCGCTCCTCGGCCGAAAGAGGCTTCGGGACGACGCTGCTGCGCGCGCTGAGGTGGCGCGTACCGATGAGGAACTGGGCCAGGCCCAGCGCCATGCCGGCCGCGGCGATGGCGAAGCCGAGGTGCCAGTTCACCTTCTCGCCGACCGTGCCGATGATCAGCGGCGCGGCGAAGGCACCGAGGTTGATGCCCATGTAGAAGACGGTGAAGCCACCGTCGCGACGCGGGTCGTCCGGGCCGTTGTAGAGGTGGCCGACCATCGTGGAGATGTTGGCCTTCAGCAGCCCGGATCCGAGCGCGACCAGCGCCAGACCGGCGAAGAAGGTGCCGGAGCCCGGCAGCGCGAGCGTCAGGTGGCCCAGCATGATGACCGCGGCCGAGATGGTGACCGTCTTGCGCGGCCCCCAGACCCGGTCGCCGAACCAGCCGCCGGGCATGGCGAGCAGGTACACCATCGCCATGTAGATGGAGTAGATCGCGGTGGCCGTGGCCGCGTTCATGTGCAGGCCGGAATTGGAGACCAGGTACAGCGGAAGCAGGGCCCGCATGCCGTAGAAGCTGAAGCGCTCCCACATCTCGGTCATGAAGAGAGTGGCCAGGCCGCGGGGGTGGCCGAAGAAGGTCTTCGCGGATCCAGGTGTACTGGCCGGGTCCTTCGTCAGGCTGGACGCCATGGTCGATCCTTGTGTGCTCGGGACGCGACGCCTTGTGAGCGTGGTGCGCCCGGTGGGGGGAGGCCGGCACCGGCACGGGCGCGCCCCACCCCTCACGCCCGGGAGAGGATTCGTCCCGCTCGCCGGACTCACCAAGGAGCCGGCTGAAGGGGACGGGGACCGACCGTGCCGGGATCCACGCCCGGTGCGCATCCTCGCGCTCCGGGCCCGGCCACAGGTCATTCACTGATTCCGCGACTGGCGGGTACCAGTCGGCCAACAAAAGGGACCCTTGGCGCTAAAAGCTGCCCAAGGGTCCTTGAGTAGTGCAACAGGCGTCGAGACACCATACGCCACGACAGAGCCGGATATGAATGGACTTGAGAGATGGATCACAGGTTCTGATGGAGCCGCGCTCCCATATTCAAAGGTATTCACTCGCTTATTCCACAGACCCGCAGGGCTCTTGGAGCACCTCACGGCATCCGCTCCGCGCGGACTACCATCACTCCATGACCCGTGTACTGCTCGCCGAGGACGATGCATCCATCTCGGAGCCGCTGGCCCGCGCCCTGCGTCGGGAGGGTTACGAGGTCGAGGTCCGCGAAGACGGTCCGACCGCACTCGACGCCGGTCTCCAGGGCGGAATCGACCTGGTCGTGCTCGACCTGGGTCTGCCCGGGATGGACGGCCTCGAAGTTGCCCGCAGGCTCCGTGCCGAGGGTCACACCGTGCCGATCCTGGTGCTGACCGCCCGCGCCGACGAGGTGGACACCGTCGTCGGTCTCGACGCGGGTGCCGACGACTACGTCACCAAGCCCTTCCGCCTCGCCGAGCTGCTCGCCCGGGTCCGCGCCCTGCTGCGCCGCGGCGCCACCGAGCCCGCGCCGCAGCCCGCGACGCACGGCGTCCGGATCGACGTCGAGTCGCACCGTGCCTGGATGGGCGAGGAGGAACTCCAGCTCACCGCCAAGGAGTTCGACCTGCTGCGGGTCCTGGTCCGCGACGCCGGCCGGGTCGTCACCCGCGACCAGCTGATGCGCGAGGTCTGGGACACCACCTGGTGGTCGTCGACGAAGACCCTCGACATGCACATCTCCTGGCTCCGCAAGAAGCTCGGTGACGACGCCGCCAACCCCCGCTACATCGCGACCGTACGGGGCGTCGGCTTCCGCTTCGAGAAGAGCTGACGCTCGTTCCGAGGGGGGCCGACCTTCCGAGAAGAGCTGAGAACGAGCATCCATGCGCCGCAGACTGATCAACTCCACGCTCGCCGTGGTGCTCGTGGTGATCGCCGTCTTCGGCGTCTCCCTGGTCATCGTCGAGACCCGCACCATCAGCAACAGCGCCCAGGAGAGCATCGACTCCGAGGCGCTGCGGCTGATCAGCGTCGTCGAGAGCCGGCTGCTGGAGGACGAGCGGATCAGCTCGGCGCTGCTCTCCCAGCAGATCACCAGCAAGCGCTACGCCCTGATCAAGATCCCCGGCCGGCCCCCGCTCGAAGTCGGCAAGCGCCCCACCGGGAGTGTGATCAGCAGCACCGCCGAGGGGGAGCACGGCGAGCAGGTCACCGTCGAGGAGTCCCGCTCCGCGGTCACCCGCGAGGTCGGCCGCACCCTGATGATCATCGGCGCGGTGGCGCTGCTGGCCATCGTCTCCGCCGTACTGCTGGCCGTACGCCAGGCCAACAAGCTGACCTCGCCGCTGACCGACCTGGCCGAGACCGCCGAACGCCTGGGTTCCGGCGACCCGCGCCCGCGCCACAAGCGGTACGGGGTGCCGGAGCTGGACCGGGTCGCCGACGTGCTGGACGCCTCCGCCGAACGGATCGCCCGGATGCTGACCGCGGAACGCCGGCTGGCCGCCGACGCCTCCCACCAGCTCCGTACGCCGCTCACCGCGCTCTCCATGCGCATCGAGGAGATCTCGGTCACCGACGACCCGGACACGGTGAAGGAGGAGGCGAACATCGCCCTCACCCAGGTCGAGCGGCTCACCGACGTGGTGGAGCGGCTGCTGACCAACGCCCGTGATCCGCGTACCGGCTCCGCCGTCGTCTTCGACCTCGACGAGGTCGTCAAGCAGCAGGTCGAGGAGTGGCGTCCCGCCTACCGGAGCGCGGGCCGCGCCATCGTCCGCTCCGGCAAGCAGGGGCTGCGGGCCGTCGGCACGCCGGGCGCGGTCGCCCAGGTGCTGGCCGCGCTGATCGAGAACTCTCTGATGCACGGCGGCGGTACGGTCGCGCTGCGCACCCGGGTCACCGGCAACCAGGTGGTCATCGAGGTCACGGACGAGGGCCCCGGGGTTCCGTCCGATCTGGGCGCCCGGATCTTCGAGCGGACGATCAGCGGCCGCAATTCCACCGGCATCGGACTCGCGGTGGCCAGGGACCTCGCGGAGGCGGACGGCGGCCGCCTCGAACTGCTCCAGCAGCAGCCCGCCGTCTTCGCCCTGTTCCTCAGCCGGGTGGCCCTGAAGAGGAAGGAACCGGAACGCCCGGTGCGGTGAGCGGCGAGCGGCGGAGGACGTCCGCTACCGCCGTACGGAATCCGCGCCGACCCGCGGCACCGGCTCCGTACGCCCCTGCTTCAGAAACCTCTCGGCCCCACCGGCCACGGGCTGCTCGGCGGCCGGCGCGGGCTTCTCGACGGGCAGCGCCTTGAACACCCACGTCCGGTAGGACCAGAAGCGGAACAGGGTCGCGATGCCGATCCCGAGGATCTTGAAGACATTGCTCTGGACCGGGCTGTCCCAGCCGAAGCCGTACGTCGCCACGTACAGCACATTGGTCTCGATGACCGCGCCCACCGCGGTGAACAGCAGGAACAGCGTCAGCTCGCGGGTCCGTCCGCTCTTGTCGCGGTCCCGGTACGTCCAGTAGCGGAAGCCCAGGTAGTTGCCGAGGGCGGCGACGACGGTGGCCAGCAGACCGGCCCGCACCGTCGGGATGTCCGTGTAGCGCCAGAGCAGGTTGGACACCGCGAGGTTGACCACCAGGCCGACCGCGCCGACCGCGCCGAACTTGGCGACTTCCCGGGCCAGCAGCTCCAGCCGCGCCCGCAGTGCGCCCCGTTCGCTCATGGTGATCGCTCAGCCCGTCTGTCGGTTACGTCAACCCGGTCATGCTAACCAGCCCGTCCACGCGTCGCCCGTGGATGTGGTGAGTGGTGTGGCGGTGCTGTGACACGAGCGCCTGAGCGGGCAGCCGGAGGGCGTCGTCGGGAGCTCCCCGGGGCGGCGGATACCCTGGAGGAGTGACGTTCCCGGTAGTCGGCATGGTCGGTGGCGGTCAGCTCGCCCGAATGACCCACGAGGCGGGCATCCCCCTCGGCATCAAGTTCAAGCTCCTCAGCGACACCCCCCAGGACTCGGCGGCCCAGGTGGTGAGCGAAGTCGTCGTCGGCGACTATCGCGACCTGGACACGCTGCGTGCCTTCGCGCGCGGCTGTGACGTGATCACCTTCGATCACGAGCACGTACCGACCGAGCACCTGCGGGCCCTGGAGGCGGACGGCATCCCCGTGCGCCCGGGACCCGACGCGCTGGTGCACGCCCAGGACAAGGGGGTGATGCGCGCGAAGCTCACCGAGATCGGCGCGCCCTGCCCCCGCCACCGCATCGTGGAGGACCCGGCCGATGTCGCCGCCTTCGCCGAGGAGACCGGGGGCTTTCCCGTCGTCCTCAAGACGGTCCGCGGCGGCTACGACGGCAAGGGCGTCTGGGTGGTCCGCTCCGAGGCGGACGCGGCGGAGCCCTTCCGGGCCGGCGTCGCGGTCCTGGCCGAGGAGAAGGTCGACTTCGTACGGGAGCTGGCGGCCAACATCGTCCGCTCGCCGCACGGCCAGGCCGTCGCCTACCCGGTCGTCGAGTCGATCCAGGTCGACGGGGTCTGCGACACGGTGATCGCCCCGGCCCCCGAGCTGGGCGAGCGGCTCGCCGGCGAGGCCCAGCAGCTGGCCCTGCGCATCGCCTCCGAGCTCGGTGTCGTCGGCCACCTCGCGGTCGAACTCTTCGAGACCCGTGACGGGCGCGTCCTCGTCAACGAGCTGGCCATGCGCCCGCACAACTCCGGCCACTGGACGCAGGACGGCGCGATCACCTCGCAGTTCGCCAACCACGTCCGCGCCGTGCTCGACCTGCCGCTCGGCGACCCGCGCCCGCGCGCCACCTGGACGGTCATGTCCAACGTCCTCGGCGGCGACTTCCCGGACATGTACCAGGCGTACCTGCACTGCATGGCCCGCGACCCCCAGCTCAAGATCCACATGTACGGCAAGGACGTGAAGCCCGGCCGCAAGGTCGGACACGTCAACACCTACGGCGACGACCTGGCGGACGTGCGGGAGCGCGCCCGGCACGCGGCCGACTACCTGCGAGGAACGATCACCGAATGACTTCCCCCGGCACCGCCGCGCCGCTCGTCGGCATCGTCATGGGCTCGGACTCCGACTGGCCCGTCATGGAAGCGGCGGCCAAGGCCCTCGACGAGTTCGAGGTCCCGTACGAGATCGACGTCGTCTCCGCCCACCGCATGCCGCGCGAGATGATCGCGTACGGCGAGCACGCGGCGGACCGCGGCCTCAAGGCGATCATCGCGGGCGCGGGTGGCGCAGCCCACCTGCCCGGCATGCTCGCCTCCGTCACCCCGCTGCCCGTCATCGGTGTGCCGGTCCCGCTGAAGTACCTCGACGGCATGGACAGCCTGCTCTCCATCGTGCAGATGCCCGCCGGTGTGCCGGTCGCGACCGTCTCGGTCGGCGGCGCGCGCAACGCGGGCCTGCTCGCCGCCCGCATCCTCGCCGCCCACGACGGCGAACTGCTGGCCCGGATGCGGGAGTTCCAGCAGGAGCTGAACGACCAGGCGACGGAGAAGGGCAAGCGGCTCCGCAGCAAGGTCCAGGGCGCCGACTCCTTCGGCTTCGGGAAGTAGGCGACGGTGGCGCAGCTGGAGCGTGCGAGGGAACTCCTCGCCGAGTACCCCGTCGTCGACGGGCACAACGACCTGCCGTGGGCGCTGCGCGAACAGGTCGGCTACGACCTCGACGCCCGCGACATCGCCACCGACCAGTCCGGCCATCTGCACACCGACATCCCCCGGCTGCGCGCGGGCGGCGTCGGCGCCCAGTTCTGGTCCGTCTACGTACGGACCGACATGGCGGGCGACGAAGCCGTCAGCGCCACCCTGGAACAGATCGACGTGGTCGCCGAGCTGATCGGCCGCTACCCCGCCGACCTGCGGCGCGCGCTGACCGCCGACGACATGGAGGCGGCCCGCGCCGAGGGCCGTATCGCCTCCCTGATGGGCGCCGAGGGCGGCCACTCCATCAACAACTCGCTGGGCACCCTGCGCGCCCTGCACACCCTGGGCGTCCGCTACATGACGCTCACGCACAACGACAACATCGCCTGGGCGGACTCGGCGACCGACGAGCCCGGCGTCGGCGGCCTCTCGCCGTTCGGCCACGAGGTCGTACGGGAGATGAACCGCACCGGCATGCTGGTCGACCTCTCCCACGTGGCGGCCACCACGATGCGCGACGCGCTCGACACCTCCACGGCGCCGGTCATCTTCTCGCACTCCTCGTCGCGGGCGATCTGCGACCATCCGCGCAACATCCCCGACGACGTCCTCGGCCGGCTCCCCGCCAACGGCGGCATCGCCATGGCGACCTTCGTACCGAAGTTCGTCCTGCCGGAGGCGGTCGCCTGGACCCGGGCCGCGGACGAGAACCTGCGCGCGCACGGTCTGCACCACCTCGACACCACCGCGCAGGCCATGAAGATCCACGCCTCCTTCGAGGCGGCCAACCCGCGCCCGATGGCCACCGTGGCGACCATCGCCGACCACCTCGACCACATGCGCGAGGTCGCGGGCATCGACCACATCGGCATCGGCGGCGACTACGACGGAACGGCCTTTCTCCCTCAGGGCCTCCAGGACGTCGCCGGTTACCCGAACCTGATCGCGGAGCTGCTCGGCCGCGGCTGGTCCACCGCCGATCTCGCCAAGCTCACCTGGCAGAACGCCGTACGGGTGCTGCGCGACGCCGAGGCCGTCGCGCGCGAGCTGCGCACCCGCCGCGGCCCGTCGCACGCCACGATCGAGCAGCTGGACGGCCGGACCGGCTGACCCGGTCCCGTCACGTCATGTGTGGGGGCGCCCTCCGGGGCGCCCCCACACGTCGTCCACTACCCCGCGCAGAGGCAGAACGGGTGCCCCGCCGGGTCCGCGTACACCCGGAAGCTCCGCTCCCGGTCCTCCGCCTCCAGCACGGTCGCGCCCAGCGCGAGCGCCTCCTTCTCCGCCGCGTCCAGATCCGCCACGGTCAGATCCAGGTGGACCTGCTGCGATGCGTCCGCGCTCGGCCACCGCGGCGGTACGTAACCGGGTGCGGCCTGGAACGCGAGGAGCGTGCCCCCGACTCCGGTCAGCTCCACCCAGTCCTCCCCGCCGGGCACGATCTCTCCGCCGAGCAGCCCCGCGTAGAAACCGGCGAGCGCGGCCGGGTCGGGGCAGTCCAGAACGACCGATCCCAGGGTGGCGACAGCCATGACAATTCCTCCTCGGGCAGATGGATGCACTGGGGTTACCTGTAAACGCCTTCAACAGGTAACCGTTACTGCATGCTGCCGCAAAGGAAGTAACGTCGCAACCATGAGGTCGCAATCGTGAGGTCGCAGTCATGAGTGAGAAGGAACCCGCGCCCGGCGCACTCGCCCTGATCGAGGCGCTGGTCAACACGCTGGACGTCGAGACGGGCGCGGACACTCTCGGCACGGCGGACGGACGCGCCGCCTTCGGCCTCACCGAACCCGAGGTCCCGGACGCGCGCGAACTGCGCGAGGCGCTCCGTACCGCCTGCCTCGCCCACGCCGGCCACCGCTCGCCGGACGACGCCGCGGCCACGCTCGACCGGCTCCTCGCCGAGGCGCCCCTGCGCGTCACCGTGGACGCGGCGGGCGCCGCCGCACTGCGCCCCGTCACCGAACCGGCCGGGCTGACCGCACGCGTGGCGTCGGCCATCGCCACCGCGGCGGCCGAGGGCACCTGGGCCCGGCTCAAGGCCTGCGAGGCGGAGGACTGCCGCTGGGCCTACTACGACCGCAGCCCGGCGGGGCGCCGCCGCTGGTGCTCCATGTCGGTGTGCGGCGCCCGCGCCAAAATGCGCACCTACCGCGCGAAGCGCGGCTGAGGGCTGAGGGTCTTCTTCCCGGCTCAGGCCGTCGGACGGCCCATCGCCCGGTACGTCCAGCCGGCCCCGCGCCACAGCTCGCTGTCGAGCGCGTTGCGGCCGTCCAGGATGATCCGGCGGTACGCGGCCTCGCCGAGCGCCGCCGGGTCCAGTTCGCGGAACTCGCGCCACTCCGTCAGATGCAGCACCACATCGGCACCGCGCACCGCGTCCAGCGCCGTGTCCGCGTAACCGAGGGTCGGGAAGAGCCGCCGGGCGTTGTCCATGCCCTTGGGGTCGAAGACCGTGACCTGGCCGCCCTGCAGATGGATCTGCCCGGCCACGTTCAGCGCCGGCGAGTCCCGTACGTCGTCCGAGTCCGGCTTGAACGTCGCGCCCAGCACCGCCACCCGCTTGCCGAGGAAGGAATCGCCGCCCACGGCCTCCCGGGCCAGTTCCACCATGTGGCCGCGGCGCCGCATGTTGATCGAGTCGACCTCGCGCAGGAAGGTCAGCGCCTGGTCCGCGCCCAGCTCACCGGCGCGCGCCATGAAGGCCCGGATGTCCTTCGGCAGGCAGCCGCCGCCGAAGCCGATGCCGGCCCGCAGGAACTTTGAGCCGATCCGCTCGTCGTGCCCGATCGCCTCGGCCAGCTTCTTCACATCGCCGTCGGCGGCCTCGCAGACCTCCGCCATGGCGTTGATGAACGAGATCTTCGTGGCCAGGAAGGAGTTGGCCGCGGTCTTCACCAGCTCGGCGGTCGGGAAGTCCGTCACCACGAACGGCGACCCCTCGGCGACCGGCACCGTGTACACCTCGCGCAGCAGCTTCTCGGCCCGCTCGCTCGCCACCCCGACGACGATCCGGTCCGGGTGCAGGGTGTCGTTCACGGCGAAGCCCTCGCGCAGGAACTCCGGGTTCCAGGCAAGCTCCGCGTCGGCGCCCACCGGTGCCAGCTCCGCCAGCCGCGCCGCGAGCCGGGCCGCCGAGCCCACCGGCACGGTCGACTTCCCGACGACCAGCGCGGGACGGGTCAGGTGGGGCGCCAGCGACTCGAACGCGGCGTCCACGTAACTCATGTCGCAGGCGTACTCACCATGCTTCTGCGGAGTGTTCACACAGACGAAGTGCACATCGCCGAAGGCCGCCACCTCCTCCGGAGAGGTGGTGAACCGCAGCCGTCCCGTGGACCCCTCGATGCCCTCGACGTGCTTGCTCAGCAGCTCCTCCAGGCCCGGTTCGTACATCGGGACCCGGCCGGCACTCAGCATCTCGACCTTCTCGGGCACGACATCGAGGCCGAGCACCTCGAAGCCCAGTTCCGCCATGGCCGCGGCGTGGGTGGCGCCGAGGTAGCCGGTGCCGATCACAGTGATCCTGAGGGCCATGAAGTGCTCCTGTGAGATGCGGACAGACGTGCGGTGAACGAGCATAGTCGTGCCCCCGAAGACCTGGTTTTCCGCCCGTCCGCACAGCTTGCCCACCCCTTCCCCGCCCCCTTTCCCCCCTTTTCGCCCACCCCTGTCGTGAAGCTCACGCGGGCATTGCGTAGGCCATCTCGGGAGCCGCGCTCTAAAATTGGGTTACTTAACGGTAGTTAGCGTCTTGGGGAGTGAGCGTCTTGGCGGGTTCGACCGATTTCGACCTGTACCGTCCGGCCGAGGAGCACGAGATGCTCCGGGAGACGGTGCGTGCGCTCGCCGAGGCGAAGATCGCCCCGCACGCGGCGGCGGTCGACGAGGAGGCGCGCTTCCCGCAGGAGGCGCTGGACGCCCTGACCGCGGCGGACCTGCACGCGGTGCACGTACCCGAGGAGTACGGCGGCGCGGGCGCCGACGCCCTCGCCACGGTCATCGTGATCGAGGAGGTGGCCCGTGTCTGCGCCTCCTCCTCCCTCATCCCCGCCGTGAACAAGCTCGGCTCCCTCCCGGTGATCCTCTCCGGCTCCGAGGACCTGAAGAAGAAGTACCTGGGCCCGCTGGCCAAGGGCGACGGCATGTTCTCGTACTGCCTCTCCGAGCCCGACGCGGGTTCCGACGCGGCAGGTATGAAGACCCGGGCCGTGCGCGACGGCGACTTCTGGGTGCTCAACGGCGTGAAGCGCTGGATCACCAACGCGGGCGTCTCCGAGTACTACACGGTCATGGCCGTCACCGACCCGACCAAGCGCTCCAAGGGCATCTCGGCCTTCGTCGTCGAGAAGTCGGACGAGGGCGTCTCCTTCGGCGCCCCGGAGAAGAAGCTCGGCATCAAGGGCTCCCCGACCCGCGAGGTCTACTTCGACAACGTCCGCATCCCCGCCGACCGCATGATCGGCGAGGAGGGCACCGGCTTCGCCACCGCGATGAAGACCCTGGACCACACCCGCATCACCATCGCGGCCCAGGCCCTCGGCATCGCCCAGGGCGCCCTCGACTACGCCAAGGGCTACGTCCAGGAGCGCAAGCAGTTCGGCAAGCCGATCGCCGACTTCCAGGGCATCCAGTTCATGCTCGCCGACATGGCCATGAAGCTGGAGGCGGCCCGCCAGCTCACCTACTCGGCCGCCGCCAAGTCCGAGCGTCTCGACGGCGACCTCACCTTCTTCGGCGCCGCGGCCAAGTGCTTCGCCTCCGACGTCGCCATGGAGATCACCACGGACGCGGTCCAGCTGCTCGGCGGCTACGGCTACACACGGGACTACCCGGTGGAGCGGATGATGCGCGACGCGAAGATCACCCAGATCTACGAGGGCACGAACCAGGTCCAGCGCATCGTGATGGCGAGGAACCTGCCGTAGCGGTTGTTGCTTCGGTGTCCGGCCCCCGACACACGCGTCGGGGGCCGGTCGTTTGTCCGGGCGGGGAGGCAGGAGCTGGATCACTCCCCGGCGAAGACCTCCTCGACGGAGGCGGCGGTGGCGGCGCGGTTGAGCCACACGTGCAGGAGCTGGGGGTCATTGCAGTTGTCGATCTTCTCGCGGATCTCGTCGGTGATGGTGATACCGCGTGCTTCGAGGACCAGCCGCAGGCTTTCTGCACGGCCTTGTGTACGGCCTTGTGCTCGGCCTTGGGCTCGGCCTTCGTCCCGGATTTCCTCCGACATGAAGGACTTGTAGAAAGAGAGGTCCACGGCCACCAGGTTCCTCCACTGTTGTGCGGCCGGGCGGTTGCCCAGGCCCTGTGCGGTGAGTTCGACGATGGGGTCGGCGATTGCTTCCGGCGTGTCCCGCAGCGCGGCGGACAGGGTTTTCAGTATGGCACCGACGTCCGGATTGTCGGCGTGTGTGATGGCGGCCAGGGTGGCGAGCGCGAGGTCTTTGCGGGCTTCGGCCACGTCCGTGATCACCGGCATGTTGTGCGGTCCCGCGACGAGGGGGTTCAGGGCGAGGGTCTGCCATTGACGGATGCCGATGGCGATGGGTCGCGCGGCCCATTCGGCGGTTGCGCGGTCCTGGCAGACGACCAGTAACAGGACGGGCAGCCCGTACCTGTTGTGGAGATAGCTGACGTAGTACGGCCAGCTGGCGGTCTTGCGCGGGTCCTTCTTTGCCTGGGCCTCGATGGCGAGGACGAAGGGCCCGTCGTGCTCTGTTTCGATGCGCAGGAGGGTGTCCACCCGGCGTTCGACGGGACGGGCTTCGGTGAGGTCGGTGGGCAGCGCGGTGGCCGAGGTGGGTGGTGGGATGTCGACCCCGAGCACTTCGGAGACGCGGGAGAAGAGGTCGGGGTACTGCTGGAAGATGCGGTGCATTGCTTCGTGGGGCGAGCTGACCATGCAGATCCGTTCGGGTTGTGGTGATGTTCCGGTCAGGCGGCTGTGTGGAGGCCTGTCCGGCAGTCGCGGCAGTGGCCGGGGTGGCGGGAGCGGAAGGCGCGGTCGCAGCGGTCGCAGTTCTGGAGCGGGATGACGATGACGCCGGGGCGTGCGCGTGCGACGACGTCCTGGGCTCCCGGCAGCGGTGGTGGCAGGAGCGCCGTGATCCGGTGGCGCAGCAGCTTGGCGGGGTGTTTCAGGGGGTTCGGGAGGTCGGTGGTGAGGGCGTGGCGGATGGTGTCGGGGTGGGCGTCGCGTTCGAGCCAGGTGGCGACGCCGGGGGCGAGGGTGCGGATGTCGCTCTCGGAGAGGACCAGTCGAGGTGCGTGGCGGCGCAGGTCGGCGAGGAGTGCGGTGGCCGCGCGCTGAAGCTCCGGCGTGAGCTCCTGCGGTTGGGGGAGTGGCGGAGGCGGCGTCGTGCGCGCGGTGGGGGCCGGTACGAGGGCGGGGGCGGGCTGTGGCGTGGGTGCCGGGGGTGGTGCGGGGGTCGGAGCCGGATGCGGTTCGGGAGTGGTTGCGCGTGGTGGCGGGGCGGTCTGTGGGGTCGGCTTGCTGGGGGCCGTCCGGGGCCGGGGAACTGCGACGGGGTGGGTGACCGCGCCGGGCTGGTTGTACGAGACGGTGCGGGTGACGATGCGGCCGTCGGCGAGGCGTACGCGGCTGCGGTGGAGGTAGCCGTGGGCTTCGAGTTCGCGCAGGGCGGCGGCGATGCGGGTCTCGCTCTCGGGGAAGCGTTCGGCGAGGCGCTTGATGCCGATCCTGGCTCCGGCGGGGAGCGACTGGATGTGCGCGGCGAGCCCGATCGCGGCGAGGGAGAGTCCACGGTGCTGGGTGAGGTGGTTGCCGATGACGGTGAAGCCTGCGGCGTGCCGGAAGTTGATGTGGATGACACCGGGTGACGGTGTGATGTCTCCGGGTACGGGGGGCGGGGCGCACGGGGGCGCGGTAATCTGCGGGGTATCCATCGGGAAGCCTCTACTTCCTCGGTGGTCAGGCCCCCGGTTGAGACTGTGAATCTCGGTCGGGGGCCGTCGCATGTCTGGAGTTGTCGCGGCGAGCATATGCCAGCGAACCCGCATGAAATCCAGCCCAGTTGCCCCATGTCACCCGAGTGAGTGACGAGGTCGGGTTTGGGTGGGGAGGGTAATTTCCCCAGGTCCTTAAAAGCTTTATGCGTCGTGGAGCGCGGGGACGTGGGGCACCGGGTCGTGGGTTTCCGCGACCCGGTGGAGCGGTCGTGGTACGAGGTCGAGTTCGGCCCAGATCGTCTTGCGCGGGACGGGTCCGACGTCGATGCCCCAGCGGTCGGCGAGTGCCTCGACGATGAGGAGTCCGCGACCGCTCCCGCCTGCTGGTCGGGGGTGGACACGGCGGGCAGTTGCTCGCCCCGGGTGTCGGTCACCTCGATCCGCAGGAGCTCGTCGCGGTGGGTGGTGAGGCCGAGTTGGAAGTTCTGGCCCGGTACACGGCCGTGGACGGCGGCGTTGGCGGCCGGCTCGGCGACGATGTGCGCGGCCGGTTCGCAGACGATCCCCCAATCGCCCAGATGCGCTGTGGCCAGGAGGCGGGCGAGCCTGGCACCCCGGCGGGTGGGGGAGAGCAACACGGTGAACTGCCGGACGGGAGCGGAATGTTCGGTTCGGGTGATTTCTTGGGTCACGTCACTCAGCGTGGCTGCGCATGCATACCGTGAACAGCAACGAGCCCCTTACGTACGGCGATTGTCCCGTGCTTGTCCAGTGCTGTCCCGGCTGTCCGGGGTGACGTGTCGGGGAGACCGGGGGTTGAGCCAAGAACGGCAAAACGCGTCGGAAGTGAGGCACGGATGAGCGTGGATGAGACCGGTACGGAACGCGGCGACGCCGGGGCGGACGAGTCGGGCTGGGATGTCGATCCCGATGACGAGTCGGGGGCGGCCGTGGTCGCGGCGGTGGGCCGCCAGATCAAGGCGTGGCGGGAGGCGGCGGGGCTGCGGGCCGGCGAGTTCGGGGCCGCGATCGGGTACGGGGAGGACCAGATCTACAAGGTGGAGGGCGGTCGCCGCATCCCTCGCCCGGAGCTCCTGGACAGGGCGGACGAGGTGCTCGGGGCGCGCGGGAAGATCGCGGCGATGAAGCAGGACGTGGCGGAGGTCCGGTACCCGAAGAAGATCCGGGACCTCGCGAAGCTGGAGGGGCGAGCCGTCGAACTGTCGGCGTACGGGGACCACAATTTGCACGGGCTGCTTCAGACGGCAGAGTACGCACGGGCGTTGTTCGAGATGCGACTGCCGCCGTACGAGCCGGACGAGATCGAGCGGGCCGTTGCGGGACGTATGGCCAGGCAGGCGATCTTCGAGCGAGCCCCGGCTCCCGCGCTCAGTTTTGTGCAGGAGGAAACGACGTTGAGGCGCCCGCTCGGGGGCACAATGGTTCTGCGTCGGCAGCTCGAACACCTCCTGTTGGTCGGACAGTTGCGGAATGTGTCGATCCAGGTCATGCCAACTGCCCGAGAGGAGCACGCCGGAATGCAAGGGGAGACGCAGGTGCTGAAGTTCAAGGACGGTACGGCCATGGGGCGGTCGGAAGGGGCGTTCAACGGTCGGGCGGTCTCCGATCCGAAGCAGCTCCGAATCCTTGAGCTGCGGCATGGCATGATCCGGGCCCAGGCTCTTACTCCGCGTGAGTCGTTGGCCTTCATCGAGCAACTTCTGGGAGAAACATGATCAGCGAGCTCTCCGCCAGGGGCGGCCACGAGCTGGAGTGGCACAAGAGCAGCTACAGCAGCAACAGCAGCGAGGCCGACTGCGTCGAGGTCGCCGCGGCCCCCGGTGCGGTTCACGTCCGGGACTCCAAGAACGCCCAAGGCCCACGCCTCGCCTTCGGCCCCAACGCCTGGGCGGGCTTCGTCTCGTACGCGGCCGAGCACTGATCCCGCTCGGCCGCCGGCCCTGACGGGACGACTCCCGTCAGTCCTCCGCGTCCTCCTCGCTCTCCCCGTCGAAGCGGTCGAGGGCCGCCTCCGTGCGGGCGCGGAACATCGCGGTCCCGCGATCGTCGCGGAGGATGATCTCGTCGTGCGCGTACCAACGTGAGCCCGGCTGCTGGCTGATCGGGTACTCCGGGAACGGCAGGCGCCGGAAGGTGGCGGCGATGTCCTCGGGCAGGCCGGTGTCGTCGTCGGGGGTCACCCATCCCATCAGGTCTTCATCGGCGCACAGGGCCTCGGACAGGACGATCTCGACGAACGCGACGCTGACCCGGCCCAGCCACGCGGCCCAGTCGTCGGCGGTGGGCCCGACGAGGTCGGCGCGTACGACGACCGGCGGGTCCTCCTGGTCGAGGTCCGTGACGCGTATGCCCCAGTAGGCGCAGGACTGGTTCTCGACGCGGAAGACCAGCACGCCGCGGTCCTCGTCCAGGTAGAGGTCCTGCGGGGCGAGCAACGTGTCCTGATTGTCAGTCAGGTCCTTGCGTCGTCCGAGCAGTTGGTGGGCCTCGCGCAGCGCCGTGGGCAGGGGCAGGCCGAGCCGGGCCTGTGCCGCGTCGAGATCGGCGGGGGCGTAGCCGTCGGTCCCGGTGAGGGGGCGTTGGCTCCAGTCGCGGGCGAAGGCGCGGATGAAACGCCATGCTGCCGGTCTGTCGGGCTGCTCTCCGGTGGCCGCGGTGAGTGCGTCGAGATCGAGCATGAGGTTCGGGGGCTGGGGCTCCTGGATCATGCGTGCGACTGTAGGCGCCGCCACTGACAGCATGAGCGAACAGCAGCAGGGCCCGGACGGCGAACCGTCCGGGCCCTGCTGCGAGGCGTCGTCAGTTCTCGGTGACGGTGACCTTCTCGTCGTTGTTGAGCTGCTCCACCAGCTGCTTGACCTTGGTCTTGTCCCAGAGCACGTTGCCGTTCCTGAAGCCCGCGACCGGCATGTTCATCGACTTGCCGTCGCCGCCCGTGACGTCCTTCATGGCGAAGAACATCTGGCTCAGGGACCAGATCGACATGTCCTCGTCCACGATCAGGGTGTCCAGGCCGGCGCCCATCGTCGGGTACAGCTTGAACGGGTTGAGGATCGTGGAGGGCGTCGCCGTCTGGCTCGCCAGCGCCGCGAGGAACTTCTGCTGGTTCTTCGTACGGGCCAGGTCCGCCTCGGCGAAGGCGTACCGGGTGCGGACGAAGGCCAGCGACTGCTCGCCGTTCAGCGTCTGCTTGCCCGCCTGGAAGTCGGCGCCGGACTTCTTGTCCTTGAATGCCTTGGGGATGTCCAGCTCCACGCCGCCGATCGCGTCCACGATCTTCGCGAAGCCGCCGAAGCCGATCTCGACATAGTGGTCGATGTGCAGGCCGGTGTTGAACTCGACGGTGCGGACGAGGAGTTCGGGGCCGTCCATGGCGTACGCGGCGTTCAGCTTGGTGAAGCGGCCGCGGCCCGGGTAGAGCTTGCCGGAGTCGGAGCCCTTGAACGAGGGGATCTCGACGTTCGAGTCGCGCGGCAGGGAGATCAGCGTCGGCCCGTTGGATCCGTCGTGCAGGATCATCATCGAGTCGGTCCGCTTGCCCTCCGCGGAGCCCGTGTGGAGCTTCTTCTTGTCCTCGGCCGTCATGCCCTCGCGGCTGTCGGAACCGACGATCAGGTAGTTGGTGCCGTCACCGCTCTCCGGCCGCTCGATGACCTTGGAGAGGTCCACCTCGCGCTTGAGCTTGGAGTCGGCCCAGAAGTACGTGCCTATGGAGACCCCGAGGACCACGACCACCAGGGTCAGCGAGCCTATCTTGATCCGGCGGCGCCAGTCGGGCGCCGAGCGTCCCTGGGCGTAACCGCCGCCCTGGCCGCCGCCCTGGCCGCCGCCATGGCCGTTGCCCCGGCCGCCGCTGTAGACCTGGCCCGTGTTGTAGCCGCTGTCGTACGCTCCGGCGTCGTCATGGCCGCCGGCGTACTGCTGCGGCTCGCCCTGGCGCTGCCGGGGCGGGGCCGGGCGGTGCCGGGGCGGGGCGGGAGGGCGCTGGACGTGCCGCATGACGCGGGCGCCCTCGGGCCGCTCGCCGGAGCTGCCCTGCCCGTAGCGGTTGTTGCCACGGTTGTCGTCGGACGATCCCTCGGGCCAATCGTTCATGCGGTCCAGTGTGCAGGCCAGGTGTGCTGGTATTACAGGGGGTGCGGGAAATCGCATCAGGGCTGTTGCGAAGCTGATGCATTGCGGCCGGACGGAAGCCCCCGCATAAGGTGGACGGTATGACAGATCAGGCCCCGCGCCCGGAGGGCGACATTCCGGGCAAGCCGACCGCCGCTTCCCGGACCACCCTCAGCCACATCATGACCGGCAACGACACCAATCTGCTGGGCACGGTGCACGGTGGCGTGATCATGAAACTGGTCGACGACGCGGCGGGCGCCGTGGCCGGCCGGCACTCCGGCGGCCCCGCCGTGACGGCCTCGATGGACGAGATGGTCTTCCTGGAGCCGGTCCGCGTCGGTGACCTCGTGCACGTCCGCGCCCAGGTGAACTGGACCGGCCGCTCCTCGATGGAGGTCGGCGTCCGGGTCATGGCCGAGCGCTGGAACGAATCCACCCCCGCCCAGCAGGTCGGCAGCGCCTATCTGGTGTTCGCCGCGGTCGACGCGGACGGCAAGCCGCGCCCCGTACCGCCGGTGATCCCGGAGACGGAGCGCGACAAGCGGCGCTACCAGGAGGCGCAGATCCGGCGCACCCACCGCCTCGCCCGCCGCCGCGCGATCAGGGAGCTGCGCGAGAAGCGCGCGGCGGAAGGCATCGAGGACTGAGTCCCGCAAGCCGCGCCACCGCGGTCACGGGCAGGCCACCTGGTCGCCCGTGACCGTGTCGAACTCGCCCTTGTCGGCCTCCTCGGCCCGAACCCGTTGCACCGTCTCGAACTCCGCGCCCGCCGTCACCCGCATCGTGGCGCCCTGCCCCGGCACCGCCCGCAGCTCGGCCCCGGGCAGCGCGACGGCCAGCGACTTCGCGGACCGGTCCCAGCGCGGGTCGTAGGTGATCAGCGTGTGCTTGAGACCGTGCAGCTCCCCGTTCAACGGGGTGCGCGTGGTGTCGAAGCCGGTGGCGCGCAGTGCGTCGTCGACCGTCTTGCCGAGCCCGTCCTTCGGGGTCCCGTTGTAGACCTGGACCCGGATCTGCCGGGGGTCGACGTCGACCTTCGCCGCCTTCGGCCGCTTGGGCCGCGCAGGGGCCAACGGCTTGTCCTCGCGCAGTGCCTGGAAGAGCTTCTTCGACTTCGCCGCGTCCCACTTGACCGTCGAGCCGATGCCCTTGACCGGGTAGGAGGCGTTCCCCACGGGCACGGAGGCGAACTCGGACGAGGTGGGGGAGAAGCCGCGCATCGCCTGGCCGAGCTCCAGCATCTGCTCCGTACCGAACCCCTTGTCCGCCCGGACCGAGCTCAGCATCGTCGAGGCGACGTCGCGGAACTTCACCGGATTGAGCAACACACCGCTGCTGGTCGCCTGCTTGATCAGCGAGGCGAGGAACTTCTGCTGGCGCTGCATCCGGCCCAGGTCGGCGGCCCCGTCGATGTGCCGGGAGCGTACGTACTGAAGGGCCTGGCCGCCGTCCAGCTCATGGGTGCCCGCGGCGAGGTCGAGACCGGTGTACGAGTCCTTCATCCGCCGGGTCGTGCAGATCTTCACCCCGCCCAGGGTGTCCACCGTCTTCATGAAGCTGGTGAAATCGACCTCCAGATAGTGGTCGACCTTGACACCCGTCATGTGCTCGACGGTCCGTACGGTCAGATTCGGCCCGCCCTCGGCATAGGCCGCGTTCAGCTTCAGCGGGTGCGCGGAGTGCTGCTTCCCGGTGTTCCGGTCGGTGTGCTCGGGGACCTCGGCGTAGCTGTCGCGGGGGAGCGAGACGATGCTCGCGCGCTCCTTGTCCGCCGACAGATGCACCAGCATGACCGTGTCGGTGCAGTTGCAGGGCGCACCGCCCAGCCGGTACTTCTGCTTCTCCTCCGGGGTGATCCGGTCGCGGCCGTCGGTGCCCACGAGCAACAGATTCGTGCCGTTGCCCGCGCGTGGCCGGTTCTTCATGTCCTTGAACGGATCGATCCGGTCGATCCCGGTCTCCAGATTGGTCACCACCGCATGGCCGATCCCGCCGGCTCCCAGCACCAGCACGGAGAGACCGGTCACCATCCGCATGCCCCAGCGTGGTCGCTCGTCCTGCTTTCTGGACCTGCGCTGCGGCGGAACCGCGCGGGACTGCGGCGGACGGGGGGAGCGGTGCGGCGTGGGCACTTGGGGGACCTCCGCGGTGCGAGGGGGACCGTTCGCACAGTAGGTCCATACGATCAACGGCCCGGTGCGCAACTCGGCGGGGGCGCGCCGGTGTCCCCCATTCGCGGTAACGTGGCGGCCGAATCATGCCGCCTGGTGGGGTGCGAACCCCCGGCGCTCCCGAGGACCACCCGAGGACCACCATGTCTGCCGCGCAGCACCCCGCCGTCTCCGTGATCATGCCGGTGCTCAATGAGGAACGTCACCTCAGGAACTCCGTCCGGCACATCCTGGAGCAGGAGTACGCAGGTGAGATGGAGGTGGTCATCGCACTGGGTCCCTCCACGGACCGTACGGACGAGATCGCCGCGGAGCTGGTGCGCGAGGACCCCCGGGTCCACACCGTCCCGAACCCGACCGGCCGCACCCCGGCCGCCCTCAACGCCGCGATCAAGGCCTCCCGCCACCCGATAGTCGTGCGGGTCGACGGCCACGGCATGCTCTCGCCGAACTACATCGCGACCGCCGTCCGCCTCCTGGAGGAGACCGGCGCGCAGAACGTGGGCGGCATCATGCACGCCGAGGGCGAGAACGCCTGGGAGGACGCCGTCGCCGCCGCCATGACGTCGAAGATCGGCGTCGGCAACGCGGCCTTCCACACCGGCGGCCAGGCGGGCCCGGCGGAGACCGTCTACCTCGGCGTCTTCCGCCGCGAGGCGCTGGAGAAGGCCGACGGCTACAACGTGGAGTTCATCCGGGCCCAGGACTGGGAGCTGAACTACCGCATCCGCGAGGCCGGCGGCCTGATCTGGTTCTCGCCCGAGCTGAAGGTGCAGTACCGGCCGCGCCCCTCCGTGCGGGCGCTGGCCAAGCAGTACAAGGACTACGGCCGCTGGCGGCACGTCGTCGCCCGCTACCACTCCGGATCGATCAACCTGCGCTACCTGGCGCCGCCCACCGCCGTCTGCGCGATCGCGGCGGGCATCGTGGCCGGCGCGGCCGTCACCCCGTGGGCCTTCGTCGTCCCCGCCGGGTACGCCGCGGCGATCGTGGCCGGTTCCGTACCGGCGGGCAAGGGCCTGTCGCTGAAGGCGCGGGCGCAGATCCCGGTGGCCCTCGCGACCATGCACATGTCGTGGGGGTACGGCTTCCTGACCAGCCCGCGCTCGCTCGCGAAGAAGGTCATCGCCAGCCGCCGCCCGGCCATGACCGTCTGAGAGCCGCCCGGTCGCAGGTCACCCGACAGGCCCGAGCACCACGAACACCGCGGGGGCCCTCCGATGTGCCGGAGGGCCCCCGCGGTGTGTCGTGTCCCGCTGCCTACCAGCCGAAGCCCGGCTGGACGTCCATGCAGGCCGTCTCGTCGTCGCCGTTGAGCGCCCGTGCGCTGTCCGGGGTCTTCTTCTCGGCGGAGGGCGCGTGGTAGTCGCCGTCCTCGCGCCAGTCGGCCCCCACGGTCAGCGTGATGCCCGAGACGTCGGTCGACTTCTTCACCGCCGACAGCGGGATGCCGAGCGCCTTGGCGACCGCCTGGGCGTTGCCCTCCATGTCCACGGTGGGGAAGAGGATCCCGGTCCGCTTCGCCGGCTCGGTGCTCTGCGCGTCGATCGCGGCCTGGGTGAAGCCCTTCCCGGTCAGCAGCTCCTTGACCGCCGAGGCGCGGCCCTTGGCCGGGTAATCGATCTCGGTACGCGTTCCGTTGCGGACGGTCACCGGGATCTCGGCCGGGGAAGCCGTGGGCTTCTTGGCGGCGGCCGGTGCCTTGCGCTTGGACGTCTTGCCGTCGAGCGGGATGTCGTCGCGGACCATCTGGAAGAGCTGGTCGGCGTCGCCGGGCTTGGGGAGCACCCGCTCCTTGAGCGTGCCCGTCCCGTAGACGTTCGGCATCGTCGTCATGGTGATGCGCTTGGTGGGCGCCTTCTTGAGCTCCTCCGCGAGGTCGTAGAGCTTCTTGACCGTGTCGAGGCCCTTGTCGACCGTCAGCGCGTTCGTCGCCGCCTCGGCGAGACCCATCAGCTTGCCCGGGTCGGTGAGCTTGGTGCCCTTGCGCAGCTCGCGGACCATCGAGTTCATGTACATGTGCTGGGCGTGGGTACGGCCGAGGTCGGTGCCGTCCTCGAAGCCGTAGCGGGTGCGCAGCCACTGGAGGGCCTGCTTGCCCTTGATCTTCGTGGTGCCCTTCTCCAGCTTCAGCCCGGAGCCCTTGCCCTCGCTCGTGTGCGAGTAGACGTTGCCCTTGACGCAGACCGGGACACCGCCGATCGCGTCCGCCATCGAGACCACACCGGCGAAGTCGATCATCATGAAGTGGTCGATGGTGATGCCGGTGAGCTCGTACCAGGTGGCCACGGAGCAACCGGGGCCGCCGCGGCCGAGCGTCTCATTGGTCATCGCCAGGCCGGTGGTCGCGGGGTAGACGCGCTTCGTCTCCGGGTCGGTGCACTTCGGGATCTTCAGCATCGTGTCGCGCGGCATGCTGATCACCGACATGTTGCTGCGGTCGGCGGAGAGGTGGAGCAGCATCTGTACGTCGGCCAGGGGCGGCGCCCCGAAGGTGTTCTTGGCCCCGCCGAGCTTCTGGTTCGCCTTGGAGTCCCGCGCGTCCGAGCCTATGAGCAGGATGTTCAGCGGGGTCTGACCGGCGGCATTGGCCTTGTGGTCGGCCATCTTCTTGTCGCCGAGGGTCAGATCGGCCTTCTTGAGATTGCCGTTGAGGTGCTCGTAGTAGAGGTATCCGGCGCCGGCGCCGCCGATTATGAGCAGCGCGGTCACCGACGCGACCCAGCGCAGCACCCGGCGTTTGCCCTTCTTGCCGCGTGGCTTGGGGCCACCGCGCCGGTGACCGCTCTCCCCGGAAGCGGCCCGCTGCTCCCCGGGGCCGGAGTCCTCGCTCTCCTCCGGCCCCTCCTCGTACAGCCCGTCGTCCCAGCCGAGTTGGCCGGCGTGCCGGACGCGTGGTCGCGTCCCCTCCCCGGGCGTACTGCTCCGTGCCACCAAGACCCCCCTGCTGCTCAGACTCGTGGTTCCGCGCAGTGACCCGGTGTCACTTGGCGCACTCTGCCTTGTCGGCGTTTGCTTGCTGAATGTCGGTCGGCACCTTTGCCGGCCCGGTGATGGGAGTACCCGCGCCCTTGAAGTCGTCCCCCAGGGTCAGCACCATCGCCTGGAGCCCTTCGGCGTCCGTGGTGCCCTTCTTCATGGCCGAGCCGGGCAGGCCCATCATGGCGGCCAGCGCGCGGGCCTGGTCCGCCTGGTTCGGCGCGTACTCCAGCGTCGTCTTCGCGGCCTTCGCCGGGGCGTTGGCCTTGTTGGTGGACTTGAGTACGCCCTGCTCGTTCTGGAGCCAGGTGACCGTCGCCTGCGCGGCGCCGGGCACCTTGCCGCCGTTGTACACATCGACGCGTACGTCGCCCGAGGCCGCCTTGGGGCCCTTGAGGAGCGCGTCCTGCTTGCTCTTCGCGGCCTTTTTCTTCGACTTCACCTCGGTCAGTGAGGTGTCGTCGCGCATCATGGCGAACAGCGGGTCGGACTTGGGCGGGTTCAGTACGACGGTGACCGGTGTCTTCTCGGCCGGGTTGTCCTTCACCGGCACCGTGGTGAAGGTGATGTTCTTCGTGTTGACCTTGCCGAGCTCCTGGGCCAGCGATGCCAGCTTCTTCCCCGTGCCGATGCCGGTGTCGACGGTGAGCGCCTTGGTCGCGGCGTCCGCCAGCTTGTACAGCTTGGGCAGGCTGGTCAGGGTCTCGTCCGACTGCATCTGCCGGATCATCGACGCGATGAACTGCTGCTGGACCTTGATCCGGTCCAGGTCGCCATGGTTGCCGAAGCTGTGCCGGGTCCGTACGAACGCCAGGGCTTCCTCGCCCTGGATGCGGTGCTCGCCGGCCGGCAGGTCCAGGTGCGAGTCCGGGTCCTTGACCGGCTTGGCCAGGCAGATCTCGACCCCGCCGACCGCCGTGGACAGCTCCTTCACCGCGTTGAAGTCGACCATCATGAAGTGGTCGACCTTCAGGCCGGTGATCTTCTCGACCGTCTCCATGGTGCAGCCGGCGTTCCGGCCCTCCTGGCCGAGGCTCTGGTTGAAGCGGACGTTCCGCGTACCGGGGATGACCTTCTCCGAGCCGTCCGGCTGCTTGGTCCTGCAGGCCGGGATGTCGGTGATCAGGTCGCGGGGGATGCTCAGCGCCGTCGCGTTGGTGCGGTCCTCGGAGACGTGGAAGAGGATGTTGGTGTCGGCGTGGCCCACGCTGTTCTTGTCGCCGTAGCCCTCGTTGCCCTTGCCGGTGCGCTTGTCGGTACCGATGATCAGGATGTTGATCGGGGCGTCGGTGTCGAAGACGTTCTTGTTGCCGGCCCCGCCCACGTCGACCGTGTTCAGGTTGCCGTTGAAGTGCTGGTACAACGCGTACCCGCCCACCGACAGGCCGACCAGCACGAAGGCCATCGTGCCGCCCGTCCACAGCAGCGCCTTCTTGCGGCGCGCTTTGGGGGCCTTGCGGCTGCGGCGGCCCGCCGGACCGGAACTCTCCTGGCCGCGCGCGCCGTTGGCCGAACGGCGGCTGCGCTGACCAGGTACCTCGCGGCTCGGACCGGACCCCTGACCCTCGCGTGGGGTATTCCGGCGGTCGCCCCTGCGCCCGCCGGAATCTTCCCGGACCGGCTCTCTGCTATGGGGAACACGCGCGCCGGAAGTACGGGAAGGGGCGTCCGAATCCCCTCCGGAATGATTCAGTCGCAGTTCGTAATCACCGGTGTGCGGGTTGAGGACCCACTGGTCTGCGGGGTCCATTCCGTCCGCCCGCCCACGGCTTTGCGCATCCACGGTTGCTTGAGTCCTCCGTCGGTGCCACGCGAGGCGCCTCCCCCGATCAGGCGCTCGATCTTTCGCTCCAGAAGTGCACGGCCTGGCGGCCGGCAGCACCGGATCGCGTCACACTATCGGCCCAGTTCGGCGTCGAGCGACGTGCGTGACAAATTCCACGGTCCTTACAACTGGTCATACTGCTCATTACACGCCGATCACCGGCTTCTGTTTGGGAATTGCTTTACTGCTTGCACAGGTCCGCCGCCGCGTTGTTGCCCGAATAAGTAGGCGTGGGGCTGGGGCCCGAGGCTTCCGGGGGATCGGTCGCGGCATTGTTTTTCCCGTTGTTCTTCTCGTCGTCACGTTTGAGCTCGTCCGCCGGGACCACGGCGACCGGATCGTCCTCACGCAGCCGCTTGAAGAGCCGGTTCGCATCGGGCTGTACGAGTTCGTCCCGGTTCCGGTTGGCGACGTAGGGCTGCCGGGGCACGGTCAGGAACTGCACCTTGTCGGTCGGTACGTTGCGCATGCCGCGCACCAGCTCGTACAGGTCCTTGAGGCTGTCGAGCCCCGGGTCGGTGGTCAGCGCCTTGGTGGCCGCGTCCAGCACCGGGTAGAGACGGGTCGGATTGAGCAGTACGCCGTCGCTCTGGACCTTGTTCACCAGCGCGCCCAGGAACTGCTGCTGGCGGTCCATCCGTTCGGTGTCGCTGCCGTTGCCGATCGACTTGCGGGCCCGTACGTACCCCAGCGCCTGCTCGCCGTCGAGCTTCTGGCGGCCGGCGGGGAGCTTCAGATGGGCGTCGGCGTCGTCGACCGGCTTCTTCAGGCAGACCTCGACCCCGTCCACGGCGTCGACCATGTCCTTGAAGCCGTTGAAGTCGACGACCATGTGGTGGTCGATCCGGACGCCGGTCATCTTCTCGACCGTACGGATCGTGCAGGCGGTGCCGCCGAGCTCGAAGGCCCAGTTGAACTGGGCGAATTGCTTCTTCGTGGCCGTACCGTCCGCGCTGTGGCAGACCGGGATGTCCACCATCAGATCGCGCGGCAGGGACATCGCCGTGGCGCTCTTCCGGTCCGCGGGGAGGTGGAGCAGGATCGTGGTGTCCGAGCGCTGGCTGCCGCCGTCGTCACGGCCGTACTTGCGGTTGTCGCCGGCCCGGCTGTCCGAGCCGATGAGCAGGATGTTCTCCGCGTTGTGCACCACGGAGGCGGGCCGCTCCCGCTCGTACGCCTTGAGTTCGGCGGCGGCGGACGTGTCGGTCCTGATGTTGCCGTCGAGCTTCCGGTACAGCCACGCGCCGACGCCCGCCGCGACCAGCACGACGAACGAGGCGCCGAGCGCGGTCCAGCGCAGCCAGTGGCGCCGGTGCCGGGCTCCGGTCACCGGCGTGGCGCCGGATCCGCTCCCGGGCCGCGACTTGTCCCCGCCCGCCGCCGGGTCGTCCGGCGGGCCGGCGCTTTCGCTCACGTCTGCGTCCATCCTTCACGTTCGGCGGCGCGTCGGGCCGCCGGTCGCAGGAGTAGACGGCTGAACCTCACGCTTGGTTGTGTCCTCGGTGGTCCGTAACGCCGATCATGTACCGGAGTTGAGGCGCAGCCCCCGAGGACTCGACGCGGTGTGGGCCGGAAGAGTGGTCCTCAGCGTGCTTGTCATACCGCGCTGTTGGTGACCCGCTCGCTCTCCACGCGCTTCGCCAGCCCCTCCTCGCCCAACTGCCCCAGGTGACGGCAGAGGACCACGGACCCACCGGCGGCCAGCGGCGCGAACAGCCCCGTGCTCAGCCCCTCCCAGCTGCCGTACGTACGTCCCGTGAGCAGCCGCGATCCGGCGGCCAGGCCGAGTGCGGCGGCATCCTCGCGGGCCCGTGCCACCAGTTGCGCCGAGGTCAGCTCGACGCCGTCCACCGCCAGCGCGGGGGCGTCCGGGTCCACCGGGGCGAAGGGGGCGAACCGGTCGCCCTGGCTCGGCACCTCGACCGCGTAGTCCGCGAAGCCCTCGGGCGCCTGCGGGAACCTGCCGCCCAGCGGGCGCAGTGCCAGGGCGACCCGCTCGCCCCGGCAGGCACGCGCGGCCTCCAGGGTGCCGGGGCCGCTGACGACGAGGTCGGCCGCGGCCGGGTCGCCCTGCACCTCGGCGACCACGCCGACCGAGGAACAGGCGAGCAGCCAG
Source organism: Streptomyces atratus (assembly GCF_900119365.1). Classification (GTDB taxonomy): domain Bacteria; phylum Actinomycetota; class Actinomycetes; order Streptomycetales; family Streptomycetaceae; genus Streptomyces; species Streptomyces atratus_B. The sequence goes on from NZ_FPJO01000023.1 coordinate 86,429, forward strand.
ACCGCGGACTGCCAGTGCGCGGGCAGCAGGAGCGCGAGCCGGTCGCCCGGCTCGGCGGCGAGGTCGCCCTGCAGGAGATTCGCGGTCTTGGCCACCCAATTGGCGAAGGTGGCCACCGACAGTTCGACGCGCTCTCCGGTGGCGTCGTCGTAGAAAGTGACCAAGGGGCGGGCCGGGTCCGCGGCGAGCGCGGAACGCAGCAGGTCGGCAGGGGTGCGGTCGGTGGCGTTCATCCGCGCAAGAGTACGCGGCGGCGACCGGTCCGGCGGGAGGAGAAGGGTGCCGGGTGCACCGGTTCGGCAGACGGGCCGTCAATTGCGTCGGGACACCCCGGTGGCCGGAGTTGCCCGTGTATGCCCAGGATTATTCGCATGCGTGCCTTCCTAGCATCTTCGATCGGTGTCACCTGCGCGGCCGTTCTCGTACTGCCGTCGGCCGTGCCCGCGGGCGCCGCCCCCGACACCCGCACCGTCCCCGCCGAGTCGGCCGAGCCCGTCGATGTGCCGGGCTCGACGCAGTCCCTGCCGATGCGGACCCTGCCGGCACCCTCCGACCGGGCCACCGACGAACCCACCCGGGCCACGGCCGCCCCCGAACAGGGGCTGCCCGAACGCGAGGTCCGCCCCTTCTCCCTGGTCGGCGTCGTCTGGGACGACGCGAACACCGAACTCCACGGCTCCGTCCAGGTCCGCACCCGTGCCACCGGCACCGGGGAGTGGTCGCAGTGGCAGGACCTGGAGACCCACAACGCCGAGCACGGCGCCGACCCCGGCACCGCCGAGCGCGAATCCGGCGCCGTCCGGGGCTCCACCGCCCCGCTCTGGGTCGGCGACTCGGACGGCGTCGCGGTCCGCGTACGCCCCGAGGCCCCGGACCCGCAGGACCGGACCGCCACCGCCGTACCGCTGCCCGGCGGGCTGCGCCTCGAACTCGTCGACCCCGGCAAGGACCCGCAGCAGGCCCCCGCGACGGACGCCGGGACCGAGGAGGATGTCCAGGCCGCGGCAGGCACCCAGGCCACCGGGGACGGCCGTACCTCATCCCTCGCCCCGAGCGTGCTCCCCGCCCTGGGCAAGGCGGAGTCCGAGGTGCGGTACGAGGCCGAGGCCGGCCTCGTACCCGGCGCCCGGCCGTACATCGGCCCCCGTCCGAGCATCGTCACCCGCAAGGGCTGGGGCGCCGACGAGAAGCTCAGGGAGCGCAAGTTCGTCTACACCAGCAAGGTCAAGGCGGCCTTCATCCACCACAGCGCCACCGGAAACAACTACAAGTGCTCCCAGGCGGCCTCGGTCCTGCGCGGCATCTACCGCTACCACGTCAAGAGCAGCGGCTGGCGCGACATCGGCTACAACTTCGCCGTCGACAAGTGCGGAAACATCTACGAAGGACGGGCCGGAGGCGTGACGAAGGCCGTCCTGGGAGCGCACACGCTCGGCTTCAACACCGACAGCATGGGCATCGCGGTGCTCGGCACCTTCACCAAGTCGAACCCGCCCGCCGCCGCGGTGAACGCCGTAGCGAAGCTCACCGCCTGGAAGCTCGGCCTGTTCGGCGCCGACCCGCGCGGCAAGGCCACGCTCGTCTCCGGCGGCGGGAACAAGTACAAGAAGGGCAAGAAGGTCAAACTCAACGTCATCTCCGGCCACCGGGACGGCTTCGCAACCGAATGCCCCGGAGCGCGTCTCTACAAGAAGCTCGGCTCGGCCCGCTCCAGCTCCGCCAAGCTCCAGGGCCGCTAGACGGTGCGGGGCGGTCCTCCCGGACGCGGCGGTGCGCTTCTCCTCCGACGAGTAGCCGGGCGCGGTACGGCGAACAACCGGGCAGCGGCCGCAGCGCTTACCCTCGACAGGCACCCCGACGACCGAGGACCTCACCGTGGCAGGACGATTCGCCCCCCGCAGCGCTCCCCGCGCGGCCGTCCCGCACCAGGCGGCGGCTCCGGCGCCGGACGCGCTGACCCGTGAGTGGACCCCGCCCGGCCCCTTCGACCTGCGCCTGGTCGTCGGCCCGCTGCGCCGAGGCCCCGCCGACCCCACGTACCGGATGACCGCGGACGGCACGGCCTGGCGGGCCAGCCGCACACCCGCGGGCCCCGGCACCCTCCGCCTCACCCCCCGGGGCGGCCGGATCGAGGCGGCGGCCTGGGGCCCCGGCGCACCGTGGCTGCTGGACCGGCTCCCGACACTGCTCGGCGCGACGGACGACCCGGACGCCTTCCGCCCGCGCCACCGCCTGCTCGCCCTGACCCGGCACCGCCGCCCCGGCCTGCGGCTGCTGCGCACCGGCCTGGTCATGGAGTCGCTGATCCCGTCGATCCTGGAACAGAAGGTCACCACCGACGAGGCCTACCGCGCCTGGCGCCTCCTGGTCCGGGGGCACGGCACTCCGGCGCCCGGCCCCACGGACCACGCCGCGTTCGACGCGCTGGGGCTGCACGTCATGCCGGACGCCCGCACCTGGTCCCTGATCCCGTCCTGGGAATGGCACCGCGCGGGCGTCGACGCCAAACGCTCGGGCACGATCCTGCGCGCGGTACGCGTGGCCCGCCGCCTGGAGGAGGCGGCGGCCATGGAGCTCCCGGAGGCCATGGCCCGGCTGCAACTGATCCCCGGCATCGGCCCCTGGACCTCGGCCGAGACGCTCCAGCGCTCGAACGGCGCTCCGGACGCGGTCACCGTCGGCGACCTCCACCTCCCCGGCATCGTCGGCCACGCCCTGGCGGGCAACCGGGACGCCGACGACGAGGAGATGCTGGCCCTCCTGGCCCCGTACGAGGGCCAGCGCCACCGGGCGACCCGCCTCATCCTGCTCTCGGGCCACACCCCGGCCCGCCGTGCCCCGCGCATGACCCGCGGCGACATCGCCCGCCTGTAGAACCCGTGCCCGGCCTCAGCGCACCTCGATGAACCCTTCCGCGTCCCGCCCCGGCCGTGCCGCGGGCTCGGCCGCCGCGCGCCCCACCGCCACCGCCCCCAGCGGATCCCAGCTCTCCGGCAGCTCCAGCACCTCGCGCACCACGGAGCGGCAGAACATCGTCGACGACACCCACGCCGAGCCCAGCCGCTCACCGGCCAGCGCCACCAGGAAGTTCTGGATGCCGGCCCCCGCGGCGACCACGAACATCTCGCGCTCCGCCGTGTCCCGCCGCTCGTCCCCGTAGGCGTGGGAGCCGTCCATCACCAGACACGGCACCACCAGATACGGCGCCCGGCGCAGCACATCGCCCCGCCGCACCCGCTTGGCGACCGACTCCTCGCTCCTGCCGTCGCGCCGCAGATCCGCGATCCACGCGTCCCGCATCGCGTCGAGCAGCCGGGTCCGCGACTCCTCGGACTCCAGCAGGACGAACCGCCACGGCGTCGTGTGATGCGGCGCGGGCGCCGTCACCGCCGCGGCCACGGCCCGCCGCACCGCACCCGGGTCCACCGGGTCGTCGGTGAACTCGCGCACCGTACGCCGCAGGGTCACCGCCTCCCGCACCGCCTCCGACGTACCGAGCCGGAACATGTCGTCGGCCGCGACCCGCACCATCGCGCGGGCACCACCGGCATCGGCCGGGTCCACCACATGACCGAGCCCCCGCACGACCGCGACGGGCAGCCCGTCCGCCTTGCCCTTGACCAGGTCACCGGCCGAGGCCAGCTCGTCGGCGGTGGCGACCACGGTGGCGCTCAGCGGATTGCCGTACGCGTCCGTGCCGCCGCGCAGATCGTCCAGCACCCGGACCCCGGCCGCCCCGATCGCCACATCGGTCAGCCCGTTGCGCCACGGGCGCCCGAAGGTGTCCGTGACGACGACCCCGACCTCCACGCCGAGGGTGTCCCGCAGCCCGTCGCGGATCGCCCGCGCCGAGGCGTCCGGGTCCTCGGGCAGCAACAGCACCGTCCCGGCGGGGGTGTTCGAGGCGTCGACCCCGGCCGCGGCCATGACCAGACCCTGCCGGTTCTCCACGATCCGCAGCGTGCCGCGCCGCGCCACCACCCGTACCGTCTCGGCGTCGATCGCCGCCTCGCGGTCGGTGGCCTCGACGATCCGGCCCTCCGCCTTGGAGACGATCTTCGAGGTGACCAGCAGGACGTCGCCGTCGACCAGACCCGGCCCGGTCGAGGCGATCAGCTTCGCCAGGTCGTCCCCGGCCCGCACCTCGGGCATCCCGGGCAGCGCCCAGACCCGGTACGAGGGCGCCGCGCCGGCGCTCACGCCCGTACCTCCTCGGCCAGCACCAGCGCCTGCCGGGCCATCTCCGCCGTCGCGTCGACATCGGTCATCATCAGAGGCACGGGACGGCAGCGGATGCCCGCGGCCTCCACCTCGCCGACCGCCCCGGCGTCCACCGTGTCGACGAGCCAGCCGTCGAGCAGCCCGGAGCCGTAGTGCCTGGCCACGGCCGACGCCGTCGACTCGACGCCCACCGCGGCGAGGACCTTGTCCGCCATGCCGCGCACCGGCGCGTCCCCGACGATGGGGGAGAGGCCGACGACCGGCACCCCGGCCTCGGCGATGGCCTCCCGGATCCCGGGCACGGCGAGGATGGTCCCCACCGACACGACGGGGTTGGACGGCGGGAAGAGGATCACATCGGCCTCGGCGATGGCCTCCAGCACTCCCGGGGCCGGCTTCGCCTGCTCGGCGCCGACCGGCACGATCGCCTGCGCCTGGACCGAGGCGCGCAGCTTCACCCAGTACTCCTGGAAGTGGATCGCTCTGCGCTCGCCGTCCATGTCGACCGCGACATGGGTCTCGACCCGGTCGTCGGACATCGGCAGCAGCCGCACCCCGGGCTTCCAGCGCGCGCAGAGCGCTTCGGTGACGGCGCTCAGCGGATAGCCGGCGCCCAGCATCTGCGTGCGGACGATGTGCGTCGCGAAGTCACGGTCGCCGAGCCCGAACCACTCCGGCCCCACGCCGTACGCCGCGAGCTCCTCCTTGACGTGGAAGCTCTCGTCCGTACGTCCCCAGCCCTGCTCCTCGTTGATGCCACCGCCGAGGGTGTACATCACGGTGTCGAGGTCGGGGCAGACCTTCAGCCCGAACAGATGGATGTCGTCACCGGTGTTGCCGATCACCGTGATGTCCGCGTCGGGCGCGGCCTGCTTGAGGCCACGCAGAAAACGAGCACCACCGATACCGCCGGCCAGAACCACAATGCGCATGCAGACAGTCTGTCAGGCGAAGCCTGATCCTTGCCGGGGCGGTGGCGGGCGACGGGTGGGCTGTCAGGCGGGCACGACATCCACGGCTGCCGGGGCGCATTGGGCCGCGTGCATCGGCATCTCGGTCAGACCCGGGTAGTAGATGTGCAGACTGACGGCCGGTTCGAGGGAGTCGTTGACCACTTCGTGCGCGTAGCCGGGCGCGAAGACCCGCTGCGCACCCGGGTCCAGCGCGCGGGTGGCGCGCTCGGTGCGCTCGGTCAGCCGGCCCTCCAGGACGGTCAGCACGCCGGAGGACAGGCCGTGGTCGTGGAGCCCGCTGCCCTGGCCGGGCACCCAGCTGAGCAGCCAGACCTCGTAGCCGAGTCCGGTGCGCAGGCGGTGGTACCAGCGGGTGGTGGTGTCGTAACGGACGAGCGGCGCCCACTGGGCGCGATCGGCGGCGATGGAGCGGGCGAGGCCGACGAACTCGGAGACGGTGGAGGGGTGCTCGCGGGCCGGCTGGAGGAGGTGCTGGACCTCGAGGATGTCGCCGGCGATCTGGAGGTCGCTGTCGCTGTTCATGGGTGAGGTGGTTCCTCGGCATGGGGGGGGCGTGTGCGGGGTGTCGCGGAGACCGGAGAACCTCGGTCGCGGGGAACGTCGGGAAAGACGTCCCGCGGATGCGGAAGTACTGCGGAGAGCCTCTGCGAGAGGAGCTGGATCAGAGCCGGCGCCCTGGGGGCATCAACAGCTGTGACAGCTGGAACAGCAACAGCGAGCCTGGACAGCGGTGCGGAACCCACGGACGTGGGTGGCGTACATCGCGGCAGTCGCTGGCATGCGTTAAAGGAGACCGGCTCGATCCGCCGCTGTCAACCCAATGCCCGATTTGGGGGTAATGTTTCACCTCATCCGGCTACTGGGTCCGGAGGGGGGTTTATGCAGTCGCCGTGACGGAGATGTGGCGCATCAGCCGTGCCCTCAAACGTCATTGGCGCACCGTGACCCGACTGTGATCTTGGTCGCTTCGGTGATCGAATCGAAACATCGGGGTGGCTCCGCCCGTCTCACTCAATGAGAAGCCGGGGCGCGGCGAGACCCGTGGCATATGTCAGGTTTTTGGTGATTTGCACACTTTCCGCGTAGGCTTGGTTCCGCAGAGTGAATACCTGGGCCAATAGCAGATCTTCGCTTGACTGGCCTGGAGCTACACACTTGTAATTTCACTCGTGTCGTTCGGCCGTGATCAGTAACGGCTGCATGACGGGACGCAAGAGACAGACGAGGGGCGCACATGACCGAGCTGTTCCAGCAACTGCTGGTCGAGGACGCGGACGAGGAACTCGGCTGGCAGGAGCGCGCACTGTGCGCCCAGACCGATCCCGAGTCCTTCTTCCCCGAGAAGGGCGGATCCACCCGCGAGGCCAAGAAGGTCTGTCTCGCCTGTGAAGTCCGGTCCGAGTGCCTCGAATATGCCCTTTCCAATGACGAACGCTTCGGAATCTGGGGCGGTCTGTCGGAACGTGAACGGCGCCGCTTGAAGAAGGCCGCCATCTGACCGCGGAACACCGCGACAACCGCCCGCGGAACACCGCGGCGACGAGAACGCCTCACCGCCGGACACCCCGGCCACCGAGCATTCCCACAACCGAAGACCCGGACCGCGACCGACCATGGCCCGCCGCCTGCGCCCTGCCCGCAGACGACGGGCCATCGCCGTACCCGCCGCGACTCCACCACCGCCCGGCCGCGGCCCCGTTCGAGCGCTCGGCGCCACCGCGGTTATCCGTACCGTTAGTGTGGGGCCCCGTCCGAGACGCGCCAACGCCCCGACAGGGCGCGCGTGTACACCGATGCAGCCCCCGGGGTGACGCCCCCCGGACCCGGCCGGAGGGCCCGTACCTCGATGTCCGTGCACAGCCAATCGGCGGCGCCGTACGCGGCCGCCACCGCCCCAGAGTTCCCCCGGCATGTCGTCACCGCCGTGCTCGTCTCCCACGACGGCGCACGCTGGCTGCCCGACGCGCTCGCCGGGCTGCTCGGGCAGGAACGCCCCGTACAGAACGCCGTCGCCGCCGACACCGGCAGCGCCGACGACTCCGCGCAGCTGGTCACCGAGGCGCTCGGTGCCGAACGGGTCCTGCACCTCGCGCGCCGTACGAGCTTCGGCACCGCCGTCGACGAGGCGACCCGCACGGCCGGCATCCTCACCCCCGAGGACCTGCCGTACCTGAAGCGCCCCAGCAGCTGGGACCCCGTCAGCAGGGCCTGGCGAGAAGACGCCTACGACCTGCCCGAACTGCCGCACGGCGAACCGGTGCAGTGGCTCTGGCTGCTCCACGACGACTGCGCACCCGAGCCCGAAGCGCTCGCCGAGCTGCTGCGCGTCGTCGACACCGACCCGCACGCCGCGATCGTCGGCCCCAAGCTCCGCGGCTGGTACGACCGCAAGCAGCTGCTGGAGGTCGGTGTCTCCATCGCCAACAGCGGACGCCGCTGGACCGGGCTCGACCGCCGCGAGCAGGACCAGGGCCAGCACGACCAGGTCCGTACCGTGCTCTCCGTCTCCACCGCCGGCATGCTGATCCGCCGTGATGTCTGGGAGGAGCTCGGCGGGTTCGACCGCAGCCTTCCCCTGATGCGTGACGACGTCGACCTGTGCTGGCGCGCGCACGTCGCGGGACACCGGGTGCTCGTCGCCCCCGACGCCGTCCTCAGGCATGCCGAGGCCTCGGCCCGCGAGCGCCGCCCGATCGACTGCGCGGGCCGCTCGGTCGCCTCCCCGCACCGCGTCGACAAGGCCGGCGCCGTCTACACGATGCTGGTCAACGCCCGCGCCAAGGTGCTGCCCTGGGTGCTGCTCAGGCTCGTCGTCGGCACCCTGCTGCGCACCCTCGCCTATCTCGTCGGCAAGGTGCCCGGCCAGGCCGTCGACGAGGTCACCGGGCTCTTCGGCACCCTGCTGCGCCCCGGACGGATCCTCGCGGCCCGGCGCAGCCGCGGCAAGGGCACCGTCGACCAGACCGAGCTGCGCGGCCTCTTCCCACCGCCCGGTGCCACCGTCCGCGCCACCGTGGACCAGGTCACCGGAAACTTCGGCAGCGGCTCCGACGCCGACCCGGGCGGCTCCCGGCACGGCGCAGTGGAGTCCGGCCCCGGTGGTGACGACGCCGACTTCCTGGAGATCGAGCAGTTCGCACGGCTCAAGCGGATCGGGCGCAAGCCTGGCCCGGTGCTCTTCGCCGTCCTGCTCCTGGTCTCGCTCGTCGCCTGCCGCGGCCTCCTCGGAGGCGGCGCGCTGACCGGCGGCGCACTGCTGCCCGCCCCCGGCGACGTCTCCGACCTGTGGAACAAGTACGCGGACGGCTGGCACACGGTCGGCACCGGCGGCACGCAGACCGCGCCGCCCTACCTCGCCGTGCTCTCCGCCCTGTCCGCACTGTTCCTCGGCTCGACCGGCTTCGCGCTCACCCTGCTGCTGGTCTGCTCCGTACCGCTCGCCGGACTCACCGCGTACTTCGCCTCCCGGCCGCTGCTCGAATCGAGGCTGCTGCGGGCCTGGGCGAGCGTCGCGTACGCCTTCCTGCCCGCCGCGACCGGCGCCCTGGCGACCGGCCGTCTCGGCACCGCCGTACTGGCCGTCCTGCTCCCGCTGATCGCCCGCGCCGCCGTCTCCGCGCACGGCATGCGGGCCGGCGGCGACGCCCGCGGCAGCTGGCGTGCGACCTGGGCGTACACCCTGCTCCTCACCTTCGTGATGGCGTTCACGCCGATCGTCTGGCCGCTCGCCGTGGTCCTCGGCATCGGCGTGCTCGTACTGCGCCGCGGCGACATCACCGCGTACGGGCTCCGCTTCCTCGCCGCGATCGGCACCCCGCTGCTCGTTCTCGCGCCCTGGTCGCTCTCGCTCCTCACCAGTCCGTCCGCCTTCCTGAAGGAGGTGGGCCTGGACATCGGTACGGGCACGGCCTCCGCGCTCGACCTGCTCGGCATCAGCCCCGGCGGCCCCAAGGCCGCGGGCGGCGTGCTGCTGCTCGGCATCGTGCTCGCCGCGCTCGCCGCGCTGCTGCGCGGGGAGCGGCAGTTCGCGGTACGCACCGCGTGGGCGGTCGCGCTCGTGGCTCTGGTCTTCGCCGCGTTGGCCAACGGCTCGGGCTGGGCCGGTCCCGCCACCCTCGTCTACGGCATCGCGCTGATCGCCGCCGCGCTGGTCGGCGCGGACGGTGCCCGGGTGCGCGTCGCCGAGCTCAGCTTCGGCTGGCGGCAGCCGGTCGCCGTGCTGATCGCCCTCGCCGCGGCGCTCGCCCCGGTGCTGGCCGCCGCGGGCTGGATGATCGGTGGTGCGGCGGGTCCGCTGGAGCGGCGCGACCCGGTGCAGGTGCCCGCGTTCGTCGCCGAGGAGAGCGCCACCCGCGACCAGCCGCGCACCCTGGTTCTCGGCGGCACCTCGCCCGCCACCGTCTCGTACACCCTGGTACGCGGCTCCGGCGCGCGGCTCGGTGACGCCGAGCTGGTCGAGGCGGGCGGCAGCAACAGCCACCTCGACAAGGTCGTGGCCAACCTCGTCGCGGGCTCCGGAGCCGACCAGGGCCGACAGCTCAGCGGCTTCGCGATCCGTTACGTACTGGTCCGCGACGGCGCTCCGAAGGCGATGAGCCGGGTCCTGGACGCGACTCCGGGGCTCAGCCGGCTGAGCCAGCTGGACGGCAGCGCGCTGTGGCGGGTCGACCGCCAGGTCGCCCGAGTCATGATCATTCCGTCCGGAGCCGACGAGGAACCGCTGCCCGTCGGCTCGCTGCCCGTCGAGGCGCACACCAAGGTCCCGGCGGGCGGCTCCGGCCGCGTGCTGCGGATCGCAGACGCCGCCGACCCCGGCTGGCAGGCCACGCTCGACGGCCGGGCGCTGACCCCGAAGACCGTCGACGGCTGGGCCCAGGGCTTCGAGCTCCCCGCCGAGGGCGGCACGCTGGACCTCACGTACGACACCCCGTTCACCCACACCGCCTGGATCTGGGTCCAGTCCGCGCTGGCCGTCTTCCTGCTGGTACTCGCCCTGCCCGGCCGCCGCCGGGAGATCGACGACGACCTGCCCGAGGAGGCCGTGACGGTCCCCGCGGAGCCGGTCGTCGGCGAGGGACGCCGGGCCCGCAGGCTGCGCGCGGCCGCCCAGGCGGAAGCGGAGGCCGAGGCCGAGCCGGCCGAGGAGGCGGGGCAGTACATCCCGGCCCAGCAGACGGGGGACTACACCCCCGCCGAACAGACCGCCGAGCCGCAACCGCACGGAAGCGACGACCAGGGCATCTTCGCCCCGCAGACCGGCGACGAGGACGCCTTCGCCCCGCAGGCCGACACCGGCCAGTACGCGGCGGTGCCGCAGCAGCAGTACGGCGAATGGGACGCGCAGCAGTACCAGGACGCCGGCTACCAGCAGTACCAGGGCGAGCAGTACGGGGACGGCCGGTACGCCCCGCAGCAGGACGGCCAGTACGCCCCGCAGCAGAACCACCTGGCCGCCGGCCCGTACCAGCAGAACACCTACGACCCGTACGGCTACGCCGCGCAGCAGCAGTACGACCCGCAGGCCCAGGCCCCGTACGACCCCCAGGCCCCCTACGGCCAGCAGGTCGCACCGCAGGGCCAGTACGACCCGCAGAACCCCGACGAGAACCCCGCCCCGGGCCACAACCCGTGGCCGACCGGTAACGCATCGCGAGGCGAGTCCGAGTGAAGTCCACCAGCCTGTCCCTCATCGCGGGCACCGTCGCCCTCGCCGCCGTCACCGGATTCGCCGCGCTCACCGCGCCCGGCGACGGGGACACCGCACCGGCGAAGACCGCCGCACGGCTGCCGGTGGAACGGTCCAGCCTGCTCTGCCCGGCCCCCGGCCTCTCGGACCTGGCGGAGACGACCTACACCTCCTTCTCCCCGGCGGGCGGCAGCGGTGGCGAGGCCGGCACGGCCGAACTGCTGATGTCCACCGCCACCACGTCCGACGGCGGCAAGAAGGACGAGAAGAAGGACAAGAAGGACAAGAAGAAGGCGGATCCCGGAAAGCCGGTCGTCGCGCTCAAGGAGCCCGGCAAACCGGCCACCGCCGAGGCATCGGGCGCCGACGCCCCCGCGCTGGTCGGCACCGCCACCGGCCGCCTGGCCTCCGGCTGGACCGCCCAGCAGACCACCACGGTCGAGGCGGGCGGCGGCCGCGGCCTGCTCGGCGTCAGCTGCACCGGGCCCGACACGGACTTCTGGTTCCCGGCCGCGAGCACCGCGAAGTCCCGCGAGGACTACGTCCACCTGACCAACCCGGACGACACCGCGGCCGTCGCCGACATCGAGCTGTACGGTCCGGACGGCTCCCTCAAGTCCGATGTCGGCGAGGGCATCACGGTGCCCGCCCGCTCCAGCGTGCCGGTGCTGATCTCCACGCTGACGAGCGAGGTCGCCGAGGATGTGACCGTCCACGTCACCACCCGCACCGGACGCGTCGGCGCGGTCGTCAGGACCGCGGACGAGGAGACCGGCAGCGACTGGCTGGCCGCCTCCACCGGCCCGACGGGCACCCTGGTGCTCCCCGGCATCCCCGCGGACGCCACCTCGGTCCGTCTCGTGGCCTTCGCGACGGGCGACGACGACGCCGATCTGACGGTGAAACTGATCGGCAAGACCGGCGCGATCTCCCCGGTAGGCAACGAGAGTCTCCACGTCAAGTCCCGGATGACCGCGGGCGTCGACCTGAAGGACATCACCAAGGGCGAGGCCGGCTCCCTGCTGCTGACCCCGGCCCAGGGGAAGAAGAACGCCCCCGTGGTCGCCGCACTGCGCGTGGTCCGCGGCACCGGCGACAAGCAGGAGGTCGGCTACATCCCGGCGACCGGCCCGGTGGGCGCGCGGGCGACCGTGGCCGACAACCGGGACAAGGGATCGGTCCTCTCGCTCACCGCGCCGGGGGCCACCGCCACCGTGAAGGTCACCGCGTCGGCGGGCAGCGAGGGCGGCGAACAGACCGTCAAGAAGTACACGGTCAAGGGCGGTACGACGCTGGCGGTCACCCCGCCCGTACCGTCCGGCCTCAAGGGCGGCTACGCCCTGACGGTCGAGACGGAGTCGGGCGGCCCGGTCCACGCCGCGCGCACGCTCACCCTCACGCAGAACGGCATCCAGATGTTCACCGTGCAGACCCTGCCGGACGACCGCGGCACGGTCGAGGTGCCCACCGCCGAGCAGGACCTGTCGGTCCTCGACGACTGAGCAGTCGGTACGGGCGGGACGCGGGAGGTCCGCTACTCCTGCCCGTACCGCGGATCCACCGACTCCGGCGCGAGCCCGAGCAGCTCCGCGACCTGCTCCACCACGACCTCGTGCACCAGCAGCGCGCGCTCGTCGCGGCTCTTGGTGCGGATCTCGACCGGCCGCCGGTAGATCACGATCTGCGCAGGCCGGCCCTTCTCCGCGGAGATCGCGCGCCCCAGCGGCACGGTCTCCTCCTGCGTCCCCGGTACGTCGAGCACCATGAAGTCGACATCGGTCAGCTGCGGCCAGCGCCGCTCCAGCCGTTCCACCGAGTCCTGCACGAGATCGCGGAAATTCTCCGCCCTGCTGACCGAGAGCGGCACCTGGGGCGGGGCGACGGGCCCGCGCATGCCGCGGCCATGGCGGTCACGACGGCGCGGGCGCGGTTCGGACGCGTGCGGTGGTACGGGACTGTCCATCACTGACGCAGCGTAACTCTCCGAGGCGCAAGTGGAACGCTGCTCCCTGACAGGGCATCGCCGTTTCCGCGACAGCGCACCGGCATATCAGGGACAGAGCTCCCCGCCTTTCCAATCCTGAACGATCCGGCCAATCAGGGCCCGTTTCTGGCCCTGCTCCTGACTGTTGATCCCTTGCTGTATGACGGATTTTGTGTCGATTGGTGACCGGAATCGTTGTCGGCAGTGCTGGCACTTCTCCGTTCCCGCGCAGGTCAGAACAACTGTCCGGAAGGCGCTTGTGCGGGAGTTCACGGGGCGACACGGTGGGGTGACCTGAGGGAGAGTCGTCGCAGCCCGCTCAAGAGTGCGGTACCGTCCAACATCGTGAGCCCTGTACGTCGCTGTTCGCGCACTGCGTGCGGCCGCCCTGCCGTCGCGACACTGACGTACGTCTATGCCGACTCGACTGCGGTCCTCGGCCCGCTCGCCACCTATGCCGAGCCCCACTGCTACGACCTCTGCGCCGAGCACAGTGAGCGGCTGACGGCACCACGCGGCTGGGAAGTCGTCCGGCTCTCCGACCCCTCCGCACCCACCCGCCCCAGCGGCGACGACCTCGAAGCGCTCGCCAATGCCGTAAGGGAAGCGGCGCGGCCGCAGGACCGCGGTGCCGACAGGAGGGGCGGCCCGCACGCCGCCGATCCGATGGAGGTCGCCCGCCGCGGCCATCTGCGAGTGCTGCGCTCCCCGGACTCCTGAGCTCGGCCTACGAGCCCTCCGGGTAGTTTGGGCGGTCCGTAGAATTCTCAGGAGGACCGGCCCGTGGCTGCTGATCTGTCGCAGATCGTGAAGGCGTACGACGTGCGCGGAGTGGTGCCCGATCAGTGGGACGAGCCGCTGGCCGAGCGGTTCGGGGCGGCGTTCGTCGAGGTGACGGGCGCGGACGCGATCGTGATCGGCCACGACATGCGGCCCTCGTCGCCCGGCCTCTCGGGAGCCTTCGCACGGGGAGCCGCGGCGCGCGGCGCGGACGTCACCCTCATCGGCCTCTGCTCGACCGACCAGCTGTACTTCGCCTCGGGCAGCCTGGGCCTCCCGGGCGCGATGTTCACCGCCTCGCACAACCCGGCGCAGTACAACGGCATCAAGCTCTGCCGGGCGGGCGCCGCACCCGTGGGCCAGGACACCGGGCTCCTGGAGATCCGCGCCCTGGTCGAGAAGTGGTCCGAAACGGGCGCCCCGCAGCCGGTCGCCGTCCCCGGCACCGTCACCGAGCGCGACACGCTCGCCGACTACGCGGCCCACCTGCTGTCCCTGGTCGACCTGACGTCCGTCCGGCCGCTGAAGGTCGTCGTCGACGCGGGCAACGGCATGGGCGGCCACACCGTTCCCACCGTCTTCGCGGGCCTGCCCGTCGACCTCGTACCGATGTACTTCGAACTCGACGGCACGTTCCCCAACCACGAGGCCAACCCCCTCGACCCGAAGAACCTCGTCGACCTCCAGGCCCGGGTCGTGGCCGAGGGGGCCGACCTCGGCCTCGCCTTCGACGGCGACGCGGACCGCTGCTTCGTCGTCGACGAGCGGGGCGAGGGCATCTCACCGTCGGCGATCACCGCCCTGGTCGCGGCCCGGGAGCTCGCCCGCAACGGCGGCAAGGGCACCGTCATCCACAACCTGATCACGTCCCTCTCGGTCCCCGAGGTCGTCCGCGAGAACGGCGGCACCCCGGTCCGTACCCGCGTGGGCCACTCCTTCATCAAGGCCGAGATGGCCGAGCACGGCGCGATCTTCGGCGGCGAACACTCCGCGCACTACTACTTCCGCGACTTCTGGAACGCCGACACGGGCATGCTCGCCGCGCTCCACGTCCTCGCCGCGCTGGGCGGTCAGCCCGGCCCCCTGTCCGAACTGGTGGCCCGCTACGACCGCTACGCCGGCTCCGGCGAGATCAACTCCACGGTCGCCGACCAGCCGGGCCGCGCGGCAGCGGTACGCGCCGCCTTCGCACCCCGCGACGGCGTCACGGCCGACGACCTGGACGGCCTGACGGTCACGTCCCCGGACTGGTGGTTCAACCTCCGCGCCTCCAACACGGAGCCCCTGCTGCGCCTGAACGTGGAGGCCCGCGACGAACGGACGATGAGGGCGGTACGGGACGAGGTCCTGGCCCTGGTCCGAGCCCCGGACTCCCCGGGCACTCCTGACCCTTCCGGCGACCCCTCCAGCCCCTCCGGCGTTTGAGGAGCGGGGGTCCGGGGGCGGAGCCCCCGGTTACGGGAAGGGGCGGGCAGGGGCCAAGCCCGCCGCAGGCGCACCACCCCCACCCGCACCACCCCCACCTGCACCGCACCCACACACCGCACCGCCCCGCCCCCACCCGCGGGCCCCCGGCCCGCCCCGCACCCCACCGCCCCCAGCGGTAGGCTGACGTCGCCTGATCCGCTGCCCGAAGGGACCCACCCCATGCCGCTCGAAGCCGGCCTCCTGGAGATCCTCGCCTGCCCGGCCTGTCACTCCCCGCTCGACGATCGGTCGGCAGCCGACAGCCCCGAGTTGATCTGCACCGGCCAGGACTGCGGCCTGGCCTACCCGGTACGGGACGGCATCCCCGTCCTCCTCGTCGACGAGGCCCGCCGCCCCGCGTAACGGCACCGGGGCCCGCGACGGCCTCGCCCCGCACCCCGCACGGTGATCAGCATGTGATCGGAGGACCGTCCCCATGCTCGACGAGTCGCTGCTCGACGCCCCGGAGGCCCTGGCCCGGGCCGATCGCCGTGGCCTGCTCCGCGGCGCCGCCGAGGCCGGGGCCCGGGTCCGTACCGCCGCCCTGCACGCCGCCGAGGCGGGGATCGCCGAGCTGAACCCGGAGGGCCGCCCCCGCGCCGTACTGGTCGCGGGCTCCGGCACCGCCGCGTCCGGCGTCGCCGACCTGATCACCGCCCTGGCAGGCGCCTCCGCGCCCGTCACCCGCATCCACCCCACCGGCGTCGCCCCCGCCCCGGGCGCGATGCGCTGGACGCTGCCCGGCTGGGCCGGCTCCGTGGACCTGCTGCTGATCGTCACGGCCGACGGCTCCGAGCCGGGCCTCTCCCTCCTCGCCGAACAGGCGTACCGCCGGGGCTGCAGCGTCGTCGCCGTAGCCCCACGCCAGTCACCGCTGCGCGAGGCGATCGACGGGGCGCACGGCCTCGTCATACCGATGGCCTCCGCCCCGCACGGCGAGTACGACGCCGAGACCTCGGCCGCGGGCCCCGGCACGCTCTGGGCCCTGTTCACCCCGCTGCTCGCGCTGCTGGACCGGGTCGGCCTGCTCACCGCGCCCGCCGAGGCGCTGCAGAGCGTCGCCGACCGCCTGGACCGCACCGCAGAACGCTGCGGCCCGTCCATCGCCACGTACAGCAACCCCGCCAAGACCCTCGCGGCCGAACTCGCCGAGAGCCTGCCCCTCATCTGGACGGAGGGCGACTCCGCCGCCCCGGTCGGCCGCAGATTCGCCGCCGTCCTGGCCGAACTGTCCGGCCGCCCGGCCCTCGCCGCCGAACTGCCCGAGGCGCTTCCGGCCCACGGCACGCTGCTGGCGGGCACCTTCGCCGCCGGTGCCGACCCCGACGACTTCTTCCGCGACCGGGTCGACGAGCCGGAGCCGCTGCACGCCCGCGTCGTACTGATCCGCGACCGCCCCACCGGCGGCCTGAGCGCGGCCCCCGCCGCCCGCGAACTGGCCCTCGGCCACGACACCGCGGTCAGCGAGCTCGAACCCGACGAGGGCACCGAGCTCGAAGCCCTCGCCGAACTGCTCGCGGTCACCGACTTCGCCGCCGTCTACCTGGCCCTCGCCTCCGCATCCGGCGCCTGACCCCACAAACCCCCGGCCGACCGCACCCATCGCACCCCGCACCAAGAGCGCCCCACACCCGAGCACAGAGCACAGCACCCCCGATCCACGCATCTCACAAGGACGAAGACCATGGACCGGCTCTCCAACACCGTGCGCCCTTACGCCTGGGGCTCCATCACCGCCATACCCGAACTGCTCGGCGTCGCCCCCACCGGCGAGCCCCAGGCCGAGATGTGGATGGGTGCCCACCCCGGCGCCCCCTCCCTCCTCACCCGCACAACCGCTGCCGGAGAGGCCGGCCCCGAACAGCCCCTCACCGAGGTCATCGCCGCCGACCCCGAGCGCGAACTGGGCCGGGCCACCGTCGAGAAGTTCGGCCCCCGCCTCCCCTTCCTCCTCAAACTGCTCGCCGCGGGCGCCCCCCTCTCCCTCCAGGTCCACCCCGATCTCGCCCAGGCCAAGAGGGGGTACGAGGACGAGGAGCGCCGGTCCGTCCCGATCGACGCGCCCCACCGCACGTACAAGGACGCCAACCACAAGCCCGAGCTGATCTGCGCGCTCACCCCCTTCGCCGGCCTGTGCGGCTTCCGCCCGCCCACCGAGGCGGCCGAGGCGATGGCGGCACTCGGCGTCGACTCCCTCAAGCCGTACGTGGACCTGCTCGGCGCCCACCCCGAAGAGGCCGCCCTCCGCGAGGTTCTCACCGCGATCCTCGGCGCCGACCCCGCGGAGACGGCCGAAACGGTGCACCTGGCCGCGGCCGCCGCCGAACGCCTCGGCGGCGCCCACGCCCCGTACGCCCGGATCGCCCACCACTTCCCCGGCGACCCCGGTGTCATCGCGGCAATGCTGCTGAACTACGTGGAACTCCAGCCCGGCGAGGCCCTGTTCCTCGGCGCGGGCGTCCCGCACGCGTACCTCGACGGCCTCGGCGTCGAGATCATGGCCAACTCGGACAACGTGCTGCGCTGTGGACTCACGCCCAAGCACATCGACGTACCCGAACTGCTGCGCATCGTCCGCTTCGAGGCAACCGAGCCCGGCATCCTGCGCCCCGAGGCCTCACCGTCCGGCGAGGAGCTGTACGAGACGCCCGTGGACGAATTCCGGCTCTCGCGCTTCGACCTCTCGCCCGGCGCCGCCCCCGTCGACCTGACCAGGGACACCCCGCAGATCCTGCTCTGCACCGGGGGAGCCCCGAGGGCGGGCGAGCTCGACCTCGCACCCGGCACCTCCGTGTTCGTACCCTCAGGCGAAAGGGCCGAAGCGTCCGGTACGGGAACCCTGTTCCGAGCCACAGTGGTGGCCTGACGTACCGTCCGCACCAGCGACTGCAACAATGTCCGGCCGTACCGCGGCGCCAGGGCCGCGGCATCGAAGAAGGGACACCAGGCACCCATGAGTGCGTCAGGCGGAACCAAGGCGATCGTGGCGGCACTCGGCGCCAACCTCGCGATCGCAGTGGCCAAATTCGTGGCGTTCCTGTTCAGTGGCTCGTCGTCGATGCTCGCGGAGAGCGTCCACTCGGTCGCCGACTCGGGTAACCAGGGCCTGCTGCTGCTCGGCGGCAAGAAGGCCCAGCGCGAGGCCACCCCCCAGCACCCCTTCGGCTACGGCCGCGAGCGTTACATCTACGCGTTCCTCGTCTCCATCGTGCTCTTCTCGGTCGGTGGCATGTTCGCGGTGTACGAGGGCTACGAGAAGATCAAGGACCCCCATGAGATCGAGGCCTGGTACTGGCCGGTCGGGGTGCTGGTCTTCGCGATCATCGCCGAGGGCTTCTCCTTCCGTACGGCGATCAAGGAGTCCAACCAGACCCGCGGTTCGCTCTCCTGGAAGGAGTTCGTCCGCCGGGCGAAGGCCCCCGAGCTTCCCGTCGTCCTGCTGGAGGACCTCGGCGCACTGGTCGGCCTGGTGCTCGCTCTCGGGGGCGTCGGCCTGGCCCTCGCGACCGGCAACGGCGTCTGGGACGGCATCGGAACCCTCTGCATCGGCGTCCTGCTGATCATCATCGCGATCGTGCTCGCCGCCGAGACGAAGTCCCTCCTGCTCGGCGAGGCCGCCGGCACCGACCAGGTCGAGAAGATCAAGGCCGCACTCGTCGACGGCGACACGGTCACTCGCGTCATCCACATGCGTACGCTCCACCTCGGCCCGGAGGAACTGCTCGTCGCCGCCAAGATCGCGGTGCAGCACGACGACACGGCCACCGAGGTCGCCAACGCCATCAACGCCGCCGAGAGCCGGATCCGCGCCGCGGTCCCGATCGCCCGGGTCATCTATCTGGAACCGGACATCTTCAACGAGGCCGCCGCCGCAGCCGGCACCAACCCCGGCAAGGCCCCGGGCGGAACCCCCGGCGAGACCCCGGACACCCCGACGGAATCCGGTCACTGACCACCCCCTCCACCCGTCCTTCCTCCCGCTCCCGGTACGTGGTCCCGACCGCTTCCCGATCGCCTACCGGCCGCGTCCAGCCCCGGGCGGACTGGGAGCGGCTGGGCCGATCGGTGTAGATTCGACGGCAGTGTCAGACGTCGCTGCTGATGGCGGTCGATCGGTCCGTACGCGCGGACCGGCCGAGGGAGAGAGGGCCTCCGACGGACTGCGCTGCGAGCGCCCGGGCATTCGTGTGCCCGCCGCCGCAGAGCCATCCGTGCCCCACCTCGACCCCATTACGAGGAGCAGCCCGTTATGACGACGGTCGCCAATCGCCAGGACTTCAAGGTCGCCGACCTCTCCCTCGCGGCGTTCGGCCGCAAGGAGATCACCCTCGCCGAGCACGAGATGCCCGGCCTGATGTCGATCCGCAAGGAGTACGCCGCAGCGCAGCCGCTGGCCGGCGCCCGCATCACCGGCTCGCTGCACATGACCGTGCAGACGGCCGTGCTGATCGAGACCCTGGTCGCCCTCGGCGCCGAGGTCCGCTGGGCCTCCTGCAACATCTTCTCCACCCAGGACCACGCCGCCGCGGCCATCGCCGTCGGCCCGAACGGCACCCCGGAGGCCCCGGCGGGCGTCCCGGTCTTCGCCTGGAAGGGCGAGACGCTGGAGGAGTACTGGTGGTGCACGGAGCAGGCCCTGACCTGGCCGAACACCCCCACCGGCGGCCCGAACATGATCCTCGACGACGGTGGTGACGCCACCCTCCTCGTCCACAAGGGCGTCGAGTTCGAGAAGGCCGGCGCCGCCCCGGACCCGTCGACCGCGGACAGCGAGGAGTACGCCCACATCCTCACCCTGCTGAACCGCACCCTCGGCGAGTCCCCGCAGAAGTGGACCCAGCTGGCGTCCGAGATCCGCGGTGTCACCGAAGAGACCACGACCGGCGTGCACCGGCTGTACGAGATGCACCGCGACGGCACCCTCCTCTTCCCGGCGATCAACGTCAACGACGCCGTCACCAAGTCCAAGTTCGACAACAAGTACGGCTGCCGCCACTCGCTGATCGACGGCATCAACCGCGCCACGGACGTTTTGATCGGCGGCAAGACCGCCGTCGTCTGCGGTTACGGCGACGTGGGCAAGGGCTGCGCGGAGTCCCTGCGCGGCCAGGGCGCCCGGGTGATCGTCACGGAGATCGACCCGATCTGCGCCCTGCAGGCGGCGATGGACGGCTACCAGGTCGCCACCCTCGACGACGTCGTCGGCCAGGCCGACATCTTCGTCACCACGACGGGCAACAAGGACATCATCATGGCCGCCGACATGGCCAAGATGAAGCACCAGGCCATCGTCGGGAACATCGGCCACTTCGACAACGAGATCGACATGGCCGGCCTGGCGCAGATCGAAGGCATCGTCAAGGACGAGGTCAAGCCGCAGGTCCACACCTGGACGTTCCCCGACGGCAAGGTCCTCATCGTGCTGTCCGAGGGCCGCCTGCTGAACCTGGGCAACGCCACCGGCCACCCCTCGTTCGTCATGTCCAACTCGTTCGCGGACCAGACCCTGGCCCAGATCGAGCTGTTCACCAAGCCCGAGGAGTACCCGACCGATGTCTACGTGCTGCCCAAGCACCTGGACGAGAAGGTCGCCCGTCTCCACCTCGACGCGCTCGGCGTGAAGCTCACGACGCTCCGCCCCGAGCAGGCCGCGTACATCGGTGTCGAGGTCGACGGCCCGTACAAGCCCGACCACTACCGCTACTGATCCCGCCCGTCAGCGGCCGGTCGTCACCACCGGTCAGTGACGACCGGCCGCTGACAGACGGAACAGCCTCAGCAGCAGTACGAGCGCAGGCCCCCGCACCCCCGTGCCGGGGGCCTGCCCCGTACCGCGTCGGCTCAGCCCGAGGAACCCCGAAGGACCCCATGCCCCGCGGCCGATATTCGCTCCACGATCTCCACGATCACACCCCCCTCGGCGAAGAACACTTCCAGTGCGCACCCGGACCCTCCGGCTGGCGCTACCTCTCCCGGACCACCACCCCCTCGGGCGACCACCTCGGCTCCGTCGACCTCACCCTCGACGAGCTCGGCCGTCCCATCCGCCTCGAACTCCATGCCGCGAGCTGGCAGGTCCGCGGCGCCGCCCTCGAAGGCGTCACCTGGGTCCGCACCGATCCGACCGGCACTCATGCCACCGAAGGCAATGTGCGCGCCCACGCCTTCACCGGCACATCCCCCGCGTTTCTCATCGCGACCGCACGACTGCTGCGCCTCACCCCCGATTCCCCCGCGACGCGCGTCCGCCTGGTCGCCTTCACCGACCCGGTCCTCGCACCCCGCACCGTCGACCAGTCCTGGGCCCTGGTGAACAGTGAAGCGCACGCCACTGACAGCGGCCCCCTGACCGTGGACGAATACCAGGTCAGCGCACTGGACACCGGCGAGCAGCACACCGTTCACATCGCCGGCGACGTGGTCCTCGCGGCCCCGGGCATCGAGCTCGAAGACCTGGAGTCCCCGCCCTCACCGCTCTAGGCAGGCGGTGCGAACCCCGTGGCGGCAGGCGGCACCCGCCCGCCCTCCGCCCCCGGGGCCGGCACAGGCGTACCCGCCTCGGCAGTCCCCGCGGAAGGCACAGCCCCGACCGGCGCCCAGCCGGCAGCAGCCCCAGTCACCGGAGCCCCGCTCACCGGCCGCCCGGTCTGCCCCTCGGAACCACCGCGAGCAGCCCCGTCCTGGGCGGTGACGAACACCTTCCGGGCATCCCGCGCCTGCCGCTCGTTCACCACCGCCGCCAGATACGCCCCGGCCGGCACCCCCTCCGGCACCGGCACTCCGGTCCGCGCCGCCAGCTCCCCGGCCAGCCGCTCCGCCATCGACCAGCCCACCTGAGCATCGAGCTGATGCATACGGGTCAGGTACTGCCGTACGGCCAGCCACAGGGAGTCCGGCACCGCCGACAGATCCAGCCCCGCGAACCGCCCGACCAGCCAAGGCGGCGGAGGCGGCACGGCAGCCGCCCGCCCCGCGGGCACCCGTTCCCGTACGACGAGCGTCCCCGCGAACACATCCCCGAGACGCCGCCCCCGCTCCGACACCAGCGAGGCGATGCACGCGACGACCCCGAGCGTCATCAGAATCTCGACGACCCCCATGGCCCCCCGCACCAGCGCATGCCGGAACCGGATCGGCCCCCCGTCGTCCCGGACCACCCGCAACCCGCACGCCAGCTTCCCCAGCGAACGCCCGTGGCTGAGCGTCTCCACCGCGATCGGCCCGCCCACCAGCACCAGCAGGAAGGCCGCCACGGACACTGCCGCGAGTGCCGCGTCGTCCAGCGTCGCCGTCGCGATGGCCAGACCGATCGACACCAGGACGAACGCCGCCCCCACCACAGCAAGATCGATGGCCAGCGCCAGCGCCCGACTCGGCAGTTTCGCCGACCGCAGCCCCAGCACGACCGCGTCCCCGGTCACCAGCTCACTCATCGCCGCCCCACCCTTCGCCGACCATCCCTGCCCCTCGGGGCCTCAGTCTGCCAAGCTGACCCGCAGCGCGCCGCCGTAGTACGAACCCGTACGCACCCATGCCTGGAGCAGCAGCCGATCATGGATCTCGATGTCTTCGTGACCGCCCACCGCACCGAGTGGGACCGCCTGGACCATCTCCTGCACCGCGGGCGCCGGCTCACCGGCACGGAAGCAGACGAACTCGTCGAGCTCTACCAGCGCACGGCCACCCATCTCTCGCTCCTCCAGTCCAGCACCCCGGACCCGATGCTCACGGCGCGCCTCACCCAGCTCGTGGCCCGCGCCCGGGCCACGGTCACCGGCACCCGCCGAGCATCCTGGCGCGACGCCACACGCTTTCTCACCGCGGGTTTCCCCGCCGCTGTCTACCGGTCCCGGTACTGGTGGATACCCACAGCGGTTCTCTCCACCGTGCTGGCAGCGGTCATCGGCTGGTGGATCGGCACGCATCCGGAAGTACAGTCCGCCATCGCGGCTCCGGAAGACCTCCGCCGCATGACCAGCCCGGGCGGGGAGTACGAGACCTACTACTCCAGCCACCCGGCCGCTTCGTTCGCCGCCCAGGTATGGACGAACAACGCCCAGGCCGCAGCCATGTGCCTGGTCCTGGGAGCGTTTCTCTGCATCCCGGTGATCTGGATCCTGTTCATCAACGTGCTCAACCTGGCGGTCGGCATCGGCCTGATGTCCTCGGCCGGACGGCTCGACACTTTCCTGGGGCTGATCCTCCCGCACGGCATGCTCGAACTCACCGCCGTCTTCGTCGCCGCAGGTACGGGCCTGCGCCTGGGCTGGACGGTCATCGACCCGGGCCCGCAGAGCCGGCGCTCCGCCCTCGCACAGCAGGGCCGCGCCGCGATCGGCATGGCCATCGGCCTCGCGCTGGTCCTGTTCGTCTCCGGTGTCATCGAAGGGTTCGTCACCCCCTCCGACCTCCCGACATGGGGGCGCATCACCATCGGCATCGCAGCCGAGCTGGCCTTCCTCGCCTACGTCTACATCCTGGGCGGCCGAGCGGCGCGAGCCGGTGACGGCGGCGATGTCGATGCCACCGAACGGAGCGCCGAGCTTCCGGTCGCAGCCTGATGTGCGTACGACCCCGCTGACCTGCTAGTCTCCTCCTCGCCCCAAAAAAGCCATTGACATGGCCGACATGGGGAGGTAGATTTTAACGGTTGCCTCGGACTGGACAAGTCCGGGCCCAGCGGTTACTGTCTGTATCGCTCTCGTCGGAAATTGAATTTCCGCAGAGCCATTGATTCCTTAAATCCGAATCGCGAAGCCGATTTTTCGGCCGAATGTTTCTGGTAAAGTCGAATCAGCCGAAAGGCAAAGACCACTCCAGCGGTCATCAGAATCTAAATTCGAACCGGAAACGGAACGAAAGAGAGTCTGGTAAGGTTGGAACCGCCGGAAAGGGAAACGCGAAAGCGAAGAACTGAAAAGCGGAGCAGGACCCGCTTCGACCGGGAATCGGACACGAAAGAGTCTGATAGAGTCGGAAACGCAAGACCGAAGGGAAAGCCCGGAGGAAAGCCCGAGAGGGTGAGTACAAAGAAAGCGTCCGTTCCTTGAGAACTCAACAGCGTGCCAAAAGTCAACGCCAGATATGTTGATACCCCGGCCTGCTTCGGCAGGTTGGAGGTTCCTTTGAAAGTCCCACGGGGTCACTGACCCGGTGGGCAATTACACAGCGAGGACGCTGTGAACGACCGGTCTTATTCCGTCCGGTCGTTCCGCTCTCGTGTTGTGTTGTCCCGATCACGGGAAAACATTCACG
>NZ_FPJO01000092.1 GCF_900119365.1 Streptomyces atratus
CCTCGCCGTTTCGGTTGGGGTGATGAGTCGTCGCTGATCGTCAGCCGCCGGGTGGGCGAGGTGATTTGGCTGTTTGGGCATGGCGGAGGCCCGGCGCGGTGGTCGGGTTCTCCAGGGTCCTTCGGGTCGTGGGCGGGCAGGGGGTTGTCGGTCAGCCGGCTGGTCGGGGCAGCGCGGCAAGGCGATGGAAGGCGTCGGCGAGTTCGTTTCTCCATGGCCAGGTCGCCGATATCCGCAGGCGGAGGCGCCGCCCGCCTCGGGTGAGGCGGGCGGCGACGTGCAGCAGTCGGTAGCGGAGCTTTTTCGGTTCGGCAGTGGCCAGTTCGCCGTTCAGCAGCAGGACGCGGGTCCAGGCCAGCAGGTCGATCGCCGCGAGGCTGAGTTCGAGCCAGACGGCGTTGATGGCGAAGTCCCGGGAGGGGAAGCGGCCGAAGCCGGTGGTCTTGCCGCATCGGATGTGGTCCTCGACCGTGGCATGCCCGCGGTGACGGGCCTCCAGGAACTGGGCGGGACCGCCACCGCAGGACGGGGTATCGGTGAGGAACACCTGATGACGCAGGCCCTCGTCCTGATCGAACAGGGACAGCTGGGCTCCGGGGTGCGGGCGCTCCCGGCGCACGATGATGCGGGTGTCGGCCGGGTAGCCGGTCAGGTCGACCATACCGGTGAGCTCGGCGACCTCGGCGCCGTCACGCAGAGTTCCGTTCTGGTCCAGGGCGGGGTACCAGACCTCCTCAGGCAGGGTCCGGATCGCGTGGCGGACCGGCTCGGTGACCGCGTATCCGACCGAGAAGCGCAGGTCCGGGCCGTGCTCGCGCAGGGTTCGGATGTGGGCGAGGAAGGCTTTCGCTGATCCGGCACTGTCGGCGCGGACCAGGATTGCGGTGCCGTGCCGTTGGGCGTCGGGGATCTGTGCGAGAGCGTCGTCCAGCACAGTGATGTGATCGGCGGCGGTGTTGGCACCGGCGTTCCCGGGCCGGAGCCGGCCGGACAGTGCTTCGCCGGTGTTGGCCAGGAAGCACAGCAGCGGGTGGAAGCCGAAGCCGCCCTTGTAGGTGGGTGCGGCCGCTTCTTTCTCGGAGTGGCAGGTGATCAGCGTGGCGTCGAGGTCCAGGACCAGGCCGGGAAGTTCTCGTCCGCCGGCCTGGACGGCGGGTATGCCCTGGCCGGTCTCGGCGGCCTGCATCCAGGCGACTTCCCGGGCTGAGGCGCGGGCCGCTCGCAGCGAAGCAAGCACTGCCCCGTCGATGTCGGCGAGCAACCGCCAGGCGGTGGGCGTGGAGGCGACCGGTCCGAATACCTCGCCCTGGTCCCGCAGCACGGCCAGATCCGCTATCGCCTCACCGCCGTCGGCGAGCATCACCGCGAGATCGGTGGCGGTCCGACCCGGATCGTGCCCGGTGCCACGCGGTCGTAGCGGCCCGAGCGCAGTGGAGTACGCGCCTGTCAGGCCGGTGGCCTCGGCGAGATCCGCCAGCAAACGTGCGCCCGCGTGCCCGACCACCCCCGAACCGTCAGTGGAGACGTGGAGCTTGGGACGAGAACCGATACCCTGCACGCAGAAAGTGCCTTCCGCTTGGACCGACAGAACCCCTCGACAAGGTTCATCGTCCCAGCTCAGAAGGCACTTTCGTATTTCCTCCCCGCTTCCGGCCTCATCTCAACCGAAACGGCGAGG
>NZ_FPJO01000006.1 GCF_900119365.1 Streptomyces atratus
CTCGGAGGAGTACAAGCGGGACGCGATCGAACTCGTGCGGTCGTCGGGACGGACGGTGACCGAGGTTGCCCGGGAGCTCGGCGTCAGTTCGGAGTCACTGCGGGGCTGGGTGAAGAAGGCCCGCGCTGCCCAGGACACCGGATCGGGACCTGGTTCCGTGCGAGCGGGGCGGGCCGCCGACGATCGGGACGAGGAGCTGAAGCGGCTGCGGAAGCTGACCGCCGAGCAGGCGAAGACGATCGAGATCCTGAAAAAAGCGACTGCCTTCTTCGTGAAGGAGAGCGACCGGTGAGCAAGATATGCCGGTTCATCCACGCGGAGAAGGCGAACTATGCGGTCACGCTGCTGTCAGGGCACCGGTTCACCGCTGAGTCGAACGTCCGGGCGGGCCGGTGACCGGGTTCATCCTCGACAGTCGGCCGTGGGCTGCCTTACCTCCTGCCGCTGTCAGTGCGTCTCCAAGTCCCAGTCCATTTCCCAGCGTCGTATGGTCCCGTCCGTGTCTCCGGAGAGCACGAACCGGGCATCCGGAGCAATCGCGAGAGCCGACACCGCACCCCGATGGCCTTCCAGGACTCGCAGGCACCGTCCGGTAGCCGGATCCCAGATCCTTACGGTGGTGTCGGATCCGCCGGAGACGACGAACCGGCCGTCGGGGGTGAACCGGATCTGCTTGGACTGCACCTGGGGCACCGAGTTGACGCCGCGCGGGCTGTCGGGTTCGTCACCGAAGACGCGCAGGCACTCGCCCGTGGCGGTGTCCCACAGGCGGATCGTACGGTCGGAGTATCCGCCGGAGGACAGGGCCTGGCGGCCGTCCGGGCTCAGGCAGACCGACAGTACCCAGTGGGTGTGGCCGCGGAGCGTGTGCCGACATCGCCCGGTCTCGAGGTCCCACAGACGCACCACGCCGTCCCGCCCGGCGGACACGGCCAGGTCCCGGCCCAGCCAGACCGCCCTGGCCTCCTGGCGGAGCGGCAGCTGCCGCTCGCAGGCGCCCGTCTCCAAGTTCCACAGCCTGATCGCGTCGTGCT
This sequence comes from Streptomyces atratus, assembly GCF_900119365.1. Taxonomy (GTDB): domain Bacteria; phylum Actinomycetota; class Actinomycetes; order Streptomycetales; family Streptomycetaceae; genus Streptomyces; species Streptomyces atratus_B. The sequence continues at coordinate 1,035 of NZ_FPJO01000006.1, forward strand.
GGGCGATCAGAGCCAGCCTCCGGTCACAGTCGAACGCCAACGCCCCCAGAACCGGTGGTCCGCCGAGCAGTGTGGTGCGGTCACCGGTTTCGACCGACCATGTGGTCACCGCCTTGCTTGTCCGGTACATCACGCGTGCTCCGTCGTCACTGATGCCGACCGGGCCGACAGCGTGGTGCGGCTGCGCGGCCGCCACCTGCCGGCAGGTCCCCTTGTCCAGGTCCCACACCCGGACGGTGCCATCGCGCACGCTCGACGCGGCGAACCGGCCGTCCGCGCTCATGTCCAGCGAGTCCACCAGCGTGCCGGTGTCGTAGACCGTTGCGGCCCAGGCCGCACGCAGCCCGACCCGTACCACGGACTGCCCGAGTTCCCGCCATGCCGCGAGCAGCCGGGGCTCGCGCTCGTGTCCGGGCACCGCCCTTGCCTCCGCGAGAAGGTCCAGGGCTGCACGGGGGTGATCGGCCCGCAGGGCCCGGTTGAGCAGGCCGGCCGCCTCGGCGGCCCGGAGGGCCAGTTCCCCGTGCTCACGCGGCCTGCTCAGCCGGGACGGGGCGGCGTACGGCGCCGTCATCGTCCACCAGCGCAAAAGGCCGTCCTGCCACGCGGTTTGCAGGACTCCCGACTCCGCGTCGAGGTGGACCGCGAGTACCCGGGCGCCGTCCGCGCGCAGGGTGCGCAGGCACCGTCCTTCGGCGAGCGGCCACAGCCGGACGGTGTCGTCCACGTCGGTGGACACCACATAGCCGCCGGTCACCGATACCTGGGGCAGTCTGCCCACGCCGTCCAGTGTCCGGTCACGGCCCTCGGTCAACTCCCAGACCCGGATCCGGCCGTTGGAAGCAACGGCTGCTAGATCCGCGTCGGCGCTGAGAAAGGCCGAGGTGGAGCGTCCGCAGTCGTCGAGGACCTGGACGAGGCGGCCTTTGTCGACGTCCCACAGACGGGCCGTTGCGTCGTAGCGGCCCGCGGCGAGCACCAGCCGCCCGTCGTTGCTGACCGCCGCCGTCGCATGGTTGTCGTGCCCGTCGATGACCTGCCGGAGCGAACCGCTGGGGAAGTCCCAGACGAGAACGACGCCGCCGTGATACGCAACGACGGCAACCCGTCCGTCGCCGCTGAGGTGGACCGAATTCGGCCAGTGCAGAATCCGGTCCAGCCCCGTGTGGTGACGGCCGAAGACCGCGTCGAACACGCGGAGGCAGCGCCCTTCTTCCAGGTCCCAGAAACGCACCGTGCAGAACGCGGCGGTGACCGCGAACCGGCCGTCGGCGCTGATGCCGAGTTGGACGATCCCGTCGTGCGGGCCGATGGGCACCGCCGACTCCCGCAGGAGCCGTCCTTCGCGGACGTTCCACACCCGAAGCAACCCGTCGCACACGGACACCGCGCGGGTGCCGTCCTCAGTGAAGCGGATCCGCAGCGACGGATCAGCCGGCCTGACCCACATGCCGAACGACGGGTCGTACTCGCCGTCGCGCTGTCGGACGTCGTACCAAGGAATGCGGCGCGTACCGCTCGGCTGCCCGGTCCCGGACGTGATCTCCCGGTGAAGCAGCGCGTCCGCCTGGTCCTGGTCGCGGCGCTCCCGGTGCACCTCGGCGAGCAGTCGACGGGCCTCGTCGGCATCAGCGCCCACCGAGGCCGCCGCGTCCAGCGTCACGAGGACGTCCTCGTCGGTGCGCTCGCCACGGCGCCACGCCAGCAGGCCCGCGTTGTAGGTGGCGTTCAGATGCTGCGGATCGGCACCCAGAGCTGCGGCGAACATCTCGCCCGCCTCTGCCGGGCGGCCGAGGTCGAGCATGGAGATGCCACGGTTGTTCAGCTCGTCGGCCCGCAGATCCGCCGGAGCCGGGAGCACACGCCGGTACGGCGTTCCGGTCAGGCGCCGGTGGATCTCGGTGAGTTCAGCGGCGACCTCGGCCATCGACGCCGGCCGGGCCGCCGGATCCAGGCGCAGGCAACGCTCCAGCAGGGCGGCGAGCGCCGGTGGAAGCTCGGGCAGACCCGGCGTCGGCTGCTCGCGCAGGGCGGCCAGCGCCTCACCGGCCACCGCGCCGAACACCCAAGTGATCCCGCCGGCGAACATCTCCAGCACGGACGCCCCGAAGCTGTAGACGTCGGTACGCCGACCGAGCGGCTGCCCCGTCATCTGCTCGGGCGAGGCGTAGGCAGGCGTCAGTCCCGCGTTGGACACCAGAGCACTCGCCTCGGGGTGCGCGAACGCCGTCACCGGGACAGTGTCCGTGGCTGCGGCTGTGGCGCAAGCACGGGCGAGCCCGAAGTCGGTCACCTTCGCAACGAGATCGTTCGCACTGACATCCAGCAGTATGTTGGCGGGCTTGACATCCTGATGAACGACGCCCTGGTCGTGCGCGTGCTGCAACCCCCGGGCACACTGCACCGCCACATCCAGGATGCGTCCCAGCGCAGTCGTACGGCCGCCGGCGTACAGGCGTCGATCGCCGATCCAGTCACGCAGGCTGCCTCCCGTCACGTACTCGGCGAACACCCGTGGCAGCCCGTCGAGAACGCGAACATAGTGGCAGCCGCACACGTTCGGATGCAGGCCGAGCGACACCCAGATCTCCGCCTCGGCGGTAAACCGGTCCTGATCCGCCGCTGTCCGGAACAGCTCCGGCCGTGGAGACTTGACGGCGAGGTCTGTGCCCCATGCCAGGTGACGCACCCGGTACACCAGACCCATGCCGCCGTCCTCGTGTACCTCGACAACCTCGTACCGCCCGTCGACGACCTGGCCCGTGCGCCAAACCCCGCCCACGCCGTACCTCCCAACCCGCTCTGCCCCGCAGACACACACTCGCCCTGTACCGATCCACGCGAACAGCACGGCCGGCGGTTGCACGAACACTCCCGGGGCGCTGCCACCTGACGACTTCCACAGCATTCGAAGACGGTCCGGCTGGTCCGGGGGAGTGTCTGATCAACGGCGGATCTGCTGATCAAGGGAGAGACGCCACGTGAGCGAGACGACGATCGAGCACGAGTCCGTGGAGGAGCCGACCAGCGGTGGGATGCCCGCAGCCGCGTCGGACGAGCAGCTCGTCGCGATGCCGGTCGACCGGGCCCGGAGCGAGGGCCTGCAGATCATCGCCGCCGCCAACGACCCCCTCCCCCGCTCTTATCCCGGCGTGCGTGAAATCCACATCGACACCGACAACCGGTTCTTCGACCACGCCCCGCGCCGCGACAACTGACCGTCTACGCCCTGCACTTTCGCAGAAGAGCCGCGGGGGCCGGCACCCTTCCCGCCCCCGCGCTCGGCTGAACGACAGTTGACGGACTGAGCGGCGGCCTCCAGTCGGCTCTTCCAGCCGGTCCCAGGCTGTCGCCGGCCGTGGCTTTCAGCGGCGGGCTGCCCCGTGCAGGTGCCGGCGCAGCTGTGCGCGCAGTTGCGGCAGAGGGACGCTCGCGCCGAGCCGCCGCAGGAAGTCGGCGGCATCCCAGGTGATCAGGCCGCCCTGTCGGGAGAGGTACAGGCCCACCTGGTCGATGCCGAACTGGTTGTCGTAGTCGAGCAGGAGGTATCCGGCGAGCTGATAGATCTCTTCGCGGCCCAGGCGGCGGGGGTCCTTGGTGGCTTTGCAGTCCAGCAGGAGGCCGCCGAGGATGTAGTCGGCGTCGGCGCCGCCGATGTCGCCGCTGCCGGCGAAGACCGGACCGTCTCGGGCTGCGCCACCTCGCCCACACGGGAGCCGGGGCCGTGGCCGGTCAGATGCATCTCCGACTCGGCGTGTCCCAGCCACCGGTTGGCCACCTCGGCGATGGCTGGGCCGAAGCGGAAGGACTGGGTCAGGCGCAGTTGCTCGGCCGGGAAGCCGGTCATCACATCGCGCGCGTTACGCCAGCCGTAGATCTGCTGGGCCGGATCCCCGACACACACCCGCTGTGCGTCCTGGGCGAGGAAGACCTCCTCCAGTACCGGGTTGGTGTCCTGGGCCTCGTCCAGCAGGACAAAGTCCGCCCCAAGCTGCGGGGAGGTCATCGCCCACAACTTCATGCAGTGGTCGTGCTCGAACCGCAGCCGGCCCGCGGGCAAGCAGATGTCCTCCCACGCACGATGCGCGTAGGGCAGCAGAGTGCGGGCGAGATAGTCCTGGCCAGGACCGTCGAGGCCGTTGACCGGCTCCATATGGCGGGCCATGACCTGCCGGTCGGTGGTGTAGCAGAACTTGCGGACCATGCCCATCACCAGACGCGCGGCGTGAGTCGCTCCGGCGACCAGGGCCAGGTCCCGGCCGGAGGCGAACACCTCACGGGCAGCCTGCTGCTCCTTCGTCGGCTCCATGGCCGTGAATTCCTCTCTGGGGAAGCGCGGCTTCATGTACCGCAGCCCCAGAGGCTGGACCAGCTGATGACCAACCGTCAATACAACCATACGTTCGGTAGCCAGTTCTGGCCGAATTCAGGACGGGCTGCACAAGGCGGCGTCACGGACCTGGGCACCGCGCTGTTCCTCAACCACACGCCGATCGGGGACATCTTCACCCTGCCCGGCGGCTGCGGGGCGATCGGCGCAGGCGCCCTTGCCGCGGCCGGCGGCGGGCGCCGGCTGATGGCCGTCTTCATCGAGACCGCGGTGCGCTCCGGCGCGGGCAAACAGGGCCGGGCCGTGCCCTCATCCCGCCCCGGCTGCCCGCTCCCGCCCTTCGCCGGCCTCGCCGGACACCATGTCGCCCTCCGCAGGGCCGCGCGGCTGTCCCAGCGCGGCCTCGCCGTGGCCGCGGCCGTCTAGACCAATGTGCCCGCCGGCGTGGGCGGGGCTGGGGCCCTTTCTCTGGCATCCGGTCTGATACGTGATCAGCGACTCGGTGATCAGAAGGAAACGTCAGGCGCCATGGACGTCTGCCAGGTGGCGGCTCACGCTGCCCGCCACCATAGGCGGCGCTGCGGTGGCCCCGGCTGACTTTCCGACGCGTTCGCCGACCGAGCCGCGCAGAGCGCAGGGAACCACACGCCGCGAAATTCGACAGCCCCCCGCCAGGGGCTTGGCGTTGCGGGCTCGTGTGCCTAACGTATGAGCAGAACATGAGCCCTACTCACGTTTGAGGATTTGCGTGATCACTCACCACTCCGAAGCCCGCCTCTGGCTTCTGAGCACTCCCGGCACCTCTTACGCCTTCCAGCTGGACGCCGACGACGTCCCCCGGCACGTGCACTGGGGCCGGCCGCTGACCCTGGAGCAGGCCGTCGTGATCGCGGCCGACCTGCCCGACGAGGACCCCGGCAGCGACGACCCGGGGGGTGAGGAGTACGTGGTCGAGGGCGGCCTGCGGTTCGGGGCGCCCTCGCTGACCGTACGGTTCGACGACGGTGTCCGCGGCTTCGAGTGGCGGTTCCTCTCGCACACGGTCGAGGACGACCTGCTCACGCTCTCCTTCACCGACCGTGTCCGCTCCCTCGGTCTCGACCTGCACTACCGGCTCCGGGACGGCCATGACCAGATCGAGCGCTGGGCCGTCCTCACCGCGGACGAGCCGGTTGACGTCCTGCGGTTCGACTCCGCCGCCTGGACGCTGCCCGCCCGCGACGACTACCGGGTCAGTCATGTGGTGGGGGAATGGGGTCGGGAGTTCCAACTCCGGCGCGACCGGGTGCCCGTCGGGGAGACCGTGTTCACCAGCCGCCTCGGCATCACGGGACAGCACGCCGGGCCGTGGCTGATGCTCGACGCGCAGGACGCCGCCGAGGAACACGGCGAGGTCTGGAGCGCGGCCCTGTCCTGGAGCGGCAGTCGCCGGATCACCCTGCGCCGCGACGCCTACGGCCGCGCCTCCTGGACGGGCGGGTTCGGCCACGAGGGCCTGGTCTGGAAGCTGGCCGCCGGCGAGCGTCTGGAGACCCCCGTCTTCACCGGGCTGTATGCCCCCGACGGCTTCGGCGGCACCAGCCGCCGCTGGCACGCCTACGTCGAACGCGAGGTGCTGCCCGCCCGTCCTGCCGAACGCCCTTTGATCTTCAACTCGTGGGAGGCGACCGAGTTCGACATCAGCGAGAAGCAGCAGACCGAGCTGGCCGACCTGGCCGCGGGTCTCGGCGTCGAGGTCTTCGTCGTGGACGACGCCTGGTTCGGCGCCCGCACCAGCGACATGGCCGGGCTCGGCGACTGGTGGCCCAACCCCGACCGCTTCCCGAACGGCCTGGGCCCGCTCGCCGACCACGTCCGCGCGCTGGGCATGGGCTTCGGTCTGTGGGTCGAGCCCGAGGCGGTCAACCCCGACAGCGACCTCTTCCGTGCGCACCCCGACTGGATCCTCTGCCAGGACGGCCGTACCCGCACCCAGCGCCGCCACCAGCACGTGCTGAACTTCGCCCGCCGCGACGTCCGGGAATGGGCGGTCGATTGGCTGGTCAGGACCGTCACCGAGCTGGACGTGGCCTTCCTCAAATGGGACATGAACCGGCCCTTCAGCGAGGCAGGGCAGCCTGGGGCCGCCGACCCCGACCGGGTCTGGATCGAGCACACGCGCGGGGTCTACGAGGTGATGGACCGGCTGCGCGCCGCCCGTCCCGGCCTGTACCTGGAATCGTGCGCGGGCGGCGGCGGCCGGGCCGACCTGGGCGTGCTGGCCCGCGCCGACCAGGTCTGGACGTCGGACAACACCGACGCCGCCGACCGGGTCGCGATCCAGCACGGCCACTGCCAGCTGCTGCCCGCCCGGACCATGGGCGCCTGGGTCACCGACAGCCCGCACAGCTTCACCGCCCGCCCGACCTCGATCCGGTACCGCTTCCATGTCTCGATGGCCGGGGCGATGGGCATCGGCGGCAACCTGCGGAACTGGAGCGAGGAGGATCTGGCCTGGGCCCGGATGCTGGTCGAGCAGTACAAGCGGATCCGGCCCGCGGTGCACGGCGGCGTCCAGTACCGCCTGGAGCACGACGCCGTGCAGTACCTCACCGAGAACGAGGTCGTCGTCTTCCAGTTCCAGCCGTCCGCGCCGGCCCGCTCGGTCGCCCGCACCCGGCTGAAGGGCCTCGACCCCGACGCCCGCTACCGGGACGAGACCACCGGCGCCGTCCACGAGGGCGCCGTCCTGCTCAGCCACGGTCTCCCGCCGCTGCTGTCCTTCGACTGGACGAGCGAGCTCGTCCACCTCAAGAAGGTGCCCCGATGAGCCTCGCCCCCGAGGCCCTCGCCGAGCCGACCCGTAAGGTCGGCTCCGGCTGGGTCGCCCTGTACGTCCTGGCCAACGTCGGGATGTTCATCCCGCTTCAGGCGCCGACCACATTCCTGATGCCCGAGCAGATCGCCCAGATCGACCCGGCGGGGAAGGTCGGCAGCTACGCCTGGGTCAGCATGATGGGCGCAATCTCGGGAATCGTCCTCGCGCCGCTGGCCGGTGCCCTCAGCGACCGCACCACCAGCCGGTTCGGCCGCCGCCGACCGTGGATGATCGCGGGCTCGCTGGTCTGCATGGTGGCACTGGTCTGCATCGGCATCCAGACGACCGTCGCCGGGGTCGCGCTCGGCTCCCTCGTGCTGTCCGCCAGCTTCATGATCATCGGTGCCGGACTCTCCCCCGTGGTGCCCGACCAGGTCCCGGTCGCCCAGCGCGGTGTGGTGCTGGGCTGGGCCATGGTCCCGCAGGCCGGCAGCATGATCGCGGGTGGGCTACTGCTCGGGCTGGTCACGGGCTTCTCCGCGCAGTACATGCTGATGGCCGCTTTGCCGCTGCTGATAATGCTGTTCGCGGCCACCATGAAGGATCCACCGCTACCCCGCCGGCAGCGCGATCCGTTCTCTCTGCGTACTTTCCTGGACGGCTACCGAATCAACCCGCGCGAACACCCCGACTTCGTCTGGGCGATGAGCTCCCGGTTCATCATGGGGCTGGGCTACGGGATGGGCACGCTCTACCTGCCGTACTTCCTGGACGACGTACTGCACTACGAGCAGTTGTTCCCCGGCCAGTCGACCGAGGACGGCCTGCTCATCGTGATCGGCGTCAACTGCCTGGCCACGATCTCGACGGTCGTCCTCAGCGGCTGGCTCTCCGACATGCTGGGCAAGCGACGCATGCTGGTCTTCCTCGGCGGCGTCACGATGGCCGTCGCCGCGGTCCCACTCGCGCTGTCGCCCACGTGGACCATGACGCTGGTCGCAGCCGTCATCCTGGGCCTGGGCTACGGCGTGTACCTGGCCGTCGACACCGCCCTGGTCACCGAGGTGCTCCCCGCCTCGGCGGACCGCGGCAAGGACATGGCCCTGGCCAACCTGATGACCTCCCTGCCCTACGTTCTCGTTCCCCCGATCGCCTCGGTCGTGCTCGGCAGTCCGGGGGGATACCGCTCGCTGTTCCTCTGCTCCGCGGTCATGTCCGCGCTGGGCGCGGTATTGGTCTGGAAGGTCAAGGCCGTCCGCTAGCACTCAGGAGGACGGCGGCGTCCTCCGGCAGATTCAGGGCATCACCCGACGTGGCGTGCAACAGCACCCGGGCGGCTCCAGCCATTCGTGCCTCCGGCCCCGAAGCACCCCTTGACCACTACTAGTTGCCAGTCACCGGCGTCGATCGTTCAGATAGCTGTTGAGGACTCGTTTGCACTCAGCGATCAACTGGGCGTCGCCCTGCGGATCGATGCGGAAGGCGAGTTTCAGCACGCTGTCCGCGCACTCCAGAGCCACCCGCACCGCGACCTCGAATTCGGCGTTGTCCTGGGTCCCGGTCAGAGAGGCGGTCAGTGAGCGCAGCCTTCCGGCGACCGCGGTGTTGTTGTCCAGGGTCGGCTCCAGGATGTGGTCCTGTCCCGCCGCGCCGAAGTCGACCACGCCGAAACCGGCGATCGTCCGGCGCATGGTGACGAACTCGTCGACGGTCACATCCACGATGCCCGAGATGCCTTCGGGCTCCTCTCGCTCCAGCCGGTCCGCGACCCGCCCCAAGAAGGACTCCAGATTGCGGGCGGCGAGCGCACCGATCAGCCCCTCCCTGTCGGAGAAGAACTGGTAAAGGGTGCCGATGGGCACCTCGGCCCTGCGGGCCACCTCCTTGGTGGTCAGCCCTGCATAGCCGACCTCGTCCAGGAGTTCGGCGCAGGCGTCCAGCAGCCGTTCGAAGCGTTCGGCGCTGCGCTTCTGGACCGGCATTCGGCGCAGCGACCCTGCGGTGCGATCTTGATTCACGCTTCCATCATCCCATCGAACAGGCTAACGTGAGCCCTGCTCATGTTTCAGGAGGTTAGGCGTGACACTGAACCATCTCCCCGCGGACTTCATCTGGGGTGCCTCGACGGCGTCGTATCAGATCGAGGGCGCCACCAAGGAGGACGGCCGCGGACCCTCGGTATGGGACACCTTCACCGCCCGGCCCGGCACAGTCCGCGACGGGCACACCGGTGACGTGACCTGCGACCACTACCACCGGTACGAGGAGGACGTCGCGCTGATGGCCGAGGCGGGCCTCACCGGCTACCGCTTCTCCATCGCCTGGCCCCGGATCCAGCCGACCGGCACAGGTGAGGTCAATACTCGGGGTCTGGACTTCTATGACCGGCTGGTCGACGGCCTGCTCGCCCGCGGCATCGAACCTGTCCCGACCCTGTTCCACTGGGACCTCCCGCAGGGCCTCGAGGACAGCGGCGGCTGGCTGAACCGCGACACCGCGCACCGCTTCGCCGAGTACGCCGCCATCATGGCCGACAGGCTGGGCGACCGCGTCCAGAAGTGGATCACGCTCAACGAACCGTTCATCCACATGGTCTGGGGCTACGGTCTCGGCACTCATGCGCCGGGCCGCACCCTGTTCCTGGACTGCTTGCCGGTCGCCCACCATCAACTGCTCGGCCATGGCCTGGCGCTGAGGGAGCTGCGGGCGCGCGGCCTCCAGGTGCTGATCGCCAACAACTGCACCCCGGTCTGGCCCGCTTCGGACTCCCCCGCCGACCGCGCCGCCGCGCGAGCCTACGACAACCTGCACAACCGCCTGTTCAACGACCCGATCCTCACGGGCACCTACCCGGACCTGTCGGCCTTCGGCGCGGACGCGACCCTCGGCGGCTCCGTCCGGGACGGCGATCTCGAACTGATCTCGGCCCCCTTGAGCGCGCTCGGCATCAACTACTACAACCCGACCCGGATCCAGGCGCCGGCATCCGAGGGGCTGCCGTTCGAAGAGGCCCCCATCGAGGGCTACCGCCGCACCGCATTCGACTGGCCCGTCGTTCCCGACGGCCTACGGGAACTGCTCGTCGACCTCAAGGAGCGTTACCCGGCACTCCCGCCGGTTTACATCACGGAGAACGGCTGCTCGGTCGAGGACGTCGTCGACGCGGACGGCGCCGTCCTCGACCTCGACCGCATCGACTACCTGGACACCCACCTCCAGGCCGTCGACGCCTCCGTGGCCCAGGGCGTGGACGTGCGCGGCTACTTCACCTGGACCCTGATGGACAACTTCGAATGGGCCGAGGGCTTCCACCAGCGCTTCGGTCTCGTCCACGTCGACCACGACACCCAGGTCCGCACCCCGAAGGCGTCCTTCGCGTGGTACCGCGACCTCATCCGCGCTCAGCGCGGATGAATCGGCAGGAGCATCACATCCCTCTGCCTCAAGGCGACGTCAGGCGGGAGTTGTCAGCCGGGACGCCGAAGACTCCGTCGGGTTGGTCGGCCAGCGAGCGACGGGGGCGGGCCGAGCCGGTGGTGTGCCGACCCGCCTCCATTCGCTCGAACAGGCAGTAGAAGGTCGCCCGCGACGGCATCACCACCGGCGGACCCTCCAGTTTCCAGGCCTCCTGGCCGACGCGCGTGAAGTCGAGTCGTTGCAGTTCGCGCGGCGTATCGATACTCGTTGATGAGGCCGCCGAGGACCCTGGTGCGGAGCATGCTTCGGCCGTCGAGATCGCGCACGATTGCGGGCTGCTCGGTCGCGCTGGGCGGTAGCCGCTGCCGGGATCGGTGCGGCCGGTGTCCGTTGCAGTGGTCCTGGTAGTCAGTCAGGACCTTCCTGGCGTGGTTCCCGCCCAGGATCAGGACGTGGTCGAGGGCCTCGCGGCGGATGGTGCCGATCACACGTTCGCAAGGCGCGTCTCAGCGCGGTGCCCGGGGCGCGCTGAGCAGCACCTCCGTGTCCTGGGCGGTGAGGACGGCGTCGAAGGCGTCGGTGTACTTGCTGTCGCGGTCGCGTAGCAGGAACCGTGGCACGGCGCCCCGCTCGCCGAGGTCGGCAGCGATGTTCCGGGCCTGTTGTACCGCCCACTGCGCGGTGGGGTGCGTGGTCACCGTGGTGATGTGCAGTCTCCGGGTGCGGTGCTCGATGAACGCCATCGCGTACAGGCGCTTGCTCCGGGGCCGTGTCGACAGGGAAGAAGTCCGCGCAAGGATCCCCTGAGCCTGCGCGTGAGGAGTCGCGCCAGGTGGGGCCGGAGGGGCGCGGGGCCGGGTCGATGCCTGCTGCGTGCAGCATCTCCCAGACCGTGGAGGCCGCGATGGGGTGCCCAACGAAGTGCCGGGGCGACGGGGAAGACGGCGGCCCAGCGGCCACGCGGTATCAGCGAGCTGAGGGCGGCGAGCCGGAATCGGTCGGCCGGCTCATAGAGCACCCCGCCCTTCACATGCCTGCGCAGGATGGCATTCTCGTGCCGCAGCAGGTGTCTCGGCACAGTAGGACCGCGGGGACGGACAGCAGCGCGCGGGCGGTGCGGTGGAGCAGGGACACGATCATCAGGGCAGCATGACAAGTCCCCACCGAGAGGTGGGTGCTGACCAGCAGCGATGACTCTACGAGCCCCACAGGCACCCACGTCAGTGACGTCGACCAGGTCACAAAGTACAAGAGGGGCACTTGCGCTTGCCGACGCGGCTGAGATGACCACGACATCAGACGCTTCTCGGTCCGGCCTCGCCAGAGCTGTGAATAATGAGAATGTGGATATGTCCAAATTTTGGAGATCCGTACTGTCCTCCCTCCTGCCCAGTGGCTGGCACAGGCGGAGTCGGCGTGAGGTTCCGCATCCGGGAACTGGGCAGCCGACTCCGTCCGCGGGCGAGCGGGAGGTCCCGCACCGGTCGCCGGGGCGGCGCTGGTGCTTTCTGCCAAGCCCGCGGAGCGCCGCCAGCCAGGTGTTCCTCCTGCAGCTGGCGGTGGTGGTTCTGCTCGTCGCCGCGACGGTGGCGGCGCTGGTGGTGCAGGCCGGGCGCCAAGGCACGGAGCACGCCCGCGAAGAGGTGCTTGCCGTCGGTGAGGCATTCGCGAACTCCCCGGGGGTCGTGGAGGCACTGGACGGCCCCAACCCGACCGCGGAGCTGCAGCCGCTGACCAAGAAGGTCCAGCAGCGGTCCGAACTTTACGGCATTGTGGTGTCGACGCCGGACGGGATCCGCCTCGCGCACCCCGACCCGGGCCTGATCGGGAAGCATGTCATCGGCCCGTACAAGGCAGCGGCGAAGGGCAAGGCCTTCACAGAAATCGTCGAGGTAGGCCCGTCCGTATACGTATATGCGGCGGTCCCCGTCTTCAGGCCGGACGGCTCGGTCGCCGGCATCGTGTACCCCGAGATCACGCTCGAGAACGTCAACAAAGAGGTGGGGCGGCAGCTGCCGATGCTCTTCGGTGCCGCGGGTGGCGCTCTCATCCTGGCCGCGGGCGGGTCGGCGCTGGTGAGTCGGCGGTTGCGGCGTCAGACGCACGGCCTGGGCCCGGTGGAGATGACGCGGATGTACGAGCACCACGACGCGGTGCTGCACTCCGTGCGGGAGGGCGTGCTGATCATCGACGCCGACGGGCGGCTGTTGCTGGCCAACGACGAGACGCGGCGGCTCCTGGGCCTTCCGGCGGATGCTGAGCGGCGGGACGTGGGGGACCTGGGTCTGGACGGCGAGATGGCGCGGGTGCTGTCGTCTGGCGAAGCGATCACGGATGAGGTGCATCTGACAGGGGACCGGTTGCTGGCGGTGAACATCCGGCCCACAGCCCTGGCCGGCGGCCCGTCCGGCAGTGTGGTGACGCTCAGGGACACCACGGAACTGGCGGCGCTCACCGGGCGGGCCGAGGTGGCGCGGGAGCGACTGAAGCTGCTGTACGACGCTGGGGTGCGGATCGGCACCACGCTGGAAGTAGTGCGCACCGCAGAGGAGTTGACGGAGGTGGCGGTGCCGCGGTTCGCCGACACCACTGTGGTGGACCTCCTGGACTCGGTGGTACGGGGGCAGGAACCGGCGCGGGAGACGCGGCGGCAGATGCGGCGCACCGCGATCGACGGCGAGCCGGAGGCACGCACTCTGTACCCGGTCGGAGAGCTGATCACCTTTCTGCCGATGACACCGCAGATGCGGGCGATGGAGTCGGGGCGGGCCGTCCTTGAGGCGGACCTGCGGCAGGCGAGGGGCTGGCAGGAGCAGGATCCCGACCGGGCGCGGAGGACGCTGGAGTACGGGTTCCATTCGCTGGTGACCGTGCCGCTGCAAGCCCGGGGTGTGGTGCTCGGGATGGTGAGCTTCTGGCGGACGGGGAATTCGCCGGCATTCGATGAAGAGGACCTGTCCTTCGCGGAGGAGCTGGCGGCGCGCGCGGCGGTGGCCCTCGACAACGCGCGTCGGTTCACGCGAGAGCATGCGATGGCAGTGACGTTGCAGCGCAGCCTGCTGCCCCGCGGCCTGCCGAAGCAGGACGCCGTGGAGGTGGCCTGGCGGTATCTGCCAGCGGAGGCGGGGGTGGGCGGGGACTGGTTCGACGTCATCCCGCTGTCCGGGGCCCGGGTTGCCCTGGTGGTCGGAGACGTGGTCGGCCACGGCCTGCACGCGGCCGCGACGATGGGGCGGCTGCGCACCGCGGTACACAACTTCTCGGCCCTGGACATGGCGCCGGACGAGTTGCTGGCCCACCTGGATGACCTGGTCACCCGGATCGACAGCGAGGAGAGCACCGGCGAAGGCTCGGAAGACCGAGAAGGCGAGGCGGTGACAGGGGCGACGTGCCTGTACGCGATCTACGACCCGGTAACGGGACTGTGCACAGTGGCCCGCGCCGGACACCCGGGCCCGGCGGTGGTGCATCCGGACGGCACCGTCACGTATCCGGACGTGCCTGCCTCGCCGCCGCTCGGTGTGGGCGGCCATCCCTTCGAAACCGCCGAGCTGCGTCTGCCCGAGGGCTCGCACTTGGTGCTGTTCACGGACGGTCTCGTGGAAAGCCGGGACCGGGACATCGAGACCGGGCTGAATCAGCTGCGCAGAGCCTTGGAGGGCGGGGCGGGGCGCACTCCGGAAGAGACGTGCCGGGCGGCGATCGAGGCGAGGCTGCCGACGCACCCGTCGGACGACATTGCCCTGTTGGTGGCGCGGACCCGCTTGCTCGCTCCGTCGAAGGTGGCGGAATGGGACGTGCCGCCGGATCCGGCAGCGGTGGCGACGGTGCGCGCGGAGTGCGCGGTACGACTGCGTGAGTGGGGCCTTGAGGACATCGGCTTCACCACGGAGCTGATCCTCAGTGAGCTGATCACGAATGCGATCCGGTACGGGACCCCGCCGATCAGGGCCCGGTTGCTGCACAACCGCAGCCTGATCTGCGAGGTGTCCGACGGTTCCAGCACGTCCCCGCACCTACGCCTGGCCAAGACCACCGACGAGGGCGGACGCGGACTGTTCCTGGTGGCGCAGTTCACGCAGCGCTGGGGAACCCGATACACGCCCCGCGGCAAAGTCATCTGGACCGAACAACCTCTCCACGACGGCGCCGCAGCCGCCGCCACAGGCGACACACTGGCCGACGTCCTCCTCGATCAGTTCGACGACCCCGCCCACTGAACCACTTGGCCGCAGCGCAGGACGGGCCTGGGTCAGTCAGCAAGCAATCAACATGTCCGCCGACAGCCGAGACTACGGCAAGCAGCGATGCTCCCTCTGCGAGACGCTCTCTTCCTAGGCGCCGTTGGGACGGGTCCGTCGGGTCGGCGGGGGCCGCAAGCGGGCGGTGGACCTGGATCCGGGGCTGCGGCCTGCGCTGCTGGCGCTGGTCTAGAGAAGCAGCATGCTCGAATCCTTCACTGCCAGGGCCACAAGGGTCAACGCACTGCCGGGACACGTGCAGGCTGGTGGCGCCAGGCGGGGTGGCCGGCGCGGCCTACTTGTACCAGTAGCGGACGCCGCGATGGTGGCTGCAGGTGCCGCGGAACTTCGCCGCGTAGCTGAGGGTCCCGTCCTTGCATTCGGCGGTCGCACCTGCCGGGTGCGGACTTGCGGCCCTGCACACGCCGGTGGTGTGCGGTGCGCACGTGGTGGTCGCCTTGGCCTGGACGGCCGGGGCGAGGAGCTCGGCGGCGACGAGCGCGGTGAGGGTGCTGCGGGCGATGCTGCGCCGGTCCGGTGCCGGGAGAGTGCGGATCACGATGCGGGGCCTTCCTGGTTCAACCCCGTGTCGTTGTCGTGGGGTTGGGGGTCGGGGTGGTGGGGTCGCCGCGGGGGAAGAGTGCCTGGGCGGAGGGGTCCTGCTCTTCCCCCGCGGCGAGTCGGGGCGCGGACGGGATCGTCCGGTACTCCGGCGGCCTACCGGGCGGGGCTCCCGGCCGGTGCCGCCGGGTGGTGTCAGGTGTTGCAGGTGTCGAGCATCTCGGACAGGGCTTCGGTCTCGGCAGGGTTGGCGGTGAGCTGGTAGTTGGCCTTCACGCTGATCCAGGCCCGGCTGTAGGTGCACCAGTACGACTGCAGCGGCGGCTTCCAGTTCCCCGGGTCCTTGTCACCCTTCGCTTTGTTGACGTGGTCGAGGCACTGTCACGTTGGCTGACAGGGTGGGTGATCTTCGGGTTGGTCATGCTGGGAGGGGTTGTCCGTGGGCAGTACTCCGCCGTCGTACAAGGGGCACCGGTACCCGGCCGAGGTGATCTCCCGTTGCGTGTGGCTGTACTTCCGCTTCCCGCTGTCATTCCGTGAGGTGGAGGAGCTGATGCTCGAGCGCGATGTGATCGTCTCGTACGAGACGATCCGGCGTTGGTGCGCAAAGTTCGGCCAGATCTATGCGAATGAGCTGCGCCGACGCCGGCCACGGCCGGGGTGACAAGTGGCACATGGACGAGGTCGGGCACCCACACGCTCCACAACGTGACAGCGCCGGTCCGGCTGGCGGCCGGCCTATGTGCCGGAAGCGGTCATCCACCACGCGGCCTCCACTGTGCGCGACAGCACCGCCCGGCGCGTCGTCGGGCCCCGCAACACGTTGTGGTTCACCTGGCTTCGGCGTCTCGCGGGGTCGGCCCTGAAACGCACGGTGTACCTGCTCACCACGGTACCGAGGGACCGTGCCTCCTTCCGTGCCTTTCTGCTCGCGGCGGGCGGACTGCCGTGGGTGCTGCGCCAGCGGCGACCAGTACCTCCCGCGATCGAGGCGCGGCTGGCGGCGCTGGAGGCCGCCCAGCGGAAGGGCACCGCAAAAGGCGCTACGTCGGCTGACCGGCCTGTTCCGTCGCCGGAGATCCTCCCTACGACCGTGTCGCTGTGCGAAGTACCTCTCTCGCACGGCGAGCCCCGAGGCCGGCAGGTCGTTCTGCCCCCGGACGCCACCTGGCGCACTGCGCCCCGCCACCGCCCCGACGCGGCGAAGCCGCCCGGGCCGTGGCGCGAGCTGGGCGGGACGATCCGACGCCGAGATGCTGGGGTCCGGGATTGTGGAATTCTCCCGTGATCGTTTTCGTGTAGGGATTACCGGGCTTCGGAGGCATCCGGTTCGAGACCGCTCCGGCTATCCGAAAAGCGGTTGGGCACCATGATTTATCGTTACGTCCGTGGACCTGCCGCTGTTGCCGGTCAGACCGGAAGTCCAACGGATTTCGGTCAGCTCCGTTGTGTATCACCGGCGGACGGGAATCCCGCGTGACGCATTTCGCGCGGGCACACCCCGAAGCGCTGCCGGAATGCCGTGCTGAGCGCGCTGGAGGAGGAGAATCCCGACGCATATGCCAGCTCGGTGATGGTCATGTGCCGGTACGCGGGCGCCCGCAGCCGGTCCCGTACCAATCGCAGCCGCTCCTCGCGGATCAGTGCGCGGGGGGTCGTCCCGGCTTGTTGCAGAGCCAGCTGTACCTGGCGCAGCGACCAGCCCAGGGCTCGCGCCATGGTGGCGCCGGTCAGGTGGGGGTCGGCAGCGTGCTCGCGGGCGTACCGGCGGACCACGGTCTCCACCTCCGTCAGGTGACCGGGCGGGGTGGGGCGGTCGTCCCCCGCGGCAAGCATGCACAACAGCTCGACCAGGCGTTCCGACACCGCGTCGAACTGGCCGCTTGTGAGGGCGTCGCGCTCCTCGTGCAGGCCGGTCAGCATGTCGCCCACCACCCGGCCCAGACCCGAGCGGAGGTCGAGGCCCAGGGTGAGCGGCGACGACCGGTTCAACCGCCCGTTCACCTCCTGGGCGGGGATCGACATGATGAACGCCCGCGTTGAGGCGGCCTGCAGGACCTCGAACGGCGCGCCGAAGGTGAGCAGGCACCCGGCGTCCGGGACCAGTCGCAGCTCCTGGCCGTTCTGGCGCAGCAGCATCTCTCCGGCGACCGGCAGCACCAAGCGGTAGTCCTCGTCCGGGCTGAGCCGTACCTGGCTCGTGGTCCGGGTGTACTTGATCGTGTCCGACCACCACTGGACGAGCTGATAGGTGGCGGTGCGCTGGCGGATCGTTCCCGCGCGGAAGTCGTCGGTGCGTGGGTATCCGTAGCCCATCTGGCTTTGATACGACGTCACGTGCTCGCCCC
Organism: Streptomyces atratus; assembly: GCF_900119365.1. Lineage (GTDB taxonomy): Bacteria > Actinomycetota > Actinomycetes > Streptomycetales > Streptomycetaceae > Streptomyces > Streptomyces atratus_B. The sequence continues at coordinate 18,729 of NZ_FPJO01000006.1, forward strand.
AGAATTTGGCGCGCTCACGCGACGTCACGTCCCGGGTCGTGCATGAAATCACCGTGTAGGTTTCCAAGGCCATCGAAACACCTTTCACCGCGGCCTTCTCACAGTGCGCACAACCGGATTCGGGTCTCACGCTCATGGCATGAGGCCCCGGTAGTGCCGCAACAGTTTAGTGGACGGCGGTGCGATACAGGCAGTGCGTCAGCGGCTCGATACGCACATGTGTGCGTGAAACTCGTTGTGTTGCGCGTGGTGTCAACTTTCCTACGCGCACGCGCAATTCCGGGCGTGCGATCCAGTCCTACGGTTGGTTGCGGGACCCGGCTGTGCGCTCGGGCGGGGCGGGTCCTCGCGACCGAGAGGGGGCCGCCCCGCGGCCGTTCCACCTGGTGGAGGAATCCGTGGGCTGCGTGCCGGAGGCCCGAGTACCTGACTGAGGGACAAGATGGCGAACGTCGAACTGATCCAGAACCCGTGTGAGCAGCGAGCGGCATCCCGCTCCGTTCTGAGAGGTCCGGTGGCCCGTGGGGCCTGGGGACTTGTGGTGACCGCAGGGGTCGTGGGCACGAGCACGGGAGTCTTCGGAGTCGTACCCGCGGCCGCAGAGCCTGTGTCGCGCACACTGCGGTACACCTGCTCGGTTCCGATGGCCGACGAGCGGCGAGGCACCGTGAAGATCGACTCGGACGTCCCGAAGTCGGCGACGGTCGGCATGCCCACACCGAAGTTCGTCATCCGTGCGGCGGTGCCGGTCAACGCGGCTGACGCGCGAGAGTTGCGGAAGGCGGGCATCAAGACCATCACGGGCACGGTGGACGCAAAGGTGCATGTGACGGCGCCGGGCCTCGAGACCGACCTCGGCGTGCCGTTCCAGGTGGCCAGGACCAGCGTTCCGGCGTCCGGACCGTTCCAGGTCAAGGCGACCGGTGTCGCACCGACGCGCGCCTTCACCCGACCGGGCGGGGCGAGAATCACCGTCGGCGACCTCACCGCGCACGTCACCGCGAGCGGCGGCATCGTGACCGTCAAACTCGACCTGTCGTGCGGGCTGGATCCCGGGCAGAACAACGTCGTGGCGTCGTTCGACGTCACCGGGGCGGGAACGACGACCGGTCCGGCCCCGTCCGGAACGGCTGATACGGCCACCTCGGGCACTGCCGGGTCACGGAACCCGAGCGACGACGCGAGGACGGACACGACCCCGGAAAGCTCGGCCGACCCCTCCGGCACCATGGCCGAGACCGGGAGCCGGGGCACCAGGAGTCTGGTTCCGCTGGCTGCGGGGTCCGCCGTCCTGGGCACCCTCGCCGTGGCCGCCGCTTTCCGCTTCCGCTCACGCGGCAGGTGACCAGGGGAATGTCCGACACCGTACGCCCCACGCGGTGGGGCTGGTCGGCGCTGACGGTGTCGGCGCTGGTGGTGTCGGTCGCCATAGCCGTCCGGGCGGGAACCGGGGACGTGGACCCAGGCGGGTTGGCGGTCGGGATGGTCGGTCTGATGCTGACGGTAGCGGGCCTGGACCAGGCCAGGTCCTCCCAGGCCCGGGAGGACACCGACGCCGCCGGGCTCGCCGACCGCCTCGCCGTCGACATCAGGCAACGCGAGGAGGAAGCCCGCCAGAGACTTCTCGGCGGCAGCGACCGCACCATCGACATCGAGTTCGTCCACCTGCCCTCCCGTGCCCACCAGGCCGCGGACGCGGCACCCCACGGCACATTGGAGGAAGTCGCCGCCTACTACCGCGCTCTTGGGTCCGGCCGACTCGTCATCACCGGCGCGCCCGGAGCCGGTAAGACGGTGCTCGCCCTCCACCTCATGCTGCTTCTGCTCGCCGACCGAACGCCGGGCGGCCCCGTTCCCGTACGGCTGTCGTTGTCCACCTTCGACCCCGGCCCGACCAAGCTCGACGACTGGCTAGCCGACCAGCTCGCCCGCGTACACCGGCTACGCCCCGCCGCGGCAGCCGCCCTCGTCAGAGCCCGTCTGGTCCTTCCGGTGCTCGACGGCCTCGACGAGATGGACGCCAGGGAGGATCCCGGGCTCGGTTCCCGCGCCGCGGCCGCCCTGGAGGCCATGAACAACTACCTCCACGGCACCGCCAAGGGCCAGCTCGTCCTCACCTGCCGCAGCACCCCGTACGCCGCTCTCGAACACGTGAGTCTGTGGGCGCAGGACGCCTCCCGTATCGACATCGCCCCTGTCAGCCCAGCCGCGGCCGAGGCGTTCGTCACCGCCCGGGCCATCGACCCGGACCGCTGGGCACCCGTCCTGGACGCACTCCGCGCCGCCCCGGACAGCCCGCTGGCCCGGGGCCTGTCCACCCCCTGGCGGCTGACCCTGGCGCTCGCCGTCTACGACGAGCGCGACCCCGAGCACGGCTGGGTTCGTGATCCCGCGGAGCTCCGTCAACGCGGCCTGCGAACCCCCGAGCAGATCCGGGACCACCTGCTGGATCTGTACATCCGCGGTGCCTCCCCGATGGACGACACCACCGCGCCCTACACGCGGCAGCAGGTGCGTATTTGGATGACGGTCCTCGCCCGCCACCTGCGCACCAACACCGGTGCCCGCGAGGTGGCCGGACGCCGTCTGTCGAACACCGACCTCGTGCTCCACGAATTGTGGCCGCTCACCGGCCACCGCCGCGCTCGCACCGTCCACGTCCTCCTGACCATCGCGGTGTGGGCCGTTGCCGACCTGCCCGCGGGCCTGCTCGACGCGTGGAGCGTGTACGTGACGAACGTGACGCTCATGGCGGCGGGCAGCCTTCTCGTGGGAATCCCTCCCTGGCCGATCCCGTCCCGGCTGGAACGCACCACGGTCGGAACGCGTGTCGGACGACGCCAGCTCGTGAACGGGCTCGTGGGCGGGCTCTTCTGGGGAGGGCTCGTCGTCGTGCTCGACATCGGGAACGTCGTCGGACTGGTGATCGGGCTCGTGTACGGATCGGTGGTGGGACTCGTCGGAGGGGCGACCGTCGGGGCCGGACTGGCGGGCGTGCTCTCGGACGCACCCGAGATCCGCAGGCCGCACGGGCTCGCGTCGCCGCGCCGCATGGTGCGGGACGACCTGGTGACCGGGCTCGTGACCGGCCTCGTGGTCGGGCTCGGGTTCGTCCCCTTCTACTGGTTCGCCCTGAGCCCCGTCCTCGCGTTCGGGGCGGTGTTCATCTACATGGCCCTGTTCGGCCTCGGTGGCGGGCGGGTGCTCGCTCTGGTCTACAACCGCCTGTTCAGATGCGGCTACCGGGGCGCGCTCGACGTGCTGTTCAGGCCCTGGCGCGCGTTCGGACCCCTGTTCAGGACAGGCGCCGGCCCGGCCCTCGGAGCGGCTGGGGTCCGCTACGTGGCTCTCCTGCTCTGTACTCGCCGCTGGTGGTCCGACCAGCCACTGCCCTGGCGCCTCGGCCGCTTCCTCGACTGGTGCTGCGACGCGGGGCTGATGCGCACCGCCGGGATCGCCTACCAGTTCCGCCACCGCGAGCTCCAGGACTTTCTCGCCCGCGGCGACATCCGCCACGACCCGCCGGGCGGCCCCGTGTCCGCGTGAACCCCGGGTGGCTGGTCGGTCACAAGGGTGCGGTCCGGTGCCCGCTCAGTTCCCGCACGCACCGTGACGGACGTGTCCGCCGCCTCCCGGGACCTGATGTTCACCGCTTGTAGTAGATGTGATTGGTGACGTTCCCGCCGCTGACCGTGCAGATCCCCGCCGGGGCCCCCGTACATACGCGCGCTGGTGATCGGTGAGGTCTGCGACAAGAACGGGGAAGCCGTGCGGGAGTGCCATCAGGACGTCCAGGCCGCCGAAGCCGTGGCCGGTGGCGGCGGTCAGGCCGACGGCGCGACGGCGCTCGTGCTCTGCGTCGTCGATGTCGAGCTGCAGCTCGAAGAGCCGGGTGATTGCCGATCGCGGCGGCGACGCCGTCCCAGGCATAGGCCACCCGCTCAGCGTCGGGGATCGGCCCCAAGCGGTGCCGTGGTGATCAAATCGTTGCCGCACCGTGTACAACCCCGTACAGCCCTCTCTTGTCCCACAGTCAGCCGCGAGGATGAGCCTCCGGCTCCGGGGCGCCTACGCGTTCGGTCCAGGCTGCAGGGGAAAGGGCGAGCTCGAAGATGGGGAAGACGATGTGGAAAGCGGTGGTGGCCGGTGGAGCGGCGGTCGTGTTCACAGGGGTGGCGGCGGTGCCGGCTGGGGCGGCGGAGGGCGGGGTCTCCTTCACCCGGGTCTCGGTGAACGGCGGGAAGCCGATCGTGATCGGGGTCAAGGAGGAGGTCGAGGTGCATGCGGTTTTCCGGATGACGACCAAACTCAGATACGACTTCGGGCCGACGGTGTTCCCCTACCGGGGGAAGCCCGACACTGGGGACACCCTGCACAGCTCCATCATCACCAGCGACTGCAAGGTCGTGGACAGGGCGAAAGGAATCTGCGACTTCGAGGAATGGCTGTACATCGACCCGCAGAACCATGACTTCGGGAACGAGGACGCCGGCACCTGGCGAACTGCTGCTCGGGTCTTTCTCGCCGGCGACGCCCACGACACTGATGACAACGACCTCCCGTTGCAGGTCAAGCGGGCCACACGCGTCACTGTCAACGCCTCGCCGGAGCCGGTCGCGAAAGGGAAGACGATCACCGTGACCGGGCGGGTCACACGGGCGAACTGGGACACCCACACGTACCAGGGGTACGCGGGCCGAACGGTCAGCCTGCAGTTCAAGGCGGCGGGCGCCTCCTCGTACACAACGGTCAAGAAAGCGACGTCGAGTAAAACGGGGGCGCTCAAGACCACGGTGAAGGCCACCGGGCCGGGGACATGGCGGTGGACGTACTACGGGAACTCCACCTCCGGGGCAAAGTCGTCGACCGGGGATCACGTCGCCGTGCGGTAGGCGACGTGCGCGGACCGCGTCGAAAGACCGTCCACTTCCTGACGTCCCTGCCCGGCAGGGGCGTCAACTACGACCGTCAGCGCGCACGCGGCAAGACCCGCACCCAGGCCATCCTCCGCCTGGCCCGCCAGCGCGTGAACGTCATCCACGCGATGATCCGCACCGGCGCCCTCTACGAACCACGCGCCCCCGACGACGTCGACCTCGCCGCCTGACAACACCCCCCCTGTCTCCGAGACTGGAGTTCCAGTAGATCCTGGTCCCTACCCGTGCAGGAAGCACGGGAGTTGACGGAGGTGATGACCGAACGCGGACGTGCACGCGTCATCCACTGCGACCTGCCCGGCGATGAATGCGCAGAAGGTGACCTCGCGGAAGACGACGTCGTCGAGCATCACGTGCGCAACAGAAACACCCGCAGAGCCACCCTCCTGCTCATCGGGGCCCTCACGGACCTTGGCTTCGGCGACCTGGACAACGACTGACACGACCCCGTGATCGTCACCGGCTTCACCGCAATCGCCCACACCCACAAGCTCGGGCTCACGCCTGGCCAGAAGACCGCCCCCCCGGCCCTCGGACGGGGGGCGGGGGGCGGGGGGCCGTACGGCGGCTACTTGCACTTCTCGTCGATCTTGTACTGGAGTGCCCGCGGGTAGTCGTGCCGGCTGAGCCGGACCCGGGCCAGGATCGGGGCGCGGTTGATGTCATTGCCCGGATCGGCGATGTCGAGCAGCAGTGACTCCAGCTGGGTGTGGGTGGTGAGCTCCCGCCCGTGCATCCGGTCCTTCTCCGAGCCGAAGACCTCCGCGAGCTTCTCGTACTGCCACGAGTGCAGCACGTTGTAGAAGTCGGCCCCGTCGGACGGCTTCTCCTTGTAGTAGCAGGGGCTGACCAGCATTTGCTCGATGCCGTAGAAGCCCTCGTTGTCCAGGACGAAGACCACCGGCCGCAGGTGGTGGCGCACATGCGTGGACAGCTCCTGGCAGATCTCCTGGAACGAGCCGTCCCCGACGAACACCAGCGGCCGCTTGAGCGGCTGCTGGCGGCCCAGCGCCACCCCGGTGGCCGCGCCGACCGAGTAGCCGATGGACAGCCAACTGTTCTGCGCCACGAAGCTCGCCCGCTCCGCCATCCGCAGATTCATCGAGCCCAGCAGTGCGAACGCCGCGTCCGAGACCACCGTGAACGGCGAGGTGGCCTCCGGGCCGTCGCCCTGCGCCTGGCTCAGCAGAAAAGCGTTCATGTGCTGGAAGAACCCGTCGTACGTGAGCTCCTCGGGGTAGTCCGTGCCGCTCAGGCCGGTCAGGAAGGCGATCGTGTTCGCCGGGACCTGCCGGTCCTTGGCATGTGCCAGCGCGTAGAGGTCGGTCTCGAACGCCCGCTTGCCGAAAGCGACACCCAGCGCGTCCCGCAGCGCCGGGACGAACCGCGCCAGCTGGACGTCCGGGAAGTACTGCGCGCCGACGCTGACGCCCTCGCGGGCGGCCACGATCCAGTCGTCGCCGATCGACTTCTCGCCGCCGAGATTCTTCGACGTCGACCAGGTGCCCAGGCCGATCCGGCACCCGGCGGCCATGAATGCCTTGCGCACCTCCGGCAGGCTCGCCTTGCCGTTGTAGACGCCCGTGAAGCCCGGGGTGTTCTCGGAGACCACGGACTTCGCGCCTACGGTGGTGCAGAACGGGATGCCGGTCAGCTGCACCAGCGAGACCAGTTCCCGCTCCAGCCGATTGCGTTCGATCTCCTCCCCCGCCCACAGCACCGGCGTGCCGAGCCGTTCGACCAGCTTCACCGAGGCCTCCACCGCCTTGGCGAGCATTTCCTCGTGCTTCTTGGTGAACGGTCGTTCCTGGCGACGGAGTTCGCCCTGCGGTGCGGCGCACGGGGCATTCCAGAGGTCGTCCATCACCTCCAGGTAGACCGGCCTGCGCTCGGTCAGGCCGGCGGTGATCGCGCTGTCGATCTGCGAGGGCGCGAGTCCGGGGTTGGAGATCACCTGCGCGTCCACCGTGACCTGCCGGTAGACCTCCAGATTACTCTCCCGGCGCTGGCTCATGTGCGAGGTGAGCAGACCGACCGCCTGGTAGTTGAGCCACTGCTCGTACGACGGCGCCGCGTTGATCGCGATCACCGGCACGTACTCGACGTACGCGCCGCCGATCGGGTTGAGCAGGCTGAAAGCGCCCACACCATAGGTGACCGCGACGGCAGCGACGCCCTGCTCGCCCTTGGCGAGGTCGGCGTCGGCGGCTCGCACCCGGGCGTAGGCGTCGGCGGCGTAGCCGCCGCCGATCTCGGTCGGGGTGCCGACCCAGCGCACCCCGGTGGTGGCGTGCATGATCGTCAGGAAGGGGCCGAGGTGGTCGCCCGGCACCCCGAACAGGTACCGGATGCCCAACTGCTCCAGCCTGGTGGCCAGGTAACGACCCACCGTCCATTCGTCGTTGCTGTTCATCTGCTCAGTACCTCCGCTCTGCGTGCGCGGCCGGTCCGCGCCTCGGGCCGGATCTCCGGTTTGGCGCGGGGCGGTGGCGCGGGTGCCTCGTGCACGGCGATCGCCGCGCGGACAGCGGTCTCCACAGCGCCCTCGATCCAGGCGTGCTTGAGCGATACGTGCTCGCCGGCGAAGTGCACCGGGCCCTCCGGCTTGACCACGTCGAGGTGGAAGCTGGTCATCTGGTGCGGGGTGTACACCGCCGCCTCGCCGAAAGCGTACGGGTCGCGCAGCCAGCTCTGGGTCTGGCCGTAGCCGGTGTAGAACACCTCGATCCGCCGGCCGTGCACCGACTGGAGGTTGCGCAACGCGTACACGTACCGCTCGGCGTCGGCCATCGAGTCCCAGCGCACCGCGTCGTCCGACCAGCTGTAGCCGGCCAGCACCACGCCGCCGCCGTCGCTGTCGGGCACCGGGTGCGAGGGGTAGTACATGAAGCGGTTCGGGTTGTCGGTGGTCGAACCGCCGCCGAAGCAGTTGGTGGCGGGGCGCACGCTCGCCCGGCGCAGCGGGGTGTGCCGGAAGACCTCGAACTGCTCCTGGCTGATCCGGCTGGAGTCCACGCTCCGGTGGGCGCCGAGCAGCACCCTCGGTGGATCGAGCGGCGGCCGGTGCCCGTTGTGCGCGGCCGAAGCAACCGTCGCGGCCGCCTCGGCGTCCTCCTCGCCGGCCCGCTGGTAGTACTCGTACAGGCCGGGTTCGATGGAGTCGAGCTCGTCCTTCCAGTCCGCCTCGGTGAACTCCCACCACCGGCGGGAGAACTCCAGCAGCACCTTGGTGGCCTGGTCGTAGTGCGTCTCGATGATCGCCCGGCGCTTCTTGTACGAGTACGGGGGCGAGACCTGGACGAACCGCAGCGCGGAGAACGGGACGGTGACGATCGCGAAGTCACCCTTCCAGACCGTGGGTTCGGCCTCTGGATCGTCCTCGGGCACGGTGTGAACGGCGACCTGCGGTCCGTTCGGTCCGACGTCCTCGCCGGCCTCGCCGTCGCGGCGCGGGTCCCAGTACTCCATCCGGACCATCCGCTCGCCCATTTCGAGCTCCCCCTGGAGCTCCATGGCGAGGGCGTAGGGCAGCTGCCAGCTGCCGCCCTCGATCTCCCAGTAGGTGGCGTCCGGGTTGATGTCGCTGCGGCCCAGGAAGGTGTGGAAGAAGGACAGGTGCAGTCGCGAGGTCATGTTCTCGATCGTGCCGATCGCCTCGATGGCCTCATCGCTGAAGCCCGCGTACTCGCGCAGGAATCGGCCCATCGAGTAGCCGTCGAAGTCGCGGATCACCCGGGCCCAGCCGTCCAGCCAGTCGGCGAACGGCTTGCGCACCCGCTTGCCGTTCTCGATGTACGAGTAGTAGTCGCGGACCGGCTCCAGCGCCTGGTTGACCATCTCGGCGGCGGTGATCCGCACCTCGTCGCCGGTGAGGTGAAAGCCCTCGTTGACGCTGCTGGGGTCGGCGGCGTACTCGCTGCGGCGGGCCTGGATCCGGTTGGTGCGGATCCAGCTGTTGAAGCGCTTGACGGGCTCGCGGAAGTCCGGGCTGTCCTCGCCGTACTTCCAGACCTTGCCGTCCTCGAAGGACTCGTAGACCACCGGCGGGACGGGCGTGTTCTGGTTGCCGGTGTCGGGATCGACGTCGACGTTGTAGAACAGCTGCCGTTTCAGGCCGAGGCTGTCGACCAGGGCCAGGGTGAGAGGGTGGAAGCTGGGCAGGCGCATCGCCCCTGCCTCCCCGTACTGCTCCGGGTCGCAGAACGGACCGTCCTGCTCGTCGTCGGTGGAGCGGAAAGTCTTGATCCGCCCGCCGACCCGGTTGGCGTTGGCCTCCAGGACGGTGACGTTGTGCCCGGCGTCCTTGAGCAGCTTCCCGGCAACCAGACCGGCGATCCCGGCGCCGACGATCAGCACGTCCTTGGGCTCGTCGGTCTCCGGGATGCCCTCCTTGATCAGGACGTCGAGGTAGCGCAGCTTCAGGTCCTTGTCGTCCGGACCGACCAGCAGCAGCTCGCGGGCCAGCTGCTGGCAGGTCCGCCGGCGGGCGCGGTCGTTGACCGTGCCCTCGACGGTGGGGTTCTCGTTCATGGCTTCTCCTCGCCGCTCAGGAGCCGACCGGCTTGTTGGGGAGGTCCTCGCCCTCGGCGAGCAGCCGCAGCGTGCTGATCGAGGGGGTGAAGGCGTAGAGCGCGCCCGTGGTGCGGACGAAGCGCTTCATGTCGATCGTGCCGAGGGTGCCGTCCGCGAGTTCGACCGAGGCCTTGCCTGCGAGGCCGGTGACCTTGTCGAAGCCGTTGGCGACCACCTGATCGGACCGGCTTTCCCCGGGGGTGAACGTGTCGTCGTTGGACCAGTGCCGCTGGACCAGTTCGAACTGCTCCTCCAGCGAGGTGCCGTAGCAGACGAACATCAGCCCGCGGTCCTTGCCGTCGTCCGGGCCGCCTTTGAACTCAGGGCCGTACGGAATGCCGCGGCGCATCAGGCGGTGGCTCCTCGGCTTTTTGTCGACGATTCCGGCGAAGACGCGCGGATGGGTGCGGCGGATGTGCGCGGCCCAGGGGGTGTGCCGGCCGATGGGGTCGTTCGCGTAGTCGAAGTCGTTCCGGTCCGAGCCGAGGCCGGTCACGGCGCTGCACGGCGGGGCGAGCGGTGTGCCGTCCTTGGCCCGGCCGACCAGACAGGCACCGAGCCGGTTGGCGTCCATGTTCCCGGTGAAGTTCTTGACGCCGTCCACCACGGCCTTGTTCCAGCCGGCGACATCCTGGCGAAGGCGGCGCACCACCTGGAGGGAGCCGTTCTTCATCCACGCCGGCGCCTTCCGGTCGCCCTGTTCGCTCTTGTGACCGAAGACGAACTCGCCGGGTTCGATCAGCTCGGTCCCGGCGTGGTTGTCGCGGAAGCCCTTGCGGCCGGCATCCTCGCGGTGGAAGTCCTTGACGCCGGGCTGGGAGATGCCGTCCTTGTAGCCGAAGTGCTCGTGCCCGTTCAGATCGCCCGTCAGGGTGCGTCCCTCGTCCACATGGACGCGCGTGATCTGGTGGGTCTGCTCGACCGTGTCGAGGTTCTTCAGCTTCTCCTTCAGCAGCGCCTCGGTGTCCGCGGCGACGATGAGGACGGCGTGCACAACCTTGTCGCCGGTCCCGGCCCCGAACAACCAGGTCCTCGGGTCGCTCTCGCCGGTGTCCCCGAGATCCTCGGCCCGTGCGGCCGCGCCCGCGCAGAACGACGTGAAGGTGCTGAGGTCCTTCTTGATCTGATCGGGCTTGTTGGCGATCATCATGAGGCCCTCGAAGGTGAGGGAGACCCCGCAGCGGACAGTGGTGATCGACGGGTCTCGGCCGAAGGCCCGGCGGGCCAGCGAGAACTGCTCGTTGAAGTCCTCCGTCTCGTTGGTTGTCGCGACGGTGTTGAGGATCGCGGAGAGCCAGCCGCGGCCCTTGGCGGCGTCCGGGAAGCGCAGGTAGCGGAAGTCCATGAAGTCCTTGTTGAACGCGGCCAGGATGTTGCCCTGGATGTCGGTGGACCCGCGCAGCTCCGGCTGGGGCAGCTGCTCGATGGACGGGACGGCCGTGGGACGGATGGGAGTCGTGGTCACGGTGAGGCTCCTCGCGTGGGGTGGAGGGCGGCGACGGATTCGTATGGGGATGACACAATCACCATTAATCACAAAGAGTGATTAGTTAGCTACTCACAGTAGGTAAACCGTTGCCGTGAGCCCTGTCAAACGGAGGCCGGCCCCTCGACGGGTCACATGTCGTCGCCGGACGGAGCGTCCCCGCGCAGGCGGACGGGCGAGCGCGAAGGAGAGACCGCCGACCCGCGAGGACCACCAGCGCAGTGAGTGGCACCAGGCAGTCGTCGCACCAGGCGGCGTCCGGGGTATGCCCAGCAGATGTCGACTATGGCCGCCAGGCCGTACGCCAAGGCGCCGAGGCCATACGTGCGCCGTCAACTCCCCCTGCGTTCAGACTCATCACTGCCGGGAGCCACCCATGACTACGACCGGATGCCGGTTCCCGCCCGAAGCCGCTGAAGGCACAGGTGATGACGATGGTCCGAGCAGTGCGCATGGATGCCATGTCTTTTCGGCGTGGTGCGGGAGAATGAGCAGTTTCCGGCGGGATGGAGGCGTCAGGCCAGGCCGCCGTTGGCGAACAGAGTCTCACCGTTGATCCAGCGGGCGGGTCCGGCGAGAAAGGCGACGGTCTCCGCGATGTCGGTCCGGAACGCCGCGCGGCTCCCCTACTACTGGGACGAAGGCATGGCTCCAGCACCGACTCCGGTGAGTTCATCACGTGCGTCGTCGAGGTGACGGGTCGCCGGAAGACCTGACGCCTTCCCGGCCCACCCGACGTGCCCCGGGCGGGGCACGCTGGGCGGGCGTCAGACCGAGGCGGAGGCCTTGGCCTGCAGCACCTCGGTGATGTTCTCCTCACGCCAGCGGCGCAGGAGGTCGTGGAAGGCGACGGCCCCGTGCGGGTACGCGAGGGGACCGTTCGGGCGGCCGCGGCCCTCCCGGTTGTAGTAGCCGGGGGTGCACCCGGCGTGGAACCACTCGTGGTCGGGGGCGCCCTGGGCACAGATGCCGATCCAGGTGTCCTCGGCCTCGCGGGTGGGCTCCACGACGGCGCAGTGTTCCTCCGCGGCGCCGACCAGGGCGGCGGCGTGCACGGCCTGCTCGTCCAGGATGTGCGTGAAGTTCACGCTGCTGGCGTTCTGCATCGAGCCCATCTGGATCAGGTTCGGGAACCCGTTGCTGGTGAAGCCGTGCAAGGTGCGCGGGCCGTGCTGCGCCCGCGCGTCGAGGAGCCGGACCCCGTCGCGGCCGATCACGGGCAGCCCTCCGGAGGTGATGCCGGAGACACCGACGGAGAACCCGGTGGCGAACACCAGGCAGTCGAGCTCGTACTCCACGCCGCCCGCGACGACGCCGCGCGCGGTCATGCGCTCGATGCCGTGGCTGTCGGCGGTGTCCACGAGCGTGACGTCGTCCCGGTTGAACGTGGGCAGGTACCGGTCGGAGAACGTGGGGCGCTTGCACGCGTACCGGTACCAGGGCTGGAGGGCCGCGGCCGTGGCGGGATCGGTGACCTCGGCAGCCACGCGGTCCCGGATGGCGTTCATCGTGGTGTGGTCAGCGGCCTCGTAGGCGACCTCGAAGTCCGGCTCGCCGTCGCGGCGGAAGCTTGGCAGGAGCTTCTCAAGCAGGGCGGCCGACTCCGTCCAGCGGTCGGCGACCAGGTCCTGCTCGGCGTGCTCCCCGGAGACGATCCGCAGGAAGTTCTCCCGGCGCTCGGCCGCCCAGCCCCCACGGTCCGCCCCGGCCTCCTGCGGCGTCATGCGCCGCTGCCCGCGAACGTCCACGGAGGAAGGGGTGCGCTGGAAGACGTACAGGTGTCCGGCGCCCTCGGCCAGCATGGGGATGACCTGCACGCCGGTGGCGCCGGTGCCGATGACGCCGACCCGCTTGCCGGCCAGGCCCGTCATCCCACCTTCGGGGCTGCCACCGGTGTAGCCGTAGTCCCAGCGGGAGGTGTGGAACGTGTGGCCCCGGTACTCCTCGATGCCGGGGATGCCGGGCAGCTTGGGCTCGGTGAGGGTGCCGGTGGCGGTGATGACGTAGGTGGCGCGGAACTCGTCGCCGCGGTCGGTGGCGACCACCCACTGCTGCGCTGCCTCGTCCCAGGCAAGGGAGGTGACGGCGGTGGAGAAGAGAGCGTCTTCGTACAGGCCGAACTGCTCTGCGATACGCACCGCATGCCTGCGGATCTCCTCGCCCGGGGCGTACTTCCACTCGGGTACGTAGCCGGTCTCGTCGAGCATCGGCAGGTAAACGTGCGACTCGATGTCGCAGTGGATGCCCGGGTAGCGGTTCCAGTACCAGGTGCCGCCGAAGTCGCCGCCCTTCTCGACGACCCGCACCCTTGCCACACCCTGTCGGCGCAGGCGCGCGCCCGCCAGGATCCCGCCGAACCCGCCGCCGACGACCGCGACGTCCACGGTGTCGTGCAGCGGTTCGCGCTCCGGCACCGCGCCGATGTACGGGTCGGCGGCGAAGTAGCCGAACTCCGCGGATGTCGGCCGGTATTGGCCCGGCCCCTCGGGGCGCACGCGGCGCTCCCGCTCGATGCGGTAGCGCTCGCGCAGGTCGGCGGTCCGTTGCGGGGTGGGCGGGGTGTCGCACTGCGGCAGGGTCATGGGGGGATTCCTCTCTCGGGGGGAGGTGCGCTGGCCGGCCGCGTGGGGTGGGGCAGTCTCCTCGCGGCATCCCGCGCGGTCACGGGTACCGTAACCCAAGTACCGGACAACACTGTCCGGTTGGGGCGGGCCCGGGCATACGCGGCCCTGCCCGAGCACCACGACACGAGAGGCCCGCGATGTCGAACCCCACCCCCGCCTCACCGCTGCGCGACTGGCTGGCGGATCCTGCCGCAGGGCAGGTCCTGCGCGGTCTGCTGGCTTCGGAAGGACAGAGCGAACAGGCCCTCGCCCCCGTGACCACGTACCGCACACCCCGAGCCCTGGCAGGTCTGGCAGCCGTCGGACTCCTGGCACTGACCGGATGCGGCACGGAGGCCGGCGCCGACCCGGCCTCGAACTCCTCACCGTCCGGAGAGGGCAGAGGTATCCGGGCCACCCAGGTCGCGCACGTGACCGACGTGCACGAGGCCACTGGCATGACCCTGCTGGAGGGCCCGGTCCTGATGGAGAATGGCGACCTGTACGTCGTGGACGTCACCGCGCCCCCGGGCGAACCCAAGGTCATCTCTGTCGACGTAGCCACCGGTGAGCGCCAGGGCATCTACACCGACAAAACAGGTGCCTACACCTCCGCGCAGGTCAGCCCGTACGACGGGCGTCTGTACCTCACCGACTTCACCACCGGTTCCGTCGTCAGCGTCGAGCGGGACGGCTCGGACCCGCGCACGTTCTTCTCCGGCGAGGTCAACGGCTCTCGGATGACCCCGGACGACATCGCCTTCGACGACGAGGGCAACCTGTACGTGAGCGACTCGCACGGCACCGAGCCCGGCGACACCGAGGGGCGCATCGTGCGCATCGAACGCGACGGCACGGGAACGACCGTCCTGGCCGACGGGCTCGCCCACCCCAACGGGATCATGTTCGACCCCGAGGTGCGCGGCCTGTGGATCAGCGAGCTCACCGAGGACACCATCTCCTACCTGTCGCTCGACGCCGACAAGACCGCCGTGACCTCGCAGCACAGGGCCATCCATGTCGACGGCGGCCTGGCCCAGACCGATTCCATCGCCGTGGACGCTGCCGGCAACCTCTACCAGGCGCTGCACGGCCGGCCGGCCATGGCCGTCTACAGCAAGTACGGGGAGCGCCTCGCCACTGTCGAGGTCCCCGCCGAGGACGCCGGCGGTCTGCAGTCGGCGACAAACGTCGCCATCGCCCAGGGAGGCAAGGCGGCCTACATGACCGTCAGCGGCTCCGACGGCGGGTACGTCTACAGGTTCACCGCGCTCGCTGAGGGCATCCGCCAGTCCAACGGCGGCTGACCGTTACTCGTCGACGGCCGCCTCGAAGGGCTGCAACGGTCCCACCTCGACGCCGAGCAGCCGCCAGGCCCGCAGGGCCAAGCGCTCTCGTTCCGCCGGGGTGGGGCCGCCGATGGCTCCAGAGACCATGGCCACGGCGAGCATGACGTCGTCGGCCGACAAGCGATGGTCGACGGGCAGGCACCCGCTCAGGGCGGTGCGAACGCGCTCGGACAGGGTGCGGGCCTGCTCGCCGCGAACCCGCAGGAGGTCGACGAACGCCGTCGAGCGGCTCAGGTGCCAGGTGATCACACCCAGGACGCTCGCCAGGCTCCCGCCGGGCTCGGCTGCGGCCCGCTCGATCTGCCGGACGTTCTCGTCGAGAACGGCGGAGGCCAGCGCGAGCCGGTCGGCGAAGTGCCGGTACAGGCTGCCCTGTCCCACCCCGGCACGGCGGGCGACAGCGGACAGAGGTGCGTTCAGACCCTGTTCGGCGAAGACCTCGCGGGCGGCGGCGATGAGGGCGGTCCGGTTGCGGGCCGCGACCCGGCGCCCCTGGTTGGCCGGACGGCCCTGGTCGGGCGGCCCTCCTTGCACGGCGGCCGGGCCCCGGGCGGCAGGTCGCGGGTCCTGGGACTCGGTGGCTTTCGTCACCTGGGAAGCGTAGTACGACCGCGGGGCACGACCTGTCCGGCGGACAGTGACAGCGCATCGCCGTTGCTCGCGCCTTCCACCGCGACGCCCCCGTCCTCGTCATGGACGAACCGACCGCCGCGCTCGACGCCCGCGCCAAGCACGTGCCGTCGCGGACCTCGACGGTCCTCCGCCAACGCCCCCTGCCGACCAACTCGCACTGGACCTGAACCTCCACGAGCAGGAGCGCCGCACCGTTGCCTGGCGCGGCCTCCAGCTTGGCCGTAGGGCTGCTGAGGAGCACTTCCTTGTCGCGCGCACCGCAGGAGCGACGGGGCTGTCTGCAACCGCGCGTGCAGCACTGGCGGCAGGCATCGCCGTACTGGGCACACTCCCGCGCCCAACCGATGATCTCCGCGGGCTAGCCGATGCGGTGACAGAGGAGTCGGAGGGCCGGTAGGAACGGCGCAGAAAACTGGCGTTGCTGTCAGGTTCGGCGGGCGGTGATCCGGGCTGCAGAGTGTGCGCTACATCCCTTGAGTTCCCCTGAGCTCCGCTGAGGGGGCGCGCCACCGGGCCACTGCGTCATGGTTCATCAGATCCTGTACGCGCCCGGTGGTACACCGTTGGCGGTTGAAGACCAAGGCGGACACTCTCGGCTCGGCCGGCCCTCCCTCGCCCGTGCCACCACGACACCCCCGTCCACACGGTTGCCCCCACCACGGCGACGGCCAGGAGCTGCAGGGCGAGCCAGGGCAGTGTGCGCCCCAGGAGGACAGGACCGGTGACACCCGCGGCGGTCAGCGCGAGGAAGAGCAGATAGATGGGCATCCCCACGATCACCGCGAGGCCGGTCCCGGAAAGCCACCGTGCGGCACGCAGAGACGGAACCCGACCGCGCCCTTTGCCGACGCGGCGAACGAGCGCGCACAGCGGATACCCGACGAAACCGATCGCGAGGACACACAGGGCCGCCAGCTGGACCTGGCCGGCGTCGTACCAGACCGGCGACGGCAGGGCCCGGGTCTGCCGCTGCTGGTGCGGTGCCGGGTCGATGCTCCGGGGCGGCAGTCCGCGGCTCAGCCGCTCGATCCATGCCGTTTCGAAGTCGGCGTAGTCGGACGGCAGTCGGGAGATTCGGTCGAAACCGTGGTCGCGGGTCGCGTTGAGGTTGTGCCGCACGTCCGGCACGAAGCGAATGGTGTAATGCCTGTTGCCACCCCGGTACAGTGCGCGGGCGATGATCCGAGAACTCTCCTGCGGAGCGGCCTCGCGGTCGAGGGTGCCCCATTCGGCCAACACCGGCTGGCGGACGTGCTGCCACGTCGGCACCGGGTCGTAGTCGGCCTCCGGGAACAGGCCCGCGCCGACGAGCTGCCGGGTGAAGGAACCCTGCATGGTGTGCGGAAGCGAGCCGGAGACACCCGCATGAGCCAGGTACTCACCGTAGGCCCATGCCTGCTGCCGGGCAGGTTCCATGCCGACCGCCCCCGCGGTGATCACGAACGACACGTCCGCCGACCGGTTCGCCGCCAAAGACACCGCCCACGCGCCCTCGGACAGTCCCCACATCCCAGTCCCGGCCCGGTCGACGCCGGGCCGGTCACGCAGCAAGCGAAGCGCAGCGAGCGCGTCATCGGCGAGCAGGGAGTAGTCGCGGTGCAGAGTGGAGTACCCGGTGGTGCGTTTGTCATAGATCAGGGCCACGATGCCATGCCGGGCGTACGACTCGGCCGCGGCCCGCAACTCCGACCGGCCACCGGGACCCGCACCCGGCACCATCACCAGCGCGGGCCGATCCCCGCCAACTGCCGTGGGGCTCAACACCGTCCCGTACAGGCGCACACCGTCCGCGCCTGTGAACGACACCTCAGTCGACGCGGGTCGGTCGTCTGTCGGGGTAGCCGCAGCCGTCGGTGACAGCAACATCAGGGCGACGCAGGATGCCGACAGCAGCAACAGCAGTCTGCGAGGGCAGAGCCCACGTGCGAGTCTCATGTCGATCCCCCAGGTTTCCGGCCGGCCAGCAGCCGCGACGTGCGAGTCCTTGGAGATCCAGATCCTTGTTGCCACCACGCCGGGCGTCGAGGTGGGTGGGCCCCCTCCAGAGGTGGGGATAACCCCCAAATCTGCGCTGTGCTCGTGTCAGCGTGGGCTTACGGGCCGACTGCCAAGCCCCACAACAGATTTCATTTGGACGTCATCTCATTTGGCGAGTCTGCGGTAGCAGATGAGGGTGATCTCGTGAGCCAGGGCGTCGTCGGCGGCCCGGCGGGCGGCGCGGGCCTGCTCGCTGGCCAACCAGGCGTAGAAAGAGGACCGGGCCACCTTCAGCTGCCGACACAACAGAGCGACTCCGCGGGTGGTCTTCCCCGCCTCGATGAACGCGTACACCTCGCTCATCGATCGCTCTCCTTCACGAAGAAGACCGCCGCATTTCGCAGCACCTCGATCGTCTCGGCCCGCTCACGGTTCTGCCGCCGCAGCCGCCGCAGCTCTTCCCGCTCCGCGCTCGTCAGCTCGCCCGGCGCCCCCTGCCCGCGGTCGATCGTGTCCTGCTTGACCCAGTTCCGCACTCCCTCGGCGCTGACCCCGATCTCCCGGGCCACCTCGGTGACGGTCTTGCCGGAGGACCGGACCAGCGCGACCGCGTCGCGCTTGAACTCCTCCGTATACCGCCTACTGCGGTTGCTCTTGCTTACCACCTGGCACTACTTCCTCTGGAACCTCACGTCCCAGCCTCCAGGTGTCCAACATCAAGGAGAAGCTTCAGCTGCTCGACGTCCCCGCCGTCCGCACACTCGCCACCGCCACCGCCCTCAACACACCGCAGGACACTCACGTCCAGACCGCCTACGAACGGATCCACGCCGCGTGGACCACAGCCGGGATCCACTGACCGCCCTTGCCTCGCCCGGCCACCAGCAGATGCCGGTCAGGCGACTGGCGCGAACATGGCGAGATGCTCGTGAACGAAGGCGTCGAGTGTCCGGGCGGGCCGGCCCAGGATGGTCTCCACGGTGTCGTTCGGGGACTCCGGACGCGCGACGGCCAGTTGCTGGATCTCCACGACATGGCTCGCGAGCCAGTCCGGCATGTGCGCGGTTCGGACGAGATGGCCGTGGAAATCGTCCGGTGGCAGGTCGATGCAGCGGACGGGCCGACCCGTCAGCTCACCGAGAAGACGAGCGAGTTCCGGATGACTGAAGGCCTGCGGGCCGGTCAGCGCGTACGTGGCCCCGTCAAGGCCGGGGCGGAGGAGGGTCTCCGCGGCGACGTCGGCGACGTCCCGGACGTCGATGTAGTTGCAGGGCACGTCGCGCATCGCCCCGATGAGCACTCCCTGGGCGACCGCCGGAGCGTTCAGGAGCAGCTTCTGCATGAACGCATACGGCCGAAGCAGCGTGGCCACCAAGCCGGTTGCCGCAAGGTGTGCCTCAACCCGCCAGTGCCCGCGCGAGACGGCGACCGGTGAGTCGGGCTCGGCTGCTGGGGCAGAGAGTTTGACGACGTGCCGTACCCCGCACGCGACTGCGGCGTCTATCGCGTTGATCTCCAGCGCGACTTGACGCGGGCTGTTGGCCATGGCGAGGAACAGTTGTGTGGAGCCGTCGAACGCGGTGCGGAGCGCGCGAGGATCCGCGGCGTCCGCACCGACGACCTCGACCGGCGTTTCCACACCAATCGCGGCGCACAGTTTGGCCGGAGTACGGCTGACGGCACGGCAGGGGATGTCCAGTTCGATCAGGCGCCGGAGCAGCGCGCCGCCGGTGGCGCCGGTCGCGCCCATGATGGTGATCACAGTGTGCCTTTCGTGGTTTTGGTGGGTCCAGGGAAACGGGTGGAGATCGGCCGGGTCACTTCTGCTGCCGGGATGCCATGCCGTGCCATCGCCAGGTGACGATCGTGGTCGCCAGGGCGGCCGACAACGGCAGGTCGATCCGCAGCCGCTCCGGCCACCCGGCATCGGGCAGCGACGTGTGTGCCGGCAACCAGCCGGACGCGAACCACCCGGCCAGGCCCGCGATTCCGGCAGCGGCAGTGCCGAGTCCGATGGTGATCACCGGACGCGGCACCGATGTCGTCCACCGGCGCGGTTGGCCCCGGCGGTGCAGCCACCCGCCGACGATGAAGGCCACCACGGCCGATGTGGCCCCGATGGAGGTGAAGGCGGCCGTCGTCAGTTCGGGCTGCCCGCTGAGGACTCCGCCGAGCCCGGCTGTGAGCGCGGGGGCCAGGTAGGCGACTGCAACTTCCTTCCAGAGCGTGAACGGACGTGCAGCGAAACCGCGCTTGGCGGCCTTGTTGCGGGTAAGGCTCACGTGCACTCCTCAAAAGAATTATTAGGGGCCTAACTATTTGGGCGTAGAGGGACTGCCACCCAGACAAGGCGGCCGCTTCTCGTGCGGCGCGGGACGCTACTCGGCGGTCAGTGCACCGATCCCTTGCGTAATCCGTTCCAGCAGGTCCAGGAACAGCCCGCGTTCGTCGGCGGTCAGTCCGCCGACCAGCGCCTGGAGGCGCGCGAAGTGGTCCGCGGCCATATCACGCAGTCGCTGGGCACCGCGCGCCGTAAGCACGACCACCGCACCCCGCCCATCCTCCGTGGACGCGCGGCGGGTCACGAGGCCCTCGCGCTCAAGCCCATCCACCAGGCCGGTCACCGTGGCGCGCGAGACGCCAAGGCTCTTCGCGAGCCGCGACGGCGACTTCTCTCCGTCGCTGTCCTCGAGGTCCACCAGGAGGCGGTAGCGCCCGGTCGACAGCCCGAAACGAGAGAAGTGCACTTCGGACGCACGGTCCAGCCGCACCCCGGCAGCCATCAGGCGCACCGCCACAAGCACCGCCTGCGGGTCGGCATCAAGCCCATACCGCGCGATCTGGCGCCGCGCCTGATCAAGCGTGGGCACAGCGCCGGGGTTCGCATCCTCGTCACTCATAAAATTAATATGGCAGCTAACTACATACCGGTCAAGCCACGTGACGCCGCCACGACGGCCACCCCACCGACTCCCCGGGGCTGGGCCGCGGCTGGCGCGATCACCTGGTCGCGGCGATCAGCGACGGCCGCTACGGGAGGGGCGACTGGGCCGAGCTTTCCTCGGGCGCGCTCACGCTGGTCTGCGTTGATGTAATTCGTCCCAGCTGGAGTGGCTGATGACGCGCCAGTCGCAGAACCTGCGGCAGGTAGTCAGCGAACGACGTGTTCCGGACGGCTTCGCAGCGCTGGCCGCGGTCGCGGACCGGCGGGCCGTAACCCCTCGCGGAACTGCTGCCGTTCGGCGGTCAGCCCGCCCCCTTGTGGATACCGCATGCCCCGGTGATACCGCAGCGGACAACCAACCGTCAGCCTCTACGACACCACGATTTCAACCTCAGTAATCAACCGCCCTTTGAACAGCCCGGACACGCCTGCACGTCAACGACGCACCAAGCCGAACACCCCAGCGACACCACCGGTGAGCCTCACACCTCACACTCCATTCGTGCTTCCGTGCGCCCCGCCGTGTGGCCGCACTGCTCGCCGGTTTTGGGGAAGTAGTGGGGGCAGAGGGGTCGATCGGCCGGGTCGGCCCGGCGGCACCACCCCACCCGGTGGGCCGCGCGGAAGCGAGGACTTGGACATGAGCGATCCATCGGCCCGGGATGTCGGCGAATGGTACGACCGCTTCGGAGGCCTGTACGGCCTGACCATGGGCGACAGCATGCACCTGGGCATGTGGTCCGGCGGCGTACGGACGCAGACGGGGGAGCTGACGGCCGACGAGATGTGGGAGGAACTCACCCGGGCCCAGGACTCCTGGACCGGCAGCCTCATCAACGAGGTCGGGCTGCTGCCGGGACAGCAGATGCTGGACGTCGGCTGCGGCACCGGCCGGCCCACCGTCCGGATCGGTGCCGAGTCGGGCGCGAGCGTGCTCGGCGTGACGGTCAGCGCCGCGCAGGTCCGGGCCGGCCGCGACCGCGCCTTGAAGGCAGGACTGTCCGACCGCGTCGCCTTCGAGCAGGCGGACGCCATGGCCCTGCCCCAGGAGTCCGAGACCTTCGACGCAGCGTGGGCCATCGAGTCGTTCGCGCACTTCTCTGACCGGCCCGCCGCGATCCGCGAGGTCCGGCGGGTGCTGCGGCCCGGGGGCCGCTTCGTCCTCGCGGACTGCTACGAAGCCAAGCCTTTCACGCCCGAGGAAGTCCAGCTCTTCCAGGCCGCGTTCGCCCTCTCCCGCCTTCCCGCCGGGCCCGAGGACTACTCCCGCATGCTCGGCGAGGCCGGCTTCACCATCCACGGCACGCGCGACATGTCCCGGGAGTTCAAGCCCACCTATGAGCTCATCCCCCGCCTGTTCGCCGCGAGGCGCGCCCAGATCGCGGAGCTGGTGGGCACCGACGCGATGGCGCAGCTCGACACCGTCTACCCGCGCATCCTCGCCCTGTGCCGGGACAAGATGGGATACACCATGGTCAACGCCGTGAAGTCCCTCTGACAGCGGCTCCCGGGTGTCCGTCGTCGACCAGCCAGTCACCGAAACCGAACCGGCTGGCCGCGCCGGTTCGGCGACGCCCTCCTGGTCCTGATCGCGGGTGATCAGCAGTGCGGCTGCGAGGTCGGTGCCGTGCGGTGCGTCTTCGGGGACATGGCCGGGTTCGGCGTGGGCGATAACTCCCCAGCCCGGGCCCGCACCCGCACCTCTTCCCTGCCGCCCCTCGTTCCCCCGCTCGCCGCCGCGCCCCGCGCGCTCCCTCACGCCCCTCACACGACTGACCAGCTGACCGAGTCAGCGAGACGGAGCACGCCGAGAAGGCGGGCGAGCACGAGACAGAGGCGCTCCACCGCGATACGGGGGCGCCGGGACACCGGGTAGCGCCTGGGGACGCTCGAGGCTGCTGGAGAACGTGATCGGGATCGAGGCGGCCGGGGACGACGAACGCCCGGTGAAACGGACGCAAGACGATATGTGGGCGGTCGATCTGGCGGCAGCCCGGCAGTTCCGCGATCGGGAAGGGTACCTGAGAGTGCCTCGTAAGCACGTCGAACACCTGGAGGGCGTGGCGGAGGGTACGACAAACCCGTCGGGCCGTCAGACAGGTACCGACGGGATCGTGGTCGTCAAGCTCGGCACATGGCTCGACAACACCCGCACCCTGCGAATATCTCACCGCGCCAGGACCACCGAAGCCATCTGCGCGCTGTCCGAGGTACAGCCCGACAGCGCCCGATCGAGTTCAGTAGCCGGCCAGTGGCCTCGTGGTGGTGAGGGCCGCCTCGACCACTGACTCGACCCGGGCACGTTGCTGCGCGGGAGTGGCCAGGGCGTCGGGCCGCAGGGTGTAGACCGTCCGGAGGTGGTGTTCGGTGCTCGCGAAGACGCCGCTGGTCCAGCCGCCACTGGAACCGGTCTTGCCCCAGACCTTGGTGCCGTTCAGTTCGATTCTCATCAGGCCGCCGGCACTGAAGCATGCCGCGGACGTGGGGCAGCTGGTGTTCTCGCCGGCGCTGGACACCGCAGGTACCTCGAAGAGGTGCTTCTGCTGTGTCGGCGGGAGGAGCCGTCCGTCCAGCAGGGCCTTCAGGAACGCGTCGAGATCGGCCGCGGTGGACGACAGCCCGCCCTCCGCCCAGGCCCAGGCGATCGTCGGGTCCTCGGAGAGCGCGGTGTGGCGGAGGGCCAGTGGCCACAGGATCCGCCGGTCGAGCTCATGGACGAAGGGCCGGCCGGTCACCTCTTCCACGAGCAACCCGGCAACGAAGCTGTTCAGCCCGTTGTACTGCTGGACGTCTCCCGGGGCCGGGATATGGCCCGGGCGGGCCGAGGCGTCCGCTTCGAAGGAGGCGGCCACCACTCCGTGCGGATCGAGCGGAACCCGGACCGGTCGGGGCAGGTCGCTGGTGTGGTCCAGGAGTTGGCGTACGGTCACGTCGCCGTAGGCGGCGGGGATCAGTCCGGGCAGGTGGGGGCGGACGTGCTCGTCGATGCCGATCCTGTGCTCGGCGACCAGCTGCAGCACCACCGCGTCGGTGAAGATCTTGGTCACGCTGCCCACCGGGAACCGGGCGTCCGTCGCCACTGGTCCGGCCGTCCCCGTGAACGGGGTGCGCATGCCCCGGCCGGCAACGCGTACGAGAGCCGCGTCCGTCACTCCGTCGGGGAGGGTGGCCAGCAGCGTTCTCACGGCGGCAGGGTCGCGGGTGCCGGTCGAGTATGGGGAGGAGTTGTGGGCGGTGACCGCGCGAGGCATGGCCGTGGCCGCGGGCGCTGCCGCCAGACCGGACGTGAGTGCGGCCAGAGCCAAGGCGGTGACAGTGCGACGGCGGAGAGCGCGGGGACGTGTGGTCATCGACAGCTCCAGGGGCGGCGAAGGCGACTCGGATCGGCGCGGTGTTCGCGCTGGACCAACTCTCCGCCCGACAGCCCCCGGTGATCATCGGTGACCACCCTGATCCACCCCGGAGCCACCCCCGATCTGCCCTGGGGGTTACGCCCGCGTAGGCCCGGTCAGTCGAACGCGCGCAGCACCAGCCGCACAACTCCCATGGTCCCTCGCCCGATCCACCCGAGCAGTCCTGTCTCCACGGCCAGCTCGGCGGCATCCCCGGCCGCTTCCGCCCGGTCCGGCCCGGAACGGCACTGGGAACAGGAACGAGGCCAACGACGCTTCCGCACGCCACACTTCTTGCACACCGCCATGGCCCCATTCTCCCTCCCCGCCTCACCCCCGAACCTCCCGATCCGCACAGCCAGATGACTCCAAACCACGCACCCAGAGCCGGAACTGGCGTGCTGGTCAGGAATGCAGCCATCGAATCATCCCGACGGCACGGCAAGCGCGGAGCAGCGTCCCGGGCGAGCGGGCGCGGAGCAGCGGGATGGCGGGGCGCGATGACGAGTGCTGTGGCCAGGCCCACGGCGTACGGCAGGAGCCGTCGGGTGGAGGGGCGGCTGAGGAAGGCGCCGAGCATGAGCGTCACGGCGACGATGGCTCCGGCCTCTGCCGTGAACACTGCGGTGGCGTTCCATGTCGGTGCACAGGATGCGCACAGGCAGGTCGGCGGTGGGGGTTCGACCGGCGGCGGTCGCTCGTATCGGGATGGTTGTCGTCGAGAGGGGTGTGCCCGGATCCGTGGGCGGCTTTCTGGTCCGCATGAGGGATGACCTCGTTGGTGTGAGCGTGCCTTTGGGACCGCGAGGTGGGGAACCCGGCAGCGCAAAGGGTTCCCCACCGCCGTTCGGCCGTCGTTACTGGGCTGCGTGTGCGGCTTCCAGCCAGTTGAGAAACTCGCAGGCGAAGTGCCACTTGTGGCCGGTGAAGACGTGCTCCGGCGCGCTCGCGGGGAACTGGATCGTCAGCCGGATGCGCAGGCCGCGCGGACCGTCCCCGAACTCGTGCATGACGCGCGCGACCTCGGTTCCGTCGGCGAGCCTGCCGGTGCCGCCGATCCGGACGGGATACGTCTCGTGGCCTTCGCCTTCGACCGCGACGCCCTCGTGAAAGGTGAGGAAGAAGCGCAGCGGTCGGGAGCCGATGGTTTCGATGATCTCGACCACGCCGTCGGCGGAGTCTGCGAGGTAGTGCTCCGGGTTGGCCGCGAGCAGCGCACCCCGGTCGGCGCTCGCGAGCCGGCCCTGCCACCAGGTCAGGAATCCGTCGGCGTCGATCCCGTCGATTTCCATCTCGGTGACGGCGGACCGCCATGCTCCGTCCGAGGCGCCCGGCAGCGGTGCCATCGCCCGGTCCGCCGCCCGGAGGTCCTCGGTGAGCAGCTCCCGCATCAGCTCGTCCCCGATCCGGTTCTTGAGGAGGGTGAGCGCGGTGCGGGCGCGGTCCAGCTCCCATCGGCGGATGTCGTCCTGTGAGTACTCGGTGCCGTCGATCACGGTCCGGACAGTCAGCGCGCCACTCATGGCATGCCCCTTTCACAATGAACCTTAAGCGGAGAGATTTTCTCCGCTTTCAGGACGATAACATAGCGGAGAGAAACTCTCCGATTTAGTTGGGCGACGAAAGGTGGTGTGCCATGAGGGCGGATGCGGTACGAAGCAGGCGACGGATTCTCGACGCGGCCCGTGAGGTCTTCCTGGAACGCGGCCTCGACGCGCCGCTGGATCTGATCGTGCGCCGGGCCGGAGTCGGACCGGCCACGCTCTACCGGCGCTACCCGGACCGGGAAGCGCTCGTCAGGGACCTGACGGGCGACCTGCTCACGCGACTGGAGAGTGCTGCGGAAACAGCTGCGGCGGTGGATGACGACGCCTTCGCGGCGGTACGCCGCTTCGTCCACGCGGCGGCGGACCTGCGGATGGGCGCGGCCATCCTCGTGCTCCTCGAAGGCCTTGTGGTCGACGAGGAGCTGGTACTCATCCGCACTCGGGCCGCGAACACCGTCGAAACCCTGATCCAGGCCGCACACGAGACTGGCCGGCTCCGCCGCGACGTAGGCATGGGCGACCTCGTCCTGCTCTCGATCCGGCTCTCCCGCCCCCTGCCGGGCGGCCTGGACCGCCTCGACCCGGACGGTTCCCTTCTCCACCGCCACCTCGACCTGGCCCTCGACGGCCTGACCGCCGCGTCCTCGGACGAGCCCGCAGCCACCGCGGGACCGGGCGTCCCGCTGACGTTCGCCGACCTCATCACCGCCGCCGCCCGCCCGACCACCGCCGGCTGAACCCCGGCGACACGGCACGCCGCCCTCCCGCGCGGGCAGGTATCTGCCCGCTGCCAGAAAGAAGGCGCCGCCCGAGCCCGGCGGCACGGCGCTCCCAACAGGGGTGAGAGGCGCGGCAGGCGCGCCGTTCTGCCCGCACAGCGGGCCCCAGGCAGTCAGCGTTCGTCACCCTCCGCACCCCGGTCATCGACACCCTCGCCACCAGCGTCCGCACCCTGGTGATCCTCGGCCGCCGCCAGACGACGACCGCACGGCCCTCCCTGATCGTCACCGGCCCGGCCGCGGCCGGGAACCACCGCGCTCCTCCACGTCGGAGGCGCCGGCAGCCGACAACGTCGTCCCATTTCGTCCGCCGGCCTCGCCACCCGGCCGCAGCTGAGCACGCAGAGTCGTACGCGACTGAGTAGCTGCGAGCAAAAGCACGAGTGGCCCGGGCGCTATGGCGACGGCCGCTGGGCCAGGCAGCCAGAGCAACGCCCGCCCCTGAACTACGTGGAGCGGCGTTGTGCAGACGCCCAGGAATCTGGCGTGACGACTGGGCGCCTGTAGACAGACAGGAGCAACACAAGATCCCATCATGGCTCTGGTCACGATGCGAGGACGCGCAACGTGCCGTATCCGTGGAGGAGTTGCCATGTCAGGCATAAGAAGGCGGCGTACGTTTGGCGGGCTTCTGGCCGCCGTCGTGTTGATGGTAGGTGCGGCGCCTGGGGCGTCCGCAGGCGCCGTCGGGGCGAGTGACGCGGCTCGGTCGCCGTCGGCGGTTTCAGCGGCCGCGGGAAGTATCCCGTCCGTCGGCACTGACTGGGGTGCACCGGGGCCGTACGCCGTGAGTGTGGATGTCGGGCTTGTGCACACCTTCTACCGGCCGCAGAATTTGGGGCAGTCGGGCGAGTCCCACCCGGTGATCATCTGGGGGAACGGCACAGGCGCGGTGCCCGGGGTGTACAGCTCGCTGCTGCGGCACTGGGCGAGCCAAGGCTTCATCGTGGCTGCCGCCAATACGCCGACCTCCAACTACGCGATCAGTATGCGCCTGGGCATCGACGTGCTGGAGCAACGGAACGCAGACAGTTCAAGTCCCTACTACCACAAGGTGGATCTGGCGCACATCGGCTCCGCCGGTCACTCGCAGGGTGGCGCGGCCGCCGTCAATGCGGCGATCGATCCACGGGTGATCACCGCTGTGCCCATCCAGCCGGGTCCCCTGACCGATCCGGATCTGATGGACGAGCCCGTCTTCTATCTGGCCGGGCAGCAGGACCACATCGTGTGGCCGGCGTTGGTGAAGGCGATGTACCAGGACTCCGACCACGTCCCTGCCGTCTACGGTGAGGTCCGGGGCGCCGGCCATCTCGACTCGATCGGCGACGGCGGGGACTTCCGTGCCCCGGCCACCGCCTGGTTCCGCTATTGGCTGATGGGCGATGAAGCGGCTGGCCGGATGTTCTTCGGCCCGGACTGCGGCTACTGCGCGGATGCCACCTTGTGGTCCGGCTGGAAACGGAACGCCGCGGCCCTGCAGCGTTCCGGCCCGACGACCTGAGGGGCAGGCCCCGGTTCAGCGCGGTGTGAACCGCCGACTTATATGGGGAAAGCGGGACGCGGTCGGGTTGGCCGCTCGTAGCGTGCCGTAGGACGCCGGTCCGGGTGACTCGTGAACCGTCTGCCGCTCTTCGGGGCTGGCTCTCCCTGGGTATGTCGCCGGTCCGGTGTCCGTCCGCGGTCTGACTCAACAGAGGCGTGTCCCGGCCAGGTTGGTTCCGGAAGTCGGCGTGTCGACCGTGGCTGTCCCCGTCGTCCGACTGTGACTTGAGACAGCGGATGATCTCTTGTTTGGTCTTGCCCTCCGCCGTGCGCCGGGCGATCTCGACTCGTCGAGATCATCCAGAACCTCCGCGAGCGCGTCCGCGAGGCCCGCGGCAGCGGCTGGCTCGGTGAAGTCGAAGGGCTCCAGGTCAGTCTCGATGCCGCCAACGCCAAGCTGCACAGCCTCAAGCGCACCCCTACGGACGGCCGGCCACAGCTGGTCGACCTCGGCATGCCCGTCTTCACCGAATCCGCTTCACCACCCCAGACGGATTCGAACCTCATGGCCGTTCGGGCCTGTGGGCAAGAAAGGTAGCGAAAGTCCTCTCAGCCCCTTCGCTGGGTTCCTCCACCAGACGTGCGGTGAGGACGAGCCCGGCCTGCTTCAGGAGCGCGGCAATCCGATCAGGCGGCAGCAGGTAGGACTCGTAAGACACCGGATGACCGCCGTATGCCTGTGTGGGACGTAGATGTTGGTCGGCCCCTACGTGGCCGGCCAGCATCAAACAGCCGCCAGGCGCGAGAGTTCGGTGGAACTCGCCGAACACCACCGGCAGCAACGTCGGCGGTGTGTGGTGGGTGGAGTAGTACGCGAGGATCCCCCCGAGGCCTTCGTCCTCGATCGGGAGCGAGGTCATCGAACCGACGCTGAAACGCAGATCTGGGTAAGCACTACGGGCCAGCTCGACCATGGCGGGCGATAGGTCTATGCCGAACGCAGGCACTTGCCGCTCGGCAAGGTAAGCCGTGACTTTGCCGGGCCCACATCCCAGGTCTGCGACGGGCCCGAGGTCGGCCGTTCGCACCACCTCTGCGAAGACGTTCAGCATCCCCCGTGACAGCGGATCCAGCTCCGCCGGAGGCTGGACCTGTTCGAAGTAGTCGGAGGCGACCGTGTCGTACGACTCCCGGACGGCGGCGAGGTAGGAGAGATCAGGCATGAGGCGACTCTAGTGAGGGCCCGCAGCCCACGTGATCACTTTCTCAGTCCGGAAGAGCGCACCCGCCATTGCCGACGCCATCGGCCACCGGATGCGGGCGGCCGAAGCCCGCGTCCAGGTCACCCACCACCACATCGACCGGCCGCCGGTCCCCCGCAAACACCCACGCCCCGACTGCCCGTTCTGCCGGATCCCCCCGGAGCGCCCGCCACGATCGTCCACGAATGGGCTGATGCCCTCGCGATCGTGCCCCGCAGCTGCGGCTGCACCGACGGTCACCTCCTGGTCCTGCCGCGCGACCACGTCGCCAACTTCACGACCGACCCTGTCGTCTCCGCCACCGTGCAGCTGCGCGCCGCCGAACTCGCCGGGCAGATCGGCGGCCAGTGGAACTACCCCACCTCCTGTGGCCCGGACGCGACCCAGACCGTGTTCCACCTCCACGGGCACCTCGTTCCCCGCGCCGCCGGCGGCGGCCTCGCCCTCCCCTGGACCCACCCCACCCGCGAACAGGAGCCCACCCGATGAAGCGCTACTCCTTCTTCCGCCGCCGCTGTGCCAACGCGCCCGGCCCCCTCACCCCTGAGGACCAGGCCACCGTCGACGCGTTCCGCTCGATGCTCGCCGCCCTGCGCACCACGGAACCCTGGACGCCGGACCGCTGCCAGGACGTCGCCGTCGAGGTCGGGCCGTTCATCGAACGCGCACACCCCCGACCCGGCGACGACCATGGCACCGACCAGATCGCCGTCGCCCTGGTCCACCCCGACACCCCGCGGCCTACCTCCACGGCCACCAGCTCGGCTACACCGGCAAGGGCTGGCTGCGCTGCGAGACGACCGCGATCCTCGGCACCTGGCAGCCGGCCTACGCGATGCTCACCCACGCCGCCGCGAACCTGCCCTTCCCCGACGACATCGGCATGAACCCCGCCCACTACGGCGTCCACGTCGAAGCCCAGCACAGCGACGGCACCGGCCACACGCTGCTCCGCCTCGGGCCCTGCACCCAGACCTGGCTCGCCTGCCACGACGCCGACCGCCTCAGCACCGAGCTGGAGGGCGAGGCGGTCACCGCCATCCCCGGCTTCACCGTCACGGCGAAGGACGCGCCGTTCGACGTCAGCGACCACGAGAGCTGTACCGACCCGCACGGCGCCGATGCCGCCGCGCTCCTGGCCGACGCCTTCGCGGGGGTGAGCGCGTGACCACCCTGGCCCTGTACGAGACCGAGGCCAGCGAGGACGACGACGGCACCACGCACCCGGTCGAACAGCTCTGGCCACCGTGCCCCATCCCCGCCGGCGGACGTGAGGAGGCCGGCGAGCCGTTGCGGTAGTTCCTCGGTCGCTGGCTGACTGCCGAAGGATGCCCGGGCGACGAGACGGTCCACTTTTGCGCGACACGCTGAGTAATGGCATGGTTGCAATTGGTCACTTTGAGGGCAGGTGGCGGATCTCATCCTCTGCCCGGAGTTGTGACAAATCCCGTGCACTGCCCGCCCTCTCGCACGTGATCAGGGATGGGCTGTGGCGGGCCCGTGAACAACACCTACGCAGAGGCGGTAGCTGTCCCATGGCACAGGAAGCCAGGATCGACGTCGAGCTGACGTGGAAGCAGGCCGAGGAGAAGTCCTCGGCGGACAAGGTGGCGGAGTTCGCCAAGAACCTGCCGCAGGGCCCTTGGTTCGGCACCCCGACGGGCGTGGCGCGCGACAGCGACCGGCAGCCGAAGCACACCTGGCCGCTTCGGTCCGCCCGACCGTACCGGCGGGAGGTGGCCGTCGGCGAGGCTGCGGTCTACCTCGCCGACGGCCACGACGAGCTGGAGCGGCCGTTCATCTTCGCGGACGGCTTCAACTACGGCCGCAGTGACCTGCCGGGGCTGTTCGCCCACTTCAACGCGCCCTACCCGGGCAGCAACGTGGGCTTCCTCGAGCAGCTGCTCACCGCGGGCATCGACGTTGTCCTGGTCGGCTTCGAGGAGCGCCACACCTACATCCAGGCCAACGCCGGGGTGGTGATCAGCGCCATCAACAAGGTCATCCAAGAGAGGCAGGGCGGTGAGCCATTGATCGTCGGCGGGGTCAGCATGGGCGGCATCATCACCCGGTACGCCCTCGCCGAGATGGAGAACCAGCACCAGGACCACGAGACCGCGACCTACCTCTCCTGGGACTCCCCACACAACGGCGCCTGGATCCCGCTGATCCTCCAGCAGATGGCCTACTTCTTCGAGTCGCTGCCGGCCAAGCCCGGCAAGGTCAAAGAGGCCGAGCTGATCAGGAGCCCCGCCGCGCAGCAGCTGCTGTACGCATGGATCCCGGACGCGAAGTACGAAGGCCCCGTCGCCACCTCCAGCGAACTGCGCACGCAGTTCCTGGCCGAACTGCGCGACCTCGGCCAGTTCCCGCAACGGCCGCGCAAGCTGGGCGTGGCCAACGGCACCGGCAACGGCACCGGCCGCGACCTGCCGGCCGGCACGGAGGTGTTCAAGCGGCAGGTGCCGCTGGTCGTCTACGCCCAGGCGAACTTCCAGCCCAACGGCGGAACGCGCAAGCCGATCGGTGAGATGCGGGCCGTCGGCCAGGTCCGACGGGGCTTCACCTCGTACGTTCCCGGCCTTGACGGCACGCCCGGTGGCACCCTCGGCTCCTTCGGCAAGATCGCTGCGGCACTCGGGGCTGACATCCCGGAGAAGTACAAGTTCAGCTGCTTCGTCCCCTCCGTGAGTGCGGTCGCGCTGGACTACGACCCGGCCAAGTGGGACGTCAACCCGTACGAGAAGGTCGAGGAAGCCGACGAGAAGAGCGCGCTCGACGAGTTCAAGTGCGACAGCGAGAACACCGAGCACAGCCAGGTGACCAAGCCACTGGTCGACTGGATCATGGAGCGAATCGTCCACTGATACGCCATTGAGTGCTCCGGTTGGCCAACGTGACGCTCAGCGGCACGGTGCGGCGACGGGCCAGCACCGCGTCGGCGGGATGTCGGCCGTCTGGCGGGGCCGTCGGTGATCCATGGGCGATGTGTCGGTGGCTGCTGGAACGGTGGGTGTCGAGTTGCCCAGCAGAGCAGCCGCAGCCGCTTTTGACAGCAAGGGAGCCCCGTCGCCGTGTCGTCCACGCCCTCCACCCTGCCCTGGGATGTCCAACGGCTGCCGCGTGCTGATGGCAGCGTCTTCCTGGTCACCGGCGGCAACGCCGGCATCGGGTACTTCGTCGCGGAGCAGTTGTCGGCAACCGGAGCCACTGTCGCACTCGGCAGCCGGAATCCCGCGAAGGCTGAGGTCGCAATGGCCTCGATCCGTGCGTGTGTCCCTGGCGCGCGGGTGCGGGCCGTACGGCTGGACCTCGCCGACCTCTCGTCGCTCGAAACAGCGGTGGAATCACTGGAGGTGGAATGGCTCGACGCG
Organism: Streptomyces atratus; assembly: GCF_900119365.1. Lineage (GTDB taxonomy): Bacteria > Actinomycetota > Actinomycetes > Streptomycetales > Streptomycetaceae > Streptomyces > Streptomyces atratus_B. Next base: position 51,069 of record NZ_FPJO01000006.1, read on the forward strand.
GTGGTCCACAACGCTGGCGTCGCGCTTGACGACCCGCCGCGCAGAGAGACCGGGGACGGTCACGAGCTCATGTTCGGCACGAACCACCTCGGGCACTTCGCGTTGACCCAGCGGCTGATGCCGCTACTGTCGGCTGCGCCGGCAGCCCGCATTGTGACCATGGGCAGCTTCGCGGCGAAGTCCGAGCGGCTCGACCTGGACGACCTGCAGTCCCGTAAGGACTACCGGCCCAAGCGCACCTACGGACGCTCCAAGTTGGCACAGATGTACTTCGGCGTCGAACTCGACCGCCGCCTGCGCGCTGTCGGCAGCACGGTGGAGAGCGTGGTGGTCCATCCCGGCGGCGCGCTGGACTCCCTCACTCCGTCACGGCCGCCGGTCCATGTGCGAACTACCGGCGCACGGCTGAGCGCGGCACCCGCAGCCCTCCTCGTCCAGGGCAAGCACGCCGGGGCATGGCCTGCGGCCCGGGCGGTGCTCGACCCGGCTGTGCGTGGAGGCCAATTGTGGGGACCGCGCGTCCTCGGCCTGCGTGGCGAGCCCAGACTTGAACCGGTGTGGAACCACCTCACCGACACCTCCGTCGCGGCGCGGTTGTGGGACGCAAGCTGTGATCTGACCGGCGTCGACCTCGGTACCGTCCCCGGATAGTCCCAGGCCCGCGCCTGCGGCCGACGCCCGCCGACCGTCGCGGCGGTCGGCGGGCGTCGGCGGCCCGGTCTGCGTCCCGCTCACTCCCCCGATCGCGCGACGACCGCCGCCCCGGCGGGCTCCTTGACCGGTGACGGAGGGATCAGCCCGTCCGCCACCGCGTCGTCCGCGGCGGACTTCGGCTCCTTGAGGGTGAAGGTGAGCACCAGACCCACCAGATAGACGGAGGCGATCACCCAGACGGTGCCCTCGATGCCGATCGGGCCGACCAGTCCGGCCACGGCCGAGCCGACGAACTGGCTGAGGCCGGCGCCCAGGTTGAGGATGGCGACCGCGCTGGCGATATGACGGGGCGCGAGCAGCGGCATGATCGCGGAGAGCGGTACGAACGCCCCGAGGGCCAGCCCGTAGACGACGGCGACGGCGAGCGTGATGCCGAAGCTGGGGCCGACCGCCTCGGGCACGTAGTAGAGCGCGAGCACGGTCACGAAACAGCCGAGCCCGCCCACCCAGGCGACGGTGTTGACGCCGCCGATCCAGTCCGCGACGTAGCCGGAGAGGAGGTTGGCCACGACATTGGCCAGCAGCATCGTGCCCCAGATGGTCTGCCACTGCGCCGTGGAGAAGCCGACCTCGTTGACCATATGGGTCGTCAGGAAGACCACGAAGGCGTAGAAGGACAGGGTGTTGATCAGTCGGACCACGCCTCCGGCGCCCACGCGGGGGTGCGTCTTGACGATGGTAAGCGCCTTGACCATCTGGGACATGGAGTCCTTCATCGATGCCGGAGGCCCCTTGGTGACCCGGGCCCGGACGAGGAAGATCACCAGCGCGCCGCCGGCGGCGACGAAGGCGAGGGAGAGCCAGAGGGTGGCCATCTCGCCGACGACGGGGATGACCGCGCCCGCGAAGTAGGAGCTGATGACGCCGAGTCCGGCGGTGGAGGCGAACCAGTACCAGCTGACGGCCCGGCTGAGTTTCTCGCTCGGGGTCTCCATCGCGATCCAGACCAGGAAGCCGTAGGCGAAGAAGGGGTAGCCCAGGCCCCGGATGCCGAACGTCAGCAGCATCAGCGGGTAGTTTCCGGCGGCCACGCCGACGGTCAGGAAGAGGACCTCGAAGACGCCCCAGATCCCCAGGCCCAGCAGCATCACCCGACGTGGACCCCAGGCTTCGGCGAGCGCACCGGAGAGCCAGGCCGCGACGGCGACCACGAAGCCGTAGACGCTCCACAGCAGGGCGACCTCGCTGCCGGAGAGCCCGCGCGACTCCAGATAGGGCGAGAGGAATCCGACTTCGATGCCGTCGCCGACCATGAAGAGCATGACGGCGAGGTAGCCGAAGGCGAGAGGGCGAACGATCCCCTGCCGTTCGAGCAGTCCGGGGCGGGGCACGGCGGCGTCGGCCGCGGTATGAGGCGAGGTGGGCATGTGTCCTCCGGCGTACACAACAGATGCGTGAACATCTGATCAAAATTCGAACCAAAGTGCATGTAATATGAGTGGCGCCTCTGCGGGTGTCAACCCTTGGCCGGGGTGCGCGTTGTCCGGTCCGCCGGGCCTTGACCGGCGGAGGGCGGCGAGGACAGGATCCGAACGGAGGATCAATGGAGAGAACAAATGGTCAGAAACAACCGCCGCTGGGCAAGATCGCGCGGCTGTACTACGAGCATGGTCTGACCCACCAGGAGATCGCCGATCTCTGTGGGCTGTCCCGGATCAAGGTCACCCGGCTGCTGGCGGAAGCCCGCCTGGTCGGGATCGTCGAGATCACGGTGCACAGCGACGACCATTTGTTCGTGGGCCTGGAATCGGCCCTCGGACACGCCTATCCGCTCCGCCAGGCATGGGTGGGCCCCGCCTTCGAGGACGAGGGCCGCGCGCTCCACTCCCTGGGGGCGGTGGCCGCCGACTGCGTCACCGCCTTCCTGACGGAGGGCACCACCGTCGCCGTGGGCCTGTCGGGGTCGGTCGCCGCGATCCCCGGGCATCTGCGGAAGGCGACCGGGCTGGATCTGAGCATCGTCCCGCTCACCGGGAGCAAGGGCGGCGTCTCCCGCGCGGCCAGCCCCCATGAGCTGGCCCTCTCCTTCGCCGCCGCCGTGGACGGGCGGGCCTACCACCTGCCCGCTCCGCTGCTCGCGCGCAACGCGCAGGCCGCACGGGTGTGGCGGGAGGACCCGGCGGTCCAGGAGACGCTGGAGCGGGCCGTATCGGCGGATGTACTGATCGCCGGAATCGGCGGCACCGCCGCCGACGCCGGACTGCTCGTCCAGGGTCTGAGCGCCGTGGAACTCGCGGGCATCCGGGAGCGGGGCGCGGTCGGCGACATCTCCGGGCGCTTTTTCGACGCGGACGGCGCCGCCGTGCCGGGCGAGGTGGACGAGCGGCTCATCGGGCTGAGCCTGGAGCAGTTGCGGGCGGTCCCCGTCCGCATCGGCGTGGCGCGCGGGGCCGACAAGCGGCGGGCCCTGGCGGTCGCGCTGCGCCACGGCCTGATCAATGTGCTGGTGACCGATGTCAGCACCGCCGAGGCGCTGCTGGCCGACGCCGACGCCCCCGAGGGGGCCCCTTCATGAGCCGCCGCCGGGAGTTCCGCGGCGACGCCCTCAGGGGCATCCGAGCGACGCTACGAAAGGACACGATGTGAAGCCCGTACAAACGCGCGAGGAGCTGTGTGAGCAACTGGCCGAGGTCGGCCGACTCGCCGTGGAGCGCGGACTGGTGCTCGCCAGCGGCGGGAATCTGTCGGCGCGGCTGCCCGGCTCCGACGAGTACGTGGTCACCGGCGCGGGGACCTGGCTGGACCGTCTGGAGGTCGCGGACTTCACCGTGATGAACCTCGCCGGGGAGCGGACCGGGGGCGCGGAGCGGCCGTCCAGCGAGTGGAAGCTGCACCAGCGGACGTACCAGGTGCGGCCGGATGTGAACTGCGTGGTTCATCTGCACCCGCAGCACGCGGTGCTGCTCGACGCCGTCGGCGAGCCGATACGGCTGATCACCCTCGACCACGCCTACTACGTCCGCTCCATCGGCACGGTGCCGTACCATCCCAACGGGTCGGACGAACTCGCCGACGCCTCGGCCGAGCAGGCGCTGACGCACGACTGCGTCGTCCTGTCCCACCACGGCAGTTCCTCGCTGGGTGCGGATGTGGGCATGGCGTTCCGCCGCGCGATGAACCTGGAGGAAGCCGCCGTGGCGACCTATCGCGCGCTGACGCTGGGCAACGCGACCGCCGCTTTCCCGTCCTCGGCCCTGGCCGCGCTGCACCACGCGTGACCTCTGCTTCCTTCTCCCCTCCGCACAGACTGTGGGCGGGCCCCGTCGGGGCCCGCCCACAGTCTGTGCGGAGGGGAGTTCAGGAGGCCAGTTCCCTCGCGTTGGCCACCGCGGCGGGCTCCGCGCCCGTCGCCCAGGCCCGCAGCGCCCGTTCGGCGATGCGGGAGTGCTCGGTGACCACATCGTCGGACGCGCCGCCGATATGCGGGGTGAGGGTGACGTTGTCGAGCCGGAACAGCTCGTGGTCGGCGGGCGGCGGCTCGGTCCAGAAGACGTCGAGGCCCGCCCCGGCGATCCGCTTCTCCCGCAGGGCCGACAGCAGCGCCGTCTCGTCCACGACGGCGGCCCGCCCCGCGTTGACGACATAGGCGTCGGGGCGCATCAGGGCGATCTCGGGCGCTCCGATCAGCCCCACCGTCGCGTCGTTGAGGGGCACATGAACGGTGATGACGTCGGAGCGGCGCATGAGTTCGTCCAGGGCGACGATCTCGGCGTCGACGCCCAGCGCGCCCGGCTCCAGATAGGGGTCGTAGACCAGGACGTCCATGCCGAACGCCAGCGCCCGGCGCAGCACCCGGCGGCCGATCGCGCCGCCGCCGACGATGCCCAGGGTCCGGCCGCCCAGACCGATCCCGCGGAACCGGGCGTACGGCTCGAAGACGTCGTCCGCCGTCCAGTTGCCCGCGCGCGTCCACCGCTCGGCGGCGCTGGTGTGACGGACGGTGGAGAGAATCAGGGTGAAGGCCAGATCGGCGGTGATCTCCGCGTTGCGCGCCGGAGTGGTGGCCACGGGTATGCCCCGGCGGGTGCAGGCGGCGAGATCGACGTTGACCGGGCTGGCCCGGCAGGTGACCACGAACTTCAGCGCCGGAGCGGCGTCCAGGGCGGCCTGGTCGACCCGGTCGACCTCGCAGACCACCGCGTCGGCCGCCGCGAGCCAGTCGGCGAGCCGGGGCCGGGCGAGGGAGTCGCCCGCCATGGACGGCTCCACGGTCTCGATGTCGAAGAGATCGGCCAGCCGCGCGGCGGCGGCGGGATCGAACGGTGCGGTGATGAGCAGCCGCGGTCGCGGCGACGCACTGGTCACAGGGTTTCCCATCCATCGGCGTCATACGCCGACTCAGCCTTGTCAGAGGTGTTCAGAGGTGTCGGAGGTGTCAGAGGTGTCAGAGAGGTCAGAGAGGTCAGAGGTGCTGGAGGTGTTTGTGGCAGGGGAGACGGACGGCGGGGCCTCGGCCTCGGTCCGCAGTTCCCGCAGCGCGGACCAGACGGGTCGCAGCGCGTCCCGGGCGGCGGCGAACACCCGCGCCTGCCGGTCGTACGGTTCCCGCAGGGCGGGGTCGGGGCGGAAGGCGTCCGTGGGGCGGGCCAGCGCCGTGAGCGCTGCGTCGAGGTCCTCGGCCACCCCGCCGGTCACCATGGCGAGGGCGGCCACGCCCCGGGCTCCCAGCTCGGGCGCGGTGGAGCGCACCACGGGCTCGCCGGTGACGTCGGCGAGCACCTGACAGAGCAGATCCGAGGAGGCCGAGCCGCCCGCGATCCGCAGCACCCGCCCGGGGACGGGCGCGCCGAGGCACTCGCGCAGGGTGAAGGCGATGCCCTCATAGACGGCGCGCAGCAGTTGCCCGGCCGTGGTACGGACGCTCATCCCCACCCAGGACGCGGAGGCCGCGCTGTCGATGAAGGGGGCACGTTCCCCGCTGGGCGAGCCGTAGGGGAGATAGACGACACCGCCCGCGCCGGGGCCCGCGGTGCGCGCGACCTGCTCCACCTCGGGCCAGTCGCTGTCCTCCAGCCCGGTCACCCGGCGCACCCAGTCGAGGTTGGGCGCGCCCGTCATGGGGGCGAGGCAGGCGAGGGCCTGTCCGTCCAGGCCGGTCGCCAGGGTGATCTGGCCCTGGGCACGGCGGTCCCGGCTGTCGCGGTGCACGGTGGCGGTGAACGCGGTGGTGCCCACGATGAGGTAGGCGTCGCCCGGCCGGACCGCCCCGAGGCCGACCCCGCCCGCGGCGGCGTCGACCAGACCGGCGGAGACCGGGACGCCGACCGGCAGACCGGTGGCGGCGGCGGCCTCGGCGGTGATGCGGCCCGCCGGGGACGCGGGGGGCCGCACCGGGGCGAGCAGCCGGCGGAAGCGCTGGTGCCCCAGCCCTTCGATGAGGGCGTCTGAGTATTTCCCGGCGGCCACGTCGAGATAGGTGCGGGATGCCTCGGAGGCGTCGGTGGCGACCTCGCCCGTGAGCCGGAAGCGGATCCAGTCCTTGCAGTTGAGGTGGTGGGCAGCCTGTGCGAGCCGCTCGGGGTAGTCCGCCTCCAGCTGTTCCAGGAGCACCGGCAGCGCTCCGGGGAACAGGGACGAGCCGGTGACCTCGTGGACCAGCGCGCCCCGGCCGTCGGCCTCCCAGCACGCGCCCCGGTCGGCGGCGGCGCCGTCCATCCAGATCCGCGCGGGGCCGCAGGGGCGGCCATCGGCGTCCACGAGCCACGCGCCGTCGCCCTGTCCGGTGACCCCGACGGCGGCGATCTCGACGCTGTCGCCCGCCTGCCGGACCGCCGAGCGGACGGTGTCGCGGACGGCGGACCACACCTCGTCCATGTCCTGTTCGACCCGGTCGCCGTGGTGTGTCACCCCCAGCGGCGCGCGCGCCCAGCCGAGTTGCCCGCCGTCCCGCGCGAGGACGACGGCCTTGACCGCGGTGGTGCCCGCGTCGATACCGACCACTGCCTGCCGAGCCACTGATGAACCTCCCGCAACCGCATTATGAACATTGGTTCATCGAACGATCTAAAGTGCAGCAAACTTAGGCGGGCGGACTGCCACAGTCAACCGCCCCCGCCCGGGCAAACCCGGCCGGCCCCTTCGGCAGGTCCGGGCGGCGGCGCCGAGGCCCGGGCATGCCAAAGGACCCCGCCCGGGGGCGGGGTCCTCGCGTGCGGCTCAGTTCAAGGGGCAGGGCGCTCGGGGCTGCCTCGGCCGTGGCGTCCGCGCTGCTGCCCGTACGCCACGGCCGACGACGCCCCATGGGACGGGGTCTGGAGCCGCGGCCCGCGGGATCGGCGAAGCCCAGGGGCTCAAGGGAGCCCGTGGGACCAGTGGAGCCCCTCGGAATCGGTGGAGCCCTCGGGGTTAGGGCGTGTATCGAAAGTGGATCTTGATCGTAGGATGATCTTGGTTCGTGGCGCGTGGAGATCTGACAGACGAGCAATGGGCCGCGCTGCGCAGCTGTCCCACAGGCGGGCCCACTCTTCGCCGGCCTGCCAGGTGTCCAGGATCTGCCGGGCGGATTCAGGGGGCGTCGCAGCAGATGGTCGTGTCGGTCGGGTCGCGAACGGGTAAATCGTTCCGGGTTCGGCAGGAAAACACCCCGCCCGCCACGCCTACGAGAAGCACGTGTGAGCTTCCGCGCCGCGCACCGTTCGCGGCGCGGAAGTCCGAGATGCCCCGAACGGCAGCCGCACAGGTCCCGGCCGTGCGGACCAGGACATCGTGAGAGCGTGAGCCCCGTAATCACGGCGGCATCGATCCGCACGGCGCCATGGGCCCTTGCGCGGAGATGTCGTACGTGCTCGGATCTTGTTCATCTGCATCCGGACCATGCACCCCGGACACCTCTCGACTCGACGGCTGATCCCCGCCGGTGCACCCCGCCTCCGAGGAGGGCTCCGATGTCATCTCCCGCTTCCACGAAACGAACTGTCGCGGCGGTGCACGCCGCCCCGGTGTTCATGGACACCGAGGCGACCGTCGACAAGGTCATCTCGTTCATCGAACAGGCCGGCCGGGAGAGCATCGATCTGCTGGTGTTCCCCGAGACTTTCGTGCCCGGTTACCCCTACTGGATCGAGGCGTACGCCCCGCTGGATCAGCAGGCCGCCAACGCCGCCTACGCCGAGGCGTCCATCGAGGTGCCCGGCCCGCAGATCGCCCGGGTCCAGGCCGCTTGTGCCCGCACCGGGGTCGGCACGGTCCTCGGTGTCAGCGAACGGCTCGCGGGCACCCGCACGTGTTTCAACAGCCAGGTCTTCATCGAACCCGACGGGACTCTCCTCGGCGTGCATCGCAAGCTCCAGCCCACCTATGCCGAACGGATCGTGTGGGCTCAGGGCGGCGGCGCCACCCTCAGGGTTTTCGACAGCGCGCTGGGCCTGATAGGCGGCCTGGCCTGCTGGGAACACACCATGAACCTGGCCCGGCAGTCCCTGATCACCCAGGGCCAGCAGATCCACGCCGCCGCATGGCCCGGTCTGTCCACCATGACCGGCTTCGAGGCTGTCGCCGACATCCAGATCGACGCCATGATGAAGACCCACGCGCTCACGGCCCAGACATTCGTCGTCTCCGCAGGAAACCCGGTGGACGAGACGTGCCTGCGGTGGATGGAGTCCACCATCGGACCGCAGAAGCACATCACCGCGGGCGGCGGCTGGTCTGCCGTGATCCACCCCTTCAACCAGTACCTCGCCGGCCCGCACACCGGCCCCGAGGAAAAGCTCGTCACCGCCGAAATCGACCTCGCCGACATCAACGCCGTCAAGGTCTGGGTCGACTCCCGCGGCCACTACGCGAGACCGGAGATCCTCGGCCTACGGGTCGACCGACGCCCGCTCTGGCACGACGAGGGACGCCGCGAGTGGCCTGCCGCCCCGAGCAACAGCACCACCGTCCCAGCGACGGAAACGGACTGCCGGGATTCTCCGAGAACTGAAGTTTCCCCGTAATCCTGGACACTCGATCTCTATGCCGCGAGGGCTTGCTGATGGCGCTGCCTGGTCTCGGCCGGCGTGAGGTAGCCGAAGACCTTGTGCTTGCGCCGCCACGTAACCACCGACCCGCTGCCCCGGCGGATGATCCGCAGCAGGCGCTGCCCCTCGTCGTCATCGATCTCGCGGACGCGTACTCGCTCAGCCACCAGCACAGCTTCCCTGCCGGCGAGTGTCATTCCATCGGCGTGCCGATCCGAAGGCGGTTGCCGTCAGGGTCGCGCAGCTCAATCTCACGCGCCCACGGAGCGTCCTTCGCCTGCACACCGAACTCGGAAGCGATGGCCTCGACATCACGAATACGGAGGTAGACCAACGTGTCGGGGCGGGCGTCGCCCTTGTGCTCTGACAAGAACAACCGCACCCCGCCCCGGGCGACCTCAACGAACGCGGGAAGTCCCGGTTCGAAGCGGTGTTCCCACTGCTTGGCGAAGCCCAGTCGCTCGTACCACGCGACCGCCGCCGCAGCGTCCTCGACGCGAAGAATGGGAATGACTTCCTCGTCCATGGAGCCATCGTCGCAGACCGCCCAGGGCGAACGTTGCCTGATGCGGCACTAGCCGTCCGCTACAAGGCGACCGTGCTGGTCGCAGACATCAACGAGTGGCTGTGACCAGCACTTTCGAAATGCACCCTAGGACGTTCGCGACAGTCGTGCAGCTGAAATTCTGGCCAGCACTGACATCACACATTCAAGTTCAGTAGCAGTCAGGTATCGTATTCGCCACTGTCCCAGGGCTCGAAGAAGGCCATATAGTCTCCCGGCTGTAGTTCGACTGCCCACTCGTCGGCCTCGTCGTCGGGCTCACGAATGACGAGGCCGAAGGTCGTGCCGAAGCGCTCGACGGCGAATGGCGCGACTTCGATTCGTTCAAAGGTAACCGGGCCGAGTTCGCGAAGAAGCCGTTCGTACACCTCGCGACGCGCATCGTCGTCCACGGTGGCGCGTGGACCGAAACGGTCGATCACCGCATCGATCAACTGACCAGCAGCATTGAACAGGAACAGTGCCACAAACTCGCCGCCCACCTCCGCACCAATGGCCGGCACGAAGGGCGTGGTGAGGAAGAACTGCCGCTCGTCCGCCGTACGCCCCACATGCTGGGCATGGTAGTCGTCATGATTAATAGCGATGAGGGTCGGCGGGTTACCGGACACGGCTTCCTCCATAGTCAATCGCTTGGCTACAGGCCGCCGAGACCGGTAGCGCAGGCGCAGCTCCGCCCCTCGCGGCGCTACGTGACCTCGTGGAGATAGCTTGGCGTTTACTGACTTCTAGGACTTCAACACCGTTGCGTTAGGGCGTGTTTCAGACGTGGATCAAGGTCGTGCGATGATCACGTGCTGGTCACCTGACCCATCGTGCCTGCCTGCCCGCTCACCCCCACCGCCGGACGAAACCTGCCACCAGCACGGCCAGGACCACGCCGAACGCGACGACGATCGGCCAGACACTCCCGGTGAGCCAGTACGCACCGATGCTGCAGACCACGACGAGAACGCCCCACACCCAGCCCACTGCGGTGGACCGCTCGGCACTCTGGCTGGATGACCGCCTGACCGCAGTGGCAGCGTAGCGCTCCCGCAGCGCGACGCTCGGCCATCCGTCACCAACACCTGACAGTAGCCAGACCGGATCCGTGTGCTGCCACCGCTGAAAATCCGAGATCAGGCTGTCCACTCGCCCGCCGGCCGCTGTGGCATGACCGGCGTCGAGGCGCTCCAAGTCGGCCAGGGTCTCTTCGAACAGCATGCGGATGCCGCCCTCACCGCCATCGGCCAACGCCTCGGTCCGCAGCAGCACGTAGGGGCCGAACCGGGCGTCGATGAGCGCAACGAACTCATCGTAGAGGGGCGAGAACTGCGCGCCGAGCCGACTGGTCAGTCCCTGCCGCCGGACGTGCAGTCGCGACAGCGCCGTCCGCTGGTCGACCACCAGGTACGGGTAGGTGGCCTCGCCCCACTCGCTCAGCAACTCCGCGTGCTCATCGGTACCGGCGTCCTCGGTGTCGGCGATCCTCGCCTCCACGAGGTCTCCGGAGCTGAACATCGCCCACCACAGCAGCGGCGGCCAGTTCTTGGCCTCCAGTTCCATCGCCCCGTCGAAGAAATCGCCCCATTCACCCGCCGACCCGTCCGGCGTACGGGGCTGCCGGGCGCTGTCCAGACAGAGGCGCAGACTCATTTCGGTTCCCCACCTTCACTTGCGGATGCGCCGACCGTGGGGCACCGGTGGCCGCTGCAGCACCATCGTCCACCATCACGGCTCCCTTCCCTGTCGCCGACGAAGTCTTCCGCGGCTTGATCGTTCCATCGCGTGAGGACTCACTTTCGCCGACTGCACCGCTCCGGTGCCAGCTGAAGCACTGGGGCGGGTTTCGGAAGTGCTGGTCACAGCCATTCGTTGATGGCGGCGACCAGCACCGTGGCTTCGTGGCGGACTGTGTTCAAACTGGTCGAGTCCGCCCAGGCCCGATGGCGCGCGATCACCGCAGCCCACCTCGTGTCCCTCGTGCGCGCGGGTGCCCGCTTCGAGAACGGCGTCCTGGTTGAGCGCGCCGACGTGGCGGCATGACCACACCGCCCGGCCGACCTCTGCCTGGCACGGCTGGAGATCCGCCCCTCCGGCCCGCGGCCCCCTCGCGCCTGCCGATCAAATGACTCGCCGATCACTCATCAACGCGACGAAACGACCAAAGGTCTCGTCCACGGCGCGACTGTCGCCGAGCTCCGCGCACAGCACAGGGAACTCGGCCCACGCATCGCCCGCGACGGCCCACCGCACAAAGCTGCTCCGCCCGTCGTGGATGCGCGCCTCGTCAACCCACTGGTCGAGGCCGTCGCCCATCGAGTAGACGAAGAAGTGCGCGTCCTCCATGGCCGGTGCCAGGAGGTCGATGAGCTGGTGAAGGTTGCGTATGTCGATGTAGCAGATGTCCGACAGCTGCTCCAGGCAGAGGTAGTCAGCCTCCGGTGGCCCCAGGTCGAATTCCCATCCTCTCCCATGGACCTTCTGGTTGAGCAGATGGACCGGCCAGGTTTTCTGCCTGGGCACCTCGGTGGCCACCACCGAGAGCGTCTCCTCGACCAAAGACCGCCACCCCGGACGTACTCGAACAAACGTCCTGTATAGGTCGGGCCACAGCGACACTTGAGGAAAACGCAACCGGAACCGCCCGTACCAACGATCATCGCGCCTGGTGACAAACGTCCCGGATAGCTCGACCGGATGAGGCTCTCTCATGGGCCGAGCATACGAGACACCGCCGTCGGACCCCTGAAGCCCCGCGTCCCGTCGCCAAGCCCTTCCGAGCCGGCATGCCAGGCTCGAGCACAAGGCTTTCATCAAGCCTCAGTGAGACACCGCCACCCTCACGCATCACCTGACCCACAACTCTTGACAATTGTTCCCCGGCGCACCGGCCCCAAAACCGCTGGGCATCCACCACGCCGCCGACTGGACCGCCATCGTCATCGCCCACCTCGACGGCCCACACCTCGACCTCTCCCCCGCCTCCGGCGACGCCGGGCAGACATGGGCGCTCCTGGACGAGCTCACCTCCAGCCCCGCCCCGGCGCCGTACGCCGCGACGGTGAGCACCACACCGTCCACCACGGCGGCCCTACACGGCTGGGACGAACTACGCAGCGATGTCGGCGCAGATCGTGTCCGGCACGTGCACCGGGGCAGGTGAGACCACCCCGGTGCCGACAAGACTCTGCTGCGGTGGCGGTGCGTTTCAGCGGACCGTCACGTTGAAGACCGGCGAGGCCGTGGTGCCGCTGACGATGCGCAGGTCGTTCTTGCCCTTCAGCCCGAGCTTGACGCCGAGTGAGTAGGAGCCGTCCCGCGAGATGTTCGTGGATGCGGGCAGGCTGACCCACTTGCCGTGCTGCTTCTGCTGAAGGGTCACCTTGCTGCCCGCCTTGAGACCAGTGGTCCGGCCCGTGACGCGGAACAGTTGCCAGGCGCGGACGGAGGACACCGACGGTTTTGCCGTGATGTCGGCCTTGGCGAGCACGGCCTTCTGCGCGACGACCGGGGTTGCAGTGTCCGTAGCCGGGGTGGCTGCCATTGCGGTGCCCGCGAGGGCAAGGGAGGCCGCGCCGAGGACACCGACGACGGCAATACGCAGGGAGCGCCGTTTCGAGACCATCACAGATCTGCCCCTTTCGATGTTGAGAACAACCTTTCGCGCCAAAGGGCACCTACATACCGATTGGCGTAGTCACTAGAAACGACGGCACAGCGGAGGCTGACGTTCACTGGGGCAGTGTCGCTGTCTTGTAACAGCCGAGCGGGACCGGGGCGATGGCACCTGGAACAGCTCGGCGGCGAAGTGGCAGTGGCCTGCACCCCACGCCCTCGACGCACCGGCCCGGTAATCCCGAGTCCTCTGACAAAGATGAAAACTCCCAGGCCAGACCACCCACCACCCCGACAAGTCCCCTCCCGGCTGGTTCTCAACCCACCCACAAAACTCCGGCCCCAATCCGGCAGTAACCGCCGGGCAGACCGGCAGGGCGATCAGAAACCGCCACCGCACTCGGGAGAGGGGCTGTCGTGCACCTGGCTGGCTTCGAACTCCTCACCGCCCATTGTCATCTGCCATTCGCCGTCCGGCGTCGCAACCTGTTTGCCTCTGCCGGAGGAGTGCGGACTGGCGCGCGTCGTCGGCCGCACTCTCGGCCAACTGCGGGTCCGGGTCACCGGACGGTGAATCCGGCCGCCTCGGTGTCCAAGGTCGTGGTGCCGTCCAGCGCGGTGGCCAGAACGGCAACGTGCCAGGCACCGCGCGGGGACGACTCGGCGTCGTTACCGGTGACCTCGGCGGTGTAGGTGCAGCGCACGGTGTCCTGCCCGGAGGGCTTGCAGTCGGCCGACTCCACTGCGGCCATGTCCTTGGCGGTCAGCCCCTTCTTGGCGAAGGACGAGTCCTGCGGCCAGGCCAGCACCTTCACGTTCTTGACACCGGAGGACGCCGTGACATCGGTGACGAAAACCAGCGAGCCATTTCGGTCCCCGTCGGGAGCGGTGTAGCGGGCAGTGCCGTGCGTCAGTACCAAAGCCTGATCTGCGGCCTGGGCAAAAGCGAAGGCATCGGCACCACCGAGAAGAACGACACCGGTAACAACGGACAGAGCGACACGTCGGGACATGGAATTCTCCGTAACTGTCTCAGCACTGAATCGGGTCGGCGTCACTCTGATGCGACGCTGCACCGATACTCCCCGCGCGAGGATTCGTCGGACATGAGTGCGCATACTCAACCCGACCTGAGTGGACCGAACGGATCACACCCTTCTTACGCCACACAGCTGTGAAGTCCACGCGGTACAGGGCTGTACTGAACGTCCTCGATGCCGCCGCCGCCATCCACATCTGGAAGAAGCAGGCAGGGCCGGCTGACTTATCGTGAGGATGAGGGTCGGCCGTGTACCGGCCACAGGCCTACGCCCGGCCGGGAGTGAACTGCCCGCGGTGATGGTGGTCAGATCACGGTTACCGGGTGCCGCACCACTGCGTCGAAGAGAAAGCCCTGCGTGTTGGCCACGGCGGTGTCCGGCTGGGCGTGACCGGCCGTGTCGGTGGCGCGGGCCAGGAGGTGAGTGTCGCCGACTGTGTCGGGCTTCCAGGTCAGGGACCAGCGAGTCCAGGTGCCAGCACGGGGCCGGTCGTGGAGGCGGGCGGGCCGCCAGCTCGCCCCGCCGTCCGTGCTGACATCGACCCGCGCGATGGCCCCCGCACCCGACCACGACCGGCCGTGCAGCACCTGCCCCTTCTCCACCGTGAACCTCGCCCCGCTCGCAAGCTCGAAGGCACTCCTGACCACCTGCCGGCTCAGCGGCGCGCTGCCCTCCTCCGGGTATGCGGGGCCGAACAGACGGTAGAAGATGGTGTTCCAGGGCGAGTAGAGCGGCTGCGTGGACACCTCGATGTCGCCGACCCACTTGATCGAAGCGATCCCCACCCACCACGGCACCAGCACCCGCACCGGATACCCGTGGTCGTACGGAAGCGGTTCGCCGTTCATCTCGTACGCCAGCAGCACATCGTCCAGCGCCTTGGCCAGCGGCAGCGGACGGCGTACCCGCCCGAGGTTCTCGCCGCCGCTGAAGAACTCGGCGTCCAGACCGCGGGGCTGCACATCCATGGCGTACGAGGACAGCCCGGCCTTGCGCAGGACATCTGCCAGGCGTACCCCGCGCCAGCGCGCGACGCCGATCGCCCCCAGCGTCCACGGGGTGCCTGTGACCTTCTCGCCCTGCTGCGTCGTGAAGTAGCTGCGGCCGTTTCCGGCGCACTCGACGAACGCTGTACGGGTCACGGCGGGCAGGGCGCGCAGATCGTCGTACCCGAACTCCACCGGCCTGTCCTCACGGGGCGCGCCATGCAGCCCGCTGCCCCACAGCCTCAGCCGCCAGTCGGCGGCTTCCAGGACAGGGGTGGCGGTGTGGTTGCGCACGAAGAACAGTTCGTTGGGGGTGTGGTGGCCGGTTCCGCGTAACGCCTCCCAGCGGGTCTCGGCATTGGTGTCGCGCCGGATGAACCACTCAGGCGGCAGCGGCTTGACAATCGTGGGATCGGTGGCATGGGCAAGGTACGGCGGGGGGAGCGCGGCCCCGGCGGCGGTCGCGCCGAGCAGGGTCAGCAGCCGGCGGCGGGTGACCCCGTCCGCCCTTGCCTCCCCGGAAAGCCACTGGCTCAGCCTGCGGCGGTCGTACGCGGATTCGTCGTGGCGGCTGGCGGAGACGGGTGAAGGCATGGCATTTCCTCGTCGTTGAGACAGCAGACAGACATGGGAGAGGACAATGCGAGCCGGCGCACCGGGCGGCGCGCAGGGAAGGCGGCCGAGGTCCACAGTGCGGGGGCTCGGCGGCGCACCAGAGGCTCCAGTGGCGTCATGGCGGGATGCAAGCACGCGGCGCGAGAAGGCGTCAACGGGGCGATCCCCGCCTCTTCGCGGTTGATGTACCCGAGCTCGTCAGGTAGTGACAGCAGCGGGCGACTGTGGTTCGTTCCGTTGAGGCTTGCGCCGCGCGGATCCTGGCCGGTTTGCCCGCAGCCTGTATGGGGTCGTGGCTGGCGGCTGGGGAGTGATCACTGGGCGGGATTGCTGGGCGGGCGGTTGAGAATGAGGTCGCTGGCGCGAGCGAGAACCTGGGCGCGGGTGCGGCCGGGGTGGTCGGCGGCAAGGAAGTGGCTGCCGATGGCCGCGCAGAACGCCAGCACGCTGCGGGCCTCGATCTCGTCCGGGTCGGCGCAGACGGTTCCGATCGCCTCGCGCAGCAGGCCCATGCGCGCGTTGTCCACGCGGCGCAAGCGCTCGGCGACGGCCTGGTCGCGGCGGGCCCAGTCGCGGATGGCCAGATCGATGGGGCGCAGGCGGTCGGAGAAGGTGAGCTGCCCGGCCAGGCAGGCCTTGTCCATGATGTCTCCACCATCGCGCTCGATCCGGTCGAGGACGTCATCGGTGGCCTCCCGTTCCCAGGTGTCCAGCATTTCCTTCAGCAGCGCGTCGCGGTCGGCGAAGTAGCCGTAGAACCCGCCCTTGGTCACGCCGAGGGACTTGGCCAGGGCCTCGACGCGTACGGCGTCCACGCCGCCTGACGCCAGTGCCCGCAGGCCCTCCTCGACCCAATTTTCGCGCGGTGTGCGCAACGAACCCATGTGACCCGCCTCACTCCTCCGCTTGTTGTACGGAACCGTATAACAGGCCTAACCTCCTGTTATACGTAAGCGTATAACTGAATAAGGGGATCGTCATGTCGTTCGGCTTCGTCGCCTTTCACTACCCAAGCCCCGAGCATGTCGAGGAGTTCGTCGACCGCTGCCATCAGGTCCGCGAGGTGCTGGCCCTGCAGCCGGGATTCCTGCGCGCCGAGCCCTGGGTCACCCCCGAGGGCGACGCCGTCGTCACCACCGGCGAGTTCGAGTCCCAGCAGGCATTCCAGGCGGCGTTCGCCGCTGTGAGCCGGGAGCTGGGCGCTGCCGTCGACTCCGACGAGCGCGAGGTCAAACCTCGCCAGATCCACACCCTGCTGTCGCGGTGACGGGGCAGGCTGTGATGTGAAGCTTCCCATTGATGTTGGACACCTGGTGGCTGGGACGTGAGGTTCCAGAGGAAGTAGTGCCAGGTGGTAAGCAAGAGCAACCGCAGTAGGCGGTATACGGAGGAGTTCAAGCGCGACGCGGTCGCGCTGGTCCGGTCCTCCGACAAGACCGTCACCGAGGTGGCCCGGAAGATCGGGGTCAGCGCCGAGGGACTGCGGAACTGGGTCAAGCAGGACACGATCGACCGCGGGCAGGGGGCGCCGGGCGAGCTGACGAGCGCGGTTCTGCCGCCGCCGAGAGCCCCGGTCTGCGGCGACGTCGGCGAGCTGGTCATCGATGGCGCCGACATCGTGCTGCAAAGCGTGTTCGAGGGCCTCGATTGTGGCCTCGCGTCCGTCCTTCAGGTACAAGGCCCTTTGCAAGGTGGCGGGTTGATCGGGTTCATCCGGGATATCGGTGACATGTCGCCATGTCCGGTTCACGGTCGGGGAGTCCGGGAAGCAGTGCAGGCACGGCCGCGGTGATCACGTGGGTGTCGAATCCCCTGAACGCCGAGCGAGTCCGTGCCTGGCCCCACATCTTCCTCCCATACCCTCCGCGCTGGACCAACTGGCCCAGGCTCCCGGTGCGGCACCGCTGCCCGACGCGGTCGACCTGCTGTCGTACCTCGCTGTCATCCCCGATCCGCGCGATCCGCGCGGGCTTCGACACGGAGGTGAAATCGCCTATCTGGTACGAGAGTTCCTGCGGCAGAGCCCGGGCGAGTGAGGCGTGTGTGCGGCGGGCAGGCCGTACTCCAGCCGAAGTTCCTGAACCCCTGAGTCAGCGCAGGAGGAGAAGGACGGCCAGGGCGAGGAGGAGTGAGTCGATTCGGTCGAGCAGGCCCCCGGAGCCGGCCAGCCAGTGAGCGGAGTCCTTCGCCTGTGCTCCTCGCTTGACCATGGATTCGAGGAGGTCCCCCGCTGGGGCGCCGACCGCCACCGCGACCGCCATAGGCAGACTCAGCACGGACAGCGCGGCGAGCACACCGAGGGCGGCCGCGGCACCGGAGAGGGTTCCGCTCCACCGCTTGGCCGGGGAGAGCGGTGACAGCCGTGGCCCGCCCAGCCGTTGACCGGCGAAGTACGCGACGATGTCGCCCACCGAGACAGCGACGAACAGGGCGAGCGCGGTCGCGCCGAGCGGTGCCAGGGCGGCGAGCACGCTCAGCCAGACCAGCCCGAGCAGACCGGCCCCGAGCCGGCGCAGACCGTGGGTGGAGTCACCGGCCAGCAGCGGGACCGCGGCGATGGCCAGCGCGCCGACCGCCACCGCCCGCACCCCGTGTCCGGGGGCCAGCCAGAAGGTCAGCACCACGCCGGAGACGGCCGCGGCCAGTACCGCCCTGTCCGGCCGGGACAGCCCCATCAGCCCGCCGAACTCCATCGCCGCGACCACCCCGACCACGACCGCGAGGGCCGTCACCCCCGGGCTGCCCCACCAGAACGCTCCGGCGACCAGGGGCACTCCGACCGCCCAGCAACACCAACGGACCAACAGTTCGCGGCGCCTGGAGAGTGCCGCGGCGATCCCGCCGAGCGCCAGGGCCCCGCCGAGGAAGGGCGCGAGGGAGGCGACGCTGATCACCGGGCGTGGCCTGCGGCGACGTCGGCCGGGAACCCGGCGGGCTGCCGCGAGAGCGAGCCGGGTCGCAGCGTCTCCAGCGCGGCTCCGTACGCCGCTACGATGCGCGCGCTCTCCGCCGCGTGCCTGACCGCGACGCGTACGGTACGCCCTTCGTACTGCGGCGAGAGGGGCGACAGGTCGCGCAGGTAGACGTCGTGCCGGCGGCACTCCCGCACCAGGCGGGCAGCGCTCGGTCCGTCGTACGGCAGGGTGATGTTGAGGAAGTTCGCAACGCCCTCCTCGACCACGGTGGTGTCGGCCACCCGGGCGAGGTCGGCGGCCAGTTGACGGCGCAGGGTGTGGGTGCGGAGCCAGCAGGAGCGGTAGTGCGCGGGGTCCCGCAGGGCGGCCACGGCGGCGAGTTGTGCGGGAAGGCTCACCGCCCAGGGCGGCGTCCACCGGCGCAGCAGTGCCGCGGTGGCGGGTTCGGCCACCAGGAAGGCCGCCCGCACGCCGGACAGCGCGTACATCTTGGACAGCGAGGTGCAGACCACGACCCGCGGGTCCACCGCGGCCAGTGGGGCGAGCGACTCCGCCAGGTCCACGTAGCCGAGGTAGGCCTCGTCGATCCACCAGCGGGTCCCGGCCGGGGCGGCCGCGATCAGGGTGCGCAGTTCGGCGGCGGATGCGTGGCGCCCGGTCGGGTTGTTCGGGTTGACCACGACCACCAGGTCGTAACGACCCGCCCCGACGACAGAGGCCAGCCGGGCGAAGTCGATCCGCCACCCGTCCCTCCGGTGCAACCGGAAGCGGTCCACCTGGCACCCGATCACGCGCTCGGTGACATGGGCGTATTCGCCGTACCCCGGGTCCAGCAGAAGCACCCTGCTCTCCGGGGTCAGCCACCGGTCGAACGCTCTGAAGATCAGGTCCGACGAGCCGGCCCCGGCCACGAGCGTCTCCACCGGCAGCGCCCGGGCCATCGCGAGTTCCGACAGCAGGCCCTCGGCGCCGGTGGGAGGCGAGGTTCTTGCGGACCAGGCCGGGTCTTCCACGAGCGCCGCAGCTGCCCCGGGAGCGGGCGGGAACCAGGCGTCCAGCACGTCGGCAGCGACGACCTCATGGCGCCGGTGCAAGGTGCGAAAGTCCGTTCCAATAGCGGTGAAGGAGGCGCCGCCGTGTTCACAGCCGTCCGGCCCGGGCGCCCATTCCATGTCCAACTGCCAGTCAACCACGGAGCCGAACCGCTCCAGGACGGTGCGATACCGGGTGGTGGCGACCTGCGTCAGCCCGGCCACCTCGCCTGTCAGTACCTCGAAGGTCACCGCACCGCTGCGGACGGTGCGTCCGACGGGCCGCAGGCCGACTGCCAGGTACATGTCGAGCAGTTCGGTGCGGCCCATCGCCACCACCGTGCGGCCTCCCCGGGAAGAGATCCAGCGCAGGGCCGCGTACATCAGAAGTGGTGCCACCGCGGTGCCGCGCCAGCGCGGCTCCACGGTGAGGATGCGTACCTCGAAGAGTCCCCCCTCGGACAACAGCGGCAGTTCGTCGCGGGTCAGGTACTTGTCCAAGCCGTAGTGGCCCAGCCACGGCGGGGTCAGGCTGACGAAGCCGATGCGGACCGGCCCCCGGGCCGCGACGAGGTAGACGTTGTCGCCGTCCAGTGCGTCGTACAACCGTCGGTCCGGTTGCGGCGTGTGCTGACCGAGCTCCTGGGCGTACACGCGGTGCCTCAACTCGTGGATCCAGACCAGGTCCTCGGGAGTGGCAGCTCGTATGTGCAGGTCGCGACTCATACATGTCTCTTTCGGCAAAGGGGAGTCCCCTTGGGGGTACGGAGGCCGACTTGCCCGGGCGCTCTGCCCCTGAGGAGCAGCTGTGGCGAACAGGGCGACGACTGGACGCCGGGCCCGCCACGAGCGGGCGGAGAAGGCCGGAGCGCAGCTCGCCGGAGGTGGGCATTCGCCCTTTCCTCACCGGAAGTTCGCGCCATGAGCACATCTTTGGGGGTGCCCTGCGGCCGCACATGAGTACGCGTACTTGAGTACGTGAGTAGTTGTCGTGGTGGTGCGGCAACGGGTGGGAACTTGCTTTCCGTCGCTCCCTGGCACCGCAGACACGATCGGATCCCTGCCTGCCGGGAATCCCATGACCATCAAGGGTGTTGGGCACTCCCGTCGAGGTCCTGACCGGGACCGTTGCAGGCACGTCCGTGACTTCGCGCAGATCCTCACCCAGCTCCAGGGCGACCGATTCCTCGAATGGATCACGGCGGTCCGTGCCGACGACTTGCCCAGCCTGCACACCTTCGTCAACGGCATTGAACGTGATCTCGATGCTGTCATCGCCGGTCTGACTGAACCGCCGACTTAGACCGACCGGCAATTGGGGGGTGGGTGAAGGAGCGGGGCTGGGTGCGTGCAGCTGCAAGGCGGAGGACTGAGGCAACGCAATGGGGTCTCCCCTGCTCGAGCGAAGCCGAGAGCTTGGGGAAGTTGTTGATTGACGACAACGCGGCAGATGTGCGTGCCCAGCCCCGCGACGCCGCCCCCCAATTGCCGGTCGGTCTTATATGGGGAAAGCGGGACGCGGTCGGGTTGGCCGCTCGTAGCGTGCCGTAGGACGCCGGTAAGCCGCGGCAGGGGGTAGCTGACCCCCGTCAGCCGCTCCGGCTCACAAAAGCACGGGATTAGGATCTCCGTATCCCGAGGAGGAGAGATTGACACAGATCACGACAGCTCAACTCCGGCCGCCCGCACATCGCGTCGAGCGCAGGTCCCTTGTCATGTGGCGCGTCCGTCTGGCCGTCAGCAGCGTCGCCGCCGTCATCGGTGCCGGGCTGCTCAGCTCCGTCCAGACGACCGTCCCCTCGGCCTGGCCGTGGGTGGGCTCGGGCGCGCTGCTGGCCACGGCCGTCGCCGCGGTCCTGCTGCTGCCACCCTGGTGGTTCCGGTTGCACCGGTGGGAGGTAACCGGCACGGCGGTGTACGTGCGCGCCGGCTACCTCCGCCGGGAGTGGGGCATCACCGCGACGTCACACGTCCAGACCGTCGACATCCGGCGAGGGCCGCTGGAGCAGCGGCTCGGCCTGGCCACGGTGCTGGTGACCACCGCCTCGGCCAAAGGAGAACTGAAGCTCCACGGGCTCGATGCCACGACGGCCGCGGAACTCGCCGAGCGGCTGCTGATCCTCGCCCACGCCACGCCGGGGGACGCGACATGACTCGTACGGGCGACGCACACGCCACGGACGACTGGCGGCGGCTTGACCGGCGCACCATCTGGTTCACGGCGGTGCTGGCCGGTGGGGCGGTCTGCATGGCCGCGATCCCCCTCACCGTGCTGCTCGCCCGGGAAATCGGTGTCGGCGGCGCACTGTCGTGGGTGCTGCCCGTGGTCGCGCTGCTGATCCTGCTGAGTCCACTGGCCGGTCTGCTGCACCGGCGGTCCGTGCGGTACCGGGTCTGCGAGGAGTTCGTCGAGTTCCGCGTCGATCTCGTCCTCAGTTCAGGGCGCAGGCTGCGCCGTGAACGGCTGCGCACCGTGGATGTGACCGCCAGTCCCTTACACCGGCTGTTCGGGATGGCCGAACTGACCGCCGGAACCGGGCAGGGCGGAGACGACAAGGAACGGGTCAAGCTGGCGCCACTGCCCCGGCACGAGGCGGAGCGGCTGCGGCGGTTGCTGTTGGGCCGGCCCGAACCGGACGCCCCTCGGACGGACTCCACTGTCCTGGCCGCCATCGACTGGAGCTGGCTGCGCTACGCCCCGGTGTCGTTCGCGGCGCCTGCCATCGGCGCCGCGCTGTTCGGCCTCGTACTGAAGCTGGTCGACCGGTTCGATCTGGAGAAAACGGCATTCGAGTACGTCATCGGGGTGTTCGGCGACGGCAGGCTCTGGCTGGCCGTCCCGGTCGTGTCGGCCGCCGTGCTCGCGGTCGGCATGCTCGGGTCGTTGGTCTGGTTCGTCGAGCAATGGTGGGACTACCGGCTGGAGGAGGAACCGAGCGGAATCACCCTGCACTGCCGGCGCGGCCTGTTCACCACCCGGTCGATCTCCATCGAACAGCGGCGCCTCCGCGGCGTCGACCTGGCCGAACCACTGGGCAGCCGGCCGTTCGGGGCGGCCCGGGTGGACGCCGTGGGCACCGGGATACGCAAGGCGGAGGGGGACAAGAAGGCGGTCGGCTACAGCACTTTGCTGCCTGCCGCTCCGCGCGGGACGGCCGACCGGGTGGCTGCCGGGATACTGCGGGAGGAAGCAAGCCCCACGGCCGTCACGCTGTGTGCGCACCCCCCGGCCGCGCGGCGCAAGCGCGTGGTGTGGGCGGTGGCCGCGGTGCTGACACTGAGTCTGGTGTCGTCGGTGGGCACCGCTGTCCTCACCGGGGCGCTGCCGCATCCCGCGTGGATTGCCGCGGGAGCACTCCTGCTGCCGGCCGCGGTGCTGCTCGGGCTGGATGCGTACCGGAGCCTGGGTCACGCTCTCACCGGGGCGTACGTGGTCATCCGCTCGGGCACCCTCACCCGGCACACCGTCGCACTGCAGCGGTCCGGGGTCATCGGATGGCGGATCAGGCAGTCGGTCTTCCAGCGCAGGGCGGGCCTGGTATCAGTGACCGCCGTCACCCCCGCGGGGGCCGGTGCGTACACGGTACGGGACACGGCGGAAGCCGACGGGATCGGCTTCGCCGAGGCCGCCGTACCCGGTCTGCTGGATCAGTTTCTCGATCGGACCGGGTGACGGCCCGGTTCCCGGTGCGCGTTCGGCCTTCGCCGCGCGAGGAGTCGCTCAAGATGGCCGACCACCTCGTGCGGGGCCGGCAGAGCGAGCATTTGCTCGCGCAGTTCCGCGGCGCGCGGTGCGAACCCCGGCTCCCGCAGCAACCGCACTACCCGGTCCCGTACGGTCCGGCCGTCGGCGTCCCCGGGCTGTATGAGTATTCCGGCGCCGTGCTCCTCCACTCGCGTCGCCGCGTACTCCCCGTCGCCCTGGTCCGGCACAATCAGCTGGGGCAGGCCGAGGAGGCTGCTGGTGGCCACGGTGCCAGCGCCGCCGTGGTGGATCACCGCCGTGCAGGTGGAGAGTAGCGCGTGCAACGGGGCGAAGGTGACCAGACGCACGTTGTCCGGCACGGGTCCGAGCTTCTTCTGCTCCTGCTCGGCGATGGTGGCGATCACCTCGATGTCGAGATCGGCGAGGGCGTCCAGGATTTCGCGGACGGACAGCACGTAGCCGCCGAAGCGCTCGGCCGCGCTCAGTCCCAGGGTGAGCGCCACTCTGGTACGAGTGGGAGGCTCGCGCAGCCAGTCCGGAAGCACCGCGGCACCGCCGTAGGGCACGTACCGGATGGGCAGGTATTCCACCTCGTCCCCCCTGCGGCGGAGCGCGGGGGGCAGCTGATCGAGGGTCGCCCGGCCGGTGATCAGATCCTCCCCGAAGGGGACCCCATGGCGAGCGGCCTGCTCGCCGACCCAGGCGGCCAGTGCGTCCTTCCGCTCGGCCGGGGGCTGTTCGTCCCGTACCCGGCGGAAGTGCCCGCGCAGCGCCCCGTAGTGGTCCGGACCCCACATGAACCGCATATGGAACGCGCCGGCCACCTCCGCGGCGATCGGGGCGGCATAGCTGGTCGGCTCCCATATCACCAGGTCCGGCCGCCAGTGGCGGGCGAACTCGACCAGCTGGTCGAGCATCGACGAGTTGATCATCCGCGCCATGGCCGCGGCGTCCTCGTCGGCCGCGCGGAGATACTCCCAGGTGATCAGATGCCGTTGCCGAGGCAGATTGAACGGCGGAGTCCTGCCGAGCCGGGTCTCCCGGTAGAGCTGGGGGTTGAACTGAGCGAAACGCTCGTTGAGGATGCGCTGGGCGGTCGCCCAGAGCTTGTGGTCCTCGCCCACCGGCACGGCCGGAAGTCCGGCGGTGGTGATCACGTCGACCAGTTCGGGCTGGCTCGCGACGCGCACGTCGTGTCCGGCCGATCGCAGTGCCCAGGCCAGCGGCACCATGCTGAGGAAATGCGTCTTCTCCGAGTAGGTGGCGAAAAGGATGCGCACCGGAGGTTCCTTCCGTCTGGGGAAAGCGGGCGTCGCCCTGGTTCAGGGCTGCCCGGGCGGTGTGAGCGCGAGCTCGGCGGCCGTGCGGGCCACCGCGTCCTCCCAGCGGATCCGCGGACGCCAGCCGCTGGCCTCCTGGAAGGCCGAGGGGTCGATGACGAAGTCGAGGAAGTCGGTGGGGCTCGACTGGTCCGGCGGGGGCACCGAGGTCACCGGTACCGGGGGCTGTCCGGTGGCCTCGGACACCGCCCGGGCGATCCCGGCGAACAGCTCGCCGATGGTGGTGGCCCGCCCCGTTCCCACCAACCAGTGGCGCCCGGTCAGCCGGTCGGCGTGGTCGAGGGCCGCGACCACGGCGCGTGCCGTGTCCTCGATGCAGACCAGGTCCCTGGTGATGCTGCCGTCGTGCCACATGGTCAGCGGCTGACCGGCGAGAGCGCGACGCATCATCACCGAGACCAGCCCCTTGTCCAACGCTCTGGCCGCCCTGCCCTGCCCGAACAGGGTGGCCAGCCGTAGCGTCGTCCCGCGCAGGGCGCCCTCGGCGGTCGCGGCCTTCAGGGCCAGCTCGGCGTCCATCTTCTGCCGGTCGTACGTGGTCAGCGGCCGGTCCGGGGTGCTCTCGGTGATGCGCTCGGAGGTGAACTTGCCCGTCTGCGACATGGAGCCGGCGAAGATCACCACCGGCGGTTCGGTACGCCTCTGAGCGGTGAGCGAGTCGATGACGTCGAGCAGCAGCCCGAGATTGACCCGTTCGGCCAGGGCGTCGTTCGAGGAAACCCGCCAGGTCGCCGCACCGGCCACATGCGCGACGAGGTGCACGACCGCGTCGGCCCCTTCGACGGCTTCGGCCACCGCACCGGGCGTCGTCAGATCGATCCGGCGGACCTCCACCTCGGCACGGTGCCGCTCGGGCACCGTGACCGGGCGTCGGCCGACCAGCCTCAGCCGCAGCCGACGGCCCGCCAGCTCACGGGTCACCGCCGTGCCGAGCAGGCCGGAGGCACCGAGTACGACGACCAGGGGGAGTGCGGGGCTGTCGGTCATGGTCTCTCCTTCGCAGAGCGGGTTTCCTTCACCGGTCGAGGTGGTCAGCTACTGGTACGCGCGTAGTCCCAGCGCATCCGCCCGACGACTTCGGGGAGCCGCGCCAGCTCGCGCAGGTCCTCGTCGCCGAGTTCGAGCTTTGCCGCGGCCGCGTTCTGCTCCAGCCAGCGCAGTCGTTTGGTCGCGGGGATGGGTATCACCAGATCGCTCTGCGCCAGTACCCAGGCGATGGAGACCTGTGCCGGGGTCGCCCCGTGCCGGCGGGAGACTTTTGTCAGACCGTCGACGATCGTCCGGTTCGCGGTGAAGGCTTGTTCGTCGAACCGAGGATCACGGGACCGCGCGTCCTTGTCGCCCAGTGCCGCGTAGTCGACCTGTCCGGTGAGGAAGCCCCGGCCCAGGGGGGAGAACGCGAGAAAGGGAGTGTCCGTCTTCTCGCACCACTGCAGCACGTCCTCCAGTGTGTGCCTGGCCAGGATCGAGAGCTCGTACTGGACGGCGCCGATGGGGAACTGCGCGTGGATCCGGTCCAGTTCCTCGATGCTGGCGTGGGAGACGCCGAGTGACCTGACCTTCCCGGCCTGCACCAGCGCGGCCATGGCGCCCCAGGTCTCCTCGAGCGGCACCTTCGGATCGACGCGGTGCAACTGGTAGAGGTCGATCACGTCCGTCCGAAGACGGGTCAGCGACGCCTCACAGGCTGCCTGGATGTGCTGAGGACTTCCATCGCGGCTGAGTGTGCCGTCGGCGTTCGTGACCAGGCCGCACTTGGTGGCGATCACGGCGCGGTCCCGATGCTTCCTCAGCGCGCGCCCGAGCAGCCGCTCGTTGCTGTAGGGCCCATAGATGTCCGCGGTGTCGAAAATTCTGATGCCAAGTTCAAGCGCCCGATGAATAACTCGGACAGAGTCCTCCTCGTCCTGTTGGACCGGACTGTATCCGTGTGAAAGCGAAGTACAGCCGAGTCCTACTCTGATCTCTTTGGAATCATCATCTATGAGAACTCTACGCATGATTATCCATCCTGGCCTTGGCTGCTCAGATGCGGCAAGTGCGAGGCGGTGTCGAAGCATCAAATGGAAAACTGGCAGTACATTATCGGCGACATCCAGGATCATCCAGAATCCCGCTGCTGCTGGGGTCCGTCCCGCCGGCGGGACGGACCCCAGCAGCAGCGGCGGTCAGCCAAATCGCCGATGGAGCCCCGCAACCCGCCGTCGACCGTGGAGCAGGTATGCGCATTCTTTTCACCACCTACTCGGAGAAGACCCACTTCCATGCGATGGTGCCGCTGGCCTGGGCGCTGATGGGCGCTGGCCACGAGGTGCGGGTGGCCAGTCAGCCCGCGCTCACGGAGGTGATTACCCGCAGCGGGCTCACCGCGGTTCCCGTCGGTTCCGATCACCACCTCTGGCGGGTGCTGGAGCGATTCCTGAATCCGCGCTTCGCCGCGGCAAATCCCGAGATGTACAAACAGATCCGCGCCGTGGACCTGCCACCGTTCGACACCGCGGACGATTCCTTGGAGGACATATCCTGGGATTACCTGCAGTCGGGATACGAGACCGTCGTCCGCAACTGGTACAAGATGATCAACGATCCGATGACCAGCGATCT
Source organism: Streptomyces atratus (assembly GCF_900119365.1). Classification (GTDB taxonomy): domain Bacteria; phylum Actinomycetota; class Actinomycetes; order Streptomycetales; family Streptomycetaceae; genus Streptomyces; species Streptomyces atratus_B. The sequence goes on from NZ_FPJO01000006.1 coordinate 78,146, forward strand.
GGTCGCCTTCGCACGGCAGTGGAAACCGGATCTGGTGATATGGGAGCAGGCCACCTACGCGGGCCCGATCGCGGCCAGGGCGGTGGGTGCCGCCCATATTCGGATGCCGTGGTGCCTGGACATCTTCGGCAAGACCCGTGAGAATTTTCTGCGGCTACGCGAAACCCGGCCCCCGGACGCGCGACGAGATCCACTCGGAGAATGGCTCGCCGAGAATTGCGACCGGTCCGGGGTCGACTTCTCCGAGGACATGACGACCGGTCAGGCGACCATCGATCAGTATCCGGCACCACTACAGCTCAAGGCGGACATCGAGTACCTCGCGATGCGGTACGTGCCGTACAACGGGGTCTCCGTCATCCCGGACTGGTTGTGGGCGCCCCCGACACGACCGCGGGTCTGCCTCACCCTGGGTGTCTCCGCGACGCAGCGGTTCGGCGGATACCCGGTCGGCGTCGGAGAACTCCTCGACGCGCTGGGCGATGTGGACGCCGAAATCGTGGCGACGGTGTCCGAGGAAACGCAGAGCGAACTGAAACGGGTGCCCGACAACATCCGGCTCGTCTCCTTCGTCCCCCTGAGCGCGCTCATGCCGACGTGCGTCGCATCGATCAATCACGGGGCCTTCGGCACCTTCAACACCACGGCACTGGCGGGAGTTCCGCAGCTGACCATCCCCGAGCAGCATGACAATCCCCCGGTCTGCGACCGGTTGGTGGACTACGGCGCCGGGCTGACGGAGTACTACACGGACGTTACCGGCGAGAAGGTTCGCGGCCACCTCCTCCGATTGCTGGAGGAACCGTCCTTCACCACGGCCGCGGCCGCCCTGCGTGAGGAGATGCTGGCCATGCCGACCCCGCGTGACCTGGTTCCCCGGCTGACCGAGGCCGCTGCCCAGTACCGGCCCTGAACGCGATCTGGAGCAGTCGTGCGCATCCTCTTCACCACCTACTCCGACCGGAGCCTGCTGCTGTCCATGGTGCCGCTGGCGTGGGCGCTACGAAGCGCGGGCCATGACGTGCGGGTCGCCAGCACCCCGAACCTCACCGAGGTGATCACCAACGCGGGCCTGCCCGCGGTGCCGGTCGGCCGCGACGACGGCTTCTCCCGCATGCTCGGAGGCAAGCCCGCTTCCCTGCTGACCGGTCTGCTCCAGCCGTACGACGTGGCGGCCGCTCCGGAACGCGCCGCATGGGAGTACCTGCACGCGGGTTACGAGTCCGTCGTCCCCTGGTGGCACAGGATGGCCAATGTTCCGATGATCCCGGACCTGGTCGACTTCGCCCGGCAGTGGCGGCCGCACCTGGTCCTGTGGGAACCCACCACCTTCGCGGGTGCCATCGCGGCGGAGGCCAGCGGCGCCGCGCACGGACGGCTGCTGTGGAGTCTGGACGTCTTCGGGGTCACCCGTGAGCACTATCTGCGTCTGAAGGCCGGCCGGACCGACGCGCCCGATCCCCTGGCGGAATGGCTCGGCACCTATGCCGAACGCTACGGCTTCGCCTTTTCGGAGGAGTTGATCACCGGTTCGTTCACCATCGATCAGCTTCCCGATTCGATGCGGATGGAGGCGCGACTCCGTTACCTGCCCATGCAGTACATGCCGTACGGCGGCCCCGCCGCGGTACCGGAGTGGCTGCGGACTCCGCCGGCCCGCCCCCGGGTCGGGCTCACACTCGGCATCACGAACATCGCCCGATTCGGCAGCTACAACATCGAGGTGCGCGAGCTCCTCGACGCACTGGCGGATCTCGACATGGAGATCGTCGCCACGATCACCGAGCAGGAGCAGCGCAAGCTGGGCAGTGTCCCCGGGAACACAAGGCTCGTCCCCTATGTGCCCTTGCAGGCCCTGGCCCCGACCTGCTCGGCGCTCATTCAGCATGGCGGGCCAGGCACCCTGCTGACCACGGCCCGGCACGCCGTTCCCCAGCTGGTGCTGCCGTGGGAGTTCGACGCACCCGAACTGGCGCGGCGCTTCGCCGCCCAGGGCGCGGGAATCTCCGTCGAGGCAAGCCGGGTGAACGCCCGCACCGTCCGGGAGAACCTGCTGCGGCTGCTCGAAGAGCGGTCGTTCCGGGACGGCGCGGTACGGCTGCGTGACGAGATGAGGACGCGGCCCACACCGTTGGATCTGGTGCCCGTCCTGGAGGATCTCGCGACATCGTCGGCCTCGGCCGGCCGGGGATCACCGCCCTCCCGTACGGCCCCTACGCCGTGACGGGTCGGCCTCCTGCACGACAAGCGGGTCGGGATATCACTCACGCAATACGCACGGAAATGATCCCGGCCCGGACAGACAATACCCCGGGCTGCCTTATTCGAAGGGCGCGGTCTCACACATTCTTGACCCGGCCAACGGGCGTAACTAGCGTTCAATCCGTAGCACTTGGCACTGTTGCACCACCATCCACGGAATTTCGGCTCAGGAGAGCATCATCGCCAGCACCGACTTCGTTCATCCTCAACTCGCACCGCTGTTCACCAGCGCCGTTGCAGCCCATGCGACCGTCCTCGCAGACGACCTGGGGCTCTTCGAAAGGCTCGCCAAAGAGCGAATCAAGGAATCCGACTTGGAAAAGGATCCATGGTCCGCGCACAGAATAAAAATCACCGGAGTTCTTCAGGCGCTGTGCCGGGCAGGTGCGGTCGAACACCGGGACTTTTCCTACGAGCTCACTGAACTCGGATCGGACCTGCATCAGCAGGCACCGATCTTCAAGCTGTGGTTCGGCGCCTACGCCTCTGTCCTGGCCGACGCCGTCGCCGGCGTCCCCGACCCGGCGACCCTGGTCAGAGGCGCCGTCGTCGCGGAGTCGTCGAGCCGCGTCGGGGCCCAGTACCTGGACGAGACGCTTCTCGACCTGGTCGCCTCCCTGGCACCGCGGGGACGCGTCTGCGACCTGGGGTGCGGTACGGGGTCCCGGCTGCTCGCCATGTGCACGCGCGCCGAACAGCCCGGGATCGGCTTCGACATCTCCAGCACGGCGGTCGACGCGGCGCAGAACACCGTGCGGGACGCGCGCGTACTGGGTGTCGATCTCGAGATCCAGCAGGCCGACGTCACCATGCTGACGGACACCTGGCCCGATGTGGACATCGTCACCCAGGCGTTCATGACCCACCACATAGCGCCCGACGACCACTGCGCGGACGTTCTGCGTTCCTACCGGGTACGGTTCCCGCGCGCCCGTTACCTGGTCGTCTTCGACACCGTCGCCCCCGCCTCCACATCCGCGTCGTCGCCGGAGCTGTTCGCGCCGGGTTTCGACTACATCCACGCGCTGCAAGGCATGGAGCCTCGAACGCGCGAGGCCGCCCGGCGAGTCTTCGCCGAGGCCGGCTACCGCTGCCTGCGTGAGATCACACTCGCGGTCCCCAACAGCTACGCCTGGGTGCTGCGGCCGGACGACGGGGCCGCGTGACCATCCCGCTCACCGACGCCGGATCCCCGGTGTCCGCAGCGGGAACCTCGCGCGCCCCCGCTGGCCCGTATCCCGCACCGCGGGCGCGCGCCCATGAACGGAGGTACTCACCATGCCACCTGGCCTGCCACCCAGAGCGGCGGCAACAGCCCCGCTTCCCTCCTATCGCGAAGACGACGCGTCGTACGCCGGCTCCCCCGGGGGCCTGTGGGACCTGTCCAACAACGAGATCTCCCTGCCTCCGCTGCCGCGGGTCCGGGAGATCCTGCGTCGCGAGAGCGGACAGGTCCACCTCTACCCCGACCCGCGCGCCCGTTTCCTGGTGGACGCGCTGTCCACGCACTTCGCGGTCGACCGAGAATCCATCCTGGTGGGCCCGGGCAGCGCCGGCGTTCTCCAGCAACTCCTGCTGACCCTGTGCGGCCCCGGGGACGACGTGCTCTACGCGACCCCGGGCTTCGACGCCTACCCCCTCCTCATCGCGACCTCCGCCGCCCGCGGGATACCCGTACCGCTCACGGCGGCGGGGGATCACGACCTGGACCGCATGCGCGCCGGCATCACCGCGAACACACGCGTGGTCATCCTGTGCTCTCCCCACAACCCGACCGGGAAGTCCCTGTCGCCGTCCGAACTCGGCGAATTCCTCGTCGGCCTCCCGCCCGGTGTGATCACGATCATCGATCAGGCCTATGTCGAGTTCGACGAGGCGATCGACCCCCAGGACCTGGAACTCCTCCACAGGCACGCAGATGTGGTTCTGCTGCGTACGTTCTCCAAGGCCTACGGACTGGCGGGACTGCGCGTCGGATACGCCTTGGCGGCGCCCCCCGTCGTAGCGCGCGCCCGTAAGACGGCCATACCGTTCTCCGTCACACGCGGTGCCGAACAGACCGCCATCGCCTCGCTGAGGGAGGGGGACGCCCTGCGGCATCGGACAGCTCACATCCGCGAAGAGCGTGAGCGCCTTTTCCGGCTCCTGTCCGCCGCCGGCCACGCGCCGCTGCCCTCGCGCGGCAACTTCCTCTGGATTCCCCTGGGTCCCCGAAGCGCCTCCTTCGCAGAGGAGTCGGCCCGGGCGGGCGTCAAGGTCCGTGCGTTCCCCGGGCACGGTGTGCGCGTCACCGTGGGGGACGAGAACGCTCACCGGCTGCTGCTGTCAGTGGCACGGGGTTTCGGCCGGGCCGACGGCTGAGGACCGCCCGCCGACGCACCCGGAAGAGACGTACCGAACCCTTGGCCACGGGCGTGGTTCGCCACCGCGGCCCCTGACTGGAAGTGACGCTTGCGACCGTAAAAGTCCCTTGAGTTGGTGCGCATGAGACGTAGGATGACTGCTGTGCAAGGGGGAGCCAGGCATCGCGCGTGGCAGGTGCAACGCCGTAGGCGAGCCGACGCAATCCCACACATCGAAATTCTGCGGTCCTGATTGCCCGGTCAGGGTGAGGTGATCAGGAGCCGCGAGAACACTCCAACGGGGGAGTGTACGAAGTGGAAAGTGCAGGGTATGGGGGATTTTACTCGCGTCGTCCTCTTGGGACCGGTCGCGGCCGTCAGGGACGGACAGGAGTTAGAGCTCGGCTCACCGAGGCAACGCACCTTGTTCGCGGTACTGGCCGCACACGCCCATCAGGTCATCAGTCGCGAGGACTTGGTGACCGCCGTATGGGGAATCGACGCTCCGGCGACCGCGATGAACAGTGTGTACACCTACGTCGCGCGGCTGCGCCGCCAGCTTGAGCCGGCCCGTTCCCAGCGGGGGCCCTCCGATCTGCTGGTGTCCGACAGCCTCGGGTACATGCTGCGCCTGCCCGCGAATCAGGTCGACTTCCAGAAGTTCAAGGCACATCTCACGTCCGCCAGGCGGATGAAGAGCGCGCAGACCGGGGAGCGGGCGGTCAAGGAGATCAATGACGCGCTGGAACTGTGGCGCGGCACTCCCTACGGCGGAACGACAGGGCCCTTCGCGGAGGCCGAGCGCAGGGCACTAGCCGAGCTGCGACTGACCGCCATCGAGGACCGGATGGAGCTGCTGCACCAACTGGATCACCATGCCGACTTCAGTGGCGAACTGACCGAATTGGCTCTCCTGGCGCGGAAACACCCCTTGCGCGAACGGCTGCGCCACTTACTGATGCTCGGCTATGCCCGAATCGGCAGACAGGCCGAAGCCGTTGAAGAATACCATGACCTGCGGACCAAGCTGGCCGAGGAACAGGGGCTGGAGCCCGGCGAGCGGATTCAGCATTTCTACGAGGACATCCTGCGCGGCGGGCCGTCGAGCAGGATGTCACTGCCCCTGCCCGAGGCCGGACCCGCCGGGCCGCCGGTCGCGTCGGCCCGGCCGGCGGGACTCGCACAACTGGCACGGGATATACCGGACTTCACCGGCCGCGTCGCCGAACTCCGGCAACTCCACCAGCTGGTGGAGTCCGCCGACCGTACGGGGGAGAGTCCCGTCATCCTGATCACCGGGGCGCCCGGAATCGGCAAGACGGCGCTCGCGGTCCGGATCGCGCGTACCCTCTCTGCCCGCTTCCCGGACGGGCAGTTGCAGCTGGACCTGCGGGGCCACGGCGACGGGCCCGGCCCGATGAAGCTGGGTGAGACGCTGCGCCACATCCTGGACACCCTGGGCTCCACACCGCAAGTGGGCATGGGCATCGAGCGGCAACGCACCCTGTTCCGCAGCCTGGTGGCCGGCCGCCGGCTGCTGATCCTGCTGGACAACGCCGCCTCCGTGCAGCAGGTGCGGCCGCTCCTGCAGGGCACTTCGTCCTGCCTGGTCATCGTCACCAGCCGGAACAGTCTCGCGGGACTCACCGTGCGGGACGGAGCGCGACGTATCACCGTGGACGGGATGACGGAGGACGGTGTCGAGCTGTTCGGCCGCATGGTGGGGCGGCCGTTGGGAGACGGCACCCATCCCGCGGTGCGGCGGCTGGTCGAGGCATGCGGTGGCGTTCCCCTGGCCCTGCGCATCGCGGGCACCCGCATCGGGATGCACCCCTCCCCCGAACGGGCCCTCGCCCGGTTCGGCGAAGGGGATCTCCTGGGACGGCTGGATGTGCTCGGCGACAACCACTCCTCTCTGAAGACCGTCTTCGGGTGGTCCTACAACGCGCTGCCGGAGGATGCCCGCCTGCTGTTCCGCTCACTGGGCGCGAACACCAACCCCCGTGTGAGTCTCAGAGCAGCCGCCCGGCTGGCGGGCATCACCCCACGGCTCGCCCGCCGCGGGCTGGACGTCCTGGTGGAGGCCAGCCTGCTCCAGGAGCCGGTTTACGACCGCTTCCGGATGAACCCGCTGATCTTCGCCTATGCGCGGCACCTGAATCCCGACATGACCCTCGGAGCAACTCCGACGGTCTCCTGCTGACAATCTCATACGCGGGTTTCGGGGGTTGCGGCGGGACAAGCCGTCCGCTCATCATCGGTGCGATGAAGATTACCGAGATGTCGATACCGAACGCTTTCCGGATCGTCCCGGAAATCCATGAGGACGAACGGGGTTCCTTTTCGGAGCTGGTCCGTTCCAGTGTACTTTCCGAGGCCATCGGCTATCCGTTCGGGATCGGCCAGGCGAACTGTTCGCTGAGCAGCCGCAACACCATCCGCGGTATTCACGCGACCACGCTGCCTCCCGGCCAGGCCAAGCTCGTCACCTGTGTCAGCGGGTCGGTGCTGGATGTAGCCGTGGATCTGCGGGTGGGTTCCCCGACCTTCGGAAAGTACGAGATGACCAGGCAAGACGCCGAGACCGGGGTCTCGGTGTACCTGTCCGACGGCCTCGGCCACGCCTTCGTCGCGTTGACCGACGACGCTTGTGTCAACTATTTGTGCTCGGAGAAATACGCGCACGGAACTATGATCGAGATCAATCCGCTCGATCCCGACATCGGCATTCCGTGGGAGTTGGACGGTACGCCGATCATGTCGGACAAAGATGCCGCAGCGCCCGGACTGGCCACCGCGGCGGCCTCGGGAGTACTGCCCAGCTATGAGGAATGCCTGGAGTACTACCGGTCCCTCCGGTCGACTGCGGCAGCGTGAGCGAGTTCCGTCTCGCCGGCGGGACAGTATTCGGTGTTCCGGCCGGTGTTTCTCCCAGTCAGATTTCGGCTCCCCGCCAGATTTCGGTACGCACGGTCAGGAGTAGTGATGTCGACCGAGTCCCTGTGCCGCATATGCGGCCATACGGTCCATGAGTTCTTTGATTTCGGGCGCCAGCCGCTCTCGGATGCTTTTACGGTTCCGGAGGCAGACAGCCGCGAGGAGTTCTTCTTCCGGCTGGCCACCGGGATCTGCGAGAACTGCACGATGGTGCAGTTGACGGAGGAGGTCCAGCGCGACAGCATGTTCCACGAGGATTACCCGTACCACTCCTCGGGATCCACCTTCATGCGGGCGCACTTCGAGGACTTCGCCAAGCGTCTGCTGGCGACAGAACTGGCCACCGACGACCCCTTCGTCGTCGAAATGGGATGCAATGACGGCGTCATGCTGAGCACCCTCGCCGCGGCCGGTGTCCGGCATCTGGGTGTGGAACCCTCCGGCGGTGTGGCGGATGTGGCCGCTGCCAAGGGAATCCGCGTGCGGAAGTCCTTCTTCGAGGAATCCACCGCGCGGGAAATCCTGGAAGAGGAAGGGCCGGCGGATGTCGTCTACGCGGCCAACACGCTGTGCCACATTCCCTACATGGATTCGATCCTGCGCGGAGTGAAGACACTGTTGACGCCCACCGGCGTCTTCGTGTTCGAGGATCCGTACCTCGGGGACATCCTCGAGCGCACCTCCTTCGACCAGATCTACGACGAGCACTTCTTCTTCTTCACTGCCCGGTCGGTACAAGCGATGGCGGCCCTGCACGGTCTGGAGCTGGTGGACGTCGAACGGCTCACGGTGCACGGCGGCGAGGTCCGTTACACCCTCGCCCCTTCAGGGGCCAGAACGCCGTCCGACGCTGTGGCGGAACTGCTCGCCGAGGAGGCCCGGAACCAGGTCGCCGAACTCGCGACACTGGAGAAGTTCGGGGAGCGTGTCAACAACATTCGCGAGGATCTGGTCGCATTGCTGAGCCGGCTGCGCGAAGAAGGCGCGACGGTGGTCGGGTACGGTGCCACCGCGAAGAGCGCGACGGTGAACAACTTTTGCGGAATCGGACCCGATCTGATTCCGTTCGTCTCGGACAGCACTCCGGCGAAACAGGGGCGCCTGACGCCGGGCGTCCATATTCCGGTACGTGATCCCGAGGCATTTTCCGATCCGTACCCCGATTACGCACTGCTGTTCGCCTGGAACCACGCCGACGAGATCATGGCGAAGGAACAGGAATTCAGCGCGGCCGGAGGCCGGTGGATCCTTTACGTCCCCGAGGTTCATATCGTGTAGTGCCCCGCCGGTACGGGCGCCATTTCTCCTGCGGTCGGGGCGCATTCCGTCGGTACAGAGGCCTGTTCGAAGGGCCCCTGCTTCATCGACGCGATCCGCGATCAGGGAGGGACCCGGATGAGTGCCGTTTCGGCTGGTTCCATGCGCCGGGAGGAAGGCGCCGCGGGACTGGACGGCCGTCCTTTGGACAAAGTCCGAGCCTTGCAGCGGACGCTTTACCGCTGTGCCAAGCAAGAACCCGAACGCCGGTTTCATGCCCTGTATAGCCATGTCCACCGCATGGACGTTCTTCGGCGGGCATGGACCGGTGTGTGCGCGAACCGAGGAGCCCCGGGCGTGGACGGCTTGACTGTCGACGCGGTGGCGGCCTCGGGGGTGGATGCATTCCTCCAGGATCTGGCCGAGCGGCTGCGGACGTATACGTATCGTCCGTCGGTGCTGCGGCGGGTCCGGATTCCCAAGCCGGGGCGGCCGGGGGAGTTCCGGCCGCTCTCGATTCCCACCGTGGCGGACCGGGTGGTGATGACGGCCGCGAAACTGGTCCTGGAACCGGTCTTCGAGGCCCAATTCACCGAGTCGAGCTACGGATTCCGGCCCAAAAGGTCCGCGATCGACGCGTGTGAAGCCGTGCGCGTCGCGGCGAGCCAGCGGCGGGAGTGGGTGTTCGAGGCCGATATCCGGGACTGCTTCGGGACGATCGACCACGACGCGTTGATGGCCCAGGTGGCCCGACATGTGGTGGACCGGCCGTTCCTGAAGCTGATCCGGGCTTGGCTGAGGATGGGCGTTCTGGAGGGCGGGGTGACCTCCCCGACCGGGGCGGGAACCCCGCAGGGCTCACCGATCTCCCCACTCTTGGCAAATATCGCGCTGCATGTCCTCGATGAGGCGTGGCAGGTCGAGGGCCGCCGGCTGGGAGTGTTGGTGAGGTACTGCGACGATTTCGTGGTTCTGTCACCGCCCGAGCACCGGGCCGAGCAGGCCCGGGAATTGGCGGCGAAGGTGCTGGGACAGCTCGGGATGCGGTTGCATCCGGAGAGTACCGGCATTGTCTGTCTCACTCGGGGCGGACAGGGCTTCGATTTCCTCGGCTTCCACCACCGGAAAGCGGAATCGTGGAAATGGCGGGGCAGGTTCTACCTGCGTCGCTGGCCCTCGGTCAGAGCGATGCGAGTGCTGCGGGAGAAAGTCCGTGCTGCAACCGCAATCTCGAAGACCGAGAGGCCGGTGTCCACCGTGGTCGCCGATCTGAACCCGGTCCTACGAGGCTGGGCAGCGTACTTCCGTAACGGGAACTCCGGACGGAAGTTCAACGTGATCGACGGATACGTCCACGAACGGCTGGCGATTTTCACCAGCCGGAAACACGGCCAAGTGGGCCGGAACTGGGCCACCCGATATACATACGGATGGATCACCCGGCTCGGGGTCTACCGCCTCACCGGAGGCGTACGCTGGGCGACGGCGCATGCCAGTCGGTGAACGATGTCGGAAAGCCGTGTGCGGGAGAACTGCATGCACGGTTTGAAGCGGCGGGGACTGGAAACGGAGCATCTGCCACCGCGCCATTCCCCGGCCCCGCTGTCCCGCGCCGGCCGTCAGCCGGTGGCGGTGCGGGCGCGGGTGGCCCGGGTGATCTGCTCGGCCACGGCCGCAGCCCGTTCCTCCCCCAGTCCCTCGATCTTCAGCGAGCCCTTCGCCGATGCGGTGGTGACCGTGACCGTTGCCAGGCCGAAGCGTTTCCTCAGCGGGCCGCGGACCGTGTCGACGCTCTGGATCCGGGACAGCGGTGCCATGCGCGACTGCTGCCAGAAGTATCCGGTGCGCACATACACGGCGAGGTCAGTGACTTCCCAACGGTGGACTTCGAACCACCATCTCGGCAGCAGCAGTACCGCGGGCACAGCCAGAACGGTCACCGCGGCAGCGGGCACGAAGAGCCAGTAACCACCGAATTTGAACAGGCCCGGCACCACTGCGTGCAGGACCAGAATCGCGATCGCGGCGGTGAAGAGAGCCGCTAACCGGGCTCTCCACCAGCCGACCGCAGGTCGGTCGAACCTGTTTCTCGGTGGCCCGGACTGCGCCTGCGTCATGTGGCAACTCCTGCCGATGAATCGGTAATCGTGTCAACTTCCACTCTAGACAGGACGGATGAGGTAAAAGGGTGAACGACAACAGGGTGATCTACCCGGAGACTTCCTCCCGGAGGATCCTGCTCCGCCCGGCCACATCGGCCGACCAGGCGGAGTTCAGCCGCACGGTGCTGCGGACCGGCGTGGAGAGTGTCCAGTTGCCGGCCGGCCGGCGGCAGGGGCCGCCGCCCAGGCCCAACGCCGCCTTCCAGGTGGTCAACAGGGCTGACGGAAACGTGCTCGGCTTCAGCATGCTGTTCGCCCTCGACCAGGCGGGACACATCCGCTGCGGGACTTATCTCGACCCGGAGCTCAATCGGCTCGGGACCGGTTCCGAAGCCATCGGGTTGACCATCAACTACGCGTTCGCCATGTTCAATGTGGACCGGGTCATCACCGAGACCACCGAGGCAAGCCTGGATTCCTTCGGAATGAGGCCCGACGACAGCCGGATCCTCAGCGTTCTGAAGGACCACCTGTACTTCCGTGGCCGGTATTGGAATCTCTATGGATTCCAGGTCGAGCGGAGTGAATGGGTGGAGGACGCCTGACGTCTCCCCACGTCCCGCCGGCGAGACCCGTCCCGAACCTTTTCCATTGCCCGCACCGGCCCGCCGCTGTCGCTTGCCGAAGGGCCGACACCTTTGAGGGAGCGTTCTGTGGCCTACCCGGAACTCACACCGCAGGAGTTGCTGCGCGAGGGATTCACCTCGCCGAGGATCACCGAGGAGCCCTGGGTCGTGCGCTGGGACACGTTCCGCGGTGATCTCGCGGCCATCGAGGGCCTGGTGCTCGACGCGCTGCCGCCGAAGGTGGCATTCCAGACCTCCGGCACCACCGGGGCCAGTCAGACCTGGTACCGGTCCAAGGAGTTCCTGTGGAGCGAGGCCGGGATGCTGGCCCGGCTGCTCGCTCCGCGCAGGCCGGACGCGGCCCTCTCCTTCGTGCACCCCAAACACCTCTACGGCGCACTGACCAGCGTGCTGGTGCCGGCCAGGCTGGGAATTCCGGTCTGGTACCGCCCGCAGTTCGCCGGTCAGCTGCCCCCGGCCGGGGAGCACCAGCGCTGGGCGGTGATGGCCATTCCGTGGATCTTCTCGCTGCTCCGGCGTCACATGTCCTGGGTCCACGCCACCGACCGGATCACCGTGCTGCACGCCAGCGGGATGATTCCCGACGCCTCCGCGGACTTCCTCACCGAGGCGGGCGCGGAGCGGGCCAGGATCGTGGAAGTCTTCGGCGCCACCGAGTCCGGTGGGGTGGCCACGCGGCAGTGGTCCGAGGGCGCCCCACCGGACTGGAACCTGATCGACGATGTGTCTTTCGCGGATCCGGTCGAACCGGACGAAGGCGAGGTGGCGCTGAAGATCCGCAGTCCCCGGCTGGCCTTCCTCAACGGCGAAGACGCACCGGACAGCTGTGAACTCGACGACCACGTCGAGCGGTTGGGCGGCCATGCCTTCCGGTTCACCGGGCGAAGGACCAGGCTCGTCAATGTCAACGGCCGCAGACTCAACCTGGACCGGCTGGAGGATGTGCTGCGGCCGGTGCTCGACTGCGTGGACCACGCCGTGCGCCCGGTGACCGATCCGATGATCGGTGAACACATCGAACTGCTCGTGGTGCTGAAGCCCGGGACCGAGCTGGGCGACCTCGACCTGAACGCGGCGTTCACCCGTATGGGCCTGCGGCCCCGTGAAGTACGCACGGTCGACCGCATCGACCGCACCGAAATCGGCAAATTCCGCCGCGTCCAGACCATCGAAACGATCGACGCAGGAGCAACATCGTGACCATCTCCACCCACGCCCAAGCCGATCTCTCGCTCGGCGACATCCTCCACCGTGCCGGATGGGACGCCGAGCTGGCGCCGCTGGCCGAAGGGGACCTGGCCCGGATGCGGGCCTGCGCCGCCACCGTGGCCAAGGAACTCGCCGCCGACAAACCGATATACGGCCTCACTCAGGGATTCGGCCCGCTGGTGCTGTTCGAGGCGGAGTCGGAGCTGGAGCAGGGCGACAGTCTGATCTCCCACCTCGGCACCGCCCAGGGTGAGCCGCTACCGCCGGAGGTGTGCCGGCTGATCGTCTGGCTGCGGCTCAACAGCATGCGCAAGGGCTTCTCCGCCGTCTCGCCGGAACTCTGGCAGTCCCTGGCGGACGCGTGGAACGCCGGCTTCGTACCGGCCATTCCACGGCACGGCACCGTCAGCGCCAGTGGTGACCTTCAGCCGCTCGCGCATGCGGCACTGTGCCACACCGGGGTGGGCCAGGCATGGATGAGGGACGCGGAGGGGCGCTGGGAGACCCGGCCCGCCGCGGAGGCGCTCGCCGCCCTGGGACTCAAGCCGTTCGTCTGGCCGGTCCGTGAGGCCCTCGCGTTCGTGAACGGCACCGGTGTCGGCCTGGCCCTGGCGATCGTGAACCAACAGTCCGCGCTGGCCCTGGTGCGCGCGTCCGCGCTGCTCACCGGGCGGATCAGCGCGCTGCTGGGTGCCAACCCCGAGCACTACGAGCCGGGTCTGAGCATCGCACGCGGTCAACTCGGGCAGTCGCGCGCGGCGGCCTGGATCCGCGAGGAACTTCCGGTGGGGGCCGAACGTGATCCCGCGCGTCCGCTGCAGGAGCCGTACAGCCTGCGCTGCGGGCCACAGGTCCTCGGCGCGGTTCACGATCAGCTGGAGTTCGCCGGTGACCTGCTTCGCCGTGAGGCCAACGGCTGCACCGACAATCCTATCGTTTTCGACGGCTCGATCCTGCACGGCGGCAACTTCCACGCCATGCCGGTCGGCTTCGCCTCCGAACAGACCGGTCTGGCCATGCACTCGGCGGTCTATCTGTCCGAGCGTCAACTGGGCCTGCTGGTAAGTCCGGTGACCAACGGCGATCTGCCGCCGATGCTCACCCCGCGGCCCGGCCGTGGTGCGGGACTGGCCGGAGTGCAGCTCAGCGCCACGTCGTTCGTCTCCCGCATCCGCCAGCTGGCCTACCCCGCCTCGCTGACCACCCTGCCCACCAACGGCTGGAATCAGGACCACGTGCCGATGGCACTCAACGGCGCCAACTCGGTCGCTGAGGCGTTGGAACTGGGCTGGCTGGTGATCGGCTCGCTCGGGGTGACCGTCGCCCAGTTGACCTCCATGCTGGGCAGGAGTGCCGACGCTCGCGGCCCGTGGGCCCGGCTCGCCGAGATATCCCCGCCGCTGGACGCGGACCGGCCGCTGGCCGCCGAGGTCCGAGCGGCCCGTGACGTCCTGCGGACCACGGCCGGGGAACTGCTGGCCGCCGAGGCCGCCCCCGGCGCGCGACCGGCGGAGCCGGAGACGCGAGGGTGACAGCGTCCGAGGCCGGGCCGGAAAAGGCGTCGGTGCTGGAAGCGGCGGCCTGGCGGGAGATCGTGCGATACCTGACCCCGCATCGGAAGCCGATGGTCCTCGCCACGGTACTCACCCTCTGCGGTGCGCTGATCGGCCTGAGCCAGCCGCTGATGACCAAATGGATCATCGGCGCCCTGGGCCGGGGCGGTGCGCTGACCGGCCCGCTGCTCCTGCTCACCGCTGCTCTGGTGGGCGGTGCGGTGCTGAACGCCGTCGGCTACTACCTGCTCGGCCGGGTGGCGGAGACGGTGGTGCTGACGTCCCGGCGCGAGATGGTGTCACGGATCCTCAGGATGCGGATCGGCGAGACCCACCGCATCCGCCCGGGGGACCTGATGTCCAGGGTCGCGTCGGACACGACGCTGCTGCGGCAGGCGGCCGGCCAGACGCTGGTCGACGCGCTCAAGGGCGTACTGATGCTGGTCGCCATCGTGGTGCTGATGGGGCTGCTGGACCTGTTCCTGCTGACGTTGACCCTTGCCGTGCTCCTGGCGGCGGCCGTGCTGATCGGCTGTGTGGTGCCGCTCTTCCGCCGGTACAGCACCAAGGTGCAGGAAGCGATCGGGGACCTCACCGCGGTACTGGAACGGATGCTCGGCGGCTTCCGCACCGTCAAGGCCTCCGGGGCGGAGCGCCAGGAGGCCGAAAAGCTGGACGCCGCGACGTTTCAGGCGTGGTCCTTCGGGCTGCGGCTGGCCCGGCTCGGCGGCGTGGTCAGCGCGGGCGCGCTGCTCGCCGTCCATCTGTCGTTCCTGGTGGTGCTGGGGGTGGGAGGCGGCCGGGTGGCGTCGGGAGCCATCCCGGTCGGCACGCTCATCGCGTTCCTGCTCTACCTGTTCGCGCTGATCGAGCCCGTGGCCGGACTGATCGCCGCGGCGTCCACCTTCGGCACCGCGGTCGCAGCCGTACGGCGCATCCGTGAGGTGCGGGAACTCGATGTCGAGCCGGTGCTGGGGGAAGCGGTGGTGTCCCCGGGGGAAGCGGTCCGTACACCCGTCGGGCTCGCCTTCCGCGGGGTGCGCTTCCGCTATCCGGGACCGGACACCCCGAGGGTGCTCCACGGGGTTGATCTCGACATTCCGCCACGGGGGATGACCGCCGTCGTCGGCCCGTCGGGGGCAGGCAAGTCGACGTTGTTCTCCCTCATCGAACGTTTCTACGACCCGGTCGGCGGCTCCGTCCTGGTCGACGGCACGGATGTCCGCGACTGGCCGCTGGAGGAACTCCGGGCCGCGATCGGGTACGTCGAGCAGGATGCCCCCGTACTGGCCGGGACGCTCAGGGAGAACCTGCTGCTCGGCATCTACCGGGAGGTGCCGGACGAGGAGATCCACGCGGTGCTGGCCCGCACCCGGCTGAGCGCGGTGGTCGACCGTCTGCCCGCCGGCGTCGACACACCGGTGGGGCACCGGGGCAGCACCCTGTCCGGCGGTGAGCGGCAACGCATCGCGATCGCCAGGGCGCTGCTGCGCAGGCCGCGGCTGCTGCTGCTCGACGAGGCGACCTCCCAGCTCGACGCGGTCAACGAGGCGTCCCTCCGTGACGTCGTCCTTGAGGTGGCGCGGGAGTTCACCGTGCTGGTGGTGGCGCACCGGCTGTCCACGGTGACCAGGGCGGACCGGATCGTGGTCATGGAGGCAGGCCGGGTCCGGGCGGCGGGTTCGCACGAGGAACTGGTCAGGAAGGACATGCTGTACCAGGAACTGGCCGCCACCCAGCTGCTGGTTCCGGACGCGCCGGAGGGCGCACCGGGGGCCGGGGCGGCCACCGCGCGTTGAGCACGGAACCGGTGGTGGCCCGCCCGTCGACCACGGGCGGGCCACCACCGGTTCCGGGGCCACCCTTAGCGGCGTTCCGGCCGGAGCCGGGTCAGGTGGACAGCGTGGCATCGTAGCTGCGCCGCTCGTTCAGCAGTACCGGGTCGAACCCGGCCAGCCGCTTGTACCGGGCGGCGATCTCCTCGCGCTCGGCCAGCGGCAGCACCCGCTCGATGTCCGTGAAGCCCTCGGGCGCCCGTTCGTGGGCTCGCCTGAGCACCAGCTCGGGCCCCATCTGCCGGTTCGCCAAGGTGATCGCACTCGTTGCGGGCCTGCGTTCGGCCTCGTATATCTCGCATGCCCTGCCCGGCTCCCCTGTTCTGGCGAGGGCGTCGCTGAACACCCGGGCGTCGAGTATGGCCTGCGAGGCACCGTTCGAGCCGATGGGGTACATGGGGTGGGCGGCGTCGCCGAGCAGCGTCACCCGCCCGTGTGTCCAGCCCGGCAGGGGGTCCCGGTCCACCATGGGGTACTCGTACGCGGCCCCGGCCCGCCGGATGGTCGCGGCCACGTCCAGCCAGTCGAACCGCCAGTCCTCGAAGTAGGGCAGGAACTCGGCCACCCGGACGGGGCGGGTCCAGTCCCCACGACCGGCGGCCGAGCGGTCGAAGGGCCGCTCCGCGATCCAGTTGATCTCGACTTTCCCGTCGGCGTCGGGGGCGGTGATCGGGTAGGCGACGAACTTCTGGTCGTGGTTCCCGGCCATGATCATCGAACGGTCGCCGCGAAAGGGCAGGGCCCGGGTCGTGCCGCGCCACAGCACCAGGCCGTTCCACAGCGGTGCGGGCTCGGCCGGATACAGCTGCGCGCGGACGGTGGACCTGATGCCGTCGGCACCGATCAGGAGATCGCCCCTGATCTCGGACCCCCCGTAACGGGCCGTCACTTCTCCAGGACCGGAGGCGAAGCGGGTCAGCCGGTGACCGGTCCGCACCGCGCCGGCGCCGAGGCGGTCGCGTACGGCGGCGAGCAGCATGAGCTGAAGCCGGCCGCGGTGCACCGAGTACTGCGGCCAGTGGTACCCCATGCCCAGGCCGCGCGGTTCGGAC
This sequence comes from Streptomyces atratus, assembly GCF_900119365.1. GTDB lineage: Bacteria > Actinomycetota > Actinomycetes > Streptomycetales > Streptomycetaceae > Streptomyces > Streptomyces atratus_B. Next base: position 95,342 of record NZ_FPJO01000006.1, read on the forward strand.
CAGATGAGCTGCCCGTGATGATTGAAGTAGGCCAGTTCTCTGGTCGCCACCGCGACGGCGGCCAGTTCGTCGCCAAGACCCAGTTCGGTGAGTTCGCGAACGGCGTGCGGGAGCAGGTTGATGCCCACTCCGAGCGGTTTGATCTCGGTGGCCGCCTCGGTGACGGTGATGGATTCGACGCCTGCGGCGTGCAGGCTCAGTGCCGTGGCCAGGCCGGCGATACCGCCGCCGGCGATGATGACGCGCATGTCGCTCCTCAGGACGTCGTCGCCCCTGTGCGGTGGTCGGCTGTCAGCTTCTCCAGAACCGGTACCAGCTCCCGGGGCGTCGGCATGCTGAGCATGGCGTCCTGAAGCCCGTCGGCGGCGGCGGCGAAGGACGGCTCGTCGAGCAGACGCACAAGGTGCGCGCGGACTCGCTCGCCGGTGATGTCCGTGTAGTACTCGTCCAGTCCGGCGCCGCACATCCGCAGCCGCCGGCCGAGTATCGGGGTGTCGTGCTGCTCGGAGATCACCAGCTGGGGCACGGCGGCCGCCGCGACGGTGTTCGTCGTGCCGAAGCCGCCGTGATGGATGACCGCCGAACAAGTGGGAGCCAGCGCCTGCAAGGGCACGAACTCCACCAGCCTGGTGTTGTCCGGTACCCGGGCCAGCCTGCTCCGTTCCGCCTCGGCGAGCGTGCAGACGAGTTCGATGTCGAGGTCGGCGACGGAGTCGAGGACCTCCTGCACACTGATCGGATAGCCGCCGAACCTGTCCGTACTGAACAGGCCGAGGGTCAGACAGACGCGAGGCCTGCCGGGAGGTTCCCGGAGCCACCGCGGGATCACCGAGGCTCCGTTGTAGGGCACGTACCGCATCGGTATGTGGTGCACGTCGGTGTCCAGCCGCAGGGGAGCCGGATACTGGTCGACGGTGAACCGGCCGGTGATCAGCGACTCGGAGAACTCCACGCCGTGGGCGGCGGCCTGGGCGGCCACCCACTCTCCGAACGGGTCCTGGCGCTGCCCGGGCGGCTGTCGCCGTCGAAGCCGCAGATAGTTCTGCCGGGTCCTGGCGAAGATGTCCAGGGACCAGAGCACACGGCCGTGCGCGGCGCCCACCGCCTCGGCCGCGATCGGCCCGCCGTGCGTGGTCGGCTCCCAGAGCACCAGATCCGGCCGCCACTCACGGGCGAGGCCGATCAGGTCCTCGGTCAGGGGATCATTAATGATCTTGTACCAGCTGCCGAGTACGTCCTCGTAGCCGGAGCGCAGATAGTCCCAGCCGACGCTCTCCGCCGGTTCGTCGGACCGGGCGAACGGGGGCAGATCAACGCCTCGGATCCTGTTGTACGCCACGGGGTTCGCCTCGGCGAACCGCTGGGTGAGGAACCGCTCCGAGATCCGCCAGAGGTTGTGGTCGGTGCCCACCGGGACGGCGGTCAGTCCCGTCCGGGTGATCACCTCCGTCAGAGCGGGCTGGCTGGCCACGCGTACCTCGTGTCCCGCGGCGGCGAGCGCCCAGGCCAGCGGGACCATGGCGTGGAAATGGGTCTTCTCGGAGTACGTGGCGAACAGGACACGCATGTTTCTCCAGTCGGGTGACGTCTCGCCGGCGGGACGGGCGTTGTTGTGTCAGCGCTTCCGGGTACCGATGAACAGACCGCGGCCGGTCGGGCCGGATTCGAGATACTCGGCGGGGCAGTCGGCGTCGGCGAAGGCCGCGAGGTACTCGTCCTTCCGCCACAGACTGAGCAGTTCGATTTCGGTGAATTCGGTGATACCACTCGGCTCGCCGATCACGTACCGCAACTCCATCCGGGTTTTGTCGCCCTGCCGGATGGAGTGCGATATACGCGTGATGGTGCGGCTCTTTTCGCTGCTCAGATCTCCGGCGACGTAGCCGTCGATGAATTGCTCGGGGAACCACCACGGCTCAACGACGAGAACGCCCCCCGGGTTGACGTGACGGGCCATGCAGCGGATCGCGTCCCGCAGCTCGGACACATTGTCGAGGTAGCCGATGGAGCAGAACATACACACCACGGCGTCGAAGGTGCGGCCCAGGTCGAAGGCGCGCATGTCACCCTGATGGAGCGGGATTCCACCGAGCCGCTTCCTGGCCAGCTCCAGCATCGGCTCCGCCAGCTCGACCCCCTCGGCCTGTCCGAAATCCTCGCGGAAGGAGGCGAGGTGAGCGCCGGTACCGCAGGCCACGTCGAGCAGTGACGTCGCGTCGGGCACGCGGGCGAAGATCTGCGCGGAGACATCCCTCGCCTCTTCCCGCCAGTCCTTTCCACGACTGCGGTAAATACTCTCGAAAACATCTGCATGATCTTCGGTGAACATGGAAAACCTCACTGGGATCGGCAATCTGCTGCGGAAAGTATAATGCTTCGAAAATGACCGGTCCACCGGTCTGGCTGTTCAATGCGATATCGTTTCATTCCTCGGCCGGACCAGGAAAAGGAGTAGAGGGAATTGCTGGACGAATTATTGCTGCGCCTGAATGCGGATGACATGGAAAAATTCGCCGCGGCATCCGGTGACCGTAATCCGCAGTACGGCGACCCCGCCTACGCGCGGCGCACGTACAGCGGCGCCTGCGTGGTGCCCGGCGCGCTGGCCGTGATCGCGGCGCTGGCCGCGGTCCCGGCCCAGCGGCTCCGTACCGCCTCCGTGCTCGGTGCCCGGTTCACCAGCCCGCTCTTTCCCGGCCGTACGTACCGGGCCACCGTCACCGAGAAGGAGAACGGCGGTGTCACGGTGGTGGTCCGGGAGGGCACCACGTCGGTGCTGCACTGCGATCTGCTCCCCGGCGACGGCCTGGAGCACGCCGTCGTGCCGGGCAAGCGACCTGCCGCGGTGGAACCCGAGCCGTCCAGGGAGCGCTCACGCGGCCAGAGCTGGAACGGAGCGTACGGTCTGCCCGCTCCCGAGGAACTGCGCGCGCTCGCCGATCTGCTCGGTGCCCGTTCCCTTCCCGACGCGCTGCTCGGCGCTCTCGGCTGGGCCAGTTGGTTCACCGGCATGAGAGTGCCGGGCAAGGACATGATTCTCTCCGGCCTGCAGGTGCGTGCGGGACACCGGGCATCGGACGACGAGCCGCGCTTCACCGCCTCGGTGGCCACGGCCGACGCCCGCAGCGGAACCCTGGTCGTACGGGCCGACTGCACCGGTGATGGACGTGGGCTCGAGATGGAGCTGCGTACCTTCCAACGACGCGCCGTCCCGGCTCCGAACCACACCTCGGCGACGAGCGTCCTCCCGGCCGGCGACGCACTGGCGGGGAACCAGGTGCTCGCCGTCGGTGGCAGCCGGGGCATCGGCGCGGCGATCGTGTCGGTACTCGCCTCCCAGGGCGCGAGCGTCTGGGCCACCCAGCGGGCTCCGGGCCCGGCCGAGGCACTGCGCGAGGAGTTCGGCGACGACCGGGTACGCCCCCTGCTGCTGGACGCCCGGGACCCCAAGCAGATGACCGCGGGGGTGGAGGCCCTGGCCGAGGCCGGGGTCCGGCTCGACGGACTGGTGCTCAGCGCCGGCCCGGCCGTGCTGCCATCCAGCCTGCACCCGGACACCGTGGACGATGTCGTCGAGTTCGTGGACACCAGCCTGACTCTCGCGCTGCGGCCGCTCACGGCGGCCCTGCCGTTGCTCAAGGAGGGGGGCTGGATCGTTCTGCTGTCCTCGGGGGCCGTGGAGGACGTACCCGCGCGGTACCCGCAGTACTACCTGGGGAAAACCGCCGTCGAGGCGCTGGGACGGTTCTGCGCGACCCGGCACGGAATGCGCGTCCTGCTGGCCAGGGCCCCCAAAATGTGGACCGATCTGTCCAACGGGCCGCTCGGCGGCCACGGGACCGTGCCGACCTCCCAGGTGGCCTCGGCAATCGTCGGCTGGGTGCTCGGCCGGGTCCCCGCAGACGAGTCCGGGCTGACCGTGCTGTCGCCGCGGGCGCTCACGGAGTGGACCACCTGAACCCCGTACCGGGCGGCGCGTCCGTCACCGCCCGGTACGGGGTTCAGACCTTGACCACGGTGGCGACCTGCTCGACGCGCTCGATCAGCCAGGCCTGTTTCAGTGTCTCCTGCTGCTGGAGGCGCAGTTCGTCATCGCGGCGTACGGCATCGGCAAAGAAGGCGATGACGTTGGCGAACTGGTGGTCGGCGGGCAGGACACGTTCCTCACGGTGGTTCTGGCGCTCGATGCGCAGCACCGGCTGATAGCTCTCCGGCGGGGTGAAGGCGCGGTCGAGGAAGAGCCGCCCTTCGCTCCCCCGGATTTCGTAGCTGGTCCGGTACGAGTGCTCCATGCCGAAGGTGAGCTGCGCCGGAACTCCCTGGGGCGTACAGAGCAGCACGCTGCCCGACATCACCACGTCGCGGGCGCCGTACTGGCGGAAGACGGCTCCCACGACGTCGAGTTCACCGCCGAGGAAGTGCAGTGCCGCACGAACGGGATAGCCGCCGAAGTCGAGGAAGGCGCCTCCGCCCACCTGCGGCTGGTACCGGATGTCACCGTCCGGCTTGGGGGGAATGGTGAAGTCGCTGGAGAAGCCGCGGACTTCGCCGATCACGCCGCTATCGATGACTTCCCGAACGGCCGCGTGCTGGGAGTGATGCAGGAACATGTAGTTCTCCAGCAGCACCAGCCCGCGCGCCCGAGCGACCTCGATGAGCCGGGCGGTCAGGGTGGGGCTCGCGGTCATCGGCTTCTCGGCTAGGACGTGCTTGCCCGCCTCCAGTGCGCGCTCCACCCATTCGGCGTGCAGCATCCCCGGAAGCGGGATGTAGACCGCTTCCACGTCCGGCCGGGCGAGGAGCACGTCGTAACCGGCCAGCGGGACACCGCCGAACCGGTCGGTGAACTCGGTGGCACGCCCCAGACTTCGGCTGGCGATGGCGGTGACGTCGATCGCCGCGTCGGCGACCAGTGCCGGCAGCGTCCGCCGCCAGGCGATGTCCGCGCAGCCCATCACCCCCATGCGAAGCGGATGGGTCTCTTCAGCGCTCATACGGCAGTCGGCTCCGCTCGGTGCAGGGTGGGGCGGAAAGGCGGTGCGGACTCAGGCCCGCCGGGCCTCATAATGCGCGAGGCACTCCTGGTAGGTGGGCAGCAGACCCATGTCCGCCGCTTGCGCCAGGGTGGGCGCGGCGGCGTCCTTGACCGACATGACCGGTTGCCCGGTTACGTTCCACGGGATGCCGATGTCCGGGTCCAAAGCGTTGACGTGCAGCATCGTGCCATGCCGGTACTCCTCGGAGCAGAGAAAGGTGACGCAGGCGTCGTCCGTCAGCGCGAGGAATGCGTGGCCGAAACCGTCGGCGAGGTACAGGGAGACCCCGTTGCCGGCCACCTGGTGAAGCGTCTGGTGCCGGCCGAAGGTCGGTGATCCCAGCCGGAGGTCCACGGCCACGCCCATGATCTCACCGCGGACGCAGGTCACCAGTTTTTCCTGGCCCGGCGGCAGCAGGGTGCCGTGAATGCCGCGGATCGTGCCGCGGCGGCTCACGGAACAGTGGAACTGGCGGACCCGGAACGGGTAGCCGATGGCCTCGCTGACCGTCTCGGTGCGGAACGCCTCGTAGAAGAAGCCCCGCCTGTCGACATGGCGGACGGGAGATATCTGATGGGCATTCGGCAACGAGAGATCGGTGATGTGCGCCGTGTTCATATCCGACCGGACTCCGAAGGTGGATCGAGCCCGCACAGGTCAGTAGAGGCTGTGCAGGCAGGCCAGCAGGCTACGGGCTTCGATGTTCAGGTAGTGACCGTGCCGAAGCAGGTCCATCAGTTGGCGGACGGTCATCCAGCAGTAGTTGCGCGGCGGGTCGAGCGGGACTTCCTCGCCCACCTCGGTGATCTGGTACCGGGTGAGCGCGTTGTAGAACCGTCCGCCCTCCTCGGAGAGGACTTGGTCGTAACGGACCGTCGCCGTCCTGGAGACCAGCACCTCGCGCAGGAAGGGGTCCTCCACCGCCGAGACCCCGGTTCCCGGCAAGAGATGCACCGTGGGTGCCATCTCCACCAGGTCCATGAGGCCGTACTCGGGACGGCCCTGCACCAGCACGTGGAGCACTCCGTCGATGATCCGGACGATGAAGACCGCCCGCCCCTCCCCCCGGGGAAAGAGCAGCGGTTGGGTCCATCGCTGTACCTCGCGGGTCCCGGCTTCCACACTCACCGCGACAATGCGGAAGTGCTGGCGGTGTTCATCGGCGATCTCCACGTCGTCGCGGGTCCAGCCGCTGACCTTCGCCAGTGGTGTCAGCCGCGCCGTCCAGTGGCAGCGGGTCTTCGCCTCGGTGAACCAGCTCAGGATCTCCCCCGAGGTGTGCCGGGTCTCGACCCCGTCCTGCTGGTACTGGCAGGAGCGGATCAGCGCGTCACGGAAGGGGTCCCCGGTGGGCAGCTGGGACTCGTCCGGCAGCGGGAAGGGCATGCACGACAGCACCGTGCGGGCGTCCATGTTGATGAGATGGTCGGAGTGGTTCAGCTCGCGGATCTGTTCCAGGCTCAGCCAGCGGTAGTCGTCGTGCGGTGGTATGTCGTCGGTCACGAGGACCACCATGTTGCGATTGCGCTTGCGCCAGAACCAGGCACCCTGTTCGGACTGGAGGACGTCCACCAGGATCTGGCCACGACCGGGGCCGATGAAGTACTCCAAGTACCGTGTGGACATGCCGCGGTGGACCTGGGTGTAGTTGCTGCGGGTCGCCTGCACCGTCGGGGACAACTGCAGTGTGTTGATGTTGCCGGGTTCCATCTTGGCCTGCATCAAGCAGTGCAGTACACCGTCGAACTCCTTGACGATGATGCCGAGGATGCCGATCTCCGGCTGGTTGATGATCGGCTGCGACCAGATATCCCGGCCGTTGTCCCGGACCTGGAGCCCCTCGATCGTGAAGAACCGGCCGCTGACGTGCGCGAGGTTGCCGGTATCGGCTTCGAAGGACCAGGAGTCCAGTTCGGAGAACGGGATCTGCTCGACGTGGAAACGGCCCTGGAGATGCCGGTCGGCCCACCACTCGTGGAACTCCTCCAACGAGCCGGCCGAGTGCCGCCCGGATCTCGCTGTCCGGCCCCCGGCCCGGTGTGGTGCGGTCATGAGTCGGTCCCTCACGATGAGTCCTCCTGTCGTCGCGGCACCGTGGCGGGTCGGCACGGAAGGGTTGTCCGGCGGGGCGTCATGCTCAGAGCTCGGCCAGCACGCTGTGCGTCGCGTCGATGACCCGTTCCTGCTCGGCTTCGGTGAGCGAGGGGTACATGGGCAGTGAGAAGATCTGGCCGGCCAGTTCCTCGGTGACCGGCAGGGAGCCCGTGCCGTAGCCGAGATGAGCGAATCCGGACTGGGTGTGCACCGGCCACGGGTAGCTGACGTTCAGCAGGATGTCCTGCCGCTTGAGCCTGGCGATCACCTCGTCCCGCTCGGGGTGCCGCACGACGTACACGTAATAGACGTGTGTGTTGCCGGGCGCGACCCGCGGGGTGAGCAGCTCGGTGCCCCGGAACGCCTCGGCGTACCGTGCCGCGATGGCGCGGCGCCTGGCTATGTACTCGTCGAGGCGGGTCAGCTTGCGGCGCAGGATCTCGGCCTGCACCTCGTCGAGGCGGCTGTTGTAGCCCGGCGTCTCCACGACGTAGTACACCTCCTCCATGCCGTAGTACCGCAGCCGCCGCAGCCGCGCGTCGACCTCGGCGTCGCGGCTGAGCGTCGCCCCGGCGTCCCCGTAGGCGCCGAGCACCTTGGTGGGGTAGAAGGAGAACGCCGCCGCCTTACCCATCGAGCCCGCGACGCGTCCATGGTGGGTGGCCCCGTGGGCCTGCGCGCAGTCCTCCAGGATCGGAAGGCCGTGCCGCGCGGCGATGGCTTCCAGCGGCCCCATGTCCACACACTGACCGTAGAGATGGACGGGCAGCAGACAGGCGGTCCTGGAGGTGATCGCCGCCTCCACCTGATCCACGTCCATGAGGTAGCTGTCGCGGTGGACGTCGACGAACACCGCCCGAGCGCCTACGGCTTCGATCGCCAGCACCGTCGGTGCCGCTGTGTTCGAGACGGTGATGACCTCGTCGCCGCGGCCGACACCGAGCGCCCGCAGGCCCAGCACGATGGCGTTGGTTCCGTTGTCGACCCCGACGCAGTGCGGCACTCCGTGATACGCCGCGTATTCTCGCTCGAAAGACGCCACGCTTTCGCCGAGAATCAGCCGCCCGGAACGGAAGACCGAGTCGACGGCCTCGATGATTTCATCCCGCTCCTTCTCGTACTCGGACAGGTAACCCCAGACGGAAAGGGGCATGGCGCGTCACCTCCGGTAGAACGTACAGTTTCGATTCAGGTGGCGATCACATTCAGGAACTCAACGCCATGTTCATCCCATTCTTCCCGCAGGACGGAGAAGACGTTCACGTCCCAGGTACGGCCCTGGAAAAACACATAGTTGCGCAGCACCGCTTCCGCGCGAATCATCGCCGAGTACTCGTCGCCGAAGGCCAGCGCCTCCGCGCTCGTCCGAGTGGTGTGAAAGTACACCTTCCGCGTCCGCCACATCGAGAACGCGAAGTTGGTGCAGAGCACATTCGCATCCCGAAGCAGCTCGATCGGCTGATCTGCGGCCATATTGACTTCGACCTTCACGTGACCGGCCGGGTTCAGGTCGGAGATGGTGGCGAGGCCGGCCAGTTCTTCACCGCCCTTGCGGTGCACGAGGAAGACTGCGGACGCTCCACGCCCGAAGGAGGCGACATATTCGTCGATCGTGGGCAGCCCGCAGTACCCGATCTGAAACAGAATCTCGTAGGCGTCCGCCGCGTCGGATTCTCTGGCAGGACGCAGAACTACCTGCCCCGACTCGGTGTGCGGATACAACATGATTGACGGCCCTCTTTCTGGGACTCCTCCGGTGCGCTCAATCACCGAAAACCTCAGGGAAACTAATAATAGAGCTGCCCCGGAGTCAAGCGTCTTCCATTGCGGCGGTACGGTGACGCCTTCCGCGTTGTCCCGCCAGCGGGACATGGACTGGACACGTCCGTCCCGCTGTGGAAACGATGGGGCGTCTTGTCGGGTGACCGGCCGACGGCTCTCGTCGCCGCCGGGTGTTTTGATTTATTGGCCGCACAGGCCGAAATAATCTTGTTACGGGAAAAGGAGCGTGGGCAATAATCATGTCGAACGGGACAGTGGCCGCAGACAGAGATCCCGTGGTGGTTGGCGCGCTGACCGAACTCGTGCGGGACGCCGCGTACATGATCTGCGGGGAGCAGCCCGGGGTGCCGCGGCCGAACCTGCTCACCGATCTCGACTCCTTCTCCTCGGTCCAGCTGATGCTGGAGCTGGAGAAGTCGACCGAGGTAATGCTCCTCGAGGAGGTGGGTTACTTCCGGGGCGAGACCTTCGGCGACATGGCAGAGCACGTTTTCGTCATCGCGGAACAGAAGAATCAACTCGACGCCCTCGTGGACCGGTTGTTGCGTCTCGCGGCCGAGAAGAAGTCACCGGACCGCCCGACCGCTGCGCCCGGTGAGGCAGGATCAGCCTGATAGGGAGATTCCGACATGGTGAAGAACCTGCGCGCAGGGGGTGGTGCCCACGACAGTATTCTCTCGGCTGTCGGATCCACTCCACTGGTGCCGCTTAAGCGGCTTTTCCCGGATTCGAAGGCCAGGTTCTACGCGAAGCTGGAGGCGCTGAATCCGGGCGGCAGCGTCAAGGACAGGGCAGCCATCGGAATGGTGCTCGGTGCGATCGAGAGCGGGGAGTTGACACCGGGGATCTCCGTGGTGGTCGAGTCGAGCTCGGGGAATCTCGGGATCGGCCTGGCCCAGGTCTGCCGGTTGTACGGACTCCGTTTCATCTGCGTGGTGGACCCGAAGACGACCACGCAGAACAGAGAAATCCTCCGGGCCTACGGCGCGGAACTGAGCATGGTCACCGAACGGGACAGCAGGACGGGAGAATTCCTGCCCGCCAGATTGCGGCGAGTACAGCAACTTCGCCAGCACATTCCGCATGTCTTCTGGCCCAATCAGTACGCCAACGTGCGCAACGCTAAGGCCCAGGAAGCCATCATGCGAGAGGTGGCCGAGCAGCTCGACGGAGCAGTGGACTACCTGTTCGTCGCCACCGGCACCTGCGGAACGATCCACGGTTGCTCTCAATTCATCACGCGCAACGGGCTCGCGACCCATATCGTCGCGGTGGACGCCGAGGGCAGCGCCATCTTCGGTGAAGCGGGCTGCCAACGCCTTGTTCCCGGCCATGGCGCGGCCGTCCGCCCTGAACTCCATTTCGACGGCATGGCGGACTCGGTGGCGAGAATGACCGATCAGGACTGCGTGGTCGGCTGCCGCCGGCTGGTGGACACGGAGGCGATTCTCGGCGGAGGCTCCTCGGGCGCGGTGGTCAGCACCGTGGAACGCAGACTCGGCGAGTTGCCCGCGGACGCCAACTGCGTCCTGCTGCTGCCCGACCGGGGCGAGCGCTACCTGGACACCATCTACTCCGACACCTGGGTGAACGCGCAGTTCGGTGACATCCAGCATCTGTGGAAGGCGAGAGCGGCATGCTGACCCCGCGCCGCGGCGACGTCGGCGCCGCGGCACGAGTCGCGCCCGAACGCCGCCTTCGGTCAGGGCCGGGCCCGGCACCGTCCGGACTCGTCGGCCGCCTCGGCACCGGAGCCCCACCCCGCCACCGGTGCCGGCCGGTCGCGCGGCGCGAAGGCCGCGACCTCGCGGCGTAACAGTCCTCGCCACGGTCAACGGCGGCACCGAAGACGCCGGACCAGTCACGAGAAGGGAACAGCATGTCCACGCACGACCAGTACCTGGTGGTGATCAACCACGAGGAGCAGTACTCCGTCTGGTTCGCCGACCGGGAGATCCCCGCCGGATGGCGAGCCGAGGGAACATCCGGCTCCCGCGAGGAGTGCCTCGACCACATCGAGCGGGTCTGGACCGATATGCGGCCGCTCAGCCTGCGGCAGCGAATGGCCGGCCAGGCCAGTTGACGACCGACTGATCGAGTCGAGGTGACCCATGAACCACCCAGAGTGCCACGAGCCCGGGCTGCCGGAACTGGTAGCCCGTCAGGCTCGCCTGACCCCGGACGCCCTGGCGGTCGAGTCCGCCGGGGGCGGGCTGACCTACCGGGAACTGGACCGGGCGGCCAACCGGCTGGCTCACGAACTGCGCGCCCGCGGTGTGCGCCGCGACGAGGTCGTGGCCGTCTGTCTGCCGCGGCGGCCGCGTCTGGCGGTGGCGCTGCTGGGGGTGTTGCGAGCGGGAGCCGCGTTCATGCCGCTGGACCCCGCCCATCCGTCGCGGCGGCTGGCGTGGATGCTGCGGGACGCGCGCGCCCGCCTGCTGCTGGTTGACGCCGAGGCGCCGGTCGTACTGCCCGAAGTGCCGGTACTGCCCCTCGCCGGGCATGCCGCGATCGACGCCCGCCCGGCCACGCCGGTGGAGGGCGCGACCGACCCGGACGGGCTCGCGTACGTCATGTACACCTCCGGCTCGACCGGTCGTCCCAAAGGGGTGGCCGTGGTGCACCGGGGGATCCTCAACCGGGTCCGCTGGGCCGTCGGCCGCTACGCGTTCACCGCCGCCGACCGGGTGCTCCAGAAGACGTCCGTCACGTTCGACGCCTCTGTCTGGGAGTTCTTCGGGCCGCTCGTCACCGGTGGAACGGTGGTGCTCGCACCCGACGGCGCCGAGCGCGACCCCGCGCTCACCGTCGAGGTGCTGGCACGGGAACGGATCACCGTACTGCAAGGTGTGCCTACGTTCCTGCGGACCCTCGCCGAGGAGCCCGGTCTGGACGGCTGCACGTCGCTGCGGCTGCTCTTCTCCGCCGGTGAGCCGCTCACCGACGAGCTGGCCGTTCGGCTGACCACACGGCTCCCCGCGCTTCTGGTCAACACCTACGGGCCCACCGAGTGCTCGATCGACGTCACCTCATGGGAGTTCGACGGCCCGGGCACCGGAGCCGTGCCCATCGGTCTGCCGCTGGACGGCACGCGGGCGGAGGTGCTCGCCCCGGACGGCTCCCGCGCACGCACTGGCGAACTGCGGGTGGCCGGAGCCGGTCTGGCCCGTGGTTACCTCGGCAACCCCCGGCTGACCGCCGACCGGTTCGTCCCGGACCCGTACGGCCCACCGGGCGCTCGCGCGTACCGGACCGGGGACCGGGTACACCGCCGCAAGGACGGAGTGCTGGAGTTCACCGGCCGGATGGACCACCAGGTGAAGATCCGCGGTATCAGGGTCGAACCGGGTGAGGTCGAAGTCGTGCTGGCCCGGCACCCCGCCGTGGCCGCGGCAGTGGTCGTCCCCCGCCCGGGACCGGACGGCCAACCCTGGCTCGTCGGTTATGTGGTGCCACGCGCCGAGCCGCCGGCTCACCGGGATCTTCGCGCATATCTGCTGGACAGGCTCCCGGAAGCCTATGTGCCGTCCCTCTTCGTTCCCCTGGACGGCCTCCCGCTGTCCAGCAGCGGCAAGACCGACCGGGCCGCCCTGCCGGCCCCCTCCGGCACCCGCGGCACCGGAGGGCCCGCACCCGCGACACCGGAGGAGAAGCTGGTCGCCGACCTCATGGCCGATGTGCTCGGGCTTGAGACCATCGGCGCCGACGACGACTTCTTCGACCTGGGCGGTCATTCCCTGCTCGCGATCCGGGTCGCCGGAAAGCTCCGCGCCGCCCTGGGCGTCCCCGTGTCCGTACGGACGGTGTTCGAGGCGCGCACCGTGGCGGCGCTGGCCGAGCGCGTGGCGCACCTCGGCGAGGAGGAGACGGCCGACCACATCGAGGTACTCGACCCACAGGAACGGTCCGGTCCGGCGCGGCTCTCCTTCACCCAGCAGCGGCTGTGGTTCCTCGACCGGCTGAACCCCGGCAGCCCCGAGTACCGGGTGTCCTGGGGGTTCCGCCTGCGCGGGCCGCTGGACACCGATGCCCTGGGCTCCGCCGTACGCGACCTGGTGGCCCGCCACGAGATCCTGCGCACCCGTTACGTGACCGGCCCGGAAGGAGCGCCGGGCCAGACCGTGGCCCCCGCCGGGCCTTTCCCGCTGCCGGTCACCGCGCTCACCGGCGAGGAGAGAGAGCGGGACGTACGGCAGCTGATCCGCTCGCTGGCCGAGCAGCCGTTCGATCTTTCGGCAGGAGCACCGTTCGCCCCGCGTCTGATCCGGATCGGGGCGCACGACCATGTCTTCGTCGTGCTCATGCACCACATTCTCACGGACGACTGGACCGAGGACGTGCTGGCACGTGAGCTGTCGGAGCTGTACCGGTCGCATGCCGCCGGGCAGCCGGCGGCGCTGGAGCCCCTCCGCGTGCAGTACGTGGACTATGCCGCCTGGCAGCGCGGGCAGCTGTCCGGCCCGGCGCTGGACGCCGACCTCTCGTACTGGCGTGAGCGGTTGAGCGGGATGCGGCCGCTGGACCTGCCCACCGACCGGCCGAGGCCGGCGGTACGGGACGGTGTCGGCGGCGTCGTGCGCGAGACGCTGTCCTCCGCGGAGGCCCAGCCGCTGCTGCGCCTGGGCCGGGAGCGGGGCGCCACCTCCTTCATGACCCTCCTGAGCGTCTTCTACACCCTGCTGGGGCGCTACACCGGTGCGAGCGATCTGGCCGTCGGCACCGTGGTCGCCGGACGTGGGCACCCGGAGATCGAGGACGTCGCCGGATGTTTCGTCAACACCCTCGTGCTGCGGGTGGATCTCTCGGACGACCCGACGCCGGAGCGGCTGATCAGCCGGGTGCGGGACCATGCCCTCGACGCGTTCGGCCACGACCGGCTCCCGTTCGACAGGCTGGTCGACGAGCTCGCCCCGCAGCGTGACCTCTCCCGGTCGCCCCTGGTCGACGTAACCTTCGGGGTACGGGAATCGCCGTCGCGGCCCCTGACACTGGCCGGAGTCGACGTTCAGCCCTTCGAGACGGACCACACCGGCGCCAAGTTCGACCTGACCGTGCTGCTGACCGCCCAGCCCGACGGCGGGTATCGGATGGAGCTGGAGTACGCCACCGAGCTGTTCACCGAGGCCACGGTGCGCCGGATCGCCCACCACTTCCGCGCCCTCGCCACGGCGATGGGGTCCGGGGCCCGCCGCCCACTGAGCCGGCTGCCCATGCTGGACCGACCGGAACGCGAACGGCTGCTCCACGGCTGGAACCCACCGAGAACGCCCGTCGAACCGGAGTGTGCCCACGAGGCGTTCGCCGCCCAGGCCGCCCGCACCCCCGAGGCCGTCGCGGTGACCGGGGACGGCGAACAGCTCAGCTACGCCGAGCTCGCCGTACGGGCGGACGCGCTGGCACGGCGGCTGGTCGCCGCGGGCACCCGGCTGGAATCCCCGGTGGCCGTTGTGCTGGACCGGTCCACGGCGTCCGTCACGGCTCTGCTGGCGGTTCTCCGGGCCGGGGGCGTGTTCGCGCCGCTGGACCTCGCGCAGCCCGCCGAGCGTCTGGCGGCGATGCTCGACGAGCTGCGGCCGTCGGCCGTGCTCACGGACGCCAAGGCCCTCTCCCGTCTGGGAGAGCTGCCCGCGCCAGCGGTACTGGTCGACGCGCCGAACCAGGCCCCACCGGTGGAACTGTCCCCCGGCGACCCCGGCCGCCTGGCCTATGTCGTCCACACCTCCGGGTCGACCGGACGCCCGAAGGCCGTGATGATCACGCACGAGGCGTTCACCCACCATGCCAGGGTGATGGCCGCGCGACTCGGCTACCGGTCCGACGACCGGGTGCTGTTCCTGGCGCCGCCGCACTTCGATCCGGCCCTGGAGCAGATGCTGGCACCGCTTCTGCTGGGGGCGACCGTGGTGGTCGGTGATCCCGGTCCGGTGTCCCCGGCCGAACTGCCCGCGCTGATCACACGGACCGGGGTCACACAACTGGCCGTCGTCCCGCACCTCTACCGTGAGGTGGCGGCCGCGGTCACGCACCGCGGCGTACGGCCGACCACACTGCGGAACGTGGTGGTCGCCGGTGATGTGGTCACCCTCGAGGACGCCCGACGCTGGTTCGCCACCGGGCTGGACGCCCGTTTCGTCACCCTCTACGGCGCGACCGAGGCCACCGTCGCGGCGCTGACCCAGCAGGTCGGCGAAGCCGACCTGGCCACCGGCGGCTTGGACCGGAGCGTGCCGCTCGGACAGCCGCTTCCCGGAGCCCGGGTGTACGTACTGGACGAGCGGATGCAGCCTGTGCCGACCGGGGTGGCCGGGGAGGTGCACCTCGGCGGCGTCAGACTCGCCCGGGGCTATCTGCGGCAACCGCGCGCCACCGCCGACCGGTTCGTACCGGACCCGTACGGCGACGAGCCGGGTGAACGGCTCTACCGGACCGGGGACCTGGCCCGCCGCCGCGCGGACGGTGCCCTCGAATTCCTCGGCCGGACGGACGCACAGGTCAAGATCCGCGGTTTCCGGGTCGAACTCGGTGAGATCGAGGCAGCCCTGGCCCGGCATCCGGCCGTGCGGGCGGCCGCCGTAGCGATGCGGAGCGCACCGGGTGGTGACCGCTGGCTGATCGGCTACGTGGTGCCCCACCCGGACGCACCCGACGTGACGGGCGCCGACCTGCGCGCCCATCTGCGGGACCGGCTCCCCGAATACATGGTGCCCGCGGCCTTCGTGCGGCTCGGCGAACTGCCGCTCGGAGCGAGCGAGAAAGTGGACCGCAAGGCGCTGCCGCCGCCCGGCCCCCAGGCTGAGGAGGAGCGATTCACCGCTCCCCGTGACGAGGTCGAGGAAGCCGTCGCCGAGGCGTGGGCCGCGGTGCTCGGGATCGAGCGGGTGGGAGTGGACCAGGAGTTCTTCGACCTCGGCGGCCACTCCCTGCTCGCGACGCGGCTGGCGACCCGGCTGCGGGACCTGTTCGGGATGGACATCCCACTCCGTCTGCTGTTCGAGGCGACCACCGTCGCCGCCCAGACGGACGCGCTCGCCCGGTTGGCGGAAGCCGACAGCGCACCGGCCCACGCCGACCCAGCCGTCACACGATCTTAGGGACGAGAACATGAGCCTTGATCAGCCGAAGCATGCGTCGAGCAGTGGCGCTCAGCTGCTCCGCGATCGTCTGCGTCAGCGTGCACCGGAACAGGCGGCACACGGCCTCGACATTCCCGTGGCACCTCGGAACGGATCGTTGCCGCTCTCCTTCGCCCAGCGCCGTCTGTGGGTGCTGGACCAGCTACGCCCCGGAGGCACCGAGTACCTGGTGCCGCTGGTGTTCCGGTTGACGGGCCCGGCGGCCGAGGCCGACATCCGGGGCGCACTCAACGAACTGGTGCGCCGCCAGGAGATCCTGCGTACCCGGTACACCGTTGACGAGGATGGGGAACCGGCGCAGACCATCGATCCGCCGTCCGCCGTCGATCTGTTGACCGATGACTTCACCGGTGCGAGCCCCTCGGAACTGGACGACCTGCTGTACGCGGAGAGCAGCAGACCGTTCGATCTGGCCACCGGCCCGGTCCTGCGGGCCCGGCTGATCCGGCTGGCGCCCGAGGAGCACGTCCTCGCGATCACCGTGCACCACATCGCGGTGGACGGCTGGTCCGGCAGTCTGCTCGCCCGTGAACTCGCCGCTCTGTGCGCCGGGGAGTCACTGCCTGAACCCCGGCTGCAGTACGCCGACTTCGCCGCCTGGCAGCGCGCCCACGCCTCCGACGAGCGCCTGGACCGGGAGCTGGAGTACTGGGTCGGGCAGCTGCGCGACCTGCCGGCGCTCGAGCTGCCCACCGACCGCACCCGCCCCGCGCTCTGGGAACCCTCCGGTGCGACGGTCACCTTCGAGATCCCGGCCGCACTGGCCAGGCGCGCCGGCGCGCTGGCCGGTGCCCAGCGGGCGACCCCCTTCATGGTGTACCTGGCCGTCTTCTGGTCTCTGCTGCACCGGTACACCGGCCAGAGCGACTTCGCCGTGGGGTCCCCGATCGCGGGACGGACCCATGCCGACACCCAGGATCTGATCGGCCTGTTCCTCAATACGCTGGTGCTGCGCGCGGACCTGTCCGGCGACCCGTCGTTCACCGAGTTGCTCCGGCGTGCCCGGGTCACGGCGGTCGACGCCTACGCTCATCAGGACGTGCCGTTCGAGCGCGTCGTCGACGCGCTGGTGGTCGACCGTGACCTCGCCACCCATCCGTTGGTGGGGGTCAACTTCGTCCTGCAGAACAACGAGCCGTTCCGGTTCGAGGCGGGTGCCCTCACCGGGGAGCTGATCCCCTTGGAACAGCGGCACGCCCAATTCGACCTCACCTGGGCACTGGAGGAACACGCCGACGGTTCGGTGACGTGCTCGGTGACCTTTCCCCACTCCCTGACGGACGCGCGCACCGTGCGGCGGATGGGCGAACACTATGTGCGCCTGCTCGACGCGGCCGTAGGACAGCCCGGCACCCGGATCAGTGAACTGCCCCTGGTGAGTCAGGACGAGGCGCGGCGGCCGACCGGACCGGCCCCCGCCACCTGTCTTCACGAGCGGTTCGCGGAGCAGGCCGCGCAGCGTCCCCATGCCGTCGCGCTGACCTGCGACGGCGAGCATCTGACCTACGGCGAGCTGGACGCCCGTGCCAACCGCCTGGCGCACGTGCTCCGCGCGGCCGGCGCCGGGCGCGAGGACCTGGTCGGTATCTGCCTGCGGCGCGGGATAGATCTGATCGTCACCGTGCTGGCGACGCTCAAGGCGGGCGCGGCCTACCTCCCGCTCGATCCGGCACACCCCGCGGAACGGATCGACCACCTGATCCGCGACGCCTCCGCGCGAGTGATCGTCACCGAGAGCACCCTGGCCGAGCGGGTCTCGGCCGCCCCGGTGCCCGGCGGGATCATCGTGCTCGACGACCCCGCACAACGCGCCCTGCTCGCCGCCTCACCCGTCCACGCCCCGGCGAGTGACGCGCACGTGGACGACCTCGCGTATGTCATCCACACCTCGGGATCCACCGGCCGCCCCAAGGGCGTGCAGGTCACCCACGCCAACGTGGTCCGGCTCCTCGACGCCGACGAGGACGTGTACGGCTTCGGTACGGACGACGTGTGGACGCTGTTCCACTCCTATGCCTTCGACTTCTCCGTCTGGGAGATGTGGGGCGCGCTCTTCCACGGCGGTCGTCTCGTGGTCGTACCGCAGGAGGTGGCGCGTTCGCCGTGGGATCTCGTCCGGCTGCTGGCGGACGAGGGGGTGACCGTGCTGAACCAGACCCCGTCCGCGTTCCGCAACCTGGTGGAACTGACGGCGCGGAACGAGCCGCTGCTCGACGGCCTCCGGCTGCGTCTGGTGATCTTCGGTGGGGAAATGCTCGATGTGGGCATGCTCCGGCCGTGGTGGGACCGGTTCGGCGACCACACTCCGTTACTGGTCAACATGTACGGCATCACCGAGACAACGGTGCACGTCACCTCCCGGCCGCTGAGCCGCGACGACCTCGACGGATACCGCAGTCCGATCGGCACCCCGTTGCCTGACCTCACCCTGCACATCCTCGACGGGCGGATGCGACCGGTTCCGGCCGGAGCGACCGGCGAGATATACGTCGGTGGCCCGGGGGTCACCCGTGGGTATCTCGGCCGGCCGGCCCGGACCTCGGAGCGGTTCGTACCGGACCCCTTCGGCCCGCCGGGTGCGCGGCTGTACCGCTCGGGGGACCAGGCCCGTGTGCTGCCGGGCGGGGACATCGGCTTCCTCGGACGCTCGGACGAGCAGGTCAAGATCCGGGGGTTCCGGATCGAGCCGGGAGAGATCGAGTCCTGCCTGACGGGTCATCAGGACCTGACGGCCGCAGCCGTCACCGTCCACGAGGCCGCGCCCGGTGACCGGGAGCTCGTCGCCTACGTGGTCCCCAAGGACGGTTCCGCCGCGGCGACGGCGGACCTGCGCCGGTACCTGGCCGCGCGGCTCCCCGGCTACATGGTCCCGGCGGTCTTCATATCCGTACCGAAGCTGGCGCTCACGGCCAACGGCAAGCTCGACCACAGCGCGCTGCCCAGCCCGGAACGGTCCCGGCAGGAGCGGTCGGAGGCCTACGTCGCACCGCGGACAGCGGACGAGGAAACCATGGCCGCGGCGCTGGCGGAGGTGCTCGGCGGGCAGCGGATCGGGGTGCACGACAACTTCTTCGCCCTCGGCGGAGACTCGATCCGTGCCGTTCGCCTGGTCGGCCTGTTGCGCGCCAGCGGACTCCCCTACTCCGTGCAGGACCTCTTCCGGCATCAGACCATCGCCGAGCTGGCCGCCTCGCGGGGTGCCTCACCGGCGGAAGAGGGAGGCGTCCCTCCGTTCTCGCTGATCGGTGAGGCGGACCGCGCCAAGGTCCCGGACGGAGTGTCAGACGCCTATCCGCTCGCCGGAGTGCAGGCTGGCATGGTCTACGAGATGCTCGCCGACTCCGAGCGGAACCTGTACCACAACATCACGAGCTACCTCATCCGCGATGACGGCCCGTTCGACGCCCCCGCCCTCGCCGCGGCCGTGGACACGGTGGTGGACCGCCATGAGGTACTGCGTACCGCCTTCGATCTGCGTACGTTCTCCGAGCCGCTCCAGCTGGTGTACGCCGCCGCCCGGGCCGAGTTCGGCCACGCCGACCTCAGGGACCGGCCCGCCGAGGACCAGAAGTCCTTCATGGATGGGTTCCGGCAACGGGAACGCGAGCGGCTGTTCGCCCACGGAGAGGCTCCGCTGATCCGGGTGAACGCCCATCGGGTCGCGGACGACCGCTTCTACCTCTCCCTCACCGAACACCACGCGGTGCTGGACGGATGGAGCCACAATTCGGTCCTCACCGAGATAATCGCGTGTTACCGGGCCATCCGCGCCGAAGGGACACCGCCGGACGCACCACGGCCCGCGGTCCGGTTCGCCGACTTCATCGCACAGGAACGGCGCAGTCTCGACGGCCCAGAGGACCGCGAGTTCTGGGCGGGGCGCCTGGAGAGCGCCGTACGACTGACCATTCCGCCCGCCTGGGCGGATCCGGACGGTCCGGGCGACTACCACCTGCGGGTCCCGTACCGGCACATGGAGGAGCGGTTGCGGCACCTCGCCCGGCTGGCCCGGGCATCTCTGAAGAGCGTGCTGCTCGCCGCCCATGTCGCCGTGTGGCGCACGTTCGCCGAGGGCGACGCCTTCTACTCCGGGCTGGTGTGCAACGGGCGCACCGAGGTTCAGGGCGGGGATCAGGTCCGCGGCATGTTCCTCAACCCCGTGCCACTGGTCGCCCCGGGCGGGGCGAAAACCTGGCGGGATCTGGTCAGCGAGGTGTTCGCCAGGGAGGTCGAGCTGTGGCCGCACCGACGCTTCCCGATGCCGCGGATGCAGCAGGAGTTCGGCCACGGCGACCGGCTGTTCGACGTGGCGTTCAATTATCTCGACTTCCATGTGCTAGACCGCGAGGCCGTCGACACCTCGGACACCACCGACATCAGCCTGAACGAGTTCCCGCTGTGCGTGCTGACCGAGGCCGGCGACCTCGTCCTGGTCGCCAAGTCCAGCCGGATCGGGGAGCGGCACACGGCGCTGCTCGCCGACATGTACCGCTCAGTGCTCGACCTGATGGCCGCTGATCCGGACGGCAGCGCCGAGGTCTCCCTCCTGCCGCACGAGGAGCGTCTGCGGCTGCTCGCCGAGGGCAACGACCCCGGTCAGGCCGCCGGCCCCGGCCGCGCGGTGCACGAGCTCGTCTTCGAGCACGCGCGGCGGACCCCCCGAGCCGTGGCCGTCGAATTCGGTGCGGACCGGCTGACCTACGAGGAGTTGTGGCAACGAGCCGGCTCCTGGTCGGCCGCGCTGCGGGCGTCGGGCGTCCGGGCCGGTGATCTGGTCGGCGTGTGCCTGCCCGCCTCCCTGCCCGACCTGGTGGCGGCGGTAATCGGTGTCGTCGGCCTCGGCGCCGCGTACGTACCGGTCGATCCCTCGCATCCCGCCGAACGCAACACGGCGATCCTGACCGAGGCGGGGGTGCGTACGGTCATAGCCGAGACGGAGGCACAGGCCGGCCCGCTCCAGGCCGTGCTCCCCGCCCAGGTACGCGACCTGCCCGCCGCGATGGCGCCGCGACCGACGCACGCCGAGGAACTGGTCTACGTGGTCCACACCTCGGGATCGAGCGGCCGCCCCAAGGGCGTGATGGTCCGGCACTCGGCCCTGTCCGACCGTGTGCTGTCGATGATCCAGGACATGGGTCTCGGCCCCGACCACGCCGTGGCCACCGTGGTGCCGACCACCACCGACGTCTGGCAACTGGACGTCTTCGTCGCGCTGGCCGCGGGTGGCCGGCTGATCCTCGCCGGGAACGACTACGCCAAGGACCCCGTCTCGCTGACCGACGTGCTCCGCGCGCACGGCGCCACCTTGATGCAGGCGTCACCAACGACTTGGAGGATGCTCGACGAGACCGGATGGACTCCGCCGCCGGGCTTCCACCGCGTCTCCGGCGGGGAGTCGCTCGGGGCCACACTGGCCCAGCGCCTAGGGTCCACCGAGGCCGGTGTGTGGGACATGTACGGTCCGGCCGAGGCCACCGTGTACTGCTTCGGCAGCCGGTACGCCCCGAACACGGCTCCGCGGTGGGTCCTGCCCCGCGACACCGCCTGCCGCCTGCTCGACGACAAGCTGGAACCGGTGCCGTTCGGGGTGGCCGGCCAGATCCATGTCGGTGGTGGCGGGCTGGCTCAGGGCTATCTCGGCCGTCCGTCCGGCACCGCGGACGTGTTCCTGCCGGACCCCTACACCACGGTGCCGGGCAGCCGCATGTACGCGACGGGCGACATCGGGCGACGGCTGGCGGACGGCCGTATCGAAGTGCTGGGCCGCCGTGACCATCAGCTGAAGATCCGCGGATTCCGGATCGAGCTGGGCGAGGTCGAGGCGGTGCTCACCACGCATCCGGAGGTCCGTTCGGCCGTGGTGCGTCCGGTTCCCGGCCCGGCGGAGACACAGCAGCTCGCGGCCTACGTCATCCTGCGCCAGGAGGCGCTCCCGCTCGGGGAACTGGTGCGGTACGCCCGCAAGACCCTGCCCGGCTACATGGTGCCGACGCACTTCGTCGCCATGGAGGCGTTCCCTCGGCTCGCCAACGGCAAGGTCGACCGTAACGCGCTGCCGGCGCCCGAGTCCGGAATGCCGCCGGGCGACACGGAGTACGAGCCCCCCGTCGGGCCGGTCGAGAAGGCGATCGCGGCCACCTGGGCCGAGGCCCTCGGTGTCGAACGCGTAGGCAGGGAGGACGACTTCTACGCGCTCGGCGGTCATTCCCTGCTCACCATGCGCATCATCGCCCGGCTCTCCCGAGGTCACTCCGTCGAGCTGACCTTCCGGGACTTCCTCCAGCACCGCACGGTGCGTGCGATGGCGCGTCAGGCGTCCTCGCGTCGGGACACCGGAGGAGAATCGTCCCCGCTGATCTGGCTCGGGGAGACCGGTGCGGCCGAGCCGCTGTTCTGCGTGCACCCCGGTGGCGGAAGCGCTCACTGGTACCGGGAGCTGGCCGAGACCTACGCCGGCACACGTCCGGTGGCGGCGTTCGAATGGCCGGGGCTGCACGGCCACGCCCTGCACCCGGAGAGCCTCGCGGAGGTCGCGGCGACGTATGTCGCCGAGCTGAAGCGGGCATGGCCACACGGCCCGTACAACATTCTCGGCTGGTGCGGTTCCAGTGGCATCGCCTGGGAGATGGCACGCAAGCTACGTGCGGACGGAGAGCACCCCCGGCTGATGCTCATCGACCCGATCGAGTACCCCTCCACTGGCGTCAACCCGCTCGCTGCGAACGTGGCACAGCTGCGCCGGGCCGATGCGCTGCTGACCCGGCTGCGGGAGTTGCCGGACGGCCCGGAGCGCGCCCGGGTCCGGAGCCGGCTGTTGGAGGTGCTGAGCGCGATTGTCGACGACGGGGCCACCGTGTTCGCGGAAGAGGGTCATGACCTCGACCTTGTCCACGGTTGGACCCACCGGATCAAGTCATGGCGGCAAATGGCCGAGCTGCGGCTGACCTACCGGTTCCCGCAGTACGCCGGCTCGGTGGACGTGCTGGTCTGCCAGGAGCTCGCGGAGGGCGGGTACGAGGACATCATCGGCCGGACCTTCGACCGATACCTGGACCAGTGGCGGCGGCTGGCAACCGGCGGAGTCCGTTCCGGGCGGATTCCCGGCGACCACCGCAGCGCCCTTTTCCCGCCCCACGTATCCACCCTGGCGGCCCGGCTGGACGAAGTCATCGCACGCTTCCCCAACTCCGAGGAGTGAACCCATGGCCGACACCCGCCATGTCATCTCATTGCGCGACCTCACCGACGCCGACCTCGCCTGGATGGTGCGGCGCGCCGGGGAGATCGCCGTGGACCCGACGGCCCGGCACGAGCCTTTGCGGGGACGGGTGATCGGCGTGTACTTCACCAAGACCTCGACCCGTACCCGTACCTCGTTCACCACTGGGGCGCTGCGCCTCGGCGCCCGCGTGATCACCTACGGCCCGGGAGATCTCCAGCTCAACACCGGAGAATCACTTGAGGACACTGCCCGGGTGCTGGGCGGAATGCTGGACGGGCTGGTGATCCGTACCGCCGGGGACCCGGACGAGATGCGCCTGATCGCCGAGTACTGCCCGGCGGTCGTCAACGCGATGAGCGCCGACGAGCACCCCACCCAGGCTTTGGCGGATCTCGCCACGTTGCGGGCCCGCTTCGGCCGGCTGAACGGTCTGAGGCTGCTCTACGTCGGAGAGGGCAACAACACGGCGGCGGCGCTCGCTCTGGCGCTGCCCCGGTTCCCCGGGACGGCGATCGAATTCCGGACGCCGAAGGGCTACGGTCTGGCGCCGAAGGTACTGGCCGAGGCGCGGACCCTGGCCGGCCGCTACGGCAGCTGGGTCGGCGAGCGCCATGACATGGAGTCACTGCCGGAGGCGGACGTCGTCTACGGCACCCGATGGAACACCACCGGGACCAGCAAAACCGATCCGAACTGGCGGCGGGACTTCGCACCGTTCCAGGTGAACGCCGCAGTGATGGCCCGGTGTCCGGGTGCCTTCTTCATGCACGACCTCCCCGCACACCGAGGGGAGGAGGTCACCGCCGACGTATTGGACGGGCCTGCGAGCATCGCCTTCGAGCAGGCGCGGTTCAAACTGCACAGCGCCATGGCGGTGCTGGAGTGGTGCCTGGCCCGATAGCAGTCGCGGGCCCGGCGGCCTGTCGGCCCTGGGCCCGCGACACTCTCCTCGCTACGACGCGCCGCCGCGCTTCTTTCCGACCTCCGCCACTCCAACGATCACCACCGCCACGGCGATGACCAGGCCAGGCAGCAACAGGGCCATCGAGCCGGTCTGTTCCCCGAACAGGGCGCGGAACAGACGGCCGTGATCGCTGCTCGCGAGGTACTGAACAAGGGGGATCACACCGAGCGGAATCGCGGCCAGCACAGCCACGGTCTGGACCACATCGAAGACTTTTGACTGCCCTGAATCATTCACTACAAACGCCCCTCCGTATTCAAAAACAGCACACCTATCATACCAGAGCTACCCATCCACACTCGAAGAGTAACAACTTCCGCCAAACTTCCGGTCCGGACAAGAAGATCTGAAACGTAACATTCGAAATGGAAAGCAGGGACGGGATTCTGTGTACGAGCTGGATTACGTCGAAGTCTACGACCTCCTCATGCGCAGCCGGGGGAAGGATTACAAGAATCAGGCGGCGGAAGTGGGGAGGCTGGTCCGCGAACGGAAACCTGGAGCCTCCTCGCTGCTCGACGCAGCCTGCGGGACAGGCCTGCATCTGCGCTTCCTGGTGGACCTCTTCGAACGGGTCGAAGGGCTAGATCTGTCCGGGGACATGCTCACGTTCGCCAGGAACATGATTCCGGGTGTCCAATTTCACACAGGCAACATATGCGATTTTGAAATTAGGGCGCGATTTGATGCCGTGATCTGTATGTTTGCCATCTCTCACCTGCGCTCGGACCAGGAACTGCAGACGGCCGTCAATCGCCTGGTGCATCATTTGACCCCGCGAGGGATCCTCCTGATAGAACCGTGGTTCCGTCCGGCTGAATTCATTCCCGGATATTTGGCCAGCGATGTGATCAGACGGAAAGATCGGGTAATCCATCGACTTTCCCACTCGGCATTGGAGAGAGACTGCGACAATCGAGTGAAAATGACCGTGCACTATGCCGATGCCACCCCCGACGGAGGTATACGACATATCGCCGAAACCGTGCGGATGTCACTGTTCACCGATGCCCAGTACCGGGATGCCTTCGCCGCGGCAGGGTGTGCGGCCGAGCTTGTCGATCTGGAACACTTTCCCCGCAGCGTCTGGATCGCGCAACGCCTCCACTGACTCGACAGCGAGGAGCCGGAATCCACGACCGTGAAGGCCTTTTCGAAAATTTAACTCTACCAAAAAATTACGTCAAGTTTTCGTATAGTCAATATTTAGCCGACCCTGGCAATCTCGTGCCGCAATCAGGCAGCGAAAGTCCAAGGCAAGGCAAAGGATCTATGTCAGACATTGGCCACAGAACAGCGACAGTGTCGGGCCGGAACAACACTGTGTCGACGACGAGGTCCCCACAGGAACGTCTCGGAGTCGGCGGCAGGGCCATCACCAAGAGGGTCATGCTCTCCATATCGGAGAGCATGACCATCGATGAATGGCGCAATCTGGGGCGGCAGATTCACGTGATCTCCGACTCCTCCGCCTGGTGGCTGGGAGACTGGCTTATCTTCGGGCAGTCGAATTACCCAAACCGGTACAAAGAGGCAATCGTCGAGACCTCACTCGACTACCAGACCCTTCGCAACTACGCCTGGGTGGCCCGGCGGTTCAGCCCGGAGCGGCGCCGGGCGAAGCTCAGCTTCCAGCACCACGCCGAGGTCGCCAGTCTCACCGAGGCCGAGCAGGACAACTGGCTCACCCAGACGGAACTGCTCGGCTGGTCCCGCAACGAGCTCCGGCGCCAGATCCGCGGCAGCCGAGAGTTAGCCGGCGGGAAGTCAGTCGTCCGCGTCCAATTGGAGCTGAGGGACCAGCAGAAAGAGCGCTGGCAAAGGGCGGCGGAGAGCGCCGACAAGGACTTACTTGCCTGGATGGTGGCCGTACTCGATGGCGCGGCAACCACTGTGGTAGAGGGTGAATGAGCGGTATCCGCGGACCCGCCCGGGTCGCACCGGGACGGGACCTCGGCGGGACTGACGGGTGGGATGTCGCGGAGGTCGAAGCTCCGGCGCGGTCCCGCCGGCGGGACACAGCCCGCCCTCCCGCGCCCCGTTCGGACCCGCTGAAGGATGCGCTCAGCCGGGGCCTACAGGTTCGTCGCCCCGTTGTGTTTTTCGCGGTCCTGCAACGGGGCCGCTGGCCTCCGGGCCCGGCATGATTTTTGCCCCCTGTCGAAGACATGACCTCGGGGGGGTGTCACCGGGCTTCGGGGCACCGCTTGACTGAACCGCCGACTTATATGGAGAAAGCGGGACGCGGTCGGGTTGGCCGCTCGTAGCGTGCCGTAGGACGCCGGTCCGGGTGACTCGTGAACCGTCTGCCGCTCTTCGGGGCTGGCTCTCCCGGGGTATGTCGCCGGTCCGGTGTCCGTCCGCGGTCTGACTCAACAGAGGCGTGTCCCGGCCAGGTTGGTTCCGGAAGTCGGCGTGTCGACCGTGGCTGTCCCCGTTCCAGGTGGCGACGTGCGTGAAGTCCGCGACCCAGCAGCGATTGGGGGCACTGGCGACGAAATCACGGTCGAGACGGTCCGGAGCCCGGTCGACCTGCCCGCCGGGGAGCGTGGTGATCACGCGTTTGCCGCGGATCGCGCCCTGGATGCCGAGTTCGCGCATGAGACGCTCGACGGTGCAGCGGGCCACGGTATGCCCCTGCCGGTTCAGCGCGCGCCAGATCTTCCGCGCCCCGTAGACACGGTAGTTGGCGGTGTGGACCTGGCTGATCAGCTCCTTGAGCTCCGCGTCCCGCACCGAACGTGTTGACGGAGAGGCCAGCCGTTTCTTGTAGGCGTAGTAGGAGGAAGGGGCGATCTTGCAGTCGTGCTCGGTGAGCGTCCTGCAGATCGGCTCGAAGCCGCCGAAGCGGCCCTTGTGCTCGTCGATGAACGCTACGAGCGAGTGTACAGGGGAAGCATGCGAGTAGCCGGTCGATCAGGCTCCCGGATGAGGCCTGACCAAGGTGGGGCCGGACAGTCACGTGAAAGACGGCCACCGATCGGCAGCCCACTCGGGCCAGCCCGGCCAACCAGGAGGCGGACTGCCGATTTCGTGCCCGCCGAGTTCCGCGGCGTTGGGCTCCTGGAACAGCGTCCTCCAGTGCAAGAGGTCCGCCTCGTTCATCGGAAAGGTCTGATCCGGAGTGGTCGACTGGCGATGGGCGATCCGAGCGCATTGGGTCTCATGGTCCACCGGCACGTACACGAGGTGGCAGGACGCGCCTACGGACTCCACCAACCAGCGGATCGCGGACCTCTCGTCACGAGACCAGCATCCGAAATCCAGGACCACGTTTGTTCCAAGCCTCAGCGTCTCCAGGGCCAGCGAGAACAGCCGTCCTTCCAGGACATCGCGCTTCCCGTCCGCCTCCGGCTCGCCGAACAGAGGAATCATCCACTCATCAGGCGTCAGCCGAAGCGCGTTGTGCTCCTTGGCTAGCTGCCGAGCCCTTATGGTCTTTCCGGCCCCCGGCAGGCCGACTGTCAGAAACAACATGGTCACACCCGGATCGTTCATGGAAACCACGTGGAGGACAACTGCATTCTCTGCCGAGATCGCCAGGGCTGGGACTGTAAAACGATCGGCTCTGTTCCGTAGTCGGTGGTGACGTTGAGTATTTGCCTGTCACCATGAGACATGACTGACATCAACTTCCTCGCAGGCGTGGTGTTTCCGGATTGTCGGCGCTGGTCATCGAAGATGTGGCGGACGGCGGCGCGGTGATCCGAGTCACCGCCCGGACCCGGGACGCCCCCGCGCCCTGCCCAGTGTGCGGGGTTGCGACGGGGAGGGTGCACGGGTATCACGGCCGGACGGTGGCGGATGTGCCAGTTGACGGCCGCCGGGTGGTGGTCCGCGTTCGGGTGCGGCGCCTGGTCTGCCCGGTTCTGGGCTGCCGGCGGCAGACCTTCCGCGAGCAGGTTCCCGGGTTGCTGGAGCGCCATCAACGCCGCACCACGCGTCTGACCGGCCAGATCTCGGGGGTGGTCAAGGAGTTATGCGGCCGGGCCGCCTCTCGCCTCACCCGGGTCCTGGCCGCGCCCGTCTCCTACGCCACCGCCCTGCGCCTGCTGCGGCGCATCCCCACTCCGACGGTGCCCGTTCCACGGGTGATCGGTGTCGACGACTTCGCTCTGCGCCGCCGCCACCGCTACGCCACGATCATCATCGACGCCGAGACCGGGGAACGCGTCGACGTGCTCCCCGACCGCGAAGCCGCCACCCTGGAGATCTGGCTGCGGGGGAAGGAGGGAATCGAGGTCGTGTGCCGGGACGGCTCGGCCACCTACGCCGAGGCCATACGCCGGGCCCTTCCCGACGCGGCGCAGGTCAGCGACCGCTGGCATCTGCGGAGCAACCTGTGCACCAAGCCCCTGGCCGAGGTTCGCGCCCACGCCCCTTGCTGGGGCACCGCCAACCCGCCCCGCCCCGGCGGCGTCCGCGAGCAGACCACCCGCGAACGCTGGCACAAGGTCCACGACCTCCTCGCCCAGGGCGTCGGCCTGCTCGACTGCTCCCGCAGACTGGGCCTGGCCCTGAACACCGCCAAACGGTACGCCCGCTCACCCGAGCCGACGGCCCAGCGCATTGCCCCCCAGTACCGGCCCACCCTCGTAGACCCCTACCGAGACCATCTCCGCACCCGCCGCGCCGCCGACCCCGCCGTGCCCGTCACCCAACTCTTCCGCGAGATCAAAGCCCTCGGATACACCGGCAGCCCCAACCTGCTCCACCGCTACCTCAACCAGGGCCGCGCCGAAGGCGACAGGCCAGTATCCACCCCGCGCCGCGCCACCCGGCTCCTGCTCACCCACCCCGAACGCCTGCGTGACAAGGAGACCACCCTCCTGGCCGCCCTCACCGCCACCTGCCCCGAAATGACCGAACTCGCCAGATACGTGAGCGAGTTCGCCGAGCTGTTGACCCCGGCCTCCGGCAACGACACCCGGCTCACCGAGTGGATCACCTCCGTCCGCGCCACCGACCTGCCCCACCTTTCCAGCTTCTGCAACGGCCTCGAACTCGACCGAGCCGCCGTCAACGCCGGCCTCCCCCTGGCCCCCCTCCCGTGCCCCTGCTGCTACCCCGTCGCCGACTCCCTGAATCCGGTCCGCAGCGGGCCGGAGAGGTCCCGCCGACCCATGAGGAACTGACTCTTCGTTACACCCGGGTGCGGGAGACCGAGCGCGATCTGGATCCGTCGACTGCGGCGCGGCTGATGGAGCAGCTGGCGGTTGACCAGGCTCGGATCCTCGGCCCGGACCATCCCGACACCGTCCAGAGCCGCCACATGCGTGCGTTCTACCTCGACATCGCCGGGGAGTCCCCGGAGGCGGCGCGGTTGATGGCCGGAGTGGTCGCGGACCGGGCGCGGGTCCTCGGCGCCGACCACTCCGCCACTCGCTACAGCAGGCGCATGCTCGCGTCCTACGCCTGCCTGGGGCCCGCGCCAAGGGCGCGGCGGACGGTCACGCCGGTCATCGTACGGGCAGCGCATCACCACCGCCCCGGCCGCCGGGGGTCGCGTGCAGCGGGCCTCGGGCGCTATACGCCAGTGGTGCCATCGATGCGTTCCCGGACCAGGTCGGCGTGGCCGTTGTGGCGGGCGTACTCCTCGATCATGTGGACGTAGATCCAGCGAAGGCTGACGTCCTGCTCCATGAAGCGACCCGTATCGGCCAGAGCACGGTCGGCGCAGTGCTCACGGGCGCGGGCGATCTCCGTGTGCCAGGTGACGAGGGCATCGCTCAGGGTGGCGCCCGCAGCCACATCGAAGCCACCGTCGGGGCCATCCGGGTCGGCCTGCGGTTCGTAGATGGGCGGAGCCTGTTCTCCGGCGAACACACGACGGAACCAGTTCCGCTCCACCTCCGCCATGTGCTGGACCAGGCCGGTCAGCGTGAAGCCGGACGGCGGCACGGACGCGACGGCGGCCTGCTCCTCGTCCAGCCCCTCGCACTTCATGGCGAGTGTGATGCGGTGAAAGTCGAGCCAGCCTTCAAGCGTCGTGCGCTCGTCGCTGTTCAGGGGCGGCATAGGACGATCGATAGCGCTCATCGGTTGATTATCGCCAGCGTCCGAAACCGTCAACAGGCAGGGCTTCCTGCAGGACGAACGTTGCCTGATGCGGCACTAGACGAATGAGTCCGATGTGATCGGTCCCATGTGGTGGCTGACGGGATGGTGGGTGTGCTGGTTTCTCGGCAATGCTGGCGGCGGCGTGTCACGGCAGTGGCATGCTTCGGATTCATTCGGTCCAGGCGCCGGCCCGCATCACCGCCCCCGCACCGCCACAAGACCCTCGGCCCGGCCCGGCTGGAGCCCCCGTACCCGGCAGCCGTGGCCTGTCAGATCCCGCACCTAGGCTGTCCGCAGAGATTCGATCAAGGAGCAGGACAGTGCGGATAGAGCGTCACCAGGTGGGCGAGGCCGTCGTGTCGGCAGCGCGCGAGGACTTCACCAACCGGATCGGGGGCCAGGTGCGGTCCATGTCGCGGGCCGGCCGGATGACCACCTGCGAATGGCAGTCGATCGCCGACACGTTCCTCGACTACCTGGGTGCCCTCTCCGTCGAGATACCCGACCTCGACACCCCGGAGGCCAAGGCCGCCCTCAAGGACGCCTCCGAAGCCGCTGCTGGCGCCGTCGCCTACGCCGCATACCACCCGCACTGCCGCTTCCAGGTCTTCCTGGAGTACGTGAACTTCGGCATGAGCTACGACCCGGGCGAGGATGCCCCCGCAGAGAGCATCACGCCCGGGGAGTGGACCGACGCACTGTGCCTGTCGGTCCTCAGAGACAAAGCAAGGTGGCACGGCGAGGCCTTCCACTTCGCCCGGAAGAAGTTCGCCGAGCAGGCGCAGGGGACGCCTGTTGGCGAACTGGCCACGGGATTGATGGCCGTGGTCCTGGACGACACCGGCGACGACGAGGAGTACCCGCCGAGCGCGCAGGTCAAGCTCGCCGCCATCGACGCGGCCCTGGACCGCATCCGTACCCGCGCCGGGGAGACTGGTGACGCCCTCCTGGACCGGCCGGACAGCGTGGCGCTGCGCACGCTGCGCGCCCTGGCCGCCGAGGACCGGGATGCCTTCGATACCGCGCTGGCCGACCTCCTGGCCAGGCACGCCACCCTGCACGGCCCTGCGGCCGCCCCGAGCACTCTGCTCCCGCTTGTCCCCATCGCCCTTGCCGCACTCGCCTACCACACCCTGGGCTGGGCACCGGCCGTCCGCACCGGCTACCTCCCGCATGCTCTGATCACCGGCTTCGAGAGCCGCGGCCCCCGGGTGGCGGGCTTCGGCAGGGATCGGCGGCCGGACGCCGTGGCCGCGCTTGCCGCGGGCCCGCTGGTGGTGGAGCGGCCGGCCTGCGAGCGGACGGTGCCCCCGCAGGTGGCGGCCCTGTACGAGAAGCACGTCCAGGAGGCGTTCACCGCCGTCGACGGAGAATCCCTCGACGTCTGGCGGCTCAACAGCGTCATGAGCGACCAGGAACGACTCTTCAAGTGGCGTGCGGAGGACTCCGGCCACGTGACGGACCCTCAGCTCGCGAACCTCAAGCTGGCCTCCCGGACGGGGGCGGCCCTGTTTCACATCGCCTTTGCGGAGCCGGGCACCGAGGCCGAGGTGACCGTCGACGGCCGCGCACTGCGCTACCGGGCCGAGCGCGGCGAGAAGGCCGGCGCCAGCACCTGGCAGAAGGCCACTGCCTTCGCCCTCATCACCGGCGCACGCGAGGACCTCGCACCGCTGGTCCTCACCGGTCCTGCCTTCGCGCAGCCGGACGGCTCCGCCTTCAGCGCGTACCGCGAAGCCCTCCACGCCTATCTGAAGGGCACTGATCCCGAACCGGCCGCGAAGCGGGCGCTGCAGCAGGCCGAGAAGGCCAAGGACTGGGGCTTCGCCATGCCGCCGGCCGTGCTGCTGTCGCAGCTCGTGGAGGGCGACGAGGAGAGCTTCAACCTGGCCCTGGCCGACGCGCTCGAAGCCCACCGCGACTACTACCAGGTCGCCGACCGCGCCGACGATCCGGACGCCTCCGTCAACCTCGACATCCTCGCCCTGGCTTGCCACGCTCGCCGTCGCGGGTGGGGCATCCGCGTCGAATCCCCCTACCTTCCGCAGGGTCTCCTCCGGGCCGCGGAGCCCTTCTAGGGACACGTCAACAACGGAGCGCTCCTGCGGGCCCCGACTCCGCGGCGGGGCCCGCAGGAGCCCCGCCGCGCGCTGACTTCACACAGGCCGGCAACAGGAGCATCCGGACGGGTCCCCACCACCAGCCCCATGCCCCATGCGTCCGGGCCTCCATCGACGGCGACCGAGGCGATGCCGATGGCAGCGCGAGCGACGCCGACAGCGGACAGTCGCCGACGAGAGCGCTCAGACTGGCCAACCACAGCGCTCAGCCACACTCCCGGCCCCACCCGGGAGGCGCTCAGCCCACGACCCGCTGCAACATGACTCAAACCAGTTCGGGCTGCGGTTCGCGTCGCGGTTCCGGCAGATGCGTCGACGCGGCCTTCCGGTCCCACAGCTTGGTGGTCCGTACGTAGCCGTAGACCACTGAGGTCATCGCCAGAATGAGCAGCGGCCCGAACACCCACGGATGTCCGGCCATCTCCACCGACAGATAGCGATACGACGCCAAGAGCCCAGCGAAGACCGCGGCGCCGTAGACGACCAGCTGGATTCCCGACCGGTCCCAGCCGCGGTCGAGCGAGCGCAGCGCCGTCTCGATCGTGAGCGTGAACACCACACCGGCGACGATGTCCGCGCCGTAGTGGTAGCCGAAGCCCAGCGTTGCACCGAGCGTGGCGATCAGCCAGAACGCGCCTGCGAATCGCAGAGCCCGCGGGCCCTTGCGGGAATGAATGAAGATCGCGGTAGCCCACGCCGTGTGCAGACTGGGCATGCAATTGCGCGGGGTGATCTCGTCGAAGAGCATCGGGTGCGGGGTACTGACCGGCGGCGGCGTGTCGGGCCACAGGTTGGCCACCGCCCAGTGGCCCCCGTCCGCGCCGTAGGCGAAGATCGGTCCGACCACCGGGAAAATCATGTAGATGCCCGGCCCGAGCAGGCCGATGACCAAAAAGGTACGCACCAGATGATGGCCCGGGAAGCGGCGCTCGACCGCCACGTTGCGCAGCTGGTACAGCGCGACGACGACCGCGGCCACCGCGAGCTGAATGTAGACCCAGTCGAGAACGTGGGCGCCGACCGTGCCAGTAGCCTCGACAATCCGGCCTACCAGCCACGACGGGTTACCCAACGCATGATCGGCGGTTGCCACGTACTGGTCGAGCACCGCCGGGCGGGTCTTCGACGTGATCAGCAGCCAGGTGTAGCCGGTCTTGCGGCCGGCCACCAGCAGCAGGGCCAGTCCGACGCCTTTCAGCAGCAGGACACGGTCCCGGCCGGTGCGGCGCGTGACAGCGATGACGGCACAGGCCAAAGTCACCCACAACGCGCCGTTGCCGAACATCATCTCGGCGTCGACCGCCCACCGCACGAGCCAGAAGACGACATCGATGCCGATCGCGGCGCCGACCGCGACGAACCGCTGCCGCCAGGTGAGCACCACCATCATCAACGCCATACTGACGTACAACACCGTCCCCGATTTGGGGGCGAATATCACCTCTCGCGCCTGGTCGGTGATCGGCCCCGGCTCGCCGTACCGACGCGCGGCGACCTCCAGTGCAATGAGGAATCCGAGGGCCACCACACTCACCGCGACCCACAGCATGACGCGTGGTTGACGCCATGCAGCGAACCTATTTCTGCCGTCTATTCGCGAAAACATTCGCGTTACCCTAGATATCAATTTCAGCCGCTTTGTCATATTTCAATGCGATCGTTGCGAGCTCGAACATGCTAACGGAACGGGTGGGTTTCGCTGATCACAGGTACGCCGAATACAGCGATCAGCTCCCCTTTCCCCGCAGCCACGGCGGACATGAAACGCCGCAAGCCCCGCGCGGCCCCGGATTGGGGCGGCTCGGTGGACGGGAGGGCGGGTGTCGGGGCGAGCTCGACGGCGACAGTGGCGGTCGAGGGCAGCGCGAGCGACGCCGACAGCGGATAGTCGCCAACGAGAGTGCTCAGACTGGCCACCTACAGCGCTCAGCCACACCAGGGGCTGGGGTTCCCCCGAGATGCGGGGATGGGTGACAGAAGGGAGCAATGCTCAAGACCTAATAGCTGTGCACGGTGACGGGTGACCCCTACTCAAGACCTGGAGCCGGACTCCTCTCCACAGGCAGAGGGCCCCGTCACCGTGCACCTGCCGAAGCACATCGAACATCTCCACGATGACGTCATGATCGTGACCTGAGCCGTCCGTACGGCCACCTCTCCCTCACCACGCGAGCCGCCGAGCTCCTTCCAGAGACCGGGGACCGTGCGGGAAGCTGGGGCTGCGAACTGCTCATCGGATGTCGGGCCATCGAGCCCTCCTATTAGGTCGCGGCGCGCCCTGCGCAGGCTCACACCAGGACGAGCACGAAGAGTAGGGAGCTTGAAGTTGACAATCACCTGCGGGATCGACTGGGCGGAAGACCACCACGACGTGGCGCTGGTCGACGAGACGGGAAAACTGGTCGCCAAGCAGCGCATCAAGGACGACGCGGACGGTTTCCGCCAGCTGCTTGCCCTGCTCGCTGAAGCCGGTGACTGCGCTCAAGCCCCGATACCGGTCGCGGTGGAGACCGCCCGCGGCCTGCTGTTCGCCTGCCTGCGCACCACCGGCCGCAAGGTGTACTCGATCAACCCGATGGCCGTGGCACGCTACCGCGAGCGGCACCGCAGCGCCCGCGCGAAGTCCGACCACGCCGACGCGATGACACTGGCCGACATCCTGCGGACCGACGCCGACGTGCACCGGCCCCTGCCCGCCGACTCCGAACTGGTACGGGCGAACGCCGTTCTCGCCCGCGCCCAGCAGGACACGGTGTGGAACCGCGCCCAGCTCAACAACCAACTGCGCTCGCACCTCAAGCAGTACTACCCAGCCGCCCTCGCGGCGTTCGCCGTCCGCGGCGTGGGCCTGGACTCCCGGGAGACCCGCGCGGTCCTCGCCGTGGCACCCGACCCGCACACCGCCGCCCGCTTGACCCGTGCCCAACTGCGGGCCGCCCTGCGCAGATCCGGACGGCAGCGGAACATCGAGGTCTGGGCGGAACGGCTGCGCACCATTTTCACCGGCGACTACCTGCACCAGCCGCCGCTCATCGAGCAGGCAATGGGGCGGCAAACCCTCGCGCTGGTAGCCCAGTTGGATGCCGCCTGCCGGGCGGCCGACGACCTCGCCGAGGCTGCGGCCGAGGCGTTCGCCACGCATCCGGACGCCGAAATCCTGGGCAGCTTCCCCGGGATCGGGCCGCTCACCGGCGCACGCGTTCTGGCCGAGATTGGTGACGACCGCACCCGCTTCGCCGACGCCCGCGCCTTGAAGGCGTATGCCGGCTCGGCGCCGGTCACCATCGCCAGCGGCAAGAGCCACCTCGTGCGCCACCGGCGGGTGAAGAACCAGCGGCTGGCCGCCGCAGGCTACGTATGGATCTTCGGGGCACTGCCCTCCCCACAGGTCAAGGCCGAATACGACCGACGCCGGGACCTTGGGGACCGGCACACCGCCGCCATGCGCAACGTCTTCAACCGCTTCCTGGGGTGCCTCTACCACTGCCCGCAGACCGGGCAGAAGTTCGATCCCGGCAAAGCGTTCCCCGCCGCGTCCACGGCGCCGGTGAGGCTCGCGGCTTGACTTCATACCAAGCTCGGATGTCTGTGGATCGGTTCCGGGAGGGCACGCGGAAGGCGTACCTTCCCGAATGATCCTTTGATGGTCACCGAGTAGGCCCGCGTTGCAGCGCGGGTCGGGATGCCGCCTTCCAGCAGCGCGACTTGTCGCAGACCGACTACGTGTACGTGTGGGCCGACGGCGTGCACCCAAAGGTCCGGCTCGGCCAGGCGCACTCGTGCGTGCTGATCCTGCTCGGCGTGCGCCTGGACGGCACCAAGGAGCTGATCGCGCTCGCCGAGGGGCTGCGCGAGTCCACCGAGTCGTGGGCCGACCTGCTGCGCGACTGCCGCAGGCGCGGTATGCGCGACCCCGAGCTGGTGGTCGGCGACGGCGCGATGGGCCTGTGGAAGGCCCTCGCGGAGGTGTTGCCCAGCGCCCGGCACCAGCGGTGCTGGGTTCACAAAGCCCGAAATGTCACGAACGCCCTTCCGAAGTCCGCACAGCCAGGCGCGACGAAGGCGATGCAGGAGATCTACAACGCCGAGGACCGTGCCCACGCCGAGCAAGCGATCGACGCGTTCACGAAGACCTACGGCGCCAAGTTCCCCAAGGCCGTCGCGAAGATCACCGACGACCGCGAGGAACTGCTGGCGTTCTACGACTTCCCGGCCGAGCACTGGATCCACCTGCGGACCACGAACCCCATCGAGTCAACCTTCTCCACGGTCAAGCTCCGCACCAGAGTCACCCGCGGCGCGGGCAGCCCGGCCGCCGCGCTCGCCATGGTGTTCAAGCTCGTCGAGTCCGCCCAGGCCCGCTGGCGCGCGATCAGCGGCGCCCACCTCGTGGCCCTGGTCCGCGCCGGCGCCCGGTTCGAGAACGGCGTCCTGGTCGAGCGCGACGAACTGGCGGCATGAGCACGCGTCCGAGTGCGGTGCCCCGGGTACGGCGTGCCGAGGAGGGTGAAGGGGGGTGGGATCGGGCGTCTACTCCGATCCCCGAGGCGTACCAGAGGGACCGTCCAGCCACCCCCCTTTGCCCCAGGCCGCCCATGGCAGACACTGCGGGCCGAAACCCGAGCGGGCGCCGCCCACCCTAACCCGCCCCGCTGACAAGGCCGCGGCCCCATCCACAGATCTTGACAATTGCTCAAGTCAGCCTCCCACGGTCCTGGCTCGGCTCCCGCTGGTTGCCGCACTGAACTCTTCACCCATACCGCGGCCTCCTGTGCGCGGAGCAAGGCATCACCGCGGCCGACGAGAACACCGTGCACGACACCTACGCCCTCCTCGGCGGCGGCCTGAGTCACCGACGCCGCCCTCTCCTTCACCCGCCGGCCTGTGGCGCCACCCCCGAGAACCGGACTACTGCTCACTTCAGCGCGGTGTCTCGGCGAGTTCGACGCCCGCGTGATCGGCCAGGCGGCACGCGGCGACGAGGTCCTGACACCGTGACATCGTCCGACATCCGGCGCTACGGGCCCGCGGCCTTCAGAAGTCCTTCCTGCCGGCAGTCCGCGTGGCCCGCGCCGCGCAGCAGCAAGCCGAGTGAGAGCATCGCGGACAGGCTGAGCAGCAGTGTGGACCAGAACCAGAAACGCACCCATGTATCGGGGACAGGCAGCAGGATCGCCAGCACGACCGGATACAGGACCAGCAGCCACCCCAACCGCCGCTCCGCTCCGGACTGTTGGTGCAGCCGCCTGGCTGCCCCCTCCCCCTGCCCGGTAGCCCCACAGGTGATCAGTCTCAGCCCGTCGGCGATGGTCAGCCGACACGTATGCGTGAGCGCCCCGATCATCGTGAGGAGCAGGGCGAGCCCCAGTAACTGGGCCCATTCGGGCACTCTGGGATGGCCTGATGCGGTGACCATCAGCATGGGCACCGCGCACAGCACGGTGCCCAACGCCTCGAAGGCGAAGAGCCGGGTGGCCGGGTTACGGTTCAGTACTGTGGACACCAGCGACTCCTTGGGCAGAGGTCTGCGGTGGCCGCAGGCGCAGCCGATCGCTCGGGGGCGGCGTGAATTCGTCATGACCCCGGCTGCGCTTCGCCGACGCCCACGCGGTCGGAACCGTCGGAAATGTACTGGTCCGGGGCGACGCGCGACGCCGTCAGCACATACTCATCCGGGTCGATGGCTCGGGTGCGACGGCGAAACTGCCAGGTCGACGCGGGCCAGATGGTGGTGACACGGCCCGTGCGGTCCTGGTACCAGCCGGAACAACCGCCCGCGGCCCAGACGGTGGGGGCCATCCGGTTCTGCAGTTCGGCGTTGTACGCGTGCTGCGTCTCCGCGCGCACGTCCACGGAGCCCAGACCGCGGCTCCGCATCAGCCGCAGGGTGCTGACGAGGTAGTGTCCTGCGCCTGAAATCCTGGCAATATATTTCGCTAACGAGTTGAGGATCTCGTCGGCGCTCTTGGTCCATGTGAACGGTTTGGGGTCCTCGTTCCAGGTCTGGATCCAGGTGCGGATGTCAGCCTCAAGGGCTTGGACCGATCGGTGGGTGCCGCGGCGGATGAGCTTGTCGGTGAGGTGTCCGAACCACCGCTCGACCTGGTTGATCCAGCTGGAACCAGTCGGTGTGAAGTGGATGTGGAATCGGGGGTGCCGTCCGAGCCAGGCTTTGATCGCGGGCGTCTTGTGGGTGGCGTAATTGTCACAGATCAGGTGGACATCGAGTTCAGCCGGCACCACCTTGTCTATCTTGACCAGGAATTTCTTGAACTCCACGGCCCGATGACGACGATGAAGGGAACTGATGACGCTTCCGTCTTCGATGTCGAACGCGGCGAACAGGCTGGTCACGCCGTGCCGTTGGTAGTCGTGGGTGCGCCGTTCCGGCATACCGGGCATCATCGGCAGGACCGGCTGTGACCGGTCCAGGGCCTGGACCTGGGATTTCTCATCCACACACAGCACCACCG
The DNA here is from genome assembly GCF_900119365.1 of Streptomyces atratus. Lineage (GTDB taxonomy): Bacteria > Actinomycetota > Actinomycetes > Streptomycetales > Streptomycetaceae > Streptomyces > Streptomyces atratus_B. The sequence continues at coordinate 134,226 of NZ_FPJO01000006.1, forward strand.
CCTTCTCAGGCGGGTGGTGGTAGAGGCCGACGACATCGACGACCTTCTCCACGAACTGCGGATCCGTGGACAGCTTGAACGTGTCCTGGACGTGCGGCTTCAGGTCGAACTGCCGCCAGATCCGTCCGATCGTCGACTTCGACAGGCCGGTCCGCTCGGCCATCGACGCCCGCGACCAGTGCGTGGCATCACGCGGCGACGTCTCCAGCGTGGCGACGACAACCTCCTCGACCCGGTCGAGGAGGATCGACGGCGGCCGGCCCGGCCGCAGTTCGTCGGCCAGACCTTCCAGCCGCAGCTCAACAAACCGGCGCCGCCACCGGGCCACCGTGGACACTGAGGTCCCCAGCCGGCTGGCGACCCGCTTGTTCGACATGTCTTCGGCGCACGCCAGCACGATCCTCGACCGCAACGCCAATGCCTGCGAGGACTTCGCCCGACGGGCCCAACGCGTCAACTGTTCCCGTTCAAGATCGCTCAAAGACAGTCCGGTCTTCGGCCGCCCTGGCCGGTCGGTGTCCGCCAGACCCTCCAGCCGTGACTCCGCAAACCGCTTGCGCCACTTACCGACCGTCATAGCCGACACACCCAAGTCATCGGCAACCCGCGCGTACACAACGTCCGGCTCGGCACACCGCAACACAATGCGCGCCCGAACGGCCAACCTCGACGTCCCCCGTGACCAGCCGACCAGCTGGTCACGCTCGTCAGCGGTCAACACGAACTCGACGGAAGGGCGCCCCGGAAACGACATCCTGAAACCGTAGCAACTTAACGCCAGGATTTCAGGCGCAGGACAGTAGTTGATCTGCGACTCGATCATGTAGATGAGGCTGGTGTGTCCCACGCCCGTGTTGGGTCCTGCCATCAGGAACAGGTTGGGGAATCCCGCGACGGTCGTACCGAGGTGTGCCTGCGGGCTGCCTTGCCAGACCTCCTTCAGGGACCGTCCGTCACCACCTATGACGCGCTGCGCGTAGGAGGCGTCGGTGACACGGAATCCGGTTCCGAAGATCAGTACGTCCACTGGATGCGTGGCGCCGGCGGATGCGGCGCCACCGGGTGAGGCTTGCGCGCCGCCGCGCGGGGTGGTGAGGACCGTGTTCGGTCCGACGCTCGCGATCGGGTCGGTGACGACGCGGACGTTGGGTTGAACCAGTGCCGGGTAGTAGTTGTCGGAAAGCAGGACCCGCTTGCAGCCCAGTGCGTAGTCCGGGGTCAGCTTGGACCGCAGCTCGGGGTTCTTGACCTGGCGGTGCAGGTGGGCCAGTGCCTCCCGACGCCCCAGCGCGGCCATGGTGCGGTTGCCGAGCAGTGCCGGCAAAGTCGTCTCCCGAGTCATGTACTCCCAGCCTCGCGCCAGTCGCTGCACCGGCGGGGCCAGCCGGAACAGGCGACGCTGCCACGCCGGGACCGGCCGATCCTGGCGCGGGGCGATCCATGATGGAGTGCGCTGAAAGACAGTCACCTGAAGGGCCGTGCGCTGCAGGTGAGGAATGAACTGGACGGCGCTCGCGCCGGTGCCGATCACGCCCACCCGCTTGGCCGACAGGTCCAGGTCGTGCTTCCATCCGGCGGAGTGGAACGCCTCTCCGGCGAAACCCTCCAGACCCGGCAGCGAGGGGATGGCCGGCTCCGAAAGAGGCCCTTGGGCCATCACCAGCAGCCCGGCGCTGAGCGGTCCGGTGCTGGTGTCCAGGTCCCAGCGCAGCCGCTCAGGGTCCCAGGTGGCGCGCTGCAGCTCGCAGCCGAGCCGAAGGCGGGGCGTCAGGCCGTATCGGTCGACGCAGCGCTTCAGGTACCGCTCGATCTCTTCCTGAGGCGCGAAGCGCCTGCTCCAGGTGGGGTTGGGTGCGAACGAGAACGAGTACAGGCGCGAGGGCACGTCACAGGCGCATCCGGGATAGGCGTTGTCCCGCCACGTGCCGCCGACCTCATCGGCCCGCTCCAGTATCAGCAGGTCGCGGTAGCCCTCCTGCAGCAGCCGGACGGCTGTGCCGAGGCCCGCGAATCCCGCGCCGACGATGACGACGGATACGTGTCCGGGTGAGGCGTCGGCCGCTTCGTGCGGGGCCGGGTTCGTGGTGTGCGGGTCGGTCATGATCCTCCTCCACCCAAAAGAGTGCTCATACGCGTTACGATCGTATGCGTTACGATCGCAACTCACTCGATGGATGGAGTAGGCGAATGAGGATTCTGGCTCTCGGCGGCCCCGGAGCGATGGGCGCCGTAGCGGTACGTGTGGCGGCCGGACTCCCCGGCGTCACCGAGATCGTGGTGGCCGACCGGAACCTGGAGGCGGCCCGGACTCTGGTGCGCCGGCTCGTTGAGGACGGCACGGATGGCGCGCCGATGCGGGCGCTCAAGGTGGACGCGACCGACAGCGGCGCCCTGCACGCCGCTTTGCACAACGCCGATGTCGTGCTCAACACCGTCGGCCCGTATTACCGGTTCGGTCTGACCGTGCTGCGTGCCGCGATCACGACCGGCACCCACTACCTGGACATCTGCGACGACTGGGAGCCGACCCTGCAGATGCTCGGCCTGAATGAGGAGGCCCGGGCCGCCGGGGTCCGTGCCGTGGTGGGAATGGGTGCCAGCCCCGGTGTCAGCAATCTGCTGGCCACACGCGCCGTCCGGCAGCTGGACCATGTCCAGGACCTGTACACCGCATGGCCCGTCGACGTCTCCGGCAGCGGTGGGGACGACGAGCAGCTGAGCGACCCCGACGGGCGCCCCAGCGCGGCCGCCGTGCACTGGATGGAGCAGATCAGCGGGAAAGTGGCGGTGGTCAGCGACGGCCGGCTCGTCCACCGGCGGCCGCTCCGGCCGGTCGCCCTCTCCGTATCCGCCGGACACACCGGCACGGCCTACACCGTCGGCCACCCCGAGCCGGTCACCCTCCACCGCAGCTTCCGGCCGGCCGGCGAGGCCGCCAACCTCATGGTCGTCACCCCGGGCACGGTGGCCTACCTCGACGTCCTGCGCCGCGACATCGACGCCGGCAAACTCACCAACGAGACCGCAGCGGCCGATCTGGCCAAGCCGTCGATGTCCCGCGCGCTGCGGGCCACCGCGGGTGCCATGACCCGCAAGGGGCCCGGGTCACTGCCCCCGTTCTTCGCCACCGCCACGGGCATCCGCGACGGCCGCCGCGTCACCGCTCTGGCCCGGCTCGCCGATACACCCGGCGCCTCGGCGCTGCTCAACGACATGGCGGAGGCAACCGGCCTGCCTCTGGCGCTGGGGCTCGCACAACTACTGGACGGAACCGGTGGCCACCTCGGCGTCCACCCGCCGGAGACAGCCATCGACGCCGAACGCTTCTTCCTCGACCTGGCACGCCACGTGCCCGGCCTTCCCGACGGCGACGGCCCTCGCGACGGCGTGATCATCGACGTGACCCCGGCCGAGTGAAGCGCAACAGGAGATACGACGTGCCATCGAAAGAAGCCACCGCACCCCCCACCGAGTTCATCGACGTCGCGGGACGTGCCGTCCACTACACCGCGGCGGGCGATGGCCCCCCGGTGCTCCTGCTGCACGGCCTGGACCGCAGCCTGGCGGACTGGGCACCGCTCCAGGCCGCCCTGCCCGACCACCGGCTCATCGCAATCGACATCCCCGGGTTCGGTCGGTCGCAGCCCCTGCCGGAGTGCCGGCTCGCCTCACTGGCCGGGCACGTCGAGCGGGTGCTCGACCGACTCGGCCTCACGTCCGCCGTGCACGTGGTCGGCAATTCCCTCGGTGGCGCCATCGCGATGCAGCTCACCGCACATGCCCCCGCGCGCGTGTCCTCGCTGACGCTGCTCAGCAGCGCTGGATTCGGCCGCGAGGTCACCTGGGCGCTGCGTATCCTCGACCTGCCGCTGCTCTGGCGGCTGCTTCTGCGCCCCGATGAGGGGAACGCACGGCTGACGGAGCGTTCCCTCTTCCATGATCCGGACTTCGCGACCCCCGAACGGATCGCCGCGGCACTCGCTCTCGCCCGCCGCGAAGGAGCCGCCCGGACACTGCGACAGGTGGCCCGCGAGCTCGGTACCTGGCGCGGCGTACGTTCCAGCTGGCGCACGAAGCTGCTCGCTGAGGTCTCGGCGCTCGTTACCCCGACACTGGTCGTCTGGGGCACCCACGACCGCATCCTCCCAGCCCGCCATCTCATCAACGCCGCGTCCGCCCTGCCCCGGGCACGCACCCACCTCTTCGCGCGAACCGGTCACCTGCCACAGATCGAGCGCGCTGAAGAGACAGCCGCCCTGCTCAGCTCGTTCTGGAGCGACTTGTGAAGCGCGTCGCGCGAGGAATTGGCGGCGGGTGCAACGCCCAGGTCCCGACCCCGGATCGCCTTACGCACGCCTGCCGGTAGGCCGCCTGGTCGCCCCAGTCCGGATCGGGGGCGACCACAACAATCGGCCTCGCCTCGCGGCCCCCGACCAGGACCTCGTCGAGGTAGTCGGCATCACTCCCAGTGCCCATGAGCCGAAGGTAATCTATTCCGTAAACGATCGAATCGATTCCGATCGCTCCTCGATTCAGCACCCCACCGCGGCACCTTGATCAACCACCTCGACGACGCCCGAAAGGCTCACCACTCCATGCCTGGAACGGATTCACCCCGCACTCCGGAACCAGCCGTCCAGGTCCCCACCCGGACACTCGTCGAGGCACTGATCCGCACCGACCACACCGTTGACACCGGCGAGCTCTACGCCATCGCCCCTCTGCTCGGCATGACCGACCAACAGGTGCGGCTGTGCGTCAAGCGGCTCGTCACCGAAGGGCGGTTCACCCAGGAAGGCAGGGGACGCAAAGCAGTCCTGCGGGCCACCGGCGCCACCGAGCAGACTCTTGGGCCCGACGTCGAGTTCGTCACACACGCCTTCCGGCAGGACGCGGGCCTCGCCCCCTGGGACGGTACCTGGCACCTCGTCGCGTTCGCGGTCCCCGAGACCGCCCGCTCCGCACGCGACGCCCTGCGAGCCGCTCTCACCCGGCTCGGCGGTGCACCCGTGCAGGGCGGCCTCTACATCAGCGCCAACGCCTGGGAGCCCTACGTCGAAGACCAAGCCCGTCACCTCGATGTCCTCGACCACCTCACGCTGTTGACCACGGACAACCTGCGCCACGGCAACGAAAACGACCCCGCCGAAATCGCCCGCACCCTATGGCCACAGGACGAGATCGCCGACCGCTACCAGCGACTCGCCTCCGTCGCCCGACCGCGGCTGCGCCGACTCCAGGAAGACACCCACCTCCCCAGCCCCCAGCGGCTGACGATCGCGGTCGAACTGGCCGCCGAATTCACCCGCGCCATGGAGCCCGACCCCCTCCTGCCGCCGGAACTGCTGCCCCAGCCCTGGCCCGGCACACAGGCCCGTGAACTCGTCGCGCAGTGCTGGTCGCTCCTGGGCGAGTACACAGAGGAGAGCGAGCGAGTCAGCCTCTTCCAGCTCTACCGCGACGTGATCCGCCCAGCAGCTGCCGACAACTGAGGCCCGCTGCACCGACTGGCTCGGACAGGCCCCCGGCATGGGATGCAGGCCGGCAACGGTGCTTCCGCCTCACTCAGGCCCACGGGCGGTCTGAGGCTGTACCGCAACTACGCGGGACGCCGCCCGGGCCGCTCAGCCACTGCCAGCACCAGCGCCAGCGGCGCCAGAAACACCGTTGCCACTAGCACGAGGCCGGCGGCGCACAGCAGCACGGCACCCAGCAGTCCGGCAACCACCGTCACGGGCAGCCACACCTCCCCTCATCCTGGCGAAGCTAAGAACGGGCGCCGAAGATGACCGAGGATCGCAACGTGGCAACCGAGGGTCACAACGCCACATACCCCGGTCTCACCCGGGGGAGGAGGCCGTGGCGACCGCCCTTCGGGATGGTTGAGGATCGCAACGACGTGATCAAGAGGACGGGCTCCACCATCACTACGGGACCTCCTCCAGCCCGGACGGGGACGACGAGATGAGGTGCGCCCGGCATTTCTCCGGGCTAAGACCGACCGGCAATAGGGGGGCGGCGTCGCGGGGCTGGGCACGCACATCTGCCGCGTTGTCGTCAATCAACAACTTCCCCAAGCTCTCGGCTTCGCTCGAGCAGGGGAGACCCCATTGCGTTGCCTCAATCCTCCGCCTTGCAACTGCACGCACCCAGCCCCGCTCCTTCACCCACCCCCCAATTGCCGGTCGGTCTAACTCGGAGGTGTGGCGCGCTGGGCCCACTTCGGTATCCAGATCCCGCTGTCGGGGCGCCCGGGGTATGCAGACATGAGGTGGTTACGCAGTGCGGTGAGGGCGGGGTGCGGGTTGTCGGTGCGCCAGATCAGTGAGTGGGGGTAGACCGGGGTCGGGTCGTGCAGGGGGATGCGCCGCAGGTCGTGGCCGGCGGGCCAGACCAGCGGTGTCTGCTCACTGACGAAGGTCGCCAATGTCGAGGAGCCCGCGATCGTGTCGAGGAGGGGCTCGATACCGAAGTCGGGGCCGACCGAGTCGATGGTGAGACCGAACGTGGCGGCGAGTTCGTCATAGTAGGCGGCCCACTCGGTGCCAGGCATGTTGCCGGGCATCCAGATCCGGCGCCCGGCGAGCTGGGCGGGAGCGATCGCGCGGACGGCCGCGAACTCGTGAGCCGGCCCGGTGAACAGGTACAGCGGTTCATCGAAGACCGGAGTGGCCTCGATGTCGCCGGGGAGCTGCCGGCCCGGCATGGTCACGGCGCGGAAGGTCGCGTCGATCGTCCCGGACCGGACGGCGGCGATGGCCGTGTCGGAGTCGAAGAGGGTCACGACATCAAGATCGGTCTCGGGATACGCACGGTGGAAGTCGCGCAGCAGACCCGCCAGTGAGAGCCGACGGCCGATCACGTCGACGCGCAACGCCCGGCGCCCTGGCCGCACGGAAGCGGCTGCCCGTTCCTCGGCTTGGAGGAGAGCCCGGGCGTAAGGCAGGAACGCCTGCCCGTCGATGGTCAGCCGGGCCCCGCGGGCCGTACGGCTGAACAGCTGCACACCGAGGTCCCTCTCCAGCACGGCGATGCGCTTTGACACGGCTTGTGGGGTGATCGACAAGTTGACTGCGGCTTCTTGGAATTGTCCTGCGTCCACGGCGGTGACGAAGGTGCGCACGGCGGTGAGGTCCATGCTGACCATCCTAGGTAGACAACCAATAGTTGAGCCTGATCGGCGAAATGGTTGTTTGATTCCGGTGCGCCATGCTCGCTTTGATGTCTCTGGTCAACGTGCGGTTTGGCAAGCAGAGCGGCAGGAGGAGTGCTGCTGGCGCCAGGTGACTGCCGGGTCTGCACTTCAATGGCTCGGGCTGATCGTGTTCACGGGTGGTGCGGCCTATTGGCCGTTCCCTCGGCGTGACCACACCGCGATGGGTCCAACCGTCAGCCCATCTGCCGATGCTGGTGTGGTCGGCCACCGTCAAGGCCACCATCGCGTCTCTGGTCGGGGTGGGGCTTCCTACTCACCCCGGAGGCGACCTACCCGTGCCGGATTCCTTCGTTCACCTGCACAATCACACCGAATACTCGATGCTGGACGGCGCTCAGAAGCTAGAACCCATGTTCGGCGAGGTGGCCCGGCAGGGGATGCCTGCGATCGCCATGAGCGATCACGGCAACATGTTCGGCGCCTACGAGTTCGCACAGGTCGCGAAGGGTTTCGAGGGGATCAGGCCGATCATCGGCATCGAGGCGTATGTGGCGCCTTCCTCCCGGTTCGTCCGGAAGCAGGAGTTCTGGGGGCCGGGAGGGCGTCGCGCGACGGGTGAGGACGGTGAGGGGGCGAAGGATGTTTCCGGTGGCGGCCGTTTCACTCACATGACCATGTGGGCGCGGAACAGCCAGGGCTTGCGGAACCTGTTCTGGCTCAGCACGCAGGCCAGCTATGAGGGTCAGTTTCCTGCCGGAAAGCCGCGTATGGACCGGGAGCTGATCGCTGAGCGGCCGGACGGCATCGTCGCCACCACCGGCTGCCCCTCTGGCGAGATCCAGACTCGCCTGCGGCTGAGCCAGTACGACGAGGCGAAGGCTGCAGCCGCGGCCTGCCAGGAGATCTTCGGACGCGAGAACTACTTCCTGGAGCTGATGGACCACGGCCTGGACATCGAGCGTGAGGTCCGTGAGGGCCTGCTGCGCCTGGCCAGGGAACTGAACATCCCTCTCCTGGCCACCAACGACGCGCACTACGTCACCGAGGACCAGGCCGATGCCCACGACAGCCTGCTGTGCATCGGTGTCGGCAAGAACAAGGACGACCCCGGCCGCTTCCGGTTCAACGGATCCGGCTACTACCTCAAGACAGCCGCCGAGATGCGCAGCCTGTTCTCGGAACTGCCGGAAGCGTGCGACAACACCTTGCTGATCGCCGAGCGCATCGAGTCCTACGACGAGGTCTTCGACTACGTCGACGAGATGCCGCAGTTCCCGGACGTGCCCGAAGGCGAAACGCAGGAGTCGTGGCTGCGCAAGGAAGTCCTCAAGGGTCTAGCGATGCGCTATGGGGCACCGGTCCCCCAACACATCCTGGATCGCTTCGAGACCGAGATGACGGTCATCGGCCCCATGGGCTTCAGCTCCTATTTTCTCGTCGTGGCGGACATCTGCCGCCACGCCCGGGAGAACAAGATTCCGCTCGGCCCGGGACGGGGTTCGGCGACAGGTTCCATCGTTGCCTACGCCACCCGCATCACCGAGCTGTGCCCCCTGGAACACGGCCTGCTGTTCGAACGCTTTCTGAACCCCGAGCGCATCAACCCGCCGGATGTGGACCTCGACTTCGACGACCGTCAGCGCGATCAGATGGTCCGCTACGTCACCGAGAAGTACGGCGACGAGTACACCGCCATGGTGAACACGTTCGGCAAGATCAAGGCCAAGAACGCGATCAAGGACTCTTCGCGCATCCTCGGCTACCCCTACGCCCACGGCGAGCGGATCACCAAGGCGCTCCCCCCGGACCAGAACGGCAAGTCCGCCCCGCTGGCTGCCATCTTCGACTCCTCCCACGAGCGGTACGGCGAGGCCGGCGAGATCCGGCGGATGTATGACAATGAGCAGGATGTGAAGCGGGTGATCGACACCGCCCGCGGGGTGGAGGGCCTCACTCGCGGCACCGGCGTGCACGCCGCGGCGGTGATCCTTTCCACAACGAAGTTGACCAACCGCATCCCGCTGCACATGCGTGCCTCGGACGGCGTGAAGATCACCGGCTTCGACTACCCGTCCTGCGAAGCCATGGGCCTGATCAAGATGGACTTCCTGGGGCTGCGGAACCTGGGGGTCATCGACCAGGCCATCGAGAACATCCGCGAGAACCGGGGCATCAGCCTGGCCACCGTAGATCCCCTGGACGGCGACCCGTCCACCCATGTGATCCCTCTGAACGACGCCAAGACGTACCGGCTGCTGGCCGAGGGCAACACCTTCGGTGTCTTCCAGCTCGACGGCGGCGGCATGCGCGTCCTGCTGAAGCAGATGGAACCCACCCGGTTCGAGGACATCGCCGCGGTCAACGCCCTCTACCGGCCCGGCCCCATGGCGGCCAACGCGCACACCAACTACGCGCACCGCAAGACCGGCCGCCAGGAGATCACCCCGATCCACCCCGAGCTGCGCGACGCACTGGACCCGATCCTCGGCAACACCTTCCACCTGCTTGTCTACCAGGAGCAGATCATGGCCATCGCCCGGGAACTGGCCGGGTACACCCTCGGCGGCGCCGACCTGCTGCGCCGTGCGATGGGCAAGAAGAAACCGGAGGTGCTGGCCGCGGAGTGGGACAAGTTCCACGACGGCATGCGGGGCAACGGGTACAGCGAGGAAGCCATCAAGGCCCTGTGGGACGTCATGCTCCCGTTCTCCGGCTACGCATTCAACAAGTCCCACACCGCCGGCTACGGCCTCGTCTCGTACTGGACCGCTTACCTCAAGGCCAACCACCCGGCCGAGTACATGGCCGCCCTGCTCACCTCGGTCGGCGACGACAAGGACAAGGCCGCGATCTACCTTGCCGACGCCCGCAAGAACGGCGTCCGGGTCCTCCAGCCCGACGTGAACGAGTCCGTTGCCGAGTTCACCGCCGTCGGCGACGACGTACGGTTCGGGCTGCGGTCCGTACGCAACGTCGGCGACAACGTCATCGAGGCCATCGTCGATGCCCGCCGCCGGAAAGGGAAATTCACTTCCTTCTCCGACTTCCTCGACAAGGCCGATCTGCCCGCACTGAACAAACGAGCTGTGGAGTCCCTGATCAAGGCCGGCACCTTCGACTCCCTGGAGCATTCCCGCAAGGGCCTCACCGCCATCCACGAGGACGCCATCGACGCGATCACCCCTGTGAAGAAAGCGGCAAGCTTCGGACAAGACGATCTCTTCGCCGACCTGGGCGGCGCAGGAAGCGGCGAACCGGCCTTCGGCCTCGACTTCCCCATCGACGACTCGGAGTGGCCCCGCAGACAGCTCCTGGCGACCGAACGCGAAATGCTCGGCCTCTACGTCTCCGCCCACCCGCTGGACGGCGCCGAGCACATCCTCTCCGGCGCACGGGACTGCTCCATCGCCGAACTGCTCGCCTCCGGCCGCACCACCGGGGACGTGCAGCTCTCCGGACTGATCACCGGCATCCAGCTCAAGATGACCAAACAGGGCAACGCCTGGGCCATCGTGAACCTCGCGGACCGTGATGCCGGCATCGAGGTCCTCTTCTTCCCCGCTGCCTACCAGCTCGTGCAGCACGCACTGGCCGAAGACAACGTCATCTCCGTCAAGGGCAAGATCGAAGACCGGGACGGAACCGTGAACATCTTCGGCAGAGAACTCGCGGTACTGGACGTGTCCTCCGCCGAGCACGGCGGGAAACCCCCCGTGCGGCTTGCCCTCCCCGCCCACCGGATCACCGAACAGTCCGTCAGAGAACTGAAGCGCATCCTTGCGGACCACCCAGGCGACAGCCCAGTCCACCTCAGCGTCCGCAGCGCACGCAAGACGACCGTGTACGCCCTGCAAGCCAAGGTGGACGCCACCGCCGTCGCCTCCGACGTGAAGGGCACGTTCGGAGCTGACGCGTGGGCAGGCTTGGCATGATGCCGGGGACCGGCGAGAGTGCCGCTGTCGAACTACGGACCTCCAGGACGGCCCCTCCTTGCCCACACTGCGGTTCGATCCGTGGCCCCTCTTTGAGTGCTCCGGCAGCGTCTTGGTGAGCCCGTACGACGATGGAGTCGACCGACACGGTCCAGTCGATGTCGTCGAGAGCATCCGCCGCCACGAGCAGGGCTGCGAGGATCTTCTCCCGGGTTCCGTCGACGGCCCACCTGATCAGGCGCTTGTGGACGGTCCGGAACGAACCGAGTTCGTCGGGAACGTCCCGCCACATCAGCGGCTCGATCCGGTCCCACATCGCATCGGTGATCACTGATCGGACAGGCACATCCGATCAACCGACCAACCCACCAAAGAGACACGCTCTAGCCGTACAGGAACCATTCCCGGTCGCCAGGGCCTTTACGTTCTCAGTGGGGATGGGGGCATCTTTTCTGGCCGGAAACCGCTCCCACCTCGGGCTGCAATAGCGTTTCATTCTCCGGCTTGCCAGTGCGAAGACCGAAGTGACGGAATTGTCCCTATGAATGATGGCCCGAGCAAGGAGAGTCACGGCGGAGGCGCTTTTCACAGGGGAGGTCGAGTGTCAAGTGTTCAATGAATTTTGATGGAAGATTGGCGCAATACAGCCCATGTGATCAATGTTCGCATATGGGACATAGTCCGGAGAACCTCTCCTTCCTTTTGAGGGGCTGTTGACACGTATGATCATCGGCACTTAGGTTCCTGAGCGGTAAGTTCTGGCGTTCGGCGTGGAAACCTGTAGCAGATATTTCTTCCTCGCAAGAGCCGGGCCATTGGGCCACGGGAAATATCCGTTACTTTCCATGCACGCCCTGACTATGAACAGGAGTTGCATCATGAGCACGGATCTCCTCATCGCAGCGGCTGACGAGGAACTGAGCGACCTCGACCTCGACGTCCATTTCATGTCGAGTGGCGACGTGGCCGACCAGATGTACAGCTGCGCGGTCGACAGTATGGGCAACGGATCCAGCACCTCCAACGGTTGGCGCACCTGCTGCGCGTAATCATCCCGTGAGGGATCTTCGGAAATGCCAGGCCTGTGAAAAGAAGCTCAGTCTTCTTTTCACGGGCCTGGCGGCTCGTTCTTATGGAGGCAGGGGATGAAGACGGGTTACTTCACGTCACGGGAACCGCTGATGCTTCGTGCGGTGGCCACTTCTCAAAGCCCGGCCGAAATTCCCTCGCCTCCGGCGAGCGCAACGTACGGCTTTTGCGACATGGATCTCCTGGCTCAGATCCGGCTCCTGGCATCGGACCGACGCCTCCGTGACGCCGTGGCGGTGTCGAGCCCGTCTCTCGACAAGACGTTGGAACGGCTGCTCGAGGGCGCGGAACTGCCGCGGAAGCGCCTGATGAAGACGGCCGTCTCGCTCACCAAGTACGCCCTGCGCATAGCCGGCCGGCCGACACCTTTCGGTCTGCACGCCGGAGTCTCTGTTCTGGAGACGGCGGGCACTGCGCGCGTGGAGCACACGGAGCGCCGTGTGAGAGCACGGTTCGACGAGGCATGGTTCTCCGAGGTGGCGCGGACCCTGCTGACGTACCCGAGCGTGCGTCACTCGCTGACCGTCGTCGTCACCAACCTCGGCTACGTCCGCGGGGACAGGCTCGTGCTGCCCAGCACGCAAGCCCCGGACGGCACGGGGGAGAAGGGCAGCGGCCAGGCGAGCATCCGCATGACCCGGCTCCTGGCCACCGTCCGTGAGACGGCGGCGAGGCCGATCCGGTACGCGGAGCTGGCCGACCGGCTGGCCGGCACCCTGCCCGAGACCCCGGCCGAGCAGGTCGACCGCTACCTCCTCGGGCTCGTGCAGAACGGCGTCCTGCTTACCTCGCTGCGCTCCGACCTCCTCGACGAGCTGCCGCACGACGGCACCTGTCCGGAGTCCGACACGATGCGGGAGCTCCGCACCCGCCTGCGGCGTTACGAGGAGCGCCCGGACTCGGCGGAAGGGATCGAGGAGCTCAGGACGGCCTCCCGTACGGCCAAGGGTCTCGCCGAGACGGCCAAGGGCGCCATCCAGGTGGACTTGGATCTGGGGATCCGGGCCGCTGTCCCGCCCGGCGTGCTCGCGGAGATCGAGTCGTACGCGTCCTCGATGTGGCGCATCACCCCCGACGAGCCCTCGCACCCGCACATGGTGTCGTACTTCTACGCGTTCATGGACCGCTACGGCAAGTACGGGGCGGTCCGGCTCGAACAGCTCATCGACTCGCACCGAGGACTGGGCTTCCCCACCGGCTACCGCCACCCCCTCGTCAACTCCCGGGTCTTCCCCGACGTCACGGGCACGAAGGACGAGCTCCGCCAGGCGCGGCGCGAGGAACACGTGGCCGTGCTGCTGCACAGCGGACTGACACACCCGGACGGAGAGGTCGTCCTGGACGAGTCCGATGTGGAACTGCTCGCGGACACAGGCACCCCCGTACGACATGGATCTCTGCTTCCAGCTCAGGGCCCGGGACACCGACGCCCTGAACGCCGGTGCCTTCGAGCTGGCCTCGTCACCGCTTGTGGGCGCGCGTGTCATGGGTGCCACCATGGGGCGGTTCGCGGAACTGACCGGCAGTGTGGACCGGCTTGCCGCGCTCTACCCATCCGGCCACTCCTCCGGTATTCACGCGCAGGTCTTCTTCGAGCCGACCTCGGCGCGCGCCCGCAACGTGATGCGCACGCCGCGCCTCGTCCCCTTCACCCTCCCCATCGGCACCTTCGTCGGCAGGGAGGACGGCGGCCGCCCCATCGACTGGCGAGAACTCGTCGTCCACTCCGACGGAACGAGGCTCCGCCTCCACTGGCCGCGTGAGGACACGGAGGTGCATCCCTTCGTCCCGCACATGCTCGCGCTGCAGGGGGGCGCGCCGAACCTGGCGAGGTTTCTCAGCGAACTGCGGTACACGAGCGGCCGGAAGGCCTGGCGCGAATGGAACTGGAAGGGGTACGACGCGCTGCCCATGCTGCCGCGCGTCCGTATCGGCAAGGTCGTCGCCTTCCCCAAGACCTGGCGTGCAACCCCTGCCTTGCGCCAGGCCGCAGGGGACCCTTCGGCCTGGCACGAGGCGGTCCTGCGGTGGCGAGATGCGTCACACGTCGACCGACGGGTCGGCGTCGTGGACCAGGACCGCGTCTACGTGCTGGACCTCGACGACGCCTTCCATCGCGAGATCCTCCGTCGCGACCTGCTCAAGGGCGGGATCACCCTGATGGAGGGACCGGGCATGGGCGAGGAGGACTTCGGCTGGCTCCAGGGCCGGTCCAACGAGATCGTGGTTCCGCTGCGAGGGAGGGCCCGCACAGACGATCCCCGGCCCCCGCACCCGCCGGCAGTGATCGAGCCCGTGCACCACGGTCTCGGCGGCGACTGGGCGTACGTACGGCTGTACGCCGACCTCGACACCCATGACGAGCTGATCGCACGCCATCTGCCTCAAGTGATAAGAGAGATGGCCGATCTGGCCGACCAGTGGTTCTTCATCCGTTTCAACGATCCGGAACCGCATATCCGCCTGCGTCTGCACAGCGCCGACGCGAGGACGACGGGACGGATGCACGAGCGGCTGCACGAGAACCTGCGGGCACTCATCCGCAAGGGTCTCCTCCGCCGCGTCAGTGCGGAGTCCTACGAGCCGGAGACCGAGCGCTACGGCGGGCCCGAGGCGCTGTCGCTCGCCGAGAGGATCTTCTGCGTCGACAGTCAGGTCGCCGTCAACCAGATCCGTCTGTTGAACCGTGGCCAGGCCCTCGGTGTCGCCGCGAACACTGTCCTGGTGGCCGGCTACGCGTCCCTGCTGGAGGCCCTCGGGGTGGAGTGGACCACGTGGGCGGCGGAACGGTTCATGAAGTCCAGGGATGGGGCCGTCGGGCGTGACCAGATCGACGAGGTGTGCCGGATCGTGACGGCCAAGGACGTCGCACGAAGCGTCACCGAAAGCCTTCCGGCGCTCGACCTGGTACGGGCCTGGGGAGACAACGCTGCTGCGCGCGGCTACGGCGAGAGCATCTCGCGGGATCCGTCCCGGTTCTCCGAGAAGCAGCAGAACTACGCCATCTCCAGCCTTCTCCACATGCAGCACAACCGTCTCGTCGGTGTGAACCCGGAGAACGAGGAACGGAGCCTCATCCTGCTCGGCCATGCGGCGCGAAGGCTGCGACACCGATGACCGACAGAACCAGCCGCGTGCGCCGAGTCTGCCAGGACGTCTCGGCCAGGCTCGTCGACCCCGCGCCCGTCGTGAGGACGTTCACGGACTCGCTGGGCGACGGCGCGACCCCGGCACAACTGGAGGCACAGACGCGGAGCCTGGGCAGCGGGCTGCCCGGCGTGGCCCTCCTCTTCGGCGACTGCGCACCTCCCGGCCTGCGGATGGACCGCGTGTCACACCGGCATTTCAGCGTGGCCGTCCAGTTGTTGCAGCGCGGTCCGGCCAGTGACCCCGGCCTTCACTCCGGGCTCAGCGGCCTGGCGTTGTCGCTCCTTCTGTGCCGCGGGAGCGGCAGCGGGTACGGACGGGCCCTGCAGCGGCTCGACACTTCCCTGGGCGCCACCGTGGCAGCGGTGTACACCTCCGTCGAACGCGATCCCATCGGCGACCGGGCCCGCTTCGACGCCATCAGCGGTCTGGCGGGCGTGGGCCGGTACGCCCTGTTGAGGGGCGCCCCGATGCGGGACACCCTCGTGTCGGTCCTGAAGGCCCTGGTCGCTCTCGGAACGAGTCGTTCCGTCGACGGCCACCACCTCCCCGGTTACTGGACGTTGACAAGACCGCGCGGCGGGCTCGTCGCCTCGCCACGCGCCGGCAACCTGAACCTCGGGATGTCGCACGGCATCGCCGGCCCGCTGGCACTTCTGGCCCTCGCCCACAAGCAGGGGGTGTCCGTACCCGGTCAGCTGAAGACGATAGAGACGCTGGCCGCCGTCTACCGGGATCGTGCCCGGATGGGGGAACACGGTGTCTTCTGGCCCGACTTCATCTCGTGGGACGCGTGGCTTTCCGGCGACGGCGACGAGGAGAGCGGAAGAACGGCGTGGTGTTACGGCAGTCTCGGTATCGCCTCGGCGCTGCGTCTCGCGGCGGACGCGACCGGTCAGGATGAACTGCGCCTGCTGGCCCATTCGGCCGTGGAATCCATGGTCCGCGTACCGCTGAACCGATGGCCGGTGCGGAGCGCCGGGCTCTGCCACGGCTGGGCCGGTGCGCTCAACTGCCTCAAGTTCTTCGCGACGGGGCCACTTGCCGAGGAGGTGAACCACGTTCGTGAAGAGATCGCTGATGTGGTTCTCCGGCTCTACGACGAACGGGAACCCTTCGGGTTCGGATACCCGGACGAAGACGAACGGACGACGCTCGCGCTCCCGGGTTTCCTCGACGGCGCCACCGGTGTCGTCCTGGCACTGGACGCCTACGCCTCGGGAAATACCGAGGCGGCGCCGTGGGATGCGGCGCTCCTGCTGGCCTGACAGCAGCCCGGCGGACGATCGGAACAGGTGGGAAATCAGACATGCGGTGGTCAGGGAGATTTCGAGTGCCGCGGCCGGGCCGCGCACGCGCACTGACGACGACCGAGCAGATCAGCGCGATCACGCACCTGGTCGCAGCTCTCGAGTCGCTGACGATCGAGCGCCGGGCGCACAACGCGCCCCTCGTGGACTGGAACCTGGTCCGTGAGGAGTTCGCGTGGGCGCCTCCCCCGGTACAACGGGTCCTGGACTTCGTCGGCCGGCCGCGGGTGAGCCGGTCGATTCAGATCGCCCGCGTGGCCGCGGCGGCGACGCTTCTGGTGCCGTCGACAGGGCGCCGGACCAGAGCGGCCGCCGGGTCCTTCCTCGCCCTGTCCTCCCTGGTGGTCAACCCTCGCCAGCACTTCGGGACGGACGGATCCGACCAGGTGGCCTTCACGGTGCAGGGGGTCGCCGCCGTGGCCCGGCTGAGCGAGCGGCAGCCGAAGGTGGTCGACGCCTGTCTTTGGTTCATCGCACTCCAGTCGGCCCTGTCGTACTTCGCCGCCGGCGTCACCAAGCTCGCCGGGCCGGGCTGGCGTTCGGGCGAAGCGCTGCCTGGCATCCTCCGGACCGAGATCTACGGCGACGAGGGAGCGTACCGGCTCACGCAGCGTTTCCCGGAGCTGTCGAAGTACGTGAGCCACGGGGTGCTGTTGTTCGAGTGTGCGTTCCCCGTGATCTTCGTGGCGAAGGGGAGGACGGCTCCTCTCATGCTGGCCGTCTCCGGCTCCTTCCACCTGGTCAATGCCCGGGTCATGGGGCTCTCGCGCTTCGTGTGGGCCTTCTTCTCCACCTATCCCGCGGTCCTTTACGTGACGCGGCCGAACAGGATCGGCACAGCGGAGGGACTCCGTGGACACCAGGGATGACGCGCTGCCACGCCTGATTGCCGCGGTGTTCGGTACTGCTCTGCTCACAGGAGCGGTCGTGCAGCGGCGGACGGCCCGCCGGGTCGCGTGGGGAGCCGGTTCGGAGCGATTCGTACGCACCGGAAGCGGCAGCACCATCGCGTATCGATTCCGGCGTACACCTCGCCCGGCGCTCGCCACAGATCCTGTGGTGGTGCTTCTGCCGGATCTGGGCGACACCGTGGAGCGATGGAGCGCGGTCGAGGCCGCGCTCGGCGAGGACTTCTCGGTCCTGGTGGCCAACCGCGCCGGATATGGCAGGAGCCGTCTCGGGAGCACCGCCGCGTTCACCCTCGACCTGCTCGTGGAGGACACCGTGGACCTCGTGCGGGTGACTTGCGGGGGCCGTCGCGTGGTGCTGGTCGGCCACGGACTCGGCGGGCTCCTCGCCCTGCGGGCCGCGGCGGACGCGCCCCAGCTGGTCGACGGAGTGGTGGTGATCGATCCCCGGTACCCGGGCGAGCTGCATCGGTCGAAGCTGCTTCGATCGCTCTCCGAGCAAACCGGGTTCGGCTTCACCCTGATGCCGCAGTCTCTGCGCTCCGGCCTCTCCCCGCTGCTGCTGGCGCCCCCGTGGATCGAGCAGGTCCCCCGACGTGTGAGGTCGCTCTGCCTGGATCAGTACCGTGCGGCCTCGACCTGGACCGCGGCGGAACGCGAGTGGCGGGCCGCACATCGTGAACTGGCCGAGCCGGCCACGATCCCGAAGGTCCCCGTCCCGGTGTCCCTGCTCATGTCGAGCCCCAGGAACGCCGAGAGCCTCGCATACCAGGAGATGCACGCGGAGCTCATGGACCTGCCCGACTTCGCCGGCACCACGGTCCTCGACGACGTCAGGCGAGAAGCAGTGCCGTACCAGGAAGGAGCGAAGAAGATCGTCCATGGGACAAGACGCTTTCTGCATGACCTCTACGAGGCGGAGGCCGACCGTTGAGCCGCAGTGTTCTCGACCGTTCCGTTCGGGTCGCTCTCGCGGGCTGGTTCACCGCGACGGTCCTCAGCCAGCACCCCCACCGGGTGTTCGACGGGCTGCGGCGGTTCGACCGTCTCGGCCTCATCCCGAACTGGCGGTTCTTCGCGCCCATCCCCGCACAGCACGACTACGTCGTGCTCTACCGCCTCGTGCGCGCCGACCGCTCGACCGGCGGGTGGCAGCGGCCGTCGCAACCGTGCGAGAGGGGCTGGACCTCCGTCCTGTGGTCCCCGCAGCGGCGGCACGTCAAGTCCGTTCTCATGGTCTGCGGCAAGTTGAGCGGGGTCGTCGCGTCCGCCGGTGTCCAGGGGGTCACGGAGAACCATCTGTACCGAATCCTCCGGGAGTACGTCCGCGCCGAGATCGCGTCGTACCCCGCGAGCGAGCGGGAGAATGCTGTGGCGTTCCAGTTCGTCGTCGTCAAGAGCGGTGGCTACGATCCGGGCGTCAAGCCCAAGTTCATCTTCTCCTCGCCGTCCGTTCCGCTGTGATCGCGGCCGGATTTCTCCTGTACGTATGGGGGTTGATGTGCAAAGGAACACGATGATGCCCAACATCGCGCTCATGATGCCCGTCGGAGGCGCGCGGATGCAGGCCGTGCTGCCCTACGCCGCGCTCGCTCAATCAAGGGGCGGGCGCACGCTCTGGCTCGGCCAGGTACTGAGCGGCGACACACACCATCCGTTCATTCACGCGGCGGCGGCCGGATTTCCGGTTCCCGCGGGCATCGGTGTGTCGCTGATGCCGCTGCGGCATCCTTACGACGCGGCTGTCCAGGCCCAGTCGGTGGCCGCCGCGACCGGGCACCCGGTCGTCGCCGGCTACGGTCCCGGCAGCGTCTCGTTCCAGAAGAGGCTTCTGGGCGCACCCTATCGAAGCCAGCTGGGGGCGGTGCGGGAGTACGTGAGCATCCTGAAAGGGCTGCTGGAGGGGGGAGAGGTGGCCGTCACGGGCGAGTACTTCTCCTTTCACGGCAGACTCCCCAAGGTCACTCGTCCCCGGGTCGAGGTGGGCTTGGGCGTGCTCCGACCCGGGATGGCGCGGCTTGCCGGAGAGGTGGCCGATGTCGCGATCACCTGGCTGGCGCCTGCCGCATACATCCGTGACGTGATCTTGCCGGCGCTGCGAGAGGGGGCGGCCACTCGCGGTCGTCCGGTCCCGCGCGTCGTCGCGATGGTGCCTGCCGCGCTCGAAAGGGCCGGTCGGGCGGCGGAAGAAATCGTCCTCGCCGGAAACCGGGCCCATCTCGGTCTGCCTCACTACCGGGACATGCTGAGGCAGGCCGGCATGGACACCGATGTAGACGCGGACCCGGTGAAGGCGGCGAGGGCCCTCGTGGACGGTGGTGTCTTCCTGTACGGGGACGCGGCCGAGCTGAAGGACCGCGTGGCTGAGTACGCGGCGGCCGGAGTGGACGAAGTCGTGGTCAGCGCCGGCGGTGTGGTCGCCCTCGAGGGGCCACGAGCCGGTCTTTCGGAGGCGCAGGCACTACTGGCTGCGTTGGGGTGTCCCGCGGTCTGACCGATCGCATGCGGCTCGGGACGACAACCAAGGAGGGGCATGGAGCGGTCGGGGGATCTCCGTCTTGTGGAGGCGACATCCGAGGGTGCGCCAGGCGCGGATCCGACGGTCGAGGAGTACGTCCTGCGAGTGGGGGCACGGGATGTCGGATCCCTTCGTCTGGCCACGGGCGGTAGAGCACCCGTCGGCAGGATCCACTCGTTCCAGGTGGAGGACGACGATCACGAACGCCGTCTCGCCCTCCGGGCGGTGCGCGCAGCGGAGCGAGTGCTGTTCAGCGCCGGATGCGATCATGTTCTCCTGACGCTTCCCTCCTTCCGGTTCGGTGATCTCCCGATGCTGTCGCGGGCCGGATACAAGGAGTTCGCCTACGACCTGGGCAAGCGGGTCGGCCCGGGCAACCGGGTCGGCACGGAACTCGGCGAGGGCTATGCGACCGTGTGCACGTCGCAGGCCGGGCGGGAGTCGTGGGAGCGAGGGTTCCTGCGCGGGTACGCGGCAGTGCTGCGCAACCTGGGAATGCCCGGTGGCTACGCAGAGTCCAGCGCGCGGAAGGCCCTCACTTCCCTCGCGCGACCGGGCGGAGCAGCGGGGTCCTACCAGCTCCAGGACCTTTTCCATCAGGGCGAGCACGTCGGGCGCCTATGCCTCGGCAGGAGCGCGGACCGCCGCACGGGATTCGTCCACGACGTAGAAGTCGAGAAGAAGCATCAGGGACGAGGGCATGGGCGAGTGCTGCTCCAGGTGGCGGAAAATCATGCCGCGTCCACGGGGAACACCGACCTGGCTCTGACAGTGTTCAGGGAGAACACACGGGCCACCAATCTGTACCGGGTGACAGGTTTCAGCCGAACATCCATCCACCTGATGCGACAGCTCGTCCGGATGCCGTAGTGCGCCGTGAGGAGTCGCGCCAGGTGGGGCCGGAGGGGCGCGGGGCCGGGTCGATGCCTGCTGCGTGCGGGATCTCCCAGACCGTGGAGGCCGCGATGGGGTGCCCGAGTCGGGCCAGTTTCGACCTGGATGCGGCGGTGACCCCAGCGGGGATTCTCATCGGCCAGGCGCAGCACGGGACTCTTGAGCGCGGCCGCCGTCGGCGGCCGTCCGGTGCGAGAGCCGCGGTAGTCCCGCTTCCTGGCGATCAGTTTGCGGTGCCAGGCCAACGAAGTGCCGGGGGTGACGGGGAAGGCGGCGGCCCGGCAGTTCCACGCCCGTGAAGGACACCTGAGAGTGCCTCGTAAGCACATCGAACGCCTGGGGGGCGTGGCGGAGGGTACGGCAGGCCCGTCGGGCCGTCAGGCAGGTGCTGGAGGGCCTGTGGTGGTCAAGCTCGGCACCTGGCTCGACAGCACCCGCAAACGAGCACCGAACAACGCCGCACAGACCTCGACCGACTCGGCATGCGCCGGTAATCGGCGGGGGCAAAGGTGCGGAGTGGTTCTCTCTGAGGTCACGGTGTATCGCGGCATGCGAGAGCATGCCGGATTGCCGCGAGGGTTTCCTCGTCAGTGGCATTGAGCTGCCTGGCGGCGGCCGCGTAACTGCTTGCGTGTTCCGCGAGCTTCGCCTTGATGTCGGTAGTGGCCGCAGGGGCGACGACCTGGGTACCAGAACCTCGGCGGCTCTTTACCAGGCCCGCGGTCTCCAGTTCGCGGTATGCACGCACAACGGTGTTGTTGGCCAGCCCGAGGTCCGAGGCAAGCTGGCGTACGGACGGCAGCCTGTCCCCCTGAGTCAGTCGGCCGATGGAGATCAAATCCGCCAGTTGTACGCGGAGTTGCTCGTACGGTGGGACAGGGGAAGCGTGGTTGACGCTGATGCTGATGCCATTTGTTGTCATGGTCGACCCTTGATGTAGGCCTGCGGCAGCAACAGGACACCCAGACAGTGACACGCGGTCAGTGCAGAGGTGAGGGCCGTGACGGCCAGCCCCCACAAGGCCACGTCCTTCATCCCGCCCGCGCAGGACAAGCTCAGCACCACAACGCCCATCGTCAAGGAGACAGCGAATAGTGGGGCGGTCACCAGCACTCCCCATGCGCCGACCGCCGCCCGGACGTTCGTGCGGCGTTGATCGTCGCTCCCGCACCGCGCGGTGACACGGCGCAGAAGCAACGCGCAGGCAACGGTGCCGAGGGCGAGACCGCCGAGGGCCGGCCAGGCGTAGTGGGGGCCTGGCCAGGGCGAGAGCAACTGGGTGCCCTCCGGGCACGCGACGGACAGAGCGCGTCCTGAACGACCGTCGGCGTCCGCCGAGCCCGTTGTGGCTGCGACGATCAGAAGGACCAGCAGGACACCGGCCTGCGTAGCCAGCACAGCAGTCAGGAATCGGGGCAATTGATCACGGATCCGGCGCGGTACAACCTCGGCTACTCGTAGTCGGCCAGGACTCGGGCGCGCGATTGCATCTGCCGCGAACACGCCGCCCATGACACACAGACCGAACACGGGGAACCCGTACAGCAGATCCACGTCAGACTCGGGACTGAAGGAGACCAGGGCGTTGACAGTCAGGCCGGTCGCCGCACCTGCCCAGCGCATGGGAGTGTCAAGCCTCGCCCGCCACGCTCTGTCCGTTCCTGCGGCAGCAAACATGCCGACCCCGTTCCCTCCCACGACGTGTATCAACTATGTGACACACTGCCCCAGCGGATTGAAGTGTGTCAAGGAAGTAACACACTTGGCCCGCCCGGCATCAGCCGCCCTCATCTGCTCCGTGGTCCCACGGCGCCAGAGGTGGCCCACTGACCGTTCTCACCCTGGCTTCGTTCACTTCCAGCGGTTCTGGCCCAGCTTTTCCGTCCGGCCAGGCCCGCGTCAGGTCTTGGCGCGCGAGACATTCGCATCCGATGCTGATCCGGGCCCCTCTCGTATCTGTCCGTCCTTCCGTGCCTGGGGTGCTGAGTGGGTGTCATGGCACCCTGCACGCCCCGCGGCCTCAACGCGATGTCCAAACACGAGACGCTCCAGGGCCGAAAGGGCCGGTCCAGTGAGCGCGAGGCCCGCCTCGACGCGTTCTGCCGACTGCACCGCTACAACACCCGACGCCGTCACTCATGTCTCGGGCGCCGCAGCCCGATCGCTTACGAGACAGGGTCCGGAACGACATCGAATACGCCCTCACCAGCCGCATAGCCACGCTGTTTCGGTCGAGATGAGGCCGGAAGCGGGGAGGAAATACGAACGTACCTCCTGAGCTGGGACGATGAACCCTGTCGAGGGATTCTGTCGGTCCAAGCGGAAGGCGCTTTCTGCGCGCAGGGTATCGGGTCTCGCCCCAACTCGGCGACCGCGGTTACGACCACGACGAGTACCGCCGTCCGGTCTGGGCCGCGGACGTCAAACCGGTGATCGCCCGCCGCGGAGTCCCGCATGGCTCCGGCCTCGGCGTTCACCGCTGGGTTGTCGAGCGCACGATCGCCTGGCTGCACGGCTTCCGACGTCTCCGCGTCCACCGGGAACGACGCGACGACATCCACGAAGCCTTCCTCGGCCTCGCCACCTGCCTCATCACCCACCGACACGTCCAACGCCTTTGCCAGGACCTCATATTGAGTTAGAGGTGACAGAACGTACCGCGTTCGACACGTTCAGCTGTTCGGTCGGATCCCGATTGCCACCCACACGCAAGACCACGCGGAGAAGCGAGCCGCGAACCACCCGCCTCTCATTGCGCATTGTGACGCATCCCTCACATTCTGCCGCGTCGACCTCTACCGCGAAAGGTCTCCCGCTCCGCGACTCATGACCTGATTGATCATCAATTCCAGTCAGAGGAAAGGGCCTTCGGTCGAATCGCGCAGGAAACCGCGGGCAGGACCGTGCCCACCACAGACGGTAGCCAATGCCCTACCCACCGGGTTTCACCCGTTCGGCGGTTGCGTCACCCCTGCCGAAATGCGCCCAGCCCCGGCGCTGTATTGGGTGGGTCCTGTGGCCCGACGACTGGGGTACGGCCCCGGACAGGACTGTGGTCACGTAGGCGAATCAGGGCTTCTCGCCACGCTCATCAGGGCTCCTTCGCGGGACGGCGAAGGAACGGCGGCATCGGATATGCGACTCCGAGGCCGCAGTTGCGGGGCACCGCCGGTCGGACCCGTCGGCGTCCTCATCGAGGGAGCCGAGAGACAACAGGGGCAGTGATGAACACCGGACCGAGCATTCCCGACCCCACGGGCCGGAAGGACGCAGACCCTCAGAACACCGTGTACCGCGTCGAGCAGCGCAACGGAATGCCATACCGAGCAGAGGTTCACGCGCTCGCGGACGTCGCCACCTCCCGCCACGTGGAGCCGGAGCCCAAGGAAACGGACGAACCCCGGCCGCAGCGCGAGCGGGACAAGGTTCACCCCGTTCTGCGCGAGTGGCTGGACAACCGGTCGGCGAACGAACGCGAAGAGGTCGTCGTCGTTCTCGACGACTCGGTGCCTATACCGCGTTTCCCGGAACCTGCCACGGACGAGCCGCCGGAGTCGGACCGCAACCGCGCGCTCCTGGACCAGGCCCGGGACATCATTTCCGCGATCGAGCAGCAGCGAGCGGCAGGGTACGAACGGTTCCAGGCCTGGCTCGGAGAATACGGAGCCGAACCGGTGGAGCGCTTCTGGCTCATCAACGGTGCCGTGGTCGACATGCCCCTGGCGTCGGTGGAGCGCATGGCGGCGCGGGACGACGTGGTCTCCGTGGAGCCCCGGTTCTCCGGCGAGCAGCCACCGCAGAGCCCGCAGGTCGGTGACGGCCGCACCAGTCTGGCGTCCGAGCCCTACTTCAACTCCACGACCCCACCGTGCAACGGGGGCAGGATCGGCCTGCTGGACACCGGAGTGCGGTTCTCTCACACCCAGTTCACGAATCCCTCGCACGTCTCCTTCCGAGGAGACTGCAACAACGGCGGCGCGAACTGCAATACGGGCACCGGCCTCAACCCCAACGACGACTGCTGGAACCACGGCACCTCATCGGCGGGGATCATCACGGCGAACGCCAACCAGGGCAACAACCTTCGTGGCGTCAGCAGCATCACGCTGGACAGCTACAAGGTCTACGCCACGGGCAACCCGTGCCAGGGGCTCGACCAAGCAGCGGCGGTGCGGGGCTTTCAGGCGGCGGTAGCGGCGTTGCAGCCGGTCATCGTCGCGGAGATGCAGGGAGGCGGCGACCACCTGAGTGCCATCGCGCAGGCGGCCGACGCGGCGTTCAATGCCGGGGCGGTCGTAATCGCCGCCAACGGCAACAACGGCCCCAACGCCGGGACGGTGAACTGCCCGGCCAATGCCCGCCGGGCCATCGGAGTGGGGTGCTTCGACCTCCAGACCGGCCAGCAGAGCAACTTCCAAAGCCGCGGCCCCACCGCCGACGGCCGCACCAAGCCCGACATACAGACCCCGACGAACGTCACGACGGCGAGCAACACCACCGACACCGCGACACAGGTCTTCGGCGGGACCAGTTGTGCCACACCGTTCGCCGCGAGCGCGGCCGGGCTGCTGCGCAACTGGCTGAGAGGCGGCACCGGCACCATCGATCCCGGACAGGTCTACGCGTCCCTCATCCTGTCCGGTCAGTCGCCGTCGTTCAACAACACTTCCGGAGCCGGACACGTGCGCCTGCCCTGGGGAGGACTGCAGACCTTCGGCAAGATGGCCATCGCTCACCACGCGACGATCGACCTCGACTTCGGCACGATCAGCAGCGCGGCACCCTTCATCGACGCCGCCATCTGGTGGCCCGACGGCTCCGTGCACAGCGACATCGACGTCGCCCTGGTGGACCCGTCGGGCGTCGTCCGAGCGTCCAGCATCTCCATCTCCAGCGTCTTCGAGCGGTGCAGGGCGACGACCCCGATCGCAGCAGGTGTCTGGAAGGTACGCATCACCGGATACAACGTGCCCTCCGGACCGCAAACCGTCTATGTGTCCGCCTACACCCCGGGCGTCTGATGATCGACGTACACGGTTCCCAGCCGTGGTACGTGGAGCGACCCGAGCCCGAGCTGGACGTCCTCGGCACCTTGGAGTCCGCGCCGAGGGTCACCGGCCCGGGCAACCGGCCGACGCTGTCATTCGTCCTGCGAACGCCCGGCGGTGCCGTGGACGTGTATGCCGCGGGAGTCGAGGACACGCTCGCGTCACTGTCAGGCCGCCGTATGCGCTTCCGCGGCAAGGCCGTCGATGCAGGGCTCCCGGGCGCGTCGCCTGAGCTGTGGATCGGATCGGCGTGTCCGGTCGATGAGTAAGTGGTCGCGCGTGTGTCAGGGGCAGGTACCGCTGACGGCGGGCGGCACCGAGCGGTCCGCCCCGGCGCGTGCGCGCGCCGGGGCGCGGCCTCGTGCGGTTGCCCGCGGTGCGTTGCGCACCACGACGCGTCCCTTGCGCACCGTCGCGCCGGACGGCCGCGTTTCTCGGCAGCCGGGCCCCGCACGACGCGAAGATCGCACACGAGCCATACCTCCAGGATCATCCCGCTGACCCGATTACTGACCCGCCGCCTGCCGGATGCCCTGAGCCTCTCCCACGGCTATCGCGTGGAAGCCGAGGGCAACGCCCGGTGACAGCGCCAGAAACACGCCATGCCCGGTCCTCCGGAGGGAGGGCCGGGCCCGGCTGTCGTGAGAGGGTGGGAGTCCTCCGGAGTCGCGGGAAGTTTCGGGACTTCAGGAGCCGCAGCGTCCACGGCTGCGGAACTGGATCCTGCCGCAGAAGGGGTCCGGCCAGAGGGCTCCTGCGCCCCGCAGCCGGTCAGCGACAGACATGCCACCGTCGGCAGCAGAATGGTTCTCCAGACTCACCTGTCCACAGCAAATTCTCCACACTGGATTCGAACTGGCCCTCGAATGCGGTGGGTTGGTCCAGTTGATCACATGTGCCTTCAAAGGCGAGAACAGCCTCAGCGGGCCGGCTCGGCATCCGGCTCCTCGCCCGGAGCGGAAATCGGGCCCGGGTCCTCGGTATCGGTGTCGAACGGCGGTGCGTCCTCGGTCCACTTCATCGAGGTGATCGTCGTGTAGTCCTGCAGCTCGCCCTTGCTCACACCGTCACCGCTCCGGGTGGCGACCTTCTCGATGCCGAGTGGCATGCCCGTGGACTTGTCGAAGATCAGGCGGAGTTCGGCGGGCTCGTGGGGGCTGGGGAGGGCGACAGCGTAGCCGGTGCGGCCTGTGTGGTCTTTGACGTCCCCGAGGGAGCGCACGCCGGGTTCGGCGGCGAGGAGGCGGTAGGCGGCGGCGCGCAGGGCCGGGGTGGACGGGAGGGTCGTGGCGAGTCGGACGGCTGTGTCGACGACGATCCGGTCGAGGATTTTCTCGGGGGCGTTGTAGTCCTTGTCGACCAGGGCGAAAAGGCGCTTGCGGAGGGCCTGTTCATCGGTGGGGAGCGTGGCCAGGAGGCGGAGAGGGAGGTCGCCCATCGTGCCGATGTCCGCGGTTCCGCCGGGGGCGTCGTGTTGGATCTCGCCCTTGCCGGCGTAGGTGACGGTCTCACCCCTCAGGTTCCACGACGCGGGGGAACCGTCCGCCTTCCACGCCGCCTCGTCGGCTTTCGTGGCCGGACGGGCCCCCAGGTCCAGGAGCTGCGACCACTGCTTGTTCTTGGCGGCGGCCGTCCAGTAGCGCTGCTCGGTGCGCACGGCGACGGTGTAGTTCTTGCCGGGGACCTTGTGGAGGGAACCGAGGTGTTCCTCCACGTACCAGTACGTGCCGGAACCGGCCAGTTGCTGCTCGACGTGGGAGGCGGCAGCGAGAAGGATCTGGCTGCCGGAGCCCGATGTCGCGGAGTGCGCAGGTCCTGGCTTCTCCGGCGCGGTGCCAGTGATCACCACAGCCGCCACCGCCGTCGCCGTGGCCAGGGCGAGACCCGAGAGGAGAGGGCGGCTCACCCTCCGCGGCTGGGCGGTGGCGCGAGCCCTGCGCGTCGCGCGCGGACGGGTCATGACCGTTGCGAGCTCCTTTTCCCGAACCGGTGACGGCGTGGGGCGGCCGGGGTCGAGGTGGGCGGGGCGGGCGGCTGTCAGACGGTGCAGGATGTCGTTCTTCACCGGGCTTCCTTTCCTACAGTGATCCGGACTCGGGTGGACACGCGCCGCGCGGCTGCGGCTTCCTCCATGAGCGGGTAGGCGGAAGCGGCCTCGGTGAGACGTTTGCGCGCCCGGTGCAGACGGACCCGCAGGGTGATGGGCGAGCAGCCGACCACCGCGGCCGCCTGTGCCGGGGTCAGGCCCTGCCACGCGGAGAGGATCAGCAGTTCCCGATCGTCCTCCGGCAGCGTGGCCAGCGCCTTGAGCAGCGCGCTTCGCTCGGATACCTCCTCGGCAATGTCCGCCTCGGCGGGTTCTGCCCAGGAGCGCATTTCGGCGGCGAACGACGCGCGCCTGGCCTCCGCCCGGATGTTGTCCCGCAGGATGTTGCGGGCGACCCCGAGCAGCCATGGCAGCGGCGGCTCGGGGACGTCGTCCAGCTTGCGCCAGGCCACGGTGAACGTCTCGTTCACCACCTCGTCGGCGATCTGCCGTCCCGCACGGCTGACGACGTAGGCCCACACGCGTTGCCGACAGCCGTCATAGATGGCGGTGAAACGATCCGCGTCGTAGTCGGGCACTGCCGCACCTCCTGTCCCTCCTGGTGTGTTCTGTCATTGGGTAGTGGGCCGAACGGGCTGATCGTTACAGCGCCATGCCGGAAAACACGGCCGAGAGACGAGGCGTACGTCACATCAGGGTCCGCAAGACCGCCGCGCA
This sequence comes from Streptomyces atratus, assembly GCF_900119365.1. GTDB lineage: Bacteria > Actinomycetota > Actinomycetes > Streptomycetales > Streptomycetaceae > Streptomyces > Streptomyces atratus_B. The sequence goes on from NZ_FPJO01000006.1 coordinate 162,992, forward strand.
GGGTGCGGCGGTCGGAGGTGACGCGAGGCGCAACACGGGCGCCAGGAGCCTCTTCTGAGGCATCACCGCAGGTCAGGGGTGAAACGCGCGGCGGGGCGACAGCAGTGGCAGCCCGGCGGCCTCACGGCACGCCAGACTGCAGTGGCCTGCTCGCCGCGGCTCTGGAGACCCGGCACGGGCTGCGAGAAGACCGGCCCCCGACCGAGTCGGACCCCTCGCACGGGCAGTGCCCGGATCTGGACGAGGCGATCAGACTGCGCCGTGAGGCCCTGCGCGTGGACGAGCCCGACTCACCGGATCGGGCTCTGCACCACGCTCGTCTCGCCATCGCGCTCCGACGGCGCGCCGACCACCGTGCGGGAAGCCGTGGTGCGGAGCCGGTCGCGGCCGACCTGGACGAGGCCGTCGAACACGGCGAGGCGGCGGCCGAACTCCTGGACGGGGAGCACGGGGACCGGCCCGCGGTCCTGGCCAACCTGGGCGCCGCCCTGCAAAGCCGCTTCGGACTCACCGGCGACCCGGCTGGCATAGACCGGGCCGTGTGCCACGGCCACGCAGCCCTTTGCGCCATGGGCGAGGACCATCCCGAACTTCTGAAATGCCGGCAGCTCCTCGCGGACGTCCTCCACGGGCGCGGAGTGCGGGAGGGACGGGTGGAGGACCTGGACGAGGCCGTGGCCATGGGCCGGTCGACAGTCGACGCGGCCCGTGCGCAGTCGTCCGGCGAGGCAGTGGGCCTGTTGCCGACCCTGCTGTCGGATCTCGGCGAATGCCTGCGCGCCCGCAGTGAGCTCACCGGGTCGCGCGCCGACCTGAACGAGGCCATCGCCCTGGGCCGCCGGGCCGTGGCCGCCACCGCCAGGGACGGCGCCGCATGGCCACTCACGGTGAGCCGGCTCAGCGTCGCCCTCTACCGGCGTGCCAAGACCGGAACGCCCGGCGATCTGACCGAGGCCATCATGATGACCCGCGCGGTCCTGGCGTCGGCTCCGGCGACCAGCCCCCTGCGCGCGGGCGGTAGGTCCAATCTCAGCCTCATGCTGTGGGCCCGGTACGAGGACACCCGGGACCTGGCGGACCTGGACGAGGCCATCGACCTCGTGCGCGCCGCCCTCGGTGAGCTGACGGCGGACGACGACCTCGCCGCGGTCGCCCTCTGCGCCTCCAATCTCGGCGCAGTGCTGCGGCTGCGCCATCAAGCCACCGGCGACACCGGCTCGTTGGACGAGGCGATCACTCTGGCACGGCAGGCGGTCCAGGGCGTCGCACCCGGTCATCCGGACCGGCTGAAGGTGCTGTACGGCCTCGGTGTGGCGCTGCGGTCCCGGGCCGAGAGGAACGACTGCGCGCAGGACCGCATGGAGGCGGCCCGCGTGCTGGCCGAGGCGGCGGACGCGCCCGCGGCGGCCGCCGCCCCGGCCATCCGAGCGGCGCGGATGGCGGCTTCCCTGCTCATCCGTCCGACGGACACCGACCCCGCCTCATGGGAGCGGGCCGCCCACCTGCTCGAAGCAGCGGTACGGCGACTGCCGACGGTGGCACCACGGCGGCTCGGGCGCCGGGACCAGCAGACCAGCCTCGCTTCCCTCGCCGGGCTGGCCGCCGATGCGGCCGCACTCGCGCTGAACGCCCCGGGCGCTCCCTCCCAGCAGGCGGCCGCCCGAGCCCTGCAGCTCCTCGAACAGGGCCGCGGCATCCTGATCGGCCAGGCACTGGACACCCGCAGCAATCTCACCGAGCTGAAAGCCCGACACACTGAACTCGCAAGACAGTTCGAGACACTGCGCGACGAACTCGACGCAATCGACGACACGGACGGCTTGGCGCTGCCGCCGCGACCGGGCACGGGAGGCAGCCCGGACTTCGCGCTCGCGCCCGCTCCGCACGACCGCCGAGCGCGTATCGCCACCGCGCTGGATGAGACGGTGGCGCGGATCCGGGAGCTGCCCGGTCACGAGGCCTTCCTGCTGCCGCCGGATGCTGACGCCCTGGCACGACAGGCGGTCGAGGGCCCGATCGTGCACATCAACGTCAGCGGCTACCGCAGCGACGCGATCCTGGTCACGAAGGACGGCATTCATTCACTGGCCCTTCCCGGTCTGACCGTGCCGACGGTCATGGAGCAGGCCGACGCCTTCTACACTGCTCTTTCCGACGCGCACGACGACAGCCTCGACCCGCTTCGCAGGATCACCGCCCAGCGCGCAGTCCGCACCGTCCTGGAGTGGCTGTGGGACGAGGCCGCCGGCCCCGTCCTGGACGAACTCGGATTGGCTCCGCGGCACAGGGACGGCCCGCTGCCCCGGATGTGGTGGATCCTGGGCGGACCCTTGAGCCTCCTGCCGGTCCATGCCGCGGGCCGCCCCACCGGGCCGCCGGAGGAGTGCTCCCGCCACACGGTCATGGACCGGGTGATCTCTTCATACACACCGACCGTGCGCGCCCTGGCCCACTCGCGCGAACGTGCCGCGACCCCAGCCGCCACGGACCGTGCGCTGATCGTCGCCATGCCGACCACCCCCGATCACGGCCCCTTGGTGTTCGCCGAGTCCGAGGCCGAGCGGGTCCGGCTCCACTACCCCGACTCGCGGCTCTTGATCCGTCGCGACGGCACCTCGGCCGGCGGTGAGCACAGCCCCGTCAAGCGCCACGTCATGGACGAACTGCCGCAGTGCGCGGTCGCTCACTTCGCCTGTCACGGCCAGAGCGACCCGCTGAACCCGTCCAGTGACCGGCTCCTGCTGGAGGACCACCGGACAGCCCCCCTCACGGTCGCCGAACTGGCCCGCCACCGCCTGGGCAAGGCCCGGCTCGCCTATCTGTCGGCTTGCGGTACGGCGTGGAGCCCAGCCGCTGGCCTCACGGATGAGTCCATCCACCTCGCCTCGGCCTTCCAGCTCGCCGGGTTTCCTCATGTGATCGGCACGTTGTGGGACGTCTGGGACGAGGACGCCCCGGACTCGCGGACGCCGTCCATAGGAGCATGACGTCCGGACATGGCGGCCTTCGCACGGACAGCTCCGCTCAAGCCCTGCACGCAGCGGTGCGTGCCGCCCGCGACCGCAATCCTCGTACCCCAACCCGATGGGCATGCCACGTCCACTACGGGGCATGAGCGGGCACCTCGGGGTGCTTCCTCGGCTCAGCGTGCCCGCCGTCACCGGGCCGTGTCTCACCCCCGTAGTCCTCCACGACGGCGGCGATCGGCGAAAACAGGGCGTCGGCCCGGTGGCGGTCCTGACACTGCCACCGGCGACGGCATGAGCCTCCAGGCGCGCTGGCAGCGCCAAGACGGTGCTGCCCCCGCCCGCCGCGTCCCAGCGGTCCAGGAAAGCGGCGAGGGCGCGGCGTTGCGCTTCCTCGCGGGCGATCTGCCGGGCGAGGACGTCGCGGTCGGTGTACGGGGAGACGGCGGCGAGGACCAGGCGCTTCAGTTCGACCGGTTCCAGCGCTTCCACCTCCCACTGCACGGGGCGGGCGGGGTCGAAGCCGTTGCGGCGGGCGAAGGTCGGCGGTGTGATCGGTTCGAGGCGATCGTTCGCCAGACCACCCGTGGGCTCCCGGAACCGGCGACGCGCCGGGTAGCCGTTCCCTTACGCGCCGAACGGGGCGGCTGGACACCGCTCCGGGAGGCGAACCTCATCACCTTGTGGCGACCCCAACGAGGCTGCCCACAACCAGGAGGATGAAGGGGATGGCGCCGAAGCCCCACCCCAGCATTCCGGTAAGGACCAGCGCATCGGGGATCTTTACAGGCTGCTTTGGGCGTTCGGACCCGGCCATGTCATCCTGGCGACCTTCCGCGCTTCGGGTGACAACTGGCGCATGACCACGCGCGAAGAGTCCGCCGGCGCAAGCCAGCACGACGAAGGGCAGTAGCACGAAGGTCAGCCAGGCCAGGTATGCCCCTGCCGAGCCTCCACCCCGGCCGCTGGTCAAGTTGCCGGAACCGGACGGTGCCACAAGCCAAGCCAACACCGCGACCAGCGCACCATAGGCCATCAAGATTCCCGTGTTGCGCCACGCTCGCCCGACCTGCCGCCCAGCAGTCGCAGCCGAAGCTGTATGCAGCAAAGTGCCGACTGGTACCCCGACCGCGAAAAGCGTCACCATCAGGTAGCCGGTATCGTGCCACTGCCGTCGCGCGGCTCGCAGAAAGGCGACCTGATGGGAGAGGTCCTCAAGCCAAATTGCGGCTACAACGCTCATTCCGGCCGCCAGCACGGTCAGGGCGATGCGCAGTCTGCGGCTCGGCGCAGCCGACAAGGGGTTGGTCACGCCGACATCGTAGTACCCGCCTTCACCTGGCTTCCCTTGGTAGTTGACAAACGGACGACATGGCAACATCCCCGGCGAACCCCGGGTGCGGCCCGAATCCGCTTCGTGGCACAGCGTGGCTCTTCCCCATCACCGCAGCGATGGCGACGCCACCGCGCTGAACACGGCTCCTCAGCTCCGGCGAACCGGGCTCCGCCTTCGGTGGCTGATTCCTGGACCGCTTTGATGCCGCTTCGGTGCAGGCGTCTCCATTCCTGGTACATCTCGCTGGCTGTGCGGGATTGGGCGATCAGGTCCGCGGTGTGTTCGTCGGCGTCCGAGGGCAGGGTGCGGCAGTTCTCGATGCGGGACGCCTTGGACTTGTGCCCGCCGCACCGGTCCGCCACCTCGAACGACTTGAGGCCGGCGTCCTTCCGCAGCCCCGTCAGGCGCCGGGCGAGGGCCGTGCGGGCGGCTTGCGCGGCCGAGGACGGGGAGGCGGTCGTCATGAGGTGGCGGCCCTTGGGTGTGCGTCGGTCAGATGCTGTAGTCGGTGTGCGGGACGGCCAGTTCCCACACGGACCGGAACGCCTCGGCGCACAGCTTGATCGCGCTGGGGTCGTTGCGCGTAGTTGCACACCGACCGTCCCGCGACGTGGCGCCGGGGGTCAAGAGCCCGAGCTGCACTGCGCCCGGTTCGTGTGACGCCGGGGGCCAGGTCGTCGTTGAACTGTGCGACTCCATGCCACGGGCCCCGGGGATGTCAAGGCTGATTCCCCGGGGTCCGTGGCATGTCCGACTCAAAGTCAGATCTCTCCGGCCGCCGTGGCGGTGTGCCAGTCGGCGGCTCCGGCGCGTCGGTCAGGCCGAGCGCAGGGCGTCTGTCGGGGACACCCTGGCTGCGCGCAGTGCCGGGTAGATTCCGGCGACGGCCGCTACCAGTACCGACACCAGGGGTCCGGCGATGACCGTGTAGAGCGGGATGGAGGCGGGCCAGCCCTGCGCGAGGGCGTAGCCGTAGACCGCGAGGCCGCCCACGAACAGCCCGCCGACTCCTCCGATGAAGCCCATCAGTACGGCCTCGATGAGGAACTGAACGGCGATCTGGCCGCCTCGGGCGCCCAGCGCGCGGCGCAGTCCGACTTCGCCACGGCGTTCCATCACTCCCACCACCATGGTGTTGGCGATGCCGACGCCGCCCACGAGCAGGGCGACCGCAGCGAGGGCGAGGACCAGCCCGGTGAGGGAGTTCTTGGTCTCGGCCCGTGCCGTGTACAGGTCGGAAGGGCGGCTGACGGCGACCGTGCTCGGGTTGGCGGGGTCGGCGGTGGCTCCGGCAACGGTCTGTACGTCAGGGACGCGTTCGGGGTGGGCCCTGAGGTAGACCATGGCGGCGGTGCCGTCCGCGCCCAGGCGGGCGGTGGCCTCGGGCCAGCCGACCAGGGCGGCGGTGCCGAGCTCGGGTGCGAGCTCGTTCGGGGCCAGGATTCCGGTGACGACGAACCACTGTCCGCCCAGCCAGACCCGCTCACCCGGCGCGCTCACGCCGAGCCGGAGTGCGGCCTGGTCGCCGAGCACGGTCATCGGGAGGTTCTCGCTCGCCTTGTCCAGCCAGTGCCCGCTCTGCAGGGTGGCGTGCAGGACGTCGAGCAGGTTGAGCCGGGCGGCCAGCACGGTGAGGCTGTTGGTCTGCTGCGCCGGGACCAGGTCGTTGCGGTAGACCTGGGCTTTGGTGGCCCCGGTCGCGGTGACCTGTTGCACGGGGGCGATGTTGGCGAGCATCTTCTCGGCCGTGGGTGGCAGCGGCACCGGCTTCTGGTCGGCGCCGTTGCCGGGGGCGACGGTGATCAGGTTGGAGCCGAGCCGGTCCAGGCGCTCCAGCAGGTGTGCCTGGTTGGAGGCGGAGATCCCGGTCACGGCGATGACTGCGGCGATGCCCAGGGAGATGCCGAGCGCGGACAGGGCGGAGCGCATCTTGCGGGTGCGCGGTCCGATCATGCCGAGGCGCAGCGTGTCCGTCGGGCGTAGCCGGGTGCGTCGCAGGGGTGGCGTCATCGGACAGCTCCTGCGGGGTGCGGGCCGCGTTCGTCGAAGTCGATGCGGCCGTCGTGGAGGGCGATTCGCCGGGGGAAGGAGGTGGCCAGCTCGCGGTCGTGGGTGATGACGACGACCGTGGTGCCGTTGGCGTTCAGGGTGCGCAGCAGCTCGACGACGGCGGCGCCGGAGACGCTGTCCAGGGCCCCGGTGGGTTCGTCGGCGAGCAGCAGTGCGGGGCGGCCGACGAGTGCGCGGGCGATGGCGACGCGCTGCTTCTCGCCACCGGAGAGCTGGTCGGGATGGTGGCGGAGTCGGTGCCCGAGGCCCACCTCGTGCAGGGCTTCGGCGGCTCTGGCGCGCCGGAGTGAGGCGGGGACGCCGCTGTAGAGGAGGCCGGTGGCGACGTTCTCGACCGTGGTGAGTCCGGACAGCAGGAAGAATTGCTGGAAGACGAAGCCGATCCGGTGGGCGCGCAGGGCGGCCAGTTCGGGGTCGGAGAACGCGGACAGGTCGCGCCCTTCGAAGTGCAGCGTTCCTGCAGTGGGCCGGTCGAGCGATCCGAGCAGCGCGAGGAGGGTGGACTTGCCGGAGCCGGAGGGGCCGACGACGGCGAGGAGTTCTCCGGCTTCGACGGTGAGGTCGATGCCGTGCAGGATGCGCAGCGGCGGTGATCCCGGGTACTCCTTGGTGATGCCGGAGAGTTCCAGCACGGGTGCCCTGCCGGGTGGCTGATGGGGCATCACTTCGGGATCACCACCTGGGCGCCGGCTCGGACGTCCCCGGTGATCTGCGCCTTGGCGTCGGCGACCAGTCCCAGCTGGATCCTGACGAGCCGGGTGGTGGTGCCGCTGACGACCTGGACTCCGTAGCCGCCGCCGTCCAGCGCGAGCAGCGCGGTGACGGGGACGATGAGCGCATCGCTGACGGTCTCGCCGACGACGGTGACGGTCACGGAGGAGGGCCCGGCCTGCTTGGCCTGCCGCTGGTGGTCCAGCGCGATGGTGACGGTGGTCTTGTCCGCGCCACCGGAGCCGTCCGAGCCGTTGTCCCCGCCGTCGCCGGAACCGCCGCGGACCAGTGAGCGAATGCGTCCGTCGATGGTGCTGCCGTCGGCCAGCTTCACCGTCACCCGGCCGTTGGGCTTGAACTGGGAGAGCTGGTTGTCGGCGGGCTGCACGGTGGCGACCAGGTCGGTGCCGGACACGGTCATGACCGCGGTGGACCCGAGGGCCGAGCCGAGCTGTGCGCCGAGCTGCTGCACCCGCACGGCCGCCTGTGGCAGCATGACGACGCTGCCGAGCGTGACCGTCCCCGTCTGCTTCTCACCGAGGGCCTTCTGCCAGCGCTTGACGGCGGTGACGGTGGCAGGGGTGAACTTCTGATCGGCCGTCAGGCCGAGTCCGTCGGCGTGGCCGAGCTTGATCAGGTTGCGTTTGAGCTGTTCGACGTCGGGTCCGTCACTGATGTCGGGGCCGAGGTCGCGCCACATCGGCCGGTCCCCGGTGAGCAGCACCACGGGCCGTCCGTCGACCTCGTAGAGCTTCGCTCCCGCCTTGACGACGGCGCCGACGGCGGGCAGGGCGGTGATGGTTCCGTGGCCGGAGGCGATGACGGGAGTCGGGGTGTTGTAGCTGAGCGCGCCGCCGACCTGAATGCCGGTGGACAGCGAGCCCTTCTGCACCGCGACGGTGCCGTGGCTGACGGGCGGCTGCGGGGAGGCGGTGCCGTGGTGCTCCCAGGGGCGCATCGCGGCGAGTGCACCCGAGCCGCCGAGCGCGGCGACCAGGACGAGCGCGACGACGACCTTACGGCGCTTCTTTCGCGCGGGGGCGGGCGAGGTGCCGGCGGGGGCGGGGGTCTCAACAGTACGGTTCATGATCACTGACCGATCGAGTAGCCGGGCATCGGGAGCTTGCCGCAGGCCGGCTGGATGGCGTCCCATTTGGCGGTGTTGAGCGATTTCGCCGGGAATGTGAGGATGCCGGTCTTGGGGTCGGGGTCAGGGATGTCCGCGTAGCCGTTCTTCCGCGCGCACGCGACAAAGGCGCGCGCTTGCTCGACGGCCTTCTCGTCGCCCTTCCGCTGGACCTGGTGGATGCCGGGGACCTTGGCGTCGCAGACCTTGCTCGCCACGTCGAGGCCGTTGGCCGAGCCGGGACTTTCGGCATCGGTGCCCGAGGCCGGGAAGGTGATGTTGCCGTCCTTGTCCTGCTCGACGCTGGTCTGCCCCTGCTTGTGCATGCAGTCCACCCAGGCCCGTCGGACCGCGTTGTCGTCCTGCGGCTTGCTCTTTTCCGTGCCGTCGCCTCCGGCCACGTTGGGCGCCGCGTCGCCGGAGGAGCAGCCGGTCATCATGAGCGCCGCGGTCACGGCAGTCGCCGCCAGTACGGTTCGTATGGTCTTGGTAGGCATTTCCTGCTCTCCCTGCTGGATGTCGACATCGACCTCGGCATTTCTACGGACCGACGAGTTATGCACGGGTGAGTGTGTGCCTAACCGCTGGCTAACGCCTGCCGAGGCATCGTTGACCAGGACGGGACAGGGCAGGGCGCAGAGCGCGGCGAGTGGAGTGGAAGAGAATGCGAGTGCTGATCGTCGAGGACGAGGTGGACCTGGCCGCGATGCTCGCCGAGGGCCTGCGCGCCGAGGGCATGGTCTGCGAGGTCGCCCACGACGGCGCTCGCGCGCTCGAAATGACGGCTGCCGCCGACTTCGACGTCCTGCTCCTTGACCGGCACCTGCCCAAGCTGAGCGGGGATGCCGTCTGCCGGGCCCTGAACACAGCCGGCTACCCGGCCAGAATCCTGATGCTCACCGCCGCCGGTGCCCTCGCCGACCTGGTCGACGGCCTCGGCCAGGGCGCCGACGACTACCTGGCCAAACCCTTCTCGTACCTGGAACTGATCGCCCGGCTGCGCGCGCTGGGCCGCCGCTCCCCTGCCGGCAGCAGCGCCACCGTGCTGAGCAGGCACGGCGTCAACCTGGACACCGTGCGCAGGGTCGCCGAACGCGACGGCCGGCCGATGAAGCTGACACCCAAGGAGCTCGGAGTGCTGGAACTGCTGCTGGCCGCGGACGGCGCCCCGGTCCCCACCGAGCAGCTGCGGGACAGCCTGTGGGACGCAGCGCTGGACCCGGCCACCACCGCCGTCCGGGTCACCGTGCACTCGCTGCGCCGCAAACTCGGCGAACCGCCACTGATCACCAACGACCCCGGCTACGGGTACCGACTGTGAACCGAGCCCGGACCGATTGCCGCCTCTCGCTGCACGGACTGCCCCTGCGCGGCCGACTGACCCTGATGACCACGACGGTCTCCGCAGTCCTCGGCTGCGGGCTGCTCCTGCTGAACTGGCTGAGCACCCGTCAACTCCTGAAGGACAACCGCCACCTCGTCGACCCCGCGAGCGTGGCGGCTCCCGCCCAGACGGAGCCGATTCCCATCGCCACCCCGCAAGGCCCCTTGATGCCCGCGGCACTCGCCAGTCCCGCCCAGCGCTTCGAGGACTTTCAGCACACCGTCCTCAACGACCTGCTGCTGCGCTCCCTGCTGTTGCTCGCCGTCTTCACCGCACTCGCCGCGCTGCTCGCCTGGTGGGGCAGCAGCCGCTCACTGCACCGCCTCAGCCAGGTCACCGCGGCAGCCCGGCGGATCGGCACCGGCAGCACCCTGGACGAACGGCTCGGCCTGACCGGCCCGCACGACGAGGTCCGCGAACTCGGCGACACCTTCGACGCCATGCTCGACCGCCTCGACCGCAGCTTCACCGCCCAGCGCCGCTTCACCTCCCACGCCTCGCACGAACTGCGCACCCCGCTCACCCTCCAGCGCACCGCTCTGGAGATCCCCCTGGCCCAGGGCCGGGTCCCGGCCGACCTGAGACCCGCTGTCCAGCGGGCGCTGGACGCCAACGCTCGCAGTGAACGCCTGATCGCGGCATTGCTGACACTGGCACGTGGCGAGAGCACACAGCTGACGCCGCATCCGGTGGACCTTGCGTGCGCGGCCAGGGACGCCTTGGCGGACCTGGCCGACGAGGCCCGGACGGAGGGCATCCGGATCACCGCCGACCCGGGGTCCGCCCCGGTCGCGGGCGACCCCTCGCTGCTCCGGCAGATCGCACTGAACCTGCTGGCCAACGCTGTACGGCACAACCACCGTGACGGCGCGGTGACGTTGACCACCGGCGCCGCGGGCGGCCTTGCCTTCATCGAGGTCGGCAACACCGGCCGTCTGCTGGACCCGGACGAAATTCCCGCCCTCTTCGAACCGTTCCAGCGCGGTCGGGAACACCGGAGCGACGGGTCCGGGCTGGGACTGGCCGTGGTCCGGGCGATCACCCTGACCCACCACGGCGAGCTCACCGCCACCCCCCGCCCCGGCGGCGGCCTCACCGTCCGAGTCGAGCTGCCCACCGCTCCCCCGGAACAGGCCCCACAGAGCCCGGCCTCCGAGGGCGCGGCTTCCGGCGGCGGCCTTCCGGGAAAGGCACACCGATGAGCCAGGGCCAGCACCGGCCTTCCGGTCCCGAACCGGTATCAGAGTGCCGACCACGATCCACAGCCGGTCGGTACCCAACGCGGAGATCTGCGCCCATCACCTCAACACCCGCTTTCTCCAGTGCGGACCGCAGCTTCGGGTTGCCGACGTAGACCTCGTCGCCGGCGACCCGGCCGACGCGGTGTCCGGCGTCCAGGAACGTTCGATCATCGTGCGAGCCGGCTGCGGCTTGGCCGCGAAGACAATGTCCTCGCCCAGCCCCGCCGCCCGGCAGCGGTCCTGGTCGCAGGTCCAGGAACGGGGCACGTACAGTTCCCGGTCCACCGCCGCATGGCCTCGGGCAGCCCGCACGGACGGGGTGGACGGCGACCTGGGAGTTCTCGATCCGCCCGGCCGTGCCGGTGTACTGGCGCTGGACCCCGACGGTGTGGACCCCCTTCTTCACATCGCCGGTCTCGTCCACGACCAGCACCGCCTCCTCGTCGTGCAGGTGCTCGACGACGTACTCACAGGGATCGTCCCGGATGGCATCGGCATCCCAGGCGGCCCGGCACAGCAGATACTGCATGCCGTGCGGACTTGCTTCCCCGGCCCACACCGGCTCGACCAGCAAGATCACACCGCGCAAGCTGCGGAAAACCCTCCTCGGCCCTGTTGCCTCCTGCAACCCGCGGCAATATAGTCAGTACACCAATCATTGGTGTACTGATTACTTGCTGGCCGGCTTGCAGGAACCGCCCCGCGTTCCGCTCGCCGCCCATCCCCCGTCTCAACGAGGAGGCCCTATGCCGTCGTCCTTTACATCCCCGCAACTCGCCGTGGTCGGCGGAGGCATCGGCGGGCTGGCCGCCGCCCTGGCCGCCGCCCGCGCGGGGAGGCAGGTGACGCTCGTGGAACGCGCGGCCGAGTTCGGCGAGATCGGAGCCGGCCTGCAGCTGGCCCCCAACGCATCTCTCGCGCTGGAAGAGCTGGGCGTCCTGGCCGAGGTGCGGCAGACGGCCGTCGTGCCGCCCCGGCTGGTCATGATGGATGCCCTCAACGGCGACCGGATCACCGAACTCGACCTGCACAGCGAAGCGTTCCGCGAACGCTTCCGTCACCCGTACCTGGTCACCCATCGTACGGACCTGCACGCGGCCCTGCTGACCGCTTGCCGGACACATCCCGCCATCACCCTGCACACCGGGTGCACCGTCGTCCGCGTCGAGCAGGACGGCTCCGGCGTCCGCCTGCACTTCGCGGAGACCACGGAGGTCCTGGAGGCCGACGCGATGGTGGCCGCCGACGGGCTGCGCTCCGTGTTGCGCCAGGCGCTGGTCGGCGACGGTGATCCGGTCTGCTCCCGCTACGTCGCCTTCCGCGGCGCGCTGCCCACCGACCGGATGACGGGCCGTATGTCGGAGATTGCCGCCTCGGAGGCGGTGATGGTGTGGGCCGGCCCCCGTATGCACCTCGTCCAGTACCCCGTGCGCCGTGGCGAGCTGTACAACCAGGTCGCGGTCTTCGAAAGCGACCACTACCGGCCCGATTCGGACGACTGGGGCACGGAGGCCGAACTCGAGGAGCGGTTCGCCGGCACGTGCCCGGCCGTGCGTGCCGCACTGCCGCTGGTCTCCCGCGACCGTCGCTGGCCGTTGTTCGACCGCGCACCGGTCGACACCTGGGTATACGGACGCATCGCCCTGCTCGGCGACGCGGCACACCCCATGCTCCAGTACCTGGCCCAGGGCGCCTGCCAGGCCCTGGAGGACGCCGTAGCCCTCGGCCGTGCGCTGGTCGAGTCCGCAGACGCGGCCGACGCCTTCGCCTCCTATGCCGAGCGGCGCCAGGCACGAGCGTCCCTGATCCAGACCACGGCCCGCAGCTTCGGGGAACTGTGCCACCTGGAGGGCATGGGCGCCGCCGTCCGCAACGCCCTGCTCGCCACCCGTTCCTCGCACGACTTCGACGACATCTCCTGGGTGTGGACACCGGCCCCCGACACCGTTTCCGCCGCCTGACCGACCGTACGGAGAACACCATGACCGACGACGCCTCCTACAAGGCCCTGGAGAACCTGGGCGCCGCCCCGCTGTGGCGCTTCTACGGCAACCTCTTCCCCGCCGAGCCCCGCAGCCGGGCGGTCCCCCATAGCTGGAGCTGGCAGGACCTGCGCCCTCACCTGCTGCACTTCTCGCGGACGCTGTCCCTCGACGAGGCCGAGCGCCGGGTACTGATGCTGGTCAATCCCGGTCTCATCGACCCGCCGGCCACCGTCAATACCCTGTACGCCGGGCTGCAGATCATCCTCCCCGGCGAGACCGCCCAGGCCCACCGGCACACCTCCAATGCGTTCCGTTTCATCCTGGAGGGCACCGGCGCCTGGACCACCGTCAACGGGGAACGCGTCCACATGGCCCCCGGCGACCTGCTACTGACCCCCGGCTGGCACTGGCACGACCACACCCACCAGGGTGACGCGCCCATGATCTGGCTGGACGCCCTGGACTACCCCCTGGTCAACGCATTGGAGGCGGGTTTCTACGAGCAGTACCCGCAGCGTCTGCAGCCGGTCACCCGACCCGACGACGCGGGCAGCCGGCAGTTCCTGCACGGCCGGCTCACACCGGCCTGGCTGACCCCCGACGGGCCCAGCTCACCCGTCACCCGCTACACCTGGGAGGAGACCGCACGCGCCCTCGACGCCGTCGCGGACACCGCCGAGGGCAGCGACGTCGACGGCATCGTGCTGGAATACACCAACCCCTGGACCGGTGGCCCGGTGATGCCGACGATCGGCTGCCGGGTGCAGCGTCTGCGCCCCGGGTTCCATGGAGCGGGCCGCCGGCACACAGCGTCCACGATCTTCAACGTGGTCCGCGGCGAAGGTGCCACCGTGGTCGACGGCGTACGGCTGGACTGGTCCGAGCACGACACCTTCGCAGTCCCCGGCTGGGCCTCGTACCGGCACCTCAACACGTCCGCCTCTCAGGATGCCGTCCTCTTCTCCTACAGTGACGAACCGGTGATGCGCTCGCTCGGCCTGTACCGCACCGAGGCGTCCGACCCCGGCGCCTGACATCCCGGACGTCCAACCGCTCACCACAGCAAGGAACATGACATGCGTCTGACTCTTTTCGACCAGGGCCGACTCGGACTCGTCGACGGCAACGACATCGTCGACGTGACCGAACAGCTCGCCGGCACCGGCCCCTACGGGCCCGAAGGCCCGCTGCACCGCCACATCGAGCGCCTGGCCGACGGCCGTACCGGCCCGCTGGACCTCACCGGCGCCCCCCACACCCCTCTGGCCGAAGCAACACTCGAAGCGCCTCTTCCCCGCCCGGGGAAGATCATCGGCGCTCCCGTCAACTATCTCGACCACAAGGCCGAGATGGAGTACACCACCTCGGTCGCCGACCTCGGCGTCTTCCTCAAGGCGAACTCCTCCGTGATCGGGCCAGGTCAGGACATCCTCCTGCCCTACACCGACAAGCGGACCGACCAGGAGGGTGAGCTGGGCGTCATCATCGGACGCACCGCCTCCCACGTCTCACGTGACGACGCTCTCGACCATGTCTTCGGATACACCTGCGTCCTGGACATCACCGTCCGCTCCGGCGAAGACCGTTCCACCCGCAAGTCCTTCGACACCTTCACTCCCATCGGACCCTGGATCGTGACCGCGGACGAGATCCCGGATCCGGACACACTGGACCTTCGCTGTGACGTCGCCGGGACCACACGGCAGCGGACCAATACGGCAGATCTCATTTTCGGCGTGCGAGAGCTCATCGCCTACACAAGTTCCGTCATGACACTGCACCCCGGTGACGTGATCGCAACCGGAACCCCAGCGGGTGTCGGCCCGCTCAGCCACGGCGATCGCGTGGTGCTGGAGATCGAGCGCGTCGGACGCCTCGAAGTCGGCGTGGACGGGTCGGGGGCCACTGCCTACGCTCAACGTCCCGGGTACCACTCCCGCTGACGGGCGGGACAGCGCGCACCGAGGCAATGCCGCTCGCTCGTAGACTCCCGGATGGGCCTGCCGTCCGGGAGGAGGGCGCCACCTCAGCAGAAGAAGGATGAAACACCGTGGCACGCGCACTGAACCTGGAGAACTACATCGGGCATCTGATCCGCCGAGCGGAGCAAGTGCATACCGCGATGTGGGCTGCTCAGGTTTCCCAAGAGGTCACCTCTCAGCAATTCGCCGTTCTCAACGCTCTGCGGCAGCAGCCCGGTATCGATCAACGCACTCTCGCCTCCGTCACCTCGCTGGACCGCTCCACCGTCAATCTCATTGTCCGCCGCTTCACCGACCAGCAGTACGTCACTCAGGTGCGGGACGCCGCAGACCGCAGACGCACTCTGCTGAGTCTGACCGACAATGGCGACCGCCTTCTGAGCTCCCTCATCCCGCCCGCGCGACGCGTCAACGAACAGCTTCTGTCGGCTCTGCCCGCCAGTGAACGCGCTTCGGCCGTGAGTGTCCTGCGCACCATCGCCGACATGGAAGTCACGTCGCCAATAGGCAGTTGACAGCCTCCTGCACTGCGGCTCCTCCACCGGCCGGATCAGGACGACTTGTGAACTCTGTATCTGTCCGAGGAGTCAGCCAATGCTGCAAGACCGCTCTCGCGCCACCAGGGACGACGGACCGGAACACAGCCCAGTAGCACAGGCCCAAGGCGCCTCCGGTACAGGACCGGTGATCAGCCGCGCCCTACAGATCCTCGACGCCTTCAGCGCCCAGTCCCCTCACCTGTCACTCAGCGAGCTGGCACGAAAAGCGCAACTGCCCGTGTCAACCGTCCACCGGATGCTGGGAGAACTGCTCACCTGGGGAGCACTGGAGCGTGACGACCAGGGACGCTATCGCATCGGGCTGCGCCTGTGGGAGCTCGGCTCCCTGGCACCACGCGGTCAGGGGTTGCGCGAGCGGGCCTTGCCCTACCTCGAGGATCTCTCGCTGGTCACCCGCGAAAATGTGCAGCTGGCCGTGCGCGAAGGCACGGAGGCGGTGTTCATCGAACGGATCGGGGGAAGCTGCGCAGTCCCGACACTCACACGTGTAGGCGGCCGGCTCGCCATCACCGCGACAGGCGCGGGGCTGGCCCTGCTCGCCCACGCACCGGCCGCCGTCCAGAACGACGTGCTGGAACGGCCCATCATACGTAACACGCCTTATACGATCACCGATGCCAACCGGCTGCGAGGGGTGCTGGCACAGGTTCGTGCACGCGGCTACGCGGTGAGCGACCGACAATTGTCGCTCGACACGCTTTCGGTGGCCGCGCCGGTGCGGTCCCCGCAAGGAGAGGTCGTCGCGGCCGTTTCACTTGTCGTGCATTGCAGTTCTGCCACCCCGGCTGCCCTGGCCGACCTTGTCCTTTCCAGCGCCCGTGCCATCAACCGCGCACTTCACATGCCCGTTTCCTGACCGGCTCTCTTGCGAAGCAAATGGTTTCCCGGCATACGGAAAAGCGGCTGGTTACAGCCGCGCCGGATTCAGACCATGTGTGCGCCGACTGCTGGAGCGAGCCACCGGGTGTGAGCTGGTTCAAAGGCGTCGGTCATATCGCAGTCGACGACGGAGTGCTCTCATGTTCATGCGTTTCGAGTTCCATGCCACCCAGCGAGTCGTCCGGTGAGCGCGCCCCTGCGCGAGGCCCTGGACAACGGGCCCATGACCCGTTTTCAGTGGACTGCGATCGGCGTGTGTGTCCTGCTGAATACGCTCGACGGGTTCGACGTCCTGGTCATGGCCTTCACCGGGAAGACCGTCTCCAGTGAGTGGAATCTGAATTCCGGCACACTGGGGCTCCTCCTCAGCTGCGGCCTCATCGGTATGGCTGTGGGAGCACTGCTCGTGGCACCCTGGGCAGACCGGATCGGACGAAAGCCCGTCATACTGGGCGGTCTGGCGCTGGCGGCTGCGGGCATGCTGCTGTCCGCGGCAAGTCAGAACTGGCAGCAGTTGGGACTGCTGCGCATCATCACGGGCATCGGCATCGGCGCTGTACTTGCGTCCAGCAACGTCATCGCCGGCGAGTTCGCCTCCCGCCGCTGGCGCGGCCTGGCCGTCAGCCTGAACTCCACCGGTTACGCGGTGGGCGCGACAGTCGGCGGCCTCGCGTCGGTCACCCTCATCGACCATTTCGGATGGCACTCGGTCTTCCTCGCCGGCGGCATAGCCACCGTGGTCGTCATTCCCGTGGTGATGTTCCTGCTGCCGGAGTCTCTCGACTTCCTCATCACGCAGAGGCCGCCAGGGGCTCTCTCCAGAATCAACAACCTTGCCCGGCGCATGGGACATGCGGAACTCGACTCGCTTCCCCCCGCTGCCGCTGCTCACCGGCTGGGTGCGGGATTCCGTCTCCTGCTGGCACCGGGCCTGCGCCGCGTCACGCTCGTGCTGTGGTCTGCGTTCTTCCTGGTGATGGCCGCTTTCTACTTCGTGACCAGTTGGACGCCCACCCTGCTCGTCGAAGCCGGCCTGTCCTCCACCCAGGGACTCACCGGCGGCACTCTGCTCAATCTAGGCGGAATGTTCGGCACCGCGCTCCTTGGTGTACTGGCTGCCCGCTACGCACTGGTGAAGGTGAACCGTGGCTATCTGTTCGCCTCCGGTCTGCTCGTGGTGGCGTTCGCGGTCTCGACCGAGAATCTCGCCCTGGCCTTCGGTTTCGGTGCAGTCGTCGGTGTCGCCGTCAATGGGTGCATCGCGGGTCTCTACGCGCTGACCCCAGCCATCTACGACACCCGTCTGCGCGCTACGGGAGTCGGTGCTGCCATCAGTGTCGGCCGCGTCGGCGCCATCGTCGCCCCCACTGCCGCAGGGTGGCTGCTGGACGCCGGCTGGACACCGCACGCCCTCTACATCGCCGTCGGCGTGATCTTCGCGACTGCCGGCCTGCTGTTGTTCTTCATGCAGTCCGGCAGTAGGCCCGCCGTCACAACCGCCGACCAGGCCGCCGCTACGATGTAGACCGACCGGCAGATGGATCACTTGCGGCGTCGGGTGGTGGGACGGCCGCCCCAGCGACAGCGGCTCGTCGAGCGCGGATGAGCACGCGGAGCGCGACGAAAGCGGCGGTCCCACAGGCCCGAGCCGGCCAGTCGGCGGCCGAGGTGAGGACGTCGCGCCGGTCGACGGCGAACCACTGAGATATTCGATGTTCACGGCGATGGCCGGGAACACGTGCTGCAGGTGCGGGGAGCACTGGCGGTCTCTTCCAGCACGGCCCGCACCGCCTCGGTGACCAGCTTTCTCCGGCCGACCCCCGCGGGAAGTCTCGCAGGCCGGAGTCGGCAGCGTGGGGTGCGACCGTGCCGGTGGCGAACCGGCGGATCTCGGTGAGCCTCTCCTTGATCACGGCCCGCTCGTATTTCTCCAGCGCGGCACGTTCCGCGCCGAGTTGGTAGCCGTCGGCCCGCGTCCAGATCAGCGGGGCCGTCCCGATCCGCCCAGCGAGCCACCCACCGCAAGCCGGGCACCGAACTGGTACTCGCCTGCCAGCCACCTGCTGATCACCCATCGGCCGACCCACCAGGCCGGCACGTCCCGGACTCAATCGCCCCCGAGGTCGTTACCGGTCTTCCGGAACGCGAAACTCCTCGCGATCACCGTCGCTCGAACCGAGCCGCACCCAAGTTACTTCTGCGGCGCGGGCCCCGTTGTGGAGCGGATCACCAGTTCGGGATCGAAGAAGAGTTCTCCCGTCGGTACTTCGCGGTTGCTGACGAGCGACAGGACGCTGCGGCCGACTTCGAGGGCGAGCCGGTCGGCCGGCTGCCTCACGGTGGTGAGGGGCGGATCGACAAACTCCGTGATCATGGACCCGTCGTAGCCCACGACGGAGACATCCCCAGGGACCGAGAATCCCTGTCGGCGGATACCGCGGATTGCGCCGAGGGCCATGTAGTCGCTGGCTGCGACGATGGCGGTGGCACCGAGCTGTAGCAGGGTATGCGCGGCTGCCTGACCACCTTCGACGGTGTAGGACTGCCTGATCACCCAGCGTTCGGCGTCCTGGCTGCCCCGTTTGGCCATGGCGTCGAGGAAGCCCTGCACACGCCGGTCGGCCGGGTGGTTGCCGGCCGGCCCGGATGCCATGCCGATGGCGCGGTGGCCGAGACGGTGGAGATGGTCCACGGCCAGTTCGGCTGCCAGCGCGTCGTCGGTGGAGAAGACGGGCGCGGGAACGTTGTCGGCGAACCCCCCGTTGACACCGACGTACGGGATACGCCGGGAGCGAAGCATCTCGTAGGTTTCGGTGTCGGCACCCTCCACGGTGTTGGACGAGGACAGGAACACGACGGCCGCGATGCCCTTGTCGATGATCGAGGCGATGAACTCCCGTTCCTGGACCCCTCCGGGAAACGCCGGGCACAACACGGCCTTGAGTCCGTGTGGTGCCAGTGCCGCCTCGATGCGTTCGGCGACATCGGCGAAGAAGGGGTTGGAGACGTGCTCGGTGATCACCGTGACCAATTGGCCCTCCACGGGCCTTTCGTAGCCAAGTTCTGCCATGGCCTTTTCGACGGCGTCCCTGGTCTTCGTCGCCACTCCTTGACGCCGGTTGATAACCCGACTGACGGTGGCCTCGCTCACACCCGCCCGGGCAGCGATCTCAACGATGCCGACCTTCATTCGTCCCCTTTTCGCTGGCAGGGTCATGCAGTTTTCCGGATCAGGGCCAGCCCCATGTTCGGCACCGGCAGGTTGTGCAGGCCGGGGGTGAGTGCGATCCGGGTCCGCTCGATGATACGGCCGGAGGGATCACGGATCTCGGCCTCCACCTGCGCTCCCTCGTCCTGGACCTCCAGCACCAGCCGGTTTTCGGCAGTCGCGTTGATCAGGACCGTCTCGCGATGGACCGCAGGCTGCACCGGTACGGTCCGGTCGCTGAACACGGACACCACGTTCATCCCGTCCGCTCCGGCCTGCACCAGAGTGTAGAGATCGTCAGGGCGTCCGGGCTCGACCGTTCCGTCGAGCAGTTGCGGGCGCAGGCGGCGCCACTGGGCGAGCCAGAAGCGGACCGCTTCGGCGTGGTCCTCGGGGAGTGCATCGAGGCGCACGGAGACCTGCGGAACGGAGTGAAGTGCCCCGATGAGCTGCCGTGCGGCGGTCGCCGCGGGGGCCGTGGTGTCCCACAGCAAGGGGTCGGAGTGGACGACACCGCCAACGGCGAGCAGCGCGGTGTCGATCGTGCGGACGCGGTTGGCCGTGGAGTCGGCCGGGCAGTCGAAGGATCTGAGCATGTTGCCGAACGCGGCCATGCCCGGACCGACGTAGGGTTGACGCAGTTCCAGTAGCAGATCGGACCGCTCGGCGAGCAACGCGGTGCGCAGTTCGGTGAGCAGGAGTGTGAGTGCCTGCCCGACATCGCCCCTGCCGTCGCCTGCGTAGGCCATGGCTTCGTCGAGGAAGTCGACCTTGAGTCCGTCGAGACCGTAGGCGCGCACCAGGCGGACGCACAGGCGGACGACGTGGGAGCGGACTTCGGGGCTGCGGGGGTCGAGGACGTGAGCACCGGGAACCTTGGCGAGGGCCGGGGCGTAGGAAGCCCATTGCTCGTAGCAGTCGGTCCGGGGGCCCAGGAGCAGAGGCGCGACCCAGGCCATGTAGCGCAGTCCGAGTCGGCGTACGCGGGCGACGTGAGTGGCGAAGTCGGGGAATTTGTCGGGGTCGGGGAGCCAGTCCCCCACCCCCGCGTATCCGCGGCCGCTGCCGAAACGCTGCCAGCCGTCGTCCAGGATGAGCGTGCCGAAGCCCATGTCCGCGGCGAGTGCGGCCTGCTGCTCGACGGCTGTCGCATCGACCTGCTGGTTGAAGGCGTACCAAGTGGAGTACAGAGGCAGTCGGGCCGCTTCGGGAACTGGCATGGCAGCCGGGGTCTGCTTTTCGTACCAGCCGCGCAGCAGGCGCATGGCCCAGGCAACTGAGGGGCTGTGCGGTACGAAGAGGATGCGGTGCGGTGTGGTGGAAGGCGGCAGTTCGAGGTGGACGACGTGGGTGTCGTTCTCCTCGGACACTCCGAAGCGCAGGGCGACCTCGGGGACGGGGTCGGCTGCGGCGAATGCGAGCAGTGTGGCGCCCGAGTGGTCGTAGAGGCAGCCGGCGGCGAGGCCGTCGATGAGGCTGACCCTGGACCTGCCTTCCCAGTCGGCCACCAGGGTCCGGCTCCAGCCTGCCTTCGGGTGCCAGTAGCCGGCCGTATCGCCGAGCGGGGCGGAGAGCCGGATCTCCACCGGTGAGCCGGGGGCTTCGACCTGCAGCATTCTCAGGCCGCCGGGCACTTCGGACAGTGTCCAGGCGGGGTCGGCGCCCGGGGCCAGGATGGCGATCTCCACGGTGTCGAGCAGTGGCTCGAAGGTGGCGGGCGCCAGTTCCGCAGTGGTGACGGCCTCGGTGGACTGGGTGCTCACGATCACTCCTTGACAGCACCGGCGAGCAGGCCGGAGACGAAGTGGCGTTGAAGGGCCAGGAAGACGATGATCATGGGAATGGCGGCGACGGCCGTTCCGGTGAGGATGGCCCCGTAGTCGGTGTCGTCGACGCCCTGCAGCGAGGCGAGTGCGACGGGAATGGTGAGGGAGGCATCGTCGCGCAGCACGATCAGGGGCCAGATGAAGTCGTTCCACTGGTAGAGGAACAGGAAGATGCCCAGTGCTGCCAGGGCGGGTCTCATCGGCGGCAGGACGACCCGCAGGAACAGACGCAGTTCGCCGCAGCCGTCCATGCGGCCGGAGTCGAGCAGCTCGTCGGGCAGCGCAGCCATCGACTGGCGCATGAGGAAGATGCCGAACGGCAGCGCCAGATTGGGCATGATCACGGCCTGATACGTGTTGAGCCAGTGCAGCTCGGCCATCATTTTGAACAGCGGAACCAGTGTGACCTGGGTCGGGATGACCAGCCCCAGCATCAGCATGCCGAAGAGCGCATCACGGCCCTTGAAGCGGTACTTGGTGAAGGCGTAGCCGGCCAGCGTGCAGACGGCTCCTGCACAGACTGTGTAGATGACCGCGATGAGCAGAGAGTTGAGCACGACCTGCCCGAAGGACGCGGTCTCCTGCAGGCTGGAGAGGTTTTTGCCGAGATCCCCGCCGGGAAGCAGTGGCGGCGTGGAGTCGAAGATCTCGTCAGTGCTGTGGGTGCTGGCGATGACGAGCCAGTAGAAGGGAAGGAGTACGGCGGCGAGCACGATGGCCAGCCCCGAGGTCAGCAGGATGCCGCGGCCCGGGCGGTGCAGGCCGGTGCGTGGTGCGCGGTAGGCACCACGTGCGGGGGTCGTCATGATTTGTCTCCCAGGACCCGGAACTGGATCAGACCGAGGACTCCGATCAGCACCGCAAGGACGTAGGCGATGGCCGACGCGTAGCCGAAGTCGAAGTACGTGAAGGCGTTCTGGTACAGGTACACGCCGATGGTCAGCGTCGCGTTGTCGGGGCCGCCGCGGGTGAGGATGTACGGCTCGTCGAAGATCTGCAGGGTGCCGATGGTGGAGAGCACCGTGGCGAGGAGGATCGCCGGACGCAGTCCCGGAAGCGTCACGTGACGGAAGGACTGCCAGGCTCCGGCCCCGTCGACCGAGGCGGCGTCGTACAGCTCCTTGGGAATGGTCTGCAGACGAGCCAGCAGAATCACCGCGTTGTAACCGGTGTAGTGCCAGGTCAGTGCCAGACCGAGGGAGATCTTTGCCCACAGCGGATCAGTCAGCCACGGCACTTCGCCGATTCCGACGAGCGAGAGCAACCAGTTGACCAGCCCGTACTTCTCGTTGAGCAGGACGGAGAAGACGACACCGTACGCCACGAGGCCGGTGACCATCGGCATGAAGAATCCGAGCCGGAACACCGAACGCGCCCGCAGGAAAGCCGAGTTGAAAGCGACGGCCAGGCCAGTGGCAAGCGCCAGCATGATCGGCACCTGGACCACCAGGATGACTGCCGTGTTCTTCAGTGCCGTCCAGAACAGCGGGTCGTCCAGCAGCCGCACGTAGTTGTCCGCTCCGACGAACGTGTCGACGCCGGCGACCGTCTTGTGGAGGCTGAGAACGAACGACCAGCCGATCGGGTAGAGCTTGAAGGCGGCGAACAGCAACACGGCGGGCAGGACGAAAGCGTACGGCGCGAGACGGCGGGCGCTCAAGCGCGGTGGTCGGGAGTCGCGCACACCCGCCGATCGCACCGTACGGGTCGGGGAGGTGACAACGCTCATCGGGCGACCTTGCGCCCGGTCTGGGAAGCGAGCTGGTCCGCCGCCGCATGCAGCACCTTGGCCGGGTCGGCGCCCTTGAGCAGCACCTTCGTCTGGGCGTCGGTGACCACCTTGAGCGCTCGGGCATAGTCGGAGGTGTAGTTGAACGCCGGCGAGGGCGCCTTGAGGGCACCGAAGAAAATCTCACCCTTCTTCTGACCGCCGAAGAATTTCGACGGCTCGTGGAAGACCGGATCGTCGTACGTCTTCAACAGGGCCGGGGCGATCCCCTTGCCCCGGTAGATCTCGACCTGCGACTCGGGCCGCGTCAGCGCGAACTCCACGAAGTTCCAGGCCGCGGCCTGGTGCTTGCTGGTACCGGCAACGGCCAGGTGTGTGGAGTTCACGGTGGCGGCGGTGGCCCCGCCGCGGCGTACGGACGGGGGCAGACGCACACCCCACTTGCCCGCCTGGTCGGGGACCGTCTCCTCGATGATGCCGCCGAACCAGGTCGGCCACGGCAGGACCGCCGCCGTCCCCTTCTTGATCGAGCTGATCAGCGCGTTCCAGCCGCCGGAGATGTCGCTGACAAGCCCGGCGTCGTTCATCTTCTTGATGAGCGACATGGCACGCACGGCCTCGGCGGAATCGAGGGTGATGTCGCCGTCGGTGTTGAAATAGAAGCCGCCCTGGAGCTGGAGCAGGAGCTGGAAGAAGTTCGCCGAGTCCTGCTGCGAGGCGGGCTTGTCGATCCCCAGAAGGTATTTGCCCGTCTTCTTCTTGATCTTCTTGCCGGCCTCGATCGCGTCGTCCCAGGTGTCGAGCGCTCCGACATCGACACCGGCTTCCTCGAAGACATCGGCGCGGTAGTAGAACCCGGCCGAGTTCGCCTCCCACGGAAGCGCGTTCACCTGTTCGCCCTTGGGCGAGACCGTCTCCCACAGGCCCTTCGCGAAGGAGTCCCGGTACTTGTGGGCTCCCAGCTTGCCGAGATCGGCAAGCTGGCCCGGGAAGCGGTCCACGTATCCGGGCAGGTAGTCGACGCCTATGTGCAGTACGTCCGCGAGGCCCGCCCCTCCGGCCGCCATGCCCGTGGTGATCTTGTCCCAGATCGCCGGGTTCCCGATGTCCTGCACGGTCACCTTGATGTCCGGGTACTTCTTGTTGAACGCCGGAACCAGCGCCCGCAACTCCGCCGCCGGGCCCTGCCAGCTCCACACCGTGATCGAGCCCTTGGTGGCGTCACCGACATCGCCGCCCTGAGCGCCCGTGCTGCCGGTGCCGGAGCAGGCGGTCAGGCCGCCGAGGCCCGCTCCTGCGGCAAGTACGCCGCCCACTCCAAGAACTCTGCGACGACTCATGTCCATGAGATGACCACCTCTGCATGCGGCTCGGGCATCGACCGAACGTCGGGTCGACTGCAGGGAAGTTAGCAACCAGTCACACTTACTTGCAATGGTCGATTGAAAACTTTCTGATCGATTCCGCAACGTAGGTCTGCAGGACTATTGCAACCCGTCGAGCGCCGCTGCTAGCTTGCGGCCACTCACTCGAGCCCCGCACTGGAGTACGCCATGAGGCATCGCCGTCCTGCCCGCCTGGCAGCCGTAGCCACACTCGCCACACTCGCCCCGCTCACACCACTGACCCTGGGCAGTCCGGCCATCGCAGCCACCTCAGCGCTGACCCTCAGCAATCCCGGCTTCGAGGACGGCGCCACGGGCTGGA
The DNA here is from genome assembly GCF_900119365.1 of Streptomyces atratus. Taxonomy (GTDB): domain Bacteria; phylum Actinomycetota; class Actinomycetes; order Streptomycetales; family Streptomycetaceae; genus Streptomyces; species Streptomyces atratus_B. The sequence continues at coordinate 187,702 of NZ_FPJO01000006.1, forward strand.
CGTTCACTTCCGGCACCGGAGTCGCCACCAACGCACCGCACGGTGGCGCAAAGCTCGCGTACCTGGATGCCGGAAGCGGCAACAAGGTGGCGCAGACCATCACGGCGTCCGGTGACGGTACGTACGACTTCTCCGCCTGGATCGCCACCGGCGGCCCGGGGGGAAGGTTCGTCGCCCGGGTGAACGGCGCGCAGTCCGGTGCGGTGGATCTGCCCAGCCGGTCCGGCTACGCCCGGTACACGATCAGCCGGGTGTCCCTGAAAAGCGGCGACCAGCTGGAGCTCGCCTTCGAGTCCGGCAGCAGCTGGGTCAACGCCGACGACGTCATGGTCTCCCCCGCGGCCCCGGTCGACCCGGAGATCTCGTCCTCCGACCCGAAGATCGTCGAGATGTTCAACTGGTCGAAGCGCAAGGCCAACAGCTGGGTCCAGATGCCCGGCGCGACCGGTCCGCTGAACGTCGACGAGAACCACCTGTCCGGCACCGGGACCGGGACCTACGGCCCGTCCTACTGGGCCGGGTATGCGCATCGCAGCGGCTACTACTCACGCGATATGGCCCACCAGCTCGCCGGTGCCTCCATCCTCGGACTGAACGACGCGAACAAGGCCATGCTGCGCGCCTTCGCCGGCTCCGCGACGCCCGAGCACAAGTACTACCCCGTATGGGCCATCAACTTCGACAACAAGACATACCTCTCGATCGACTACCGGAGCCCAACCTCCTTCGTCCGAGAGGTCCCGGCCACGTTCGAGCTGGTGGAGAAAGCCCGTCACGCCTACCGCTGGAGTGGCGACAGCGCCTACGTCAACGAGGGCACGCTCTGGGACTTCTACAAGCACGCGACCAAGGAATTCGTCGAACTCCACGACGCCAACAAGCCGAACGGTGTCGCCGAAGGCACCGGCAACGGCATCTTCGCGGGCGCCGCCAGCTACAACGAGGTCGGAGAGGAGCACCTGGCCGAATCCGGGGACTCCATCGGATCCCAGTACCAGGCCTACCGGGCGATGTCCGACCTGGCCGCCGCCAAGGGCGACAAAACCCTGTCCAAGGAGTTCCAGCAGAGGGCCGACAGCCTCAAGGCGTACTTCAACGACACCTGGAGCGGCTCCGGCTCAGGGGCCGACATGGTCCGCGGCTACACCACCGACGGCAAGGCGCTCACCGGCTGGGGCAAGGAGAACAGCTGGTTCATGCCCATGAAACAGATCATGAATCCGGGGGCACGCGCCGACGCCTACCTGGACTACGTCGACGAGCAGGCGAGCGGCAGCGGCAAGCCGTCCAACATCGAGGCGATCAGCTACCTGCCGGACACCTTCTTCGCCTACGAGCACAACGACACGGCCTGGAAGTGGATGCAGTACGTCTACGACAAGCGGAACGACCAGCACCCGGTGTCCAAGCAAGGCCCCAACGGCGACTACCCCGAGGTCTCCTACACCCTGCTGAGCCAGACCGTCGAGGGCCTCATGGGCGTGCAGCCCAACGCCCCGGGGCGCGCCCTGAGCACCCAGTCCCGCATGCCCGCCGGAATGAGCTGGCTGCAGATCAAGGACATCAAGATCGGCGGCAACACCTTCACCCTGCGTCATGACGGTGCCACCAAGTCGACCCTGACCAACGCCACGGGTTCGGCCCGCTACAAGTGGGAGGCCCGCTTCCCCGGCAGCCACTCGACGATCAAGGTCAACGGCGTCCCCCAAGCAGTCAAGACGAAGACCGTCAACGGAAAGACCTGCACCTACGCAAAGGTGTCCGTCGCACCCGGACAAAAGGCCACTGTGCAAGTCTCGTAACGAGGGAGTTTCATGAATTAGGCACTGCAGCAGTGCTTGAGGTGACGAGGTCGCAGTTCGTGGGCTGTGGCCTCGTACACCTGGACGATCTGGAGCACCGACGAGCGGCTGAGCAAGCGCGTGCGCGGTGCCGGCGTCCCGCGCACGCCTCTCACTCTCAGGGTTGTGGGCGGAGTTTTTTTGAGGGACAACCCCACCCGGTTTCGGGGGTTTTCCCGGAGTCTGCCGAGGTGTCCGCCGCCCTAGCGTGCGGGCATGTCAACTTCCCGACGCATCAAGGCCTTCGCGGCGTGCGCGGCGGTGCTCGCCGCAACCGCGACGACCACCGCCACCGCCACAGCCGCTGACCCGGACCCGTTGGCCCGCTTCCACAACCAGCACGTCGACTGGCACGCCTGCGCCCTCGGCGCCGACGACGAGCTCGGCCAGTCGCTGGACGCCGCCGGCGCCGACTGCGCCGACATCACCGTGCCGCTCGACTACGCCGACCCCGGCGGTCGCACCATCACCGTCGCCATATCCCGCCTGAAGGCCACCGACACCGCCCACCGCGTCGGCCCGCTGCTGCTCAACGACGGCGGGCCGGCCGGCCCCAGCCTCCACATGCCACTGCCCAAGTCGAAGGTGATGGGAGAGGTCGCCGACCGCTACGACCTGATCGGCATGGACCCGCGCTTCGTCGGCCGGAGCACCCCGCTGGACTGCGGCTGGGACCTCGGCTCCGCCCTCGTCCGCTCCGCGGGCGCCGACCTGGCGGCGTACCGCGAGGAGGTCGCCGTCGCGCGCGAGCTGGCCGGGCGGTGCGAGCGCGCCCACGGTGACGTGCTGCCGTACGTCACCACCCGCAACACCGCCCGCGACATGGACGTCATCCGCGCCGCCCTCGGCGAAAACGTCCTCTCCTACCTCGGCTACTCCTACGGCAGTTACCTCGGCGAGGTCTACACACAGCTCTTCCCCGGCCGCACCGACCGCATGGTGCTCGACGGCGTCAACTCCCCGGAGCACTACAGCCAGACCCTGCTGCGCGGCGCAGAGGCGGCCAACGAGGCGGCCCTGCGCGCGTGGGCGTCGTGGGCCGCCGCACGGCACGGCACCTACGGGCTGGGCGCCACGCGCGGCGAGGTCCTGGCGACGGTGGAACACATCCTCGACGCCGCTGCGGAAAAGCCGCTGCGGATCGGAAAGGCGTACCTGCTGGACGAGCACGTGCTCCCCTCCGTCTTCATCGGCGGCCTCGGCAGCGACCTCGACGAGCGGCGTGCCGACCTGGCCGCGACCGTACGCCTCCTGGCGCGCGCTGCGGACCGGGAGCCGGTCGAGCCGTCCGAAGCACTCGCCGGACAGCTGGAGTTCCTGCTGACCGGGGCAGGCGCGGCCTCCTCCAGCCAGATGACCGCGATCATCTGCGGCGACGTGGCCGAGCGGCGCGGCGTCGGCAGCTACTGGCGCGCGGTCGAGGAGTCCCGCCAGCGGTCCCCCCTCGCCGGGCCGCTGGCCAACAACATCACCCCCTGCGAGTTCTGGGACCGGCCCGCCGAGGCGCCGACCGTGCTCGGCAACGACGTCCCGGCCCTGCTCGTCAACGCCACCGGCGACCCCCGCACCCTCTACGCCGGCGCCGAGGCCATGCGCGAGCAGTGGTCGAGCTCCCGGCTGCTCACCGTGGAGGGCGCCCGCCAGCACGGCCTGTACGGCGAGTACGGCAACGCCTGCGTCGACGAGCGCATCAACGCCTACCTGCGCACGGGACGGCTCCCCGCGCACGACCTGACCTGCCAGGCGTAGCCCTGGCAGCGGTACCCGGCGACGCGGGCGGTGCCGGCGTCGCCGGAGGCGCACACCCTCAGCGCGCTCACGATGCCGGTGACGGCGACGGCGCAGATCCGGGAGGAATCCGCGGGCGCCTGGGGTGGTGTGGACAGGGGGCGGCAGCTGGAGTTGAGCATGGATCCGGGCTCGCCAGCATTCGGGCCGGCGGCATACAAGCCGGCACTCTCACAGGTGGCCCGGGCGGGCCGCACGGGGTCTGCAGGGGAAGGTTCGGGGGCAGTTCGTAGCCCGGCCGTGTGAGGTGCCCGGCCGAAATACAGCTGCGTCGCGCGCCGGTCTGTCCCGCCTTCGGCGCAGGGTGCTTTCGTCTGGGGGCCGGATGTGCGACGGCTCCTGGGTCTGTCCTGGCGGGCCGGCCGACGCCTGGCCTTCCCCAGGCGCTCGCCCGTTCCCTGAGGGCGTGCCGTCCGAAACGCCGAAAGGATGAGGTCGTGGTGGCAGGAAACGCCGACGAGAACAGTGGGGCGATGTCCGCGCAGCTGCTCCGGGGCCAGAAGGCACTGGTGACCGGTGCCAACTCGGGTATCGGCAAGGCGACTGCCATTGCTCTGGGCCGGGCCGGAGCGGACGTGGTGGTGAATTACGTCGTCGGTGCGGACGAGGCCGAGAAGGTCTGTGCGCAGATCGAGGGCTTCGGGGTTCGCGCCTACGCCCACGAGGCCGACGTGTCCAACGAGGACCAGGTGGTCGCCATGGTCGCCCGGATGGTCGAGGAGTTCGGAACCATCGACATCCTGGTGGCCAACGCCGGCCTCCAGCGGGACTCGGCCGTGACGGAGATGACGCTCGCGCAGTGGCAGAAGGTCATCGACGTCAACCTGACCGGGCAGTTCCTCTGCGCTCGGGAGGCCGCCAAGGAGTTCATGCGGCGCGGCGTGGTGGAAGAGGTGTCCCGGTCGGCAGGGAAGATCATCTGCATGAGCTCGGTCCACCAGATCATCCCCTGGTCGGGGCACGTGAACTACGCCTCCTCCAAGGGTGGTGTGGGGATGTTGATGCAGACCCTCGCCCAGGAGCTGGCCCCCCATCGGATCAGGGTCAACGCGGTTGCACCCGGCGCGATCCGCACGCCGATCAATCGCGACGCCTGGTCAACCCCCGAGGCCGAGGCCGACCTCCTGCGGCTGATTCCGTACCGCCGCGTGGGCGACCCGGAAGACATCGCCAACGCCGTCGTCGCCGTGTCCTCGGACCTGCTCGACTACGTCGTCGGCAGCACGCTCTACGTCGACGGTGGGATGACGCTCTTCCCCGGCTTCGCCACCGGAGGCTGATCCCCTGTGCAAGACCATGTGACGCCCGCCGGGTGGTGATCCTCGGCGGGTTTCGCCGGGTTGTTCGCCGCTCGCGCGCTGCGGCGGTCACCGGTCGCGGTGACCGTGGTCGACCGCCGCGCGCCGGCGGTGAGCGAGGGGTTCACCGCGTCGATGCTTGGGAAGAAGCTGGAGGTCCTCCCGCACAGCCAGAAGTCGACGGCGTGGTGCGCCAGCATCTCGAACGGCATGTCGGGCGAGGCCGCACCGGCCCAGCGTGGCGCCTCGCCGTGGATCTGGTCGGCGTCCGACTTGCCGAGCATCCTGAAGCCGCCCTCCTGTCCAGGAGGGGCACATCGCGTGCCCCGAGCAGCCGACCTCGCAGCCGGGCGGAGCGGTTGCTCCGCTGCCTGTGGCCCCGGTCGGCGAACGTGCCGGGCGATCGGGTCGGCAGGAACGTGTCGCGCTTGACCGGGCCGGCGCGGAGCCGCACGCTCCAACGAGTAGGCCAAGACCACAGGCCACCATCACGCCCACGTCCGAGGACCTCGGCCGGGCGAACCAAGGGGGCCCCGTAGTCGCACGTCGTTCGGTAGACCTCCTTGCGGGCCCGCACGATGGCGCCCAGGGGGCGTGCTCGGCAGTGACCCGCAATGCCAGAGGCCGCCGGGAGTGCTTCCTGGACCGCAGTGGACCGGCCATTCGGCAAGCCCCGTCCGCCCAGCTCAGAGGCTTACTCCTCCTACTCGGTCAGCCCTCGGACGCCGGGGAGACGGACGCCCGCTCGTCCCTTTCTCCGGGGTGCGGACGACGTGCGCGCGGGATACCCTTTTGAGGGCAAGGTCAGGCTCTCCGGGTGGTTTTGCAGACGCCCGGTCCGCATTCGCGATGATCAAATTCTGCCTGCGGAGACCTTTGACGGGCGTGGTGCGCTCCTTCGTATGCGCAGGAGCGAGCAACAGCCGATTCCCTTCTTCGAAGGAGCGCCTCGCGCTTTGGGCGCCGTGGTGGTGCAGCCTCAGGGTCCGCAGCTTCGTGTCCCTGAAATGGAGCTCGGGATGAGAGTTGTCGTTGATCTTTCCCGGTGTCAGGGGTATGCGCAGTGCGCGTTCCTGGCTCCGGACGTGTTCCGGATGCACGGTGAAGAAGCGCTGATGTACAACCCGAACCCCGACGATGCTCAGCGCGAGCAGGTGCTGCGTGCCGCGGCAGCCTGCCCGCTCCAGGCGATTCTGGTCGACCGGTTGGAGGGGCGGGACTCGCCGGTGGGGACGGCGCAGTCATGACCAGCGCCGATACCTTGAAGAGGTTCAAGAGCGACGGCCGTGTCGTGATAGTCGGGGCGTCACTGGCGGGACTGCGAGCCGCGGAGACTCTTCGCGATGAGGGGTTCACCGGATCCTTGACCATGATCGGTGACGAGTTGGGTGAGCCCTATGACCGGCCCCCGCTGTCCAAGCAGGTGCTGACCGGGTGGGTGCCGGCCGGGGGCACCACGCTGCCGCGACGTCGTGACATCAATGCGGAATGGCTGCTGGGCGTGCCCGCCGACGGGCTGGACCTGGCGACCAACCACGTGCATCTCGCCGACGGCCGCGAGGTTCCCTTCGACCGAGTTCTGATCTCCACCGGGGTACGGGCCCGGCCTTGGTTCGTCGAGACCGAAGCGGCCCTGGACGGGGTGTTCGTCGTGCGCACGCGCGAGCACGCCGAGGGCCTGCAGCGAGCCCTCGCCGCCGGACCCTCCCGCGTACTGGTCATCGGCGCGGGCTTCACCGGCTCCGAGATCGCCTCCATCTGCCGCGAGCGGGATATCCCGGTGACCGTCGCCGAGCTCGCGCCGGCCCCGCTGGTCGGGGCGCTCGGCGCCGTGATCGGTGATGTCGCGGCGGACATGCAGCGCGCCCATGGCGTCGACCTGCGCTGCGGTGTCAAGGTCACCCAGCTGGAGGGCGACGCGCAGGGGCGCTTTCACCGCGCCCACTTCGACGACGGCAGCACCATCGACGCCGACGTGGCGGTGGTGGCGCTCGGCGGCATCCGCAACACCGAGTGGCTGCGCGACTCGGGACTGGCGGCAGGCCCATGGGGTATTGCCTGCGACACGGGTTGCCGCGCCCTCGACCTCAACGGCCTGATCACCGACGACATCTTCGTCGCCGGAGACGTGGCACGTTGCCCGAACCCGATCTACGAGTACCGGCTCATCTCGCTGGAGCACTGGGTCAACGCCGTGGAGCAGGCCCAGGTCGCGGCGCACAACATGGTCAGCGCTCAGGCGGACCGCTGGCCGCACCTGTCCATCCCGACGTTCTGGTCGATCCAGTTCGGCGTCAACATCAAGTCCGTCGGCGTACCGACTTTCGCCGACGAGGTCGTCGTCACCCAGGGGTCGGTGCCCGACCACCGCTTCGTCGCCGCGTACGGCTACCAGGGCCGCGTCACCGCGGCGGTCAGTTTCAACAACGCGAAGTGGCTGGACCACTACCGGCAGTTGATCGAGACGGCCGCGCCCTTCCCGCCGCCCTGCCCCACGCCCGACGAACCCGCCGACGCGAAGCCGGTTCCTGTCGACTTCCCCGGCCCCAGGCTGCTCGCCCAGGGCGCCACGGTGGTCGTCACCGGCCACGACCCGGGCGAGCGGCGCGTCACGGCCGCGTGGCAGCACCGGTAGGAGGGAAAGCGACATGACCACGACCGAGACGCCCGACATCCTGCACCGGATCCTCGATTACTCCGCCCGGGCCGACCCGTATCCGCTCTACGCCGAGCTGCGCGAGACGCCGGTGGCCCTGCAGGAGGATGGCAGCTACGTCATCAGTGCCTACCGCGAGCTCACCGGCATACTGCACGACCCGCACCTGAGCTCCGATGTCCGCCACCTGTCGCGGCCGATGGCCGCGGCCGAGGCACGTACCACGCCGTCGTTCATCAATCTCGACCCGCCCGAGCACGACCGCCTGCGGCGCCTGGCGATGCGTCACTTCGGCCCCCCGCACACCCCGGGTCTGGTGACCGGCATGGAACCCGACCTGACCGCCATCGTCAGCGGCCTGATCGACCACTTCGCGGGCAAACAGCAGATCGACATCGTCGACGACTTCGCCTACCCGTTCCCCGTCACCGTGATCTGCCACCTGCTCGGCGTGCCGCGCGAGGACGAACCGCAGTTCCACGTGTGGGTGAATGCCGTCATCGACTCGCTCGACTACGACCCCAAGACCGACCCGAAGGAGAAACTGGACAACGGCATGCAGGCCACCACAGACCTGCGCGAGTACCTCGGCGGGCTGCTGGAGCAACGCCACGGCCGGCCCGGCGGTGACCTGCTGACACGGCTGGCCAACGATGACGGGCCCGACGGGCGGATGACCGACGACGAAATCGTCAGCACCGCGAATCTGCTGCTCATCGCCGGCCACGAGACCACCGTCAACCTCATCACCAACGGCATGCTGACGCTCCTGCGCCACCCGCGGGTGCTGCAGCGGCTGCGCGACGAACCGGACCTGATCGTGCCGCTGGTCGAGGAACTGCTGCGCTACGAACCCCCCGTGCACATCATTCCCTGGCGGGCGGCGTACAGCGACATCACCGTCGCCGACACCGTCATCCCCAAGGGCTCGCAGATCATGCTCATGCTGGCCTCGGGCAGCCGCGACCCGGACCGCTTCCACGATCCCGACCGCTTCGACCCCGATCGCCAGGACAACCAGCACCTGGGCTTCGGCAGCGGCATCCACCTGTGCTTCGGCGGCCCGCTGGCCCGACTGGAAACCCAGATCGCACTGACCGAACTGGTACGCCGCCTGGACCGGCCCAGGCTGGTCGCCGACCCGCCACCGTACCGGCCCAGCCCCATCCTGCGAGGTCCCATCCATCTGCACATCGAGCAGAGCCAGTGATGAACGCGGCAGCCGAGGTCAGCAGCAATGCGCGCCAGCCTCGCTCACCTCAGTGGTGACCTCTACCTGGAGAAACAATCCCTTCCGAGACCTCGGAGCCGCAATGGACCGTTACCCTCCCATCGCCGAACACGGCCTGGTGGGCGACCTGCAGACCGCCGCGCTCGTCTCGTCGCAGGGCGTCGTCGACTGGTTCGCCGCTCCCCGGTTCGATTCGCCCAGCATCTTCGCGGCCCTGCTCGACCACGACCGCGGCGGGTACATGCGGCTGGCCCCCGAGCATTCCGACGGGACCTGCAAGCAGCTCTACTACCCCGACACCGCCATCCTCGTCACCCGGTTCCTGTCGCCGGACGGAGTGGGCGAGGTGGTCGACTTCATGGCCCCGGACCGGACCCGCGCCGCCACCGACCGGCACACCCTGGTCCGCGGCGTCCGTGCCGTGCGGGGGACCGTCGACTTCACGCTTGAGTGCCGGCCGCGCTTCGACTACGGCCGGGCCGAGCACGAGCTCGAACTCGGCGAGAGCGGCGCTCTGTTCCGGGCCCCCGGGATCGACGGGCACCTGCAGGCCACCTTTCCGCTGGAGCGGGACGGCCGGGACGTACGCGGAAAGGTGACACTGAACGCCGGCGAGTCCGGCGGCGCCGTCTTCACCGTCTGCGCGTCCGACGGCGAGACGCCCACACCCCCCACGGTCGACGGGCTCAACGGGCAGTTCGACGAAGTCGCCCAGTTCTGGCGGCACTGGCTGAGCCGGTCCCACTACCGGGGACGGTGGCCCGAGCTGGTGCACCGCTCGGCCATCACCCTCAAACTCCTCACCTACGCCCCCACCGGCGCGCTGATCGCGGCGGCCACCACGGGCCTGCCCGAGCAGGTCGGCGGAGAGCGGAACTGGGACTACCGGTTCACCTGGGTACGCGACGGCTCGCTGTCCGTGCGGGCCATGCTGGACCTCGGCTTCGTCGAGGAGGCCACCGCCTTCGTCCACTGGCTGGTCGACAGGCTGCGGGAGCGAAAGGGCAAGGAGGGCGAGCCGCTCCAGACCATGTACCGGATCGACGGCAGCCCCGACCTGCCGGAAGAGACACTCGATCACTTCGAGGGCTACCGCGGCTCTTATCCCGTCCGCATCGGCAACGGCGCCGCCGACCAGCTCCAGCTGGACATCTACGGCGAAGCCCTCTACGCGGTGTCCCAGGGTGCCGAGATCGCGCAGCAGGCCAGTTTCGAGGGATGGCAGGCGCTCACCAGGACGCTGGACTGGTTCACTGGCGCCTGGGACCGGCCGGACGAGGGCATCTGGGAGACCCGCGGCGGTCGCCAGGACTTCACCTACAGCCGGGTGATGTCGTGGGTTGCCTTCGACCACGGGCTGCGTCTGGCCGAGTACTTCCGCAGGCCCGCCGACCTGGAGCGGTGGCGCAAGGCGCGGGACGCCGTATTCGAGCAGATCATGGAGCGCGGCTGGAGCGAGAAGGAGCGCGCCTTCGTCCAGCACTACGACGGCAAGGTCCTGGACGCCTCGCTGCTGCTCATGCCCAGGGTCGGGTTCATCGCTCCTCGGGACCCGGCGTGGTTCTCCACGCTCGACGCGATGGACCGCAAACTTGTCTCCGACAGCCTTGTCTACCGCTACGACCCGGCGGCATCGCCGGACGGGCTGCGCGGCTCGGAGGGCACCTTCAGTCTGTGCACCTTCCTCTACGTCGATGCACTGGCCCGGGCGGGGCGGCTGCCCCAGGCCCGCTACACCTTCGAGAAGATGCAGACCTACGCCAACCACGTAGGACTGTTCGCCGAGGAGGTCGGTCCGAGCGGGGAGCAACTGGGCAACTTCCCCCAGGCGTTCACCCATCTGTCCCTGATCATGGCTGCCACCACCCTCGACGAGGCGCTCGACGCGGAGAACGGGCGCTGAGCCGACCCACGGTCACGCATGCGCGTCCGGCAGGCGGCCCACAGCTGACCGCGGCGGAGTTCGATGTGCTGTACCGCAGGATGCTCTCGCGCGCACTGCGTCGCCCAGGGCAACCGGACAGCCAGGTCGTCGCCGAGCCACCACAGCTGACATCCGCAAACGCCCCCGCCTGCCGGCGGATCGGCAACAGGCGGGGGCGGTCCGGTGCGGATGTCGCGGACGGCCTGGCGGGCCACGGCGCGCACCGCCGGCTCATCGGTGGTCGGCGCCTTCTGACGGCGCGCCCGGTCGGCCCCTACGGGCCTGAGCGACCGGCAGCCCGAACCGGTCGGCCGACAGCCGTCCCGCTTCGCGTCGTCCCGGACTCGGATGGTCCAATCATCAGGATGTTCCTTGTATCTTTTGCTGTGAACGGCGGCGACCGGACAGGGAGGTGTCGCGGATGGTGCGTCTGACCCGCGAGCGTGCCGCCACGGCTGAGCACAGCGGCACCGCGGAGTCCCACACCACCAGCGCGGTCCCGCAGCCTCCGACACCGTCTGCGGGATCCATCGCCGACGCGTTGGGCGCATTCGCCCGGACCTGGCTCGAACGAATGCCCCTGGCCGACGGCACCCCCTCCTTCGGCCGGGTGCATCTCCGCTCGCCGGCCGGGGTTCTCGACGACGAACCGATCCGCGACGCGTTCGGACAGGTGACCCACCTCGAGGCTCTGCTGCTGGCACTCGCGCTCGAGTCGCACGCGCCCGCCGACGCCCCGTCCGTGCGTCAAGTCCGGCGGGCCCAGCTGGTCCTGAGGCTGCTGGGGGCCCGGGTGCCTCGGCGGATCCGGCGCTCGGCTTCGGTGACCCCTTCGACATCGTTCAGGCCTGCGCGCATCTGGGCGGGCTCACCCTCGCCGACACCTGGAACCCTTGGGGCCGCGCCATGACCCAGCCTGTTTCGTCCCACGCGACCAGCACCGACCTCCTGGTGCTTCACACCCTCCGCTGCATCGGCTTCTCCGGCCTCTCCGGGGTGGCCAGGGCGTCGGGACTCCCCGAGTCCGACGTCGAATCGGAACTGATCGACCTCGCCGTGGCCGGACTCGTCACCCATGCTGCGGGCGACTTCGGCGGATGGGGCCTTACGGAGGAGGGTCGAGCCGCGGACGCCGAGCGGATCGCCGACGAGTTGGAGGAAGCCGGAGCCCGGGCCCGACTGACCGCGGCGTTCGACCGGTTCCTGGTGCTCAACCCCGAGCTGCTGGATCTCTGCACGGCGTGGCAGACCCGCACCGTAGGCGGCTCCATGACGATGAACGACCACAGCGACCCCTCCTACGACGCCCGGGTGCTCGACCGGTTCACGGAGTTCCACCAGCGTGCCGAGCCCCTCTGCGCCGAGCTGTCCGCGGCGCTGCTCCGCTTCCGGCGCTACCCCGTCCGGCTCGCCGACGCGCTCGCCCGGGCGAGGGCCGGCGCTCTGGAGTACGTGACGGACAGCACGTCCTCGTATCACACCGTGTGGTTCCAGCTGCACGAGGACCTGCTGGCCACCCTCGGTATCCCGCGCCATTGAATCCCCCGCCCGCCACCCCGCGCACGGCGCAGGACCCGCAGCCGAATCAGCAAGGGCGACGCAGAGATGACCACGCGATGACCTGGATTCACCCCATTTCGGCTGAGGTCGAGGAGACGGCGGAAGTCCTCGGCGGCAAGGCACTCGGTCTCGTCGTGCTCCGCCGTCTGGGACTGCCCGTGCCGCCGGGCTTCGTCATCAGCACGGAGGCGTGCCGCGCCTTCCTCCGCACCGGACGGCTGCCCAGCGGCCTTGACACCGAACTGGCGGCCGCCGTCGCCGGCCTCGAAGCCGCCACGCACCGCAGGCTCGGCGGTCCACGGCGGCCGCTTGCGGTGTCCGTCCGCTCCGGCGGCAGCGTTTCGATGCCCGGCATGATGAGCACCGTCCTCAACCTCGGGCTCACCACCGAGGCGACCACCACCCTGGCCGACGAGACGGGCGACCTGCGGTTCGCACTCGACTCGCGGCTGAGGTTTCTGACCGGCTTCGCCTCCGAGGTCGCCGGCGTGGGCCCGGAGAGCCTGGCGGCCATCGACCGTGCGCTCGCCGGACAGGACACCGACACGAGCCGCCTCGCCGAGGCGATCCGGGACGTCGAGCAGCTCATCGCAGAACGCAGCGGCGACAGCGTGCCCGAGAACGCCACCCGCCAGTTGGAGCTCGCTGTCGAGGCCGTGTTCTCGTCGTGGAACACACCGCGCGCGAAGACCTACCGCGAACTGCACGGCATCCCGCACGACCTCGGCACCGCCGTGACCGTACAGGCGATGGTGTTCGGCAATCGTGACCAACGCAGCGGAACGGGCGTCGCGTTCAGCCGTGATCCCAACACCGGCGAGCATGTCCCCTTCGGTGAGGCCCTGTTCGGCCGACAAGGCGAAGACGTCGTCTCGGGATCGTCACTGACCGAGCCCCTGAGCGAACTGGCCGACCGGGAACCCGAGGTGTGGACCCGCCTGCTGTCCGCCCTGACCCGGCTCGAGGAGAACTACCGCGACGCGTGCTACGTCGAGTTCACCTTCGAGGCGGGCGAACTGTGGATCCTGCAGGTCCGCCGGGGGCGGTTCGTCGGGCGCGCCGCAGTCCGGGTCGCGGTCGACCTGGCCGACGCGGGAACGATCGGGCGCGACGAGGCGCTGCTCCGCGTTTCACCGCAGCACCTCACCCACATACGTACGCCTCGGATCACGGCGATCGAACCCCGCGACCTGTTCACCCGAGGGCTGGGCGCCTCCCCGGGAGTCGCTGTCGGCCAGGTGGCGACCACCGCCGACAGCGCGGCCCGGCTCGCCGCGGGAGGGCCGGTCGTCCTGCTGCGCCCCGAAACCTCCCCGCTCGACATGCACGGCCTGGCCGCCGCCGCCGGGGTGGTCACCGCTCGCGGCGGCCCGACGAGTCATGCGGCCGTGGTAGCGCGGTCGATGGGGAAACCCGCCGTCGTGGGGGCCGCGAACCTCACCGTCGACGCCGCCGACGGCTGCGTCCGGGCAGGCGGACGCACCCTGCCCGAAGGCACCCTCATCGCCGTTGACGGAACGGGCGGAGAGGTCGTCGTCGGCGAGCCCCGCATCGCCGCGTCCTCGACCGATCCACAGCTGCACCGGCTGCTGAGCTGGGCCGACGACGTCGCGGGCGACAGGACCACGGGCCGCAGCGAATCCGAACGCCTCACCTCGGCACAGGCCGCCCTCCGGCGGACCGGCGACGGACCGGAGAGCTGACGGCGTTCATGCGGGGCGCGCGAGACTCGGTCGGCGTGAACCCTTGAACCGGCGGGCCGGCGCGAGCGCCTTCTCAAGTTCGGGCCGTACCTTGATCCGGGTGCTGATCTGCTCGGAGAAATCCTTGTGGCACTCCGCCCACCGAAGGGCTGCGAGCTGACTCGCCAGCTCCTGCCGGGCGGTCGACGTCCTCGCGTACCCGATCCGGATCGGCCGCTCGGTGCATGGTGCGGGCACGACGGCGAGCGCGCGGGGGCGGGACGGCTCCCATGGCCCGCCGCCGTCCTCTGCGGCCGCCCGGGCCCAGAACTCGTTGAACTCGACGAGGTCGAGGCTGCCGGGCGGGCCGTCGGGAACCAGGAGGCCGAGGTAGTCGTCGAAGTCGCCGTAGCCGAACCGCTCGACCAGTTCCTTGTAGTCTCTGGGCAACGCTGTCCCGAGCCGGGACTCGACTGTCGCCCAGTCGACAGCGGCGTCGCCCCGCTCCCGTGTCCATCCGGTGACGGCGACGACCTGGTCCACCCAGGGACATCCCCTCCGTCGGCCCGTCCCGCTGCTCCTTCGGTACGGCTTTCGCCACCGGCTGCTGCTGCGATGTGTCGACCTGCGCGCCCGGCTGTCGAGGTACCGCCTCCGCGTCGGGCTGCTGCTGTACAGCCTGCCCGGCCACCAGCACCACCCTCGTCCGGTTCGTAACTGCGCGGGGCACCAAGGCCGCGTGTACTGATCAACTCCAGTAAGCTGACCGTGTTTTAGGAAGTGGCAAGGCCGCGAGTCGACTGCGTGCGATAGCGGGAAGCACCCGATGTAGCCGACGTTCGCAGTCTTCAACGGAGCTCTGATGAACTTGTCCATTTGCGTTCAGCAGGCTCCGCCCCCGTCCTGCGATCGTTTCCGGGGGCTGGAGTTGCGCGAGGGCCGGCCGGGCGACCGTCGCCGCCTGTGGGGATCGCGGCGCTGGGGCCTTGGCCGGCTCGGGCGATTCACCGGACCTCGCCTCGGCATGGCAGTCGTTTGTCTGCGGTGGCACTTCTCCGCCGCACGAACGGTCCATGCACTGCTCACTTGCCACATTGTTTCTCCTGTCCGCCAGCTCTCCGGAGACCGCGCGCACCCCCCTACGGGGGAGTGAACCGCTGCGCTGTTCTTCGAAGGCTCGATCGACCTCTAGGACCACCCTCCGTGACCTTGTCCTCAAAAATCGCCGTTGCCCTTGGCGTCTTGTCTCTCCTCCTAGCAGTCTGGGCGCTGCTCCTGGCACGCTCGCGCCGCAAACACGTACGACAGGGGCGAGAGTTGTCCGCGGAGGCGCAGGCCGCCAATTCCCGTGCGCAGGCTGCCGAGGGTCGCGCCCGAACCGAGGTGCAGAACAGGCAGGCCGCAGAGTCCCGCACGACGGAGCTCAATACCCGCGAGGCGGAGCTTCTCGACGAAGTGCGTCACCTCGTCTCCGATCGGCTTCCCGCTCTCGCACTGCACCTGATCAGCTCTCATCACCCCGTCCCCGGACTCCTGCACAAGCACCTCGCGGGGTCCGAGGCTGCACAGCTCCTCGACGCCCTGCCCGAAGCGGTTTCTGGCATCGTCCTCAAGGAAAGGCGCCGCATCGACGCCGCTGCCCGGGCTGCCCTGCGTGGCGCAACTCAGGAGTCCCAGGCCCTCTCCTACCGGTTGCAGACGAATATCGTGGGTCTACAGCACGAGTTCAGCGCGCCGCCCCGTCTGACGCAGAGTCTGCTTGAGTCCGACCACATCAATGAGCAGAACCTGCGCCTCACGCAGAGATCCGCCATCGTGTGCGGAGGCTGGCCGGGTCACGTCCGCAAGGACACCTATGTGAGCGAGGTCGTCAGTGGCGCCTCCTCCCGGCTGCGCGGCTTCGACCGCATCAACATCGTTTCTCGGCTGGGCCTTTCCAACATCGGCGTGGTCGGGCGTGCGGCCGAGCCCGTTGCCGTGGTCTGCGCCGAGCTGATGGCCAACGCGCTGGAGCACTCCCGTGACGACCTCATGGTGGACGTCGGCTTGATCCAGACCGGCAACGGCAGTGTGTGCATCACGATCGACGACGCCGGCAAGGGCATGACCTCAGAAGCGCTCGCCCGCGGCCGAAGTCTGATATCGGGTGAACAGCAGGAGGTGATGCTCCTCGAGCTCGGCGACCCGCCGTCCATGGGCTTCGCCGCCATCGGCCGTCTCGTCGCCGACTACGGCCTCCATGTCTCCATCGACACTTCCTCTCCCTATGGCGGGGTGCGCGCTGTGGTGTCCGTTCCCGAGAACTTGTTGACCTCGATCGACGAATACGCCACACCTCCGTCGGTCATGGCTCCCCAACCTGCCGTGGCGCCACAGGCCCACAAGCGGCCCGCCGCTGCCGACTCGCCCGCGCACTCGCCCGCGCCGACCGGCGCGGCCGCGCTGCCGCAGCGCCGCCGCCGTTTCTCGGCGACAGCCACCAATGATGAGGCCGCCGCAGCGCCCCGCCCCTTGAACCCGGAAGACACCGGTGCCATGTGGAGCGATTTCCAAAGTGGCCTCACCAGCGACCGGTCCGTCACCGATTCGGAGTCAACACTGTGACCATGTCTGAAGCCCACGAAGAGACCGGCCCGTCCGCCTGGGTCCTGAAGCCCATCACCGAAATCCGTGGTGTCCGGCACGCCCTGACCATGACTCTCGACGGGATGGTCCAGGCCATCTCCGAGGATCTCACCAAGGACGAGGCAGACGGCATCGGTGCGATGACCGCAGCGCTGCACTCCGCCTCCCGCGCCGCCACCAACGCCGTTCTGGGAGCCCCTCGAAGCACTCCGCTCAAGACCGTCACCTCGCACAACGACCGGGGCATCTACATGGTCATGCCGGTCGGCGAGGGAACCAACACCCTGATCGCGGCGGCGGGCGACGAGGACATGCCCATGGGAGTGGTCGCGGCCACCATGGCCCGCCAGGCAATGAAACTCGGGGAACAGATAATGTCCGTTCCCGCCCGTACCGGCGACGGGGCGTCATGAGCCGGGGCCAGGAACAGCGACGGCTGCTGCCGGCCTACCTCGCGACCGGGACCAGCCCCGGCGCCGGCCTCTCGGGCACCCTCGATTCGCTGGCCGCTCTGCGTGCCAGTGGTCTGCCCCTCGCGAGGTACCACACAGCGGTGCACCAGCGCGTGATCGAGCTCCTCACCGACGGATCGCTCAGCGTCGTCGAACTGGCCGGCTACCTCGGCCTCCCGGTCAGCGTGACTCTGGTGCTCGCCGAACAACTTGTCAGTGACGGTCAGTTAAAGGCCACCGTCCCGCTTCCGGACGCCCTCCGCGCGTCGAACGATGGCCGACCGTCGAAAGAAGTCCTGGAGGAGGTTCTGAGTGGACTCCACGCTCTCCTTGCCGCCTAGCTCGCCCCCCGTCTACCTGCCCGAGGGGGAACACCGAAGGATCAAGATCCTCGTTGCCGGCCCGCTCGGTATCGGCAAGACGACCGTGGTCAAGTCGCTGTCGCAGATTCCGACACTGCACACCGACGAGGTCATGACGAACGCGGCGGTCGCTACCGATGACCTCAGCCACGATGTCCTGCGCGACAAAACCACCACCACGGTCGCCATCGACTTCGGCCGTCTGACGCTGCCAGGCGACAAGATCGTTCTGTACCTGTACGGAACTCCGGGGCAGCGCCGCTTCCTTCCGCTGTGGGAAGGCATCGCGTTCGGAGCACTCGGTGCCCTCATCCTGGTCGACACCCGGCGGCTCAAGGACTCCTGGGAAGTGATGGAACTCATCGAGGAGCGCGGTTTGCCGTACGCCGTCGCTGTCAATGTCTTCCCTGACTCACCCAAGTACGACTTGGCGCTCATCCGTTCGAAGCTCGACCTCGCCCCGGAGACACCACTGGTCACCTGTGACGCACGAGAGAAGAACAGCGGCCTGCACGCCCTCGCCCAACTGACCGCCCATTCCATATCCGTTGCCGGAGTCAAAACCTCGTGACGCTCACACCAGCCGAAGCCCCCGTGTCCCTGCACGGGGCCGAACACGCCGCGAACCCGCAGCGCAGCTATGAACTGCTGCGCAGACAGGGACCGGTCGGCGTAGCCGAGGTGGCCCCCGGTGTCGTGGTCAACCTGGTCACCGACTACCGGGCCGCCCTCGACCTCCTCCAGGACACCGATACGTGGACCAAGGACACCCGGAGCTGGCTGCCGCAGGTGCCGGAGGACAGCCCGATCCGGCCCCTGGTGGAGTGGCGGCCGAGTCTGTTCTTCGCCGACGGCGAGGCACACGCGCACCTGCGACGTGTGATCACGGACAGCTTCGGTCTCCTGGATCCCCATGATGTGCGCACCCTGACATTCCGCTTCGCCGACACGCTGCTCCAGGAATTCGCCGATACCGGGACGGTCGACCTCGTCCGCCAGTACGCGCAGCAGCTGCCCCTGATGGTCTTCAACGCTCTGTTCGGCATGCCGGACGAGGAGGGCCGGCGGCTTGTGTGGGCGCTCGGGGCGATGATGGACAGCGATCCGGAGACGCAAGCAGCGGGCGGGCAGTCGTTCGGCGCCTACCTCGAAACGCTCTACGCGACCAAGGCGGCACAGCGCGGCCACGATCTGACCTCCTGGTTCATCGATCATCCCAATGGGCTGAGCCAGGAAGAGGCCGTCAACCAGATCCTCATCACCCTCGGGGCCGGGAACGAGCCGCTGGGCAACCTCATCGCCAACACGCTCGTCCGCATGCTCAGCGACGACCGCTATTTCGGCACCCTGACCACCGGGAGCCTGCCCATCCAGAACGCCATCGACGACGCGCTGTGGCACGACGCGCCGCTGGCCAACTACAGCGTCCACTTCCCCAAGAAGGACGTGACCTTCCACGGCGCTCGCATCCCCGCGGGCTCGCCCGTCATGGTGTCGTACGCAGCCGCCAACACCTGTCCCCACTCGGGCATTCCGGCGGACGGCTACCGCTCCGGGAACAAGGCCCACCTGGCCTTCGCCGCAGGTCCCCATACATGTCCTGCCCGTGACGTCGCCACACTGATCGCCACGGCCGCCATCGAGAGGCTCCTGACCTATCTGCCGGACATCGAACTGGACGTTCCCGCCGGCAGGCTGACCTACCGCCCCGGGGCTGTCCACCGGACGCTCACCACGCTCCCGGCCCGATTCACCCCGCTGACCCCCGACGCCGAGGGGGCCACCCCCTGGAGCCGGAGCCCCTCCCGCCCCGAGCGGGACACGCCGTCGGCCTCGACGTCAGGCAGGTCTGAGGCGTAGAAGCCGAATCACCTGCCGTCGATCGTCGCGTCGCGGTGGTGCCGCCCGGGAGCCGGCCGGCACCACCGCGACAGCCTTAGGAAGGAGACGCGGGTCCGTTGGCCCCGTCCTCTGCAAGAACGGAACCGCAACGACGGTTCTCGAACGAAAGAGGATCAACCGCCGGTGACACAAGCCCTTCCCACAAAACTGCCCGACCTCTCTTCCCTACGACAGAAGGTGGGCGCGGCTCTGACCGGATTCCTGGACACCAAGGAACGTGCTGCGCCAGGAATCGAGCTGCTCCACCTGACCACCGCCCTGCGCGGACTTCTGACCGGCGGAAAACGACTTCGGTCCCTGCTGTGTCTGTACGGATGGCAAGCCGCCGGAGCAACAGGCGACATGACTGCTGCCGTTCGCGCTGCCGCCAGTCTCGAACTCTTCCAGGTGTTCGCCCTGGTACACGACGACGTGATGGATGACAGCGATATCCGCCGCGGCCGGCCGTCCGCCCACCGTGCACTGGCCACCGCGTATACCGACAGCGGCGGCCCCGGCAGCAGGGCCCAGGCGCATGGTCTGGGCGCGGCCGTCCTTCTCGGAGACCTGGCCCTGGTGTGGTCCGATGAACTTCTCCGCACAGCGGACCTCAGCCCGGGGCGGCTGGCACAGGTGCTGCCCCTGGTGGCCGAAATGCGGAGCGAGGTCATGTACGGCCAGCTCCTGGACTTGCAGACCACCGGCCGTCTTACCGGCGACGTGGATACGGCACTGCACGTCATTCGATACAAGACGGCCAAATACACCATAGAACGGCCCCTGCACATAGGGGCGGCTGTGGCCGGAGCCACCCCACCCGTACTCGATGCATGCACCGCCTTCGGCATACCACTAGGAGAAGCGTTTCAGCTGCGGGACGACCTGCTCGGGGTCTTCGGCGATCCCGCCAAGACAGGCAAACCAATACTGGACGACCTGCGCGAGGGCAAGGCCACCGTCCTGATGGCACTCGCGGTCCAGCGAGCCTCCACGGCCGAACTGAAAACACTGCGCGAACTCGTCGGCCGAAGCGACCTCAACGAGGAACATGCCGCCGCGGTCCGCACGATCCTGAACTCCACCGGCGCCCGGCAGACCGTGGAGGAAATGATCACCACGCGACGGGCGGCCGCCCTCGCCGCCCTGGACAACGCCCCCTTCCCGGGAAGTACCACAGCCTCCCTGCGCCGGCTCGCCCTGGACGCAACGGCCAGGCAGGCATAAGGCATCGCCGCACTCCGCTAGTCAGAACCCCGAGGAGGAAGTCGCCCCATGAGCATCAGCACACCCATCGGCACGTCCTACACCGAGCGAGCGACCAGCCTGGTCGCGAGGGCAGACCAGGACCGATGGGGAAGCGTCCGTCCTTCCCTGTACGAGACGGCCCGCGTCCTCTCGGCGGCACCGTGGTTGCCCGGGGAGCCACAGCGGATCACGTACCTGCTGGAACAGCAGGCACCCGACGGCAGTTGGGGGGAGGGACCGCTGCCCTACCGGCTCCTGCCGACACTCAGCGGCGTGGAGGCCGCACTGGCGGTCCTGCGAAGGGGCACCGCGTCCGCAGAGGGTACCGGCCGGCTCACGACCGCGGTGAACAGGGGCCTCGACGTACTGCGATCACTGCCACCGGTGGGCCCGTGGCCGGACACGGCTGCAGCGGAAATACTCGTACCCAGCCTGATAGCCAAGATCAACGAGAAGTTGGGCTCCCCGGCCACCGGCGAGGACATGCCAAGCTTCGGTGGCCGTCGGCTCGCGGTTCCGGGCGGCTTTCATGAGTCGGCACCTGCTTCCGTGGCCAGACGGTACGAGTCGGCGGGCAGCCTGCCCATCAAGTTTCACCACACGTTCGAAGGCATAGACAGCTACATACCGCCGGCTCTCGTCCCTGACGTCGAAGGCCTGCTGGGCAGCTCGCCGGCCGCCACCGCGGCGCGGGCAATGCGGTCACCTGATACTACCGCTAAGGCCGTCGCCGATCTCACAGCAGTGGCGCAGCGCTACGGCGGTCTCTTCCCTGAGGCCGCGCCCCTCCGCGTGGTCGAACGGCTATGGGTCGCCGCCGCGCTGGCGCGCGCCCACCTGCCCGTTGCCGCTCTTCCCACTGTCCGCGGGTGGGCCGAGGAGATCTACGACTCTCAGGGTGTGCGCGGTGCGCCCGGCCTCATGACCGATGCCGACGACACCGCCATGGCGGTGCTGGTTGCCTCGCTCGTCGGCCTGCCGTACGACCCGGCACCGCTGGACCTGTTCCACAACGGCAGCCACTACGACTGCTACATCGGCGAGGACACCGGATCGGTCACCGCGAACGCCCACGCCCTCCAGGCCCTGGTGAGCTACCTGCGGCGCTGCCCGACGGCAGAGCATACGTACGGCCCCCGAGCGGCGAAGCTGTGCGACTGGCTGACCGGCCAGCAGCGGCCCGAAGGGCACTGGACCGACAAGTGGCACGCCTCCCCCTACTACGCCACCGCGCGGAGCGTCACCGCGCTCGCACAGTACGGCGGCCACCAAGCGTCCAGGGCCGTCCGGAGGGCCGCCGCGTGGACCACTGAGACTCAGCGCGCCGACGGCTCCTGGGGTGTGTGGGGCAGCACCGTCGAAGAGACCGCATACGCCGTCAAAATCCTGCTGAGCGCCGCCACCCCCACACCGCAGCCACAGCACACCCGGGCCCTGGACCTCGCCGAGACATACCTGCGCACCGCCTCGCACCCCAGCCACCAGCACCCCGCCCTGTGGCACGACAAAACCCTGTACGCGCCCACCGCAGTGATCGAAGCGGAGGTGCTCGCTGCGCGGGAGTTGCTGCGGGCACGTCGCGCAGCCGCATGTACAGAAGCAGATGTGGAAAGGACGGACGCGTGACTGCCGACATAGATGTGACTGCCGACATGGACGTTCCGCCGACCGCTCCGGGGCGGCTGCCGCTCATCGGACACGTTGTACCCCTGATCAAGGACCGCCTGGAGTTCGTCGAACGCCTGCGCACGTACGGGCCGATCGTCCGTATGTCGGTCGGCCCCAAGAAGGTGACCGTGGTCAACTCGCATGAGCTGATCCACGAGATGCTCACCAGCAAGTCCGGCTCCTTCTCCAAGGGGTTGCTGGGCGAGAAGCTCAAGCTTTTCGGTCAGTCGGCCCTGCCGGTCGCGGAAGGCGAGCCCCACCTGCGTCGGCGCCGCCTGCTCCAGCCCGCCTTCCACCGCGAGCGGATCAGCGGGTACGTCAACACGATGCGGGAAACGGTGGAGCCGTCCATCACGGGCTGGCGTGAGGGGGAACTGCTCGACCTGAAGACCGAAATGGGGCTCATGGCCCAGGACGTGGCCATGTCGGTGCTGTGCTCCTTCCGCGCGGAACAAGAGCGGGCGCGCGCGATCCTCGACGCCGTCGACACAGTCTTCACGGCCGCCATCTGGCGCACCATGGTGCCCGTGTCCTCGCTGGAACGGCTCCCCACCCGCAGCAACCGGCGGCTCAAGGCCGCCCGCAGCCTGCTGCGCAGCGAGGTGGCGGACATCATCGCGGAGCGCCGGGCGGCCCCCGACGCCCATGACGACCTCGTGACGCTGCTCCTGGAGGCCCGGGACGAAACCGGTGCGCCACTGCCCGACAACGAGATCCTGTCGGAGATCATCGGGCTGCTGGCCGCAGGCTCCGAGACGACGGGAGTCATGCTGGCCTGGCTGTTCCACGAGCTGGGCCGCGACCCCGAGCTGGAGCGCAGGCTGCACGAGGAGGTCGACTCCGTGGTCGGAGAGGGCCCGATCACCGCCGAGCACGTCCCCCAACTCTCCTTCACCCGCAGACTGGTCAGTGAGACCCTCCGCCTGCACCACGCCGGCTGGCTGGTGACCCGGCAGGCCACCAAGCCCGTACGCCTCGGGCAGGTCAGCCTGCCGGCGGGGGAGCAAGTGCTATGGAGTCCCTACGCACTGCACCGGGACCCGGCCCTGTACCCCGACCCGCTGCGCTTCGACCCCGACCGCTGGCTGCCGGAGCGCCCCCAGCCGCCGAGGGGAGCCTTCATCCCCTTCGGGTCAGGAAAGCGCATGTGCATCGGCGACGCGTTCGCCTGGACGGAGGGGATCGTCATCACGGCGTTCATCGCGTCCCGCTGGCGGCTGCGGCCCGTTCCCGGCGCCACCGTGAAGCCGATCGGGCTGCTCACCGTGCACCCGTCGGACCCCCGTATGGTCGCCGAGACCAGGCAGCGGGCCGTCGCGAGGACAGCCGTATGAGCCACACCCGCAGCTCGGACGCGCGTACCCTGCCGATGCCCGACCTCCGAGGCTCTTTCCCCGGCCCCTTCGCCACCAGCCCGTATGCCGACGCCATCGAGGAGCAGACCGCCCACTGGCTCCGGGCCTTCCCCTTGATCGGTTCACCCGGCGAGGCGAAGGCCCTCTGCAACATCACGGCCCACGGGGTGGCTCGTGTGTTGCCCGCGGCGGACCGGGACGGCGTGTTCCTGTGCGCCGATCTCTTTCTGTGGCTCACCGCGTTCGACGACGTACACGGCGAGGCCGAAGGAGGCCGTGACACCGCCCGTCTGGTCCGCCGCATCAGTCACTGTGTCCATCTGCTGGCCGGCCACGACGAGCCGGCGGCCGATGACGACGCCTACATCGCCGCCCTGCGGGACCTTCTGCACCGGTTCCGGGAACGGGCCACGCCCGCGCAGTACCTGCGGCTCACCGCACACCTGCGGGACAACCTCTTCGGCATCCTCTGGGAGGCCCATCACCTCGACAGACCCGACCAGGTCACCCTGAGCGACTATTGCGCGATGCGCCCCCACACGGTCTTCGTCCGGACCGTCATGGCGACCGCGGAAGTCGCGCTCGGATACGAACTGACAGAGGATCAGCGAACCTCGACAGCGGTGCGGGAACTAGAGAAGGCCGTTGCCGACCTTGCCGGGTGGATCAACGACCTTGCCTCGTACGCGAAGGAGACGGATCGCGGTGGCCCGACTCCTCCGAGCCTGCCAACACTGCTGATCCGACACCGCGAGTGCGACCTCGAAGAGGCGTTCCGCCTGGCCTCCCGCATGTGTGAAGGCCAAGCCTCCACCGCACGCCTTCGCATCACCGAACTCGCCGCCAACAGCGGGAACGCCCTCGCGGATCACGCTCGCGCCATGGAGGCCGTCGCAGCCTCCTACGTGTGGCACATAGGACACGCCCGCTACGACTCCTTCGGCGAGGTCGGTGCCATGCAGTAGGTCGTCAAGGTCGTGGTGTTGATGCCAACGGGGGCGCTGTCCCTCGGTGCGGTGGAGCCAGGTGTGGAACTTGCGGTTTGGCTCGGGCCTCGCTCGTCAGCCCTGCCGACCGTTCGTCAACCACCTGGTTCGTCCTCACTTCTCTATACGCCTACCGCGCCGTCGGGACACCGACGGCGCGCTTCTCAGGGACGGCACCTCTGTGATGACCGGTGCCGGTATCGATGACGAAGCCGCCGCGGGCACGAGCGTCGACCCGCCGTGCCGCAGCGTGGTCGGGTGGCCGACTCGCCCGGCCCCTGGCCATCCTTCAGCAGCTGGTTGATGATGGCCAGTTCGTCCAGCAGCTCGTCGCGGCGTGCTCGCAGGTCGGCGTGCGGTACGGGCGGCCGGGGTTCTCCGGTTCGACGAGGGTCATGCTCGAGGTGTTCTGCTGGACGGACTCGGCGCGCCGCAGAGCTGAACAGCCGCCCACGCAAAACGCTCGACTGGGAAACCCCAGCCGAGCGCCTGCACAAACTACTCGCGGCCATCCGTGACTCGGTTTCCTGGCGCCCGCACCACAGTGATCGGAACATGCAGCTGACAACGCGGGCAGGCAGCGACTCCGCGGCCTCAGGCTGGAGTGTCGGCACGTCGTATATGCAGATGGCCGTCTCTGGGGAAAGGCGGCCGAGCCGGAAGGACCTGGTGAAACCCGTATCTGGCCTTCTCCGCAACCCGGCACGAGGCGAGGTTGTCCACCTGATGCAGCAAGTCGAGACGTTTCAGACCTACGCCCGCGAAGACGTCGAAGGCCCAGCTGGTGAGGGCTTCGAGGGCACGAGGGGCCACCCCCTGGCCTCGGGCGTGGGCTGCCGTCCAGTAGCCGACTTCTGCGGATTCGTGGCTGGGACCGGTCCGCTTCATGACCACGTTGCCGGCCAGCCGACCTTCGACTGTGCCGGAGTGACCTTCATGCACGGCGAAGCTCAGCCGTTCTCCGGTCGCCCAGCCACATCTCTGAAGCTCCAGCCACTCCACAGCATCCTCGATGCTCTCTACAGGAGGCCCCGCCCAACGACGCAACGTGGGATCGCGATACGCCTCCACCAGCGGCTCGACGTCGCCATCATTCCAAGGGCGTAAGAAGAGCGCAGAGGCAGACGGCGTCGCGTCCACCTGCAAGGTGACGTTCATCAAGGTCCTCCCCGAACGGTTCCCCTGATCATCTCTCATCCCGTGAGCTGTGATCCGTGCGGTCGCACAATCAACGGAACGCCGACAAGAGGAACCGATCCGCGGAAGACGTGCCACGGGTCGACACAGGGCGAACGAAGAGGTGATCTTCACGGAGCAGTACGCACACCGGGCCGGTGTCGAAGGCACGATCTCCCAAGGCGTTCGGGTCTTCGGCCTACGGCGATGCCGCTATCACGGAAGGACTCGCAGCCGCCCGCGCCTGGGCCAACGTGCACGGCCACCTCCTGCCGCCTGCCACCCCAATCGGCGAACGCGGATACCCCATTGGCACCTGGGCCAAGAATCTCCGATTCGCCGCACGGACCGCGGATCAGATCGCGCAGCGGCAGCAGGCCGGCCTTGCCGTCCCTTCCAGTGCGGGCGTGCTGACCGAGGCGCGGCAGGCGGTGCGACGCCGGGGATCCGGCCGTAGGGGGCTTTGTAGCCGACGGTGCCGGTGAAGGCGGCGGGGATGCGGGTGGAGCCGCCGATGTCGGAGGCGGAGGTGAGCAGTGCGGTGCCGGCCGCGAGGGAGGCGCCCGCGCCGCCGGACGAGCCGCCGGGGGTGAACTCGGGGTTCCACGGATTGCGCGTAACGCCCCACAGGCGGCTGTGGGTGAAGGTGGCGATGGAGAACTCGGGGGTGGCGGTGCGGGCGTGGATGATGCCGCCGGCGTCCAGGATGCGGTCGATCACCGGGGCGTTCTCGGTCGCTGTGCTGCCGACATCGACGAGCGAGCCCTCGGTGAGGGAGCGCCCGGCGAGCCAGTGGGCGGCCGCCGCGAGCAGCGCCGTCACACCGGTCCGGATCGTGGGCTCCGGAACGGGGGCGAAGTACGGGGAGTGGTTGGCGGGGATCGTGTCGGGCAGACCGTCCGTCAGCAGGGTTCCGGGGTCGATGTGCTGGAACAGTGCCGGGTCGGCGCCGCCGAAGTGCCAGAAGACCGAGGGGACACCGAGGGCCGTGCCGAAGGCACCGAAGTCCTCGCTGCCGGTGACTTCGATCTCCTGGCGTCGGTCGTCGCGGCCGACCTGCCCGCCCTCGGCCGCTCGGTCCATGGCCTGATCGGCGGTCTGAAAGGTGTACGGTCCACCCGTACGCGGCCCGGCATCACGCTGTACAGCGAGGGCGGCGACTGGCGGATGCGGGCCATGGAGCCCTCCGGCCACGCGGAGCTCTCCACCCCGCGCGCCTCACGCCCGACCGTGTACAGCGCCCACATGCATCACCGGCCGCCGCCCGGGGACCGGGCTCTCCTGGAAGCCCTCGGCCGCGACGGGCGCCTCGGCTACACCGACCTGGGCGCCGCGACAGGCATGAGCGAACACACCGCCCGACGCCGGCTTCAGCGGATGATCCGGGACAGAGACATCACCTTCCGCTGCGACCTGGCCCACCCCGTCGCCGGGCTCTCGACGGTCGTGCTCTACCGCGCCGCGGTCCCGCACACCCATCTCGAAGGCACGGGCAACGCGCTGGCCCGGATGGAAGAGGTTCGCCTGGCCGTGTCCATCAGTGGTTCCGACAACCTGCTCGTGATGGTCCGGCTGCGCGGCCTGCACGCCATCGACCCCTTCGAAGCGCACCTCGCGGAACGCTTCCCGAATCTGACGGTCAACGACCGCACCGTCTTCCTCCACTCCCGCAAACGCATGGGCCGACTCCTCGACGCCACCGGCCGTGCCATCGGGCACGTCCCCTTCTCCCTGCCACAGGTCTGACCCCGGGATCCCGAGCGTGGGCGCGAGGACGCTGTGTGAGTGATTCCGACAAATCGGTCGGGTCGCAGTGCCCGCGCTGCCGGAGGATCGGTGCGCTGTTTCGCTAGTGTCCTGGGCACCGGGCCTTCGCGGGCGAGCGAACGCGCAGAAGCCCCAGCTCATCGAATCCAGCAGCAAGGGATGATCGTCCATGGCCGTGTGCGAGGTCTGCCACAATGACTACGAGCTGGCGTTCGAGGTGCGTGCCGCAGGCGGGGCGGTCCACGTCTTCGACAGCATCGAGTGCGCCGCCCAGAAGATCGCCCCGACCTGTGTCAACTGCCAGTGCCGCATCCTCGGCCACGGCATGCAGGCCGACGGGCAGTTCTTCTGCTGCGCGCATTGTGCGCGTGTGGCGGGTCTTTCCCAGTCCCAGCTCGTGGATCACGCCTGAACCTCTCGGGTCGCTGGAGCCGACTGCGATGCACCCTTCCTCGGTGGTCGTCCGCTGACCACCGGCTCGTGCATTGACTTCGTGGGCGGCGCGGTAGTCGCGACAATGATCGCGACAACAATTCCTGGCGACATCGAGCGCCTCCCTTGATGTCGCTGTTCAGGCCGACGCGCGCCGCGGCAGTCCGGGAGGCAATTCCCGCGCCCCGCGCGCCATCCCTTGCCCCCACGCCGAAACAGTGAACACGGAAGAGGGGGCGAGTGAACGGCCCAGCCTCCCCCGGCCCGCACAGCACGCTGACGAGCCGCACGGAGCGGGGCCGCTGGATGTGGACGAAGCAGGCATGGGTCTCTACACATCTCGCGTATCCCTCGTACTCCAAAAGGAGCGTGATCAGGATGGCCCGGAGCCGCCGTCTGATCCTGAGCTCGCCGTCCGAAGTCTGGGGCCTGCTGTCCGACAGCCACCGCTACGGGGAGTGGGTGACAGGTACCCAGCAGGTCCTCGCCGCGGACCCGCACTGGCCCGAAGTAGGCGCCCGCCTGAAAGTCCGGGTCGGAGCCGGTCACCTGACCCTCGACGACACCTGCGTCGTCCGCATCTGTGAACCGCAGCACCGCCTCGAACTGGAAGCGAAGGCAGGTCCATTCGGCGCGGCCCGCATCGCCATGAACTTGATCCCCTGGGGCGAGCACACCCTCTTCGTTCTCGACTGGCACCCCCTGCGGGGCCCCGGCACCCGGATGCACGGACTCCCGGTGGATTACGTCGTCGGGGTCCGCAACGGATGGATGCTGACGAAGCTGGCCCGGATCGCGGTGCGCGAGCATGGCGGGAACGCCTGAGGCTCTCCGCACTTCCGGCATGGTTGAGGGCCCGTCCGTACGGACGGGCGGGCAGGCAGTCCGCCGGCGCCGCCACGGCGTCCCGACACATCACCGCACTCCCAGCATGACTGGATTCTGGGGGCCGCGGCGGGACGGCCGGGGAGGCAGTACGCGCAACGGGCGTACTGCCTCCCCGGTGGTGTGTCAGCGGTGTCCGCTGTGGTCGTGCGCGGGGGCGACGGGCTCGGGCTGTTCCTGGGCGGGCAGCGGGGGCGCCGCCTGCCGGGCCAGGTTCTCTCCTTCGATGTCGACGTCGGGGAGGATGCGGTCGATCCAGGCGGGCAGGGACCAAGCGCGCTTGCCGACGAGGGCGAGGGTTGCCGGGACGATCGTCATGCGGACGACGAAGGCGTCGAAGAGGACGGCGATGGCGAGTCCGAAGCCCAGGGCCTTGATCATGGCGTCGTGGGAGCCGACGAAGCCGGCGAAGACGCTGATCATGAAACAGGCTCCGCCCCGGTCCATGCGCGGACGGGGCGGAGCCGCCCGGCGTGAGACGGCCCCCGGCCCGGTCTGGGCCGACGTTGTCTGTGTGTGCCCGACGCGCTGGCCGGCGGGCGCGGCGGCTTCGGCCTCCTCGTGCTGTGCGAGCGCGGCCTTCACGTCCGCACCCGGTCTATGCGAGGTAGTGCCGGACCAGATCGACCAGGCCGTCGATGAGGGGGCCGGGGTCGACGGATGGGTCGAACGCCACCACGGTGCTGCGTGGCCCGGCGACGAAGGTGTTGTCACCGCCGAGGTATGCCGCGCCGTCCTGGCTGCAGTGCTCGCGCAGGAAGCGGTGCTCGCCTGGATGCCGCACGACAGGCGAACGCCGCCACTCCACGTCCGGCCACCTCACCCCGACAGATTTCGCGTATCGGCTGATCACGCCACGTGCGCAGTCACCCGTTCATGAACCCTGGTGTCCATTTCCGGGGATCGCCCTCGTCCAACACCTGACCCCTATACGGACCGCTCCCCTTGTGTGGCCCACACACATCCCCTCCCCGGTCCCCCCTTCCCTAGCGTGTGCGTCGCATCGGCATCGTGGCCAAGGAGGCAGGGACATGCGGTACAGACGGAATGCTGGAAGCCGGTGGCGGCTGCTGCCCGCCCTGCTCCTGGCAGTGGTGGCCGGGCTGCCGGCCACCGGCGGAAGCGCGGCGGCCGCCGAACAACCCGCGTATCTCACCCTTGAGGCGAGCTACGGAGCCGGCACCGTCACCAACGGCTGGGAGCGTGTCGACCGCTATCTCGACACCACCAGCGGCTTCCGCGCCGAGGGCTACCCCTCGGACGGCCGTGGCGACCAGGACGGCAAGCGAGTCACCTACTTCGGCGGCGTCTCCCGCCCGTCCTCGGACCGCTTCCTCCTCTACTCCGCCCCCGGCTGGAACACCGGGTCCCGCACCACGCCCGTCCTCCTCGTCCACGGCGCGAACGACACCGCGGACCGTGCCTGGGCCAACCCGGGCGAGTCGGGCGGCTACGGCTGCGGAGCCCTGTCCTGCCCGTCCACCGGGCTGATGCAGTCCCTGTCCGCGCGCGGCCACCGCGTCTTCGCCGTCGGCTTCGCGCACAAGCAGGGCGACAACCTGATGCAGGCGCAGATCGTCGGCGACGCCATCGCCGTCATCAAGGCGAAGCTGGGCGTGAGCAAGGTCGATCTGGTCGGCTGGAGCAAGGGCCAGATGTCGACCCGCGCGTATGTGTCGTCCGTGAAGCCGAGCTGGGGGCGGGCGTACGCCGGCGACGTACGGAAGCTGATCACGCTCGGTGGTCCGAACGGCGGCTACGACTACCCGTACGCCCACGGCTGGGCCCACGACTTCTCCATCTGGCCCGAGTGCGGAGGAAAGATCAACGCCCCCTCCCCGCACTCCCACATGACCTGCTACGGCCAGTACACCGCGCACCCCGAGTTCTCGA
This sequence comes from Streptomyces atratus, assembly GCF_900119365.1. Lineage (GTDB taxonomy): Bacteria > Actinomycetota > Actinomycetes > Streptomycetales > Streptomycetaceae > Streptomyces > Streptomyces atratus_B. Next base: position 218,409 of record NZ_FPJO01000006.1, read on the forward strand.
TGACGCCCTCCGGCGGATACGACAACTATCCCGGCCAGCGCCAGATGCTGGCACGCTGGGACGGCGCGTACGGAGTCGACGGCGCCGCACAGGACTGGTACACGACCTACTACGGCGGCCAGGGCTTCTACACCGCGGGCAGCGGCATCCAGGCCGCCATCGACGCCGGATCGCTGATCGCACCGCTGCACAGCGCCGGAGTACCCGCCTCCGTCACCACCTATCTGCTGGCCGGCGGATCCCCCGACGTCGTCGGCATCTTCAACGAGAACCGCGGACCCAGCGACGGCGTCGTCTTCATCTCCAGTGCGCTCGACACCACCGGCATCCCCACGGTCGGCGGCAAGGCCACCATCACGACCGCCAACCACCTCGAACTGGGCTGGCACAACGCGGCCACCTCCCAGGTCGCCACCTGGCTCTCCTGAAGGAACCGACATGGCCTCACTCCGCACCCGCCGCGTCTCCACGGGCCGGCTGACCGTCCAGATCCTCGACGTCCGGGACCAGGGCGAACCGGTCGTCTTCGTCCACGGCAACGTCTCCTCCTCCGCCTTCTGGCGCACCGCCCTGCTCACTCTCCCGCAGCGCTACCGCCCCATCGCCGTGGACCTGCGCGGCTTCGGCGGCACGGACCCGCTGCCGGTCGACGCGACGCGCGGACTGCTCGACCACACCGACGATCTCGCCGCGCTGCTCGCCGCCCTCGAAGTCGACCGGGCACATCTGGTGGGCTGGTCCATGGGCGGAGGGGTGGTCATGCAGTACCTGCGGGACCACCCGGCCGCGGTGCGTTCACTGACCCTGGTCAGCCCCGTCTCACCGTACGGCTTCGGCGGTACGCACGGGCCGGACGGCACCCTCAACTCCCCCGACGGGGCCGGCTCGGGCGGCGGCACGGCCAACCCCGAGTTCGTCCAACGGCTCGCCGAGGGCGACCGCGGCGAGGACTCGCCGCTCTCGCCCCGCACCGTCCTGGCGACCTGCTACGTCAAGCCGCCGATGCGCCCCGAGCACGAGGACGAGTACGTCGAGTCCATGCTCACGACACGGACCGGTGACGACCACTACCCGGGCGACAGCGCGCCGTCCTCCGCCTGGCCGGGAATCGCGCCAGGCACCCGAGGAGTGCTCAACTGCCTTGCGCCGACGTACTTCCGCATCGGCGACCTGCACATGATCGATCCCAAACCGCCGGTGTTGTGGGTACGCGGCGAGGACGACGTCATCGTCTCCGACACCTCGATGTTCGACCTGGCACACCTGGGCGCGATCGGCGCGGTGCCGGGCTGGGACGGGACCCCCGCCCAGCCGATGGTGGCGCAGACCCGTCATGTCCTGGACCAGTACGCGGCGGCCGGCGGCTCGGTGAGAGAGGTCGCCGTGCCCGGAGCGGGGCATTCGGTACACCTGGAACGCCCCGAGGAGTTCGGCGCAGCACTGTTGGGGATCCTGTCTGCATAACAGTGTGCACCACGCGTCCGGGCGCCCCGGCATGGGCCCGGATGCTCGCCTCCGCCCGGGCTCACGATCGGCCGGACTGCCCGACGCCGTCAACCACCCGGCCACCGCCCTCCCCCGCCTCCCTCCGGGCTGTGCCCGGGTGGGAGGCCGGTACGCGGAGGTACCGGTGGCCGTTCCTGCGAGTCGGAGTTCTCAGTCGTCGGCGATCTGCAGGGCCAGCGCGAAGTGTTCACCGTTCGTCCCTGCGATCAGGCTGTCGAACAGCGGGGTGAGCCCGTTCACGGCGCCGCAGCCGATGTCGTGGTTGGTCCACCAGCTGGCCTCCGGTCCCAGCAGGGATACCACCCTGCCCGCCGCGCGCTCGGCGGCCTCGGCGGGCAGGTGCCGGTGGCTGGGCCAGACCAGGTCGACGGCCGCGACCCGGGCCAGGAACGAGGCGGCACCATGCGTTTCCACCGGCTCCAGCGCCGCACAGATTTCCGGAACGGACGGCGGGGTGTATCCGGGCAGGAAGCGCCGCCAGGGCTCGTCCGCCGCGACCGCGGCCAGCAGCCCACGGATACGGGCCGCCAGCTCCGGCAAGTCGGGTTCCGGCTCGGTGAACCGCCCGGCCTCCACGTACACCCGCATCGGCGTGGACAGCTCTGCCATGCCCGCTTCCAGCTCCGCCGAGCCCCCCAAAGACGCCACAGCAGGATTCTGCCGTACGCCCCGTCCACTCCTCGACCCGCGCCCCGGCCGACTGGACCGCTCACCGGCCAAGTCGGTTGTCGTCCGCCTTCGAGCCGGCCGGGATCGCGTACCGCGGCGGACTGGCGGGCCGTCGACCGGCCGGTGTCATCTGCCCGGTCCACGCGGTGGCGTATCGCAGGCACACCCCACGTAGCCTCTCTCCCGTGCCATCCTCACGCCTGAATCGCGTCGCCGTACTTGTGCTCGAAGGTGCGAAGCCGCTCGATGTCGGAATTCCCGCGCAGGTTTTCGCGACCCGCGCGAGCATGCCGTACGAGGTACGGGTGTGCGGGCCGGCACCCGGTCTCGTGACCGGCGGCGACGGCCTGTCGTACGGCGTCGCCCACGGCCTCGACGCGCTTGAGTGGGCCGACACCGTCTTCGTCCCCGGCTACCGGTTCCCGGACCGCGACGACCCCCCGCAGGCCGTCCTCGACGCACTGATCGCCGCCCATGCCCGGGGCGCTCGGCTCGCCGCCATCTCGACGGGCGCCTTCGCACTCGCCGCCACGGGCCTGCTCGACGGCAAGCGCGCCACGACGCACTGGCACTACACGCGGGCGCTGATGGCACGGCACCCGCTCGTTCAGGTCGACGAGAACGTCCTGTTCGTCGACGAGGGCAGCGTGCTGACGTCGGCCGGCGCCGCCTCGGGCATCGACCTGTGCCTGCACATCCTGCGCGGCGACCTCGGAGTGGCCGCGTCGAACCACGCGGCCCGGCGCCTCGTCGCGGCCCCCTACCGCAGCGGCGGTCAGGCGCAGTATGTGCCACGCAGCGTGCCCGAACCACTCGGCGAGCGGTTCGCCGCCACCCGCGAGTGGGCGCTCCACCGGCTCGGCGAGCCCCTCACCCTCGAAGCGCTCGCCCGGCACGCGGCGGTGTCGCCACGCACGTTCTCGCGGCGTTTCGCCGAGGACACGGGATACACGCCGATGCAGTGGGTCATGCGCGCCCGCGTCGATCTGGCCCGCGAACTGCTCGAACGTTCGGAGCGGAGCGTCGAGCAGATCGCCACCGATGTCGGTCTCGGCACCGGTGCCAATCTGCGGTTGCACTTCCAGCGGATCCTCGGCACGACACCGAGCGAGTACCGGCGCACCTTCACCCGGGGTGAGTAGCCCGCTGCCACGTGGCGAGATCCTTTTGAACCGTGGCGATCATGCCGCTGTCGCGGGCGGGCGCGGCACGCGAAATTGATGGCGAACGAAGGGACACCATTCATGACTCGCATCGCCATCAACGGATTCGGCCGCATCGGACGGAACGTGTTCCGGGCACTGCTCGAGCGCGACACCGACCTCGATGTCGTCGCCGTCAACGACCTCACGGAGCCCGTCACCCTCGCGCGGCTGCTCTCCTACGACACGACGGCCGGCCGGCTCGGTCGCCCGGTGACCGTCGACGGGGACACCCTCGTCGTGGACGGCCGTCGCATCACGGTGCTCGCCGGGCGCGAACCGGCGCAGCTGCCGTGGGCCGAGCTCGGCGTGGACATCGTGCTCGAGGCGACCGGCCGCTTCACGTCGGCCGAGGCCGCCCGCGGCCACCTCGACGCGGGCGCGAAGAAGGTGCTCGTCAGTGCTCCGTCGGACGGCGCCGACGTCACGCTCGCGTTCGGGGTCAACACGGACGCGTACGACCCGGACGTGCACACCGTCGTCTCGAACGCCTCGTGCACGACCAACGCGCTGGCGCCGCTCGCCGCGGTGCTCGACGACCTCGCCGGCATCGAGCACGGCTTCATGACGACGGTGCACGCCTACACGCAGGAGCAGAACCTGCAGGACGGTCCGCACCGTGACGCCCGCCGGGCCCGTGCCGCCGCCGTCAACATCGTGCCGACCACGACGGGCGCCGCCAAGGCGATCGGCCTCGTGCTGCCGAACCTCGACGGCAAGCTGTCGGGTGACTCGATCCGCGTGCCGGTTCCGGTGGGCTCGATCGTCGAACTCAACACAACTGTCTCCCGAGACGTGACGCGCGACGAGATCCTGGCCGCATACCGCGCCGCAGCGGAGGGGCCGCTCGCCGGCGTACTCGAGTACTCGGACGATCCGCTCGTGTCGTCCGACATCACGGGCAATCCGGCTTCGTCGATCTTCGACTCGGCCCTTACCCGCGTCGACGGGCGCCACGTCAAGGTGGTCGCCTGGTACGACAACGAGTGGGGCTTCTCGAACCGCGTGATCGATACGCTCCAGCTGCTCGCCACCCGCTGACCGGACGTCAGGGCGGCACCCCACCTCCTGTGAGCGCTCCAGTCGGCGCTCAGGACGTGTCCGGGTGCCGCCGACAACTCGGTGGCTCCGAAATCCGCGAGCCATTCGGTACGCGATCTGCCGGCCGGGATCCGCGACGCGCCGGCCACCGACCCCGACGCGAAAGCGGTCAAGTCCATCGCTTCGCACCCGGGCCTCTCCGAAGCACAATTGCGCACCATGGTCGACCGGCACGGAGTCCGTGTCATCGCCAAGGTGGCGGCCAACCCGGACGCGACTCCGGCGCTGCTGGAGGACCTGACCCGGCACGAACCCCCGGTACGGAAAGCGTTCCGCGAGGTCGCCCGGCACCGCAATGCGACGGGTCCGGCACTGCACAACTGCTTGGCGGACAAGCAGGCGCGGCCCCTGGCCGCCCGCCATCCGGCCCTTTGGCCGCGAGTCGTCGCGGAGCTGCTCACCGACACCGACCGGCAGTGGCGGAAGCCGCGGCCGCCAACCCGTCGCTGCCGCTTGCCGTGATGTCGGATCTGGTGCCCCGGCTGTGACTGCTCTGCCCGTCGGCTGAAGCGCTCGGCCCGGCCGGCTGAAGCACTCGGTCACAGCCAGGTGCCGCCGTGTCCCCGCCCCAGGTACGCCCGAGTTCACGAGGGTGCAACGAGCGGATCACTGCTCGTCGTCGAGGCCCTGGACGTCGACAGGCTGTGCTCCGTCGAAGGTCACGAGAATTCCGTAGGGGTCCGCCAGTCGGAACCTGCTCTCGGCGAAGCGGACTGCCCAGGTCTGGTCCGCCCACACCGTTGCTTCGGGAACTGCCAGTGGCAACTCCGGAAGGTCCAGCCAGCTCAGTTCCTCGGCGGTGAGTTCGAAGTGTCGTTCCCGGAGTCGGGTGCGGCAGTACTCCAGGGCTTGTTCGACGAAGACGTCGAAACGGCTCACAACGTCATGAGCGAGTCGGAGGGTGGACTCTTCCGGCGGGGCGGCCGGCTCGATCACCAGGCTTACCCCGGCCGGGTCCGTGCCTGCCGGCCGCGGGAAGCAGCCGGTCCAGCAGGCCAGTGACGGAGGACTCTCCGTCCGCCTCAACGCAAGCCCGGCAACATGCAAGGTTGCGGGCAACCCCGCGTCAGCGCCGGGGTCTTCAACACCCGAGCCGCTCGATGGCGCACCGATTTCGGACATTGGCTCAGCCTAGACCAGGCCCGGTCACGACGATGACCGGCAGAGCGGCTCAGTCAGGCAGTGCGACGGTGAGGTCCACCTCGACCAGCTGCCCTGCGAAACCCAGCTGTGCGACACCCAGGAGCGTGCTGGCGGATGCGAAGGCCGGCCCGAGGGCCGAGCTGGTGAGCCGGCGCCATGCGATGCCCAGGACATCCCTGTCGTCACTCCGTACGTAGATCACCGAACGCACCACGTGCCGCGGCTGGGCATCCACCGCTCCCAGGGCAGCGAGCGCGTTCACGACGACCTGATCGACCTGCAGTTCGACGGAGCCCGGGCCGACGAGTGACCCGTTCCGATCGAGCGGGCACTGGCCCGCCAGGTAGGCCGTCCGGCCGGTCTCCACCACGGTGATGTGGTGGTAGCCGGGCGTTTCGTGCAACTGCTCGGGGTTGATGCGGGTGATCCTCGCTGTCATGCCCGCAAGTCTGGTCGCAATGCCGCCGACGCGCATCACGATTCGCCTCTCCTCCGGCCCTGTGGACGCGGTCTGTGCGCTCCCTGAAACTTGAAACGCCACGGGCGCCCCTGATCCCCGGCACGGTCCTGGTGTGACGGGAGCGTGCCCCTGCCCACTCGTACCGCTCGCCCGGCGCGCCCGTCGTACCCCGTCGGTGTCGACCCGTCGCCGGGAGGCAACCTGGTGCACCACGCCGTCGTCCTCAACGGCGGGTCGTCTCTAGGAGGTCATGCGGTGGGTAGGCACGCCGGCATCGTCACACCACTGCCGGAACTGCTCGGGCACCACGCCCTGCGCCTCGGGGACAAGGTCTGTTTCGAGGACCGGCTCAGGCGGGTGACCTACCGGGAGCTGGAACGCAGGACCGCACGGCTGGCCGGTCACCTGGCCGGACTCGGCGTGGCGCGCGGTGACCGGGTGGCCGTACTGCTCGGCAACCGGGTCGAGGCGGTCGAGAGCCTGCTCGCCGTCACCCGGGCGAGCGGCGTGGGCGTGCCTCTGGACCCCGGGAACTCGGAGGAGGAGCTGACCCGCCTGCTGGACGACAGCGGGGCACGGGTGCTCATCACCGACGACGCCTGCCTGACGCGACGGCGAACGCTGCCGCTGCGCCCCGGGCTGACCGTGGTGGTGGCCGAGGGCGGCGCCGAGGACGAGGCCGGGGACCGGCCCGCCGGGGTCGCGGGCGAGGTCGCGGGCGGGGTTCTGCGGTTCGAGGAGTTGGCGGGTACGGAGCCGCGGACGTCGGCCCGGGACGATCTCGCACTGGACGAAGTGGCCTGGCTGCTCTACACCTCGGGCTCCTCCGGTGTGCCCAAGGGCGTCCTGTCCACCCAGCGCAACCGGCTCTCGCCGGTCGCGACGGGCCTGGTCGGTGTCCTGGGCCTGTCCGAACGGGACCGTGTGCTGTGGCCGTTGCCCCTCCATCACGCGATGAGCCAGATCGTGTGTTTCCTCGGGGTGACCGCGGTGGGGGCGAGCGCGGTGCTGCTGCCCCGGTTCTCGGTGGCGGGGGTGCTCGGCGAACTGCGCCGTGGGGACACCTCGTTCACCTTGCTCGGCGGGGTTCCGACCACGTATTCGGCGCTGCTGGACGCGGTCCGGGGCGAGGAGAGCGGCAAGGCCGGCGGCGGTCTCGGCGGCCCCGCGCTGCGGGGTTGTGTCAGTGGTGGCGCGGCGGCGGGGCCCGGGTTCCACGAGTCCTTCGAGGCGATCTGCGGGGTGCCCTATCTGGAGCACTACGGCAGCACGGAGGTGGGACCGGTCACCATGCCGGCGCCGGGCGAGGCGACGGCGTCCGGGGCGTGCGGCCGGGTGCTGCCCGGCGTCCGGGTCCGGGTCGGCGGAGGGCCCGACGGCCGGGACACGGGCGAGGGCGAGCTGTGGGTCAGCGGGCCCGGGGTGATGGCCGGTTACCACGGCAGGCCGGAGGCCACCGCGGAGGTCGTGCGCGACGGCTGGTTCCGCACGGGTGACCTGGCCAGGATCGATGCCTTCGGTGGACTGGCGATCACCGGCCGGGCGAGTGATCTGATCATCCGGGGCGGGGTGAACATCCATCCTTCGGAGGTGGAGGCGGTGCTGCGGCGGTTGCCGGGGGTGGCGGACGCCGCCGTGGCCGGACGCCCGCACCCCGCCTTCGGCGAGGTGCCGGCCGGCTACCTCGTTGCCGAGCCCGGCGTCGTACTGGACAGGGGGCGCATCCTCGCCGCCTGCCGTGCGGAGCTGTCCGGCTTCAAGGTGCCCGCCGAGCTGTTCGAGGTGGAGGGCATTCCCCGTACCGCCTCCGGGAAGACCCTGCGGCGGGACCTCGCCGGCCTGCCGGCCCGGGCGCTGGGCGCGGAGGCCGCCGGGAAGCCGTCTCAGGACCTGCTGGCCCTGGTGCGGGGCGAGGCGGCGGCCGTGCTCGGCTGTACGGCCGAGGCGGTGGAGCCGAGCACGGCGCTGCGGGACCTGGGCATGGACTCCCTGACGGCGACGGTGCTGCGGGAGCGCTTGTCGGCGGTGACCGGTCTGCCGCTCTCCGAGGCCGTCGCCTTCGACTTCCCCACGGCCGCTGCGCTCGCCGCCCACCTCGGGGAACGGAACGCCGCCGCGCCGGGCGGCGCCGGGCCGGTGGACCGGAGTGCGGCCCGGTCGGACGACGATCCCGTGGTGATCGTGGGAATGGCCTGCCGCTATCCCGGAGAGGTGGCCTCTCCCGATGAGCTGTGGCGGCTGGTGGCCGACGGGAAGGACGCCATCGGCCCCTTCCCCACCGACCGGGGCTGGGACGTCCGGGCTCTGTACGACCCGGACCCCGGGCGGTCCGGACGGACGTATGTGCGTGAGGGAGGGTTCCTCTCCGGTGCGGACCGCTTCGACCCCGCCTTCTTCGGTATCTCGCCCCGCGAGGCGCTGGCCATGGACCCGCAGCACCGGCTGCTGCTCGAAGTGGCGTGGGAGGCCTTCGAGTACGCCGGTCTCGTCCCCGGCACTCTGCGCGGCTCGGCGACCGGGGTGTACGTCGGGCTGATGTACAGCGACTACGCGCGCGGCCTGGCGAGGACGCCCGAGCATGTCGAGGGGTACCTCGGCCTCGGCAACGCCGGAAGCGTCGCCTCGGGCCGTATCGCGTACGCCTTCGGCCTCGAAGGCCCGGCCCTCACCGTGGACACGGCGTGTTCCTCGTCCCTGGTGGCCCTGCATCTGGCGGCCCAGGCACTGCGCCGGGGCGAGTGTGCCTTCGCGTTGGCCGGTGGCGCCACGGTGATGTCGGGGCCCACGTCGTTCGTGGAGTTCAGCCGCCAGCGGGCGCTGGCGCCGGACGGCCGCTGCAAGGCGTTCGGTGCGTCCGCCGACGGCACGGGGTGGGCCGAGGGCGCCGGCATGCTGCTGCTGAGCCGGTTGTCCGAGGCGCGCCGCGCCGGGCTTCCGGTGCTGGCCGTGGTGCGCGGCTCGGCGGTGAACCAGGACGGGGCGAGCAACGGACTGACCGCACCGCACGGACCGGCGCAGCAGCGGGTGATCCGGCAGACGCTCACTGACGCGGGGCTGACTCCCGAGGACATCGACGCCGTGGAGGCGCACGGCACCGGCACCCGGCTGGGCGATGTCATCGAGGCGGAGGCCTTCTTCGCGACGTACGGGCGGCAGGAGCGGCAACGTCCCCTCCTGTTGGGCTCGGTGAAGTCGAACATCGGTCATACCCAGGCCGCTGCCGGAGTGGCCGGTGTGATCAAGATGGTGCAGGCGATGCGGCATGGTGTGCTGCCGCGTACGTTGCACGCCGACGAACCGACGCCCCGGGTCGACTGGTCGTCGGGGCGGATCGCGCTGCTGACCCGGCCGGTGGGGTGGCCCGCGACGGATCGTCCGCGCCGGGCGGGGGTGTCGTCGTTCGGGATCAGTGGCACCAACGCCCATGTGGTGCTCGAAGAGGCTCCGGGTGACGGGGAGGCCGCATCGCTGGGCGCCCCGGCGGACGGCGGGGCGGCGAGGGGCGCTGTCGGGCCAGGGGTGGAGCCGGAGTGTGCGGCGCGTCCCGGGCGGACCGCGGTGGCCTTTCCCGTGTCGGCGAGGAGCGTGCCGGGGCTGCGGGCCCAGGCGCGACGGCTGTACGACCATGTGGCCGCCGCTCCTGACGCGTCCCTGGTGGACATCGGGTACTCGCTCGCCACCACGCGTGCGGCCCTGGAACACCGGGCCGTGGTGGTGGCCCGGGACCGTGCCGGACTGCTCGGCTCCCTGCGGGCCGTGGCGGAGGGCGGCGGCCGGTCCGGGGTGCACACGGGCATGTCCCGCCATCACGGCTCGCCGGCCTTTCTCTTCACCGGTCAGGGCAGTCAACGTGTCGGCATGGGCCGCGAATTGTACGAGTCGCGGGATCTGCATCCGGCCTTCGCCGGTGCGCTGGACGAATGCTGTGCCCTCCTCGACCCGCTGCTGCCGGTGCCGCTGCGGGACGTCATGTTCGCCGGGCCCGGTACGGACACGGGCGCGTTGCTGGATACGACCCGGTTCGCGCAGCCGGCGCTCTTCGCCCTGGAGACGGCGTTGTTCCGGCAGTTCGAGGCGTGGGGGGTACGCCCCGCCCTGGTGGCCGGGCACTCGGTGGGCGAGGTGGCGGCGGCGCATGTCGCCGGGGTGCTGTCCCTCGCGGACGCGTGCACGTTGGTGGCGGCCCGGGGCCGGCTGATGGACGCGCTGCCTTCGGGCGGCGCGATGGCGGCCGTGGCCGCCGGCGCGGACGAGGTGGCTGCCCACCTCTACGGGACCGGGGGTGCGGTGGAGATCGCCGCGGTCAACGGGCCTGCCTCGGTGGTTGTCTCCGGCGACGAGACGGCGGTGCGGGAGGTGACCGCGTACTTCCGGGAGCGGGGCCGTTCGGTGACGCCGCTGCGGGTCGGTCATGCCTTCCATTCCGCTCGGATGGAGCCCGTGCCGGCCGAGTTCGCGGATGTCGTGCGGCGACTGTCCTTCGCCGCGCCGCGGCTGCCTCTGATCACCGCTGTGGCGGGCCGGGCGGCCACCGCCGAGGAGGTGTGCACGCCGGAGTTCTGGGTGGACCATGTCCGCCGTCCGGTCCGCTTCGCCGATTCGGTGGCGTACCTGGGTGAACAGGGCGCGGCACACTACGTCGAACTGGGGCCGGACGGGGTGCTCACCGGCCTGGTACGCGATTGCCTCGCCCTGTCCAAGCCGGACGCGGACGGCCCGGACGCGGGCGAAGCGGGCGGTGGTGAGCGGGGCCCGGTTCCGCTGGTTCTGCCGACACTGCGCGGGAAGCGGCCGGAGGCGGACGCCCTGCTCGACACGCTGGCCGCGTTGCACACCCATGGCGTCCCCGTCGACTGGCGGGCCGTCTTCGCCGGGTGCGGCGGGCGGCGCGTCGCACTGCCCACGTACGCCTTCCAGCGCCGCCGGTACTGGCTGGAGGCCGACCCGGAGCATCCGCCCGTATCGCCGACGGCCGGGCCCGCCCATCCGTTCCTGCGGTCGGGCACCCGCACGGCCGACGACGACGGGCTGCTGCTGAGCGGGTTGCTGTCGGTGCAGGACCAGCCGTGGCTTGCCGACCATGTGGTGGCTGGGGAGATCTTGCTGCCGGCGACTGCGTTCGTCGAAATGGCCCTCCACGCAGGCAAGTTGGCGGGTGCAGCCGTCCTGGACGAGCTCGTGCTGACCGCGCCGCTGCCGCTGCCCTCCGCCGGTGCCGTCGCCGTGCAGGTGAGGGTGGCGGGGGCGGACGAGGCCGGGCGGCGGGCTGTGCTCTTCCACTCCCGGCCGCATACTCCGGCGGGTGACGAGCCCTGGCTCCGGAACGCCACCGGCACTCTTTCGCCGGCGCAGCCGCCCGCGGACCGGGAAGCGGCCGCGGGCGGGACCGGCGGCGTGCCCCGGCCGGACGCGTCCTGGCCGCCGGAGGCGGCGATGCCCCTGCATGCCGATGGTCCGGGCACCGGACCGTATGAGCAACTGGCCGCCGACGGGCTGCGTTACGGCCCCGCCTTCCGGGGCATGCGTGCTGCCTGGAGGCACGGGGAGGAGCTGTACGCGGACGTCGCGCTGCCCGAAGCGGCCCGCACTGCGCGCCGGGAGGCGGACGGCCCGGAGTTCGTCCTGCATCCCGCACTGCTCGACGCGGCGCTGCACGCCCTGGCCCTGGACGGCCTTGTCGCGAACGGTTCCGGGGCAGCCGGTCCGGCGCACGGCGGCCTGTCCCTGCCGTTCGCCTTCAGCGGGGTGCGTGTGCACACCGCTGGTGTGCGGCGCTTGCGGGTACGGGTGGCCCCCGGGCCGGAAGGTCAGGCCGGGGTGGAGCTGGCCGACGAGACGGGCTCACCGGTGGCGACGGTCCGTTCGCTGGTGCTCCGGCCTCTTCCGCGTACCGGATCGACGACGGTGGACGCGGTCACCGGTGCTCTCCACCGGACGGACTGGGTGGCGACGGCCGAGCCGTCCGCACCCGTGGTGATGCCCTGCTGGGGGGTTCTGGGCGAGGCGGGCACACGGCTGGTGGATGCTCTGGCGCCGCCGGGTTCCGGCGTCCCGGTGTACCCCGGCCCGGCGGCGTGCGACGCGTCGTCGGCCGTCGTCGTGGCACCGTGCCCGCCGCCGGACACGACCGGCGGCGGGCAGGAGGACCAGGCAGCCTGGTTGCTGCGGGCAGCGGACCGGGCGCTGAGGCTCGTTCAGGAGTGGCTCGCCGAGCCGCGGCTGTCCCGCTCGCGTCTCGTCCTCGTGACGTCCGGTGCCGTCGCTCCGGCCGATGACGGATTCCCCGCGGATGGTACCGGTCGCGGGAGTGACGGCCGATCCGGCGGGACGGTGTCCGTACCGGCGCACACGCCGGTGTGGGGGCTGGTCCGCTCGGCCCTGCGGGAGAATCCGGGCCGCTTCGCCCTGATCGACGTGGACGAGCACCCCGACTCCTGGAGTGCCCTGCCCGCCCTGCTGGCCACTCCGGTGCCGGAGGCAGCCGTACGCCGGGGGACGGTGTACGTGCCGAAGCTGGTGCCACTGGCCGAGCCGGCACCGAAGTCACGGAAGAGGCGGCCGCTCGACCCGGAGGGCACCGTCCTGGTCACCGGCGGCACCGGTTCCCTGGGCATGCTGGTGGCGCGGCACCTGGTCACCGCGCACGGCGTCCGGCATCTGCTGCTCGCCGGCCGGCGCGGGCCGGACGCGCCGGGGGCGCGGGAACTCGTCGCGGAGCTGTGCGAGGCGGGCGCCCGGGTGACCGTTCACGCCTGTGATGTCGCGGACCGGACCGCCCTCGCGGCCCTGCTCGACGCGGTACCGGCAGCCCACCCGCTGACCGGCGTCGTGCACACCGCGGGGGTGCTGGACGACGGGGTCGTCGCGGCACTCACCACCGACCGGGTGAGGCGGGTGATGCGCCCCAAGGCGGACGCCGCCCTCGCCCTGCACGAACTGACCCGGGGTCACGACCTGGCCGTCTTCGCGCTGTTCTCCTCGGTGGCGGGTACGTTCGGCTCCGCGGGCCAGGCCAACTACGCCGCGGCCAACTGTGTGCTGGATGCCCTGGCGCGGCACCGCGGACGGCTCGGACTGCCCGGTACGTCGATCGTCTGGGGCCCCTGGCAGCAGAGCGACGGCATGATGGCGCACCTCGGCGACGCGGATCTGCAGCGGATGGCCCGTTCCGGGTTCGGCCCGCTCGGGCCGGATGAGGGCCTGGCTCTCTTCGACGCGGCCGTGGCCGGTGACGAACCCGTGGTGGTGGCGGCCCGCCTCGCCCCGGCCGCTCTCCGCGCCGGTGAAACGGCGGCGAACCGGCTCCGTACTCCTGCTGCCGACGCTGCCGATGGGGACGACACGGGCAACGGGGGCGGGAACCGACTCGGCCGGTCACCGGCGGCTGCTTCCCCCGGCGAGATGCGCGGGATGCTGCTCGCCAAGGTCCGGACCCTGGCGGCCCGCGTCCTGGGCCATCGGGAGGAGGCGGACGAGATCGTCGAGGACGCCCTGCTGGCGGACCTGGGGCTGGATTCCCTGGCCGCGGTCGATCTGCGCAACGAGCTCGCGGCGTGGACGGGGCTGGCACTGCCCTCCACGCTGCTGTTCGACTTCCCGACGCCGCGCGCGCTCGCCGCCGAGCTGACGCGGCGGTATGCCGTCGAGGCGCCTTCCGCCGGTGCCGCATCCGACGGCCGGGCACGGCCTGAGGCCGCCGGCTCACCGGACTCCCCCGGCCGGCCGGCGGACGACGGTCCGGGAAGCGGTCCAGGGGCGGGCGGTCCGCCGGACGCCCGGGTGCAGGTCGCCGGGGCACCGCATGCCGGGGAAGCCCCGGACTCCCTGGGCGTGCTCTTCCGTACCGCATGCGCCCGGGGCCGGAGCTGGGACGGCATGGCACTCCTCACCATCGCCGCGCGCCTCCGCCCGGTCTTCGACCGGACCGGGGCGCCCGGTGCGACGCACGAACCCGTCATGCTCACGGCGGACGGCGCGGGGCCTCGGCTGGTCTGCTTCCCCGCGCTCAGCGCGCTGTCCGGGCCGCAGGAGTACGCGCGCCTCGGCGCCGGGCTGCGAGGGCTACGGCCGGTTTCCGCGGTGCGGCACCCCGGGTTCGAGCCCCGAGAGGCTCTGCCCGCCACACTGGACGCTCTCGTCACCGCCCAGGCCGCTGCCGTCCGCGCAGCCACGGCCGGAGGCCCTCTCGTACTGCTGGGGCGGTCGGCCGGTGGCTGGGTGGCCCATGCCGTGGCCGAGCGTCTGGAGTCCGAGGGTGCCACCCCGGTGGCCGTCGTCCTGGTGGACACCTATCCCCCCGGTCACGGTGACCAGGAGCAGGCGCTCTCCACGATGACGTCGGACATGCTGCGCCGGGCGGCGAAGTTCGCCTCTGCCAGTCCCGATCGGCTCACCGCCATGGCCGGATACTTCGAGCTCTTCCGTGACTGGAAGCCCGCGCCGCTCGCCTGTCCCACCCTGTACGTACGAGCCCGGGACCCACTGCCCGGCGCCGAACCCGCCCCGGACTGGAACCGGCCGCACGCCGAGATCACTGTGCCGGGGGACCACTTCACCATGCTGGAGGAGCACGCCCGTACCACCGCACTCGCCATCCACCAGTGGCTCGGCGGCCGGCTCTGAGAACGCCCCGGGAGAGGTGCGGGTGGTGGGCGTGGACAACTGTCCCACGCACCCCCGCACCCGCCGCCCTCGCGTCGCCCGCGCACGACCGCCGCGCGTCTGCCGCCCGGTGCCGGGCTGTCGGCCGCGAGGGCCTGCAGCCCGCTCACGCGTTCTGCGCGAGGTCACCGCCATTCCGGGAGACGGTCAGGAGCACCGGTTCTGTCACGCCGGTGTCGCGTACTGCGGCGGCGGTGACTTCGGCTGCCCAGACGGCGGTGTCGAGCGACCAGGCCGGCAAGGAGCAATGGATCGACGCCGCGTTCCGCATTCCCTCGGTCTGCACCTCACCTACGAGCGAAGGAGCCAGCCCTCCTGCGGGTACGGAGGGCCGGCCGGGATGAATGGCCAGACGGCCGAAGGAGCGTTCGAGAACCAGCACGTTCACGTCTTGCGCCCGGTTCGACAGATCGGCGGATTCCCGGGCCGCGATGGTGAGCACACAGTCGGCCGCCGGTCCCGGCCCCGCAGCGGCCACCCAGTCCGCGGCCTGCGAC
This sequence comes from Streptomyces atratus, assembly GCF_900119365.1. Lineage (GTDB taxonomy): Bacteria > Actinomycetota > Actinomycetes > Streptomycetales > Streptomycetaceae > Streptomyces > Streptomyces atratus_B. Next base: position 233,648 of record NZ_FPJO01000006.1, read on the forward strand.
AAGTAGACGAGGCTGTCGTCCGTGGACAGTTGCAGGGGCGCGACCGTGTGGAGACCGGTGAGCGTGTACGTGCCCATGTGGTGCAGTACGTCGCTGAGGACGGTGGCCACGGGCAGCAGGGGCAGCCGTTGGCCGCGCAGCTGTTCCTCCACGGCGACCTGGAGCCAGGCCAGTTGACGGACACGGTTGTCCTCGATCCAGTCCTCACCGGCGTCGTTGTGTCCCCATCGGAGGCCATCCAGTGGACCGCGGCCCAGGTGCGTGCTGCTCCAGCCGTAGGCTTCCGCCCTGGCCACGGCGAGACTGAAGACGTCCTCGTCCTCCAGGTCGTTCTCGGCAAGGAGGCGGTCGATCCACGGATGCCGGTGGAAGACTCCGTGCAGGCCCATGATGAGGGTCGGATCGCTCGCATCCACGCCACTGCGCTCCTTCTACGCTCCGCATGACAGGGTGACGGTCTTGGTGACCGCTTTCTCAGGGGAATGACCGTCCCGGCCACCCTCTTCCGGGCGTGGCCGGGACACGATGGCCCGTCGGCACGGTCGAGGCGACTACCAGGTCACCGGCAGGTTCCGGGGGCTCCGGGTGAGAGCGCTCCTGCGCCACTCGACGGCCTCGACCGGCACGGTCAGTCGCAGGTCGGGAAGCCGGGCGGCCAGCCGGTGCAGGGCGAGGCGGAGTTCCGTACGGGCCAGGGAGACACCCAGGCAGTAGTGCTGTCCGCCGCCGAAAGCGAGGGTGGGGTGTTCCAACGGGGCGAACAGGTCGACGAAGGGGTCACCGGGGAAGGCTACGGGGTCACGGTTGGCCGCGCCGCGGTCGAGGGTGACGAGGTCTCCGGCCCGGATGGTCACCCCTCCGATCTCCACGTCTTCGGTGGCGCGCAGCGGGTTGAAGTGTTTCGCGGGGTCGTTGAGCGGGATCAGGTGGGTCAGACGGTCGGCCACTGCGCCGGCGGCCGCTTCGTCGGAGCCCAGGCGGGCCCAGTCCTCCGGGCGTTCGTCCAGGAGGTAGAGGAGGGCGTTGCCCAGCATGGTCATGGTGGTGTCGTAGCCGGCCACCACGAGCGTGCTGACGAAGTTGACGAGTCGGGATTCGGGGATGCCGCCTTCGCGGTCGGCGGTCTGTACGAGGGTGCTGATCAGGTCCGGGCCCGGGGTGCTTCGGCGTTCGGCCATGAGGCGGGTGGCGAATTCGGTGAACTCCCGTGCGGCGTCGGCGGTTTCGTCCTCGGGAACGGAGGGATCGGGGAAGGCGAGCTCGGTCCAGCGCAGCAGCCGGGTGTCGTCGACGTCGTGGACTCCGAGCAGCTTGTTCATGACTGCGATGGGCAGGGGGCGGGTGTAGTGGTCGACGAGGTCTGTGGGCGGGCCGTGTTCGGCAAGGTCGGCGACGAGCCGGTCGGCGACCTCGGCGACCATGGGCGTCACCCGGCCGACCCCGCGAGGGGTGAGGACCCCTTTGACTGTGTGGCGCAGTCGCAGGTGCCCGGCGCCGTCCTGCTTGGTCATGGCGTCGGGGGTTTCGATGAGGGGCGAGGTGGCCGTCGCGGGCAGCATGGCTCGGGTGAACCGGTCGTCGGCCAGCACCTGGCGGACGTCGTCGTAGCGGGTGAAGTGCCAGGCAGGGCTGCCGCCGGGCAGCGTTGTGTGCCGGGGCGGGCCGGGGGCGGCGAACGTCAGCCGGTGCAGGGGAAGGCGTTTCTCGTCGGCGGTCATGGTCCTCCTGACCCCGGGGTACGCGGACGCGTCATCATCCTGACATCACTCGAGCACACAGCGTGCAGATGACTACTGTCAGTGTGTCGCCGGCGCGGCACGCCGTGTCCGTGAGTTGCGGCTCCGGTCCGCTTCTCACAACCATCCGGAGCGCTGTGCCTGCAAGGCCATCTGGAAGCGGTTCGCGGCGCCCAGCCGGGCCATCAGGATCTGCAGGCGACGGAACAGCGTGCGGCGGCTGATTCCCAGTTCGCGGGCGATGGCGTCGTCGCTCGCGCCGCCCGCGAGGAGCCACAGCAGTCGGCGGTCGGCGGGTGGCAGACCGCCCGGGTGCGTGGTGCGGCCGTGGAACGGCAGGGCGTTCTGCCAGGACTGCTCGAACAGCGCCACGAGGGCGGAGAGCAGTCCGCACGGCTGCACGACCAGCATGGTGTTGTGTACGTCGGCCTCTTTGATCGACAACGACACGAGCGCGTACGCCTCGTCGATGATCACGAGTTTGACCGGTACCGACGGCAGTACCCTCGCCTGTTCACCGGCCTTGATGCACGGTTCGATGACGTCCTTCAGGTGGCCCGGATGTTCCAGTGACTCCCGCGAGTACACGACGCGCTGCGTCACACCGCGGGCGAGCGTGGCCAGCGCGTCGTCCGTGGCTCCGGACAGGGGGAAGTACGGCGGTGACTCGAACTGCCGGATCTGGTCCCGGGCGCTCGCCCAGGCGTGACGCATCCTGGGGCCGATGGCCTCGCCCGTGACGACCTCGACGAGATCGTCGTTGTACGCGGCGAGCCGCTGCCGCCGGAACGACTCGAACGCGCCCCCGACGGTGATGCGGGACTCCTCGATCTCGGCCGCCCTGTGCCGGGCGAGGATCTCCAGGCCCGCGGTGGGCGGAACCGGGGCCACCATGTCCCCGCCTTCCTCGGCGGCACTGGTCAGACCGGCGTCGACCAGCGCACCGTACGCCTCGGCCAGTTCCGCACCGTCCAGCCCGGACGCGGCCGCGACCTCACTCAGCGGAGCGGGCGCCAGTTCGAGCAGCGCCAGATAGACCCGGCTCGCCGCGTGATCGATTCCCAGAAGCCGGAGAGCCTCGCCGAGTTTCACGTTCGCCATATGCCTCATTGTCGACGACTCCGGTCAGCGCCGTGGCCGATCCGTGCCAGTGACACTCCTGGGCACCGGGCGCGGGCGGTGCGGGGTACCGTCCGGGAGCCGCCGACGAACGGCGGCAGCGAGGGTCCCCGAGCCGCCGCGCCGCGAGCAAGGCCATCCGGACGGCTCATGCCACCCCTCGCGCTGAGGAAACCCACCGGAAGAAGGTGTACGCCGTGGCGAAAGGCCGCAAGAACGGTCTCTACTCAGGGATCTCCGAGGAACTGTCCGCTCTGATGCGGACGGGGTGGGCGGACACCGAGCGGCACGACCTGCGGCCCGACGAGCAGGCCCCGTATGCGGACCGTCGCCGCGCCGCGCTCTCCGCGCGCTTTCCCGGCGAACGCCTCGTCGTTCCCTCGGGGAATCTCAAGGTCCGTTCCAACGACGACACCTACCCGTTCCGGCCGTACTCGGGCTACGTGCACATGACCGGGGACCAGGCACGGGACGGCGCTCTCGTCCTCGAACCCCGTGCGGACGGCGGCCATGACGCCTACTGCTACCAGTTGCCGCGGGACAGCCGGGACAACAACGAGTTCTGGACCGGTTCCACGGCGGAGCTGTGGATGGGCCGGCGCCGCTCCCTCGCCGAGTCGGAGCTCGTGCTCGGTCTGCCCTGCCGGGACGTCCGGACGGCGGCCGACGACCTGGCCGCCGCCTCCGGTGCGCCGACCCGGATCGTCCGCGGTGTCGACCCGTCCCTGGAGGCCGCCGTCACCACCGAGGAGGAGCGTGACGACGAACTCGAAGAGGCGCTCAGCGAACTCCGCCTCGTCAAGGACGACTGGGAGATCGCCGAGCTCCGCAAGGCCGTGGACTCCACGGTGCGCGGATTCACCGATGTGATCGGTGAGCTCTCCACGGCGATCGCGTCGTCCGAGCGGTGGATCGAGGGCACGTTCTTCCGCCGCGCACGCCTGGAGGGCAATGCCGTCGGTTACGGCTCGATCTGCGCCGCGGGCGAGCACGCCACGATCATGCACTGGACGGACAACGACGGTCCGGTGCGCCCCGGGGAACTGCTCCTGTTCGACGCGGGCGTGGAGACACACACCCTCTACACCGCCGATGTCACGCGCACGCTTCCGATCAGCGGCACCTTCACGCCCCTGCAGCGCAAGGTCTACGACGCGGTGTACGAGGCGCAGGAAGCCGGTATGGCAGCGGTCAAACCGGGTGCCGCGTACCGGGACTTCCACGAGGCGTCCCAGCGCCACCTGACGGCCCGGCTGGTCGAGTGGGGCTTCATCGAGGGCCCGGCCGACCGTGCGTACGAGCTCGGCCTCCAGCGCCGCTTCACCATGGCGGGCACCGGCCACATGCTCGGTCTGGACGTCCACGACTGCGCGCAGGCCAGGAACGAGGAGTACGTCGACGGCGTGCTGGAGCCGGGCATGGTGCTCACCGTGGAGCCCGGCCTGTACTTCCAGCCGGACGACCTCACCGTGCCCGAGGAGTGGCGCGGCATCGGCGTCCGGATCGAGGACGACCTGGTCGTCACCGAGGACGGTCACGAAAACCTGTCGGCGGGCCTGCCGAGGTCGGCGGACGAGGTCGAGGCGTGGATGGCCCGGTTCGCGAGCTGACGGAGTCGCGGAAGAAACCGGACATACTGACCACGGGCGTGGTCGGCGCGGACTCGTCACCATCGCTTCGGCGTCGGCCCCGTGGGACTTCTCTCCCCCGCCCGTAGGACACACGGAAACCACCCGGTTAAAGGCGACATGATCTGTCGCCTTTAACGTGCACCGTGGTGCCATGAACAAGGACAGGAACACCCAGTACAACGGCCAGGACGGCCCACTCGCCGGCCGGATCGCGCTCGTCGCCGGGGCCACCCGCGGCGCGGGACGCGCCCTCGCCGTCGAACTCGGCCGCGCCGGCGCCACCGTCTACGTCACCGGCCGCACCACCCGCCGGCACGCCAGCGAGGTCGGCCGGACCACGGAGACCATCGAGGAGACCGCGGAACTGGTCACCGCGGCCGGCGGCACCGGAATCGCCGTCCCCACCGATCACCTGGACGAGGACCGGGTACGCGCCCTCGTCGAACGGATCGACCGCGAGCAGGGACGGCTCGACATCCTGGTCAACGACCTCTGGGGCGGCGAGCACCTGCTCATCGGCTCCGTCTTCGGCAAGAAGAGCTGGGAGACGCCGCTCGCCGACGGCCTGCGCATCCTGGAACTCGGGGTGCGCTCGCACGTGATCACCGCGGCGCTCGCCCTCCCGCTCCTGGTCCGCTCCGACGCGCCCCTGCACGTGGAGGTCACCGACGGCACGGCGGTCTCCAATCGCCGTTACCGCGAAAACCTCTACTACGACCTCGCGAAGAACGCCCCGATCCGGATCGCCTTCGGGCTGGGCGAGGAACTGGCGGAGTACGGGGGGATGGCGGTCGCCGTCACACCGGGCTTCCTGCGCTCGGAACAGATGCTCGCCCACTTCGGCGTGAGCGAGGAGAACTGGCGCGACGCCGTCGCCCAGGAACCGGGCTTCGCGATCGCCGAATCGCCGCACTACCTCGCCCGCGCGGTCGCCGCGCTCGCCGCCGACCCGGACCGGGCCGCCCGCTGGAACGGGAAGTCCACCTCCAGCGCAGAGCTCGCCAGGGCGTACGGCGTACGGGACACCGACGGCAGCCGGCCGGACGGCTGGGCGTACTTCGAGGACGTCAGGTACGGCGGCAAGGACAGCTCCCCGGACGACTACCGCTGATCCTCCGGCCCCGTGCCGTACAGGACAGCGATGGCCTGCGCAGGCCCGCGGAAGCGGGCGCAGGACCACCGGACCAGCGCCTGAGCGCCTTCACGAACGGCGCCCGCAGCGCACCCGCCGGCGGTCCCGCTGTACCCGGCGCCGTGCCGGATACAGCGGGACCGGGAAGATGAATACGGCGACTCAGGTCCGGGCGGCACCCGGCCACCGACGATGAAGATCGACACCGTCGAGATCTGGAGGCCGCTCCGTGCTCAGCGTCTGCCTGCGGAGAACTTCTCAGTGGCCCGTCCGGTTCCCTGCCCACACCGTGGGGGTGCGGCCCGACCACGGTTCGGCCTGTTCGAGTTGTCCGGCGAGGCGGAAGAGGCGGTCTTCGCGCCCGTAACCGGCGGCGAACTGCATACCGATCGGGAGCCCCGTCCCGGTGTCGGCCGTCACGGGCACGGACATGGCGGGCGTGCCCGCGACGTTGAACGGCATGGTGAAGGGTGAGCGGTCGTTGAGGCGGTCGATCCAGCCGAGACCGTCCAGCGTCTCCGCGCCCTCGGCATAAGTGCCCAGGGGCACGGGAAGCTCGGGCAGGGTCGGGGTGAGCAGTACGTCGTACGCGTCGAAGTACCGTGCCGGGCTTCGGGCGACCCGGTTCCGGATCGCGAGGGCGGTGACGAACTCGGCGCCGCCGACCCGCTTCCCGTAGTGGTAGCCGGCGAGGATCATCGGCTCGAGGGTCGAGGAGTCGACGGGCCGGTCGAAGGCGGCGGCCAGTTCGTCGAGCGAGGCCGTGAGATTGGCCGTCAGCAGACGGGCGTTGGCCACGACGAACTCCGTCGACATCGGGGCCCATATGTACGCGCCCACGGAGTTGCCCTGCTGCCCGGCCCTGCCGGCTTTCGCGGCGACCATCAGCGAGACGCCGCCGGTGTGAACGGTCATGCACATCGAGCACATGCTGCGCCGCGTCTGCCAGGAGGTGGCGCTGGAGCAGCGCAGGGCGAGTGCCGTCGGGCGGCCGTCCAGCTCGGTGGCGAGGTAGGCCCGGCCGGGGGCCTGGGGGTCCCTCCAGCCGAGGAAGTCCAGGTCGTCCCAGGGCCGTTCGGCCAGGTCGTGGGGGATGGACAGGCGCTTGGCCTCTCCCTTGGTGCAGTTCACGGAGGCGGTGCGGATCTCCCGCGCGGTCAGAGGTTTCATGAACGACACGCCAGTTTGCCTAAAACCTTTAGGCAAATGCATAATGATTTTCGCTGAATAGGAGGAAGGTTATGGTCAGAGTAGGGCTGACACCGGAGCGTCTGACTCTGGCGGGGGCGGAACTGGCCGACGAGGTCGGCTTCGATCAGGTGACCGTCTCGGCACTCGCCCGGCGGTTCGACGTCAAGGTCGCGAGTCTGTACTCGCACCTGAAGAACTCACACGAGCTCAAGACCCGGATCGCACTGTTCGCACTGGAGGAACTCGCCGACCGGGTTGCCGATGCCGTGGCCGGGCGTGCCGGCAAGGACGCCCTGGCCGCCTTCGCGGATGCCTATCGCGACTATGCGCGGGAGCACCCGGGGCGCTACGCCGCAGCCCGTCTCAGGCTCGATCCCGAGACGGCGGCCGCCAGCGCCGGGGTACGGCACGCACAGATGACGCGGGCGATCCTGCGCGGCTACGACCTGACGGAGCCGGACCAGACGCACGCGGTGCGGATGCTGGGCAGCGTCTTCCACGGCTACGTCAGCCTGGAGCTGGCCGGAGGCTTCGAGCACAGCGCCCCCGACTCGCAGGAATCCTGGGCCTGGATCGTCGATTCCCTCGACGCTCTGCTGAGGAACCGGGCCACACCCTGACCGGCCGTCCGCACCGCCGGAGGCGGTCACCCGCGCCGGGCACCGGCGCATCCGAGCACCGAACATTCCGGAAATCTTGATCAGCAGGCTGAGGAAATGAACACCGAGCACGACACGATCACCACACCTGTCACCACGGACATCCTGCGCGGCTTCCTCGACGTGGAAGCGACCGCGCACGGTCTGCTGCCCCATCGGCTGCCCGCCCGGGCACGCAGGCAGATCCCCGACAACCAACTGGCCGTGGCCGAGGCCCAGCCCTCCGGCGTGCGGTTGGCCTTCCGTACCCGGGCCACCACGATCGAACTGGACACGCTGCCCACCAAGCGCGTCCTCCAGGGATTCCCGGCCCCGGCGGACGGCGTGTACGACCTGCTGGTCGATGGCCGTCTCGCAGCCCAGGCCACAGTTGCCGGCGGCAACGTACGCACGATCACCGACATGGTCGCCCAGACCTCCGAGTTGTCACCGGGACGTGCCGGCACCGCCCGGTTCACCGATCTGCCGGCGGGCGACAAGGACATCGAGATCTGGCTCCCGCACACGGAGATCACCGAACTGATCGCCCTGCGCACCGACGCCCCCGTCGAGAAGGCTCCGGACAGCGGGCGCCGGGTGTGGCTGCACCACGGCAGTTCCATCAGCCACGGCTCGAACGCCACTCATCCGACCGCCATCTGGCCGGCCCTGGCAGCCGCCCGGGGCCGGGTGGACCTCGTCAATCTGGGGTTCGGCGGCAGCGCGCTGCTCGACCCGTTCACCGCCCGTGCGATGAGGGACGCGCCCGCGGACCTGATCAGCGTCAAGGTCGGCATCAACGTCGTCAACAGCGACGTCATGCGCCTGCGCGCCTTCTCCCCCGCGGTCCACGGCTTCCTCGACACCATCCGAGAGGGGCACCCGACCACGCCGCTGCTGGTCGTGTCCCCCCTCCTGTGCCCGGTCCAGGAGGACACCCCCGGTCCTCTCGCGCCCGACTTCGACGGCGGCTCCCTGCGGTTCAAGGCGACGGGCGATCCGGCCGAACGCGCCGCCGGGCGCCTGACGCTCGACATCATCCGCGACGAACTCGCCCGGATCGTCGAGCAGCGGGCGGCCGACGACCCGAACCTGCACTACCTCGACGGCCGTGACCTCTACGGCGAGAAGGACTACGCACAATTCCCGCTGCCCGACGAGGTCCATCCTGATCCGGCAGGACACCGCCGCATCGGCGAGAACTTCGGGCGGCTCGCGTTCGGCGAAGGCGGCCCTTTCGCGACCAGGATCAGCTGACCAGGACCGGCCGCCTGACAGGTTGCTCCAAAACAGCACCGGTTCGAGCGGGAAAGGGGACCAGCAATGTTCGATTCACCTGATCTCGATCTGGCGCCGTACGGCGACATCGACATGACGAAGTACGTACGGCGCAGCTACTGCAGTTGGAATGATGCCGGGCAATCACTCCTCGTGCAGTGTTTCGCGCATGCCCGCCAGGTCGAGAACCTGCTGCTGCCCGGAACCTCCGACCTGCATCTCGTGCTGTGCACGGCCGGACGAGCCGTCATGCACGTCGGCTCCGAAGGATCATCGACCAGGCGCCGGTGGACGGCCGGGCGGCTGGAACTGATGGTGCCGGGTCGGTCGACGGCGCGCAGTTACGTTGCGGCTTCCGCCCTGTCCACCGTCCAGGTGCATCCCCGCACGCCGTCGTGAAGCGGACCGCAGATCAACTGGGTGGCCGGGAGCCGGACTTCGAGGCGATATCCGCCGGGCTGGGCACGGGCGACCCGGTCGTCGAGAACCTCCTGCGGTCGCTGCCGGCCCGTCGGGAGGCGGGCGACCTGTACGCCGGGTCGTCGGCGGCGTTCCTCGCGGTCCATCTGCTGTCCCGGGGCCGGGAACCACGCGTACCGGGGAGTGAGCACGCTGCCGTCCGCAGAGGCGCTGCCGTCATGCAGGACCGCCTGGCCGAGCCGCTCACCCTCGCCGACATCGCGGCCGAAGTGCACCTGAGCGTCTATCACTTCGTACGCGTCTTCCGGAACGCCACGCACGCTGGTGCAGCGGAGCACGATCTCGACATCGACCGCGACACACCTGACCTACGACGTCCTCTGACGGCGCCGTACGGCGTGGGTCCGCTGCGTGGTGGGTGGTCATGGCCGGACACCGTGCCGGGGCAGCCGCATGCCCGCTATTGCGCGTGGCGCAGCTTGAGAATGTACGTCGCGGTGAGCGCAACGGCACGATCTTCGTCATGTGACAGATCCGCGAGGGCACGTGACGCCAGACCTCCCGGAATGTCCGCGAGCGCCTGCGTCAGCCGTCGTCGTGCGGGCGGTCCAGTGGTGTCGTGGGCCAGGCGGTCGACGAGTCCGGCGGCGATCCGGTCCTCCCACGCGGGATCACTCGCCAGCGTGCTCAGTGCATCGGCTGCGTCGACGTCGTTGCTCTCCTCGACGATCATGTCGATGAGCGTCGGGACCGCGTCGGCTGCTCCACGTGCCCCGAGCGCCAGAGCCGCGTACCGGCGGACCACGATGTCGGTGTCGGGGTTGGTGAGAGCGTCGTGCAGCAGTGCGGTCGCCTCACCGTTCGGAATCTCGGCGATGGACTGGACGGCACGCTTCCGCACCTCGGCCGCGGGTGAGCCGAGGCCCTTCGCCAGCAGTGCCGGTCCGTCCTCGCCAGATTGCGCCAGAGCCCAGCGAAGGGCTCCGGCGACGTTCGGGTCCCGCTCGCTCAGCACGGCCTCGACCAGTGCTTCCACCGGCACGGGCACTGCCTCGACCGCGGACAGGGCCGCGCGCTGCCGCGCCGCCGCGTTCTTCGACCCCAACCCCTGGAGGAGCGTGACGACCTGGAGGACGTCCTCCCAGCCGGCGGGTTCCGCGGCACCGATCCGACAAAGTCGCGTGAGCAGTTCCGTCTCCGCTGCGATGCGGTCTCGCGTCTGGCGGATGAGGTCGTCGACGAGTTCCGCGGGCGCGAAGCCGGGGTCGTCGAGCGCGCGCCCGACGTCGCGCAGCGACAGCCCCAATGAGCGCAGGCTCTCGATGTGGAAGATCCGCCGGATGTCCTCGCCGGAGTACTCCCGGTAGCCGGAGCCGGTACGGCCCGTTGGCCGTACCAGGCCGAGCGATTCGTAATGCCTGAGCATGCGGGCGCTGACCCCTGACCGCCGCGCGACATCACCGATCAGCACTGCCTACCGCCCCTCGTCGCCGGCCCCGCCGAGGGCCACGATGCGCTTCGCCTCCTCGATCGCGAACTCGAATCCGGCATCCGGGTCGCGCCACAGCCGTTCCGTGGCGATCGCGTGCGCCCGCACGCGAGGGTCGGGATCCGTCGTCGCGGCGCCCAGTGCCGGCAGCATCACCGCCCCGAGCGCGATCAGCGCCCGGCTGAGGCTCAGCTGCGTCTCGCGTTCGCCGCGTCCGAGCTGCGTCGCCAACACTAAGGCCAACGCGTACTCCTCACCTTCGGGCACCAGGACGACCGCTGCCCGCCAGGCGCTCCGGGCCACCTCGTCGTCGGCGTCGGACAGCAGCGCCGGTGTGATCGCCGGCCACGCCTGCCGATCCCCGATCTTGGACAGAGTGTGCAACGCCTGGCTCCGTGCCTGCGCACGATCCGAGCGGACTTCGTCGAGAAGCACCGGAACCGTCATCGCTGCCGTGTGGCGGGTGAGTGCCCACGTCAGCATTTCGCGTACGTAGAACTCGGGCTCGACAGCGCATCGCTCGACGAGTTTGCCGATGAACCCCGGGTCCGGGGTCGTGCCGACCGCCAGCGCCGCCTGCAGCCGGACCGACGAGCTGTTGTTCTCCAGCCCCTGGAGAGCCCGCGTCGTTTTCGTGTCCTCTTTCGGCATGGTCATCAGGACCACCTCCTCGGCCACAGTGAAGTCCTTGTCACTGTGTCAAGGTCAAGCGCCCGAGCTCCTGGTGAGAGCCGACCCCAACGCCCGCCGGATGTCACGGACGCCTTCCCGGCCGAGCCTGACCAGCAGTATCGGCATGAGAACCATGAGCGCGAGCCCGATCAGGGCCAGCATGCCGTACCCCACCCTGTTGCTCGTCACGGAGTTGGTGCTCGCCGTCTCGGGACGTCCCGGCTCGTAGTGGACGCGGATCGTGTCGCCGACGTCCGCGTCACCGCCCTCCCAGAACTGGTACGAGCTCCCGGAGGGCGTGGTGAAACGGACTTCGATCCTCTTGAAGCGGCTTCCCTGGGGGCCGGCCACCTTCTCCTTCGCCACGACGACTCCGTCGACCGACCGTCGGTGCGCGGCGACCGCGGAGGCGTCGTTCAGCCCGTCGAGTCCCCCACGGACGAACCCGTACCCGAGGACGACGAGGAGCGCCGCCAAAGCCGTCACGGCCAGCCCGCCCACGACCTTCCCGGTGACGCGTGCCCACGCACCGGACCGGCACAGCCACCGCCGTCCGCTCACCAGCCGTCATCCCTCCCGTCCGGATTCCCTGGCCTGCCGGGAGTCACTTCCCTGCGCGCATCAGCAGATGCCCCCGGCGGAACCGTTCCCCCTCGCAGGGCTCACGCAGCATCCGGCCGACCTCGGTGAAGCCGGCCTCACCGGCCAGCCCCGCGAGGTCGTCGACAGGCCATCGGTAGGCCGTCGTCACCTTGTGGTCGAACGCCGTGGTCGGCTCACCCTCCGACTCGAAGAAGGCAAGCAGAAGAGTTCCGTCGGGCGCGAGTACCCGACGGAACTCGGCGAAGTACTGGGGCACGCCCTGCGGTGGGGTGTGAATGACCGAATACCAGGACACGATGCCCTGCAGCCGGCCATCGGCCAGGTCCAGCGCGTCCATGGAACCGACCTCGAACCGCAGGTCCGGGTATGTCTTGCGGGCGAGATCGATCATCACCGGCGACAGGTCGACGCCGAAGGCGTCCAGCCCCAGTTCCCGCAGGTGTGCAGTGAGGTATCCCGGACCGCATCCCAGCTCGGCGACGGGCCCGGGGCCAGCGGCCCGCACGGTCTCGGCGAACGCGGCAAGCACCGCGCGATCCAGCGGAAGAGCGTCGAGTGAGTTGTGGACGAGTTCGGCGTAGAGAACAGCGACGGCATCGTAGGCATCGGCTGTCACACGGTGATACGAGGAAAGTTCAGTCACAGGCGAGGACACTAGAGCCTCCCGGCCGCGCCCTCCCTTCGCTACGGCTCCGGTGTCCGGATGGCACCAGTAATTGGCAACTTCGTGCGGGGCGGTGAGGGCTGCCCGTGCGGGACCAGCCGACGTGGTCCAGGCGCTTGAACAGGTCCTTGATGTTGGTCGGGTTGAGCTTGATGCAGCCGTTGGAGTAGTAGTCGTTGGGGCCGCTGTTGGTCCACCGCTCGGACTCGATGGTGCCCTGCTTGCCGTTCGGCTTCATCTCGCTGTGGATGAACAACTCGGTGCGCTTGGTGCCGTTGTGGCACTTGCGGTCGGAGATCTTGATGACGAAGCCGTTGATGATGCCGTCGAAGTTCTTGCGGTGCCACTGGACGGCGTACGGCTTGCTCGCCCCGGCGTTGGGCAGCCAGCCCTTGCCGACGGCGCAGGTGTTCTTGACCTGGCCCGAGCCCGCCTTGTACGTCTTGATCACCTTGTCCCGGCCGGGCGTACGCTTGACCAGTTCGAGGCGGGAGTTGGTGACCGAACCCTTGTGCGCCGAGAACCGCGCTGCGTTGCGTTGCGCTGCGGACCGGATGGAGCCGTCACGCCTTGACTTCTCGGAACGCCGGGACGCCTGCCATCAGGCGGATGGCTTCCCAGAGACGGAGGGCGTCCGCCCGCGCGGGAACGGCGTCGAGGACGGGGCCGAAGAAGGACCGCTCATCGCCGTCGGGCGTGGTGACGACCAGGACGGGGGTGCCGATCCCGGCGTCGAGGCGGTCGACGCCGGCGTGGTGGGAGGCGCGCAGCGCATCGTCGTAGTCGGTGGTGGTGCCGGCCTCGGCGAGCCCGGTGGGCAGGCCGCTGCGGTGCAGTGCTTCGCCGATGTCGCCGATCCATTCCCGCTCGGTGCCACCGGGCTCGGTCCACAGTGCGTCGTAGAACGCACCGAGCGCGGCGTGCCCGTGCTCGGTCTGGACGGCTGCGGCGACACGGGCGGGAATCCACAGGTAGCCGTGCGGGTCGCCCTCGGGGTCGTCGTCGCGATGCTCGTTGAGCACCGACAGGCTCATCACGTGCCGGCACACCCGAAGCGGTACCTCTTCGGCGATCCGCGCGACCCATCGCACGGTGTGGCGGGTGAGCGGGCAGGCGGGATCGAGCCAGACGTCGATGCTCCAGCCTCTCGCCGCGGTCGTGGTCGTGGTCGGCCTGTCGGTCATGGCTGCTTACTCGTCCCGTCGGTCATGACTGCGGTTGCGATCACGCCCGTTCGCCGGCTTGGGCGGTGATCCCCCGTTCCAGGGTCCGGGCCACGGTCGCGGTGAGGTCGAACTTGGCGAGGGTGCCCTGCTCGACCTGCTCGAAGGCGGTGTAGGACACCGCCCACAGGACCTGTTGAATCCACTCGGCCGAGAGCTGGTCGTCGAACACGCCCTCGGCCTGCCCGCGTCGGATGAGCTCGATCACCGGGTCGTGCGGTGCCGGCAGGGCGGGGTCGGCGGTCGGCACGACATCGCGCAGGAGCGACTGGTCGCCGAAGACGAACATGATCGCCTCGCTCACCGAGGCCAGAGCGGCGACCACACGGCGCATGGCCGCGAGCGGGTGCCCGTCGTGGGGTTCGGCTTCGGCGATCGCGCCACCGATGGCTTCCAGGGCGTGCTCGACGGCGGCGCGCACCAGCCCCTCGCGTTCGGGGAAGTAGCGGTGCAATGTCGTACGGCCGACCTCCGCGGCCTCTGCGATCTGCGGCAACGTCGCCGCCCGGTCGCGCGCCCAGACACTCACCGCGGCGGTCACGATGGCCCGTTCGGTCCGGCTCCTGGCGCTGGATGCCCGCTTCGCACTCATACTCCAACGGTATCAGCAAGACCCACGAGGGATGCCTCTAGATCGATATTGGATGTTTACAGTTCCACTCTGGGTGTCTTAGTGTCCAGGACATGGATGGAGACCAGATGATCCGGGCCGAGGGCCTGAGGCGGACCTTCAAGGCGGGCAAGGAGACGATCGAGGCGGTCCGCGATGTCACCTTCGGTGTCGCGACCGGTGAACTCCTGGCGCTGCTGGGGCCGAACGGTGCGGGCAAGTCCACCACGTTGCGGATGCTGACCACGCTGCTGCCGGCCACGGCGGGCAGCGTGCGCATCGCCGGCTTCGACGCGGCGCGCGAACCGGGCAGGGTGCGGGAGTTGATCGGCTACGTGGGCCAGAAGAACGCCTCCGGGGAGAACCACCGCATCCGCGATGAACTCGTCACCCAGGGCCGCTGTCACGGCCTCAGCAACGGGAAGGCCCGGCGCCGGGCGGACGAGGTACTGGAGATCCTGGGCATCGGCGACCTCGCCGCCCGCACCCCCAGCACGCTCTCGGGCGGGCAACGGCGCCGTGTGGACATCGCACTCGGCCTCGTCCACAACCCGAGAGTGCTGTTCCTCGACGAGCCCACCACGGGCCTCGATCCGCACAGCCGGGCCGCGCTGTGGGACCGGATCCAACTCCTGCGACGCGATCACGGCATCACGGTCCTGATGACCACCCACTATCTCGACGAGGCCGACCTTGTGGCCGAGCGGATCGTCATCGTGGACCGGGGCCGGGTCATCGCCGACGGCACCGCGGACGCGCTCAAGGCCGAGCTGGCCGGCGACCGGATGCACATCACGGCCTCGGACACCGGCGCGGCGCGTACCGCTGCCGGTCTCGCCGACCGGATGCCGGGGGTCTCGGAGGTCACGGCCGAAGGGCGGACGGTGCACGTGCGGATCGCCGACGCCGATGCCGCACTGCCGGCCTACCTGCGGTTACTCGACCGGGCCGCGCTCACGGTCACCCGCGCCGGCGTGCGACGTCCGTCCCTCGACGACGTCTTCATCAACCTCACCGGGCGCCGGCTCGAAGAATCGGGCGACGCCTACGCGACTGCAACCATGACCACGGCCACGACCACTGACGAGCCGATCGGAGCCCCCCATGCCTAGGCTCGTCCGCGACGTCGCGACGGTCTTCTCCCGCGAGATCTCACCGGAGCTCCGCTCCCCGGTCGGCATCGTCCTCACGATGGGACAACCCTTGCTGTTCCTCGTCCTGTTCGGGTCGATGCTCGCCGGTACCGGAGCGAACCTGGGTGCCGGCACGGGTGACGTCTGGCAGTGGTTCGTCCCCGGCATCCTCGTGATGATGTGCCTCATGGGGCCGCTCTCCGCCGGCCACGGCATGCTCAGCGAGCTCAACGGCGGACAGATGGAACGCTTCCTCGTCACCCCCATCAGCCGCACCTCACTCGTCCTCGGACGCACCGCCAAGGACGCCGTCACCCTGTTCGCCCAGGCGCTCCTCCTCACCGCCGTCGCCATACCGCTGGGCATGAGCCTCCACCTGCCCGGCGCTCTCGCCACGATGGTGCTGCTGATCGTCATGGCGATCGGGCTCAGCGCCCTGTCCTGCGTCCTGGCCATCGCCTCGCGCCCCGGCGGCAATCTGTTCTGGATGGTCACCCAGATGCTGATCTTCCCGATCACGATGCTCTCGGGCATCCTCCTCCCCGTCGGCGCCGGACCGGGCTGGCTGAGCGCCGTCGCCGCGATCAACCCCGTCACGTACATCGTCGACGCCGCCCGCGCCCTGTTCGCCGGAGACTTCCTCAACACCTCCGTGCTCCACGGCCTCATCGCCGCCACGGCGCTCGCCGTCATCGGACTGTTCCTGTCCACCCGCGCCATGAAGCGCTGCGGCCGGCCGGTGGGATCCGCCTGACCGGCCGGGCCGCGAGACCCCTTGCCCGCGCCTGCCTCGAAGAATCCGGCCGCACGCTCAACGGCGCTCACCGGTCCCGGGGCCGTGGTTGCGTGCGACGGCGCCGTCGCGCCCGAGCGTGCGGATGATCGGGGCGGTCTTGACCATGTCGACGCCCGGGAGAGCGCCGATGCGGTCGGAGAGGTACCCGTAGAGGGGAGACGCTCGTCCACGTCCAGCACGAAGAAGAGTGCTCCGGCCGTGCGCAGATGCGCGATGCGGCGGCGCACCGTCGACTCGTGGCAGCGGGCCTCGACGGCCGGCGCGGCGTGCGGCGCGCGGCCGTCGCGGTTCAGTGCGGCGAACAGGGCGTGGTCGGGATCCGTGAGTTCCACCGGCGCCGCCCGGGCGTGAGGGGGGCGGGTACGAGGGGGCGAGCGCGTCCATCTGTTCCCGGCTCAGCGCGGAGGGCGGACCGTCCCAGGTGGTCGGGCCGCCCTTGAACAGCCGCAGCCTGCGGTGCGCGGTGATCGAGGTGACCCGGCGGCTCGAAGGGAGCCGGTCCATCAGCAGCGCGTCCCGGTCGCTGCCACTGTGCACCGCGAGGTGGCAGTGCAGCAGCACGAGGGGCGCCGAAGTCCCCACCGCCTTCGGCCCGATCTGTGACAAGTCCCTTCCGACCGACCCGTACTCCGGCACCCGCACCCACCCGGTCCGGCCCGGTCATCGTCCGGCAAGCACCCACGGCCGCAGCTTCTCCGGGTTGCGGACCGCCCAGATCCGGGTGACGCGCCCGTCGGAGACGTCGAACGAGGCCACGGTCATGACGACGCCGGCGCGCTGGGCCACCAGGCCCGGCACACCGTTGACCAACCGCTCCAGGAGTTCGAGCCCGGGGGCCTTGTCGGCGATGGCGACCATGTACTGGGCGATGCGCGCACCGCCCTCGACCGGGCGCAGGACGGTGCCGACCATGCCGCCGCCGTCGGCGGTCATCACGGCGGCCGGGTCGAGGAGTCCGACGAGAGCGGCGATGTCCTTGGTCTCCCATGCCTCCTTGACGCGCCGCACCACATCGGTCCGGCCGGTCGCCGTCACCGGGGCGCGCGCGGCACCCACCCGCCGCCGGGCGGAGGCCGCCAGTTGCTTGCATGCCGCGGGGGTCCGGCCGAGAACCTGGGCGATCTCGGCGAACGGGTACCGGAAGACGTCGTGCAGGACGAACGCCACCCGCTCCGCGGGCGTCATCGACTCCAGGACGACGAGGAAGGCCATGGCCACCGACTCGTCCAGGACGATCTGGTCGGCGGGGTCCGCGGGGCCGGTGGGGTCGGCGCCGCCCGCGTGGTCCCACTCGGTGCGGTCGGGCAGCGGTTCGGGCAGCCACGCGCCGACATAGCGTTCACGGCGGGCCCGCGCCGAGCCGAGCAGGTCCAGGCAGATGCGGCCGGTCACCGTCGTCAGCCAGGCGCCGGGGGACAGGATCTCCTCCTGCCGGCTCCGTGGCAGCCCGTACCAGCGTGCGTAGGCATCCTGTACGGCGTCCTCGGCCTCGGCCACCGAACCGAGCAACCGGTAGGCGACATTGATCAGTTGGCGCCGCTCACCGGCTATCCCGTCCGTGCTGGTCCCGACAGTCCCCATGCTTCCGGCCGCCCCCTCGCCTTACCTTTCGCAGGCCCGCTTCGTCGGACTGGTGAGACCTTATCGATCCACTGCCCGAGGGCGGAAAAGGGGACTGTGACATGGCCACTCAGGTGACGGCGACGGCCGGCGCACGGCGCGGCGCCTCGTTCCTTCAGGTCGCGATCGCCCTGCAGACCCTGACCATCTTCCTTCAGGCGGTCTCCGCCGGACTGCTGCTGACCGCGTCCTACGGAGAGACGCTGCACAGTGTCGGCGCCCGTGTGATGTACGGGGCGTCGATGCTGTACGTGCTCGCGGCGGTGCTGGCGTGGAAGCCGGGCGGCGGCTCGCCCCGGCCTGTCTGGCACGCGTCGGGCTTCCTCGTGCTCGCCTCGGTCCAGGTCGTGCTCGGCATCGCGCACGTCCCGTCGGTCCATCTCCCCCTGGGTGTCCTGATGTTCGGTCTGAGCGTGCTCGCGCTGGCCCGGCACTGAGGTCCGGTACGGGGTCCGACACGAGGTCCGGTACGGGTCCGGCACCGGGCCTTGCGGGATCAGCCAGGCCGCTTCTCGCAGCAGTGTGCCGTGCCGGGAAGCCGCGCAGGCAGCCGCGGCGAGCGCGGCCAGCGCGAACATCCTGACGCCGTCCACACACTGGACCGCCTCGAACAGTGCGCCGGTCCTGCCCGGTGACTCCGGATCAGCTCCAGGTACTGCGATCAGTTCCAGGACGAGCTGCACGAATGCGAGCGCCCCCGTGACCACCCCGGCCCAACCGGCCGGGCGGGACGCGGAGTTGCCGGTACAGCGGGCCCAGTCGAGCAGCGGTCCGCCGCCGGGCCCCGGCCCAAGGCCGACCGCCCCGTTCGCGCAGTTCGCGCAGTTCGCGCAGTCCGAGAGGTCCGGACGGGGGCCGGGCCACCGGTCACGGGGCTCGCGCGATGCCCCGTGGCACAATGCCGTGCATGAAAGATGCGGCCACGACGGCCATGGCCCGGCAGGTGCGCCGGCGATGGCGCGACCGGGAGGCGCCCGACGGGGACTTCATCGTGTTCGCCGACGGCTCTCACACCGTGATGGATCTGCTGTGCATGCAGCCGCCCGACCGGCTCGACGATCCGCAGGCCGAGAGCTGGCACTGGATCGAGGTCCTGCGCGCCACCGAATGGAGTACCGACAGCTGGGTGGAAGTCGACTCCGCGCTCGCCACGCACACCCATGCGGGAAGCCGTGCCTGGGCGGGGGAGTCGGCCCATCACGGATCCATCGGCTGGGTCGCGCTGGCCCGGGACGACGACGAGAGCACCCTGGAATGGCTCGCCGTCTCCAGCTGGTCCAATCCGTTCCACGAAGTCACCCTGGACGACACCGCGGTGACCGCCGTCAGCACCTCCGGCCGGATCTGGGCCTTCCCCCGGAACGCGCCCCAGAAAGTAAGAATCACCGACGACCCGGCCTACCCGGGCCGTCGCCGCTGAGCGCACCGCCTCCCCCACCATGACCGTCCTCGTGATGTGCCGATGTGCCGTCAGGCAGCCGTGCTGGGGCGACCTCGCCCCAGCCTCGTACCAGTCCGAAACACAAACAGCGCCAACGCCTCCGTGATCAGGCTGACACAGTGTGTTCAGACGATGTCATTCCCGGCCGGTGCGGCGCGGGGTACGCGGCAGCGCGCGCCCCTGCGGACTTGACGACAGGGCGCGGCGCGGAAGCACCATGACGAAAGCGAACATACCCTCCGAATATGATGCAGGTCACACCGCCAGTCCGTCACAGTTTCACCGGACGGCCCGGTCAACAGTGTGAATCCGCACTACGGCGAGGAGAGCACACCATGGATGCACGTCTCAACTATTTCGGCAGTGCCCTTGGGGCCAAGGTCATGAAGCACATCAATTCGGCCAACAAGGTGGTCGTTGACTCGACGCTGCCGCACGCGACACAGAAACTGGTGGAGATCCGCGCAAGCCAGATCAACGGCTGTGGCTTCTGCACCGACATGCACACCAAGGACGCCACCCACGCGGGCGAGACCGCTCAGCGCCTCAACCTGGTGGCGGCCTGGCGGGAGGCCACGGTCTTCACCGACGCCGAACGTGCCGCGCTGGAGCTGGCGGAGCAGGGCAGCCGGATCGCCGACGCCGCCGGCGGGGTCACCGACGAAGCCTGGGCGAACGCCGCCAAGCACTTCGACGAGGACCAACTGGCCGCGCTGGTCGGCCTCATCGCCGTCATCAACGCCTACAACCGCATCAACGTCATCACCCAGCAGCCCGCCGGGAGCTACCGGCCCGGCCAGTTCGACTGAGACCGACCGGCAATAGGGGGGCGGCATCGCCTTGTGTCCGTGGAAGGGATCGACCGGATCATGTGGGTCATGAATCCGGCCAAGCTGTCGCCCTATGTGGGGTCCTTGAACGGCTGAGCGCCCGGCCCCGGCGTCTCGACGGGATCGTGGCCCCGCGGGTGTCACAGAGGCGGCCGGTTGCCCAATCTGTCCACACAGAAGGACTACACAGGCACGGCCTTCTCCCCCATCTGCACGACGACCGTAACCGTCAGCGGCGTGTTCGCCTCGCACGGGCGCGCCTCCGGCAGAGCAACGCCTCCCTCATGGAGGACGTCTCCACGACGGCAAGCCCGCCGGGTATCCGCCGCGATCCCGCATATCCGCCGCATATCCGCCGTACTTCCGCTCACCCGCACGGCGCTTACGCATGCGTGCGCACCAAAGGCTGCCCGGCGAACCGAAAACAAGAGTTTCGAGATTCCTCCGGGCAGCCGTCACAAATACAGGGGCCGTCCGGTCATTACTTGATGCAGACGGAAATACGCCGATGCCGAGAGCGTCGGCCCTCAGTCCGTGCGTGCGCATCCAAAGAGTCTCCCGAGAGGATTCCCATCATGAAGGTCGTAGTCATTGGCGGCACCGGACTCATCGGCTCGAAGCTGGTTGCCAAGCTCGACGAGCACGGTCACCAGACGGTGCCGGCCGCGCCCAGCACCGGCGTCAACACGCTGACCGGTGAGGGCCTCGCCGAAGTCCTCAAGGGCGCCCAGGTGGTGGTCGACGTGTCCAACTCCCCCTCGTTCGCGGACGACGCCGTCATGGCGTTCTTCCGTGCCTCGACCACCAATCTCCTCAAGACGGAGGCCGAGGCCGGCGTGACCCACCATGTCGCCCTGTCGGTGGTCGGCACCGAGCGCCTCCAGGGGAGCGGGTACTTCCGTGCGAAGCAGGCGCAGGAGGAGCTGATCAGGGCATCCGGGATTCCGTACTCCATCGTCCACGCCACGCAGTTCTTCGAGTTCATGAAGGGCATCGCCGCCGAGGCGACCGACGGCGACACCGTACGTCTGGCCCCGGTCAAGATCCAGCCCATCTACTCCGACGACGTGGCCGCCGCAGTGGGCCGCACGGCCGTCGGCGCCCCCGTCAACGGGGTGGTGGAGGTGGCGGGCCCCGACACCTTCCGGCTGGACGAACTCATCCGCAAGGGCCTCGCCGCGAAGAACGACCCGCGCACCGTCGTGACCGATCCTCACGCCACGTACTTCGGTACCGAGCTGGAGGAGACCACGCTCCTGCCCGGTCCCGACGCGCAGACCGCCGGCACCCGCTTCAGCGACTGGCTCGCCCAGCAGGCATGAGCTCTCCGGGGTGGCGGGCCGCCAGGCAATGCGGGTCCTCGCGCCCCGGGCGGGACCGTCCTGCTCGACAAAGCCGACGACGGCACGGGGGGACGCCCCGAGGTGCAACGTGGCGAGCTGCGACAGATTCTGCTCGACTCACTCCCGGCCGGCACCGTCCAGTGGGGGCACAAGGTCAGCAGCACCCGTACCCTCGGCGTGGGCGTCACGAGGTGGCGTTCGCCGACGGCAGCACCGTCGTCACCGGCCTGCTGGTCGGCGCGGACGGCGCGTGGTCACGGCTCCGAACGGCGAAGGCGCAAACCTGGCCATGCTCGACGGCGCCGAACTCGGCAAGGCCCTCGCCACACACCCCGACGACATCGAGGCCGCGCTCACCGAGTACGAGCAGGCCGTGTTCCCCCGCAGCGCCGAGACCGCCACATTTGAAGGTGATGAGCTCTACGAGCTCCTCTCCGACGAGAACACGGCCCAGAACCTGATCACCGTGCCCACCGAGAAGGGCCATTGAGCCGCCGGCGTCGGCGGCAGCAGAGCGGGATCAGGGCGGGATCAGCCGTTGCCGGCTTCTCGCGCTACGCGCTCCAGCCGGCGCCGGTGCTTCTCCCACCATGCCCGATCTTCCGGTGGCATGCTGTCGTTGCCCTCCTGGCACCCGACGGATCCGTCGATGAGTTCCCGCACGATGTCGGCGTGGCCGGCATGCCGCTGCGTATCGGAGATCACGCGCACCAGGATGTGGTTCAGTGTCACCTCCCGCCGTTCCTCCGGCCACCACGGGACATGTCCGATCGCGTCGAGCTCCAGCGTCGCGATCGTACTGTTGGAGTGCTCCCACGCCTGGTGGTACAGCCCAACGATGCCTTCGCGCGATTCGTCCGCAGTGGCCCACATGTCCGCGTTGGGTTCCACGTCCTCCGTATACCACCAGGGTGGCGGATCCGCAGCGAAGAACGGCCGCCCGAACGTGTCGCCGAAGTACCCCAGTTCCACGCCTGCGATGTGCTTGACCAGCCCCAGCAGGTTCGTGCCCGTGGACGTCAGCGGGCGTCGGATGTCGTACTCCGAGAGCCCATCGAGCTTCCATATCAGGGCGTCGCGCCCCTCCTGCAGGTATCGGAGAAGGTCTGCTTTCGGGTTCGGTTCGATCATGCCGGGCAGTCTTCCACCCGGCACTGACAATCGGGCTCGACGAGACGGGACATCGGGGTTCACGAACGGGCGCCGAGCCAGCGCGGGCGGTCGCGGGCACCGGCTGATATGTTCTCTGACAGCACTTACGCGCCTTCCCGGCCGGGCCTCGCCTCCGCCAGGGAGGCTTTTTTCATGCCCTGGACCGTTCACGGGCCGGTCGGGCGACCCCGTGATGCCCGGCCAACCACCGAACCGCACCGCTTCACATGGAGGGAATTCATGACCGATGTATCCGTGCGCCTCGCCGATCCGGCCGACCGGCCGACACTGGAGCGGCTCTGGCTGCTGTTTCGACATGACATGTCGGAGTACAGCGGTGTGCTGCCCAACCCGGACGGCACCTTCCGAAGCGATCGGCTCCACGCCGCCCTCACCCGGGCCGACTGGGCGCCCTATCTCCTGACCAGTGACGGGTCCCCCGCTGGTCTCGCCCTCGTCCGCAGCCTGGCCGGCCCGACGCGCGTGCTGAGCGGCTTCTTCGTGGTGCGTGGTGTACGTAGGACGGGGATCGGGCTGCGTGCCGTTCGGGAGGTCGTGGCGAGGCACCCCGGGCCGTGGGAGGTCGCCTTTCAGCAGGGCAACGCGACCGCGGTCGCCTTCTGGCGTCGCGTTGCCACCGAGATCGCCGGCGAGGCGTGGACCGAGGAACGCAGGCCGGTACCGGGGCGCCCGGACCTGCCGCCCGATACCTGGATCTCGTTCACTGCCCCGGCCGAGGCCCAGGGCGGAACATCGAGTGCCTCCGTCAGCCGCGCGCCTGGGCTTCACGTGCACGGTCACACATCATCCGCATGAGCTCCTCTGCCCGCCAGACGGTCGCTCGCTGCCGCCACGAACGCGGTGGCAGCGGGTGCCGTCGGCCCCGGCAGTCCATCGTGTTGGCGGGCGATGGCCGCGGTGACCACCGCGTGGTTCCCATGCAGGTCCTGGTACCACCGGCCGCCGTCGAGCTTGGAGCACAGTTGCCCGTCGGCAGCGAATCGCAGCGCGCGGCAGGCGTTGAGGACCGCGTACGTCGCGCTCGCGTGGTCCAGTGCCCACCGCAGCTCGCTCACCATCGCGGCACGCACGCGGTCGGCCGGTACCGGGGCGAAGACCTCGTACGCCGGTGGCCCCCAGGCGGCGAGCGCATGGTCTCGGCACACGGCACAGTGCAGGACCAGGTCGCCGTCACCGGCATGGCCCGCCCCGGGGATGACGGCGGTCTCGGTCGCGGAGGTGCGGATGTGGACCTCGAACGGGCAGGAACCGACGTCGGCCGCAGTTGCCGCGGTGATGACGCTCATCTCCAACCCCGTGCCGGGACATCGCGACGTGGTCTCCACCACCGCCTCGCCCAGGGCCTGCTGGTCGCCCTCGGTGCCCTGCTCGGCGACGACAGCCAGCACATCCACGTCACTGCGATCAGCGTTGAATCCCCCCAGCACGGCCGAACCATGCAGATAGACGCCGATCAGGTCGGGACGCACTCCGATGAGGACTGCCGAGACCTCGGCAACGTACCCAATGACATCGGGAGGCACATGAACTTCGGTAACCACGGAGCCGATCATATGGGCGGCTCACCGATACACCGCTCGCCGATGCGCCACTGCACGGCGGAGTCGTTCCAGGCGGCGTTCGACACGCTCTGAAGGCAGAAGACCGTGAACGCGGACGGGGCGGCGTACCCCGACGTGGTGTCGGAGTGCGCCGCCCTCGGGCGTCCCGGTTACTTCGGGTCGCGGTTGAAGACCGCCTCCTGATCAGCTCCGCCGCCGTCGCCGTCACGATCGCCACGCGCAAGGCCGGCCAGCACAACTGGACGATCGCCTTCGCCGTCATCTCGGCGATCTTCCTCTACACCACCGTGGTGTACGTCATCGAGCGCCCCGACGGAGTGAGGATCGGTGCCTGCTTCATCGCCGGGATCATCCTCGTCTCCCTGCTTTCACGGCTCGCGCGCGCCTTCGAGCTGCGGGTCACCAGCGTGACCATGGACGGCATGGCGGAGCGCTTCGTACGGGACGCCGCCAGCCGCAGGATCCGGTTCATCGCCAATGAGCCCGACAACCGCGACCTCGCCGAGTACCGCGACAAGATCGAACAAATCCGTCACGACAACGACGTCCCGGTCCAGGAGGACTTCGTCTCCGTCGAGGTCACCGTCCTCGACCCCTCGGAGTTCGAAGCGGGCCTGAACGTATGCGGCGAAGGGTCAGCCCAGCAATGCGCTCAAAGAACCCTCGTCGGTGTGCTGTTCGCGGCGCATCGCGTCCCGGGCCAGATCTACCAGCGCTTCCGGCGTGAGGCCGGTGAGCGTGCGGTGAAAATGCGCGATGAGGTCGTTCGCGGCCCCGGTCAGCGCTGCGTCATCGTTGGGCCGGGCGGGCAGTCCGTCGCCGTTCAGCAGGAGTGCCTCAAGAACGGCGTACAAGTGGGCGGAGCCGGCCTCACGGACCGTGAACGAGAGGTGAGCAGACGCGCTCCCCCCGGTGGCTTCGGCCACATGCGCGAACCCCCTCGGTACGTAGAGGACTTCGCCCTGCCGCAGAACCACGTCCAGCAGCGGATCCCCCGGGTCGCCGTCCACGCGCTCGGGCTGCCAGTTCCCGCCGGGCGGCCCCGGATACACACGCCACCGCTTCGAACCGTGTATCTGCACGGCCAGCACGTCGGCGTCGTCGCGGTGCACAGGACGGCCCTGCGTCCCCGGCGGGGTGAGGAAGAAGAACGCCTCCACCTGGCGTTGAAAACACTCCGCAAGCCCATCGGCCAGTTCCCGCACGCCTGCGTGCCACTGGTCGACGTACCGCAGAAGGAGCGTGGCTCCCTCCTCGCCGATCAGTCGGCGCACCGCCCCGGCATCCACGTAGCGGTTGTCGATCCGGCCCAGGACGACTCGGGGGGAACAGTAACGCTCCTCCGGAACCGGACCGTCCTCGTGCACGAGCGTCGCATAAGGGGTGGTGAGGAGACCTGCATCCAGGATCCTGTCCAGCTCGGCGACCGTCAGCATCTCCGTCGGGGGTGTGCGGGGGTGGTGTACGGCGGGTGCGCGGCGCCACAGCGTGTGATGAAATGCCTGCTCGTCGTCCACATATCGTGCAAGCGAGCCCATCGTTGCCTCTCTACGTTCCATGTCATCGGCGTGATCAGACGGTCTGACGGTTGCTGTACGCACGCGGTCGTGCCCGGCCGATGACATCATCCGGGGTGACTGCGTCGAGCTGTGCGCCGAGATGGTCCAGGAGGTCGGCCGCGGTGCGCAGCAGGGCGTCATCGTCCAGCGGACGGCCCGGCAGAGTCAGGCCGTCGACGATCCCCGTCAGCAGAGCGGTGCGCAGATGCTCCGCACCGGCTTCCCTCACCACCACTGTCAGATGGGCCGACGAGGCGTCGCCCACGGCCGTGGCGGTGTGCGCGAAACCTCTCGGCACGTACAACACTTCACCGGCCTCAAGGACCGTGTCCAGCAGTGGCGCTCCCGGATTCTCCTCGCGGACCGGCGCCCAGTCGCCGTCGGCCGGACCCGCGTACACCTGCCAGTGCTTGGCGCCGCTGAGCTGAATGGCCAGCAGGTCCCCGTCGTCCCGGTGCACCGGACCCCGGCGGCCGGGACGGCTCAGGAAGAAGAACGCCTCGACGAGCCGGCCGAGCCGCTCGGCGACGCTTCCCGTGAGTGCACGCACCGGGGGATGCCATTGGTCGACGTATCGGAGCTGCAGGGTCGCCCGTTCCTCATCGATCAGTCGTCGGACCGCCGCCGCGTCAACGTACCCGTGGGCAGGATTCCCGGTGATGACGCGCGTCGGACAGAAACGCTCGTCGGCGATGCTCCCCTGTGCGGTGTACAGGCCGACATACGGAACGCGCAGCAGCCCCGCGTCGAGGAGCGCGTCCACATCCGAGAGTGTCAGCACCTCCAACGGCGGTTCCTGCGGCCGCAGAAGCACCGGTTCCTTCCGCCAATACGTACCCAGGAGCTGCTCCACGTTCGGAACGCACCGTTCCAGCCAGTCCATTGTCCTGTCCCTCTCCGAGCGGACCCGCCGACGTGAGCGCCGACGGGTCCCGGACGCGCTTGCGCGCACTCGCTTGCGCGCCGGTCAGCCGATCAGATGACGTCGGGGTAGCAATCCCCGCACCCGGCCTCGATCTTCTGGTCCGAGGACGGGGACTCGGCGGCATGCCCGACGGACGGCACGAAGAACGCCCCTCCGGCAACGGCGAGCGCCGCCACGCTCAGCGCCGCACGCTTGGAGATCTCCGCACGCTTCGACGGCTCTGCAGCCTGGGAATACGACATGACCACTCCTTTCCCCGGCAGCGGTTTCCACCGCGCCCGGGTGTTCACTCGACCTCGGTTCCGAGGCCGAAACAGATCTTGCGTCGGCCCGCGTACGGAGGAGAAGCAGCACTGACGTATTCCATACGCCGCTTACGGATCTCTGATGCGCCCTCTCCTCCCCAGCCGGTGCCCTGTGTTGTGACTTGCAGGAGCCGTCGTTCGTAGCAGCAGAGCCGTGCCAAGTCCCGGCGTGGGGCCCCAGGTCACAGCGAGTGAGTCCTGGGGCTGATCCGAGCCGCCTTCGGGATTCGAACCCGAGACCTGCGCATTACGATCCGCAACTGAACCTGACCGAGTGATGTCGGGACGTTCGGCAGATCCAGGGCTTCTGGTCCGGTGCTGCTGGGGGCAGCGAGGTATGCGCAAAGTGGGGGCTTCACCGACGCCGAGAGGGCTGCTCGCGAGCGCACGGACAGCGGCAGCAGCAGGGCCGAGCCTGCCCGGTCCGATTCCGATCCGGCGCAGGTGGCGGGCGACTTGCCCGGGTGTCGAGTTCGGCGTAGGTCAGCCGGTCCGCGCTGCCCGTTCTCCTCGGTTCGGTGCGGTCACCGATCGACATGCTCAGCGCGGGGGTGGGCTTCCTCACGCTGTGCGCGGCCTTCATCGTGCTGGCCCGGCTCTTCGCCGCCCGGCATCGGCGCGGCTGGGCCGTCGCCTGCCGCCTCGTACCGGTGGGAGTCCTCGCCGGCTTCGCGGGCTCCTCCGCCAGCGCCCTGGCCTTCACGGCCGGAGCGGGACTCGGCCTCCTCTGGCTCGCCGCAGTGTCGGCCCGGCTCCTCACCACCGCGCCGACGGCACAGCGGTGAACACGCCCCTTCGGCGGTCGTCCCATCACCGCGTTCCAGGGAGTGGTCGTTCTCGCAGGTCAAACCCCTATCGGCGTCCCAGCGTCCCTGATCCCCCGCTTCCGCTTGTGCCCGCGTTCCTGGGACGGATTGTCTGTTGCCGGGCCGGACGGCGAACGCCTCCGGCCCGGCAACAGACACCACGCACATCACGCACACCACGGGGGAACCCCATGAAGCTCACCCACATCCGCGCGACGTTCCTCGCCGGCCTCACGCTGGTCGGCGCCCTCGCGCTGACCGCCTGCAACGGCGACGACGACACGGAAGCGGCCTCCGCGGGCTCCTCCTCCAGCGCCTCGACGGGTGGTGACAGCGGCTCCGGCGGCGGCTCCGACGACTCGGAAAAGGGCTCCAGCGGCAGCAGCAAGGGGAGCGGCAACGGCGGGGCGAGCGGCGAAGGCACCTCCGCCGGCACCGGCTCCGGCTCCGGCTCCAACGGGCAGTCGGGCGGCATCTGCCGCAGCGACGAACTGGAGATCAGCGCCGCCGACAACACGACCGACAAGGAGGAGGGCGTCGTCACCGTCCAGTTCAAGAACGGCGGCGGCCACGACTGCGTCATCAGCGGCTTCGCCGGCGTCGATCTGAAGACGGCGTCGGGCGACACCATGTCCGTGGACCGCAATGACGACAAGCCCCTGCGCGATGTCCTCAAGGACGGCGAGTCCGCCGCGTTCAACATCACGTTCCCGGTCAACAACAGTGGCGGCTCCGGTGTCCGCGTCTCCAAGATCCTGGTGACTCCGCCGAACGAGACGAAGACCGTCACCATCGCCTGGCCCGCGGGCTCCCTCCCGGCCGACAACCCGGACTCCCAGAGCACCGACCGGCCGATCCGGATCAGCCCGCTCGGCAAGGTCAGCGACTCCCCCGCGGGCTGAGGCACGCGAACCCGCCTGTGGCCGACCGGGAAAACGCCCCGGCCGGCCACAGGGAGCAAAGGTGCGAGGGGGCGAAGGGCAGAGAGGACGAGCCCCGGCACTCGCAGCAGTCGTACTTGGACACGCATCGATGCCGCGCCTGTTCGAAAATGGACGCGAACCACGCGTCGAACCACCCCGGAACAGGTCACTCGCACCCCGAACCCTCCCCAGCACCCCCGAACCCCTGCCAGACTGGCCCCGGCCTCACCGCACCCCGTCGGCGGGGCCACCCCGGGGAGGTCTCCGATGACGTGCGGAAACTGTGGCGCAGCGGCCACCCAGGGCCCCGACGGGTCCTGGACCTGCAGCAACCAGTGCGGCTGGTCGTCCACCGCACCCGGCCCCGCCCTGACCCCGGAGATCACCACCACCAGATGCCGCGGCTGCGACGCCGAGATCCACGGCCTCAACGGCCGGTACGCATGCGGGCTCTGCGGATGGTCCAACCACTGGGACGAAGGACACCAACCGCTCCCCGCCGCGGGCAACCCACCCAGGGGCACCAACAGCCTGCATTGAAGTGCTCTCCCGGCTGAGGCCGGGAGATTCCTGCTTGCCTTGCGGCAGCGGGCTTGACGCGCTTCGCACGCCTGACGACTGCCCTCCCGGCAGCCGGGATGAGCGCGAGGCCCATCCGGTACAGGTGCAAGACGTTCCGGGCGGCGTTGTGGTCGGCATTGCCCGACCAGCCGCAGTCGGGGCGTCGGCGCGGCCGTCCCAGCAGTTCTTCCACGCCTGGAAGTACGTCTTGAGTACTGCTTGTGCGGCCTGCGCGGGAAGGACGGCAAGGAAGTCGATGTCCTTGCGGGCCTGGCGTACGGCGGCATCCGCGTGTCCGAGAGTCCGCTTTTCCTTCGGCGTCATCTGCTCCCGTACGCGTTCGGCCCGTCGCCGCTCCTCCCGCCGCGCCCCGGCCCGGCGGGAGCGGACGACGAAGCCCGCCGTCCAGGCGCCGCCGATCACCAGCAGGACCAGGGCGGCCACTCCCGCGGCGTCCTGCCGGCCCCCGGCCGGGGTGATCGACGCCTCGCCCAGGTACACCCCGCCGGCCGCCACCGGCAGGGCGAGGACGAGCGCCGGGACCGAGCGGCGAGCGGGCTCGGCCAGCATCAGCAGCGGGCCCAGGATCATGACGACGCCGCCCACCCAACGGCCGGGGAGCGCCTCCATGCGCTCCACCGGCAGGATGCGGCCGAGCCCGCCGAAGGCGGAAGGCAGTGCGGTGAGCGGGGCGGACGCGGCATCGGACACGGCTGCTGCGGACGAGGGTTCGGGGGCGGTGGTACGCGGCTTGAGGGTCATGCCCCTGACCCTGTCCTGGCCGCCCCGTCCGGGCATCGGACCAGGGCCTGGCTTTCGGCGTCGGACCTGGGTATGACGCGCGGCGCCGGTCGGTCGGAGTGTCAGGAGGTACGGGTGTGGTGGTCCAGCAGACGGACGAGCATGCGCACGAACTGGTCGCGTTCGGCCGGGCTCAGCGGCGCGAGCAGTTCGTCGTCGAGCTCGTCCAGGACCTTGTCGAGGAGGTGCAGGTGGCGGCGGCCCCGGGCGGAGATCGTGATGATGTTGCGGCGCCGGTCGCCGGGGTCCGGTGCCCGCTCGACGAGGTGACGCCCGGTCAGTTCGTTGAGCACGCCGACCATGTCGCTGCGGTAGATGCCGGAGCGCCTGCTCAGCTCCGCCTGGCTGCCCGGCCCGTACTCCTCCAGCGAGGCGAGCACGGCGTAGTGCCACTTGCGGGCGTCGGTCCGGGCCAGCCCCTCGGTGATCAGCCGGTCCGACCGCATGGTCAGCTGCGACAGCAGTCGGCTCGCCCGTCGACGCAGCCTGTCGGGCGTCCTGAGCGCGCTGTCGTCGGGTATGTCCGCGGCTTCGGCCCTGATCATGGCACCCATTCTACCGATTGCGTTAGTGCGACTAACGATATACGTTCCTTCACGCCGAAAACGTTAGTGAAACTAACGTTGCTTGAGCGAACTCCAAGGACGGAAGATCTTGCCCACCAAGACAGTGCAGATTCCCACCGCGGACGGCCGGGCCGACGCCTTCGCCGCCTTCCCCGACGGTGGCGGGCAGCACCCCGGGGTGCTGCTGTACGCGGACGCCTTCGGCATCCGGCCCGTACTGCGGGAGTTGGCCCGCGAACTGGCCGGGCACGGCTACTACGTGCTCGTCCCCAACTTCTTCTACCGGCACGGCCCGACACCGGTGATCGAGCTTCCCGAGCACATCGGAGAAGAGGCCCGGTCGGCGCTCATCGGCCGGCTGATGCCCTTGATCAAGGAGCACACCGCCGAACGTGTCCTGAGCGACGCCGACGCCTACCTCAAGTTCCTCACCGCCCAGCCCGAGGTCAGCGCCGGACCGGTCGCGGTGACCGGCTACTGCATCGGCGGCCTCCTGGCGATGCGCACCGCCGCAGCCCACCCCGGTCAGGTGGCCGCCGTCGCCGCATTCCACGGCCCCGTGGGCGCCGACGGGCCCGGCCTCTTCTCCGGGCTCACCGCCAAGGTCCACCTCGGCCACGCCGAATCCGACCTGACGCCCGAGGCCCTAGACGAGCTCAACCAGGCCCTGGACGCCGCGGGTGTCGACCACACCTCCGAGATCTACCCCGGCACCGTCCACGGCTTCACCATGTCCGACACCGACGCCTTCAGCCCCTCCGGAATGCAGCGCCACTGGGACCGTCTGCTCCCCCTCCTGGACCGCACCCTGTCCAGCAACTGA
This sequence comes from Streptomyces atratus, assembly GCF_900119365.1. Classification (GTDB taxonomy): domain Bacteria; phylum Actinomycetota; class Actinomycetes; order Streptomycetales; family Streptomycetaceae; genus Streptomyces; species Streptomyces atratus_B. The sequence goes on from NZ_FPJO01000006.1 coordinate 265,221, forward strand.
CGCTGACGCTCCGGCAGTTCGGTCGATCGGGCGACCGCTCCGGCCATGGCATCGGCCGATTCGCGGTGCCGCCTGGGCCGCGGCCGGTGCTGCCGCGGGAGCACGAACCGGCCCACCCGTTGGCGGTGACCTGCGGAGCAGCACCTAACGCCGCCCCAGCCAGGCCGCGATCCCGTCCACCACCGCCGGCTCGACGTGCCCCGGCCGCGCGTACTCGGCCGGGGTGGAGTGGCCGCTGCCGGAAAAGAAGAGATGGTTGGCGTCCTGGTGGATCCGGATGGTCACCTCGGGCCGGTGCGCGAGGGCGCCCTGCCAGCGTGCCAGGTCGTCGGCGACGGTCACCTGGTAGTCCCGACCGCCCTGCAGGATCAGCATCGGGCAGGCCGGTCCGGCTGCCGCGGCCACCGGGTCGTAGGCGCGCAGGTCGAGCCAGTAGGCGGCGGAGAACCCCAGTGGCAGCATCTCCGGGGGCGTGTCGGGTGTGAGTTCGCCACCTGCCACGGCCTCGCCGACCGGCTCCTCCGACCCGGTGGCCGACCAGGTCGGGTACCGGCAGCATGCACTCTGGCTCAGCCCGGCGGAAATGGAGGAGCTGATCGGTGAGCTCCGCGCGGCCATCGCACCGAGGTTGGCCAACAGGCCGACCCTGAGCGGGGGCAGTACCTGCTCAGTCCGATCCACTTCCCGGTGGAAGTCCCGCAGCGGGAATCCGAGCAGTCGACGGCTGGGGCCGATCACGAGACCGACGCCTGATCGGCCGGACAGCTCTCAGGTCGCCCCGCTGCCGTCACTGTCCACCGCTTTCGCCCAGGCACACCCTCGGTGCGAAGGTGAGCGAGGGTACCGGCACGGCAAGCGCGGCGTGGCTGCGCGGGAGGTCCGGGCGGGTCCGGGGACGAAGCGTGAAGCAGTTGGAAGGGCTGGTCCGACGAGGTGGGACCTGCGGCTGACCACCGCAATCCGGAGGGCGCAGCCCCGATCCTCCCGGAGCTTCAGGATCCCGAAGAAGCCCCCCCCGGGGGTGGGTTGGCTCGGGCCGCGGCCCGGCGGGCAGACTGCGCACATGCGGCTCCCCGCCGAAGCCATTGCCACCACCGTGCTGATCGAGGCCGTAAAGATCTCCGCTCTCCCGACCGAGCGGGGAGCCCCCTGCCCCGGCCGGACGGCCGACCGCTGGGAGCACGCCCCCACGGATTCGACGACGCCGGGCAGGTGACTCGTCCGGAGGTATGGGGACTGTCTCACAAGTCCGTTCAAGCTTCGGTGGGGTTCCTGTCGCCGAGGGCCCAGGCCTCGATGTCGCGGTAGTGGATCGGTCCTCGGCTTCGGCCGACGTTGCTGCCCACCAGGTGCAGACGTTCGGTGGTCCATGGACGCCCGGTGAAGCCGACGAGCTCTTCGGCGATTTCTCCTACCGAGGACCGGTCCCCTCGGCGGGCACGGGCCAACGTCAGGTGGGGCCGCAGGGGCCGGTCCGCGACGGCGACACCGCAGTTCTTGACGACGGTACGCACATCGGCGGCGAGCACGCGCAGCTCATCGAGGTCTCCGTCGATTCCGCTCCACAGCACCCGGTCGTCGAAGTTCCCGCTGCCACGCAGTGCCAGACAGAGCGGCCGGCGGTCCGCCGCGAGGTCGGCGAGAGGCGGGCGCAGGAGCGGAACAGTCTCGACCGGTAGCTCCCCGAGGAACGCCAGGGTGATGTGCCAGTCCTCGATGCGGTTCCAGCGCATGCGAGGGTGCGTGTCATAGGCGGGGCGCAACTCCCGGGCCAGCTCTTCTTTCGCGTGGTCGGGCGGGGCGAGCGCGATGAACACGCGAACAGTCGCGGGCTGAGTCTGATCGTTCACACCGGACTTCGTACCGCACTCGGTGGTGAATGCGACGACCCGGGTACGGCAGGAGAGCGCTCACGGTCGTGATATTGAGGAAGCCGCTTCCGGGCGGCGACAAGGCCGAGCCACCTGATGTAAAAGACGAACACGAAGCAACGGGCCCTCGGCAGGCGAGGCGACTGCTTTGCACCATGGGTCAGAGACAGGAGACCGGGGCCGGACCGGGCCGGGCTGCGCTGATCGCCGGCATATCGCCGGGAGCGGGACTTGAGGGGGGAGTCGATGGCTGACGGAGAGCGAAGGGGCGCGGACGGCGGCGGTACGGCGGAGTTGCGGGCACGGGCAGCCGAGGTCGTCCGTGCCGCGGTGCGGCTGGCGGAGGGGAAGGACTGGTCCGACGAGGCGCGGCTGGGCTCCGTGATCGATCGACTCGCCTCTGTGGAACGAGAGCTGATCCGGCACGAGGAGGATTTCTCCCTGGTCTTCGTGCACTTGGGCCTGCTGCTGGGGACGCGCTGCCACATGCGGCGCGACGGCAGGGCGTTCGACCCCGCCGAGCGGGCGGAGGCGCTGGAGCGGCTGCGCTGGGTGGACCGCCACGGGTCCCTCGCCGCCCCGCTCGCGGTGCAGGCCCGCATGATGCTGCTCTTCCTGCTCGTGCCCTGGGCCCTGCCCCGGGCCGACGGCACCCGTACCGCGCTCCAGAACGCGCTGCTCGACGTGGCCGACGGGCAGGTCCTCACGGAGGCGCTGCGCTGCGACCTCACCGAGGCCAGGGAGGTGGTCGACCGCATCGCCGAGGCCCCTTTCGACGCGGCGTTCCGGCAGCAGACCGAGAGCAACCGGCAGGTCATCGAGCAGATGCTCGCCGTAGGGTCTGCGGAGTCCGCCGGGTCCGAGGAGTGGGAGGCCACCGGCACGGTCCACTCGGCACAGAGCGAACTCCTGGACGCCGTACGAGGTCTGGTGGCCCTGGCCAAGTCGTACAGCACGGCACGGTTCACCCGCGTACTCGTATGGCTGGACGTCGGTTCCCCCTCCGCGCGGGACCGCGGCCCCCGGTCCGACAACCCGACCCTCGACCCGGACGTCGACCGGCTGCTGCGTCAGGCAGCCGTCGGCGGCGCGGCGGGCGCCGACGGTGCCCGCCGCGCTGCCGACCTGGCGCTGGCGAGCCTGCGCGCGTTGCCGCCGGACACGCCGCAGCGAGCCCGGGTGGCAAGGCTGCACGCCTATCTGCTGATCGCGTGGGAGGTCCTGACCGACGAACCGGCCGACTACTCCGACGTGGAAAGGCCCACGCCCGAACCGGACGGCGACAGCGCGGACCGCTTGGCCGACTGGCCGATCGCCACGGCCGTGGATCCGGGCCTCCTTCCGTACCTCGACAGCCACATGCGGGACTTCGTCGCCCACACCGGCATCCGCGAACGGCGTTCGGCGGCCCACCGGGACCGGTTGCTGGCCTACCGGACCGGCGACCCCGGCTATCTGGACGACGCCGCCGCGCTGCTCAGGGAGGCGATCGGCGCGAGCCCCGTCGGCTCCTGGTGGGCCGTGGTGCTCCAGGCGGACCTGGTCGAGATCCTGGCCCAGGCCGCCGAGCACGGAGGCAACTTCCACGACGCCGACGTGGCCCTGGCCACCCTGCGCGAACTGCTCGCCGCCCTGGAGCGTGACGGCTCGGTGCCGTTCGACGCGCCGTTCGCCCTCGACCTCGCGCTCACCGCCGCCAGTCATGAGCTGAGCTACGCCCAACGCACCGGCAACCACGGAGAACTGCCGCGCCTGAGCGCCGAACTGCGCGCCCGGCACGCGGCCCTGCCCCCGGACAGCGAATGGCGCGGGAAGCTGGGCAAGCGGGTGGCCGAACTGGACGCACTCCTGCCACCCGCCCGGCAGGACCGGCGGACGCCCGCAGACGTCCTCGACCCCGCCCTGCCCGAGGCGGCCGCACCGGAGATCCTGCATCGCGCGCTCTCCGAAATCCGCCGCGACCTCGGTGATCCGCACGTCTACCACGAGCAGGAGTACGACCGAAGGGCCGCTCTCGGCCTGCGGATGGTCTTCGACGTGGTACGCGGCGATGCGCCGCAGGCACTGCTGGACGAGGCCATCACCGAGCTGACCCGCGCCCGCGCGCTGCTCGCCGAGGGGCGTGGCCAGGCACACCGCGTGGACCTCCTGACGAAGCTGGCCGAGGCCCACCTCATGCGCGCCGCGCGCGGCGGCCCGCACCGCGCCGCCGACCAGCGGGCATGCATAGAGGTCCTCCGCGAGGCGCTGGGCGAACTGGCCGCCGATGTCCTCCTCCAGGCCGGCGCCGACCACGGCCTGTCGGCGGCACTCAACGGGGCCATGCTGTCGCGACGGCTTGCTTTCATCGCCTTCCGTATCAACCGGCCCGCGGATGCGGTGGCCGACCTGGAGCGGGGCCGTGCGCTGGTGCTGCAGTCGGCCTCCGCCACCCGTGACATCCCGGCGCTCCTCGACACCGCAGGCCATCCCGGACTCGCCCAGCAGTGGCGGGACCAGGTTCCCGCGCGCCTGCGCCGCCCCACCGCGACGGAAGCCTCCGGCGCCCGCGATCCGCAGGCCCCCGACGGCGCCCCGCCGATCCCCAGCGGCCTGCGGCGCAAGGCACTCAAGGCACTGGGAGTACGCCGCGGAGCCACGGAGGGTTCGGGCAGCCAACGGCTCCTCGGCGCCACCGGTCCGGCCGAACTGTCCGCGGGTCTCGCCGCGACGGGCACCGACGCGTTGGTGTATCTGGTGCCCGGAGCCTCGGTGTCCAACGGGACGTTCCCGGGCCGTGCGCTGATCCTGCGCCCCGGTGCGGCCCCCGAAGCGATCACCCTTCCGGAGCTGCTCCGCCACGGCAGCCCACCGCTCACCCGGTACCTCGACGCGGCGGCGGAACGCTCCCGCGCCCTGACCGATCCGGACCTGGCCCCGTCAGCACTCGCCGCCTGCGAGAGGCGCTGGCAGGAGGCACTGGGCACGCTGTGCGACTGGGCCTGGCGGGCGGCAATGGGTCCGGTACTCACCGCCGTACGACCGATGCTCGCGGCCCAGTGGCCCCTGGCCCGGCCACCGCGGATCGTCCTGGTGCCGTGCGACACGCTCGGCGTCGTGCCGTGGCACGCCGCGCGCATCCGGGGCCTCGGCGAGCACGGCCATCGCTACGCCTGCCAGGAGGCAGTCCTCAGTTACGCCCCCTCAGGGGCCCAGTTCCTGGCAGCGGCTGCCCGGCCGCGGATGCCACTCGCCGACGGACCGCAGGTCCTCGTCGCCGACCCGGAACTCACCCTGACATGGGCGGAGTTGGAGGCGGAGGCACTGCGCGCCACCTGCTACACGGAGGCCCTCCGCTACGGCGAGTTCCTCACCGCGGACGGGGAAGAGGACGCCGCCGGCACACCGGAGGACCTGCTCGCCGTGTTGCCCGGCGGTACGAACCCGGCGTCGGTGGTCCACCTGTCGTGCCACGCCGTCGCCGCGCCCCGGCCCACCGAATCGGAGCTCCGGCTCGCCGTCCCGCCCGGTGCCGGAGCCGAGGCCGGAAGGCTCACCGTGGCGGACATCCTCGACGCCTCCGCCGACCGGGGCCCCGGCACGGCGGGGCCGCTGGTCGTCCTCAGCGCCTGCGAGACCGACCTGAGCGCGGGCCACCACGACGAGGCACTGACCCTCGCCACCGCACTGGTCACGGGCGGGGCCGCCGACGTCGTGGGATCACGCTGGGCGGTGCGCGACGGCCCGACCTCGCTGGCGATGGCGGTCTTCCACCACCACCTCACTGCCCGGGGCCTGGCCCCGCCCGACGCGTTGCGCACCACCCAGTTGTGGATGCTCGACCCACGCCGCGAACCCCCACCCACCCTCGGCGGCCCCCTCCGAGCCCAAGCCGCCCGGCCCGACCTCCACCACCTGCACCACTGGGCGGCGTTCACGCACCAAGGGAATCCGGCGGCGAGAGTGCGGTAGCGCCTCGTTGCCTTGGGCGATCTTTCGGCGAGAAACAGAACGAGGACAACAGGCACAAAACCCCCCACCCCGAGGTTCAGGCCCGGACCTTTGCACCACTGGTCCTCTGCTCCGTTCTGACACGCGGACACACCGTTCCCGGCCTCATATCAAAGGAAGCTGCGGAGCGCTGGTACGCCGAACTCTCGGCCTGGTACCCGGCCGAGCACGACACGCGCGGCTGGGACGACTCCCTGGGCTGGCTGCACGCCGTCGCACATGGCGCCGACGCCACGGCCGCGTTCGCAAAGGCCCTGCCCCACCGCCGCGCCGAGCTCCTTGAACTGTGTGCCCTCAGGATGACGTCCGCGCAAGTCGACTACCGTTACGCGCAATCGGAGGACGCGCGGCTGGCCCGTGCGCTCACGCGCATCCTCCAGGCCCCCGGCCTCAAGCACGAGCAGGCCACCGACTGGCTGACCGTGGTCGCAAAGGCGCTGGACGGCGGCGGCACCGGTCCGCTCCCGATCTGGGCGTTCAACACCTTTGCCACCCTCCAGTCCCGCCACGTGCACCTGACTCGAGGCCTTGCCGACGAAGGCGTCCCGCCGCATGCCGAGGCTGTAGCCGCCCGTACTGCCGATCTCCTTCGCCTGCCCTACCGCTGGCTCGCCTGACGTGGAGAGGCTCCAGCCCGGGGGCTTGTTCCGCCGGCTGCACGTAACTCTCGACGTGGCTGTGCTGGGGCACACACCGGAAGTGGATCAAGTGGTCGTCGTCTGCTTCGACAACTGCCCGTGTGCCCACCCCCTCGGTTCATCCGTCAGCTCGATTGCCACGGGCCGGATCGTACGACCGACCAGCGAGAATCAGCGGAAGCCGCACGGCCCCGGCGCGAGCGGCGGTACTGACCCCCGCCCGCAACCGAGGCCGTCGGCGGCAGACGCGCTGCGGACGGGAGCCGGCGTCAGTGCGCGATGCCGTCGATCAGCTCGCGTGCGCCCTGGCGCAGCAGGCTGACGGCGACGGAAGTGCCGAGGGTGGCGGGGTCGAGGGGGCCGGCCCATTCGTGGGCGTTGAGGACGGTCTTCCCGTCGGGCGTGAAGACCTTGGCCCGTAGGGACAGTTCGCCGTTGCCTTCGACCTGGGCGTATCCGGCGATGGGGCTGTTGCAGTGGCCTTGGAGGACGTGGAGGAACATCCTCTCGGCGGTGGTCTCGCGGTACGTGGCGGGGTGGCCGATCGGGCTGACGGCGTCGATCAGTGCGGTGTCGCCTTCGCGGCACTGCAGGGCCAGGATGCCGGCTCCGATCGGCGGGCACATCACCTCGATCGGCAGGATCTCGGTGATCACGTCGGTGCGGTCGATGCGTTCGAGTCCGGCGACGGCCAGGAGCAGGGCGTCGGCCTCGCCCGCGGCAAGCTTCTCCAGACGGCGGTTGGCGTTGCCGCGCATCGGTACGCATTCCAGGTGCGGGTGGGCTGCGGCCAGTTGGGCGACGCGGCGTACGGAGGAGGTGCCGATCCGGGTGCCGGGCGGGAGCTGGTCGAGGCTCAGACCGTCGGGGTGGATGAGTGCGTCGCGGATGTCGTCGCGTTCGAGGAAGGCGGCGAAGGCGGTCCCGGCGGGCAGGGGGCGGTCGGCGGGGATGTCCTTGACGCAGTGCACCGCGAGGTCGGCTTCCCCGGCGAGCAGTGCCTGGTCGACCTCCTTGGTGAACGCGCCCTTTCCCTCGACCTGGGCGAGGTCGCCCATCCATTTGTCACCTGTCGTCTTGACCGGGACGACTTCGGTGGCGGTGGTGGGGTGGAGTGCGGCCAGCTCGGCACGGACGCGCTCCACCTGGGCGAGGGCCATGGGCGAGTCGCGGGACACGATACGGATCAGCTCAGGGGCGGACATACTGCTCACGATAGACCGTCAGGTACGGGTTCCGGCGCGCACCCCGGGCGCCCATGTCGCGGGATCGGCAGGCAGGTTGGCTTGATCGGGCAGGCGTGCGAGAAGAGCGCGTGGCGGGACGCTGCGCTCCGATCGGGTCGGGGGCGGGGCCGGGTCGTGCGGCCGGCGAGGACGACCGCCGGGACGGTGCGCGACGAGCAGGAGCAGGCCTCCTACGTACGGGAGATGCTCGGCACCTACGACGTGGCCGGCGTCGACGCCGCGTTGAGAAAGGCCGGCTGAGGGGGGCCGACGAGACGGCTGCCGGGACCAGGGACGGTCCGGCGGACATCCGGTCGGCGTCGCCAACCGGATGCGAGCCTCATATGACGCCCTCTCAGCACTCGCGCAGACCGGGCGCGGGGTCCTGGCCCGTGCTCACGTCCGCTGCTGGAACGTTGCCCCACGCGCCGTCGTCGAGCTCTGCCCAGTAGGCGGCGGGGATGTTCGATACGGCGGCGGTCAGCCGAGCCAGTGGCCGTCGCGCATGAGGGCGCGTCCTTGCAGCTCGTTCGCCTCCCGCCAGGCGTGAACGCGCCGGGGCAGGATCCGGAAGTACTGGTAGGGCTCGTCGAGTTCGCGCGGGTCGAAACCGGTCCTGGCCGCGAACGCGTCGCCCGCCTCCGCGCCGAGGTCGGCGAGGTCCACCGGCTCGGCGATGCCGTCGATGACGACGACGTCGCGCGTCGGCCCGAGGCTGAGTCGTACCCGGTCGTCCGCCAGCAGGTTGCGGCCGGTGACCGAGGCGCGCGGTGTCGAGACGAGGAACGCGGCTCCGTCCCAGAGGTACGAGAGCGGGATGAGGTGGGCGCCGCCCGGGGTGCCCGCGGTCGCGACCCAGATGTCGATCTCGCTCCCCAGCTTCGCGCGGGTGTCCCGCAGCCTCTCCTCAAGTCCACGCGGCGGCGCGCCTGTCATGTTTCCCCTTCCTCCAGTCATTTCGTGCGGGGCCGTTCCTCGGCTCGACGGCGGTCGGCAGTGGCGCGTCAGGGCGTGTGGGCCAGTGAAGCGGCCTCCCATGCGAACCCGTCCGGGTCGGTGAAGGGCCCGGCGTCGCTGCCGATCGCGAGCCCGTGCGATCCGGTGCCGTCGGGAGAGACGCCGACGTCCTTGGCCAGCGCGCGGCGCCTGTACAGCGCCAGCTTGACGGGGCTCGCCCCGGCGGCGAACTCGACGTACACACGGCTGAAGCTCTTCGCCACGGTCAGGCCCCGGTCGGTGTAGAACCGCTTGCTCGCGACCACGTCCGTGACTCCCAGCAGCAGCACTATGTCGTCGATCTGCCGGGTGGCGGGGCCGGTGTCCTTCTTCGCCGAGGTCGCGACCTTCCAGACGGTCCCGTCCGGGGCCTGTACGACGCCGCCGTAACCCCAGAGAGACTTCGCGGCGGGCTTCAGCGATGTGGCGCCCGCGTCGAGTGCGGCGTCGATGAGGTTGTTGACGGTGGCCGGCTGGGACACCGTGAGCGCGAGCACGAACCCGCGGAAGCCGGTTGTGGACGTCTCCGAGGCCCGCAGGCGCACCTGGGTGTCCAGACCGAAGGCGGTGGTGCAGAAGCGGTGGGCCGCCGTGGGGTCGGCCACTTCCAGGGTGACGGTTTCGATGGATGCCATGTCCGTCACGCTAGTTGCGGCCCGACGACCGGTGCTTCTTGATTCCTGATCGGTCCTGCCGCCCCTGTCGCCTGCTTCGGACGCTCAGCGCAGTTCCTGGAGGCGGACGAGGTTGCCCGCGGGGTCGCGGAAGGCGCAGTCGCGGATGCCGTACGGCTGCTCGGTCGGCTCCTGGACGACCTCGGCGCCGCCGGCCCGCAGCTGTTCGAAGGTGCCGTCGAGGTCCCGGGTGGCCAGCAGGATCCAGCCGTAGGTGCCCTTGGCCATCATCTCGGCGATGGTCCGGCGCTCGTCCTCGGTGACCCCGGGGTCGGCGGCCGGCGGGGCCAGGAGGATGGACGTGCTGGGCTGGCCGGCGGGGCCGATCGTGATCCAGCGCATTCTGCCCTGTCCCACGTCGCTGCGGACCTCGAAGCCGAGGATGTCGCGGTAGAAGACCAGGGACTCCTCCGGGTCGTCGTGCGGGAGAAAGCTCGTGTGAATGGTGATGTCCATAACGATCATGCTAAGACCGACCGGCAATTGGGGGGTGGGTGAAGGAGCGGGGCTGGGTGCGTGCAGCTGCAAGGCGGAGGACTGAGGCAACGCGGAGCGTTGTTGATTGACGACAACGCGGCAGATGTGCGTGCCCAGCCCCGCGACGCCGCCCCCCAATTGCCGGTCGGTCTAAGGGCTGTCCCGTAATCCCTGGCGGATCAGCGTGCGGCGTCAGATGCGGTGATGCGACCAGCTCATATCGGCCGCCCAGAACCCTCACAGCCACCCAACCCCCGCTCGGACGCCCGTCACGCCACACGCGTCACGCCGGACCCGCCCTCCGCGGGGCCCCATTGAAGATCCCACGCCTGCCCCCGGCTCACTGCCGACAAGGCGGAATCGACTCGAACCCGAGATGCTCGGCCCGACCCGGGACGCCCGGTATCGGGCATGCGGACCCGGCTCAGGGGCGCTCGGTCGGCAGGGGGAACAGCCTGGTGACCGCGGCGACGGCCACAGTGCCTGCCGGGCGGGCCGTGGGGCGCTGGTCCCGTTCGCGGTAGCCGGCCAGCAGGAGGCGGATGGAGGCGGCGAGTTCGGTCATCCTGGCCACGAAGCTGGGCAAGCGGCTCCGCCCGCACCGGCCTGCCATGGCACACATAAGCACAGGTCAGGGCGGTGCATAGGTGCATGCATGACCGGCCATCGGCGCATGACGGCCAGGCGTTCCGTACGGCGTCTTCGAGGGCTCATGGTTGATCCACGGCGCCCCGCACCGCACGGTCCCCACAGCTCGACGCGGGACCGATGGAGTCCGGGAAGACGCTCCCGGACTCCCGGGGCATGCCGGCTCGACCAACCTCGAAGGAGTGATCACCCATGTCCGCGACCTCTCCCCTGCGTGCCCGTGCCGCTGTCATCGGCCTGAGTGCCATGGCCCTGGTGACCGTTGCCGCCGCCACCGCCCCGAGCGGTCAGGCCGCTCCCGCGTCCGGCGGCCGCCCGGCTGCGGCAGCTGCCGCCGTCACCACCTTGAAGTTCGTACGGAACGCCAGTGACCCTCAGAACTCGCGTCTGATGGTGGTACGCAACAACAAGACGGAGGCCGTCTTCCGCGCCGGCTCCGGGCTCGGCCGCAACAACGCGAAGGGGCGCGACGAGTGTGCCTCGGGCAAGGGCTGGCTGCCCGCCGGCACGTACACCGTCGGCGCCCGCCAGACCCGCTACAACGGCAACTTCATCAAGGGGTACGCCATCCCGCTGAGCAACAAGACGTGCAGGAACGGCCGGACCACGCGTACGGAACTCTTCATCCACAGCGAGATGACCCGCGCCGGAGGCCAGGGCAGCACCGAGAGCCGGCGCTGGGACGGCGTGGGCGACTACAAGTCCGCGGGCTGCATCAAGCTCGCCCCGGAGGACATCAAGAAGCTGTTCCGCAACCTCGGCCGGGGCTCGGCGCCCAACCGTCTCGTCGTCGTCTGACGGTGCGCGGGCGGCAGGGAGGCGGAGATCCAGGTCACATCCCTCCGTGTCACAGGGGGTCGGGCTGTCTCGTCTCAGGGGTGTAGCCACTGACGACCACGGAGGAGCACACCATGGACGCGCGACTGAACTACTTCGCCAGCCCGACCGCCGGCAAGGCCTTCAAGCACCTCATGTCGGCGGGGAAGGCGATCAAGGACTCGCCGCTGCCGGCCGCGACGCAGGAGCTGGTGGCGTTGCGTGTGAGTCAGATCAACGGCTGTGCCGTCTGCATCGACATGCACACCAAGGACGCAGCCGCTGCCGGCGAGACCTCGGTGCGGTTGCATCTGGTGGCGGCGTGGCGGGAGGCCACGGTGTTCACCGAGGCCGAGCGGGCCGCGCTGGAGCTGGCGGACCAGGGGACCCGGATCGCGGACGGGGCCGGCGGGGTCAGCGACGAGGTGTGGGCCGCTGCCGCCAAGCACTACGACGAGGAGCAGCTCACCTCCCTGGTGGTCCTGGTCTCCTTCATGAACACGGCGAACCGGCTGAACGTCATCGCCCAGCAGCCGGCCGGCTCCTACGAGCCCGGGCAGTTCCACTGAGCGGTATCAACCACCGGGCCGGGCTCGCGGGGGCACTGCTCTGGCCCGCCGGTGGCCCGGCCGGTCCCGGTGGAGCTACCGGCGTTGGCGAGTAGGGGGAGTTGAGTCGGTGTGAGCAAGGTCGAGGAGTTCGAGGAGCTGCGGCCGCTGCTGTTCTCGATTGCGTACCGGATTCTGGGCAGTGTGACCGAGGCCGAGGACGCGGTGCAGGAGACATGGCTGCGCTTCGACGGTTCGACGACCCGGCCCACGTCGACCAAGGCCTTTCTGTCGGCCGCGGTGACCCGGATCTCGATCGATGTGCTGCGCTCCGCGCGGGTCCGGCGGGAGGAGTACGTCGGGCCGTGGTTTCCCGAGCCGCTGCTGAGCGATCCGTACCAGGATCCGGCGCGGTCGGTGGAGCTGGCCGACTCGGTGTCGATGGCGGCGCTGTTGCTGCTGGAGCGGCTCAGCCCGCTGGAGCGGGCGGTCTTCCTGCTGCGGGAGGTGTTCGCCTTCGGGTTCGACGAGGTCGCCTCGGCGGTGGGGCGTTCCGAGGCGGCGTGCCGGCAGTTGCTGGTACGGGCGCGGCGGCACATGGAGGCCGGACGGCCGCGGTTCGCGGCGGATTCCCAGGAGCGGCGGGAGTTGGCGACGCGGTTCTTCGACGCGCTGAAGAACGGCGATGTGGGCGGGCTGCAGAATCTGCTGGCCGCCGATGTGCAGCTGGTCGGGGACGGCGGCGGCAAGGCCCCGCAGCTGGCCAAGGCCGTCGTGGGCGCGGAGAACGTGGCCCGGGTGCTGGGCACGGCCTTCCCATGGCTGTTCCGGATCGACGTGACGTGCGAGCCGCACGAGGTCAACGGCCAGCCCGGCGCGGTCTTCCGCGACCGGGACGGCAGAGTTCTGAACACCATGGTCCTCGAGGTGCTCGACGGCAGGATTCAGACCGTCCGCGGCGTGATCAACCCCGACAAGCTCGGCCACCTCGGGCCGGTCGCCGACGCCTGGGCCATCGACCGCGAGGCGAAGCGGGTCCGCCGGCAGATGAACTGACCTCGGCAGCGGCAGCGACAGTGGCGGTGGCAGTGACGGCGGCGGAACCGTTCGGACTCTCGCGATCCGCATTCGCACACCACGATGTTCATTCAAACTCATTCATGGTAGAAATTGAGGCATGGGTGTCGCCAATCGTTTGGACCTGACCCTGCGATTGGTGCAGGGCTCCGACCGGGTCTCCGTGTCGGAGCTCTCCCATCGCCTGGGCATCTCCGAGATGACCGTGCGCAGGGACCTCGACGCGCTGGAGCAACAGGGCCTGGTGCGCAGGGTGCACGGTGGCGCCGTCGCCACCCGCCCACGTGACGAGGACGCGGGATTCTCCGCGCGGGAGCCCTGGCAGGCAGCCACCAAGGACCGCCTGGGCGCGGCCGTGGCCGCGCTGGTGGAGCCGGGATCGCGTGTGCTGCTCGACGCGGGGACCACGACCGTGCACGTCGCCGAGCACCTGGCCGCCCGCGCCCCGCTGACGGTCGCCGTGCTCAGCCTGCAGGCGGCGATGAGCCTGGCCGACCGGCCCGGGATCGACCTGCTGGTCGTGGGCGGCCGCTCCCGTCCCGCCGAACGCTCCCTCGTCGGCCCGCTGGCGCTGCGCACCCTGGAGTCCCTGGCCTTCGACTGCTTCGTGATGTCCATCGGCGGTGTGCACGCCGAGCACGGCTGGTCGGAGTTCTCCCTGGACGACGCGGCCGTCAAGCAGGTCGGGCTCACCCGGGCCACCCGCACGATCGCGGTGGCGGACGCGACCAAGCTGGGAGTACGCGCGTTCAGCCGGGTCGCCCCGCTCGACGCGGTGCACCGCTTCGTCACCGACAAGGCGGCCGAGGACGCCGCCACGCATCCCAGCGGCCCGGAGACCCTGGAAGCCCTGCGGGACGCGGGCGTCGACAGCGTTCTCGTCTGAATCCGCCCACGCCCAAGGCGATGCCCACGCCCCAGGCGATGCCCGTACCCAAGGAGTGAAACGGTCATGACCAGCGTTCCACGCGCGCAGATGATTCTCGTCGCGGGCCCCTACCGGTCAGGCACCGGCGACGACCCCCGCAGACTCGAGGCCAACGTACGGGCGATGAACGAAGCCGCTCTCGTCCTGTTCCGCGCCGGGCACCTGCCCGTCACCGGCGAGGCCCTCGCCCTGCCGCTCCTGGAGACGGCCGGCAGCACCGGCCCCGGTGACACGCTCTTCCAGGAGATCTTCCACCCCGTCGCCGAGCGGCTGCTCGCCCGCTGCGACGCGGTCCTGCGGATCGGCGGCCCCTCCGAGGGCGCGGACCGGATGGCCGACCTGGCCCTTGCGCAGGGCAAGGACGTCTACGCCGGTCTCGCCGCGGTTCCGGCCGCCCGGTGACCGCCGGCATCGACACCCCCGACCGGCGCGGCCGCACCGGCCTGGACCAGCACGGCCGCGACCTCACCGGCAACCCGTGCGTGAGGATCCGCGAGGTGGAGCTGCTCTCCAGCGACTGGTACGTACTGCGGAAGACCACCTTCGACTACCAGCACAGTGACGGACACTGGAGCCGCGAGCAGCGCGAGACCTACGACCGTGGTGACGGGGCGACCATCCTGCTCCACAACACCGAGCGGCGCACCGTGCTGCTGACCCGTCAGTTCCGCCTCCCCGCCTATGTCAACGGACATCCCGACGGGATGCTGCTCGAAACCGCCGCCGGGCTCCTGGACGGCGACAGCCCGGAGGAGGCCATCCGCCGGGAGGCCGCCGAAGAGACCGGGCACACCGTCGGCACCGTCGAGCACGTCTTCGACGTCTATATGAGCCCCGGCTCGGTCACCGAGCGCCTGCACTTCTTCGCCGCCCCCTACGACGCGGCCGACACCCCCATCAAAACCGCCGGAATCGCCGCCGAGGGCGAGGACATCACCATCGTCGAACTGCCCTTCACCGAGGCGCTCGACCGGATCCGCAACGGCACGATCGCCGACGCCAAGACCATCATGCTGCTCCAGTGGGCCGCCCTCGACGGGCCGTTCGCACAGCGAGGGTGAAGGTGAGGCTGACGTTGAGGTTGAGGTTGAGGTTGAGGTTGAGGGTACGGATGCGCCGCCACGGGGGCGCCGTGCCCGGAACTCATCGCCGCGCGAGCGAAGCCAGGAAGTCGTCGAGCATGGCGATCTGTACGTCTTCGGGGAACCGGGCCGGGTCGAAGAGAGTCTGGACGACGAGTCCGTGGGTGAACGCGACGGCGGTGGCGGCGAGTTGCTCCGGGTCGGCGGCCGCGGGAAGCTCGCCCAGGCCACGCGCGGCTTCGAGGTGCGGGCGGAGTGTCGAGCGCATCCGGGTGTAGCGGTCGGCCTGGTCCGTGGCCAGCCCGTCGTCGGCGAGGGCCAGGTCCCAGGAGCTGACCCAGATGCGGTTGCGGGCGGTGTCGTCCGCGGTCAGCGGCAGGATGTCCAGCAGCATGGCCCGTACGGTGGCAAGACCCTCGGCGGGACGCGCGCGACGGGGGCGCTCCGCGGTGCGCTTCTCCAGCAGGTCCAGCGCATGTGCGATCAGGGCCCGCTTGGCCGGGAAGTAGTGCATGAGCATCCCGGTCGAGACGCCCATCTCGGTGGCGACGGCGCGCAGGGTCAGCCCGCCGAATCCCTTGTCGGCCAGTACGTGCCACACCGCCTCGGAAACGTCCTCTCGGCGGGCTTCGCGGTCTCCAGGTGCGGGCGGCATGCTGCTACCTTACGTACCGAACGCTTGTTACGTACCCAGGGACGAGGTATCCGTGTTCACACTGCCGCTCGGCGACACCGCCCGGCTCCGCCCCCTGGAACCCCGGCACGCGCAGGAGTTCCTCGCCCATATCGACCGCGCACGGCCCTATGTGGACCCTTGGATACCCTGGGCGACCTTCAGCACCGACCTCGCTTCCGCCACGGCCGTCCTTCAGCGTTACGCCGACAAGCAGGCCGAGGACACCGCCCGGATCTACGGGATCTGGCTGGACGGCACGCTGGTCGGCGGCGTCATGTTCACGCGCTTCGACAGCACCTCCGGGGTCTGTGAGGTCGGCTGCTGGCTGGAGGCCGCCGGGGAAGGCCGGGGGCTGGTGACCCGGGCGTGCCGGGCGCTGATCGACTGGGCCTTCACGGAGCGCGGGATGACCCGGGTCGAGTGGTGGGCCGCGGCGGGCAACACCCGCAGCATCGAGGTCGCGCGCCGGCTCGGGATGACCCGTGACGGTGTGCTGCGGCAGCACTCCCTCTACCGGGGGGTGCGGCGCGACAGCGAGGTCTGGTCGGTCCTTTCCGAGGAGTGGTCACTCGCTGGAAAGGCTGCGGCTACGGGAGAAGCGGCTGCGGCAGAGGTGTCAGCGTCCGACGTCAAGGCCGAGCTCGACCGGCTGATGCGCACCTTCCTCGGCGCGTTCGCCAACACCGGCGGCAGCCGGCCGAACCTCGACGTCATCCGCGAGGTGTTCATCCCGCAGGGCATGATCATCGCGAATGTCGGGGACGAGCCCGTGGTCTACGACATCGACTCATTCATCGAGCCCCGGGAGAAGGTGCTCACCGACGGGACGATGACGGAGTTCTCCGAATGGGAAGTCGCCGAGCGGACCGAGATCTTCGGGTCCATCGCGCACCGGTTCAGCGAGTACCGGAAGTCCGGCATCCTCAACGGCGAGCCGTTCGAGGGCGAGGGCCGCAAGACCACGCAGTTCATCCGGACACCGGACGGCTGGAGGTTGAGCTCGATGGCCTGGGACGACGTGTAGACGGCGTTCGGACGACGTGCGGGGGTGCGACCCGGGCCCGTCCGGATCGCGCCCCGATCACACTGCGGGCAGCGCATAGAGCCGCTTCCCGTGCATCGCGGCCAACCGGTCGCCCGCCGCCACCACGTACCACTGCTGGATGTCACCGGTGTGGTCGTTGTAGGTCCAGCGCAGCTTCCCGGTCGCCGCGTCGAAGGCGTGCACGCCGCCGTCCTCGTCGAACTCGGTCGCGCCGTACAGGGTGCCTTTCACCTTGGCGAACTGCCACGCCTGCGTCGCCGACTCCCGCAGGTCCTCGTTACGCCAGATCCGCTTGCCCGTACCGGGGTCCACCGCCCACATGCCGCGCGCGCTGTCGGCCGCGTACAGCACCCCGTCCAGGACGTGCGGGTCGTTGAACGAGCTGAACTCCTCCGTCCGGAGCGACCAGCGTTCCTTGCCGCCGACCAGGTCGAACGCTCGCAGCCGCCGGCCGTCCGCCACGATCACCAGGCCCTCGTGCACGGCGAAGCGCCGGTTGTTGGAACGGCTGATCTTCTTCGTCCACAGCTGCCGGCCGGTCGCCGTGTCCCGGACGGTCACGTTCTCCCGGTAGTCCGTGTAGACCAGGCGCCCGCCGACGGCCGCGGCGGTGATGCCGAACTCCTCGGTCCCCGCGTCGCGCTGCTCGCGCCAGGCGATCCTGCCGGATGTGGTGTCGATCGCGGCGATCACGTTGTTCGGCGTCGTGAAGTCCTTCTCCAGGATGCCGGCGAGGACGTACACATGGCGGTCGTCGGCCGCGATCGGGCGCGGCTGCTCGTACTTCTTGCCCAGGCGGCTGCGCCAGGTCTCCTTGCCCGTGGCCGGATCCAGACCCACCACGTCACCGTCGTACTCGGCGCTGGCGAGGTAGAGCGTGCCGCCACCGACGATGAGTTTGGCGCCGGGTGTGGTGACGCCCTTGCGCGACCACTTCTCCTTGCCGCTGACGATGTCCCGTCCCACCAGCGGATCGCCCGACACCAGGACCACGTCCCCGATCGCCGCGAGCGCGTCGTTGCCGGCCAGGCCGGTGTTGGCGGCATTCGCCTTCCACAGGGGCTCGGGCGCGGTGCCCGGTGGCGGGGTGGTGAAGGTGTCACCGTTCCTGTCCCCGCCCGGCGTCGCACTGCCGCCCGGTACGTCCGCCTCCTCCTCGGGGCCGCACCCCACGACCCCGGCCCCGAACACGGCCAGCCCCAGCCCTGTCCCGGTCAGTCTGAGTATTTGCCTACGCGACACCATGCGCCCGGTACGACTGCCCATCTCTGTTCCCACTTCCGTCCGACTGTTCCGACGTCCCCCAGGGACACCTTGAGCGCCGTCAGGCTAACCACCGATTTTCGGCGGACCGCCCGATGGCACACAGTCGGGACATGGCCGTGAAGATCCCGTCACAGGGCAACCGTCACGACCGCCCGCGCGACGCGGTGGCACTTCCATGTCTGTGCGGATGCGAATTCCTTGCTGCCGAGCGGAGTTGGTCGTCCAGCAGAACCTCGGGCCAGGGTGCGGAGCGAAGCGACCACGCCCATGGTGAACGGCGCGATGGCGACGAACTGCAGGTCGCGCCAGTTTGCGGGGTCGTTCCAGCGGACCCGCCACCTCTGGTCCATGAGGGCGTCGCGGCTGGTGCGCTCGTAGCCGAAGCCGTTCCATCAGTACCCGGTGGACATCCGCGTCACCGGCCCGGCCTGCCGGTAGCCGGCCGGGATGGCGGTGGCCGTCCACCTGGCGACGAG
Organism: Streptomyces atratus; assembly: GCF_900119365.1. Classification (GTDB taxonomy): domain Bacteria; phylum Actinomycetota; class Actinomycetes; order Streptomycetales; family Streptomycetaceae; genus Streptomyces; species Streptomyces atratus_B. Next base: position 283,655 of record NZ_FPJO01000006.1, read on the forward strand.
AAGGCGGACCGTCCGGCAGACCGGGCGGGAGAGGCCGAGCGTACCCACGCACACCAGCACGAACGGCGCCAACCACGACCACGGGTTCCCCGCTCCCCACCGGATCCCCAGCGCCACCGCGGCCACCCACACCGCGGGGACCAGCATGCTGACGACCACCACGACACACGCTCGTAATAACCCCGCTTCCACCTGCGGGTTCGGTACGACCGACACCCTCATCCGGGCGTTCCGCCGGAATCTCGACACGCCGCCGACGGAGTACCGGCTCCGGTTCCGGGCCGGCTCCGGCCTGTCGCCGGACGGGCCCGGAGGGCCGAACCGGCTTGCCCAGCCGCGTATATGTTGACGTGCATGATGCCCAGCGAGGACGAGCCGGACGAGGTCGCCGCCGTGGTGACGGCGTGGGGCCGAATAGAGAAGTGGCTGAAGGCGCACGCCCCGATGTCACATACGGCATTGCGCCCGCCCGCGACTTCCGGGCAGCTGGAGGCGGCGGAGCAGGAGACCGGTTTCGCCCTGCCCGCCGAGCTGAAGGCGTTGTGGCTGCTGCATGACGGCACCCATGAGATGCCCGCGCATCTCGCGGCGTTCGGGTTCATGGTCGGCTACCAGGAGATGCTCGCCCTGCCGCTGCCCCTCAGGCTGCGGTGGCTGTGGGACATGGGGGCGGGTGGCGCGTTGTACCCCGAGCCGCCGGACCCGGCCGCGTTCGAGCGGGAGCCCCGCTACGCGGAAATGCTGGGTCAGGATCTGCCCGAGCAGATCCTGTGGCTGTGGGAACACAGCGACCTGCCGCTGCCGGCGCTGCTCGTCGGCGACGAGGAAGCGGAAGAGGACCTGAACACCTTCCTGCACGGGGAGGGGCTGTTGCGGATCGACCGTGCCATGAGCCTGCGCTCCATGATGGTCTCGACCGGCGAGTGGCCAGGTGCCTGGGTGCCGTTCACCGCGGACAACCCGGACGACCCGTACGCGGGATCGTTCCTCGACACCGGGACGGGGATGGTCGGCCGCTGGGGGCTGATGGATGTCCCCTCCCCCGGCGAGGAGACCCTCGCCGGGTTCCTCGTGAGCGCGGCCGACGCGCTGGGCTGAGCGACGGCGGAGGCGCTGTTGCCCCATTGCCATCGTTTCGCGACACGCCTGGCCCCGGCGCCCGGGAGCCGGGCGGCGAGCAGCGAGCCCAGCAGCGCTCCCGGTCCCGTCGCCGCGAGTGCCATCCCGACGGCGGTGCCCGACAGATGCAGTTCGCGGGTCAGGAAGAGCAGTTGCACGGTCATCACCGCCGCGGAGGAGAACTGGAAGGCGGCCGAGGCGAGCCCCACCGTCCGCAGCACGGGATGGCCGACGACGAAGCGGAGGCCCTCAAGAATCCGCTGCCGGACCCGAGGGGGACGCCCCGGGTGCCGCAGGACCGGTTCGTCACGGCGTATTCGCCGGATCGACAGGAACGACAGCGCGAAGAACAGCGCGCTGGACGCGGCGGCGAGGGGCGCCGACAGCAGGGAGACCAGCATGCCGCCGAGGGCCGGTCCGCCGGTCTGGGCAGCAGACCTGCTGCCTTCCAGCGCACTGTTGCCGCGTACCAGCTGATCGCGTTTCACCAGCCGTACGAGGGAGGTCACAGGGTCCCGACGACAAAGGCGACCACGAACAGGACCGGCAGCCCCAGCACACCGAGGAGCCCGGCCGCGGCGACCGCTCCCAGCGCCAGGGCCCGGCCGAAGTCGGCCAGGACCATCACCGTACGGGTGCGCCATCGGTCCACCCACGCGCCGACGAGGAGCGAGAGGAGCAGGGCCGGCGCCTGTCCCACCGCGCGGAGTACGCCCAGCCGGCCGACGTCGGCGTCGAGGGTCAGCACGGCGATCAGCGGAAGGATCACCAGGCCTGCGTGTTCGCCGAGTTGGGAGGCCGTCTGGCCCGCCCAGAGTCTGCGGAAGTCACCGTCCCGCCACGGGCCGGACGGAACAGAGCGCCCGGAGCCGGACGCGGAGGAGGAAACGGAAGAGGAAGGATCGAACGGCACAAGGGCCCCTCGGTAGCCGAGAACAAGGCCCGCCACCCGGCGCACGACGGCTGTGCCGACGCTTCGGGTGCGGGAAGGCTCGCTGTGCCGCGCATCGAAGGCAGCACGCGATGACAGGCCGGACACGGCCTACAGCGTCAACGCGTGCTCGGGCGACCGGGCATGTCCTCGCTCCTCATGGCTCGTTCGCAGCCTTAAGACCGACCGGCAATAGGGGGGCGGCGTCGCGGGGCTGGGCACGCACATCTGCCGCGTTGTCGTCAATCAACAACTTCCCCAAGCTCTCGGCTTCGCTCGAGCAGGGGAGACCCCATTGCGTTGCCTCAGTCCTCCGCCTTGCAGCTGCACGCACCCAGCCCCGCTCCTTCACCCACCCCCCAATTGCCGGTCGGTCTGAAACGTGTTCGGGGCACGTTCGGGCTTGTTCGGGGCGTATTCCGATTCCGAAGGTACCGCCTGCCGGACGATAGCCTGAGCCGTCCGGAAGTCCCGGCTCGACAAGGACATCGTCTGGTGGAGATCCGCGTCGGACGGGAGAACGTCGGCCTGTGGCCCTGACGAATCCGACGTGCTCCGGTGCGGCGGGAGCGAAACTCGGTGTCCGTGGCAGGCCCATCGGCGTTAGCGTGCGCCCCATGACTGAGACCGATCTTCCACCGCGCCTGACCCGGCTCACTTTCCACGGCCCCCTTTCCGAGGCGCGGGCCGCGCGGATCGTCGACCGGCTCGGCCGGGCCGCCCCCGCACGAGTGCTGGACATCGGTTGCGGCTGGGGGGAGTTGATGCTCCGGGTCCTCGAAGCGGTGCCGGGGGCGACCGGAACCGGAATCGATCTCAACGGTGAGGACATCGCCCGGGGACGCGCGAACGCCGAGGCCCGTGCGCTGACCGGACGCGTGGAGTTCGTCGAGGGGTCCGCCGAGGAGGCGTCGCACGGGTCCGCCGACCTCGTCCTGTGTCTCGGGGCCAGCCATGCCCTCAGCGACGCGGAACCGCCCGAGACCACTGCGGGCGCGCTGCGGGCGCTGCGCCGGGCAGTCGCGCCCGGCGGGCGGGTGCTGCTCGCCGAGGGCTTCTGGCAGCGCTCCCCCACTTCGGCCGAACTGGCCGCGATGTGGCCGGACGCCCGTGCCGACGAGCACCATGATCTGGCCGGACTCGTCGACCTCGCCGTGTCCGCCGGTTTCCGGCCCGTCTGGATCGAGACGGCAGGGGACGACGAGTGGGAGGACTTCGAGTCCGGCTATCAGTCGGACGTGGAGGAGTGGCTGGCCACTCACCCGGACCACCCGCTGGCGAAGGAGACCCGCGAGCGCGTCGACCGGCACCGGGCGAGCTGGCTGAGGGGCTACCGGGGTGTGCTCGGGATGGCCTACCTCACGCTGGTCCCCGTGGACTGACCTGCACCGACAGTGGCAGCGGCACCGGGCCTGCCGGCCCCGGGCCGGGCCGCGATCACTCCCACCTCGCGGACTCCGGGTCGACGCCCCGCGCCCCGGCGTTCGCGGAGATCTACCTCGCGCAGCCAGACGGTCAGTCCCGGCGCGAGCGCGTCGTAGTACTCGGCGTACCCGGGGTCGTCGACGTACATCCGCCCGACGCACACCTGCATCGCGTGCGTGCAGTCGAGGTACGCCGAGATCATCGCCCGGTGCCGCTCCGCGAGGGCGTTCGCCGCATCAGAACCCGGTGCGACTCCGGCCCGCTTCGCGGCGGCCAGGTCGGCGCTCAGGGTCTCCGTCGCGGCAGCGGTGGCCTTCCAGTCCTCCGGTGTCATCCGGGCGGCCCGCTGCGCGTACTGTGCCCACTGCGCGCTGTCGCCCCAGCGGTCCTCGGCCTCCTCGACCCAGGCGGGCTGCCAGTCGGCGCCGAAGATCTCGACCTGTTCCTCGGGGGTCAGCCGCATCCCGGGCCGCGACGCCTCCATCATGCGGTCGACGGCGTGCACCATCCGCTTCAGGCGGGCGATCCGTTCCACGAGCTGCGACCGCTGCCGGCGCAGGTGGTCGTGCCAGTGCGCGAACGACGCGGTCACCGGCTTCCTGACCACCAGCGAGCAGCCCTCGCACGACCGGGCCTGCGCGGCACGGACCCACTGGTCGCCCCTCCCCCACGCCCACCACACACACGACGTACGGCACTCGCCGTCCTCACAGGTCCGGATCCGACCTTCCGAAGGCACCCCCTGGTGATCAGTGATGCGATACCGGACCGGATCGAGCCGTCGATGCCGGCTGGTCCGGTCCGGTTCACGGACGGTGGGCCGACCACCGCCGCCCCTTCAAGGCGACCGCGTCAGAACGAGGCTGGAAGGCATCCGCCTCAGGAATCAACCGAGCAGCGCGGTTGCTTCGACCTCGACGAGCACATCCGGCTCGAAGAGGTACTCGACACCGATGAGGGAGGCCGGCGGCATGGGAAGCCGGAGCCCGATCTCGTCGGCGACGGCCTCCACACCCGCCATGAAGTCGCCGATCCGCTCCGGGCTCCACCGGGTCACGTAGAACGTCAGGCGCAGCACGTCCGCGAACGACGCGCCCGCGCCCGCCAGCCCGACGGAGGTGTTGCGCAGCGCCTGGGCGACCTGCCCGGCCAGATCGCCGGGCGCGACCGGAGTCCCGTCGGCCCGGCGCGCAACCTGCCCGCTGACGTGGACATGCTTCGTCCCGGTGCCCACGGCCACGTGGTGGTACGGAACCGGCTGCAGCATGCCTTCCGGCGTGAAGTGCTGAACAGTCATGGCTGTTTCTCCTTTGAACTAGGTATCCGTAAGCTACCTAGTAGAAGAAGGACACTTCAACGAGACCAGGTTTCGCCATGGATACCGACAACGAACTCCGCATCGACCCCCCGCACCGCGAACTGCTCGACCAGATCCTCGACAAGTGGTCGCTCAGCGTCCTCAACGAGCTCTGCGAACGCCCGTGCCGCTTCAACGAATTGCGCCGAGCCGTCCCTCAGGTCACACAGAAGTCACTGACCGCGACACTTCGACGACTCGAACGAAACGGCGTGATCGAGCGCGAGGTCGTCTCCACCCGCCCGGTGGCGGTCAGGTATCGGATCACACCACTCGGCAAGACCCTTCGGCCTCCCATCGACGTGCTGCTGGCGTGGGCCTCGGAGAACATGCCCGCCATCGCACGCGCACGCGAAGCCTTCGACACGCGGGACGGACGCGACCACCGTCCGTGACACTCGGCCGCGGTGTTCGTGCGCCACAGCCGGGCGCCGGAAGGGGACGGTGAGCGTGAGCACATTCAATGTGAGAGGACACTCTCACGTTATGGATTCCGGGAATCGGCTAGGCGATATCGAGATCACCGATCCGCAGGCGATGCGGGCGTTGGCACATGCAGTGAGACTGGCGATCCTCGACCGCCTCCACCGGCACGGGCCGGCGACGGCCACGCAACTCGCGCCCCATGTGGGAGCAACTCCCTCGGTGACCATCAAGCGTTGACCGCGCCCGTCGCTGTCGTTGTCGATGCCTTGTCGTACGCGGCGTCCGCCTTCCTGATAGGGCGGATCCCGCTCGGCGAATCACCTCCCGGCATCGACGAGGCAGCGGTTCCTTCACTGCTACGACGCGCCCGGGAGGGGATCGCCTTCGTCGGACGTCACCCGGTGCTGCGTGCCGGGCTCTGCTGCGCGATGACCATCAACTTTTTCACCTTTGTCGCAGGCAGCGGGCTGATGGTCTTGTTCGCCAGCCGCGTCCTGGGGCTGTCCGCCGGAGTTGTCGGACTGACTCTGGGTGTCGGTTCAACCGGCGCTTTCCTCGGTGCCATCCTCGCCCCGAGGATCTCGCGACGTATCGGTGTGGGGCGCAGCATCGTTGTGGGAGCCGTGCTGTTTCCGGCGCCCATCGCCATCGCAGCCGGCGCGGGAGGCCCGCTCTGGGCCCGCGCCGGAGCACTGGCCACGGCGGAGTTCCTCTCCGGGGTTGGCGTCATGCTCTTCGACGTCAACCTCAACTCCCCGCAGACCAGAGTGATCCCTGATGGCATGCGCAGCCGCGTGGCGGGCGCGTTCAGCACCATCAACTACGGCATACGTCCCATCGGGGCCGTCGTCGGCGGCCTGCTCGCCACCGCCTTCGGCCTACGGGCAACACTGCTCATCGGCGCCGCGGGGGGAATGCTGTCACTGCTCTGGCTACTGGCTTCACCGATACCGCACATCCACTCCCTGGCCCCGGACCACGCGGCCACTCCAAGCGGCGATGCCGATCCGGACAATCGCCCGATGCCTTGTTGACCCGGTGCCGAATCCGGCTGGCGAGCGTGGGCAGACCGTCTCACAAACGAAACGAACAGATGCGAGAGTTCCGCGAAGCCCTTCTGAGAGAATGCCGCCCCGGATCTGACGCCTGATCATCTTGTTCGTCAACCATTTCGACATCGGATGCCGCGGTGCCGGCAGCCGGGGACGAAGCCGACCAACGAACCCCTCGAAGCCCTACGTGCCCACGGCGCCTTGCACGAATCGCCGAAGGTGTGTACGCACAACTTCGGGCTGCTCCAACCAGGGTTCGTGCCCCGCGCCCTCGATCCGGGTGAACGGAAGAGCGAGCCGGAGCGCGAGTGATTCAAGCGCCGACACAGGACGAGGATCATCGGCCCCACCAAGGAGCTCCGCCCGCGCGGGCAGCCGCGCCCGTAGCTCGGCAAGGTGCTCATCGAGCGGATCCGAGCGTCCTTCCTTGCCAAGTTCGCCGTTCATAGACCAGTTGACCGGGCGGCGCCGCCGGGCACCCTGGGCTGCCCAGTGCCACCCGCGTCCGGGATCGGCATGGTCGGTGAACCAGGCCAGCGTGAGCAATTCGACTTCCTGCTCCTCCGTACGGTGCGGCAATTCCTCCAACTCGCGGAGCCGCTCCTGCTGCGCTGCGGACATGCGTCGGCCACGCTCCGCTCGGTCCCCAGTACGCCAATCACCTACGAATGGCCCGCACATCAGCAGCACTGCGGCCACCCGGTCAGAGTGCCTCAAGCAGAACCGGCTCGCCAGATCGGTGCCGTAGGAGTGCCCAATCAGCACAGCCTTGGGCACGTCCCACGCGTCGAGCAGCTCGGCGAGATCGTCGACATGCCGGGCGAAGGAATGGGGGCCCCGCCACGGGGATTGGCCCGTGCCACGCTGGTCGTACCGGTATACAGGCGCGAGGTCCGCGACCATGGGGGCGACATCGCCCAGATAGTCCGGCAGCCCCGGACCGCCATGGAGCAGGATCACGGCCGGCTGCCGAGTCGTGTCCCCCAGCGCCATCCAGCGCAACTGCGCCTCGTCGGTCATCGACACGAGGCCCTGCGTCTCCATCAAAGTCACCACGAAGAACCTACCGGCGTCACTGAGGCTCCGCCAAAGGTTAGAGAACAAGCTGAGGACCTGTTCTGCGCGCGATGCCGTCGGGCTGTCCGGCTCGGGGCGGCCCACCGGCCCGACGGCTGTCGCTCCGCAGGCTGTTTCACCCGCGCTCTGGAGACCTTTGGAACCTGCATGCGGCTCGCCCCTGGCCTTACGCCGGACGGCGGCAAGCTCTGCACCGGCTGCGTCGGCTGTCTCGGAGACTTCGCCTGCGAACGGCGCGGCCGGAAAGCCAGACGCTACCGGCGCGGGGTCTGCCGCGCCGCGTCCCGGGGCAGGGGAGCACCCGCCTGGCGGAGCCGCTCCGGCGTTGCGGTCTGCCCGCGCATCGCGGCGCTGATCCAGTGGTTGCCGACCCGGGTGGTCGCAGCCCGCCGGAGCACCCGAAGGAGGAAGACCGAGCCGGCGACCGCCTCGCGCGGGAGGGGACGGATGGAGGCCTCACCCTCTGGCTTCGGCCGCAATCCAGTTCTGCCAGATGTGGATCGTGTTGGGCACCTCGGGGCGATCGAGAAGCCAAAGAACATAGCCGGCATGCCGCCTTGCCCACGGATTGTCGGACCGAGCGGCAGTTTCCAGCCTGCCGCGCAGGTCCTCACTGTCGACGGCTCGAGCAACGCGCAGGTACTCACGGTCCTTGCAGCGGTAGGCCCTCTGAACGACGATCTCGACCAGGTCGGTGAGCTTCGTCCTGACCGTCTCGCCGTGGTCAGCGACCGCCACGTCCCGTATGAGGCTCTGTTTCGTGCCCCACTTCTTGGCATGCCGGGTCCACTCCTGCGGATACCTTGCCTCCCATTCCAGGAAGAGGAGCGCATAGGGCAGCCCCTGCCATGTCCTGATGTCCCCGGGCGGGCGGTTCCACAACGCGTCGGGCAGCGAATACCTCCCGGCTTCGACGTACATCTCATGTGCCTGCAGGAAGGCCGGGTCCCGCCACTGCGCCTGTCCGCCGAGCGGCAGCGTCAAGCGCCACAACTCATTGAACCGGCCAAGAGCATCCCGCGCGTTCCCCCGAACATCAGCAAGACGGACCAGCGCCGCGGCCCGCTCGACGGGATCGTCGGCTATCAGTCCGAACGCCCAGCCCAACCTCGCGTCCCACGCATGGGCTTCGTCAATGCCCGCGCCCGCATCCGCTTCCTTCGTCACGCAGTAGATCATCCCCTGTCACGACACCGAGGTGCGTCGGCCCTCGCCCTCATCCAGAGCACAGATCGCGCGGGCAAGGCGATGGCGATGGCGATTCAGGAATCCCGAAGTTACGTCAGTAGGCGGTCGAGCCTCCAACGAAGGAAGAACCCCTGGCCACCGGGCCAAGCGCTCAGCGGAGATTCGGAGCACTCGCGGGATGTCGCGCAAACCGTTGCGCCGCGCGGCCCCGGCGTGCGGTCGCACGCCGGGGCCATTGGGCGCCGATCGTCGTCGGAGCCTCGGGCGTCTCTACAAGTACCGCGGTCTCGGGCTGCCGTTGAAGACGGTTCGTGGCGAACGGGGATGTTTCAGCCAGGCCGCCGGGACGGGGGCGGCGTGCTGAGGGTGAGGGGTACGGGGGCGGTCCCGGCCAGCACCTCGTAAGCCAGCCGTAGGTCGCCCACGCTCCGGGCCAGCGGGCCGTCGGTGACCAGAATCTGGGACGCCGGGCCGGGGTCGTCCAGGCCGAGAATGCGGTGGTCCGCCGGAAATCTGCCCGTGGACGGCTTCAGCCCGGCCACGCCGCAGAACTGGGCCGGGACGCGCACCGATCCCCCGGAGTCGTTGCCGAGCCCGAGCGCCGCCATGCCCGTGGCCACGGCCACCGCGTCGCCCCCGCTGGAGCCGCCCGGCGTCCGGCTGCTGTCCCACGGATTGACCGTGTCGCCGAAAAGCTCGCTGCGCGTGTGCACCCCCGCCAGGATCAGGGTGGGAATGTTGCTGTGCCCGATGGGGATGGCCCCGGCCGCGCGCAGCCGCGCCACCGGGGGAGCGTCGGCCGGCGCCACCAGATCGCGGAAGCGCTCCGTGCCGAACGTGGTCGGCACGCCTTCGACGGCGGTGCTCTCCTTCACGGTGAACGGCACGCCCGCGAGCGGCCCCAGCGCTTCACCTGCGGCCCGCCGGCGGTCCGTCTGTGCCGCGGCCTCGCGTGCGCGCTCCGCCAGGAGCTGCGTGACCGCGTTCACTTGTGGGTTGACCTCGGCGATGCGATCGAGGTGGCTTTCGACCAGTTCGACAGCCGAGACGTGTGCGTCGCGCACGGCCTGCGCCTGGGCGGCGGCCGACATCTTCCACAGGGCGTCCTGCATGGCCTTTCCTTCCTCCCCTACGTACCGATGCACCTGCATCGGAATCGCAACCGTATCCTGGAACCGATACGAGCGCATCGCATAAGGTGCACTGCGAAGCAGAGCACCGTGGAGCAGGGAGGCGACCGGGTATGCCCAGGCAGGTGGATCACGTGAGCCGACGCCGCCTCATCGCCGAGGCCGTCTGCCACCTCGCCGACGAACGCGGCCTTGAGGGCGTGACCCTGCGCGACGTCGCCGCCCGCGCGCAGGTGTCCATGGGCGCCGTTCAGCGGTGCTTCCGCACCAAGGAAGAGATGCTCGTATTCGCTCTCGGGCACATCAGCGAGCGGATCAGCGAGCGCGTACAGGCCCGCCTTGTCAGGAGCCCGGCCCAGTCGGCCGACACCGCCCTGGGCCACGCTGCCACCGAGATCTCACTACTCAGGGAAGAGCACCGCGCCGAGGCCAGGGTCTGGCTCGCCTTCGTCGCGCAAGCGGCTGTCAGCAAGGCGCTCGCCAGGGTGCTGAAGGCGAACTACGCAGCCCTGCAGGAGGCGTTCACCCGCCTCATCTCGGAAGCCGGCGTCGTGTCCCTCGATCCACAACGCGAGGCCCGCACCCTCCTCGCCCTTGCGGACGGCCTCACCACGCACGTCCTCATCGGCCACCTCACCCCGCAAGAGGCACACGACGTCCTCCACGCGCATCTGGCCGGCCTCTGGGAGCAACCGGTCCGGCCTCCTCGCTTCCATGAAGACCGGACCGAGTGAGGCGAAGGAACGTGACCGCGGTCAAGGGGTGGGACGGGACGAGGCAGGCGACCGAGTTCGGCCCCGTCGTTCCGCAGGCGGGACCGACGGCCGAGAGCTCAGCCGGGAACGACTGGCTCACGCTCAACGTCAGCACCCCGGCCCTGGGGACGGCCGGGCTGCCCGTGCCGGTGTGGATCCACGGTGGTGCCTGCATCGCGGGGGCCTCCAGCGATCCGATGTACGACCCTGCGGCCCTGACCAGCGCGGGCCTGGTCGCGGTGAGCGGACCCCTGCATCCCGCCGGAGCCGGCAGGTACGGGTCGGTAGCCACCCGGTCGCTCGCCTCCACGGTTCCAGCAACAGGGTGCACAGCTTCTTGGCCTGAGAGGTAACCAGACTGACCGACGAGCCGCTCGCTTGTTGGCATCCGGGCAGCCGAAGATTGGAGCCTGTCATGTTCAGGCTCAGGAGGCGAGATGGCGGGCACGTGGGCGGCGAGCGTCTCAACCGACAGCGTCAGCGCGCGCGCCGGCTTCGAATGGTGGTCGTCGATGGTCGCCGAAACGGTCGTTCCCGTGTCGATCACGTGCGAACACGCCGACTCCTTCGCGGGAGAAGCGGCCTCGCTGCAGCTGCCCCAGACCCAGGTGTCAGCATTCCGATTCTCCCCGATGTCAGCCCGCCGTACCCCGATCCACATCCGGCGGGCGGATCCCGAGTCCTACTTCCTCTTCCTGGTCCACGGCGGCCCGGTCGGGCTGGAGCAACGGCGCAACAACATCCTGCTCAGGGCCGGCGACATGGCCCTGTTCAACACCTCCCTCCCTCTGGCCTGCGAGTTCAAGGACGGCAGACAGCTCCCTCGAATCACCATGATCCGGCTGCCCAGAACCGCGATACCGCTCCCCCGAGATCGGACGGACGAACTGGTCGCCACCCTTCTCCCCGCCCGGACCGGGTCGGGAGCGCTCCTCACCTCCTATCTCGCCGGGCTGCGCGACCAGGCCCCGCACTGCGACGAGGCGGAACTGCTCCGCCTGGGGAGCGTGGGATTCGACCTGGCCACCGCGTTCTTGGCCACGCGGCTCGATGCCGCATCAGGGCTTCCCGCAGACACCCGCCGCCAAGTCCTGCTGGCCCACATCCACGCCTTCATCGACCGCAACCTCAGCAATCCCCAACTCACACCAGCACACATCGCAGCGCACCACTACATCTCCGTCCGCGCCCTGCACCAACTGTTCCGTACGGAGGCGAGTACCGTCGCGGCCACAATCCGCCGGCGGCGCCTGGAGCGCTGCCAGGCCGACCTCGCCGACCCCCGGCAACGCAGCCAGTCGATCAGTGCGCTGGCAGCGCGGTGGGGCTTCCTGGTGCCGGCCGAGTTCAGCAGAGCATTTCGGGCAGTCCATGGCATGACTCCCACGGAATTCCGCCGCGAGGCCACGGCAAGCTCAGGCTGCGCCAAGACACAAGTGACGCTGCGCTGATTCCCAATTGCCCCCGCGTATTCCGTGTCACGGTGAGATCGCACGATTCGGCCCATGTCATGCGCATGCCCGTTCTGTGCATCGCGCGGTGCTTCCGCGCGAATTCCTGATCCCAGGGAGGGAAAATGAAACGCTATCTAGTACCAGCGGCTGGACTGCTGCTTGTCCTGGTCGGAGCCTCCACTGCCGTAGCCGCACCGGCGGGTGCCGCGCCCGTCGAGTCCGCTGCCTCGGCAACGACGGCGCAGCCGCGACAGGTGCCTGACGGGCCGGTAGTGGTGACTCAGGGCAGCAACGGGGCTCCTTCGATACGGCATGCGAACTACTGCAACAACTTCGTCAACTACGGCACGTCGTGGAGAGCGGACTGCAACGTCGACTACGGAAGTTCCGGATCGTGGACCCAGTGCTCGGACGGTACCGAAATCTGGGGTCCGTTGGTCGGCCCGGGCTACTGGGTCTTCAGCGGTAACTGCTCCGGTCACGGCAGCGTGCGGGACTGGGGGGTTTACGACGGTTAGCGATCCCGCATGTGCGCTCCTCCCGTTCCTGCCCGTCACGGCTGCACCGTAGGAATCGAGGCAGGTCTGCGCAACTGCAGCGGACGCAGCGGACCCTTGTCGGTATCGGCGCAGCCGAGGATCTCGCGGCGTGTTCCGACCAGCCGGAGTCCTTCTTCGCGGCCGGTCGGGGAAGTGCGCCGAGAGCCGACCTCCGACGAAGGCGCTGGCGACCCGAATGCGGCGGTGCCCTCAGCCACGTGTGGCTGAGGGCACCGCCGGCCGGGCTCAGCGTGGAGTCGGCGTTCGGGCGGCCGACCGCCCCGTACCGCCCGACCTCGCAGATCCGGCACCGGCACTCGTCACACGTCACACGTCAGCCGGCAGGCTTCTGGAGAGGGGTCGGTTCGGCGGTGAGCAGCGCGGTGATCTCCTGGGCGAGCTCCGGGCCGAGTTCGCCCCAGCCGTCCTTGTAGCCGTAGACGTTCGCCAGGGTGCGGGCGTCGTAGTCGCCGTTCATGATCTCGATGTCGGTGGTGGTGATGAGTGCCGGATGGGCGACGCCGACAGCTCCCGAGACCTTCAGCAGCTCCTTACGCAGGGTGCGCAGGTAGACAGCGGCCCGGGTGGCCTTCGAGGGCGCGTCGACGCCGCGCACCAGCCACGGATTCTGGGTGGCGATGCCGGTGGGGCACTTGTCGGTGTGGCATTTCTGCGCCTGGATGCAGCCGATGGACAGCATTGCCTCGCGGGCGACGTTGATCATGTCGACACCCAGGGCGAAGGCGACGGCGGCGTTCTCGGGCAGGCCGAGCTTGCCGGAGCCGATGAAGGTGAGGTCGTCGGTCAGACCCCACTCGGCGAACGTGCTGTAGACGCGGGAGAAGCCCATCCGGAACGGCAGCGACACCGAGTCGGTGAAGATCAGGGGAGCCGCCCCGGTGCCGCCCTCGCCTCCGTCGATGGTTACGAAGTCGACCCCGCGGTCACCACGCGCCATCAGCGTGGCCAGCTCCTGCCAGAAGCTCATCTCCCCGACAGCGCTCTTGATCCCGACCGGCAGACCGGTCTCGGTAGCGAGCAGCTCCACGAAGTCGAGCATCGAGTCGACGTCGTGGAACGCGGTGTGCCGAGAGGGGGATGCGCAGTCCTTGCCGGCCGGGATGCCGCGGATCCTGGCGATCTCGGGGGTCACCTTCGCGCCCGGCAGCATCCCACCGAGCCCCGGCTTGGCGCCCTGGGAGAGCTTGATCTCTATCGCCTTGACCGGGGCGCCTGCGACCACGTCCTTGAGCTTGTCGAGGTTGAAGGTGCCGTCCTCGTTGCGGCAGCCGAAGTACGACGTCCCGATCTGGAGGACGAGGTCACCGCCGTTGCGGTGGTACTGCGCGAGACCGCCCTCGCCCGTGTTCTGCATCGCGCCGGCCAGCGCCGCGCCCTTGTTGAGCGCCGTGATGGCCGCGCCGGACAGCGATCCGAAGCTCATCGCCGAGATGTTCACGACGCTCGCCGGCCGGAACGCCTTGGCGCGCCCGCGCGGGCCGCCCAGTACCTTGGCCGAGGGCAGCGGGGCCTGCGGGTCGTGCAGATCGGGCAGCGTGCCGGCGAACGTCCGCTGCTTCACGTACGCGTGCCCTTGCACATGCTCGACATCCACGTCGGTTCCGAACCCGAAGTAGTTGTTCTCTTCCTTCGCCGACGCGTAGATCCAGGTGCGCTGGTCACGGCTGAACGGGCGCTCTTCCTCGTTGGACGTCACGACGTACTGGCGCAGTTCCGGCCCGATCGTCTCCAACAGGTACCGGGCGTGCCCGATCACGGGGAAGTTTCTGAGCAGTGCGTGCTTCTTCTGGACGAGGTCGCGGGCAGCCACCAGCGCCAATGCGGTTGCGGCGGCCGCGCCGATGCTCCGAGCGCGCATGAACGTTCCTCTCCTCGACTCCTCGATACCCGACTCCACCGCTGTGCGGCGGACGTCGTGGGCGTTGGGCGGCGGACACGACCAGGCAGGCATCGGCGTCCGACGACGAAACGCCACATGATGTTAGAGGTCTCGCGGATGGGCGGACGGGGCAGGGTGCGTGAGAGGCCACCGCAGTTGAGCGATTCCGAACTGGTCTGTCCGGCCGTCGCGCAGGCTCTGCCGGGCTTCGCCCCGGAAGCCCGCTGGCTACGGTTCGCCCACGCTGTGGATCTGTGGCACAAGGGCCCTGGAAGCTGTGGATACGACGAACCGGTTCCGGACCGTGCGCCTGGGCTTCCTGTGGCGTTTCTCGGGCGTAGGGCCCGGATGCCTTCTGGGTCTTCTGGCGGCTGTCGTCCTCGGCGCAAGCGGTGCAGTGAATCGGCTGGGCGTCGGCCCCAGCCTCCTGATCGTCGCCGCGGTCGTCCTCGTCCTGGCCCTGCCCGCGCCTCTCAGCTTCTGGGTGCGCGCCGACAGCGAGGGCCTCGCCCTCTCCAGGGCACTGCTGCGCCGTCGCCACCGCTGGCACGACATCACGGGCCTGGACATGACCTTCGGTGAGGACCCCGATTCGGACGCAGCTCGCCTCACGATGCGTCTGCGCCTGACCACGACCCCCACTACCGGCCGCGGACCGCTCGTCGGTGTCCTCGGTCTCGCCCCCGGCCATCAACTGCGGGGCACCGAACCGCGCCGGGCGTCCCGGACAGTGCGGGTCGAGGCTCTGCCGGCGGATCCGTTCGGCAGCGCCTTCCGCGTCGGAACGAATGAGCCCGGCACTCACGAACGTCCTCGGGGATGGAGCGGGCGCTGGGGCACCCGAGGACAGAGCTGACTCGGTGATCGTGAGGTTACGGCGGACTTCGGGGACGGGGGCGCGCTGACCGGGCTGTCGCCATCAGGAGGTCCCGCGCCTCGTGTTCGGGGAAGTCCTGGCTTTCGCCCATGCACACCCCTGCAGCACGGCCCCCCAGTCGACCACACGAACCCACTGGCCTCAGACGTAGAGACCTTGACCAAACGCATAGGGGCATCTCAATACTGTGGCGTGACATTAGTGTGTGGCACACAGTATTGTGTCGTGCGTGGGCACCGATGAACTGATCCTCAGCCAGGCCCAGGAGCTACGCCGCGGCACGGTCGTCCTGGCCTGCCTGGCGCTCCTGGAGGAGCCGCAGTACGGCTACGCGCTCCTGGAAACGCTTGGCGATGCCGGGATCGCCGTCGACGGCAACACCCTCTATCCGCTGCTGCGCCGCCTGGAGAAACAGGGGTTGCTCATCAGCGAGTGGAACACCGACGAGTCCAGACCGCGCAAGTTCTACCGGGTCAGCCCCGAGGGCGCCCTGGTCCGCACCGGACTGCTGCGCGAATGGCAGGAACTCGGCGCCTCGATATCGCGACTGACCAAGGGGGACCGTTGAGCAAGTTGCATGCGTCCGGCACCGGCACGCTGACCGACCGTTACGTGGTGGAGGTCGTCCGGCGCATCCCGGCCGACCAGCGCGGCGACGTGGCCGACGAACTGCGCGCCACCATCGCCGACACCGTCGAGGCCCGCGGCCCGGCCGCCCCGGAGACCACCGAGCGCGAGGTGCTCACCGAGATGGGCGACCCGATCCGGCTCGCCGCCCGTTACGCGGACCGGCCGCTCGCACTGATCGGGCCCGGCCTCTACCCGACGTACGTACGGCTCCTCACGGTCCTGCTGTCCACCGTGCTGCCGGTGGTCACCGCCCTGAGCGCGGCGCTCGACATCCTGGACGGCCAGGGAGCCGACGAGGTGATCGGCGGGGCCGTCGGGGCGGTACTCACCGTCGGCGCCCAGATGATTGCCTGGCTCACCGTGGTGTTCGCCCTGATCGAGCGGTCCGGCAAGCGGCCCGGCGCGGCCGACAGAACCTGGACGCCCGACGACCTGCCCGACCGCGGCGTGCCGAAGGAGCGCAGTGCGGCGGTCTACGTCCGGATGGCATGGCACGCGCTGCTGATCGCCCTGATCGTCTGGCAGCACACCGCCCAGCCGTACCGGACCGACGGCGGCACACGCCTCGACGTGCTCGACCCGGGCCTGTGGTCGGGGTGGATCTGGCCGGTCCTGGCCGGGCTCGCCGGCCTCGTGACACTCGACGCGATCCGGGCGGTGCGGGTGTGGACATTTACGCTGGCGGCCTGGAGCATCGCCGCCGAGGCGGCCTTCGCACTGCCACTGGCGTGGATCCTGCACCGGCAGGAGCTGTTCAACCCGGCCTTCCTGTCCGACGCCAACGGAGGCTGGCAGGCCCCGCAGTCCCTCTACACCGTCGCAGCGGTAGGGGTACTGGCGGTGAGCGCGGGCGAGGTGGTGAAGCGGTTCCGCGAGGCGCAGAACTGAGCCCGCGTCAGCTGCTGGAGTTCCACGCACAGGACGTTGATGCAGGGGGTGGGCCTGTGGCTTCGCAACGAAGTCGCGGGGTCGGTCTCCAGGGGCCGGGGCCATCCCGAGTCCGGCTGTGTTCGGGCTGCCGCCGGACCGCCGCCGCTCATGACCACTACGCCCCTGCCCGGCTACGGCCGAGCAGGGGGCGGTCTCGTGCGCCCGGAGTACGGTGGTGACACACCTTCCGGCGGGGGTCCACATGAACATTTCCATCGGCGACCGCATCCGCGCACTGCGCGAGTTCCGGGACATCACCCAAGAACAGCTCGCCCAACGCGCCTCCGTATCGGTGGACACCATCCGCAAACTGGGACAAGGGGTTCGGGAGTCCGCGCGGATCAACACGTTACGCGGACTCTCCCGCGCCTTGGATGTCCAACTCGAACGCTCAGTGATCGGCGCTGCGGCCCTGACTGATTTCCGCACGTAAGACCGACCGGCAATAGGGGGCGGCGTCGCGGGGCTGGGCACGCACATCTGCCGCGTTGTCGTCAATCAACAACTTCCCCAAGCTCTCGGCTTCGCTCGAGCAGGGGAGACCCCATTGCGTTGCCTCAATCCTCCGCCTTGCAACTGCACGCACCCAGCCCCGCTCCTTCACCCACCCCCCAATTGCCGGACGGTCTAAGCCAGGACCGTTCGTCCCCAACGTCGAGTCACGCCTCCAGTTGTGCACGGATGAGCGTGTCGAGTCGCCGCCATGCCGGGGACGAGGCGTTGACCGTGCCCTGAATAAGGGCGGGGATCTCAGAGGCTGCATCCAGCTCGGGCAGTTCGTCGGGTCCGTAGTGTTCCCGGGTCGCCTTGACGATCCGGCGGGCGAGGCCGTCGATGCGGGGGTCGTCGGCGTCGAGGTCGTGCGCCTGGTCGTAATCGAGGAAGAGCTGCCGCAGCGCCGGATTGGCCAGGGTCTCGGCCTGGTCGTGAAACAGTGTGATCGCGCGGTCTGGGTAGGTGGCGAACACGAGGATCCACAGGTCGCGTTGCAGGTCGACCCAACGAGGGGTGAATCCCCAGCGGGCCAGGTGCTCCAGATGGGCACCGACCTCGGTGGGCAGCGGTGCCAGATGCCCGGCGGCGAGCTCGCGCAGGCGAACCTGCGTTGCCTGCAGGCCACGGATGCTGGCGGTGAGCTCGTCGTCGATCTCGCGCAGCGCCTGCTGGAACTCCTCGCCGGTCGCTGATCTCAGGTCCCGGATACGGGCCAGAGGGACGCCGGCTTCGGCGAGCGTCCGGATTTTGATCAGGTCGATGGCGTCCTTCGCGTCGTACCGCCGGTAGCCGGACACATCGCGGTCGGGCTCGGGGAGCAGCCCCTTGTCGTGATAGACGCGAATGGTCTTGATCGACACTCCGACATACTTTGCCAGCTGCCCGATAGTGATCACCCGGCCATCGTCCCACTTGACCTTTCCCCTGGGGCAGGGTTGCAGGATCGCGTCATGGCGAACACGAATATCGACCGGGAGACCCTGCGCGAGCTGGCTGACGAGGGCAACGAGACCGCTTTGGACCGGCTGGCCGAGCTCGCCGACGCAGCCGGCGACCTCGGAGAGCTGAGCGAGCTGCTGGACGAGGGATCCATGCGCGCTGGGTTTCTGCTCACTCGACGTGCGGCCGCGACCGGCGACCTGCGCGAGCTGCAACGGATCTCCGACGCCGGGTACGACGAGGCCGGGAACGAGCTGAACCGACTGCTGAAGGCACCGGCCGACGGGCATCAGGATTGAGGATCTGACCAGCCGCAGCGGCCGTCCAGGCCGCGCGGCCACCGAATTCGGGCCGCGGCCGGTGCTTGTTTGACCCCCGTGCAAGTCGCCGAGGCCGAGGCACTGGCCTGCCAGTTACCGGCCGAGACCGGCGTGTCACTGTCGCGCTGGTCGTGCCCCGGAGCCTCACGACAACCTCACGTCCTACCGGTTCGTCCTGGTCGAAGGTGTGAAGCCGGAGGACCTGCCCGGGCGCCTCTCGGACGGGAACGAGGCAGCGCTGGGCGATCCCATGACTTCCGAGGAAGCGCGCCACCGATTGCTCCGCGGACAGAGGGAGTTCTCGTCCTACGACGACAGAGCCCTCATGGGGGTCGGCCGGGCCGACACCCGTTGGAGCTTCGCCTTCGACAGCGGCCCTGCGCATTTCGACCCGCGGCGGAAGGCCGGTGGTCAGCGCGGCCCATGCTCACCTTGATCATGGATCATGAACGTCGCCGGTCAGCCGCAAGGCGCGTACAGAACTTTTGCCGATCTTGAAGCAACCAATAGACGATGCCGCCTTTCTGACGTCTCGCGTCCTGCGATCGATGGGAGACACGAGATGAAACCGCATATGGCGAAGGGCAGCCGGCGTCGGTCGGCGGTCCCGGGCTGTCTGTCCGGCTGGGCTCCGGCCACAGCACTCCTCCTGGCCGTGACGACGTCCTGCACCGGCTCCGCACCGGGAAACGGTGCCGTCGCGGTCGGAAAGCACGGCACGGCCGGAGTGGGGGATCGGCTGTTCCCAGCGCTCGGCAATGGCGGCTATGACGTGGTGCACTACGGGCTGACGCTGGATTACGTGCCCGAGACCAACCACCTGAAGGGCACGGCGGTCATCACAGCGCGGGCCACGCAGGACCTGAGCCGCTTCAACCTCGACCTGTCAGGGCTGCGGGTACGCACCACCACGGTGCAAGGAACCAAGGCCCAAGTCGCTCGCTCGGGGGACGAGTTGCTCGTGAAACCGGCGAAGGCGGTGAGGAACCGCGAAGTCTTCAAGACAGTCGTCACCTACGACGGCACACCGCGCACGCTCAAGGACGACGGCGGAGGCCGGGAAGGCTGGATAGAGACCGACGACGGCTCGACGGCCCTGGGCCAGCTGTCCGGCTCCATGACCTGGTTCCCGGGCAACCATCACCCGTCGGACAAGGCCACGTACGACACCACGGTCACCGTGCCCAAGGACGAGGATGGCGACCCCTACGACGTGATCAGCAACGGTGAGCTGATCACGGAGGAGGACAAGGGCAAAACGGTGACCCGGCACTGGCGCACTGCGGAGCCCATGGCCAGCTACCTCGCACACGTCTCCGTCGGTTACTTCGAGATCCACAAGGGCTGGACGGACGATGACGTGCCCGTCTACGTCGCCATCGACCCCGACGAGGCCGAGGACTCCGCCGATGTCGCAGACCTGGTGCCCGAGATCGTCGACTGGGCCGGCAAACGTTTCGGTCCCTACCCCTTCTCCTCGACCGGTGCCATCGTCGACCACCTGCCCGGGCTCGACTACGCCCTGGAGACCCAGACCAAGCCCTACTTCGACGAGGCGCCCGAAGAGGCGCTGCTCGTGCACGAACTGGCACACCAGTGGTTCGGCAACTCCGTCACCCCGCGCAAGTGGAAGGACATGTGGCTCAGCGAGGGTCTGGCCACCTACGCGGAGTGGCTTTGGGAGGAGGAGCGGGGCAACAGGAGCACCACGGAGATCTTCGAGGACTTCTACGACGGCACGGACGCCGAGAGCGAGGGCATCTGGGCGTTCCCGCCAGCGGATCCGCCCAGCGGAGGGCGCGTCTCCGACCCGCCCGTCTACGGACGCGGTGCCATGGTCGTGCACAAGGTGCGCAGGGCCGTCGGCGACGAGACCTTCTTCGGCATCCTTCGTACCTGGACCCGGCAGCACCGGCACGGCAATGCTGACACCCGGCAGTTCATCGCCCTGTGCGAGAGCAAGTCCGGGGAGGACTTGACCGAGCTCTTCAACACCTGGCTCTTCGACAAGAAGAAGCCCTCCCGGATGTGAGGAGGGCGATCCGACGAGGGAAGGGCTCTCCCCGGGGGAAAGCCCCCCAGCCGGCAGGAGGCCCTACGCAGACGGGTACACCAGCGTGATCTCGCGGTTCAGGCCGGTCTCGTCGGCATCCGGGTACATGGACACCCCACCGTCGGACCACCGCACCAGGAAGTCGTCCGGGTGGCGGTCGTCCGTGTAGTCGCCGGCGCCCAGGATGGTGACGTGCGTCCAGAGCCGGTTGGGCTTCTTGACCTGGATCTCGCCGTGGAAACCGTTCTGGTCGATGTCCTTGTAGAGGGTCGGTTCGCCGTCCGTCCATCGGACGATGAGTAGTCGTCGGCGTCAGCCGGCGTGAACCCGCGCGCGTCGTCGTCCCCGCCTGCCGGGACAGGGGCGACGGAACGGAAGACTGCTCCTCCGGGGCGGCGGTCGGCGAAAGACTCAATCACCGCTACGAACGCCGCCCCCGCAACTACCTGGCGTTCCTCGGACTCGCCGCCGCACTCTGCTGCTACAAGCGACTCGTCCGCCTCACCACGCAGGACACGGTCATATTGCCGTCCATCAGTCTCGCGAACGCCTCGGCGGGCGTGGCCGACCGTGCCTCCGGCGAAGTGACCGGTCGCCATCGGGGTGGCGCTCGTCGTTGAGCACCGCGCCAGTGCGGCCGAGGCGACCATGAGTCCGCCGACGAGCAGAGTTCTGCGATCCGGACGTCCCGCTCTGTCCATTTCGGCTCCCCTCAGTCCGCTGAGATGCGTCCGTACCGCTTGGCCAAGGCGATTGTTCAGCACGGTGCGGGACTCCGGCTACAGGCGCAAGCGGGCGCGGGCCTCTCTGCCACCGACGGCCCGCGGAACCGGCTCGGGCGGAGGCACGAGCAGCACTACAGCACTACAGCACTACAGCACCGACCGGGCGATCACGTGGATCTCAAGGGGCCGTCTCTGTCGGGAGACGGCCCCCTCTCTGCTTCCGTGCCGGGTCTGCCGGAACCGCGCCGGGTGTGGTCGTTGCCCGAAATCGGTGCGTGCTGGTTTCTGGGGGCGTGTGGCGGGAGGGGCGGCGGATTCGGGTCCCCCGGCGTACTGATGGACCCGCCCCCGAGCGCTCGTCCATTCAGGTGACTGGCAGTCACGACGCTTGTGTCATATTCCATCTGTGTGGGTCACTTGAGTCACTAAACCGGTGGGCCGCCCATCCCTCTCCGGGGGAGCGCGGAACCGTTGTGTTTGCCGACCGTCCACGCATGACGGGCCTCGGCACCTTCGGCCGCGATGGGCGCCCCTGTAGAGGACTTGGATCCGACCAGTCGTCCCTGCCGCACGGCGGCAGGGGCTGGTGCGGCAGCCTCCGGCCTCTGCAAGTGAGCGGTGCGCGAACAATCCGCGCACACCGAACACCTCGTCATCGGGGCCATGGGCATGGCAGCCGGCCGCGGCTTTCCGGGCCGGCGTCCCGCGACTTGGCTCATCACGGCTCCGAGCACACTGCGCGATGAAGGCCGTTGACGGCGCCTTCCCCCAACAGGCGTGTCCCGGACGATTCCTCGGGCGCGCCCAGCGGCGTACCCCCGGAACCGGTCGAGCAGGAGGCGAGCGAGAACAGCCGGGGCCAGACAGCGTCCCGGTGGCCCAAGTCGCTGCCAAGGGTCCTGATCCGGACCCGTCTCGAAGTCAACTTCCGGATTTCGATAGGTCAGTTCGAGCACACGGAGGACGATCATGCCAATCACTCCCAACCAGGGCTCCACCGGTGGCGGAACCGCCGTCACCATCACGGGCACCAACCTCACGGGCACCAGCGCGGTGCTCTTCGGTGCCAAGCCGGCCACCGCCGTCACCAACGTCTCGCCCACCCAGGTCACCGCTGTCTCGCCGTCCGGTTCCGGCGCGGTCGGCGTAACAGTGACCACCCCGGGCGGATCCAGCAATCCGATCTCGTTCTTCTACATCGACGCCCCGTTCAAGTCCGGTCTGAGCGTGAGCTCGGGCGCCACCGCAGGCGGCAACACCATCATCATCAGCGGCACCGGTCTGTCCACCGCCACGGGGGTGTCCTTCGGGGCCAATACCGTCACGCCGACGGTGCTGTCGGACAGCCAGATCAGTGTCGTCGTGCCCGCAGGTGCGGCAGCCGGTCCGGTGAGCGTCAGTGTGACGACCGCCGGGGGCACCAACAACGGTCTGTCGTACACGTACATCGACGTCCCGACCATCACCGGGATCACTCCGGCTTCCGGACCGACGTCCGGCGGAACGGCGGTGACCATCACGGGCACCAACCTGACCTCGACGAGCCAGGTCACGTTCGACTCGGTACCGGCACCGTTCTCGGTCATCAACGCGACGACGGTGTCCGCCGTCTCCCCGCCCGGCAGCGTCGGTGCGGTCGACGTCGGTCTCTCCAACCCTGCGGGCACAGCCACGGACGTCGGCGCCTTCAGCTATCTGACGGGCCCCGGCATCTGATCCGCCACGGCTGTGGCACCGACCGCCGGCGTGGAAAAGCGCCCGGCGCCGGTCCCGCTTCCGGTTGTATGACGCCCGCCCCGGTCCGGCGCATTCCGCGCCCGGCCGGGCGGGTACCCCACTCGGTATCACTCGCTTGCGCCCGCCCGGCCAGAAGGTCCGGGCGGCGCCCCGACTGTCACATTCCGGTCTCCTTATCCCGTCCGCAACACCCCGATCACATCATCCTGACAGGAGAACGGCAGTGGAGCGCTCCGACAGCTCAATGCCTCACGCTACGCAACCGTCGACGGCTGCGGCGGCCCCCGCAATCACCACGCGCAGCCCTTCCTCGGGGGCCGCCGGAACGGTCGTCACACTGACCGGCACAGGATTCACCAACGCAACCGCGGTCAAGTTCGGCGGTGCCCTCTCTGCTTCGTTCACCGTGGTGTCCGCGACCGGGATCACCGCAGTCGCCCCGGCCGGTGCCGGCACCGTACAGATCACGGTGACCACGCCCGACGGAACCAGTAACGGCGTGGGTTTCACCTACACGATCGCGACGCCCACGATCAGTTCCCTCGCCCCCAACCAGGGGTCGGTCGAGGGCGGGAACGCGGTCATGCTGACCGGGACCGGCTTCACCGGCGCTACCTCGGTCCGTTTCGGTACCTTGGCCGCCGCGTTCACCGTCGTCTCCGACACACAGGTCACCGCGATCGCCCCCGCCGTGCCCGCCGTGCCCGTCGGCCCAGTGAATGTCACGATCACCACTCCGGGCGGCACCAGCGCCGGGATCCCCTATACATACGTCGCCGTTCCGGTTCTGGGCAGTGTGGCTCCGGCCCAGGGGCCGCTCGCGGGCGGGAACAGCGTCACCTTGTCCGGAACCGGCTTCACCGGTACGACCTCCGTTCGTTTCGGCGTGAACGCGGCGATTGCGTTCACCGTCGTCTCGGCGACTCAGCTGACTGCGGTGGTCCCCACCGGCGGCCCGGGCCCGGTTGCCGTCATGGTTACCACGCCCGGTGGTACCAGCAGTCAAGCCGTCTCCTACTACTACCTCGGCGCACCGGTTCTCAACAGTGTCATCCCCGGCTCCGGTCAGGTGGGCGGTGGCAACTCCGTGACGCTGACCGGGGCAAATCTTCTCCAGGCCACGGCAGTTCGCTTCGGCTCGACGGCGGCCACCGCCTACACCACTCTCTCGGCCACGGAGATCAGAGCGACGGTGCCGCCCGGTGTCAGCGGCACTGTCCCGGTCAACGTCACCACGCCCGGTGGCACGAGCAACAGTGTGGCCTACCTGTATCTGAGTACCCCGGTAGTCGTTGGTCTGGTACCCGACCGGGGGCCGTCGGCAGGCGGGAACACGGTGACTGTCACCGGCTCCGGACTGACGTATACCACCGCAGTGCTGTTCGGGAGTGTGTCTGCCGGCTTCAGCGTGGTCTCCGACACCCAGTTGACGACCACGGCGCCACCCGGCGCGGTGGGCGCGGCAACCGTCACGGTCGTCACCCCCGGTGGCACGAGTATCGGCGTTCCCTACACCCGATTTGGCTCACCCGCCATCTGAGCGGTCCGGTCGGCTCGCCTTGGGGTCTCCATGCATTCATGAGCACGCTTGCGTCAGATGCTCGCTCCTCCGACCTGACCCGGCCCAACGGGCACGACTTGCCGAGATCCGCGACAACTTGATCGCCCGAATCGCCGAAGCCGAGACGGAAGGCCGGCTCGGCAAGGTCGAAGGTCTCCAGGTCAGCCCGGCTGGCGCCGAGGAGAAGCTCCGCCAGCTCGACCGGGGCCACGGGCAGCATACGGCCGTGGACCTTGGCATCCCCACCACGAGTGGTGATCGATGAACCCACGAAGGCGGGCTGCCGCATGGCCCTCAACCAAGAATCAAACGCCCTTCAGAACACGATCAAGTGCCGCCCGGCCTGCAGGTCCCCAGTTCGGCTTGCCGCCGGGAAGGCCCCGATCTCCGTTCTGCCCCATGAGCATCAGGAAGAGGCTCTTCATAGCGGCCAGCCCGCGGGCGCGCCGGATCGCCGCCTCGTCTGCACGCGCGTACGTGTCGAAGAACCGTGAGGCCGTGCCCGCGGGTAGCAGCACCCATGCGGCGGCGAGGTCCCACGCCGGATCGCCGGCGAACATGCAACCGAAGTCGACGATGCCCGAGAGCGTTCCGTCCGAGACGACGACGTTCGCGGGATGGAGGTCGCCGTGCACCCACACCGGCGGGCCCTCCCACGCGTGGGCCGCAACGGCGTCGTCCCAGACGGCCCGGACGTCGGCAGCGATGTCGTCGGGGGCAACGGCCTGGAAGAAGCTCTCGAAGTCGTCCGTGCAGTTCCTGGGATGGGCACCGCGGTCCGTAGTGATTGGCGCCTCGGCGGGCGCCTCCACATGGAGCGCCTGGAGGAAGCTCGCCAGCGTATCGGCCGCGTGGTCGCCGCGGCTGATCGATCCGTGGTCCAGCGGCTCGCCGGGAACCCACGTCATCACGGTCCAGTGCTTGGGGAAGCGCTCGGACGGTTCGCCGAGCCGCACCGGGGTCGGCACCGGGAGCGGCAGACGCGGGGCCAGCATGGGTAGCCACCGCCGCTCGTTGAGCTGGAGCTCCGGGGTGGGGTCCATGCGCTGCATGCGCACGGCCAACTCGTCCCCGAGGCGCCACATTTGGTTGCCCCAGCCGCCCGCCACCTCGCGGATGGCCAGCCCTGCAAGGTCTGGATGCTGCTCCTGCAGCAGGTCGCGGACCAGGTCTGCGGTGATCTCGATCTCGGTGTCGGTCATGCGAAGTCACAGTACTGAGGCGGCAGGCGGAGCGGCTCTCACTCTCCGGAACGTCTCGCTGTGATTCCTCTGGCATCACCAATTCGGTTTCAGAGAGCTGCAGATCAGAGGCTTTGTGCCGGAGCGGCCCCAAAGTTCAGAGACCGAAGCAGGCCAGGGATGGCTCGGTGAAATCGAAGGGCTCCAAGTCAGCCTCGCCAGCGCAGAGGAGAAGCCGGCCCAGCTTGACGCCGAAACGACTCCGTCAACGTCAGGTGACCGATCCCGGCGTGCCTGGCTTCAGCCAGATCGCGACACGAATCAGTACAGCAGGAGGACCTTCAAGTTGCTGACCTTCAAAGCGTGGTGTCGTAGAGCCGGCGGATGGTGACTCTGCAATGACGTCTCGTCAGCCGATGTCCCTGGCGCCTCGTGCTGGCGGTTCACAGGCCGAGGCCCAGCAGCCGTAACAGATTCCCTGGGTGGCCGGGCACCATGGTGGGGATTCGTCCGATCGACGATGGCGCATCTGTTGCCATCAATGGGTTCCCCAGCACCCTGATCCGGCTGCATCCGATTGGGCTGGGCGGGCCGGATCAGGGTGAACGTACCGTCAGTCCTCCAGGCGAACCGGCATCAGGATCGAGAAGGCGCCCTCGTCGTCGGGCCGGCGGATCGCGATCGGCGCTGTGGGGGTGCCGAGCTCCAGAATCAGTCGGTCCCGGGCGCCGGCGGTCAGAGCGTCCAGCAGGAACTTCCGGTTGACGGCGACTCGGTTCGGGTCTTCGGCACCCTCAGTACGGAGGGTCACCGTGCCGCCCTCCTCCACCCTGAGCACGCTGAGCTCGTGCGCTCCGGCTTCTCCGGAACGGACAGGACCGGTCTCCAGGGCCTTCCGGAAGGCCGCCACCTCGACGACGACGCAGCGCCCTACGGCCTGGGGAAGGAGGCGACGGTAGTCGGGGAAGTCGTGGTCGAGGCACTGACCGGCTGCCTGCCGTCCCCCAGCCTCCAGTGCCACACGGTCACCGTCGACAGAGAGCCGTACGGGTCCCTCACCGTCCAAGAGCGCCCGCATCGCGTCGGCGAGCGGTGTGGGCACGATGACCTGCACTCGGCTCCCGTCGTGCCCGGCGATACCGGCCTGCGCGACAGCCATTCGGTACCGGTCGGTGGTCACGACGTGGAGGCTCTCGCCCTCGATGTCGAACAGGACCCCGCCGAGCATCGGCAGCTCCGGGTCGGTGCTCGCCGCGAAACGAACCGTGTCCAGCGCGGCTGCCAGTTCGGGCGCGGCGATGGACAGCCGGACGGTGGCGATGCGGAGCGAAGTCATGACATTCTCCCTGTGATCGAGTAGGGCTCGGAGCGCGGAGAACTCGCTGCGGGCCTCGGACAGTCCCTGTTCGAGGCGGCGCAGGTGCGCCTTCAGCAGTTTGCGGACCAGATCGGTGTCCACGCCGGACCAGCTGGCCAGCACCAGCCGGATGTCCGCCAGCGGCATCCCGGACCGGCGCAAGCGGGCCAGCAGCCGGGCCTCTTGGAGCTGCTCGGGTTCGTACCAGCGATATCCGCTCACCGGATCCACCCAGGCCGGGACCAGCACACCGGCACGGTCGTAGAACCGCAGGGCGCTCACGCCCAGGCCGCTGTCGCGGGCCATCTCACCAATGCTGCGCATGTCGTTCTCCACACCCAGCACTCTGGACCCTGCACAAGGTCGAGGGTCAACCCGGCTCTGGAGCGGATCGTGCGACAGCGGAAGACGGGTGCTGCGGTCGCCGGCACTGCGCCACGCTTTGAAGGTCGGTAGTTCAGAGAAGAATTCGGTGGCGTCGATATCGTTCGCCGTGGTCATGGCGTCACCGAGCCGCAGCCGGAGCGGGAGCGGGAGCGACTGACGTGGGCGGGCGGCCTTTCACGAGCGGACGGCACAGGGAAGAGCGCACGTACGTACCAGTTGATCATTTGTCTGTAGCCGTTGGCGTGTGTGGGGCGGCACACCGCCAACCGGGGCGGCCCGAGCAGCGGCTGGCACGGCCTCAGCTGCGCAGGCAGCCGGAGCTGCGTTCACCTCCACTCCGCGGAGACGGCGTTGGCCGGGCGCGTGAGGGGTGGGGGCCGGCGCGACCACGATGCCTCGCCGACTCACGAGGCCAGGGTCCCGGCCTGCCGCCGCCGACCGGCAGCGGCGACCACCGCCACTGCGAACGGCACGAGCAGACCGGCCCGGTAACCGTCCAGCAGCGCGGCAGGAGTCTCCGTGTGCGTGGCGGCCACGCTGACGGCGGTGACTGCGGAGAGCCCGAGGGCGGCACCGAACTGGAAGGCGGTGTGGAGCAGACCGCCCGCGAGCCCCTGCTCCTCCTCAGCGATCCCTTCCGTGGCCACGATGGTGAGCGGGCCGTACGCCAGTGCGAAGGCGAACAGCATCGCCGAGAGGTTCGCCCGCACCAGGGGGCCGTTACGGAAGATGCCCAGGCGTACCAGGGGCTCGGCGGAGCGCCGTTCGATGACCCGTCCGTCGTTACGCGGCGAATCCGATGTTGGTGACGTACTCGTACTGGCCCCACTGCGACCCCAGGTCGACGATGACGTCCTCCCAGGCGTCGTCCAGGCCCTGCTGATCGCCGGATGCCCAGGCCTCGACGATGCGGTCCCAGCGGCGGACATTCATCGTGCGGTACTCCACCACCCGCTGGAGCGGTCGCGGCACCTGCGACTGGTTGAGCGGATGGATCTCCACCCGCGTCCCGCCGCCGGCGTTCAGACGTCGGAGCAGGTGCCGGGCGACGTTCCGGCGGCGCACCCGGCGGTAGGCGGCGTCGATGCGTTCCAGGTTGGCGTTCGACGGCCGGCGCTTCTCGTCCAGCCATGCCTTCAGCGTACGGTCGGTCACCGTGAGTCCGGCGTCCCTGGCCGCCTTGCGGCTGTGGTCGGTCCGGGTCAGGTAGTGCAGCCGGGCCATCAGGCCGCGCTTCACCGTCACCGGGGTGACGATGCCGTCCGCCAAGTAGTCGAGTTTGCGTGCGACGGCTTCGCTGCCCTTGATGCCCCGGGCGCCGAACTTCCCGAAGTCGATGGTCCTCTCGGGCATCTACTCCTCCTCCCCCGGCAGGTCCTCGGTGTCGTCGGTGTCGTCGGTGTCCTTGGTACCCGCGGTGTAGATGTCCTTCGTCTTGACCTCGGTCACGCCGCGGCCCTCGGTGAAGACACGGTGCCAGTCGCCGATGACGTGAAGTTCGTCGGTGCCCATCGCGCGTACGACGGTGAGTCCCTCGTCGTGGGCCTTGAGGGCCTTCATCCAGAGGTTGGAGAACGCCTGGCTGCGGATGATGTGCATCCAGTCCGGGCGGTAGAGCTCGCGGTTGTAGTTCGACTCCCCCATCGTGGAGACGAACTTCGAGTACATCGCCTTCACGTACTCCAGCGTCACCTCGTCGTCCTCGGCGATCGCCGTGTCCCGGGCGTCCTTGAGGGCGACGCGGAACTTCTCCAGCAGGTTCTCCGTCGCACCGGACGTGTAGGACTCGTGGATCTCCGGGGGCGCGCACAGGGCGTGCTTCGGGCCGGAGAGGCGCAGCAGGAGGCGCAGGGTCGGTTCGGTGACCCACAGCGGGCCGGGCTCGTCCCGGTTGCCGATCGGGTTGGGCAGCACCGCCCCGTGTTCCCATGCGGGCGGGGTGATCAGGTGGACACCGGCGCGGCGGCGGTCGTGGGCGAAGCCGGTGGTGTGTTCCAGCTGGCCGAGCGGGAGATGGGTCTTCAGGGCGGAGAGGTAGGCGCCGTTGATGTCGAGTGCGGTCACCTCGTGGCGGCCGGGCGGCAGTTCGCGGCGGGTCCACTTCGGGCGCGCCTCCCAGATCTGGTCCGCGCCTCTGGAGGTCTGCTTGCGCAGGACGTCCGGGATCCACGGGTGCGCGACGATGTCGTACCGCGCTCCCTTGCGGGTCTCGTCCAGCAGTCGCATCGCGTCCGGGATCGCCCGCTTCAGCAGTGCCGCGAGGGCCGCGTCGACGTCGCCCCGGTGCTCGGCGAGCGCCGCCCGGACCGTCCGGCCGATCAGGTCCCCGGGCCCGGACTGCTCCTGGAACGCGCGCTTGGCCGGGCCCCGGGAGGGCCGGGTCCCGGGCGACGTGGTGGTGGCCTGTGCGGCGGTGGGTTGCGTGGTGATGGGCGGTGCGGCGACGACTGGACGGCAGTCGGCCGGGTCCAGGTGCTGGGCGAAGCCCGCCACCCGGTGCCTGGCCGGTGATCCGCACAGCACACACGGCTCGGCGGTGGCGAGGGACTCCACCTCGTCCCCGGCCTCGTCGCCGGTCTCGCCCCTGGCCTCGTCCTCGTCCCCGTCTTCCGCGTCTTCCGCGGGCGTCGCTTCCTGCGCCGTCCCGGTGGTGAACTTGGCGGCCAGTCCGTCCAGCAGATACGCGTACTTGGCTCGGATCTCTTCCGCCGGGTCGCGGCCGCTCTCCCACGCGCCGACGGTGCTGGGGCTCACGCCGAGCGTACGGGCCACCTGGGCCTTGGAGAGCCTGGCCCGCTCCCGCAGCTCCCGGCGGACCTCCGGCGGCGGGAGCTCGGCCTGCGGACCGACGGCCGCGAGCAGCGCGTCGATGGCGTCGAAGTCACTCACCGGAGCGCTCCCTTCGCGGCGACTGAAGTGTCATGGGGCCCGTCAGATGTAAGTGACGGGGTTACGGGACAGATGCGGGCTACTGGTCGGGCGGCCGACGCGGGGGTCGTCGCGGAGGAGCTCGCCCTCGAGAGCGTATCGGTCACCGTGCTTGGAGATGCCGATGATCCTGGCGACCGCGAGGACCGTGCCCTCGGTGTTGATGATCTGCACCTCGTCCTGCGACAGGGCCCGGTCGGCGTTGAACTTCCAGATGCCCCGGCCCGCTTCCCACGCCTCGTCCTCGCTCATGCCCCGGCGCCACCCGAGGGTGGTCCGCATCAGGCGGTCGTCCTGGTCCGCCGCGCGCTGGGGGCCGATCTGGATCTGCAGCACCCGTCCACCTCCCGGGGAATACTGTCCAACTTGTTGCGAAGTTACCACCCGCATAACTTCGCAACAAGTTGGACAGTATCCGGCCCGCCGGCGGGGCTCCCGGGGCGACAGCGTCGGTGATGCCCCGTCAGGGAGCCGCGGGCGCGCCGTCGGAGTGGGGCGCGGCGGGCGGCGGTGAGCCCTTCGGCGCGTCATGAAGGAGCCGGACCACCACCCGGAGAAACTCTCGCCATGACCGACGCACCGAAAGCAGTACTCGAAGGCGGCCCGGGCGATCTCCCCAACCGGATCGTCCCCCTCACCGCACCTGGGCCCGACATCAAGATCTCGTTCCGTGGTGGGTACGAACACTTCAGGGCCACGTCGCGCCACCAGGAAACAGCCGAGGGGACGTTGCCCGTCTACGAATGGTGGGAGCGCACGGAAGTCCCCGGGTGAAGACGTTCCCGCCCCGGTTCTCCAGCCCTTCGGTTCTTCGACACGGCCTTCACCCGGCCCCGCGCTCCGGCCGGCGAGGCACTTGACCCAGGCGAGACCGCCCGGCGGCATCGCGGTGGTCGAGTCGGCCGAAGGCCCGCTCGGCCACCCGACGCCACCCGACGCCACGGGATGCCGCGGTGACGCCAGAGCTCCCACCCAGATGGCGCCACGCTGGCATTACCATGACGCCATCCCAAGCCGCGCCCCCATTCGAGCGGCACCAAGTCGCACCAGAATTTCAGAGAAGTCCCAGCTCAGAGACGCACGCGCCACGAAAGAGCCAACATGGCTCGCCATGGCGCCATTCGTGTGCCATGATGGCGTCATGGACCTCACGCCCTACGTCGACAACCTCCGCCAAGAACTCGCCGTCGCGGCGGACGCCGGCGGTGACGAAGCCCGCGCCCTGGCCGAGCGGCTCACCGCCCCCCTGGAGTCCGCCACCCGGCTCACCTTGCTCAACGCGCTGTCCGCAGCCATGGGCGAGGTCACCCGGGAGCTGGCGCCCGGCTCGGTCGACGTGCGGCTGCGCGGGCTCGACCCCGAGTTCGTGGTGACGCCGCCGCCCGCGCCCGAGCCGTTCCAGGAGGCGCAGACGTCGGCCACGGCCCCCGCCGCACCCACGCCGCCACCGCCGCCCGCGGACGCCGACGACGGCGCGATGGCGCGGATCAACTTCCGCCTCCCCGCCCACCTCAAGGGCCGCGCCGAGAACGCCGCGGCGGCGGAGGGCCTGTCGGTCAACGCCTGGCTGGTGCGGGCCGTGTCCACCGCCCTCGACGGCGGGGAGCGCGCAACCCCGCCGGGCCGCGGCAAGGACTCGGGCGGCCGGGGCTTCACCGGCTGGGTCCGCTAGGGCGTGTTTTAGAAGTCCCGCCTGTCCCGCGGGGTCTGACACGCACGCTCGCCGCGTTGCCGAAATGCCCTGGTAGCTCCGCTACAAGGGCACCCCGGCGCCTTGCGATCGCACGCGCCAGACCCCGCGGGACCCGCCCTCCGGGCGGACGACGCTACTTCTAAAACACGCCCTAGGGCCTTCCGTTTGGGTCGAGCCCGGCCTGATCCAAACGAAAGGGCCCTGGGGCCTGTCCGGCGGATCAGGGTCGTACAGACCTTGGGGCCCGGCCCGGCCCACCCCACTTTCACCGGCGGATCGCCGATCCGGCCGACGTAACTCTTCACCCGCCCCACCGGCGGGATCACCCAACCAAGCCACGAGGACGGGACAGCCATGCCTGCTTTCGAGACCCCCGAACCGATCTCCGCCACCTTCGAACTGGAGGTCGGCACCGCCCGCATCACCGCGGGCAAGCGCACCGACACGGTCGTGGAGGTGCTGCCGCGCAACGGATCCGACGACAACGACGTACGCGCCGTGCAGCAGACCCAGGTCACCTGCTCGGGCGGCCGCCTCACGGTCAGGACACCCAAGAAGCGGTCCCTGTTCGGCAAGCCGGGCGCCATCGAGGTGAGCGTCGAACTGCCCGCGGAGTCGGATCTCCGGGGCACCACGGCCATGGGCGGCTTCTTCTGCGATGGCCGCTTCGGGGAGGTCACGCTCAAGACCTCGCTCGGCGACCTCCAGGTGGACGAGGTGGCGGGCGCCGACCTCAAGACCGACCACGGCGACATCCGCCTGGCCCGCTCGACCGGGGATGTCGAAGTCATCGGCTCGGGCCGGATCGAGGTCGGCACGGTGGCCGGCGCGGCGACCGTCAAGAACGGCAACGGCGCGACCGAGATCGACGAGGTCACCGGCGGTCTGAAGACCAACGCGGCCAACGGCGACATCTTCGTGGGCATCGCGCACGGCAGCGTCGCCGCCAAGTCCGCGAACGGCCGGATCGAGGTCGGCGTCGCCCACGCCGGGGTCGACGCGATGTCCTCCAACGGCCGCATCCGCGTCGGCGACGTGACCCGCGGCCGCATCGATCTGCGCACCTCCGTCGGCGACCTCGAAGTGGGCATCCACGAGGGAACCGCCGCCTGGCTCGACCTGAACGCCAAGTACGGCACCGTACGCAGTTCGCTCGACTCCGCCGCCGGCCCCGAGGGCTCCGACGAGACCGTCGAGGTGCACGCCCGTACCTCGGTCGGCGACATCGTCATCCGCCGTGCCTGACCCCGCTAACCCCCAACTCCCCTCCCTCGAAAGGAAAGCGGCATGACCACCACCCAGACATCCGCGCCGACCGCCGAGAACGCGACGGCGTCGGCGATCACCGCCACCGGACTGCGCAAGTCCTACGGCGACAAGGTCGTGCTCGACGGCATCGACCTGAACATCGCCGAGGGCACCGTCTTCGCCCTGCTCGGGCCCAACGGTGCCGGCAAGACCACCACCGTGGAGATCCTCTCCACGCTCATCGACGCCGACGCGGGCGAGGCCCGGGTCTCGGGTCACCATCTGACCGGCGCCGCCGACGCGGTGCGCTCCGTGATCGGCGTCACCGGCCAGTTCTCGGCCGTCGACAATCTGCTGACCGCCGAGGAGAACCTGCTCCTCATGGCGGATCTGCACCACCTCGACCGGCGCGAGGGCAAGCGGCGGGCCAAGGAACTGTTGCGCCGCTTCGACCTGACCGAGGTGGCGGGCAAGAACGCCACCACCTTCTCCGGCGGCATGCGGCGCAAGCTGGACCTGTCGATGACCCTGGTCGGCGATCCGCGGGTCATCTTCCTCGACGAGCCCACCACCGGACTCGACCCGCGCAGCCGGCGCACCATGTGGGAGATCATCCGGAGCCTCGTCGCCGACGACGGCGTGACCATCTTCCTGACCACCCAGTACCTCGACGAGGCCGACCAACTCGCTGACCGCATAGCCGTGTTGGACCACGGCAGGCTGATCGCCGAGGGCACCGCCGACGAGCTGAAACAGCGCATCCCCGGCGGCTACATCCGGCTGCGGTTCGCCGACGCCCAGGAGCTGGACACCGCCGCGGACATCTTCGGCATCGCCACGCGCGACGAGGAATCCCTCACCCTGCAGGTCCCCAGCGACGGCTCCATCCCGCCCCTCCGCGCCGTCCTCGACACCCTGGAGTCCACCGGCGTCCGGGCCGAGTCGCTCACCGTGCACACCCCCGACCTCGACGACGTCTTCCTGACCCTCACCGGTCAGCCCCGCCCCGCCGACACCACCGCATCGCCCGAGGAGAACGTCTGATGGCCACCATGTCCTACGCCGCCAGGGACTCCCGGACGATGCTGCGGCGCAACCTCAAGAAGGCCCTGCGCTACCCGTCCCTGACGCTCACCGTCGTCATCATGCCCATCATGA
The DNA here is from genome assembly GCF_900119365.1 of Streptomyces atratus. GTDB lineage: Bacteria > Actinomycetota > Actinomycetes > Streptomycetales > Streptomycetaceae > Streptomyces > Streptomyces atratus_B. The sequence continues at coordinate 318,227 of NZ_FPJO01000006.1, forward strand.
TGTTGCTGCTGTTCAACTACGTGTTCGGCCGCGCCCTGGGCACCGGCATCAGCGGACTGCCCACCGGCAGCGGCGACTACATCGACTACCTGGCGCCCGGCATCATCCTGATGGCCGCCACCTCCGGCGCCCTGACCACCGCGATCAGCGTGTGCGTCGACAAGACCGAGGGCATCGTCAATCGCTTCCGTACGATGCCGATCTCCCCGGCCTCGTTCCTGACCGGCCATGTCGTCGGGGGCGTGATCCAGACGATGACCAGCATCGCGCTCGTCATCGGCGTCGCCCTTCTGATGGGCTTCCGCCCCAGCGCGACACCCGTCGAGTGGGTCGCCGCCATCGGTCTGCTCGCCCTGCTCACCCTCGGACTCACCTGGCTGTCCGCGGGCATCGGCCTGATCGCCAAGAACGTGGAGAGCGCCAGCAACATCCCGATGCCGCTGACGTTCCTGCCGTTCCTCGGCAGCGCCATCGTGCCGACTGATTCCATGCCCACCGGCCTGCGCTGGTTCGCCGAGTACCAGCCCTTCACTCCGATCATCGAGACGCTGCGCGGCCTGTGGCTCGGCACCGAGATCGGCTCCAGCGCGGTCATCGGCCTCGCCTGGTGCGTGGGGCTCTCCCTGGTCGGTTACGTGTGGGCGCGCCGCGCCTTCAGGACCATCGGCAAGCGGTAACCTCCGCTCCTTCGAGGCCGACGCCAAGCGGTAACCCCCGCTCCGCTCAAGCCACTTCACCGACACCCCAGCCGCACCTCGCCCCACGACCACGGAAGGACCCCATGTCGTACGACCCGACGGCCGCCGGCACCACCGCCGACGACATCACCGCCGAAGAGCCGCCCACCCTGCCCACCGACCGGCGCACCGGCTGCCCCTTCGACCCGCCCGCCGAACTCACCGCCCTGAGCGACGAGCCGATGCGCCGCATGCGCTACGCCGACGGACACGTGGGCCGGCTGGTCACCGGCCATGCCGCGGCCCGCGCGATCCTGGCCGACCCGCGCTTCAGCTCACGCTACGAACTCCTGCACCTGCCGATGCCGATATCGGGCGTGTCGGGCGAGCTGCCGCCGGCGCCGGTCGGCGACATCATCGGCCTCGACGCCCCCGAGCACACCCGCTACCGGCGCCTGCTCACCGGTAAGTTCACCGTCCGCAGGATGCGCCGGCTCACCGAGCGCGTCGAGCAGTTAACGATCGAGTGCCTGGACGCCATGGAGCAGGCCGGGCCCGCGGTCGACCTGGTGGAGGCGTTCGCGCAGCCCCTGCCCGCGCTCATGATCTGCGAGCTGCTCGGCGTGCCGTACACCGACCGGGAGCGCTTCCAGAGCCATGTGGCGACCCTCTTCGACCAGACGGCGGATGCCGAGTCGAAGGGCGAGGCCCATATGGCGCTGCTCCAGTACCTGGGAGAACTGGTCCTCGCCAAGCGCGCCGAGCCCACCGACGACCTGCTCAGCGATCTGACCACCTCCGACCTCACCGACGAGGAGCTGGCCGGAATCGGCGGGCTGCTCCTCGCCGCCGGGCTCGACACCACCGCGAACATGCTCGCTCTCGGCACCTTCGCCCTGCTCAGCAATCCCGACCAGCTGGACGCGCTGCGAGCCGACCCGGGCCTCGCCGAGCAGACCGTGGAGGAGCTGCTGCGCTACCTCAGCGTGGCCGACCCGCTGCTGCGGTCGGCGCTCGACGACGTCGAGGTGGAGGGCCAACTCATCGGAGCGGGCGAGACGGTGACCGTTTCCGTGCAGGCCGCCAACCGCGACCCGCGCAAGTTCCCCGACCCCGACCGGCTCGACATCCACCGCAAGGCCACCGGGCACCTGGCCTTCGGCCACGGCGTCCACCAGTGCCTGGGCCAGCAGCTCGCCCGCGTCGAGATGACCGTCGCGCTCCCGGCGCTCTTCGCCCGCTTCCCCACCCTGCGTCTCGCGGCGCCGCCGCAGGAGGTGCCGCTGCGCGACCACTCCAACATCTACGGCGTGATCAGCCTGCCCGTCACCTGGGACAAGGAGCAGACCCATGAGTGACCCACGAGATCCATTGCGGCTCAGCGTCGACCGTGACCGCTGCGCCGGTGCCGGCATGTGCGCCCTGACGGCTCCCGAGGTCTTCGACCAGGACGACGAGGAAGGCCTGGTGGTGCTCCTGCACCCCGCGCCGGCCCCCGAGCACCGGGCCGCCGCCCGGATGGCCGTCGGCCTCTGCCCCGCTGGAGCCATCGCCCTCGACGCCCCGGACTCCACGGACTCGTAGCGACCGTGGCACCGCCCGGACCGAGAACCCCGCACCGCGCACCGGTGGGGGGCTCTCGCGTGTGCGGACCCGTCGTTCGGGAGCAGATGCCGAGGGGCACCTGCCCCGGCGCCGGACGGTCCATCACCTGGTTGAAGTTCTCCATGGCCTCCGCGTACAGGCGGTCGTCGGTACGGGCGAGGCCGGGCATGACCAACACGTCGCCTCACTGTGAAATTCGGTCGTTCACCCGGCGCGCGAGCGCGGGAATCGTGGCGGGAATCATGGGTGGCTGCCGACCGGAGCGGTCCGACCCATCCGGCTTGTCCGGCTCATCCGGCTCGTCCGGCTCGTCCGGCTCGTCGCAGCGAGGCGTGACGCGCCGGACCGTCAGCCGCCCAGCACCACCGTCCGGGACGGTGTCGCCTGCGGCAGGACTACCGGCGAGGCACCGCCCTTCCGGTACTCCTGCGGGCTGACCCCCCGCACCCTCTTGAAGGCCGAACTCAGCGCGAACGCACTGCTGTAGCCGACCTGGTGCGCCACCGCGGCCACCGTGGCGTCCGGTTCGCGCAGCAGGTCGGCGGCCAGGGCGAGGCGCCAGTTGGCCAGGTAGGTCATCGGCGGTTCCCCGACGACCTCGGTGAAGCGGCGGGCGAGGCCCGCCCGGGAGACACCCACCTTGCGGGCCAGCGATTCCACCGTCCACGCATGGGCCGGTTCACCGTGCAGAAGTCGCAGTGCGGGCCCCACCCTGGGGTCGGACCGGGCGTGGTACCAGGCCGGCGCACCGGCGTCCGGCTCGGCGAGCCAGGTGCGCAGCACACTGACGAAGAGCAGGTCGAGAAGGCGATCGAGGACCAGCTCCTGGCCCGGCTCGTCGCGGCCGATCTCCTCGGCCAGCAGGGGTACGAGCGGGGAGTCGTCGAGGGCGGCGGGCCGCACCAGGAGGGTGGGCAGAGCGCCCAGCAGCCGGCGGCCGATCTCGCCGGGCGCCTGGTACGTACCGCTGAGCATGACGGACGAGCCCTGCCCGAGCGGGGCCCCCCAGGTCCGCACCCCCAGGGCCATGGTGTCGGTGACGTCCTCGCCGACGGTGGTGCTGCAGCGCTGATCGGGACCGACGGTGATCTGGACGGGGGTGTCCTGCGCGTCGGCGATCGTGTAGGGGTCGGGGCCGCGCAGCACGGCGATGTCGCCGGGACCGATGAGGGCCGGTACACCGCCGTCGGGCATCACCCAGGCGCTGCCCTGGACCATCGTGGCCAGGGAGATCGGAGCGCGGTCCTCGATGCGGAGCGACCAGGGCGGGTCGAAGACGGACTTGAGCAGGAAGGCGCCGCGCGCCTTCGGCCCGTCCAGGAGTCCGGTGAGCACGTCCATGTGGTGATCCCCATTCGGCTTGATGGCGCGGCGCCGGGCCGAATCCGTACCGGGCACTGTCAGATGGTGCCGGGTGCTGCCGGGCGTTTGTCAGACGTTCCAGACGCCGGTGGCGGCGGCATCCTTCGCGAAGGCCGAGAAGTCGCGCGGCTTGCGGCCGAGGACCTCCTCCACGCCGTTGACGACGCCGGCGTTTCGCCCGTCGAGGATCAGGGCGAACAGGTCGGCGAACTCGACGGGCAGCTCATTCTCCCGCAGGAACGCCCGGTAGTCGTCGAGGGCGACCGGGGTGTACGTGATCTCCCGGCCGGTGACCTGCGACAGTTCGGCGGCCACATCACCGAAGCTCAGCGACCGGGGCCCGGACAGCTCGTACGTCCTGCCGATGTGCTTGTCGTCGGTGAGTGCGGCGATGACGACGTCGGCGATGTCTTCGACGTCCACGAACGGCTCCACCGCGTCGGCGGTCGGCAGCACGAGCTCACCGGCGAGGACGGGCTCCAGGAAGAAGCTCTCGCTGAAGTTCTGGTTGAACCAGCTGGCCCGCACGACGGTCCAGTCGGCGCCCGACTCCTTGAGCTTGTTCTCGCTGTTGACCGCGCCTTCTTCACCGCGTCCGGAGAGCAGTACCAGTCGGCGCGCGCCCTTCTTCACGGCGAGCTCGGAGAAGGCGCCGACGGCTTCCGCGGCTCCGGGGAACCCGAGATCCGGGTAGTAGGTGACGTAGACGGCTCCGACGCCGTCGAGCGCCGCCTCCCAGGTGTTGGGGTCCTCCCACGCGAAGGGCGGTTCGGCGCTACGGGATCCCACGCGCACCGGCAGCCCCTGCGCGGTGAGCCGCTCCGCCACACGGCGCCCGGTCTTTCCGGTGCCACCGATCACCAGAATCGTCTTCGGGCCGGCCCGCTGAATGTTCTGCTGAGTGCTCTGCTGAATGTTCTGTTCGTTCGTCATGCGGATCAGTCAACGCCGACCCCACGAGACGAACCATAGCCACAACGCTCAACTCCATACGCGTGCGTCCAAAGTCAGGTGTCGTCGGTCAGGCGTCGCCCCTGAGCCGGTCGCGCTGGATCCGGTGCGCGAGGGTGCGGCGCACGGAGGCCGATCCGCTGGTGGTGGCCGCCTTCGGGGGGACGTCGAGACCGCGGCTGATCTTGTCGTACGCCTCCTGGTAGCTGCCGGGGATCGTCGCCCGGTGCAGTCTCAGGTCCTTTTCGACGAGGCGTCGCAGCTCGTCGACGTTCTCGGGCGTGAAGCGCTTCTTCCCCCGGGCGATGGCGTCGACGTAGCGGGTGCAGTGGGCGGTGTCGCGGAGGGTCTCCGAGATCTCCTCGGCAAGGGCCCACAGGCGTCCTTCGAGCCATGGGGTGTCGTACTGGTCGAGGGAGAGCTCCATCGGGGGCGACGGTACGTCCGTCCGGTACTTCGCCACGTGTTTGGACACGGCGGGCTGACTCATGGCCGCGAGCCGGGCGATCCTGTCCTGCGTCCAGCCGAGGCCGATGAACAGCTTGATCATTTCGGCGCGCAGTTTCCGCATCTCCTCGCCCGCGCGGATGACTTCGTTCATGTCGGCGAGCATCCGTCCGGCCTGTTCCTCGGTCAGCGCCTCGGGGATCCGGTGCGTGCTCTCTTCGCCTGCCATGACTCGGTTATATACCCCGGGTCCCGCATCGTCATAACCAGGTTGTAGAACCTGGTTATGACTGGCAGGGTCGATGCCCATGCCCACCTTCTTCGCACCTGACGGAACCCGGCTCGCCTACCGCGTACACGGCGACGGCGACCCGGTCGTCTGCGTCCCCGGCGGACCTGCGGACTCCCGCTACCTCGGCGACCTCGGCGGCCTGTCGGCGCACCGCCGGCTGATCGTCCTGGACCTTCGCGGCACCGGGCGGTCCGCGATCCCCGAGGACACCTCCTCCTACCGCTGCGACCGCCTCGTCGCGGACGTCGAGGCCCTGCGCGGCCACCTCGGACTCGCCCGGATCGATCTGCTCGGCCACTCCGCCGGAGCGAACCTCGCGACGCAGTACGCGGCGCGTCATCCGAAGAACGTCGGCCGGCTCGCCCTGGTCGCCCCCGGCACCCGGGCCCTCGGAGTCACGATCACCGGGGAGATGCGACGTGAGCTCGCACTGCTTCGCAGGAACGAGCCGTGGTTCCCGGCGGCGTTCGCCGCCCTGGAGGCGATCACCGAGGGAACCGGCAGCGACTGGGAGGCCATCAGCCCCTTCTTCTGCGGCCGTTGGGACGCCGCGGCGCAGCAGCACCGGGCGGCGAGCAGGCCGGACAACGAGGAGGCCGTCACCCTCTTCGCGGCCGAAGGCGCCTTCACGCCGGATGCCACCCGTGCGGAGCTCGCCGGCTTCGGGGCCCCCGTCCTGCTGCTCGCCGGAGAGTTCGATGTGAACAGCCCTCCCAGGTCGGTGGCCGAGGCGGCCGAGCTGTTCCCCGAAGCTGTACTCGCCGTGCAGCCAGGGGCAGGTCACTGCCCCTGGCTGGACGACGCGGACCGGTTCGTGGCAACTGTTGCGGCGTTCCTGGGGTGAAGCCCGTACTACGCCTTCCTCCTACTGCTGCGCGAAGCGCTCGAACGCCGCGTACAGAGCCGCGCTCATGGCGGCGCTGCCCTTGTGTCCCGAGTCCTCGATGACCACGAGTTCCGCGCCGGGCCAGGCATGGGCGAGTTCCCAGGCCGTGTCGAGCGGTCCGCTGATGTCGAGGCGGCCGTGGATCAGGACGCCGGGGATGCCTGCCAGGCGTCCCACGTCGCGGATCAACTGGCCTTCCTCCAGCCAGGCCCCATGGGCGAAGTAGTGCGAGCAGATCCGTACGAGCCCCAGCATGGCCCGGGGCGGCCTGCTGCCGTACGGGTTGGGTGAGCCGTTCGGCTCCGCGGAGAGGACCGCGTCCTCCCAGGCGCACCAGTCGGTCGCGGCCTTGGCCCGCACTTCCGGGTCGGGGTGCTCCATGCGGCGCGCGTACGCTCCGACGAGGTCGCCGTCCCGGTCGACCTCGGGGACGCCTTCCCGGAACCGCTGCCATGCCTCCGGAAAGAAGCGGCCTGCGCCCCGGTAGAGCCAGTCGATCTCGGAGCGGCGGGTGCTGGTGACCGCGGCGAGCACGATCTCGGACACCCGCTCCGGGTACCGCTCGGCGTACGCGAGGCTGAGCGTGGAGCCCCAGGAGCCGCCGAAGAGCAACCACCGGTCGACGCCGAGGTGTTCGCGCAGCAGCTCCATGTCGGCGATCAGATGCTCGGTGGTGTTGAGCTCCATGTCGGTGCCGGGGTCGGCGGCATGGGGCGTGCTCCGGCCGCATCCGCGCTGGTCGAAGAGGATGATCCGGTAGCGCTCCGGGTCGAAGGACTTGCGCGGGCCCGTCGAGCAGCCCGAACCGGGGCCGCCATGGACGACGAGGGCGGGCTTCCCGTCGGGGTTTCCGCAGGTCTCCCAGTAGATGAGGTTTCCGTCGCCGGTGTCGAGCATGCCGTGGTCGTAGGGATCGATCGGCGGGTACGGGGCTGTCATGTCCGTTTCTCCTCCATCGGGTTCGCCGCAGGCACAAGTCGAACACGATACGCGTGAATCGCTGACGTCACCTGTTTGACCGGTGACGAGCTGCGTGGGACAGTCGTGCACGTTCGGGTCCGCACTTCGGCACGCACGGAGGGCTTCACGTGATCGACAGGCGCACGTTCAGCAAGGCCCTGGGACTGGGCACCGGCACGACCGCCGCTTCCCTGGCGGGCCTGGCGGCCCCCTCGTGGATGTCCTTCTCCTGCCTGGCCGCCGATCTCGGTCTGTAGGGCGGCCCTGGAGCCTGCTAGGCTCACGAGAGCTTTGATCATGCGTTGAGGAGACCAGACATGGTGGGTGACGACGACATCTCGGGGTGATACCCCGACCTGTCAGGCCACCGGCCGATGCCCAGGAGCATCGCCGTCGTGGCCGTTCAGTCGTCCCCTTCTTCCATGTCCCGGGCACCAGTCTCTGCCTGCCCGTATCTCTTTCGAGGTCTCTTCATGTCCGACGCCTCCGTCGTCTGCTCCAACCTGTCCTTCGCCTGGCCCGACGACACCCCGGTCTTCGAGGACCTGTCCTTCACCCTGAGCAGCGGCCGTACGGGCCTGGTCGCGCCCAACGGCTCCGGCAAGAGCACCCTGCTCAAGCTCATCGCCGGTGAGCTGCGGCCCGGCACCGGGTCCGTCTCCGTGGGCGGCACGCTCGGCCACCTCCCGCAGACCCTCCCCCTGACCGGTGACCTCGCGGTCGCTGAGGTCCTGGGCGTCGCCGCGGTCATCCGGGCCCTGGACGCCGTGGAGTCCGGGGACGTGAGCGAGGAACACTTCACGGCCATCGGCGACGACTGGGACATCGAGGAACGCACCCGCGCCCAGCTGGACCGGCTCGGTCTCGCCGATCTCACCCTCGACCGGAGCCTGAGCACGCTCAGCGGCGGCCAGGTCGTCTCGCTCGGCCTGGCGGCCCAGCTGCTGAAGCGGCCCGACGTACTGCTGCTCGACGAGCCGACGAACAACCTCGACCTCGACGCCCGTCACAAGCTCTACGACGTGCTGGAGGACTTCGGCGGCTGCCTCCTGCTGGTCAGCCACGACCGGGCGCTGCTCGACCGCATGGAGCGCATCGCCGAACTCGAACGCGGTGAACTGCGCTTCTACGGCGGCAACTTCACCGAGTACGAGGAGGCCGTGCGGGCCGAGCAGGAGGTCGCCGAGAAGAACATCCGCAACGCCGAACAGGAGCTGAAGCGGGAGAAGCGGGAGATGCAGCAGGCTCGCGAACGCGCCGAGCGCCGCGCGAGCAATGCCGCCCGCAACCTGAAGAGCGCGGGCCTGCCCCGTATCTTCGCCGGGAACATGAAGCGGGGCGCCCAGGAGTCCGCGGGCCGGTCGGGGCAGCTGCACGCGTCCCGGGTCAGCGAGGCCAGGGCCCGGCTGGACGAGGCGGGGCGCGCCCTGCGCGACGAGCAGCGCATCACACTGGATCTTCCGGACACCGACGTGCCCGCCGGGCGCACCCTCGTCCTCGGCGAACACATGCAGGTCCGCCACGCCGGACGGGCCGTGTTCGCCGCACCGGGCGTCGATCTGACCGTGCGGGGCCCAGAACGCATCGCGCTGACCGGTCCCAACGGCGCCGGCAAGACCACGCTGCTGCGGCTGCTCAACGGCGAACTCGGCCTGGACGGCGGGCAGATCAAGCGGGCCGACGGCCGGATCGCGTACCTCTCGCAGCGGCTGGACCTGCTGGATCCGGACCGTACCGTCGCCGAGAACTTCACCGCTTTCGCGCCGCACCGGCCGGAGGCGGAGCGGATGAACCTGCTCGCTCGCTTCCTCTTCAGGGGCCCCCGGGCCCATCTGCCCGTCGGGGTGCTGTCCGGCGGGGAGCGGCTGCGCGCCACCCTGGCCTGTGTCCTGTGCGCCGAACCGGCTCCGCAGCTGCTGCTCCTGGACGAGCCGACGAACAACCTCGACCTGGTGAGCGCGGGCCAGCTGGAGAGCGCGCTGGGTTCGTACCGGGGAGCGTTCGTGGTGGTCGGCCACGACGAGCCCTTTCTGGCCCGGATCGGCGTGGCCCGGTGGCTGCGGCTGGCCGGCGGTGAGCTGACGGAGACGGGAGCGCCCGAGGTGTGAGCCGCTGACGTGCCGACCGGGTCCGCGTCCGAGGTGGGTCACCACCCGGCGGGCCGAACACTGATCACGTCAGGTGGACCACCATGTCTCGACCGGCCCTGCTCGCCCACGACGTCGTCCGCACCCTGGGGACCAAGCGGGTCCTCGACGGCGTCTCCCTCACCGCCTCCCCCGGCCACCGCATCGGGCTGATCGGGGAGAACGGCGTCGGCAAGTCGACGCTGCTGCGTCTGCTCGCCGGAGTGGACGAACCCGATGCCGGGACCGTCACACGCCCGGCCGACCTGGGCTTCCTGCACCAGGAGATGCCGTTCGACGACATGTCGACGATCGCCGACGTGCTGGACGAAGCCCTGCGCGAGGCCCGTGACGACCTGGCCGAGCTCGAACGTCTCACCGAGCGGCTCGCCCATGTCCCGCAGGACTCCCCCGGGTACGCCGAACTGCTCGACGCGTACGGCCGGCGGCTCGAACAGGCTCAGGAGCGGGAGGTCTGGGACGCGGACCGGCGTGCCGCGATCGTGCTCGACGGGCTCGGCCTCGGCGCGTTCCGGCACGACCGGGCGCTCGGCTCCCTCTCCGGCGGGCAGCGCGGCCGTCTGGCGCTGGCCGCTCTGCTGGTCCGGCGCCCTTCGGCACTGCTGCTGGACGAGCCGACCAACCATCTCGACGACGGAGCCGCCGCCTTCCTGGAGGAGCAGGTGCGCGGCCTGCCCGGGGTCGTCGTGGTGGCCAGCCACGACCGGGCCTTCCTCGACGCCGTCTGCACGGATCTGATCGACCTCGATCCGGCCGTGGACGGCCCGGTCCGCTACGGCGGCAACTACAGCGCCTACCTGGCCGAGAAGCGTGCCGAGCGGGAACGCTGGGAGCGGCGGTACGCCGAGGAGCAGGAGGAGCTGACGGCGCTGCGCCACTCGGCCGGTGTGACCGCGCACCGCGTGGCGCCCGACCGGGAGCGGCGCGACAACGAGAAGATGGGGTACGGCCACCGGGGCGGCCGGGTGCAGAGCCAGATCTCCCGGCGGGTGCGCAATGCCACCCGCAGGCTGGACGGGCTGGAGCGCAGGCAGGTCGGTGAGCCGCCGCAGCCGCTGCGTTTCCACGGGACCGCGCTCGCCGTCACCGTTTCGCCCGCCGAGGGGTCGGTGGACGAGGCCCTGGTCTCCCTCCGCGATGTGCGGGTGCCGGGCCGGCTGGCCGTCGGGCGCCTGGACGTACCGGCGACCGAGCGCCTCCTCGTCACGGGAGGAAACGGCGCGGGCAAGTCGACGCTGCTGTCCGTGCTCGCCGGGCGGCTCGCGGCCGAGGGCGAGGTGCGGCGGCGGCAGGGGCTGACGGTGGGTCTGCTGGCCCAGGACACCGTGTTCGGCCGTCCCGACCGGACCGGGTGTGAGACCTACGAGCTCTCGCTCGGCGCCGAGCGGGCGGAGGCGGTCCCGCTGGGCTCGCTGGGTCTGCTGCACGAGGCGGATCTGGACAAGCCGGTCGGCCGGCTGTCGGTCGGTCAGCGCCGCAGGCTCGCGCTGGCGCTCCTGGTGGCGCGTCCACCGGAGCTGCTGCTGCTCGACGAGCCCACGAACCACTTGTCCCCGCGGTTGTGCGACGAGCTGGAGGATGCCCTGGGCACGGGGCCCGGTGCGATCGTCCTGGCCAGCCACGACCGCTGGCTGCGCGGACGCTGGCAGGGCCGCGAGATCCGGCTGCGCTCCGGCCGGGAGCACGGGGAGGGCAGCACGGGGACGACCACCGGTCCGGCAGGTGACGAGCCTTGCTGACGCAATAGTCACCTGCCAGAATGGTGATGTGAATCCGGACCATGTCTTCGTATGCGGAAACCCGTCGCTCGACTTCGCCGCGACACTCCGGGCACGGCGCTCGGTGCGGTTCGAGATGTTCGTGACGCCGGAACGGCTGCGGGCGTGGTACCTGGAATCCGGCATCGTCGACGCGGTCTCCCCCGGCGACCAGGCCGACGTCGACCGCGCGAAGGCCGTACGGGAGGCCGTCCACCAGCTGGTCACGGCCCGTCGGCTCGGTGAGGAGTACACCGACGAGGCACTGGACGTGCTGAACGGTGCGGCGCGCAAACCGCCCGCCGCACCGCAGCTCACCGCCTCGGGGCGGTGGACGGAAGCGACGCCGGACGAAGCCCTGTCCACCGTGGCGCGCCTTGCGGTCGAGCTCCTGAGCGGGCCGGACGTACCCCTGCTCAAGGAGTGCGGCAATCCCGAGTGCACCCGTATCTACATCGACCGCTCCCGGGGCATGCGGCGGCAGTGGTGCGGCATGGAGTCCTGCGGCAACAAGATCAAGGCGGCCGCCTACCGCGCGCGCAAGAAGAGCGCACACGCCGCCGCGGCTGCCGCGCAGTAGGGGCGGCGGCGGGAGTTCCGGACGGCCCCCGCTCCGGCCGGTGGCCGGAGGAGGGCGGCCTGGGGGTGGGTCGTCGGCTCAGCCGACGGCGCAGCTGCGGGCGGGCAGGACGGCGAGCTCCTCCGGTCGCAGCGGCGGCTCGGTCAGCGCCGGGACCTCGAATCCGCGGCGCAGCGCGGCGAGCAGCCACGGGGTCTGGATCTCGGCGACGGAGGCGGAGAGGGTCATCAGGCCGACGGCGGCACGGCTGACCTCGCGGTTGCGGGTCGCGACACTGCTCATCACGTCCGAATCGCGTCGCCGGGTGCCGTCGTCGTCGGTCAGCCGCGGGTCGCGGCTGTCGACCTCGACGTGGGGGTAGTTCACGTCGCCGGACGTGGCCAGCATCCAGGCGTCGTCGACCGCCTTGGCGACGGCGCGCTGAACGGCACGGCCGAGGCCGGGGTCCAGGTCCCGCAGTTGTATCTGCTTCTCGAAGGCCGCGACACTGCGGGCGGCGGCGCTCATGCCGTGCCCGTAGACGGGGTTGAAGGCCGTCGCCGCGTCGCCGAGCACCACCAGGCCCGCGGGCCAGGCCGCGAGACGGTCGTAGTGCAGGCGCCGGTTGACGGTGGAGCGGGAGCGCTGCACGGCGGTCAGCGGCTCCAGGCCGGCGATCAGGTCCCCGATCAGGGGGTGCCGGACGCTTTCACGCGCGTACTCCATGAACCCGGCCGCGTCCGCGGGCGGTTCGCCGCCGCGGGTACCGGAGAGCGTGACGATCCAGCGGTCGCCCTCGATGGGCATCAGCACGGCGTTGCGTCCCGGTCCGCCCTGTCGCGAGTCCGCGAGCACGCTGACCAGCGGGAAGGTGCCGCCGGGGGTCTCGGGTGCGCGGAAGATGCGGGTCGCGTAGACCATGCCGGTGTCGACGGTCTCCTCTTGCGGAGCCGCGATGCCCAGGCCGCCCAGCCAGCGCTTCATGGCGGAGCCACGCCCGGTGGTGTCGACGACGATGTCGGCCTCCAGCACCCGCTCCTCGCCGGTTGCGCTGTCGCGTACCCGGACTCCGGTGACCCGTTCGGCGGTACCGGTCAGTTCGAGCGCCTCGGTCCGGTCGAGAACCGAGATACGGGGGTTGCGCAGCGCCTGGTCGCGCACGGTCCAGTCGAGCAGCGCGCGGCTGCAGGCAAGGGTGAACCCGGTCTCCGGAAAACGGTGCTGCCATCCGAAGGCGGTGTAGGAAACGAGACCGTTCGGAATTCCGATACGGTGCGCGCCGGCCGCGATGAGACGGTCGGTCGTTCCCGGCAGGAGCGACTCCATGATTCGGGCGCCGCCGGACCACAGAATGTGGCAGTGGCGGGCCTGTGGAACACCCTTGCGGAGCTCCGGCCCGTGCGGGTATTCATCGCGGTCGATGACTGTTACGTCGTCGACATACCGGACCAGCATCGAAGAGGTGAGCGCGCCGGCGAAACCACCGCCCAACACCACGGCACGTCGATTTCCAGTCATCAGTCACCCGGTCCTTTCGCGCTGTGTGGAATCGCCAACTACCGTACGGTGAATCGGGTCGCGGTGATCCGTTCGCCCCGTGCCGCTCCCGAGACAGGGGTGCCTAGGGGTATGTCTAGGGGTAACCGGGATATTTTTCGGGGTGTACGGAGAAATCGCAGATCACCGTGGCGGCGACTGGTCACAAGATGTTTTCTCTACGACAGAAATCCCTACATCTCTGGCTACCGAATGACTGGTCATCCTCATTAGAGTTCCGCCCATGACGACAACACACAGGGCGACACCGGTGGTTGCATTCACCGGCGCTGTCAAGGAGTTCGGCGCGGTGCGCGCCGTCGACGGACTCGATCTCACCATCGGACCAGGCGAGAGAGTCGCCCTGCTCGGACGCAACGGCGCGGGCAAGTCGACGGCCATCAGCCTGCTGCTGGGTCTCGACGACCCGTCCTCCGGCACGGTGGAACTGTTCGGGCAGACCCCGAGCCATGCGGTGACCGAGGGCCGGGTCGGCGCGATGCTGCAGGATTCCAAGCCGGTTTCCCGGGTGACGGTGCGTGAGCTGGTGTCCTTCGTCACCCGTACGTATCCGAACCCGATGACGGTGGACGAGGCACTGGAGCTGGCGGGCCTGACCGAGCTGGCCGGGCGGCGCGCGGACAAGCTCTCCGGGGGGCAGGCCCAGCGGGTCAGCTTCGCCATCGCGCTGGCCGGGGACCCCGATCTGCTGGTGCTGGACGAGCCGACGGCCGCGCTCGACGTGGAGGCCCGCCGGCTGTTCTGGCAGTCGATGCGCGCCTTCACGGACCGCGGGAAGACGGTGCTGTTCTCCACGCACTATCTGGAGGAGGCGGACCAGAACGCCGACCGGATCGTCGTCATCGACCGCGGCCAGTTGATCGCCGACGGAAGCAGCGCCGAGATCAAGCACACGGTGGGGTCCAGCATGGTCTCCTTCACCGTGCCGGACGGGCCGGTGCCGGACAGCCTGGCCGCGCTGCCGGGTGTTCTGTCGGTCGAGGTCGTCGACGGCCGGGTGCGGCTGCGTACGTCGGACTCGGACGCGACGGTGAGCGCCCTGCCGGGCGTGGTGACGCCGCGCGGTCTCGAAGTCGCCCCGGCGGGCCTGGAGGACGCGTTCCTGGCCCTGACGGCGCACCACTCGGGTCGTGACGGGGGCCGCCCGTTCGTCCCCTCCGCCTCGTCCGATTCCGCTGTCCAGACCCCGAAGGCAGGCGCGTGATGGCCAGTTCGATCGCCCTCGTTTCCAACTACGTAAATCTTGAGCTGCGTCGTACGTTCCGTGACACCGGCTTCGTGATCTTCGGCGTCGGCACGCCGGTGCTGATGTACATCATGTTCACCAATGTCGGCGGGGGCTCCGGCGGAACGGACGACTGGGCCGTGACCGCCATGGTCGGTCTGGCGGCGTACGGTGCGCTGAGCGCCGGGCTCAGCTCGGGCACGGCGGTCGCCGAGGACAAGGCCGTGGGGTGGCTTCGGCAGCTGCGGATCACGCCGCTGTCTCCGGCCCAGGTGGTCTTCGGGCGTGCGGTGACCGGCTCGCTGATGGTACTGCCGGCGATTGTGGTGGTCCTGCTCACGGCCATGATCGTCAATGGTGTGCGACTGGATGCCTGGCAGTGGCTCGTGCTGACGCTGCTGCTGTGGGTCGGCTCGCTGCCGTTCACCATGCTCGGGATCGCCAACGGCTACCAGCTCTCGTCCCAGACCACGAACGTCACGAACATCGTCTGCAACCTGGCTCTCGCGCTGGTCGGCGGGCTGTGGTTCCCCATCAGCGAGTTCCCGGGCTGGATGGCTTCGGTGGCCAAGTGGACGCCGGGTTACCGCTTCGGCGAACTGGGCTGGAACACGACGGACGGCGAGGCGCCGAGCATGACGGGCATCGTGGTGCTGGTGGTCTGGCTGCTGGTCTTCGGCGCGTACGCGGCCTTTGCCTACCGCCGTTCGGGCCGTAAGGCGTAAGGCACGTAGGCCTTTTCTGTACAACACATGGCTGTGGGCGGCACCCGGTTCGGGTGCCGCCCACAGCCATGTGTTGTACGGAGGTGCGGTGCCGGGTCAGTCGACGGCGCGGCGGGTGAAGCCGCGGATGCCGACCACCGAGGCCACCACGATCGCGGCCGCGAGGACGGCGAGGTCGATGCCGAGCGGTACGGAGTCCACCTTGTCGAGGAGGACCGAGCGCAGGCCTTCGTTGATGTACGTGATCGGGTTGATGCCGACGACCACCTGGAACCACTTCAGCCCGTGCAGGCTGAGCAGCGAGTACTGGGCGGCCGCGGTGAACATCAGCGGCGTCAGGGCGAGACCGAAGACCACGCCGACGCGACGGGCCGGGACGACGGTGCCCAGGACGAGGCCGAGGGCGCCGCCGAGGAGCGAACCGAGCACGAGAACGGCCAGGATCGGCGGCAGGGCAGCGGCCGGCCACCAGGACACGCCCAGGACGAGGATGCCCACGGGGATCATGAGGGCGGCGGCGATGAAGCCGCGGATGCCGCCGAAGACGATCTTCTCCAGTGCCACCAGCCGGATGCCCACCGGGGCCATCAGGCGGTCCTCGATCTCCTTCGAGTACGAGAAGTCCATGACCAGAGGCAGTGCGGTGGCCTGGAGGGCGCTGATGAAGGCGGTCAGGCCCACGATGCCGGGCAGGAGCAGCGGAACGTAGGAGCTGTCGACGTAGTCCATGTCGGCGAGGACCTTGCCGAAGATGAACAGGATGAAGAGCGGCTGGAGCAGCGCCTCCGCGAGGAACAGCCAGGGCTGGCGGGCGGTGACCAGGATGTCGCGCCACAGGATGGACCCGAGGATGCGGCCCTGCGACACCTTCCGCGGCCCGGTGGGTGCGGAGGGCGCCGAGGGTCTGACGGGCTTGGTGGGCGCGGCGGGTGTGGTGGCCGCGGTCGCGGCTGTGTCTGTGTCTGTGGCCGTGGCGGGCGTGGATGTTGTGACAGTCACCGAAGTCCCCTACCAGTCATGTGAATGAAGACGTCCTCAAGGCTTGCCTCCCGGACGGTCAGGTCTCTGACCTCGCAGTTCAGTTCGCCGAGCACCTTGAAAACACCGGGCAGCACGTCACCGGCGCCGGACTCGACGCTGACCACGAAGCGGTCCTCCTCCGGCTCCGGGGCCGGCATGCCCGGGAAGGGGGGCGCAGCGGCTGCGCCGCCCGTCACGAACTCGGCGGCCGCGACCCACGGCACGGCGGTGAGCGCCTCGGTGACGGACTCCGGGGTCTCGTCCAGGAGGTTCAGCTTGAGGGTGAGCACCGTGCCGCCCGGCAGCGAGCGGATCAGCCCGTCGGGCGTGTCGACGGTCAGCAACTTGCCGTGGTCGACGATGCCGATGCGGTCGCAGACCTTGGCCGCCTCGTCCATGTCGTGCGTGGTGATCACGACGGTCACGCCCTGGCTGCCCAGCTCCTCGACGAGGTCGTGCACGAAGAGCCGCGCCTGCGGGTCCAGGCCGGTGGCGGGCTCGTCGAGGAACATCACGCTCGGGTCGTGCATCAGGGCGCGGGCGATCATCACGCGCTGCGCCTGACCGCCCGACATCTGGTCCACCAGCGAGTCGGCCTTCTCGGTGAGCTGCATCCGCTCCAGCAGCTCGTCGGCACGGCGGCGCCGCTCGGAGCGGCTCAGGCCGTGGTACGCCGCGTGGAACATGAGGTTCTGCCGGACCGTCAGCGAACGGTCCAGGTTGTTGTGCTGCGGGACCACCGCCAGTACACCGCGCGCCCGGTCGGGGTGGGCGATCACGTCGATCCCGTCGAGGGTGGCCCGGCCCGACGTGGCCTTGGCCATCGTGGTGAGCATGCGGATGGTGGTGGTCTTGCCTGCTCCGTTGGGGCCGAGGAGGCCGAAGACCTCGCCGCGCGCCACGGTGAAGCTCAGCCCGTCGACCGCCCGGGGCATGCCGGGCAGATACTCCTTGACGAGATCCTCGACTATCACCGCGTCAGGCGCGGCTGTGGCCGTTTCTGGCACCTTGTGCCTCCTCATCGAAATCGAAAGATGAAATCTCAGACATTGAATCGACCGCTTCTTCTGATCAGGACTTTCCGAACTCGCGCTGGATGAGATCGAACAGCTCGTCCGGCGTCGCGGTCTCCAGCAGGTCGTCGGCCACGGGTTCCGGATTGACCCGGTTCGCCCCTTGTGCCGTGTTCCAGCGGGACAGGAGCGCTTCCAGTCGCTTGGTGATGTCCGCCCCGTCCGCGCCTTGCGAGGAAAGCGACGTGAGAACGCGCTCGAGTTTCTCGATCTCCGCAACGGCTTCGGATTCCTTCACGGAACCGCCGGACAGGCCCGCTTTCTGCCGAGCGAATTGCTCACCGAAATGACGGACGAGATCGACGGATGTCGGGAAATCGAAGATCAGAGTCGCAGGAAGCCGGAATCCGGTCTGCTTCATCAGCCCGTTGCGCAGTTCGACCGCCATGAGGGAGTCGAAGCCCATCTCGACGAATCCACGCCGCGCCTTTATCTGCGCGGGCGTCGTGATTCCGAGCACGCGCGCGGTCTCACCACGTACGAGATCGAGCAGGATTTCGTCCCGGGCCGCCTCGTCCCCGGCAGCGGCGAGGCGCTCCCGCAGGGCAGCAGCCGCGTCACCGGTGCCGGCCGCCGAGGCCGAGTCGTCCTGCAGGGCGGCCGTCTCGGCGAGCCGCTGGTTCTCGGGGAGGTCGCCCAGCAGCGGACTGGGCCGCATGGCCGTGAATGCTGGTGTGAAGCGGTCCCAGATCACGTCGGCGACAGCGAGGCAGGTCTCGTCACCGGTCAACGCCTGCGCGAGCGCGACCAGGGCGCTGTCCGGCTCCATGACGGGCAGACCACGACGGCGCAGCATCTCCTCCTCCTCGACGTCCACGAGCCCGCCGCCACCCCAGGGGCCCCAGGCGAGGGAGGTGGCGACCTGCCCGCGGGTTCGGCGTTCCTGGGCCAGGGCGTCGAGGTAGGCGTTGGCGGCGGCGTAACCCGCCTGCCCGCCACTGCCCCAGACACCGGCGATGGAGGAGAAGAGGACGAACGCGTCCAGTTCGGTGTCCCCGAAGACCGCGTCCAGGTTGGCCGCGCCGGTGACCTTCGCATGCAGTACGTCGGCCAGCTCGGCACCGTCGATCTCGGAAAGCGGAGTGAGCTGACCGA
>NZ_FPJO01000005.1:0-307195 GCF_900119365.1 Streptomyces atratus
CCTCGCCCTTCACGAAGATCTGCCCCTTGCCGTTGCCGGACGCCACACCCAGGTCCGCCTCACGGGCCTCGCCCGGACCATTGACGACACAGCCCATCACGGCCACCCGCAGCGGAACCTCCATGCCCTCAAGACCCGCCGACACCTGGTCCGCCAGCTTGTACACATCCACCTGCGCCCGCCCGCACGACGGACACGACACGATCTCCAGCCGCCGCTGACGCAGATTCAGCGACTCCAGGATCTGGATCCCGACCTTGACCTCCTCGGCCGGCGGCGCCGACAACGACACCCGGATCGTGTCCCCGATCCCCTCCGACAGCAACGCACCGAACGCCACCGCCGACTTGATCGTCCCCTGGAACGCCGGACCCGCCTCCGTCACCCCCAGATGCAACGGATAGTCACAACGAGCCGCCAGCTGACGGTACGCATTCACCATCACCACCGGATCGTTGTGCTTCACCGAGATCTTGATGTCCCGGAAACCGTGCTCCTCGAAGAGCGACGCCTCCCACAACGCCGACTCCACCAACGCCTCGGGCGTCGCCTTCCCGTACTTCGCCAGCAAACGCGCATCCAGCGAACCCGCGTTCACACCGATCCGGATCGGCGTACCCGCGTCGTTCGCCGCCCGCGCGATCTCCTTCACCTTGTCGTCGAACTGCTTGATGTTCCCCGGATTCACCCGCACCGCCGCACAGCCCGCATCGATCGCCGCGAACACATACTTCGGCTGGAAATGAATATCCGCGATCACCGGGATCTGCGACTTCCTCGCGATCACCGCCAACGCGTCCGCATCGTCCTGCGTCGGACACGCCACCCGCACGATCTGACAGCCCGACGCCGTCAGCTCCGCGATCTGCTGCAACGTCGCACCCACGTCCGACGTACGCGTCGTCGTCATCGACTGCACCGACACCGGCGCATCCCCGCCCACCGCAACCGACCCGACCTGGATGCGCCGCGAGTGGCGGCGCATCCCCAGCGGCCGGGCCGGCAGCCCGGGGAGACCCAGTTCGACCGGCTCTCCGGCGGTCATGACGTCACCGGTTCCCGGAGAGGGTCTCGCGCGCCGCGCGCAGCGACTCCTTCAGCGATCCCATGGTGGCGAGCACGGCGGTGGGCTCGTAGCCGCAGTGCGCCATGCAGTTGGCACAGCGCGGGTCCTTGCCCCGGCCGTACTTGTCCCAGTCGGTCTCCTCGATGAGCTGGCGGTACGTCGGTACGTAGCCGTCGCTCATCAGGTAGCACGGCCGCTGCCAGCCGAACAGCGAGTAGTTCGGAATGGCCCAGGCCGTGCACGGGAAGTCCGCCTTGCCTTCCAGGAAGTCCAGGAAGAGCGGCGAGTGGTTCAGCCGCCAGCGGTCCCGGTTGCCGCCCGCGAACGACTTCTTGAACAGTTCGCGGGTCTGCTCGACGCCCAGAAAGTGCTCCTGGTCGGGCGCCTTCTCGTAGGCATAGGCGGGCGAGATCATCATCTCGTCGACCTTCAGGTCGTCATTGAGGTAGTTGAGGACCTCGATGACGGTCTGCGGGGTGTCGGTGTTGAAGAAGGTGGAGTTCGTGGTGACCCGGAAGCCGCGCCGCTTGGCCTCCTTGATCGCCGCCACCGCCTCGTCGAAAACACCCTCCTTGGCAACCGATTCGTCGTGCCGTTCGCGCAGCCCGTCGATGTGCACGGCGAAAGCGAAGTACGGCGAGGGCGTGAATTTCTCGATCTTCTTCCGCAACAGCATCGCGTTGGTGCACAGGAAGACGTATTTCCTCCGCGCCACCAACTGCCGGACGATTTCGTCGATCTGCGGATGCATCAGCGGTTCGCCGCCGGCGATGGAAACCATCGGGGCGCCCGATTCGAGCACGGCACCCACGGCCTGGGCCACCGG
Source organism: Streptomyces atratus (assembly GCF_900119365.1). Taxonomy (GTDB): domain Bacteria; phylum Actinomycetota; class Actinomycetes; order Streptomycetales; family Streptomycetaceae; genus Streptomyces; species Streptomyces atratus_B. The sequence goes on from NZ_FPJO01000005.1 coordinate 1,893, forward strand.
CATGCGCTGCTTGAGCACGCCCGCCGGATGCTGGATCTTCCCGCATCCCTCGCACGCGAGATTGCAGGCGTACAACGGCTCCAGTTCCACAATGAGCGGGAATTTGTCCCGCCTGCGGAGCTTCTGTTCAATGAGGTACGTCGCAACCTTGATGGACTGACGGAGCGGCATGGCCATCTGGCTCACCTCCTGGGGAGCAGCAAAGATCGGTGCCATTCGTAGAAAGCCGGCAGGACGGCACGGAGAACCCGGAAAGCTGATATTCCACCGCGTATCGTGCCGATGCGGACGAGCTCATGCTCCGGAGCATCCACGACCACCCGTACGGCGGCAACCGGGCGGGGCCCGGACCGCAGAGCGGTGCGCAGAGTGGCGGCGGACTCCATGTCCACCGCGATCGCTCCGGTGGCCCGCAGCCCGGCCCGCCCATGTCCGCGTACGACACGGTCGGAGCCGGTCAGCGGACCGGTGTGGACGGCGCGGCCGGGCACCACCCTGGCCAGGGCCTCGGCGAGCAGGCCCGGACCGGTACAGACCGTCGGGTCCCCGGACTCCCGGGTCTCGTCGGCGACCACCAGGTCCCCGGGGTGCATTCCGGGCACCAGCCCGGCGCAGAACCCGGAGGCGAGGACCGCCGTGCCGGGCGCCCGGCCTTGACCGAGCGCCCGTGCGACGGCCGTTTCGGCGGCCCTGGGCCCCATGCCCGTACGGAGTACGGTCACCGGGCCGGAGGCGGCGCCGGCCCTGCTCCGGCCGCTGCGCAGGGCGAACTGCTCGATGCCGAGCGCGCAGGCGATCAGCAGCGGCGCCGCGGGGCCGGGCGTGCCCGGCCCGTCGGCCATCAGGCCCCCTTTCGGGTGGCCGTGCGGTCGGCGAACGGTTCGCCGTACACGTACCGCCCGAGTGCGGTGAGCGGGAACACCTGACGGTAGAGGTGGTAGTTGATCGAGAAGTCCCACGGGAAGCCGGTGCCCGTGAAGTACGGCTCGTCCCAGGAGCCATCGGCCTGCTGCGTCTCGGTGAGCCAGGACACGCCCCGCTGTACGGCCTTGCTGTCCCGGCGTCCGGCGGCGAGCAGCGCGAGCAGGGCCCAGGCGGTCTGGGAGGCGGTCGAGGCGCCGTGCCCGATCCACTTCTCCTCCTGGTACGAGCGCAGGTCCTCGCCCCAGCCTCCGTCGTCGTTCTGCACCGACTCCAGCCAGCCGACCGCGCGGCTGATCGCCGGGTGCGTCACGGGCAGCCCGGCGGCCACCAGTGCGGGCACCACCGACCCTGTTCCATATACGTAGTTGACGCCCCAGCGGCCGAACCAGGCGCCGCTCGCCTCCTGTTCGGCGAGCAGCCAATCGATGCCACGCCGGGTGACGCGGTGGCCGGAGCGCCCCTCGACGGCGAGCATCTCCACCACGTGCCCGGTGACATCGGCGGACGGCGGGTCGATGACCTCGCCGAAGTCGCAGAACGGCAGCCGGTTGGGGAAGGCGCTGGTATTGTCCGCGTCGAAGGCACCCCAGGCCCCGTTGCGGGACTGCATGCCGATGTTCCAGCGGACCCCGCGCCTGATGGCGGCCTCGACGCGTGCCTGGTCCGGGTGGCGGACCCGGCGCAGCGCGAGGACCACCTCCGCGGTGTCGTCGATGTCCGGGTAGTTGTCGTTGTGGAACTCGAAGGCCCAGCCGCCCGGGTTGAGCCGAGGGCGGCGCACGGACCAGTCGCCGGGCCGGACGATCTCCTCGCCGAGCATCCAGTCCGCGGCCTTCACCAGCGCCGGGTGGTCGGGGCGGACCCCGGCGTCGGCGAGCGCGATGGTGGCGAGGCAGGTGTCCCACACCGGGGACTGGCAGGCCTCGATCATCCGGGCGCCGTCCTCGCGCCACACGGCGAACCGGTCGAGCGATTCGAGTCCGGCCCGCATCACCGGGTGGTCCAGGTCGTAGCCGAGCAGGTGCAGGGCGATGACGGAGTACACCGCGGGCGGCTGGATGCCGCCCCAGCAGCCGTCGTTCTCCTGGCGCTCGATGATCCAGCGGGCCGCCGAGTCCATCGCGATCCGGCGCAGCCTGCGCGGCGCGATCCGGTGGTAGACGTGCAGCGCCTTGTCCAGGCGCTGGAAGACGCCGTCCCAACTCGCGGCCGGGGCGGGGCGCCTGGGCAGGTTCGGATTGCGCGGGTCGGTGTGCAGTTCGTCGAGCGGGAAGGGGGCCGGGCGTACCGGCCGCTTCGCCGAGACGATGGTGAGCGGCACGATGGTCTGGCGGGCCCAGCAGCCGAAGTCGTAGATGTTGAGCGGGGCCCACTTGGGAAAGAACATCAGCTCGGGCGGGAGTTCCGGCAGGTCGTCCCACTTCCACCAGCCGAAGAGCGCGAGCCAGATCCGGGTGAAGACCCGGCCGGCCGCGATGCCGCCCTGTTCCCTGATCCAGGCCGAGGCGCGTGCCATGTGCGGTTCGTCCGGCCGGTCCCCGGCCAGCCGCAGGGCCACGTACGCCTCGATGGTGGTGGAGAGTTCGCCGGGGCCGCCGTGGAAGGTGGCCCAGGTGCCGTCGCCCAGTTGTTCGCCGCGGATGAAGCGGCCGGCCGCCCGGACCGTGGCCGGGTCCTGAATTCCGAGGAACTGACGGAGCAGCAGGTCCTCGGCGTCCATCGTGACGTTGGTGGCGAGGTCGCCCTTCCACCAGCCCTGCTCGTCCTGCCTGCCGAGGAGGTGCTCCACCGAGCGTTCCGCGGCCCGCCGCGCGGCGGTGTACGCGTCGTCCGCGGCGATGGTTGTGTCGGTCGGTTCACTGGCCGAGGCCGCGCGGGGGTTCACGGCCCCGGTGCTTCCGTCGGTCGTCGCTGTCATGGCTTCCCCTTCGTGCAGTCAGGTCCTCTGCTGTGCTGGGGTCTCCGTCGGCCGGTGCCTGATAAGGGCACCGGCCGGCGACTGCGAGTCATATGGAGCAGATAGTGATCATCTCTTTCGTACGACGACGAAGTCCGCGAGCGCCGTGAGCTGCGCCCGCACGGTCTGCGGCATGTCGACGCGGTGCAGTGCCTCGATGGCGACCGCATGCTGCCGACGGGCCTCCTGGGCGGTCCACTCACGGCCGCCCGCCTCCTCGATGAGTGCCGCACGGGCGGCGAACTCCTCTTCGGAGAAGCTGTCGAAATCGCTGCTCTTGGCGTCGGCCGCGAGCAGTTCGCCCAGGCGCCCCGACGCCGGGCCGCCCGCGGCGAGCGCGGCGACGACCGGCAGCGACTTCTTGCGCTGGCGCAGGTCGCTCCAGGTCTGCTTGCCGGTGGACTCGGGGTCGCCCCAGATGCCGAGCAGATCGTCGACGGCCTGGAAGGCGAGGCCGAGGTGGTATCCGTACGCCTCCAGGGTGTCGGCGGTCCGGTCGTCGGCGCCGCCGAGGACCGCGCCGATGGAGCAGGCGCAGGCGAGCAGGGCGCCCGTCTTGTTGCCCTCCATCTCCAGGCACTCCTCGACGGTGACCCGCTCGCGGTGCTCGTAGGAGATGTCCTGGGCCTGCCCGTCGATGAGCTTGCGGCTGGCCGCGGTCAGCCGGCGGGTCGCGCGGCCCGCCTCGACCGTGCCGAGCTCCAGCAGGACCTCGTTGGCCAGGGCGAAGAGCGCATCGCCGACCAGGATCGCCTGGGCGGGGCCGTGCACCTTCCAGACCGTGTCGCGGTGGCGGCGCTGTTCGTCGCCGTCCATCAGGTCGTCGTGCAGCAGCGAGAAGTTGTGCACGAGTTCGACGGCCACGGCGCCGGGGACGCCGGCCTCGGCCGCTGCGCCCGCCGCCTCCGCGGACAGCAGGGCGAGAGCCGGGCGGACGGCCTTGCCGCCGTCGCCGTCGGCAGGCTGTCCCTGGGCGTCGATCCAGCCGAAGTGGTAGGCGGCGACGGTGTCCATGGGCGGTGCGAGCCGGTCAACGGCGGCCCGGAGCACCGGCGTGGAAAGGGCCCGTCCGCGCTCCAGAAGCGCGGTGACGTCCGTGGTGTCGGCCACGGTGTCGAAAGCCGAATTCGCCGGGGTCACTGACTCTCCTCTTGTTCCGGTGGTACTGCTCATGCCGCCTCCTGCAGCGGATGTTCATGGGAGCGGCCGAGCGCCCGGAGCGCGGCGTCCGCCGCGCTGAACCCGCTGCGGACGGCACCCTCCATCGTCGCGGGCCAGCCGGTGGCCGTCCACGCCCCGGCCAGGCAGAGGCCGGGGAGCCGGGTGCGGGCCCCCGGCCGCAGCCGGCCGACGCCGGGGGCGGGGGCGAAGGTCGCCGCGCGCTCCCGGGTGACGAAGAAATCCCTGATGCCGGCCCCGCGGGCGGCCGGCAGCAGCCGCTCCAGCTCGGGCAGGTAGCGGGCACGCAGCTCGGCGACGGGAAGGTCGATCTCCTCGTCGGCGGCGGACTGGGACACGGCGAGGTACTGCCCGGGACCTGTGAGGCCCGAGGCGTCCGTACGGTCGAAGACCCACTGGACCGGGGAGCCGAGCGCGGTGAAGAACGGGCGGCGCAGCACCTTGCGGTCGTAGACGACGTGCACATTGAGGATCGGCGACGTGCCGATGCCGAGCAGCCGCCCGGGCTCGTCGAGCGCGCCCTCGGGCAGCAGGTCGTGGGTCTCGCGCTGCGGGACGGCGAGGACGACGGTGTCCGCCTCGATCCGTTCGGCGCCGGTGTCCACGATCCAGCCGCCGTCCACCGTCCGGGTGAGGGAGGAGGCCTTCGTACGCAGTTCGGTACGGACTCCGGCGGAGTCCAGGGCCTTGCGGGCCAGCGTGTCGTGGATCTCGCCGAGGGGCACGCTCGCCCAGCCGATGTCGGCGGCGCCGGGCTCGGAGAGGAGTCCGGTCTTGAAGACCTTCGCGGCCAGGGCCAGCGAGGAGTTCGGCGCGGTGGCGTTGAGCGTGGCGACGCCGACCAGGTCCCAGAGGGCCTCGACGGTGCGCGGCGACTGGCCGTGCCGGGCGAGCCAGCTGCCGAAGTCGACGGCGTCGAGCGCGGGGTCGTCGGGGTCCAGGCGGCCGAGTGCCAGTGCGGCGCGGCCGACGCCCGCCCGCTCGGCGAGCGAGAGGTGCGGATAGCCGACGAGTCCGGCGGCGAGGTGGAAGGGCACCGGGAGCCCGTTGCGGCGCAGCCGTCCCAGCCGGGGGCCCGAGGGGCGTCCGACATCGAGAACGGGCACGTCCAAACGGTTTTGCAGGGGGGCCAGGCGGGCCCCGTCGATGCGGTCGAGGAACCAGCGGTAGGCGGTGCAGCAGCGCAGATAGACATGCTGTCCGTTGTCGACCGTCAGTTCGCCGCGCCGGAAGGAGAAGGCGAGGCCGCCGAGCCGGGGCCGGCCTTCGAGCAGGGTCACGTCAAGCCCGGCGTCGGCGAGACGCAGCGCCGAGGTGATTCCGGCGAGGCCGCCGCCGATCACGACCGCGCGGGAGGAGCGCGGGGCGTCGTCCGTCATGCGTCCTCCTTTCGCCGGGTCACTTCAGTCTGGGACGCGAGGGCACGGCGCGGGGTTGATCGCCGGGCGGATCGGGTCTCCGTGTTGCACATGGTGCGCGAGATGTCCTCACGGCGCATCAGACACGCCTCCTGGTGGTGCGCCGGGAGATGTACCGGGCGTCGAGACCCGACAGGCCGCGCACCGCGACGTACGCCTTCTCGTGGCCCGGCAGCGAGACCCGGCCGCGCAGCACCGCCTCGGGGTCGCGCTCGATCCGGTCGAGCAGCCGGCGGTAGATCCCCGCCATGGCCGCGACACAGGCTCCGCTGCGCCGGTCCAGCATGGGCAGCAGCCGGTATCCCTCGGCGAACAGGGTGCGGGCGCGCCGTACCTCGAAGTGGACGAGGCCGGCGAAGTCGGCGCCGGGCGGTGGTGTGGCCCGGTGGAAGCCGGCCGAGCAGCCGAACTTGGCGAGGTCGTCGGCGGGCAGATACGTACGCCCGTTGCCCGCGTCCTCGCGTACGTCGCGCAGGATGTTGGTCAGCTGGAGCGCGAGGCCGAGCGTGTCGGCGTACTCTGCGGCCCGGTCGGCCCCCGGGGCGCCGGGCTCGGTACCGAAGACGCCCAGGCTGAGACGGCCGATGGCACCCGCGACACAGCGGCAGTAGACCTTGAGGTCGTCCCAGGTCTCGTAGGTCGCGCCGCGCACGTCCATCAGCACGCCGTCGATGAGCTCGTCGAGCCCGCCGAGCGGGAGCGGGAACCTGCGCGCGGCGTCGGCGAGCGCGACGGCCACCGGGTCGGTGTCGTCCTCGTCGACCGCTCCGTCCCGGATCCGGTCCAGGACGGTACGGGTGCTCTCCAGGCGGGCCCGCTTGGTGTCCGCGTCCAGCTCGCCGTCACCGATGTCGTCGACGCGCCGGGAGAAGGCGTACAGCGCCGACATGGCCTGTCGCTTCTCGGTCGGCAGCAGTCTGATGCCGTACGCGAAGTTACGCGCCTGCTGTCCGGTGACCGCCTCGCAGTAACTGTATGCGGCCTGTACCGGTGCCGACATGTACGTCGTCTGTCCCTCCACGGTCCGGCTCACCCCTCTCTACGCGCTCTTCGCAAGACAACTCCCACTTCGCGCAGCAGGCTGGGCTTGGTGGGCTTGGGCGGTCCGGGCAGTACGTCGAACCCGGCGGCCGCGATCGCGGTGAGGGCGGCGCGCCCCCCTCCCACGAATCCGGCGAGAAGCAGCCTGAGCCTGCCGTGGACGCTACCCACCAGAGGGGTGCCTTCATTCAGCAGTTCCCGGGCGCGTTCCGCTTCGTACGCGACCAGTGAACGCACCGATGCGCTCCCCGAGGGGGCGGCGAGATCGGTTTCGTCGACGTGGAACCGCGCCATGTCGTCGGCGGGGAGATAGATCCGGTCGCGGCCGAGGTCCTCGGTGACGTCCTGGAGGTGCTCGACGATCTGGAGGGCGGTGCAGACCGCGTCGGAACGGCGGATGCGCTCGGGGCTGGCGGTCCCGGTGATCTGCAGGACCAGCCGGCCCACGGGGTTGGCGGAGAGCTCGCAGTAGGCCAGCAGCTCCTCGTACGTCCCGTAGCGGCGGACCTTCTGGTCCTGCCGGTTCGCCTCGATGAGGCCGAGGAAGGGTTCGGGAGTGAGCGCGCAGCGCCGCACGGTGGGCCGCAGGGCGCGCAGCAGGGGGTGGCGGGGGCCGTCGCCCGCGGTGTCGAAGACCCGGTGCAGATCCGCCTCGAAGGCATCGAGCACGGCGAGCCGGTCGTCGGCCTGCGCGGGATCGACGCCGAGGTGGCGGGCATCGGCGCCGCCGGGGGCGAGGTCGCCGTCGCCGATGTCGTCGACGAGGCGGGCGAAGCCGTAGACGGCCATGAGGTCGTCGCGCCAGGCGCGGGGCAGGAAGAAGGGGGCTACGGGGAAGTTCTCGTCCGCGGCCTTGTCGAGGGTGCTGGGCACGACGTCATCGGGGTGCGTCTGCCGGGTACGGGTCACCAGGGACCGCCCGGCGCTGGGACGGCGCGAGCACCTCGGAGCTGGAGATTTTCCGTCATGGCCGTCACATCTCCCGTTCTACACTGCTGACCCAAAACATCCCATTCCGGACACGCCGCCCGCTCTGCCGAGTGCGGAGCGCTGCCTACGGGCCGCACACCGGGCACGATCGCCCCACTTGCCTCGAATCAGCACCGCTACAGCTTACGTTGTACAACGCTCATCCATACGGCGGGGTGTTGAGCGCGTTGCAGGAACGCTTCCCACCCCGCCAACCTTCCTCGTACACACGGCAATTGACGTCATCCGTCGGAACGAGATCCGGTGCGGGACATACCGCCGGGCGTGGAGAGCGCCGGCGGTGGTCCACGATCCGGACACCGCTGCGGCCCCTGCCGGGGTACCGGCAAGGGCCGCAGCGGTGTCGCGGGACCGGGAGAGCCGCTACTTGCCGGTCTCGCGCTCGTACGCCTTGAGCACCTCGTCCGTGGGGCCGTCCATCAGCAGCTCGCCCTTCTCCAGCCACAGCACCCGGTCACAGGTGTCCCTGATGGACTTGTTGCTGTGGCTGACCAGGAAGACGGTGCCGGCCTCCTTGCGGAGCTCCCTGATGCGCTTCTCGGAGCGGATCTGGAACTTGCGGTCACCGGTCGCCAGCGCCTCGTCGATCATGAGGACGTCGTGGTTCTTGGCTGCGGCGATCGAGAAGCGCAGACGCGCGGCCATGCCGGAGGAGTACGTACGCATCGGCAGGGTGATGAAGTCGCCCTTCTCGTTGATGCCGGAGAAGTCGACGATCCCCTGGTAGCGCTCGCGGATCTCCTCGCGGGACATGCCCATCGCGAGACCGCCGAGAACCACGTTGCGCTCACCGGTCAGATCGCTCATCAGCGCGGCGTTCACCCCGAGCAGCGAGGGCTGCCCGTCGGTGTAGACCTTGCCGTGCTCGGTCGGCAGCAGGCCGGCGATGGCCCGCAGCAGCGTCGACTTCCCGGAGCCGTTGGTACCGATGAGGCCGATCGCCTCGCCCCGGTAGGCGGTGAAGGAGACACCGCGGACGGCGTGCACCTTGCGCACACCGCGCGATTCGCCCTTGCCGCGGCGCAGGATCCGGCTCAGCGCCGCGGTGGCGCTGCCCTTGCCGCCGCCGGCGCCGTTGACGCGGTACACGATGTGCACATCGTCGGCGATGACGGTGGGGACGCGCCCCGGAGTCTTGTCGTCAGCCACGGCCGTACCGTTCCTCTGCCTTCCAGAAGTACACGAAGCCCACCAGGCCGACCAGGACCGCCCAGGCGAGCGCCACGATCCAGACGTGCGCCGGCAGGTTCCCCGAGCCGTAGCCGTCGATCAGCGCGAAGCGGACCAGATCCATATAGATGGCCGCCGGGTTGTACTGCAGAACGTTGGCGATCCAGTCCGGCTTGTCCTTGAGCATCACCGGGATGGAGAACATGACGCCCGAGGCGTACATCCAGGTCCGCATGACGAACGGCATCAGCTGGGCGAGATCGGGGGTCTTGCTGCCGAGCCTGGCCATGATCAGCGCCAGGCCGGTGTTGAAGACGAACTGCATGACCAGCGCCGGGACGATCAGCAGCCAGGACAGGCTCGGGTAGCTGCCGAAGGCGATGGCCACGGCCCCGAGCACGATCATCGAGAACAGCAGCTGCTGGAGCTGCTGGAGCGAGAACGAGATCGGCAGCGAGGCACGCGGGAAGTGCAGTGCCCGGACCAGCCCCAGATTGCCGGAGATGGCCCGCACGCCCGCCATCACCGAACTCTGGGTGAAGGTGAAGACGAAGACGCCGGTCACCAGGAACGGGATGAAGACCTCCTGGGTCATTCCCTTCCGGGTGCCCAGGATCAGCCCGAAGATCAAGTAGTAGACCAGGGCGTTGAGCAGCGGTGTGGCCACCTGCCACAGCTGGCCGAGCTTCGCCTGGCTGTACTGGGCGGTCAGCTTCGCCCTGGAGAACGCCATGATGAAGTGGCGCCGGCCCCAGAGCTGCCGGATGTACTCGAAGAGCCCCGGCCGGGCGCCGCTCACCGTCAGACCGTACTTGGCGGCCAGCTCGGCCGAGTTCAGGCCGTCGTCGGCGGATGGTGGGGTGCTCAATGCCACCGCACCATCATGGGTTGTGTCACTCACCAGATGAAACTCTCGTATTCAAGATGCGCAGCCGGTCGGGGGCGCGGCTCGGAGCGGACAGGTCCCGTGAAGAAAACGTACGTCCCATGCTCTCAGAGGTGAGCCTCTCAGATCACGGGAGGTCGGCCGAGTCTGGTCAGCCGCCACACCGTGCGCCACTTCATCGGACGGCGGGCTCCGCACGGCGTGGACCAGCCTTCCCGGAAGCCGCCGAACCAGGCCTTCAGTGCGGGGCCCGAGGGCTTGCGGAGCAGGGTCAGCAGCAGCCACACCCCGAGGTAGACCGGCACCAGGGGTGCGGGCAGATTGCGGCGGGCCAGCCAGACCCGGTTGCGGGCCACCATGCGGTGGTACACCGCGTGCCGCGAGGGGGCGGTCGTCGGGTGGTTGAGGACCATGTCCGCGCGGTAGTCGATCATCCAGCCGGCGTCCAGGGCCCGCCAGGCGAGATCGGTCTCCTCGTGCGCGTAGAAGAACTGGCCGGGCAGCGGCCCGGCCTCGGCGAAGACCTTGGTGCGTACGGCGTTGGCGCCGCCGAGGAAGGTCGTCACGCGTGAGGAGCGCATCGGATCGGAGGCACGCAGCCGCGGTACGTGGCGGCGCTGGGTGACACCGGTGTCCGGGTCGGCGATGCGGAAGCTGATGATGCCCAGCTCGGGATCGGCCTCGAAGGCCTGCCGGCACAGCTCGGCGGTGTCGGCGAGCGGCAGCAGCCCGTCGTCGTCGAGGAAGAGCAGGGCGTCCACGTCGGCGCCGGACGGGCCGAAGGCCTCGATCCCGACATTGCGGCCGCCGGGGATGCCCAGGTTCTCGGGCAGCTCGACGGCCCGCACACCTGCGGGGACGTCCGGTACGGGGGCGCCGTTGCCGACGACCACCACCTCGATCCGGTCGCCGTCCTGCCCGGCGACCGAATCGAGGAGGGCGCGGAGCTCCTCGGGGCGATTGCCCATCGTGATCACGACCGCGCCGAGCTTCATGGGCGTGTTCACTTCAGCCTGCTCGACGCCAGGATCGACACCAGGTGCAGGAGCGTCTGGAGCAGCGCGATGCCGGCCAGCACCGCGACCATGAGGCGGCTGAAGAACAGGTCGTCACGGACGGCGTCGAGGACGGCGGCCACCAGGATGACCAGTGACGCCTCGACCCCGAGGATCAGCCGGTGGAACTTGAGCGCGCCGGCGGCCCGGCGGGCGAGTGCCATCCCGGACGAGCGCGGCTCCGAGGCGGCCTCCTTGACCGGCGGCAGCCCACCCTGGTGACGGGCGACGCCGACCAGGTCGGTCTCGGCCTTGATCAGGATGGCGCCGAGGGCCGCGAGCGTGCCCAGGAAGGCCCAGAGCCAGTCGATCCGTCCGGTGCCCCACAGGTCGGCGGCGCGCAGGCCGAAGCCGACCAGTACCGCCGCGTCGCAGAGGTACGCGCCGACCCGGTCCAGGTAGACCCCGCCCAGCGAGAACTGCTTCTTCCAACGGGCCACCTCGCCGTCGACACAGTCGAGCAGCAGGTAGAGCTGGACCGCGAGCACCCCGAGCAGCGCGCCGGGGATGCCCGGGATTAGCAGGGCCGGCGCGGAGAGCACTCCGGCGACCGTCATCACATAGGTCAGCTGGTTGGGGGTGACCTTGGTGTTCACCAGGTGCCGGTCGATGCGCAGCGAGATCTCGCGCATGTAGAGCCGACCAGCCCAGTGCTCACCGCTGCGCCGGTCCTTCACACCCGGGGGGTGCACGACCGGACGGAGTTCAGCTATGGATGGCTTTTGCATAGTCGGCGTACGCGTCCCTGATCTGGTCGGTGGACAGGTTGAGGTGTTCCAGGATCGTGAAGCGCCCCGGACGGGTCTGCGGGGCGTAGTCGACGGCCTGGACGAATTCGTCGGCGCTGAAGCCGATCTCGTCGGGCAGTACCGGCAGGCCGTGGCGGCGCAGGGTGGCCGCCATGAGCAGCGACTCCTCGCGCGCGCCGCGCAGATGCATGGCGAAGCAGGCGCCGAGGCCGACCTGCTCGCCGTGGCTGGCCGCACGCTTGGGGTACAGCAGGTCGAAGGCGTGGTTGATCTCGTGGCAGGCGCCCGAGGCAGGCCGGGAGTCCCCGGCGACGGACATCGAGATGCCGGTCAGTACGAGGCCCTCGGCCAGCACCTTGAGGAAGGCGTCGTCGCCGATCCCGCCCGGGTGGCGGAGCACGGCCTCGCCGGCCTGGCGAGCCATGGCCGCGGCCAGTCCGTCGATCTCCTCGCCCTTGACCTCGTGGGCGAGTTCCCAGTCGGCCACGCAGGAGATGTTGGAGACCGCGTCGCCGATGCCGGAGCGCACGAAGCGGGCCGGTGCCTGGCGGACGATGTCGAGGTCGATGACCACGGCGATCGGGGTGGGGACTCCGTACGAGCCCCGGCCGTTGTCGTTGTCGAGCGTCGCGACGGGCGAGCACAGACCGTCGTGGGCGAGGTTCGTCGCCACCGCGACCATGGGCAGCCCGACCCGCGCCGCCGCGTACTTCGCCACGTCGACGATCTTGCCGCCGCCGAGGCCGACCACGGCGTCGTACCGATTGCCCTTGATGTCGTCGGCCAGCTTGACCGCCGAGTCGAGTGTGCCGTCGCTCACGGGGTACCAGTGGGCGCCGGGCAGCGCGGGGGTCAGCCGCTCGCGCAGGGCGCGCCCCGAGCCGTCGCTGATCGCGACGGCGAGCTTGCCGGAGGCGGAGATCCGCTGGTCCGCGAGGAGGCCGGCCAGATCGTCCAGGGCGCCGCTGCGGATGTCGACGACGACCGGGGACGGGATGAGCCGCGTCAGTACTGGCACGCGATCTCACGGCCCTTCGCGAGGTCGTCGTGGTTGTCGATCTCCACCCACGTCACTTCGCCGATGGGGGCCACGTCGATGGTGAAGCCGCGGTTCACGAGCTCCTGGTAGCCGTCCTCGTAGTAGAGGTCGGGGTCGCGCTCGAAGGTCGTCTTCAGGGCGTCCGCGAGCTCCTCGGCGGCCTCGGGCTCGATGAGGGTGACGCCGATGTACTCACCGGTCGCGGTGGCCGGCTCCATCAGCTTGGTGATGCGCCGCACGCCCTTGCCGTCCTCGGTGATGACCTTCATCTCCTCGTCGGCGAGGTGCTTCACCGTGTCGAGGGCGAGGATGATCTTCCGGCCGTCGCCCCGGGCGGCGAGCAGGGTCTTCTCCACGGAGACCGGGTGGACGGTGTCGCCGTTGGCCAGGATGACGCCGCGCCCCAGGACCTCGCGGGCGCACCACAGGGAGTAGGCGTTGTTCCACTCCTCGGCCTTGTCGTTGTCGATCAGGGTGAGGGTGACGCCGTACTTCGCCTCGAGCTCGGCCTTGCGGTCGTACACGGCTTTCTTGCGGTAGCCGACGACGACGGCGACCTCGGTGAGGCCTATCTCCGCGAAGTTGGCCAGCGTGAGGTCCAGGACCGTCTTCTCGCCGTCGACAGGCACGAGCGCCTTCGGAAGCGTGTCGGTGTAGGGGCGCAGACGCCGTCCTGCACCGGCTGCCAGTACGAGGCCGATCATGCGGGTTCTCCTTCGTCGTGAACGGCGGGTGCTCCGGAAGACACCCAGAAGCGGATGGACTCCACGAGCACCACCAGTGCCACCGCCACAGCGAGCGTGGTGAGTGCCACGGTGAAAGCCGGATGCTGAGTGAATACGGCGGCGAGTACGGCCACCACCAGGGTGCGGCCCTCGTGCCCACCGATCGTGCGCACCAGCCACTGGGGCGGCGCGCCGGTGCCGCCGCGAATGCGGTACACCGTGTCGTAGTGATGGTAGGCGACGGCGGAGACCAGCCCGAAGGCCGCCGGAAGGGCGCCCGGGACATCGCTGCGGGCCGCGAGGATCAGGACGGTGCAGTACTCGGCCGCCCTGAATATCGGGGGTACGAGCCAGTCGAGTGCGCCCTTGAGCGGGCGGGAGACGGCCATGCCGGAGAACATCGCGTAGACCACCGCGGCCAGGATGGTGTGCCAGCTGCCGAAGGGCTGCGAGAGCGCGGAGGCGATCATGAGCGCCCCGGCGAGCAGGGCCGTGAGCGGGGCGCTCCAGCTGCCGCCGAGCCGGGGCCCGACCGCGGCGACGAACTGGGCGATCGGTCCGGAGTCGGCCAGCTCGGCGAGTGCCCGGGCGGCGCGGTCGGTGCGCTCGGCCTTGCGGGTCAGGGAGCGCAGCAGCCGTCCGGCGGTGGTGTAGCAGGCGGCGAAGGCGCAGCCGATGAGCAGGGCGTAGAAGACGATCCGGGGGGTGGTCACCGCGGTCAGTACCGCGATCATCGCCCAGCGCTCGCCGATCGGCAGCACTATCATCCGGCGCAGCCAGACGGTCCAGCCGACGCTGTCGAGCCGGTCGGAGAGTGCTGCCGTGGGGCTCGAATTGGCCACCGCGTCGTGGTTGGCCTCGTTGAACGAGAAGTCGATGACGTGGCGGCAGGCCTGGAGCACCATCGCGCCGAGGGCGAGCGCCCATACGTCGTCACCGCCGCGGGCGGCGCCGAGCGCGAGGCCCGCGTAGTAGGCGTACTCCTTGGCCCGGTCGAAGGTCGCGTCCAGCCAGGCGCCCATCGTCGAGTACTGGAGCGAGTAGCGGGCGAGCTGCCCGTCGGTGCAGTCCAGGACGAAGGAGAGGAGCAGCAGCAGCCCGGCCGCGATGTAACCGCCGCGGGTGCCGGTCGCCGCGCTGCCGGCCGCGATCAGCGCGGTCAGCAGGGACGCGGTGGTGACCTGGTTCGGCGTGAGGCCGCGGCGGGCGCACCAGCGGGCGATGTAGCGGGAGTACGGGCTGATGAAGAACGTGGTGAAGAAGCCGTCGTGGGCCTTCACGGCGCTGCGCAGCCGCACCGCCTCGTCGTCGACCGCGGCGCGGGCGCTCTGTGCCGCTTCGCGCGCGGGCCCGTCGACCGGCACGGCCGCGACCAGTGAGCCCAGCTCGGGGCGCTGCACGGCGGTGCCCTCGGCGTCCATGGTGGCCGCGATGCGGCCCGGCACGGTGCGGTCGGTGACCGGTGCGTCCGGCGGGCCCGTGGGGACGCCGGCGCCGACGGCCTCGGCCGTGGTGTCCAGGGCCCGGACGAGCGCGGAGCGCGCCTCCGGCTGCGCGGTGAGCGCGCCGGGCACGGTGGCGGCGGGGAAGCGCGGGTCGGTCAGTCCGAGCCGGAGGGCGTGGACATGGCCGACGAAACGGGGATCGACCAGTGCGACACGGCGGTCCGCGGGGACGACCGAGAGCAGCCGTGCGGCCTCGGTCACATCGGCGGCGGCCTGTACGTCGAAGCCCAGTGACCGAAGATCGTCCCCGAGCGACGATCCGGGTACCGGTGCACCGGTGAGGATGGCGGTCGACAGACGAACTCACTCCTTGGTGCTGACGGGGTCGGCGCGCGACTGTGCGGCCCGGATACGGGCCGGCGGCACGTCGGCAGAGGCTATCGGATGAACGGAAGCGCGAGTTCACTGCCCGTTTGCGCTCTGTTCCAGGCGGACCTGCATCATGCGACGCCGCCCGCGATCATCATCGTCGATCGCCGCCCCGCCTGACAAAACGCATCGGTGCGACCCACTCCCAGCCCTCGCGCCACCGCCCCGACCTGCAAGCATTTCCGCAGGTCAGAGCATATGACAACGGTGTTCAGTACCGTGTTGCCGGATACCCCCCACCCGTAGTTGACTGGCAGTGCCCGGGCCGACCGCGCCCGGGACCGCGAGACGACGGAGGCGTTCCCCATGGGGGCAGGGCACGACCACGGGCACACACACGGCGGGCCGCCGCCCACCGGCACGGCAGCCGCCGCGCACAAGGGACGGCTGCGGATCGCGCTCGGCATCACACTCACCGTGATGGTCGTGGAGATCGTCGGCGGTGTGCTCGCCGACTCTCTGGCACTGATCGCCGACGCGGCCCATATGGCGACCGACGCGCTCGGCCTGGGCATGGCGCTGCTGGCGATCCATTTCGCCAACCGGCCGGCCGGGCTGAACCGCACCTTCGGCTACGCCCGTGCCGAGATCCTCGCCGCGCTCGCCAACTGTCTGCTGCTGCTCGGCGTGGGCGGCTTCCTGCTCTTCGAGGCCGTCGAGCGCTTCATCACCCCGGCCGAGACCAGGGGTGGGCTGACGATCGCCTTCGCCCTGGTCGGCATGGTCGCCAACATGATTTCCCTGTCGCTGCTGATGCGCGGGCAGAAGGACAGCCTCAATGTGCGCGGCGCCTATCTGGAGGTGCTCGCGGACACGCTCGGCTCGTTCGCGGTGCTGATCTCGGCGGGGATCATCCTGGCCACCGGCTGGCAGGCCGCCGACCCGATCGCCTCGCTGGTCATCGGCCTGATGATCGTCCCCCGGACCGTGAAGCTGCTCAGGGAGACGCTCAATGTGCTGCTGGAGTCGGCGCCCAAGGGGGTCGACATGGGTGAGGTACGGGCCCACATCACCGCACTGCCCGGCGTGCTGGACGTACACGACCTGCACGCCTGGACGATCACCTCGGGAATGCCGGTGCTCTCCGCCCATGTGGTGGTGCGCCAGGACATGCTCGACTCGATCGGGCACGAGAAGCTCCTCCACGAGCTGCAGGGCTGCCTGGGCGTCCACTTCGACGTGGAGCACTGCACCTTCCAGCTGGAGCCGAGCGGCCATGCCGAGCACGAGGCCAGGCTCTGCCGCTGAGATCCCCGTCCGGCGGGGCCGTGTAGGGTCTTCGCAGAGGCGTTCGGCCTCCCCATGTGCGAGAGAGGAGCTGAGGTTGATGACCGTCGCGACGGCGCCTGCCCGGCGCAGCATCCGGTCCTTCCTCATCTCCCGGGTTCTCGGCTAGCACCCCGACTCGCACCGGGTCGACACGTTGGCCGGAGCCCTCGTACATCAAGGGTTCCCACGTTGACCGACAACGACCACGCCGTCCGTACCGAGGCGTTCTTCTCCCTGCACCACGGCCTGCCCCGGCAGAGCCCCGGCTCCGACGCCACCGCCCGGCGGCTGCTGGAGCTCACCGGCCCGTTGCCGCGCCGTCCGCGCGTCCTGGACCTGGGCTGCGGGCCCGGCCGGGCCGCGCTGCTCCTCGCCGCCGAGGCCGGCGCCGAGGTGACCGCCGTCGACCTCCACCAGCCGTTCCTCGACGAACTGCGCGAGGGGGCCGACGCCCGCGGGCTCGGCAACCGCGTCCGTACGGTCCGGGCCGACATGGCAGAGCTGTCCGGCCCCGATTTCCCCGACGGGTCGTTCGACCTCGTCTGGGCCGAGGGGTCGGCGTACATCATCGGTTTCGACACCGCCCTGCGTGACTGGAAGCGGCTGCTCGCCCCGGGCGGTTCCCTGGTCGTCAGCGAGTGCGTCTGGACGACGGACGCGCCGACGGCCCAGGCGCGCGCCTTCTGGGAGCAGGAGACGTCGATGCGCCCCGTGGCGGGCAACACGGCGGCGGCCGTGGCGGCCGGCTACCACGTCCTCGGGGCGCTGGTGCAGCCCGACAGCGACTGGGACGAGTACTACGTCCCGCTCGCCGAGCGCGTCGAGACCGCTGACGCGTCGGCCCCCGGAATGGCGTGGGCGCTCGCGGCAACCCGCGAGGAGCTGGCCATGCGGCGCGACCACGGCACGGAGTACGGCTACGCCTGCTACGTGCTGCGCCCCGCCGACCCGCGCTGGACGACCCGTCCGGAGACGGCGGCGGACGCGGCGGCCGTGCACGCGCTCAACGCCGCCGCCTTCCCGACGCCGGACGAGGCCGCTCTCGTCGACGCGCTGCGCGCCGACCCGGCGGCCTGGCTGCCCGGCCTCTCCCAGGTCGCGACGGACGGCCCGGACGGGGACGTCACGGCGTACGCCCTGCTGACCCGGTGCCGGGTCGGGGACGCTCCGGCGCTCGCGCTGGCCCCGGTGGCGACGGCCCCGGAGCACCAGCGCCGGGGGGCGGGGCAGGAGGTGGTGCGGGCGGTGCTCGACGCGGCAAGGCTGCGCGGCGAGTCACTCGTCCTGGTGCTCGGTCATCCCGAGTACTACCCGAAGTTCGGCTTCGTACCGGCGTCGCGGTACGGGATCCGGCCGGGCTTCGACGTCCCGGACGAGGCGATGATGGCCCTGGTGCTGGACGAATCCGCGCCGGTGCCGCAGGGCACGATCCATTACCCGGCCGCCTTCGGCGTCTGACGCACCGTCCGCTCCCGCCGCGCCTCGTGGTGCGGCGGGACCGGACATGCCAGACCCCGAGGTGCGGACAAGCGGCTTTTGTACGGCAGACTTGACCGGAATCGACGGGACCGGCGCACCGGGCCGGGACCATAGCGAAGGATGGGTATGCCGACCACACCAGCCACCGCGGCGCACAGCTCGTCGAACGGCACAGCAGAAGCGATCATGCTCGAACTGGTCGATGAGAACGGCACCACCATCGGCACGGCGGAGAAGCTCGCCGCCCACCAGCCGCCCGGTCAGCTGCACCGCGCCTTCTCGGTCTTCCTCTTCGACGAGCAGGGCAGGCTGCTGCTCCAGCGCCGTGCGCTCGGCAAGTACCACTCCCCCGGTGTCTGGTCGAACACCTGCTGCGGCCACCCCTACCCCGGTGAGGCGCCCTTCGCCGCCGCCGCCCGGCGCACCTATGAGGAGCTGGGGATCTCGCCCTCCCTGCTGGCCGAGGCGGGCACGGTCCGCTACAACCACCCCGACCCGGCCTCCGGTCTGGTGGAGCAGGAGTTCAACCACCTCTTCGTGGGAATGGCGCAGGAGCGGCCGGCCCCGGACCCGGAGGAGGTCGGTGAGACCGCCTTCGTGACGGCCGAGGAGCTCGCGGAGCGTCATGCCCGGTCGCCGTTCTCGGCCTGGTTCATGACGGTGCTGGATGCCGCGCGTCCGGCGATCAGGGAGCTGACCGGGCCGTCCGCCGGCTGGTGACGGGCGGGCGGCACCGGGCGCGCCGGCGGATGCCGGTGGTCAGGGCCGCGGGCTCAACGGCAGCGCCGCCCAGATGATCTTTCCGCCGCCTGCGGTGTGCTCCACATCGCAGGCTCCGCCCGCTTCCCGGGTGATCTCCCGGACCAGCAGCAGACCGCGCCCGCCGGTCTGCGCGTAGTCCGTCTCCAGGGCCGTCGGACGGTAGGGATGGTTGTCCTCGACGGACACCCTGATCCACTCCTCGCCCACGGCCACCTCGACGGCGAGCTCCGGCGAGAGCAGCGCGGCATGCTTCACCGCGTTGGTGACCAGCTCGGAGACGATCAGCAGCAGTCCCTCGGCGACGTCCTCGTCCAGCGGCACGCCCTGGCGCTTCAGCAGATCGCGCACCGCGTGCCGGGCCTGCGGTACGGAGACGTCCACGGCCGGGGCGGTGAACCGCCAGACTCCCTCGTACGACACGGGCCGGGCCGGGACACTCCCGCGGCTCTCCATAGTCCGGTACCCGCTCTCCGCTCGATGGTGACTGCACGTCGAGTACAGAGTGCGGGGCGTAGTCGGCCCCGGCCGGGTCACTGCACAGAATTCGACTTCTATCGACATGTTCTGACCGGACAGGACACGAAAGACTCAATCATTGGACCGCTTCTGCTCATCTCGCGGGGGTGAGTCGGGAAGCTCTCCGGTCACCCTCTGTTCCGAGACCATCGAGACGATGCGGCGGCCGCCCACGCCCATCGCGATCAGGCCGAGCCCGTCGAAGAGCAGCGCCAGCGAGAAGAAGAGACCCAGTACGTAAAGGCTGCTGTGCGGCCAGTCGAAGAGCACCAGCAGCCCCAGCAGCAGGCCGAACGCTCCTTGCAGCAGCGTCCAGCCGAACTGCGGGCCGCGCACCACGACGCTGCCCACCAGGCGGAACACCCCGCCGGTCAGGAAGAGCAGCGCGGCGAACATGGTCAGCGCCTCCGCGGTGCCGTGCGGGTGGCGGATGACGACGATTCCGGCGGCGATGTTCAGCGCGGCCACCACGACGCCCAGCCAGAAGTAGTCGCTGCCGCGGGAGTCGATGGCGTGCAGCAGTCCGACGATGCCGCCGATCAGCAGCAGCCAGCCGAACAGGAGCATCGAGGTCAGCGTCGCGACGCCGGTGTAGACGAGGCCGACGAGGCCGGCCACGACGAGCAGGGCACCGAGCAGGGCGAGCCAGCCGAAGCTGCGGCTCAGTCTCCTGCCCTCGGTTGCGGGATCTGCCACGGGAAGCTCCTCACGGTGCGTGCCTGGTCGGATACCCCTTCTTGATCATAGGTTCGAACGGTACGGATAGCATCCGGCGCATGGACCGTACGGAACCCGGACTGGAGCACGCCGTCGCGGACGGCGTCGCCACCGTCGTCATCAGCAACCCCGCCAAACGCAATGCGATGACGGCCGCGATGTGGCGCGCGCTGCCCGGCCTGCTGGAGCGGCTGGCGGCCGATCCCGCGGTCCGGGTGCTGGTGCTGACCGGTGCCGGGGACACCTTCTGCGCGGGTGCGGACATCTCCTCGCTGCGGGACCCGGCGGGCGATCCGCAAGCGCTCGCCGTGGCGGCCGAGGAGGCGCTGGCCGCGTTCCCCGAACCGACGCTCGCGGCGATCCGGGGCTACTGCGTGGGCGGCGGCAGCCAGCTGGCGGCCGCCTGCGATCTGCGGTTCGCGGAGGAGGGTGCGTCCTTCGGTGTCACCCCGGCCAAGCTCGGCATCGTGTACGCCGCGTCGTCGACCCGGCGGCTGGTGGCGCTGACCGGCCCGGCCACGGCGAAGCATCTGCTGTTCTCCGGCGAGCTGATCGACACCGCGCGGGCGCTGCGCACCGGCCTGGTCGACGAGGTGCTGCCGGCCGGTGGGCTGGACAAGCGGGTCGAGGCGTACGCGGCGACCCTGGCGGCCCGCTCGCAGCTGACGCAGGCGGCGGCGAAGGAGTTCGCCGCCGGGCGCGAGGACCGGGACGCGTACTGGGCGGAGCAGGCGCGCGGCAGCGGCGACACCGCCGAGGGTGTCGCCGCCTTCCTGGAGCGGCGCGCGCCGCGCTTCACCTGGACGGCCTGACCGCCCGCGCCCTACTGGAGGAGGTAGTGGCGCTGGGCACGGAACCGCTCGACCATGGCCGCCGGGGCCTTCTCCGGCGAGCCCGCGTCGTACGGCGGCTGCGGGTCGTACTCGGTCAGCAGCTGTACGGCCAGGGCGTGTTCGTCGCCCGAGATCCGGCCCGCCAGGGTGAGCCCCATGTCGATGCCGGACGAGACGCCCGCCGCGGTGACGTACTTCCCGTCGATGACGACGCGCTCGCCGGTCGGCTCGGCGCCGAGCTCCTTCAGCACGTCCAGCAGGAGCCAGTGCGAGGTGGCGCGCCGGCCCGTCAGCAGTCCGGCCGCGGCGAGCAGCAGCGAACCGGTGCAGACGGAGGTGGTCCAGGTGCTGGTGGCATCTGCGGCGCGCAGCCAGCCGAGCAGTGCCTCGTTCTCCATCTGGTCACGCTGACCGGGGCCGCCGGGCACGACCACCACGTCCGGTGCCGGTACCTCGGCGAAGGTCCTGTCGGCGACGAGCGAGAGGGTGCCGGTGTCATTGCCCACCGGCCCGGTCCGTTCGGCGACGAACACGGTCTCGGCGCCGGGGGTGCGGGCGAGCATTTCGTGGGGGCCCACCGCGTCGAGTGCGGTGAAGCGGTCGAAGAGGACGATGGCGATCTGCATGGGTTCCCTTTCTCGGTCCAGCGGTCGAGCGGTCCGGCGAGCGACCGGCCGGTCAGTCGGTGGCGGGTCGGGTGCGGAAGCGGCGGCGGTACTCGGCGGGGGCGGTGCCCAGCGCCTTGACGAACGCGCGGCGCATCGCCTCCGTCGTGCCGTAGCCGCAGGCGCGGGAGATACCAGTGACACCGTCGGTGGAGTCCTCCAGCAGCCTGCGGGCCTGTTCGAGGCGTACGCGGTCGACGTAACGGCCCGGCGTGAGGCCCGTCTCAGCCTGGAAGGCACGCGCGAAATGACGGGGCGACAGACGGGCCCGGGCGGCGAGCGCCTCGACGCAGAGGTCCTCGCCGGGGTTCTCGGTGATCCAGTGCTGGACCTCGCGCAGCGGTTCGCGCCGGGCGGTCTGGGCGGTGAGCTGGGCGCTGAACTGGGCCTGGTTGCCGGGCCTGCGCAGAAAGACCACCAGGTGCCGGGCGATGCTGAGCGCGATGTCCCTGCCGTGGTCCTCCTCGACGAGCGCGAGCGCCAGGTCGATTCCGGCGGTGACCCCGGCGGAGGTGGCCAGCCGGCCGTCGCGGACGAAGATCGGGTCCGGGTCGACCTCGACGGCCGGGTGGTTGCGGGCGAGGTGGTCGCAGAGCGTCCAGTGCGTGGTCACCCGGTGCCCGTCGAGCAGTCCGGCCCCGGCGAGCAGCAGCACGCCCGTGCAGACGGAGACGAGCCGTTCGGCCCGCGGGGCGTGTGCCCGCAGCCAGTCGACGAGCGCCGAGTCCGGGGCGCGGGTGCCCTCGCCGCCGGGGACGAGCAGGGTGTGGGGTGGTTCGGCGTCGGCCAGGGCGCCGTCCGGGACGAGGACGAGGCCGCTGCTGGTGCGGACCGGGGCGCCGTCGAGCGAGGCGGTGCGCAGTGCGTATCCGGCGCCGGGGAAGTGGGAGGCCCCGGCGAAGACCTCCACCGGCCCGGTGACATCCAGGCTCTGGACGCCGTCGTAGAGGACGACGAGTACGGATCGCTGCGCCATGGCTGTCATCCTGGTCGGCCCCGCATATGGCCGCAATGACGAAGAACCCACCTTTTCTGCCACGGCGGGGCCGCCGCGCTCTTGATGCCGCCCGAGGCTACCGGACGTACCGACCGGTCGGTAATGTGCCGCCATGAGTACTCTGCCGCCTCGCGCCGGACGCCACTGTCACAACGCCATCAACCCGCTGCACTCGACGGTCTACTTCTCCCCCGGCCTCGGCAAGGAGCTCGGGGAGCTCGGCATCGACGACTCGAACGCCGCCTACTTCGCCGCGCGTTCGGCGGCGATGGGTGCTGTCGGACCGGGCACGGTCACCGCGACGTTCTACAACTTCAACCACGACCTGGTGGCCCGGCATCTGCCCGCCGTGTGGTCCGTCGCCTCGCCGCAGGCGGTCCTGGACGCCCGGCTGCGCGCCGCCGACACCACCCTGCGGCGGCTGCTGGGCGAGGAGATCATCGCCTCCCCGGAACTGGCCGAGGCGGCGGAACTCGCGCTGCGCGCGGCCCAGGGGTGCACCCGACACGCCCGGCCGCTCTACGCCGCCCATGCCGATCTCCCGGTGCCGAAGGAGCCGCATCTGGCGTACTGGCACGCCGGCGCACTGCTGCGGGAGCACCGCGGCGACGGCCATCTCGCCGCGCTCATGACCGCCGGGCTCGACCCGCTGGAGGCCCTGGTCAGCCACACGGCGACCGGCAAGGGGATGAACCCGCGCTGGGTGCTCGCCACCCGTGGCTGGCAGCGCGACGACTGGGACGCGGCGTGCGAGCGGCTGCGCGGGCGCGGACTCCTGGACGCCGAGGGCGAGTTGACGGAGGCGGGCGTCGCGCTCCGGGCGGAGCTGGAGGAGGCCACGGACCGGATGGACGCGGCCCCGTACGAGCACCTGGGCGCGGAGGGCGTGGAGCGGCTGACCGAGCTGGCGCGCGGGTTCCTGTTCACGGCGGCGTCGGCGGGCGCGTTCCCGGACGATCTCATGGGCAAGGGCTGAGCCGCCGTCCGGCCCGGTCCGGACGAGAGGCCTCGGGGGTGGCCGGGCGACACGGCGCCCGGCCACCCGGCACAATGCAGGCGAAGGGGCCCTGCCCCGGCATGCACAGCCAGTAGAGCCAGTACGAGAAGGCGAGTCGGTAGAACCGTGACGACGTCCATCGAAGGCAGGATCGCCGAGGAGCTCGGCGTACGCGAACGGCAGGTGAAGGCGGCCGTCGAGCTGCTCGACGGCGGGTCGACCGTGCCGTTCATCGCGCGCTACCGCAAGGAAGCGACCGAGATGCTCGACGACGCGCAGCTGCGCACGTTGGAGGAGCGGCTGCGGTATCTGCGGGAGCTGGAGGACCGCCGGGCGGCGATCCTCGACTCGGTACGCGAGCAGGGCAAGCTGGACGAGGCGCTGGAGGCGCAGATCCGGGCCGCCGACACCAAGGCCCGCCTCGAGGACATCTATCTGCCGTTCAAGCCCAAGCGGCGCACCAAGGCGCAGATCGCCCGGGAGGCCGGGCTCGAACCGCTCGCCGACGGCCTGCTCGGTGACCCGTCGGTCGAGCCCCTCGCAGCTGCCGCCGCCTTCGTGGACGCCGGCAAGGGCGTCGCGGACGGTGCGGCGGCGCTTGAGGGTGCCCGTGCCATCCTCACCGAGCGGTTCTCCGAGGACGCCGATCTGATCGGTGAGCTGCGTGAGCGCATGTGGTCGCGCGGGCGGCTGGCCGCCAAGGTGCGGGACGGCAAGGAGGAGGCGGGCTCGAAGTTCGCCGACTACTTCGACTTCGCCGAACCGTTCACCGCACTGCCCTCGCACCGGGTGCTCGCGATGCTCCGGGGCGAGAAGGAGGACGTGCTCGATCTGGTCCTGGAGCCGGAGGAGCCCTCCGAGGCGCCCGGCCCCTCGACGTACGAGAACATGGTCGCCCGGCGCTTCGGGGTGGCCGACCGCGGCCGCCCCGGCGACAAGTGGCTCGGCGACACCGTGCGCTGGGCCTGGCGGACCCGGATCCTGGTGCACCTGGGCATCGATCTGCGGCTGCGGCTGCGCACGGCGGCGGAGGACGAGGCGGTACGCGTCTTCGCGTCGAACCTGCGCGATCTGCTGCTCGCCGCCCCGGCCGGGACCCGGGCCACGCTCGGGCTCGACCCCGGTTTCCGTACGGGTGTGAAGGTCGCCGTCGTCGACGCGACCGGCAAGGTCGTCGCGACGGATGTCATCCATCCGCACGTCCCGGCGAACAAGTGGGACCAGTCGCTGGCCACGCTGGAGCGGCTGGCGAAGGCCCACGACGTCGACCTGATCGCGATCGGCAACGGTACGGCGTCCCGGGAGACCGACAAGCTCGCCGGTGAACTCATCGACAAGCACCCGGAGTTGAAGCTCACCAAGGTGATGGTGTCCGAGGCGGGCGCGTCCGTGTACTCGGCGTCGGCCTTCGCCTCGCAGGAACTCCCCGACATGGACGTGTCGTTGCGCGGCGCCGTCTCCATCGCGCGGCGGCTGCAGGACCCGCTCGCCGAGCTGGTGAAGATCGACCCGAAGTCGATCGGCGTCGGGCAGTACCAGCACGACCTGTCCGAGGTGAAGCTGTCGCGCTCGCTGGACGCGGTCGTCGAGGACTGCGTCAACGGTGTCGGTGTCGACGTCAACACCGCCTCCGCGCCGCTGCTTTCGCGGGTGTCGGGGATCGGCTCGGGGCTCGCCGAGAACATCGTCGCGCACCGCGACGCCAACGGCCCCTTCCGGTCCCGCAAGGCACTCAAGGACGTGGCACGGCTGGGTCCGAAGGCGTACGAGCAGTGCGCGGGCTTCCTGCGCATCCGGGGCGACGATCCGCTGGACGCGTCGAGCGTGCACCCGGAGGCGTATCCGGTGGTGCGGGCGATGGTGAAGCGGACCGGCGGCGACGTCGCCTCGCTCATCGGCAACACGGGGGTACTGCGGTCGCTGCGGGCCGACGACTTCGTGGACGAGAAGTTCGGTCTGCCGACGGTCACCGACATCCTGAAGGAGCTGGAGAAGCCGGGGCGCGACCCGCGGCCCGCGTTCAAGACGGCCGCCTTCAAGGAGGGCGTCGAGAAGATCGGTGATCTGGCGTCCGGAATGGTGCTGGAGGGTGTCGTCACCAATGTCGCGGCGTTCGGCGCGTTCGTGGACATCGGTGTGCACCAGGACGGCCTGGTGCACGTGTCGGCGATGTCGCGGACGTTCGTGAAGGACCCGAGGGATGTCGTGAAGCCGGGCGACATCGTGAAGGTCAAGGTCATGGACGTCGACGTGCCGCGCAAGCGGATCTCGTTGACGCTGCGGCTGGACGACGAGGCGGCGGCCGGCGCGGGCTCCCAGGGCGGCGGCCCGAGGCGTGAGCGGGGCGAGCGCGGCGGCCAGGGCGGCCGGCCTCCGCGGCAGCGTCAGGGGCAGGGCGGCCAGGACCGCGACCGGCGCGGTGGCGGTGGTGGCTCCGCCCGTCCGGCACCGGCGCCGGTGAACAGCGCGATGGCCGACGCCCTGCGGCGGGCCGGGCTGGCGGACCCTGACCAGGGCGGTCGCAACAGGAAGCGGTAAGCAGGACCACTGAGCGGGGAGGGGCCACGCCTGCGGCGGGCCCCGCCCCGGTTCAGCACCCGGCGACAGCGGCACAACTCCCCCACAGGCACCGGCCCTTCACGGCATTCACCAAGAATTCCCCATATCGGTATACCAAATGGGTAGGGTCCCGAGACGCGAAAATTTTGGCATACCAGACCGGAGCGGCCCGGGCTCAGATCTCCGTCACCCTTCCCTCCGCCACCTCGACACGCCGCGTCGTCCGTACGGCTTCCAGCATGCGCCGGTCGTGCGTGACCAGCAGCAGCGTGCCCGGGTACGACTCCAGGGCCGATTCCAGCTGCTCGATCGCGGGCAGATCGAGGTGGTTCGTGGGCTCGTCGAGCACCAGGAGGTTGACGCCCCGGCCCTGAAGCAGGGCGAGCGCCGCCCGGGTGCGCTCACCCGGGGAGAGCGTCGTGGCGGGGCGCATCACATGGTCGGCGCGCAGGCCGAACTTGGCGAGCAGCGTGCGCACTTCGGCCGGTTCGGTGTCGGGCACGGCCGCGCAGAACGCCTCCAGGAGCGACTCCGAGCCGTGGAAGAGCTTGCGGGCCTGGTCGACCTCGCCGACCACCACGCCCGAGCCGAGCGCCGCATGGCCGGAGTCGAGCGGGAGGCGGCCGAGGAGTGCGGCGAGGAGGGTGGACTTGCCCGCCCCGTTGGCGCCGGTGATGGCGACCCGGTCCGCCCAGTCGATCTGCAGCGATGCCGGGCCGAAGGCGAAGTCGCCGCGTACGGCCCGCGCTTCGCGCAAGGTGGCCACGACCGAGCCGGAGCGGGGTGCGGCGGCGATCTCCATCCGCAGTTCCCATTCCTTGCGCGGTTCGTCGACGACATCGAGCCGTTCGATCATGCGCTGGGTCTGCCGGGCCTTGGCGGCCTGCTTCTCGCTCGACTCGCTGCGGAACTTGCGGCCGATCTTGTCGGAGTCCGTGGCCTTGCGGCGGGCGTTCTTGACGCCCTTGTCCATCCAGGAGCGCTGCATCTGGGCGCGCCCTTCGAGGGAGGCGCGCTTGTCGGCGTACTCCTCGTACTCCTCGCGGGCGTGCCTGCGGGCGCGCTCGCGCTCCTCCAGATAGGCCGCGTATCCGCCGCCGAACAGGTTGATCTGCTGCTGGGCCAGGTCCAGTTCGAGGACCTTGGTGACCGTGCGCATCAGGAATTCGCGGTCGTGGCTGATGACCACCGTGCCCGCGCGGAGCCCCGAGACATAGCGCTCCAGCCGCTCCAGGCCGTCCAGATCGAGGTCGTTGGTGGGCTCGTCCAGCAGGAAGACGTCGTAGCGGGACAGGAGGAGGGAGGCCAGGCCGGCGCGGGCGGCCTGGCCTCCGGAGAGCGCGGTCATCGGCAGGTCGAGGCCGACGGTCAGCCCGAGTTCGGCCGCGACCTCCTCGGCGCGCTCGTCCAGGTCCGCGCCGCCGAGGGCCAGCCAGCGTTCCAGTGTCTCGGAGTACGCGTCGTCCGCGCCCGGCGCCCCGTCGACGAGGCCCTGCGTCGCCGCGTCCATCGCGGCCTGGGCGTCGGCGACACCGGTGCGGCGGGCCAGGAACTCCCGCACGGTCTCCCCCGCGCGCCGTTCCGGCTCCTGCGGGAGGTGGCCGACGGTGGCGGTGGGCGGGGAGAGCCGCAGTTCGCCCTCCTCCGGCCGGTCGAGTCCGGCGAGGAGCCGGAGCAGGGACGATTTTCCGGCCCCGTTGACTCCGACGAGACCGATCACGTCGCCGGGCGCGACGACGAGGTCGAGTCCGGCGAAGAGTGTGCGGTCGCCGTGTCCGGCGGCGAGGTCCTTGGCGACGAGAGTGGCAGTCATCAGGGTGTCGATCCTAGGGCCTGTCCGGCCTCGGTCCGCCGGACAGGTCCTGATCGGCGCCGGGGCAGGAGCTCTCAGCCGTCGCCCGGAGGGCCCGCCGGGGCCGAGGTGTCCGGTGGCGGGTCGTGGCCCTCGTGGAGTCCGGTGGTGACCCGGCTGCCGCCCGGACCGATCCGGATCTCGAAGTCGCCGGCGTACTTCGCGTGCCCCTCGATGACCGCGGACTCGACCGCTTCGACGCCGAACTCGCGCCGTACGATCAGCGGGTCCTGGCGCAGATCCCGCATCAGCGCCACGCACATGCCGATCGTGACGAGGGCCGTGGGGATCGGGAACTCCTGGAGCACTCCGAAGAGCTGTGCCTCCTGGGTGACGGCGTTGCCGAGCCTGCCGGCCTGCTGCAGATCGATCGCCGTGCCGCCGAAGATCGCGAACCAGACCAGGCTGACCGCGCTGGGCACCAGGATGACTCCGCCGATGAACTGCCGGATCGTCCGGCCGCGGCTGATCCGGGCGATGAACATGCCGACGAAGGGCGTCCAGGAGATCCACCAGGCCCAGTAGAAGACGGTCCAGTTGCCGAGCCACTCGGCCACGTCGCCCTTGCCGGTCGCCTCGGTGCGGCCGGCGAGCTGGGCGAGGTTGCCGAAGTAGGCGGCGATCGAGGTGGGCAGCAGGTCGAGCACGATGATGGTGGGGCCGGCGGCGAAGACGAAGACGGCGAGGATCAGGGCGAGCACCATGTAGGTGTTGGAGAGCCACTGGATGCCCTTCTCCACACCGGAGACCGCCGAGGCGACGAAGGCCACGGTCGGTGCGGCGGTGATCAGGACCAGGAGTCCGGTGCCGGTCTTCTCCTTACCAGTGCAGCTCATGGAAGCCGCTGCCGATCTGGAGGGCGCCGAGTCCCGGTGAAGCGGCGGAGCCGAAGAGGGTCGCGAAGATGGCGAGGATGTCGATCAGCCGGCCGAGACCGCCGTGGGCGCGCCGGGATCCGATGAGTGGCTCGAAGACGGCGCGCCTTTCACGGAAGCAGCTATTTCGCTCTCCGTAGGCGGTACCACACGCAACGCTCGCCTCCGAGGACCAACAAGCGGTGCGAAGGGCCCCTCTGAGGAAGGACCCTTCGCGGCCGGGCGAGCCGTTACGGGTGGCCGCCGCCCGGGACACGAGCGGCGGGCCGCGGCGGCGTCACGCCCTGGACGTCGTCCGCCCGGGGCACGGCCGTCGCGGAGGCGGAACCCGTGGTGGCCCGTACGAAGGCTCCGGTGCCGCCGACGAACGGCAGCTTCGCGGAGGTGCGGGCCAGGTCGAGGCCGAGTGTGGGGGTGGAGTCGGGCGGGTCGATGAGGTCGCGGTCGGTGCCGGCGACGATCAGGGCCAGGCGGTGTCCGGCCGGGACGACGTGGTCGGTGGCCGCCAGGTCGATGGTGATGGTGACGGCCCGGCCCGGGGTGAGCGGGCGGCCCTGCCCGGGGGAGGCGTACGTACCGAGGTCGGCCCAGCCGCGGCTGACCACGGTCCGGTCGACGGTGGTGGTCCTGGCCCTGGTCTCCTTGAAGCAGGAGCTGTCCCCGGTGGTGCTCGCGCCCCAGCAGCTGCGGGTGGTGAGGGTGGTGATGCCCTCACCGGACGAGCCGTAGTCGCGGATGGTGTCGGGGCCGATGTCCACGAGGACCGCGGAGAGGTGGGCGGTCGAGGTGGTCGGGGTGGCGGTGACGGTCACCGCGGAGGATCCGGAGAGCCTGAGGTCGGCGGTGAGCGGCGCGGTACGGAATCCGGCCTTGGCGCTCGTGGTCCGGTCCAGGTCGGCGGCCCACTCCGTCTCGCTCTGTGCCGGGTCGTCGGTGAACGTCTCGGTGGTGCCGGGGCGGGCCGGCCGCAGGGACAGGGTGCCGACGCCCGGCGCGCTCCCGGCACCGGGGCGCACGGTGGTGGCGTGGGTGGTGCGGGGCGGCCAGATCCGGTCGGTGGACCACTGGTCGGGGTGGCGTTCGATGTCGGCCATCGGTTCGCGGTCGATGCCGTTGTCGTAGCCGAGGAGATAGTGGTCGAACCAACGGTGCAGCGTGTCGACCCATTCGGCGCGTCGATGGTCGAACGGGTCGACGTGGCCGGTCTGGGAGAGCCAGATCTTGCGCTCCACGCCCCGGTCGGCGAGCGCGTCCCACCACTGGCCGAGGTGCTTGGTACGGACGTTGAGGTCCTGCATGCCGTGGACGGCGAAGACGCTGGCGCGCACCTTGCGGGCGTCCTTCACGTAGTCGCGCCCGCTCCACAGCTTCGACCAGTCGCCGGTGCGCGGCGCCCCGTCGACGAGCCGCTGCTGGACGGCGGCGCAGCGTCCGCGCGCCTCGGGGCTCTCCACATGGCCGGAGAGCCATTCGGGGCCGCTGTCGTAGAGCGGCGCGCCCTGTGCGAAGTAGTAGTCGTACCAGGAGGAGATGGCGCCGATCGGCACGATGGTCCGCAGCCCGTCCACGCCGGTCGCGGCGACACCGTTGGCGATGGTGCCGTCGTAGCTCTTGCCGATCATTCCGGTGCGGCCGTTGGACCAGCCGGCCGTGGCGCGGGCGTTGCCGGTGCGGGTGGTGTAGCCGCGGGCGCGGCCGTTCAGCCAGTCGATCACGGCCTTGGCGGACTGCACGTCCAAGCGGCCTCCGACGTCGACGCAGCCGTCGGAGCGATTGGTACCGGCCAGATCGACGGCGACGAAGGCGTAGCCGCGCGGCACGAAGTAGTTGTCGTAGTGGAGCGGGAACTGTACGGGGCGGCCGTCGGCGTCGTACGTCTTGAGCTGGCTCTCGTTGCCGCGTCCGCAGCAGGAGTAGTACGGGCTGGCGTCCATGATCACGGGGATCTTCCGGCCCTGCCGGGCGGGTTCGCGCGGCCTCACGATGTCGACGGCGACGCGGTCGCTCCGCCCGTCCGCGTCGCCGTCGAGTCCGGTGTCGACCCAGACCGATTCACGGACGGCGTTCTCGTACGAGTAGACGGGTCTGCTCTCCGTCGGCAGCTCCTTCCCGGGGCTCGCGCCCTGCGCACCTGCCGGTGGGAGCAGGACGGCCGTCAGGGCGGCGACGGCCGCCACCACCAGCGATCTGTACCTCGGACGGAGGCCTCGCGCACGATTCGGCATGGGCGGAAGGTACCCCGGTCAACTCCCCGGCGACAGAGGGCGATCAGTGGCGCATATGGCCTGATCACGATGCAAATGCGTACTGCCGCAGTGGCGGCCGAATGGCGATCGTGTGACAGCTGCGGCCATGGACACGACTGATGCCGTGGTCGCTGAATAGTGTCGACGTGACGGTTCGAAAGATCATTCGCCCCGACCACTTGGAGCATTCCGTGCACCGCAGACTCATCGTCCCGAGCGCACTCGCGGCCTCCCTGCTGCTGGCGGTCCCGGCCTCGGCCGCCGAAGGCACCGTGGGCGCCCCGGGCGTCGGCGACCCCTACTACCCGGCCAGTGGCAACGGCGGCTACGACGTGTCCCACTACGACTTGCGACTGAAGTACCAGCCCTCGACCGATCTGCTGGAGGGCACGGCGACGATCCTCGCCACGACCACCCAGGAACTCTCCCGCTTCAACCTGGACTTCGGGCTGAATGTCTCCGAGGTACGGGTGAACGGCAAGAAGGCCGGCCATGTGAAGAACGGTGAGCAGGAGCTGGAGATCACCCCGGCGGCCCCGCTGGCGAAGGGCAAGGCCGTCTCGGTGGTCGTGCGGTACGCCGGAAAGCCCTCCGAGGTGGAGATCAACGGCTGGACGTCCTGGGTCCGCACCCCGGACGGCGCGGTGGCCGCCCAGGAACCGGAGTCGGCCGCGTGGTGGTTCCCCAGCAACGACCACCCGCTGGACAAGGCGACGTACGACATCTCCGTGTCCGTCCCGGACGGCACCCAGGCGATCAGCAACGGCACGCTGCAGTCGCAGAGTTCGAAGCTCGGCTGGACCCGCTTCAACTGGCGTTCCAGCAAGCCGCAGGCGACGTACCTGACGACGCTGGCGGTCGGGAAGTTCGACATCACCACGGACACCACGTCGGACGGGCTGCCGGTCGTCAACGCGTACAGCAAGGACCTCGGCGCAAACGCGGGGGCGGCACGCGCCAGCATCGAGCGGAGCGCCGAGGTCGCCGAGTGGCTGACGGAGGTCTTCGGGCCGTACCCCTTCGACGCGCTGGGCGGGTACTCCCCCAATGTGACGAGCGGCTTCGCTCTGGAGACCCAGACCCGGCCGTTCTACAGCCCGAAGCAGTTCGCGAACGGTGCGAACGTCTCGGTCGTCGTCCATGAACTGGCGCACCAGTGGTACGGCGACAGCGTGTCCCTCAAGGGCTGGAAGGACATCTGGATCAACGAGGGCTTCGCCCGCTACAGCCAGTGGCTGTGGTCGGAGAAGGAGGGCGAGGGAACCGCGCAGGAGCTGGCGGACTACACCTACGCGCTGCACCCCGCCGACGACGCCTTCTGGAAGGTGAAGCCCGGAGACCCGGGCCCCGACAACCAGTTCGGCGCAGCCGTCTACGACCGGGGCGCGCTGGCGCTCCAGGCGCTGCGCAACGAGCTGGGCGACGAGACGTTCTTCGCGCTGCTGAAGGGCTGGCCCGCGGAGCACGCGTACGGGAACGCGAGCGTGAGCGACTTCGTCGCCTACGCGGAGCGGGTCTCGGGCAAGCCGCTCGCCGCCTTCTTCGACACCTGGCTGTTCCGGCCGACGCGGCCCGAGGCCCCGGCGGCGGCCGGGACACACGCCCTGCACGCCACCGGGCAGCCCGCGCGGCCCGCCTCCTGGAAGAAGATCGCCGCGACGGACTCCGTGCACGACCATCGCTGACCGGTCCGGGCACCGCTGCCCTTTCCCCTGGTGGGGGCGGTGGTGCCCAGCGGCGGGCCGGCGGCGCCGGTTAGGCTGACGGCGTCGGTGCTGTCCGGCCGGCCCGGCCGTTTCCGGCCCGATCCCGCGTGTACGAGGAGCGTCCCTTGCCCGGTCCGTCCCACGATTCCGCTCGCGATGCCCGCCCCACACTGGAGGCCGTGGCGGCCCGCGCCGGGGTCTCCCGGGCGACGGTCTCCCGGGTGGTGAACGGCGGGGCGGGGGTGCGCAAGCCGCTCGTGGACCAGGTGCGCAAGGCGGTCGAGGAGCTCGGATACGTACCGAACCACGCCGCCCGGACCCTGGTCACCCGGCGCAACGGCGCAGTCGCCGTGATCATCGACGAGCCGGAGTTCCGGATCTTCTCCGACCCGTTCTTCTCCCAGCAGATCCGTGGCATCAGCCGCGAACTTACCTTGCACGACTCCCAGTTGGTGCTGCTTCTGGTGGAGGGCAGCGGCGACTTCGACCGGATCGCCCGCTATCTGGCCGGCGGCCATGTGGACGGGGTGCTGGCCTTCTCGCTGCACACCGACGACGAACTCCCCGCGATCATCCGCAGGTTCCGGGTGCCCACGGTCTACGGCGGCCGTCCGGGCCGGCCCGGCGCCGCGTCCGAACTGGCCGTCCCGTACGTCGACTGCGACAACCGGGGCGGCGCGGCCGAGGCCGTGCGCCATCTCGTCGCCCTGGGCCGGCGGCGGATCGCGCACATCGCCGGGCCGCGCGACCAGACCTCGGCCCTCGACCGCATCGACGGCTACCGCGATGTGCTGCCCGACGTCGATCCGACCCTGCTGGCGGACGGCGACTTCACCGTCGAGGGTGGCGCGCGGGCGATGGCGGAACTCCTCGACCGCCACCCCGGTCTGGACGCGGTCTTCACCGCCAACGATCTGATGGCCTCGGGCGCCCTGCGGGTGCTGCGCGAGCGCGGTCGCGGGGTGCCGGACGAGGTGGCCCTGGTCGGCTTCGACAACATGGTGTCGATAGCCGAGGCCACCGAGCCTCCGCTGACGACGGTCCGTCAGGATGTGGAAGGAATGGGCCGGTTGATGGTGCGGATGCTGATGAGCCGCCTCAACGGCGAGGCCGGGGGCGACGAGCAGGCATCGGTGATCACGCCGACCGAGCTGGTCCGCCGGGCTTCCGCCTAGGCCCTGAGCCCTCCCCCGCGCCGGACGGCCGCGCGACGGGCCGCCCGGGCCCTGCGCGCGTACGGCAGATAGCGCAGCCGCTCGGGGAGCACCGGCACCACGCGCCGCACCACCCCGCAGAACCGCCGCAGTGCGCGCTCCTGCTCGTCCGTCCACTCCAGCCCGATCGCCTCGCGTGCCTCCGGCGGCATCAGCCCGATGGTGACGAACCGCCGGAACCGGGCCAGCGGCGGGAGCAGCACCGGCCACAACACCTTCAGCAGCAGCCTGAGCGGCAGCGGCCCGCGGTCCGGCGGCGGTACGGGACGATCGGTGGCGATCAGGTCCTCGACGACCGCGGTCGCCTCGATCTCCTCGGCGAGCACCTTGCGGAAGTACGGCCAGAACTCCTCGATCGTCTGCGGCATGTCCCGGTCGTGGATGCCGAGGATCCTGCCGACCTGGAGCCACTCCCGGTACAGCGCCCGCTCCTGTGCCCCGGTGAGCGGCCGGACGAGATAGCGCGCGCCGTGCTGGTAGACCGGGAACCCGGTGGCGTGCACCCACGCGTAGTTCGCGGGCGACAGCGCATGGTAGCGGCGCCCCCGGGTGTCGGTGCCCTGGATGGTGCGGTGCAGGCGCCGCAGTCTGCGCCCCTCCTCGGCCGCCTCCTCACCCCCGTACACCCAGAGCTGGAGCGAGCGCAGGGACCTCTCGCCGCGCCCCCAGGGGTCCGTGCGGAAGACGGAGTGCTCGTCGACGCCGGCGCCGACCGCCGGGTGGGCGACCTGGAGGGTGAGCGCGGCGGGCAGCATCAGCAGGGCCCGGATGTCACCCGAGAGGCTCCAGAGCACACCGCCGGGCGGCGGCGGTACGGGGTCGGCGCCTCTGGCCGGTTCGCTGCTCATACGGTGCTCCCGACGGTCGGCGGGTGCACGGTCCGGCGCCCGGCCCCCTTTGTGATCCAGTATGCGAGCGCTTCGGAAGTCATGCGCACCGGCCCCCGCTGCACCTCGTCGTATGCCCGGTCGTCGGCGGTGTTGACGGGACTCGTGAAACATGTCGATAGTATTTGTAACTTTGACTCCCGGACCGGACGGCCCCTCACATTCCTTGCACAGAAGGCGAGTTGGCCGGTCACGCAGCGACAACCCACAGGAGCGGCCCCGCAGGGAGTCGGTAACCGGACAGGAGGGCGCACCATGGGCCGATACAGCCGCCTGCACGAGATACGCCGGATGGATCCGGCGCGCGACTACGCCGAGATCCTTCGGCTCATCTCTCAGTACGAGTTCCCCTGGGACTACCGGCAGGGGGTGAGTGTCGCCTTCCTCCGGGACTACGGCGTTCCCCGGATCTCCGTGCTCCTCGACCGGACCCAGGAGTTCGAACGGGCCGGGCAGAAGCGGTACGACGACACGATGCTGATCGGGTACGAGATGGCCGCCGACGGCTTCGACTCGGAGCGCGGGCGGGCGGCCGCGCGTCATCTCAACCGGATCCACGGCAAGTACAGGATCGCGGACGACGACTTCCGCTATGTCCTCGCGACCACGGTCGTGGGGCCGAAGCGCTGGATCGACCGGTTCGGCTGGCGTCCCCTGTGCGCCCAGGAGGTCCAGGCGCTGGTGGAGGCCGGCCGGAAGACGGCGGCGATGATGGGCATCGAGGGGGCGCCCGACACGTACGAGGGGTTCGAGCGGTTTCTCGACTCCTACGAGGAGCGGATGTTCGCGTACGACCCGGCGAACCGGCGGGTCGCGAACGCCACGTTCCGCGTGATCGCGAGCTGGTATCCGCGTCCGTTACGGCCCCTGGTGGCGAGATTCGCTCTCGGGCTGCTGGACGAGCCGCTGCTGGCGGCGCTGGGCTTCCGGCCGCAGCCGCGGTGGGTGCGGGCCTCGGCGTCGGCGGCCCTGCGCCTGCGCGCACAGTGTGTCCGCAGGCTGCCGGCCCGGCCACGCAGGTTTCCCGCGCGCCCGCGGCCCCGTTCGTACCCCTTCGGCTGGCGGCTCGACGACCTCGGTCCGCACTGGGCCCGCAACCGCCCCGTGGAACCCCTGCCCGACGAGAGGGACGGCCACGCCGGTGGATCTACCCGGCGGCGAGCAGCGGCACCAGATAGCGGCGGGCGAACTCCCGCACCTGGGTGTCGTCGTCCAGCTCGAAACAGCTGACGGGGTTGAGGAGGAAGGAGACGGTGATCCGCACCATCAGTTCGGCGACCGGAGTCGGATCACTCGCCGCCCGGCCCTCCGCGCGCCGGGCGTCACGCAGCCGGTCGGCGAGGTACTCGCGGATGGCGAGGAAGGCCGGTCCGCTCTCCAGGGTCAGGAACGGCAGCATCGTCTCGGGCTCCAGTCTCAGCAGACCGCCGATGAGCGGATGCTCGCGGATGTGCCGGAGCACCGCGGCGAAGCCCTCGACGAGCCGATCCTCCGTCGTGGGCAGCGCGGCCACGGCATCGTCCACCTCCACGACGAAGCGGCGGTACTCGCGCAGCAGACAGGCGGAGACGAGGCTGTCCTTGTTGCCGATCCGCCGGTACACGGTCACCCGCGAGACCCTGGCGCGCTTGGCGACGTCGTCGACGGTGGAGCGGCGCAGCCCGAAGGTCATGAACTGCTCGCGCGCGGCGTCCAGGATCTGCTCGCTCAGCGCGTCGGAGGGCGGCGTCGCGCGGAGCGCCAGGGCCAGCCGTGTCTCGTCGGTGCTCCGTGCCGTCATGGGCCCTCTCCCGTTCCGCCGCGTCCACCCCACCATAGAAGTCGATACGGAGTGACCCACCCCATGGCTCCGTATCTCTGCATCCCCGCACCTCTGTATCGACGCGGGCAGGGGCGCCCACCTGGCTCCGGTGGGTACCCCTGCCTTCGGTGCGGTGGGTACTGCTCGCAGGTCCCGGCGAACGTCCCGCAGGTCACCACATCGGTGGCCGCCGCGGTCGTGTCCAGCCAGACGACGCGCCGGCCGTCGCCGAGCGACGGGGCCGGCTGGGAGCCGGAGGAGCAGGAGACACGGGTGAAGTTGTCGATGCCCGCGACCACATCGGCGGTCTTGGAGACCTTCACCTCGGTCGGTCCGTCTGCGGGTACATGGCGCGCGTGGAGTCGACGAGCGTGTACGAGCCGTCCGGCTCCTTGTTGACGTCCGGCTTCGCCTCGGTGCCGTCGACGCGTACGCCCGTCCCCTGCGCGGGCGACGCGTCGGCCGCGTCGGTGATCGGCAGCCGGTCCGTGACGGATATGTGCCGGCCCTGGGCGACACAGGAGGCCAGCACGCCCGCGGTCGCCGGATGCTCCAGCCATTCGCGTGCGACGACACTGCGCACGGTCACCCCGCGCCGCATCATCTCGGAGTCGGCCTCTTCGTGGTTGTCCTCGAAGCTGAGCACCGCGGGCACATGCCTGGCCGGCACCAGGACCCAACCCTCTTCCTGCCGCCCGTCGGCCGGGGTCAGGTTCTCCGGTGGATTTCCGCAGACCGAGGCCCCCGGGGACCAGGCCAGACCGCTAGTCGAAGTCGTAGACCGTCACCGGTATGTCCCGGCCGGTCAGCCGCTTCTCGATCAGGGGCTCGATCCGGGACCACTTCCCGCCCGCGAGCCCGCAGCCGATCCGCGGCATGTGGACCGAGGCCCCCAGCTCGCGGGCCCGTTCGGCCACCGCGTCCAGCCCCGTGTCGATCGCCTCGTAGCGCACCGGGACCCCGTTGCTGCCTGTACGCATCCCTCGCTGGCCCACCATGTTCGCCACCCAGATGTACGGGCTCACCTGCACGAACTGCACCGCGCCGAGAGCGAAGTCGTTGTCCGCGCGCTCCCGGTGCCATCGCCGGTAGGACGCTTCGGGTTCGGGCCAGCGGCGCGAGAGTGCCAGGACGAATCCCTTGCCCCAGCCGCCCAGGTCGTTGCAGACGTGGACGATCAGCTTGACGCCCTTGCCGTGGGGCGCCGTCGCATCCCCCTGCACGTACATGATCTCGGACATGGCAACAGGCTAAGGGCTGTCCCGTAGGCGGCGCCTCTGACAACCGGGCACTTTCACATCAATGGTGAGACAGCAATACTGTTGCACCGGGTGGATCACGCGCGCTGCGGATCGCCCTCAGGGCCGGACACGAGGAGCAGATATGGCGACCGGGGCCGAGGAACCTACGCTCACCGTCGACGAGCTGGCGGCGCGCGCCGGGGTGACCGTGCGTACGGTGCGTTTCTACAGCACTCGCGGGCTGCTGCCGCCCCCGGTCATCGGACCGCGCCGGGTGGGGCACTACGGACACGACCACCTGTCCCGGCTGGCGCTCATCGAGGAGCTCCAGCACCAGGGCATGACGCTGGCCGCCATCGAACGCTATCTGGAGCAGCTGCCGCCGGACCTGAGCGCGCATGACCTGGCGATCCACCGGGCCCTGGTGGCGTCCTGGGCACCGGACTCGGCGGAGGACGCGACGCGGGCGGAGCTGGAGAGGCGAGCCGGCCGGGCGCTGACCGGGCAGGACATCGCGCGGCTGGCCGCGATGGGGGTGCTGGAGCGCGCGGAGCCGGTCGACGGCTGCTACCGGGTGGACCCGGGGCTGCTGCGGCTCGGGATCGAGCTGCTCGGCGTGCCGATCGCGCACGAGACGATCCTGGCCGCCCGCACGGTTCTGCTGGAGCACTCCCGGTCCGCCGCACAGGAGCTGACCCGGCTGTTCCGGGACGAGGTGTGGGGTCCGTACCGGGAGCGGGAGTCGGACCCCGAGCACGTGGCGGCGATGAAGTCGCTGTCGGCCCATATGCAGCCGATGGTGATCCAGGCGCTGGTGACCGCGTTCCAGCGGTCGCTGAAGGAAGAGCTGCGGGCCGCGTTCACGACGGAGTGAACACGGCCCGCGGGATGGGCGTCAGTCGTGGGGCTCAGTCGTGGAAGGTCTCGCCCTTCTCGGCCTTCTCCACGAGCAGCGCGGGCGGCAGGAAGCGGTCGCCGTACCGCTCCGCGAGCTCCCGGGCGCGGGCGACGAAGCCGGGCAGGCCGCCCTCGTACCCGTTGATGTACTGGAGCACACCGCCGGTCCACGGCGGGAAGCCGATGCCCATGATGGAGCCGATGTTGGCGTCGGCGACCGAGACGAGGACGTTCTCCTCCAGGCAGCGGACACTGTCCAGAGCCTCGGAGAACAGCATCCGCTCCTTCATGTCGATGAAGGGGATGTCCGAGTCGGACTTCGTGAAGTGCTCCCGCAGTCCGGGCCAGAGGCGGGTGCGCCTGCCGTTCTCGTCGTACTCGTAGAAGCCCGCGCCGCCGCTGCGTCCCGGCCGTTCGAACTCGTCGACCATCCGGTCGATGACCGCGTCCGAGGGGTGTCCGGCCCAGGTGCCGCCGGTCTCCTCGACGGCCCGGCGGGTCTCGTTGCGGATCTTGCGGGGCAGGGTGAGCGTCAGCTCGTCCATCAGGGAGAGCACCTTGGCCGGGTACCCCGACTGTGCCGCGGCCTGCTCGACGGACGCGGGCTCGACGCCCTCGCCGACCATGGCGACGCCCTCGTTGATGAACTGGCCGATGACGCGAGAGGTGAAGAAGCCGCGCGAGTCGTTGACGACGATCGGGGTCTTCTTGATCCGGCGGACCAGGTCGAAGGCACGGGCCAGGGCCTCGTCGCCGGTCCGCTCGCCCTTGATGATCTCGACCAGCGGCATCTTGTCCACGGGCGAGAAGAAGTGCAGCCCGATGAAGTCGGCCGGGCGCTCCACACCTTCGGCGAGGACGGTGATGGGCAGGGTCGAGGTGTTGGAGCAGAGCAGCGCGTCCGGCTCGATGATGTCCTGGATCTCCTGGAACACCTTGTGCTTGAGCGCGGTGTCCTCGAAGACGGCCTCGATGACGGCGTCGCAGCCCGCGAGATCGGCCGGGTCGCCGGTCGCGGTGATCCGGGCCAGCAGTTCGTCGCGCTCGGCCTCGGTGGTGCGGCCCCGGGAGAGCGCCTTGTCGAGGAGTTTCTCGCTGTACTCCTTGCCCTTGGCCGCGGCCTCGGTGGAGACGTCCTTGAGCACGACCTCGATACCGGCCCGCGCACAGGAGTACGCGATGCCCGCGCCCATCATCCCGGCGCCGAGCACGGCGACCTTGTTGACCTGGCGCTCCTCGATGCCCTTGGGGCGGCTGGCACCGGAGTTGACGGCCTGGAGGTCGAAGAAGAACGCCTGGATCATGTTCTTCGCGACCTGGCCGGTGACCAGCTCGGTGAAGTAGCGGGCCTCGATGGTCAGCGCGGTCTCGAAGTCGACCTGGGAGCCCTCGACGGCGGCTGCGAGGATGTTGCGGGGCGCGGGCATCGGGGCGCCCGCGAGCTGCTTCTTCAGGTTGGACGGGAACGCCGGCAGGTTGGCGGCGAACTTCGGGTTGGACGGGGTGCCGCCGGGGATCCTGTACCCCTTGACGTCCCAGGGCTGCTGGGACTCGGGGTTGGCGTCGATGAAGGCGCGGGCCTTTTCGAGCATCTCCTCCCGGGTGGCGGCGACCTCGTGGACCAGGCCGTTCTCCAGGGCGCGCCGCGGGGTGTACTGGGTGCCCTGGAGGAGGACCTTCAGCAGCGCGTCGGCAATTCCCATGAGGCGTACGGTGCGGGTGACGCCGCCGCCGGCGGGCAGCAGGCCGAGGGTGACCTCGGGCAGGCCGATCCGGGAGCCGGGGGCGTCGAGGGCGACGCGGTGGTGCGAGGCGAGCGCGATCTCGTAACCGCCGCCGAGCGCGGCGCCGTTGATGGCGGCGACGACGGGCTTGCCGAGGGTCTCGATGCGGCGCAGCGAGTTCTTGATGGCGGTGCCGGTGTCGAAGGCCTGCTGGGCGTTCTCGGGACCGACCTTGATCATGTCCTTGAGGTCGCCGCCCGCGAAGAAGGTCTTCTTGGCGGAGGTGTAGATGATGCCGCGGATGGAGTCCTTCTCGGCCTCGGCGCGGTCGGCGACGGCCGCGATGGAGTCCTTGAAGGCCTGGTTCATCGTGTTGGCGGACTGGTCGGGATCGTCGAGTACAAGGGTGACGACGCCGGTCTCGTCCTGTTCCCAGCGGATGGTCGTGCTCTCGGTCATGTGCTCTTCTTCTCCGTAAGCAGGGGTGGCCGGGGACGGTCAGAGACGCTCGATGACGGTGGCGATGCCCATGCCGCCGCCGACGCAGAGGGTGGCGAGGCCGTACCGCTGGTCGCGGCGCTCCAGTTCGTCGATGAGGGTGCCGAGAATCATCGCGCCGGTGGCACCGAGCGGGTGGCCGAGGGCGATGGCGCCGCCGTTGACGTTGATCTTGTCGAGCGGGAGGTCCATGTCCCGGGCGAAGCGGAGCACGACTCCGGCGAACGCCTCGTTGATCTCGACGAGGTCGATGTCGTCGATGGTCAGCCCGGCCTTGGCAAGAGCCTTGCGGGTGGCGGGCGCGGGGCCGGTCAGCATGATGGTCGGCTCGGAGCCGGAGACGGCGGCGGAGACGATCCGGGCGCGCGGCGTGAGCCCGTAGCGCTCGCCGACCTCGTTGTTGCCGATCGCGACGAGCGCGGCGCCGTCGACGATGCCGGAGGAGTTGCCCGCGTGGTGGACGTGGTCGATCTTCTCGACCCAGTGGTACTTCTGCAGCGCCACCGCGTCGAAGCCGCCCATCTCGCCGATCGCGGCGAAGGAGGGCTTGAGCGCGGCGAGCGAGTCGGCGGTGGTGCCGGGCCGCATGTGCTCGTCGCGGTCGAGCACGACGAGGCCGTTGCGGTCCTTGACGGGGACGACGGAACGCGCGAAGCGGCCTTCCTTCCACGCTTCGGCGGCGCGTTCCTGGGAGAGGGCGGCGAACTCGTCGACGTCGCGGCGGGAGAAGCCCTCGATGGTGGCGATGAGGTCGGCGCCGACGCCCTGCGGGGCGAAGCCGGTCTCGAAGTTGGTCATCGGGTCCATCGCCCAGGCACCGCCGTCCGAGCCCATCGGGACCCGGGACATCGACTCGACGCCGCCCGCGAGCACCAGGTCCTCCCAGCCCGAACGGACCTTGGCGGCGGCCAGGTTGACGGCCTCCAGACCCGAGGCACAGAAGCGGTTCTCCTGGACGCCGGCGACGGTGTCCGGGAGGCCGGCCGCGATGGCGGCGATCCGGGCGATGTCGGAGCCCTGGTCGCCGAGCGGGCTGACCACGCCGAGGACGATGTCGTCGATGGCCGCCGGGTCGAGGCCGGGGAAGCGGCTGCGCAGCTCGTGGATGAGGCCGACGACGAGGTCGATCGGCTTGGTGCCGTGCAGGGCGCCATTGGCCTTGCCGCGGCCGCGCGGGGTGCGGATCGCCTCGTAGACAAACGCTTCGGTACTCAAGACAGCAGCCTTTCGGGGGTGGTTGTGCGACAGGGTCAGGCGAGCAGCGAGCGGCCGATGATCTCCTTCATGATCTCGGTCGTGCCGCCGTAGATGGTCTGGATGCGGCCGTCGGTGAATGCCTTGGCGACCGGATACTCCGCCATGTAGCCGTATCCGCCGTGGAGTTGGAGGCAGCGGTCGGCGACGCGCTTCTGCAGTTCGGTGGCCCACCACTTGGCCATCGAGGCGTGCACGGCGTCGAGGGTCCCGTCGGAGTGGTCGACGATGCAGCGGTCGATGAAGGTGCGGGTGACGGCACACTCGGTGGCCATCTCGGCGATCTCGAACCTGATGTGCTGGAGCTTGGAGAGCGGGCGTCCGAAGGCCTCGCGCTCCTTGACGTACCGCGTGGTGATCTCCAGCAGGTGTTCGGCCGCGGCGATCCCGGCGACCGCTATGCCCATCCGTTCCTGCGCGAGATTGGTCATCAGGTGGATGAAGGCGCCGTCCCGCTCGCCGAGCAGGTTCTCCTTGGGGACGCGGACGTCGTTGAAGAACAGCTCGGCGGTGTCCTGGGACTTCTGGCCGATCTTGTCGAGGTTGCGGCCCCGTTCGAAGCCCTCCGCGCCCCGTTCGACGACGATCAGCGAGAGCCCCTTGGCGCCGCCCTCGGGGGTGGTCTTCGCCACGACGACCACCAGGTCGGCGAGGATGCCGTTGGAGATGAAGGTCTTGGACCCGTTGAGCAGCCAGTGGTCGCCCTTGTCCTCGGCGGCGGTACGGATGCCCTGGAGGTCGGAGCCGGCGCCGGGTTCGGTCATGGCGATGGCGGTGATGGTCTCGCCGCTGCAGAAGCCGGGCAGCCAGCGCCGCTTCTGCTCGTCGGTGCCGAGGCCGGTGAGGTAGGGGCCGATGATGTCGTTGTGCAGCCCGAGCGCGAGGCCGGGCGCACCGGCCCGGGTGAACTCCTCGGCGAGTACGGCGCTGTACCGGAAGTCGGTGTTGCCGCCGCCCCCGTACTCCTCGGGTACGGCGAAGCCCAGAAGCCCCTGCCGGCCGGCCGCGAGCCAGGCCTCGCGCGAGACGATCCCGTCCTTCTCCCACTGCTCGTAGTGCGGGAGGACCTCCTTGGTGAGGAAGGTGCGCACGGTCTCGCGGAACGCGTCGTGCTCGTCGGTGAAGATCTGCCGCTGCACTGGGGTCCTCCTGGGGCCGGTTCTTGACGGGGGAAGGGGCCGGGCCGGTGGGGGCCCGGCGGGGATCACGGCCTGGCGATGCCGGGTACGTCCCAGTCGGCGGCGACGGCCTCGGTGTCCGCGCCGGGCCGCGCGGGCCCGCCGCGCACGGAGACGGGGGTCGCGGAGAAGCGGGGTGCGGGCGCGGGCTGGGTGAGCCCGTCGTGCTCGACGAAGGTGGAGCGGGCGGCGATGTGGGGGTGGTGGGGCGCCTCGCGGAGCGAGAGTACGGGGGCGACACAGGCGTCCGACCCTTCGAACACCTCGGTCCACTCGGCACGCGTACGGGTCCGGAACCGGTCGGCGACGACGGTGCGCAGCTCCTCCCACCGGCCGATGTCGCCCCGGTCCGGGGCCTCGTCCCCGATCCCGAGGAGCCTGCGGAACTCCTCGTAGAACCGCTGCTCCAGCGGCCCGACCGCCATGTACTGGCCGTCGGAGGTCTCGTACGTGCCGTAGAACGGGCAGCCGCCGTCCAGGAGGTTGGAGCCGCGCCGGTCCTGCCAGCCGCCGGCCGCCAGCATTCCGTGGATCATCATGGCGAGATGGGCTGCGCCGTCGACGATCGCCGCGTCCACGACCTGGCCCCGGCCGCCGGGGGTGCGGGCGTGCTGGAGGGCGGCGAGCACACCGACGACGAGATAGAGCGAGCCGCCCGCGTAGTCCCCGATGAGATTGGCCGGGACGGT
This sequence comes from Streptomyces atratus, assembly GCF_900119365.1. GTDB lineage: Bacteria > Actinomycetota > Actinomycetes > Streptomycetales > Streptomycetaceae > Streptomyces > Streptomyces atratus_B. Next base: position 45,756 of record NZ_FPJO01000005.1, read on the forward strand.
GGGCGGCTCGCCGGGCTTGCCGATCACGGAGAGGGTGCCGGTGAGCGCGATGTAGGCGATGTCGTGACCGGCCCGCTCGGCCAGCGGTCCGTCCTGGCCCCAGCCGGTCATCCGCCCGTACACGAGCCGCGGATTGCGGGCCAGCGCGGCGTCGGGCCCGACGCCGAGGCGTTCGGCGACGCCCGGCCGGTAGCCCTCGATCAGGATGTCGGCGCGCTCGACCAGATCGAGCACCCTGGCGGCTCCGCCCTCGGCCTTGAGGTCGACGAGCACGGAGCGCTTGTTGCGGTTGGTGAGGTCGTACGCGGGGTCGATGCCCAGCCCCGCGCCGCCGGGCCGGTCGACCCTGACGACATCGGCGCCGAGGTCGGCAAGGAGCATCGCGGCGAACGGACCGGGTCCGATGCCGGCCAGTTCGACCACCCGCACCCCTGCCAGCGGGCCGTGCTCTGTCGTTGCCATCAAGCCCCCAGCGGTATGACACAACTGATGTAACATCGATGATGCTAAGAACGCACCGCGCTCCGCACAACCCCTTAGGCCGAGCAAGCGCTTAGTTCTTCCTCCGGGATCCTCCCCCACCGGGGCCGCCCTGCCGCGCACCGCCACGAACCCCTCCGCTAGCCTCTGCCTGCCACATCGGCACCGGCCCCCCGGGGAGGCACTCATGAACAGGCAGAACGGGGCACAACGCCCCTATGACGTGGTTCTCTTCGGCGCCACCGGTTTCGTGGGCGCTCTCACCGCCGAGTATCTGGCCGCCCACGCACCCTCCGGCTGCCGCTGGGCCCTGGCCGGACGGAACCGGGCCAAGCTGGAACGCCTGCGCGAGCGTCTCGCCGCGGTCGAGCCGCTCTGCGCGGACCTCCCGCTGCTGCACGCCGACGCCGACGACGAGCACTCGCTGCGCGAACTCGCCGAATCCGCCCATGTGGTGGCCACCACGGTGGGCCCCTATGTCTGGTACGGCGAGAAGCTGGTCGCGGCCTGCGCCCAGGCGGGGACGGACTACACGGACCTCACCGGTGAGGCCGAGTTCGTGGACCGGATGTATCTGGAGCACGACGTGCGGGCCCGCGAGAGGGGCGCCCGGATCGTGCACGCCTGCGGTTTCGACTCCGTACCGCACGACCTCGGGGTGTACTTCACCGTCCAGCAGCTGCCGCAGGGCGTGCCGCTGACCGTCGACGGCTTCGTGCGCAGCAGCGCCGTCTTCTCCGGCGGTACGTTCGCCTCGGTGCTCACCGCGATGGGCCGCGGCCCGCGGCTGCTGCGCGCCGCTCGGGAACGCCGACTGCACGAACCGCGGCTGGTCGCCCGCCGGGCCCGTGCCCCGCTCGGCGCCCCGCACTTCAGCACGGAGACCGGCACCTGGGCGCTCCCGCTGCCGACGCTGGACCCGCAGGTCGTCCAGCGCTCGGCGCGGGCACTCGACCGCTACGGCCCCGACTTCCGCTACCGCCACTTCGCCTCGGTGCGGCATCTGCCGGTGGCCCTCGGCGGCACGGCCGCGGCCGGCGCGCTCCTGGGCGCCGCACAGATTCCGGCGGCCCGGTCCTGGCTGATGGACCGGTACGAGCCGGGCAGGGGGCCGGACGCGGAGCGTCGGCGGCGCAGCTGGTTCACCGTGCGCTTCGTCGGTACGGGCGGCGGGCACCGGGTCTTCACCGAGGTCTCGGGCGGGGATCCCGGCTACGACGAGACGGCGAAGATGCTCGCCCAGTCCGCGCTCTGTCTCGCCCTGGACGAGCTCCCGCCGACATCGGGGCAGGTCACCACGGCCGCCGCGATGGGTGACGCGCTGCTGGAGCGGCTGCGCTCGGCCGGTGTGCGCTTCCGGGTCGCCTCCGCCCGCTGAGCCGAGGCCCGGGGCGGCACCCACTCGTTCGGGTGATGTCCGACGCGGGCCCCTGTCTCCTCGTTCCCCGGGGGAGCGGGCCGTGGCACGCTTCGCGGGCTCCTCGGCGGCGCGGCACGGATCGGCGCTTTCACTACGCTCTGCGTCCCACAGGTCGACGCACCCGGGCATGCTCCCGATGCACGGCTCTGACCTGCGGCTATGCACACAGAGAGTCGGGGAAGAACAATGACGGACAACACTGTGGCGGGTCACGAGGAACAGCCGGGGCGGGCACTCGCCGGGTTACTGCGGAACTGGTGGGAGTCGTCGGCGCGCGACGGCCGCGAGAAACCCACTCAGCAGTCCCTCGCCAAGCGGCTGGGGATCGACCAGACCACCCTGTCGCGCTATCTGAATCCCGCTCACGCCTCCAACGCCCCGTGCCGGATCGTCGAGCAGCTGCACTCGGTGCTGCGGGCCCCGGCCGGTGACCTGGACCCGGCGCTCGCCCTGGCGCAGGCGGCCGGGAAACGCCCGGCGGCCACGGCGGCGCCCGGCCCGGCGCCCGCACCCGCCGGGCCGGCCGGCAATCGCGAAGCGGCCGCCCACTGGTGGGGCCGCTCCCCCATCAGGTTCCCGTCCCTCGCCGTCGCGTCGCTTCTCCTGCTCGCGCTCGGCTGTTCCGTGTGGTGGCTGGTGCCGGCCGGCGGACAGAGCGACGCCAAGGCCACGGCGCACGTGTCGGACCGTCCGTCGGAAGGCACGGACTGGCCACTGGCCCGCAAGGGCAATGTGCTCTGGAAGGCGCGTACGGTGCAGCTGCTGCTGCGCGCGAACGGCTTCGACGTGAAGGTCGACGCCGACTACGGTCCGGCCACGGCCCAGGCCGTCAAGGAGTTCCAGGCCGCTCATGGCCTGACCCCGGACGGCAAGGTCGGAAAGGACACCTGGCCGTTGCTGATCGTCACGGTCGACTCGCGCACGACGAAGCCCGACGCCGTCACGGCGGTGCAGTACCTGCTGCACCACGCCGGGGTGCCGACCGACAGCACCGGTACGTACACCCTCGCGACCATGCGGTCCCTGAAGGAGTTCCAGGAGTCCCGGAACCTGCCCGTGACGGGCGTCGGGGACGAGGTCACCTGGCGCGCCCTGCTCAACGCCCAGGGGCCGGACCTGCACAAATAGCCGCGGGGCTCAGAGCGCCCAGGACACCAGCGTGCAGATCATCGAGACGGCCCAGACCGCTCCCGCGATCATGCCGAGTGTCATCCCGACCGCGACCCGGCGCTGAGCGAGATAGACGGTACCGGGTCGTGTGGACGTTCGATGTTCGTTCATGCGTACCAGCTTGCCGGTCATGATCGGCAAACGGAATCCGTACGCATACTCAGGCGGTCGCCTCCCGCAGGGCCTTCCGGCAGAGCGAGTCGGCCCTGCGGGTGGTCTCCGGCTGACGGAAGTCACGGGCCAGCAGCAGGGTGTGGGCGCAGGCGTTGTCCAGGCTCGTCCGGTGTCCGACGGAGACGAAGACGGGTTTGACGCCGTCCTGGGTGCGCAGCGCCCGGCCCACTTCCTCCTCGCCGTCGAGCAGCGGCGACCGGTCGCCCCGGTGCGGGCCCGGCTGCTCGTACGAGAAGGTGAACGGGTTCTTGGCGACGCCGATCACCGGGAGACCGGTGAGCACCCCGAGGTGGCTGGCGAGCCCGAAGCGGCGCGGGTGTGCCCGGCCGTATCCGTCACAGATCACGAGTCCGGGGTCGACCGGAAGGGATTCGAGCGCGGCCAGCACGGTCGGGATCTCCCGGAAGGCGAGGAGACCGGGGACGTACGGGAAGGTGACCCGGCCGACGGCGGTGGTCTCGGCGACCACGTCGAAGGTCGCCCCGTCGAGGACGACCGCCGCCGCGACGACGACATCGCGCTCGTCGTCGTAGGCGACGTCGACCCCCGTGACCCGGCCGGTGCCGGGCGGCGGACCGGCTTCGTCGAGCACCACGCGGGCGCGCAGGGCGTCCTGGACGGCTCGGGCTTCGGCCTCGTCGGCGGGCATTGCAAGGTTTGTCATGGTGCAGTCGAGTCTAAGGGCGGCGCCCACGGCGGACGGCCGGGCCGCGGGACGGGGCAGGTCGTCCGCGGGGGCCCGTCCCGTAGCCTGGCGATCATGTTTGTACTCGAGCTGACCTACACCGCACCTGTCGAGCGCGTCGACGCGCTGCTCCAGGACCATGTCGCCTGGCTGGACACGCAGTACGCGGCCGGGGTGTTCATCGCGTCGGGCCGCAAGAATCCGCGCGACGGCGGGGTGATCCTGGCCGTCGGGGACGACCGCGAGCGGATCGAGAAGATCGTCGCGGAGGACCCGTTCACGGCGCAGGGCGTGTGCGCGTACCGGATCACGGAGTTCATCGCGACGAAGACCGCGGACGAACTCGCCCCGTACCGCGAGCAGTTGCCCGGATAGCGGAGCGCCTCCCCCGGAGCGGAACCCGCTCCGGGGGCATGCGAAAGGGACGCGGAACGGGCTCAGAGCCCCGCGCGCGCCACTCGTCCCTGCTCGCCCGCGGCCCAGCAGCCGCCGTCCGGTGTGCAGTCGACGGTGTCGTACGAGCCGGTGTCGACCGTGCGCCAGGTGCGGCCGCCGTCCGTCGTGAGGTCGGTGCCGGTCGGGCCGACCGCCAGCGCGCCGGACCTGCTGTGCGGCAGCCACGCGACGCCCGAGCGGTAGGCGGCCGGCGGGGTGGTGGCCTGCCGCCAGGAGCGGCCGCCGTCGCCCGTCACGGCCGCGGCGTCCGGCGACGGCTCGCCGGCCCGGTAGTCGCCGCCGACCGCTATGCCGTGGTGGCGGTCACGGAAGGCCAGGCCGAAGACGCCGCGGGCCGGGTCGCCGGCCGGGATCGTCGATTCGGCCGCGGTCCAGGTCAGCCCGCGGTCGGCGGAGTGCAGCACCCGTGCGGTGGCGGCGCCGCCGGTCGCCAGCCAGACGTCCCGGGGGCCCGACGAGACCAGGCACTGGCCACTGGCGGCGAATCCGGCCTCACCGTCCTGCGCCCGCGGCATGCCCTCGGTGGGCAGCACCCGCCAGCTCCGGCCGCCGTCCGCGGTGGACAGGATGCGGTACTTCCCGTCCACGGGGTCGCTCATCGCCAGTCCGTGCCTGCTGTCGAAGAAGGTGAGGCAGTCGTAGAAGGCGCGCGCGTCGGTGTTGCGGAAGGACTCCTTCCAGGTCTCTCCCCCGTCGTCCGTGCGGAACACCCGGGAGGCCTCGCCCTCCCCGATGGCCAGCGCCACCGCGCGCCGGGCGTCGAAGGCCTCGATGTCGCGGAACTCCAGCGCCTCCTGCGCCGCACCGGGCGGTGACACGTCGCGCCAGTGCCGGCCGCCGTCGGTGGTGCGCAGCACCGTTCCCTTGGAACCCGCGGCCCAGGCGGTGCGACGGTCGACGGCGGCAAGTCCGCGGAAGCGTGCGTCGGTTCCGGTGTCGGTGAGCGTCCAGACCGGGCGCTCACCGGGTCGGTGCCGGTCCCACGGAGTGGCCGCGGCCGCCGGTGTGGCCAGTGTCGCGGTCAGCGCCGCGGCACAGAGTCCCCATGACATCAGTCGTCTCGTCTTCCCCTTGACTCTCATGGCGCTGGAAGCTAGCCCACGAGCTGTGCCCAGTCCAGGGCGCGCTGCCGGGAAGTGGCCGCGCGCGAGGGGGCGGTGACACAGCTCACGCCACCCTTCGGTGCACGGATGAGGGACTTCGGTCGTCTTTATCAGTGCCGGGAACCGTTCATCTGGCCGAGAAAGGGAGCAGGTCTTGTCCACCGTCATCCAGCAGTCCGTGCAGGCCCGCATGGTCGCATCCGCGCCGCGGATGGAGACCCTTCCCGCCACCCTGCAGTACGACCCGAAGGATCCGTTCACCGTCCGCATGGCGTTCCCCGCCCCGGCGACCCTGGAAGGCACCGAGGTCGCCTGGGAGTTCTCCCGCGAGCTGCTGGCGGCGGGGATGGACGGGGCGGCCGGCGTCGGGGACGTACGCGTCAGGCCGTTCGGCTACGACCGCACGGTCCTGGAGTTCCACGCCGCCGAGGGAATCGCGATGGTGCACGTCCGCACGGCGGAGTTGCGCCGTTTTCTGGGGCGGGCACAGGAAATGGTGCCGGTCGGCGACGAGCACCGGTTCCTGGATCTCGACCGCGCTCTGGCCGAGCTGCTCGGCGGTCCCTGCTGACCTCGCCTCCGACGGGCCGACTCCGCCGAGGGGACGACCAGGGCCCCGGGTGACCGGCCGGTGCCGGGATCACCTGTGGAGTAAGGCCCGGGCCTTGCAGCCGCCGGAGGGAGTCAGTGCGGGTGCAAGCCCCCAGTCCCCGCCGTGCGCGTCGACCGCGGCGGCAAGCAGCCACATGCTGTCGCTGCGCCGCTCCCGGCACTTCTCGGACTTCACGGCCGAGCCGTGGGACGGGTGCTGGTCGTAGAGGGTGATGCCCGGACACCGGGCTGGTCGACCTGCTCGCCACGATGACTCAGGAGCGCGCCAGGGGCTGGTGGGAGGAGCATCGCGGACTGCTGCTGCCCGCACTGCTCGACATCGCCGAACTCGAGTACCACGCAGTGGAGCTGGCCACCTCCACCACCACGCACATCCCCGGCCTGCTCCAGACCGAGGAGCACGCGCGGGCGGTCTTCGACAACGCCGATCCCCAACTCCCCGGACCCGACCTGATGGCCCGGCTCTCACTGCGGCTGCGCCGCCAGGAGGTGCTGAAGCGGGACCTCCCACCGATGTACGAGTCGGTGATCCACGAGGCGGCGCTGTGCATGCAGTTCGGCGGTCCGAAGGTGGCGCGGGCCCAGCTGGACCACATCGTCGAGCAGTCCGAGCGGGACCGGATCACGGTCCGGGTCATCCCGTTCGCGGCCGGCGGTTTCCCGGGCGCCGGACAGTCGTTCACCTATGCGGGCGCCGCGGTGCCGCAGCTCGACACCGTACAGCTCGATTCCTCGCACGGTTCGATGCTGCTGGACTCCGACATGCAACTGCGCCGCTACCGCGGCCTGTTGGAGCGTCTGCGCATGCTCGCACTGCCCGTGGGGGAATCGCGCGACTTCATCCGATCCATAGCCCATGACCTCTGAGGAGAGTGACCATGACCGACATCTGCTGGGACGAGGCCTTCCGCAGCGAGGGCGCCAACTGCTTCCGCTTCGGGGTCGACGACCAGGGCAGGGCCTGCATCGGCTCCACCACGGACGCCACCACCTATGTCAGCGACTCCGTGGAGGCGCTGCGGGCGCTGATCTCCGCGGTGAAGTCCGGCGCGGCGGACCACCTGCTCTGACCGCGCGCCCGACCGTACCCGCGCCCCCGCAAGCGTCGGCTCCGAGTACGCCGACAGCTCAGAGCACCCGCGACCGGGGGCCGACCGACCCCGGCATGCGTACGTAACGTCACATAACAGGGCATTGGAAGAGCGGGCTTGGCGGTGGGCTTACCTCCGCTTTAACCTACGGTCTCGTAACCTACGTATCCGTAGGTAATTCTCCCGTCCCCAGGAGTTCCCCGTGACGATCACCGCTCCCCACCTCGGCAGCCCCAAGGCGTGGACCGACGCCCAGCTGCTGTACGCCCTGGAAGAGGTGGTGGAGAAGGAGCTCAACCGCCATCTCAAGGTCGCCAAGGACTGGATGCCCCACGAGTACGTCCCGTTCTCCGACGGGCGGAACTTCCCCGGCGTCTTCGAGGACGGTGAGGCCTGGCAGGCCGACCAGTCCAAGGTCACCGACATCGGCAAGATCGCGCTGGTGGTGAACCTGCTGACCGAGGACAACCTCCCCAGCTACCACCACGAGATCGCTTCCCTCTTCGGCCGCGACGGCGCCTGGGGCACATGGGTGCACCGCTGGACCGCGGAGGAGGGCCGGCACGGCATCGTGATGCGTGACTACCTGCTCACCTCACGGGCGGTCGACCCGGACAAGCTGGAGCAGTTCCGGATGGCACACATGGCGGAGGGCTTCGAGTCGGACAACCGGCACTCGATGCTGCACTCCGTGGCGTACGTCGCCTTCCAGGAGCTGGCCACCCGTGTCTCGCACCGCAACACCGGCCACGAGTCGGGCGACCCGGTCTGCGACCGCATGCTGGCGCGGATCGCCACCGACGAGAACCTGCACATGGTCTTCTACCGCAACCTCCTCGGTGCGGCCTTCGAGCTGGCCCCGGACCTGACGATGCAGGCCGTGCGCGACGTCGTCGTCAACTTCCGGATGCCCGGTCACGGCATGCCGGGCTTCGAGCGGGCCGCCGCGCAGATGGCGATCGGCGAGATCTACAACATGCGCATCCACCACGACGACGTGATCCAGCCCGTACTGCGCTACCTCAAGGTCCTCTCCATCGACGGCCTGGGCCCCGACGGCCTGAAGGCGCAGGAGGAGCTGGGTCTGTACATGGGCGGCCTGGACAACGAGGCGGCGAAGTTCGACGAGAAGCTCGCCGCCCGCAAGGCCCGGATGGCCGCGCGCGCCGGCGCCTGACGCCCCCGAAGGCCGCCGCCCCGCCGGACGGGCACTGCAGTACGCCCCGTCCGGCGGCACCGGCGGACCGACGCCCGCGCCGCTCTCACAGCGTTTCGTTCAGATCCCGCGCATAGTGCTCGATCGCCGCCCGGTACCGGCGCACATACGGGTCCGTGCTGCCGGCCGCGAGCAGCTCCAGCAGCAACCGCATGGCTTCGTGGTGCTCACCGGTGTTGAACAGGGCCATGGCGAGAAACGTCCGCAGCGCCCCGTCGTCCGGGAACCGCCCGGTCCCCTCGCGCAGCACCTCGACGGCCTTGTCGTACTGCCCGAGCACCCGGTACGTGCTCCCGAGGCCGAGCAGCGCGCCCCTGCGGTCCTCCTCCGACAGCCCGGCCCCGGCCAGGCAGCGTTCGTAGAACGGCACCGCCTCGGCCTCAAGACCGAGCACATCGTGCGCCCAGGCGGTCTGATAGGCGATCTCCGCGTCCGCGGGGAAGTCGGCGGCGAGGGAGAGCAGCCGCTGCCGGGCCTCCTCCCGGTGGCCATCGGTGCGCAGCCGCACGGCCGCCGCGAGCAAGCTGTCCCGGTCGTGATCATTCATGCGGACATCGTCCCAGACCGGCTCAGGGGGCTCAGCCGCGGCCGGTCCTGCGCAGCCGTTCCCGCTCCTTCTCGGAGAGCCCGCCCCATACACCGAAGCGCTCGTCGTTGGCGAGGGCGTACTCCAGGCAGGCCACGCGCCCTTCGCAGGCGTTGCAGAGCTGCTTGGCCTCACGGGTCGAACTGCCGGGGGCGGGGAAAAAGAACTCGGGCCCCGCCTGGGCGCACAGCGCGGTCTCCTGCCAGGCGAGTGCGGGGTCGTCCGCGGTGTTGATCAGCATGTGTCCACCGTGCCCGGTCGCGATAAACGACTGATCAACGCCTCATCAATACGGCGCGCCGATGAGTTCCGGTCAGGTCTGCGACGCCGTCGCGCTCGTGATCAGGGCGAATTCTGCCCCGTCCGGATCGGCGGCATGCGCGAACTTTCCCACATCTTCCATCTCCATCGGTTCCAGGCTCAGCTTGCCACCCAGCCGCTCCACCTGCGCCACCGCCGCGTCGCAGTCCTCGACCTCGAAGTACGGCAGCCAGTGCGATCCGGCCACCGCCCGGGTCGCCACCGCGTTGAGCGGTACGAGGCCGCCGAAGCCCGCCTCCTCGCCGCCGCCCCCGGTCCGGATCACCGTGTAGGACCCGCCGCCGCCGGGGAACGGCGTCAGGGCGGTCTCCCATCCGAAGACCGCGTCGTAGAACGCGGCGGCCGCGGGCACGTCCGGGGTGTACAGCTCGGCCCAGCACAGGCTGCCCGGGACACCCACCGCCCCCAGGCCCGGGTTCTTCCCCGGCTGCCAGATGCCGAAGAAGGCCCCGGCCCGGTCCTTGAATCCGGCCATCCTGCCGAGGTCCAGGACGTCCATCGGGGGGAACGGCACGGTGCCGCCGGCCCGCTCGACCGCCTGCGCCGTGGCATCGGCGTCCGGCGACCGGAAATAGACCGACCAGGACGGCTCCCCCTGCTCCTCGGTGACCGTCATCGCCCCGCCGGCCGTCTTCCCGTCCAGCGTGAAGGTGCCGTACCCACCGGTCTCCGGGCCTCCGGCCACGTACTCCCAGCCGAAGAGGCCGGTGTAGAACTCGACGGCACCGTCGAGATCGGGGGTGCCCAGATCGGTCCAGCAGGGCGCTCCGTCGGCGTAACGGGTGGTGGGCATGGCCTGCTCCTTCGACGATGCCCGGCTGCGGGCTGCGGGAGCCTTCCCGACGTTCCGAGTCTCGCACCGGGCACCGCCGTCCGCAGCCCGCGCCCGGGGCACCGGCCGGTCAGCGCTTGATGCCCAGTGCGGGAAGCACGGTCTCCGCCACCCGGTAGGCCTCCTCCAGCAGCGGGCTGCCGGAGAGGATGAAGGTGTCGACGCCCAGGTCCTGGAACTCCCCGAGGCGCTCGACGACCTGGTCCGTGGAGCCGACGACCGCCGTGCCCGGCCCCGGGCGGAACAGGCTCATGCCCGGCCACATGTTGGGGTGCTCCTCCAGCTCGCGGGCGTGCGCGGGGACCCTGCCGCCGTGCTGGCGGAACTGGCGCTGCCAGCCCACGCCGTCCTCCCCCGCCCGGTCGCCGAGCTGCCGGGCGTACGTCGCGTCGCTCGTCACGTCGAGGAGCCGGTCGGCCGCCGCCCATGCCTCGTCCTCGGTCTCGCGGACGATGAGGTGGAGGCGGAGCCCGATCCTGAGCGTGCGGCCGTACGCGGCGGCCCGGGCCCTGACCCTGTCCAGCTTCTCCTTGAGCAGGTGCGGGGGTTCGCCCCAGGTGAGGTAGACGTCCACGTGCTCGGCCGCCATCTCGATGCCGGGGTCGGACGAGCCGCCGAACCAGAGCGGGATGTGCGACTCCTGGACCGGCTTCAGCTCCCTGAAGGACGCGCCCGCGTTCTTCAGGTCGTAGAAGCGGCCCTTGTGGTCGAAGACCTCACCGGCGGTGAGCCGTTTCACGATCGACCAGTACTCGGCGCTCAGTTCGTACCGCTCGTCGTGCTCCACGTGGAGCCCGTACTCCTGGAGGGACTTCGTCGAGCCGTTGACGACGTTGAAGCGGAGCCGGCCGCCGAAGAGGCTGTCGAAGCTGAGGGCCGTCTTGGCGAGCAGGGTGGGCGAGATCAGACCGGGATGGACGGCCAGCAGTGGCTTGAACCGGGTGCTGGTGGAGGCCGCCAGCGCGCTGCCGAGCGGCCAGACGTCGTACAGGTCGGTGGCGAGCAACGCACCGCTGTAGCCGAGGCGTTCGACCGTGCCGGCGAGCTGGGCGAGGTAGCCGAGGTCGACCGGCCGCCGGCCTTCGGGTTCCCAGGGGTAGGCGCCTTCGCGCGGGATGATGTACCAGAGGACCTCGGTCGCCATGCCGTCACGCCGCCTTGTCCGCGCCGGCGCCGGCCAGGGCGTGGGCGACGGTGACCGGGCGGTCGATGAAGCCGGTGCGGTGGAAGATGTCGGCCGCTTCCTGCTGCTCGGCGATGAATGCGTCGGTGACGGGTTCGATCTTCCAGGGCAGGGCGCGCAGCGCGGTCTCCCAGTCGTCGGCGGATCCGCCGAGGTCGGCGGCGGCGATCTCGGCCGCCCGGCGGGGGTTGGCCGCCGCCCAGTCGTCGGCGCGCCTCAGGGCGCGGGTGAGCGCCTCGATCACCTCGGGGCGGCTCTCGGCGAGGTCGCGGCGGGCGAAGAAGACGGAGCGGTCGGTGATGATGTCGCCGGTGCGGACCAGGGTGCGCAGACCGCCGGTGCGGCGAGCTGGGCGCCCTGGGCCACCCAGGCGGCGATGGCTCCGGTGCGCAGCAGTTCCTCGCTGTCGTCGGTGCTGCGGACGGCGGTGATGTCCTCGGCGAAGGAGAGCCCGGCGCCGTCGAGCGCCTTGGCGATCAGGTGGGTCTGCCAGGAGCCGATCGACCCGGTCGGCGAGCCGTACGGCTTCGTCCACGTCGTGGGTGACGAGGAGGACGGCGGGCCGGTGCTTGCGGCACGGCTCTCCCACCAGGTCCTGCATCCTGAGCCGGGTCAGGGCGTCGAGTGCTGCGAACGGCTCGTCGAGCAGCAGCAGTTCGGGTTCGCGGACCAGGGCGCGGGCGAGGGCGACGCGCTGTGCCTCGCCGCCGGAGAGGGTGGCGGGCCAGGCATCGGCGTGCCGTTCGAGGCCGACTTCGGCCAGGGCCCGCAGCCCGTGTCCGGAGCGGCCGCGCGGCAGGGCGACCGTCACATTGGCGAGGACCTTCTTCGAGGGTACGAGGCGGGGTTCCTGGAAGACGACGGTGCGGGCCTCGGGGACGAGGACCTCTCCGGCGTCGGCCGCGTCGAGTGCGCCCAGGATGCGCAGCAGGGTCGTCCTGCCGCTTCCGCTCGCGCCGAGCAGGGCGACGAACTCGCCCCGCGCGATGTCGAGTCGGAGTCCGTCGAGGACGGCGCGGTCGCCGAACAAGCGGCGCAGTCCGCGTACCCGTACCGCTGTCTGCGGGGTCCGGCCGGTCATCGGGTGGCTCCCTGTGGGGTGCGCCAGGGCATCAGCAGGCGTTCCAGCAGCCGTACGACGACGTCGGCGGTGAGGCCCAGCAGTCCGTAGACGAGGATGCAGACGGCGAGGATGTCGGTGCGGGCGTAGCTCTGTGCCTGGGACATCAGATAGCCGATGCCGGCGGTGGCGTTGATCTCCTCGGCGGCGATCAGGGCGATGACGCTGAGGGTCATGGAGAGCCGCAGCCCGGCGAGCAGCGACGGCAGGGCACCGGGCAGGACGACCTCGCGCACGAGGGCGAGCCGTCCCATGCCGAAGCTGCGCATGGCCTCGATGAGTTCGGGGTCGGTGCTGCGCACCCCGCTCGATGTGGACACGTACATCGGGAAGGTGGTGGCGACGGCGATGAGGAGGATCTTCGCGGTCTCGTTGATCCCGAACCAGACCATGAACAGGGGCACCAGGGAGAGGAACGGGATGGTGCGCAGGGTCTGGATGGAGGAGTCGAGGAGTTCGTCGCCGAGCCGGGTGAATCCGGTGGTGATGCCGAGGACCAGCCCGGCGGCGAGCCCGATGAGGAGGCCGAGTGCGGAGCGGGTCAGGGAGGTGGTGAGGGCGTCGGGCAGCTGCCCATTGCCCCACAACTCTCCTATCGCACGCAGTACTTCGGCGGGCGAGGCGAGGACGTCGGGGGTGAGGAGCCCGGTGGCGGACGCCGCCCACCACAGGACGAGGAGTGCGAGGGGGCCGAGTGTCCGGACGGTCGCGGAGTAGGTCCGGCTGCGGGCCCTGCGCCGCTGCGGGCGGGGCCTGACGAGGCCCGGATGGAGGCCGGTGTCGCTCATTTCAGCTTCTCGATGTCGAGGAGGTGGGCGGCGACGTCGACCTTGTCCGTGGTGACCTGCTGCTCGGCGTAGATGCCGGCGACGGCCTCGAAGCGCGCGATGTCCTCGGGTCCGATGGGGTCGACCGTGCCGCCCTTGCGGGTGAATTCGGTCTGGACCTCCTTCGCCCTGCCGGTGACGGCGGTCGGTCCGACGTCCGTGAAGACGTTGAGGTACGCGGCCGGGTCCTGCTTCTCCTCGGCGCTGGCGTCGTGGAGGTACTGGTAGAGCGCCTTGACGATCTCGGGGTGCTGCTCGGCGAAGCCGGTGCGCACGGCGTTGAGGCTGTAGTTGTCGGAGCCGATCGCGGCGCCGTCGGCGACGAAGTGCGCCTTGCCGCTGCCGATCTCGGCCACGGCGTAGGTCGCCCAGACCGCCCAGGCGTCGGCCTTGCCCGCGTTGAAGACGGCGGCCGTCTGGTCGGGCCGCAGATAGACCCGCTTGACCTTGTCGGCGGGGATGCCGGCCTTGTCGAGGGCCTTCAGCAGCAGGTATTCGCCGGTGCCGCCCTGGTTGACAGCGACCTTCTTCCCGACCAGGTCCTTGACCGATGAGATGCCGGAGCCGTTCTTGACGAGGATGCCCTCGCCGGCCGCGTCCGGGTCGACCGCGGTGAAGAACTTGAAGCCGGGGCGCTGGGCGAGCGAGGTGATGCCGGAGGTGATGGAGCCGGTGGCGATGTCGAGCTGGTCGGAAGTCGATGGCGATGTCGTGCACCGGAACGGCGAGCCGCAGCCCGCGCAGGGCCTTGACGCCCCGGATTCCGGAGCCGGGTCCGACGAGTACGGCCTGGCGTTCCTCGATCCAGGTGAGACCGATCAGCCGCGTCCGCTCCCCGCGCGAACGGGCCCACAGGGCAGGTACGTTGCCGCCTTCGCGGAACAGGCCCGGCAGGGCGTGGGTGAAGTGGGCTGACCGGTCGGCACCGGGCGCGGTGTCCTGGAGGGACCGCACCGTGATGCCGTCGGGGGCGAACTCTTCGGTGAGCCACCTGCGGTCGGCGGCGATGCCGGTCGCGGTGGGGACGGGACAGCGGGTGAACCAGAGCGTCCGGGGCAGGACGGCATGCGTCATGGGGGACTTCCCGAGGCGGGCCCTCCTCGCTGCCCCCGCTGCCCGCCTTCACCGACCGTACGATCGTCGAACCGGCGGCCCTGGAGGCCGAGTTGGCGAAGGTGCGGTCCGACACCTACGCGCTCAACGACGGGGAGTCGGCCCACGGGGTGCGGACCCTGGCGGTGCCGGTCCTGGACGGCGCCGGTCATGCCCGCTTCGCCCTGGCGGTCCGGGCCACCCCGTCCGTGATCACCGACGCGCGCACCGACTGGTTCCTGGCGCAGGCCCGCTCCTGCGCACGGGCCCTGGAGGTCCTGTTGCTCTCCCCGGCCGAACGCCGAACGCCGGCCGCCCGCGCCCTGAGCAGCCTGGGCTGTCGGTGCCGCGTGGCACGATAGGAATCGTCCGGGCAGGTGCCGGGCAGGACGGCAGCCGGGCTGCGCGGACAGAGGGACGTACATGACACAGGCCGGAGCGACGGAGGACGGGGCGCCCACGGGAAGGGCCGCCCGGGAGCTGCTGACGCGGGCCGGGCTGCTGCTGGAGACCGCGCGCACGGTACTGGCCGATCACACCCGCGCCGTCGACGCCGTGCACACCGCGCTGAAGCCGCTGCTCGACTCCCTCGTCCGCCGGGAGCTCGCCGCCATCCCGGCCTCCAGGCTCAAGGACGTCACCGAGGGCAGACTGCGGCTCGGCGCGGTCGAGCAGGCCGGTTTCACCACCGTCGGCCAGGTCCACGAGGCCAACCGCTACGAGCTGCGGCAGATCCCCGGGGTCGGCGCGCAGACCGCCGACCAGGTGCTGGCCGCGGCCGGTCAGATCGCCCACGCGGTGCGGGACACGGTCGCGGTCCGGATAGACGTGGACGCCCCGGACGACGCCACGACCGCGCTGGTCGTCGCCCTGCACCGGCTGGTCGCCGCCGGTCCCGACGTCCGCCGGGCGGTGGACGCGGCGGGCCGGCTCGTCGGGCGCCTCGAATCCCTGCTGGCCGCCGCGGGTCCCGCGCGCGGCCGGCTGCGCATGCTCTTCACCGGGCGGGAGGCCCGCTCCCGGGCGCTGGAGGCCGTCGCCGAGGTGCGGACCGCGGTGGCCGAGGCCCAGGGGCGCGAGCTGCCGCTGCTGTTCGGGCAGGTCTCGGTGGATCTGCTGCGGGCCCCGGAGTCGGAGCTCGCCGCGTGGGTGGATTTCGAGCTGCGGTCCGCCGAGTACTACAGCCTGCTCGCCGAGATGTCCGGCACCGGCCCGGACCGGGACGCGGCCGAGGGGTTCCTGCCGTCCGGGATGGCGGACCGCGTGCGCGGTCTGCGGCTGGACGACGCCCATCTGCGCGTCTCGCTGCGCGGCTACCAGTCGTTCGGCGCGCGGTTCGCGCTCGCGCAGAAGCGGGTGATCCTCGGAGACGAGATGGGGCTCGGCAAGACCGTCCAGGCCATCGCCGCGCTGGCACATCTCTCGGCACGGGGCGAGACGCACTTCCTGGTGGTCTGCCCGGCGAGCGTGCTGATCAACTGGGCGCGCGAGATCCGCGCCCGCTCCACGCTGCGCACCCTGCCGGTGCACGGCCCCGAGCGGCAGTCGGCCTTCGGGGAATGGCGTAGCGGCGGCGGGGTCGCCCTCACCACGTTCGACGCCCTGCACACGCTGCCGGCCGCCGCGGACTGCGGCCTTCGGCCCGGCATGCTGGTGGTCGACGAGGCCCACTACGTCAAGAACCCCGCCACCCGCCGGTCCCAGGCGGTGTCCGGCTGGACGCAGCACACCGAACGGGTGCTGTTCCTGACCGGCACGCCCATGGAGAACCGCGTCGAGGAGTTCCGCAGCCTGGTCCGCCACCTCCAGCCGGAGCTGGCTCCCTCGATACACACCACCCATGGAGCCGCCGGTTCGCTCGCCTTCCGCAGAGCGGTCGCCCCGGCCTATCTGCGGCGCAACCAGGTGGACGTGCTGACCGAACTCCCGGCGCTGGTACAGGTCGACGAGTGGGAGGAGTTCAGTCCGGGCGATCTCGACGCCTACCGCGAGGCGGTGGGCGCCGGGCACTTCATGCGGATGCGCCGGGCCGCGTACGCCCGGCCCGGCACGTCCACGAAGCTGAACCGGCTGCGCGAGCTGGTGGCCGAGGCCGCGGACAACGGCCTGAAGGTCGTGGTGTTCTCCTACTTCCGCGAAGTGCTCCACACGGTCCGACAGGCCCTGGAATCACCCGTGTTCGGCCCGCTCTCGGGGAACCTCCCGGCCGCCCGCCGCCAGCGGCTGATCGACGACTTCGGTGCCGTGGACGGTCATGCCGTGCTGCTCAGCCAGGTCCAGGCGGGCGGCGTCGGACTGAACATGCAGTCGGCGTCGGTCGTCATCATCTGCGAACCGCAGATCAAGCCGACGATGGAGCACCAGGCGGTGGCCCGCGTCCATCGGATGGGCCAGATACGGACCGTCCAGGTGCACCGGCTCCTCGCGGCCGACAGCGTCGACGAACGGATGCTGGACATCCTGGCCCGCAAGGAGCGGCTGTTCGACCTGTACGCACGGCGCAGCGACGTCGCCGAGACGACGCCGGACGCCGTGGATGTGTCGGACGGGGCCCTGGCCCGACGCATCGTCGAGGAGGAACAGCTGCGCCTCGCGACCAGAACGGCCGGAACGGCCGCGACGACCATGCCGGCCGCACCCACCGGGACGGACGGGACGGCCCGAGAGACGGTGCCGGAAAGCTGACGCCGTCAGGGCCCACGGACCGGTGGTCTCACGATCCGTGTGCCGCCGGGTCGTGCGCGGCCGTGTCCTTCGGCGCGCTTCCGGACGCCGCCTTGTCCGGCGCTGCCTTGCCGTGGGCCGTCATGTCGTGCGGCTCGTACCCCGGCACCGTGCCGTCCGGCTTGGCGACCAGCAGCAGTCCGGCCATCCCCATGTCGGAGTGGCTCTGCACATGGCAGTGGTACATCCAGGCGCCCGCGCCCACGTGTTCGCCCGCGATGACCTGGAAGCCGAAGGAGTCCGCCGGGCCGACGATCTTCGTGTCGACGACCCGGCTGGGGTCGTCGGGACCGGTGAGCAGGCCGGTCCGGTTGTCCGCCCAGCGATGACCGTGGATGTGGAACGTGTGGTAGTACTCGCCGTGCGTGATCATGACCACTTCGAGCCGGTCCCCCACCGTGGCCTCGAAGTTCGGGCTCTCGTGGGCCGGCTTGTTGTTGATCGTCATCATGTCGTTGAAGACGATCGTGATCGTCTTGTCCGGCAGGATGTCGCCCTTGCGCCGGACGATCAGCGGACCGTAGAGGCCCTTGCGGATGCCGCCGGTGCCGTGATCCGTGCCGACGACATGGTCGTGGTAGTGCCAGTAACCCGCGCTTCCCGGCTGCCAGGTGCCGTCCTTGCGCCGGCCGGGGGCATGGGTGCGCCAGGTGTACGTACGGGTCCCGCCCGGCTCGACGATGCTCTTGTTCATCCGGGTGCCGTCGCTCGCGATGTCGTAGTCGACGCCGTGCGCATGGAGGCTGACCGGCACATCGGCCGTGTTCTCGAACTCGATGTGCAGGGTGTCGCCCTCGTTGATCGCGATGAGCGGCCCCGGCACCGACGCCTTGCCCTTCTCCAGCCCGTACCCCATCTGACCGTCCGCCAGCTTCTCGGCGTACAGCTTGAGATGGCGGACCGCACCGCCCGCCGGGGCGGTGGCCAGTGCGGGCTCCGCCGAGCTGGCCTCGATCGAACCGAGGGACAACGATGTCAGGCCGGTCGCGGCCGCCACCCCGCCGCCGACCAGCATCCGCCGGTTGAAGCTCCTTCTGTCCATGCCGAACTCCCCACTGCTCCAAGGTATTTGGAGCGCCGACTCGCCCCGGACGGCCCACACCGTAGCCGGAGGATCTCCGTTTATCCACACCCAGGACAAAGTTCGTGCAAATGCCGCCATAGCTATTGGCGGACCGCGAAAAGAGGTCTAGCTTCATGCGCTGTTGCAGTGACCAAAGAGGGGTGGGTGACCACATGCAGCGCACACCACATCACAGGTCCAGATCGCGACGCGGACTCGCGGCGGGCCTCGCGGCCGGCGCACTGACCGCTTCCCTGCTCGGCGCCAACACAGCGGCGGCCAGGCCCTATCCGGAGCCGCCCGGCTCCCTGGCGACAACGTTGTCCCTGCCGTCGCCGCCGGGCGGCGCCGACGTCAAGGTGCTGGTGTTCCACGCCTCGGCAACCGAGGAGTCCCCGACGGTCGACGCCGGGATCGCGGCCATCGAGAAGATCGGCCTGACCGGCCCGGAATCCAGCCGGTTCAGGACCGTCGCCACCGACGACCCCGCGGTCTTCACCAACGGCAAGAGGCTCGGCAAGTTCAATGCCGTGGTCTTCCTGACCGGCGGCGGCGACGTCCTCGACCCGGAGCAGGAGGCGGGTCTGGAGGCGTACATGGAGGCCGGCGGCGGCTTCCTCGGCATCCATGACGCCGCGCGCACCGAGCCGTACTCGGACTGGTTCACCGGCCTGGTCGGCGCCCGCCCGGCGGCGGACAGCCCGGCCTCCGTACAGCGTGCGACGGTCGAGGTCGGCGACCGGCAGCATCCGGCGACCAAGAACCTCCCGCTGGAGTGGAAGCGCCCCGACAAGTGGCTGAACTGGACGAAGAACCCGTCCGGCGACGTGCACACCGTGGCCCGGGTCCGCGAGATCACCTACAAGCCGGGCGCGAGCGCCAACGGCTGGGACCACCCGGTCTCCTGGTGCCGCGACTACGACGGCGGCCGGTCCTTCTACACGGCGATGGGCGGTACGGCCGACAGCTTCGCGGAGACCGACTTCCGCGACCATCTGCGCGGCGCGCTGAACTGGACGACCCGGATCTCGCAGGCCGACTGCAAGGCGACGATCGACTCCAACTACAAGGCCGAGCGCGTCACCCAGCCCAACCAGCCGGGGCAGAACGACCAGATCGGCGAGCCGCACGGTCTGGTCACCGCCCCCGACGGACGCGTGCTGTACATCGGGCGCGGCGGCGCCGACAGCAGCAGGCCGGTCGTCACCGACTGGAACGACCCGGACATCGGAAAGGGTCTGGGGCAGATCCATGTCTACGACCCGAAGACCAAGAAGGTCACCCTCGCCGGCCAGCTGACGATCTTCGGCAACAAGGGCGGCGGCGACGAGCTGGTCAAGGTCGAGGAGGGGCTGCTCGGCATCGAGCTGGACCCGGACTTCGAGAAGAACGGCTGGGTGTATCTGCACTACACCCCGCACTCGAAGCTGGACCGCGACAAGCAGATGGCGGTGCGTCAGGTCTCGCGCTTCACCATGGACCTGTCCACGAACAAGCTGGACCTGTCCTCGGAGAAGGTGCTGCTGCACTGGCCCGTCCAGGTCCACAGCTGCTGCCACGCGGGTGGCGGGATGGCCTGGGACTCCCAGGGCAATCTGTACATCGCGACCGGTGACAACAACTCCTCCGGCTTCAGCGACGGTTACTCCGGGAACAACCCGCAGCCGAACCACAAGGGCGTCTCGTTCGCCGACGCCCGCCGCACCGCGGGCAACACGAACAACCTCAACGGGAAGATCCTGCGGATCCACCCGGAGGACGACGGCACCTACACACTGCCCGAGGGCAATCTCTTCACCGGCAAGGAGCCCGACGAGGGCGGTGGCAAAACGCGCGGCGAGATCTATGTGATGGGCGTGCGCAACCCGGCCCGGATCTCCATCGACAAGTCGACCGACACGCTGTACGCGGGCTGGGTCGGTCCCGACGCGGGCTCGCCCTCCACCACCTGGGGCCCGGCCAAGTACGACACGTTCGCCGCGATCACGAAGGCGGGCAACCACGGCTGGCCGTACTGCATGGGCAACAAGCAGCCCTACCGGGACCGCAATCTGCCCGACCCCACCAAGCCGCTCGGCTGGTACGACTGCGACCACCCGAAGAACGAGTCGCCGAACAACGACGGTCTGGTGAATCTGCCACCGGTCACCTCCAACACCATCTGGTACTCGCCGCAGGGCGGTGGCGTGGACTACCCGCGCGACGCGAACGGCATCCCCAGCTACAAGGTCGAGGACCAGAAGCAGCTGCTGCCGTGGCTCAAGGGCGGCGGCCAGGCCACGATGAACGGCCCGGTCTACCGGTACGACGCGGCGAGCACCAGCGCCGACAAGTGGCCCTCGTACTGGGACGGCAAGTGGTTCGTCGGTGACTTCTACGACGGCACCCAGCCCCGGCACGCCGTGCTCACCGATCCGAGGACGGTCGGCAAGGGCGGTCTGCCCACGCACGCCGAGTCCCTGCGGAAGATCATCCCGGTCGGGGCGGACGGCATCCGCAACCTGATGGACTGGAAGTTCACCCCGGACGGTTCGCTGTACGTCCTGGACTACGGGCGCGGCTTCTTCACCTCCGACTCCAAGTCCGCGCTGTGGCGCGTGACGTACAAGGGCGGCGGCCCGACCCCGGCCGCCGGTGATCTGGCCAGGAAGGCGGCAGTGCGGTGAGACATCGTCCGGTCCTCTCGCGAAAGCGGTACCGTCCGGCCCGGTTGTGGCTCGCGCTGCTGGGTTCGTTCCTGATGGTGCTGGGGCTGACCTCGACGGCTGCCTACGGCCGTACGGCGGCTCCCGCCGGTGCGGCGGCCGAGCAGGTCCTCACCTGGACCGCGGGCGACCCCATCGACCGCTATCTGTCCGCCCCGAAGACCGCGGTGGCCGGCAAGGCGACCATCGTCTTCGAGAACAGTGCGGCGACCGGCAACACCACGGGGATGCCGCACACCCTCACCTTCAGCGTCTCGGACCCTGAGTTCAACAACGACGTCACGCTGAACATCCTGGCCAACCCGGCCGACGACCAGGGCGGCAGGCACACCGCCGAGGTCACGCTCACCCCCGGCCGGTACTTCTACCACTGCACCATGCCGGGGCACGAGGCGATGCAGGGCATCCTCACCGTCACCGAGGACGGAGGCGGCGAGGACAGCACGGCGCCCGGGACCTCGGCGAAGGTGGACGGTGACAAGAACGCCGACGGCGCGTACGTCGGTCAGGCGACGGTCACCGTATCGGCGACCGACGACGGCTCCGGCGTCGACACCGTGGAGTACGCGGTGGGGGCGGACGGCGCCTGGCAGCCGTACACCGCACCGGTCGTGGTGAACGAGGTCGGCACGCATACGATCCGCTACCGGGCCACCGACAAGGCGGGCAACACGGCGGCGGAGAAATCGGTCGACTTCACCGTCGTCGCACCGCCCACCGACGACAGGACGCCGCCGGAGACCTCGGCGACCGTGTCCGGCGAGAAGGACGGCCAGGGGCGGTACCTGGGGATGGCGACGGTCACCGTGACCGCCTCCGACACCGGCTCCGGCGTCAACACCATCGAGTACGCGCTCGGGGCGGACGGCGCCTGGCAGCCGTACACCGCACCGGTGATGGTGCACGAGACCGGCACCCATCTGGTCCGCTACCGGGCCACGGACAAGGCGGGCAACGCGGCGGCCGGGAAGTCGGTCGACTTCACCGTCGTCGCACCGCCGACGCAGGACAAGACCCCGCCGGAGACCTCGGCGAAGGTGGAGGGCGACAAGAACTCCGACAACGCCTACATCACCAGCGCGAAGGTGACCATCACCGCGACCGACGCCGAATCGGGCGTGGACAAGGCCGAGTACTCGCTCGACGGCGGCCCGTACCTCGCGTACACCACCACCGTCATCGTCGACCGCGTCGGCTACCACACCGTGGCCCACCGGGCGACGGACAAGGCCGGCAACACCTCCGTCGCCAAGCAGGTGTCCTTCACCGTCGCGGAGAGCGGGGGCGTACCGGCGCCGAACTGCCCGGAGTTCGACGAGCGGCTCACCGTCATCGTCGGCACGGTCGACACCGGGGTCCCCAACCGCATCACGGGCAACCGCTGCACGATCAACGAGCTGATCGAGGACGAGAAGGACTGGTCGTCGCACGCGCTCTTCCTCAAGCACGTCGACGGTGTCCTGGACAAGCTGCTCGCCGCCGGTGTGATCGACGCCCGTGAGCACAAGAAGATCTACCGGGCGGCCAAGCAGTCGGGGATCGGTATGCCGGGCCAGGACGAGGGCTACAAGAAGCTCTTCGACGGCACGGCGGATTCCTTCGCCAAGTGGCAGCAGGTCGGTGGCGGGAAGTTCGGGCTGAACGCGGACGGCACCATCACCAGTTCCACCGCGGTGGACGGCATGGGCATGCTCTGGTTCCCGGGCCGGCAGTACGGCGACTTCTCGCTCAAGCTCCAGTGGCGCGACGACGCCCCGGGCGCTGGCAACGCCAACAGCGGGGTGTTCGTCCGCTTCCCCGACGTCCACGACAACCCGGAGGAGTCGCGTCCCGAGTGGGTCGCCATCAAGTACGGCCACGAGGTGCAGATCCTCGACCGTCCGGACGGCGACATGTACAAGACCGGCTCGGTCTACGGCTTCGACCGGATCGGCCTGGCCGGCGCCGGGGTCACCCCCAAGGGCACCTGGAACGACTATGAGATCCGGGTGGTGGACCAGCACTACTCGGTCTACCGCAACGGTGTCCTGCTGAACGAGTTCGACAACAACGGCGGTCAGGTCTTCGAGCCGCCGCGCGGCGACGACCCGGGCACCGACGGCCGGCGGTACGCCTCCGGCTACATCGGACTCCAGGTCCACAGCACCACGGACGTGGTCTCGTACCGCGACATCCGGATCAAGGAGCTGTAGCCCGGGCCCGATCAGGTGGCCGTGGCCGCATGCTGAGGCATGTGGTCACGGCCTCCCGGGTGCCGGTGGCGCCACACCCAGAACACCGTGCAGGAGACCACCGCCCAGGTTCCGAGCACCGGGTACGGGAAGATCCGCTGGTGGCCCTGGTAGTAGCCATCGCGTAGGTGTAGGAACCGGCGATGAGTCCGGCGGCCGCGGCGAGGATGAACAGCATGACGGTAGCGGGGAAGTACGGCGAGTCCTTGTACGCGGCCCATTTCTCGGCGCGGGTCAGCGCTCTGCCGTGTGCCCCGTGCGGGACGGAGGGCTCCAGGTCCGGGTCGCTCATCCCGCGGTTTCCCCGTCGTGCCGGGCCCGGCTCGGCTGGACCCGTTTCGGCTCGCCGGGCATCTTCGGGTACTCCGGCGGGTACGGCATGTCGCCGAGGCCGCGTTCCCGCTCGTCCCGGTCCGCCAGCTCCAGCAGCGCGTCGAGCCGGAAGGCGTGGTCGTCCATGTCCGCGTGCACATCGCCCACGTCGGCGTAGCGCTTCGGCATGGTCCTGATGTCGAAGTCGCCCGGTTCGGCGTCGTCGATCTCCTCCCAGCGCAGCGGGGCGGAGACCGGGGCATGCGGGCGGGGGCGCACGGAGTAGGCGGAGGCGATGGTGCGGTCGCGGGCGGTCTGATTGAAGTCGACGAAGATCCGCTCGCCGCGCTCCTCCTTCCACCAGGCCGTGGTCACCCGGTCCGGCATACGGCGTTCCAGTTCGCGTCCGGCGGCGATGGCGGCGCGTCTGACCTCGGTGAACGTCCACTCCGGGGCGATCGGGACGAAGACGTGGATGCCCCGGCCACCGGAGGTCTTGGGCCAGCCGCGCAGCCCGTGGTCGTCGAGCACGGACCGCAGCTCGTGGGCGGCGCGCACCGCGTCGGCGTAGTCCGTGCCGGGCTGCGGGTCGAGGTCGATGCGCAGTTCGTCGGGGTGGTCGGTGTCGGTGCTGCGGACCGGCCAGGGGTGGAAGGTGAGGGTACCGAGGTTGGCCGCCCAGATGACGGCGGCGAGCTCGGTGGGGCAGATCTCGTCGGCGGGCCGGCCGCTCGGGAAGGCGATCCGTGCCGTGGGGATCCAGTCGGGGAGGTTCTTCGGGGCGCGCTTCTGGTAGAAGAACTCGCCCTCGACACCGTCCACGAAGCGCTGGAGGGTGGTGGGCCTCTCGCGCAGGGCGCGGGTGATGCCGGGGCCGACGGCCAGGAAGTACTCGGCCACGTCCCTCTTGGTGTAGCCCTTCTCCGGGAAGTAGACCTTGTCCGGACTGGAGAGCCGTACGGCCCGTCCGTCGGCTTCTAGCTCCACTGCTTTCACTGCTGCACCCATGACGGTCACGGTAGGCCGGGCTCACATATGCCGCATATCGGGAGACTTGCGCCCGGTCGTGGGTCAGAATCGGGCCATGGATCTGCCGGTGATGCCTCCTGTGAAGCCGATGCTCGCCAAGTCCGTGTCCAGGATCCCGCCCGGTATGCAGTACGAGGCCAAGTGGGACGGCTTCCGCGCGATCGTGCACCGGGACGGCGAGGAGGTGGTGATCGGCAGCCGCACCGGCAAGCCACTCACCCGCTACTTCCCCGAACTGGTCACCGCGGTCCGGGAGAATCTGCCGCCGCGCTGCGTGATCGACGGCGAGATCGTGATCGCGTACGACGGGCGGCTGGATTTCGACCGGCTCAGCGAGCGCATCCATCCAGCGGATTCCCGGGTGCGGCTGCTCGCCGAGCAGACCCCCGCCAGTCTGATCGCCTTCGACATCCTGGCGGTGGGCGACGACTCGCTGCTCTCCACCCGGCAGTCCGACCGCCGCGCCGTGCTGGAGGCGGCACTGTCCGGAGCGTCGGCCCCCGTCCATCTCGCCCCGGCGACCACGGACCCGGCCCTCGCCCAGGAGTGGTTCGAGCGCTACGAGGGCGCGGGGCTCGACGGTGTGGTGGCCAAGCCGCTCGACCTGCCGTACCGCCCCGACACCCGGGTGATGTACAAGATCAAGCACGAACGGACCGCCGACTGCGTGGTGGCGGGGTACCGCTTCCACAAGAGCGGCCCGGTCGTCGGCTCGCTGCTGCTCGGTCTGTACGACTCCGGGGGCGTGCTCCAGCACGTCGGGGTCTGTGCGGCCTTCTCGATGCGGCGCCGCGCGGAGCTGGTCGCGGAGCTGGAGCCGCTGCGTGTCGACTTCGCCGGTCACCCATGGGCGGCCTGGGCCGATGCCGAGGCGCACGAGCGGGCCCGGCTGCCCGGGACGCAGAGCCGCTGGTCCGGGAAGAAGGACCAGTCATGGGTGGCGCTGCGCCCGGAGCGGGTCTGCGAGGTGGCGTACGACCACATGGAGGGCGACCGGTTCCGGCACACCGCCCGGTTCCGCCGGTGGCGGCCGGACCGCACCCCTGCCGGCTGCACCTACGCGCAGCTGGAGGAGGTGGTGCGGTACGACCTGGCCCAGGTGCTGTCAGCCGGCGGACGGTGAGCCCGACGGCGTGGCGCAGGGGTCCTCGCTCGTCGTCGGGTCGGGTTCCGGGGACTCGGTGGTTCCGGCCGTCTCGGTCGGGTCCGGTGACGGCGAGTCCGTCGGGCAGCCGGGGCCCGGCTCCGAGGTGCCGGGGTCGGGGCTCGTACCGGGGTCCGGGCTGGCCGGTCCGGTGCCGGTCGGATCGGGCGAGGCGGTGCCCGGGTCGGTGGGGTCCGGGGAGGCGGTGGGGTCCGGGGAGCCGGTCGGCGATCCGGAGGGCTTGGGGCCGCCCGACGGGGAGGGGCGCGGCGAACCGCCGGGCTGGGGGCCCACGATGATGCCGCCGTCCGGGGCGCCGGGACCGCCGACCGGATGCTTCGGCTTGTTGGGGCCGCCCGCGCCGGGGCTCTTCGGGACGGTGCCCTTGCCGTCGGCCACCGGGTGGATGCCCTTGCGGTAGAACTCCAGCCAGGACAGCACGGTGCGCAGATAGGTGTCCGAGTGGTTGTAGCTGAGGATCGCCCGGTCCAGATCGGCCTTCACCGACAGATCGCGCGGTCCGGCACAGAGGTAGTGCCCGGCGGCGAGTGCGGCGTCGTAGATGTTGTTCGGGTCGCGGCGCCCGTCACCGTTCCCGTCCTGCCCCCAGTGGGCCCAGGTCGAGGGGATGAACTGCATCGGGCCGACCGCCCGGTCGTAGGTCCGGTCGCCGTCGTACGCACCGCCGTCGGTGTCCGGGATGTCGGCGAAGCCCGCACCGTTGAGGACCGGTCCGAGGATCGGGGTGAGCGTCGTGCCGTGGGCGTCGACCCGTCCCCCGCCCGCCTGGCCGGACTCGACCTTGCCGATCGCCGCGAGCAACTGCCACGGCAGCCGGCATCCGGGGTCGGTCTTCCCGAGTGCGCTCTCCGCCTTGCGGTAGGCGGCGAGCACCGTGGCCGGGATGCCCGCCTCGGCCCACGACCGAGCGGCGGCCGGGCTCTGCTTCGTACCGGCCTTCGGTGGCTTCGGGGACTGCAGCGGCGGGAGTTCGGTGTGGTACGAGTCGTCGTTGGGTATGTGCGACCACTTCACGTCGTCGGTCTCCTGACGCTTCTCGGGCGTCGTTTCGTGAGCGACGAGTCCCGGTGCCTGGGACGCGGTGAGCGCGGCCATCGCGGCGACCGCGGCCGCCGTGCCGCTGAGTCCGCGGCGCATGGTGCCGTTGAACCTCATGCGTGCTCCCCTCTCCCCCGGGTCACCGGGTGAACGTATCGATAGCGGAGATCCGCCAGCTGTCGCCGCGGCGAACGGCGTCCACGGCGAACATGGCCGCCGCGTAGGTCGTCTCGTCCGACTTGCCGGTACGGGTGTTGCTCTGGTCGGCGAAGATCAGCAGCCGGGCCCGGTCGCCGTCCAGGAGCTCCACACCGCTGTCGGTGACGGTCGTGGTCAGCACCAGCTTCTGCTTCTGTCCCTGGGCCCGGACCTGGGCGAGCATGTCCTTGTGCTGCTGCACCGCCTTGCCGACCAGGTGGGTCCTGGCCGCCTCCTCGGAATTGCCGGGCGAGGCGTAGTTGTACGAGAACACCGCGCCGACGGCGTCGGCGATCCGGCCCTTCACCTCGCTGGTCCGCGCGATGTCGGTGAGCGCGGTGTTCTGCCGGGACGGGTCGTCGCGCAGGCTGCCGGCCGAGGTGAACGCCCAGGCGGTGAAGGCCCCGAGCAGCACGGTGAGGGCGCAGAGGGCGGCGGGCAGCCGGACGCGGAGGCGGGACGGCCGCTCGCCGCGCGGCGCTTTCCTCTCCTGGTCCACCGCCGGAACGGCGTCGTCCGTGACCTCGTCGTCGGTGGTGGTGTCCTTCGCGGCGGGGGTACGCGCCGGCTCGTCCTGGGACGTGTCCGTGGTCGCGGGCCGCCGCGTCGGCGCGGTGGCGGTGGGGCGTTCCGCGGCGACGGTGGCCAGCCTGCGCCGGCGGTTGACGAGGTGACGGGTCGTCGACATGTCCGGAAAGTCCTCTCGGTGGCGGGGTGGGAGTCGGTGGCGTCAGAGGCTGTCGGGTGACCTCGGATCGGAAAACGGACACGGTCTGGTGCGTGCGATTCCAAGGCGGAGGAGGGAGTCGGATGGGGTCTCCCCTGCTCGAGCGGAGCCGAGAGCTTGGGAAAGGAGCGCTGGCGACCGACGACAACGCGGGAAGCGCGCCTGCCAGGGCGTGGCCGCCCGGTCGGAGGGCACCCGACAGCCTCTCAGCCGGCCGTGTTGCCGACGGGTGCCTGGCCGAGGGCGCTGAGCTTCCACCCCTCGGAGGTACGGGTGAGCTTGCCGAGCATCCGGCTCTCCTTCACCGCGGGCTTGCCCTTCGGCACGGTCACGGTGACCCGCAGCGCCACCATGACTCCGGCCTTGCCGGCCCGGTCGTCGAGTTCGGTCACCGCCCCGGACAGGATCTGGGCCGTGCTGACCGTCTTCGCCTGCTGGATCTGCTTCACGAACGCCGAGCGCCCGTCGACCAGTTGCTGGTGCAGGTCGCCGGTGGTGGAGTCCTCCCAGGTGTCGAGGCCCTTCTCCAGCTTCCGGTGGTCGAGCGTGTTCATGTTCTGCACGGCCTGCTCGCCCGCGGCCAGCGCCTCGTCGCGGGACTGGGCGTACTGCGCCGATTCGTCGTGTGCGGCGTCGTACCACGACACTCCGCCCCAGGCCGCCGCGCCGGCCGCCGCGACCGCCAGTACGACCGCCGCCGCCGCCAGCGGGTTCCCCGTCTTCCTTACCCGTGTCATTGCTGTCTCTCCCCTGCCGGCCGATCCGTACCGAGTTGCGCGAGTGTGGGTGCTGCTATCTGGAGGCGATCTCGACCACGGTCCAGTGGCCGTCCCGCAGTTGGGCGGTGACGGAGAGCTGGGCCGCCGCCGTGGTGGCCGGCTTGCCCTCCCGCTCGTAGACCTGGTCGAGGAAGACCAGCAGGTGGGCGCTGTCGTCCGTCAGCCGGGTCACTCCGGCGCGCACGACATGGGTGGTGAGCGTCAGCTTCTGGTCCGCGGCCTGCTTCTCGACCTGGCCGAACAGGGCCGCGTACTGCTGGAGCGCCTTGCCTGCCAGGAGTTGCTTCGCCGACTCCTTGGTGACGGCGGTGGCCTGCGGGCTGTAGGAGAAGACCTTGCCGAGTGCGTTGCTGACATCGCCCGCGACCCGGGTGGTGGCCTCGCTGTCGGTCAGCGCGCGGTTCGAGGTGGCGGGGGTGTCCCGCAGCGCCCTGCCCTCGGCGAAGAGCACGCCGCCGGTCGCGAGCAGCGCGACGGCCAGGACGGCTGCCACGATGCGCGGCCACCGCCGGACGGACCCGGGCGGGTCGGGCCGGTCCTCCTCGGCGACCGCACCGGCTTCCTCGGCGTCCCGTGTCTCCGTGTCCGTGCCGGTGTCCGTACTCACGACCACTGTCCCTCCCCGCTCCTTCATTCGCCGCTCCCGACCGGAATCGCCGTGAGCGCCTTGACCTTCCAGCCGTCCGGGGTACGGGCCATCGTGGCCTCGAAGCGCTTGCGTTCGGTGCCGGCCTTTCCGGTGCGCGGGGTGACCTCGACATCGACGGTCGCGATCATTTCGGCCGTTCCGGTCCGCTCGTCGAGTGCGGTGAGCGCCGCGTCGGTGACCTTGCCGCGTGCGGTGGCACCGGACTTGGTCAGTTCCCTCGCGTCCTTGCTCCGGGTGCGTCCCAGCTGGTCGTGGAGCGGCCCGGTCGAGGAGTCGAGCCATGCGGCGAGGCCGCTGTCCACGCTCCTGGCGTCCTTGGCGTCGAGGCTGTTCAGCAGGGCGAGGCGGTGCTTGCCGTCGGCCAGCGCGGCATCCCGGCTCTTGGCGTACGCGAGGCTTTCGTCGCCGCGCGCCCGGGCGTACGACCAGCCGCCGAGGGCGCAGACCAGTACGGCGGCGAGCAGCACCGCCCAGCCGGTCATGGTCTTCGTACGGGTCGTCATCGGCCGCCCTCCTGTCCGAGTCCCAGCAGGCCGGCCATGCCGTCGCCGTCCGACGGGCTCCGGCCGGTGACACCGAGCGCGCCCGGGAGCCGGTCCGTGTCGTCGCTCAGCAGCATCGAGCCGGGCTTGGCGGGCTCGGGCACGGCGCCGCCCTTCGGCGCGTTGGCGCTGCCGCGCACGTTGGTGCCGGTGCCGGGCGAGGAGGTGCAGCGCGCCTTGGTGTTGACGGGCGGTCCGGCCGAGGTGTCCAGGCCGCTGCGGTAGACCGTGCCGCCGTATCCGGCGGTACAGGGCAGCGGTTCGAAGAAGGTCACCGACATCCCGAACCGGGCGCCGTTCTCGTCGATCGCGCTGGCCCCGGCGGCCGCCACCGCGGGCAGCTTCACCAGGAGTTCCTCCATGCCGCGCTGCCGGGTGACGGCGACCTCGGAGGTGGTGAGGAGGTTGGCGACCACGACGCCGAAGCTCGGGTCGAGGTCCCGCAGCAGTCCGCTGATCTGTCCGGTCGCGTCGGGGGCGACCGCGATCAGCTTGCGGAGATCGGTGTCGGAGCTCTTGAGCTGTGCGGCCAGTTCCCTTGCCCCGGAGGCGAAGCCCTTGAGTGCTTCGCCCTGTTCGGCCTGGGTGCGCAGCACGGTCCGGCCGTCGATCATGAGCCGGGTGTTGACCGGCAGCGCGTCGTCCGCCGCCCGGACGAAATCGCTCCCGGTGTCCAGCAGCACCTGGAGGTCGTCGCCGCGTCCCTCGAACGCGGTGCCGAACTCGTCGACGACCGTGCGCAGGGATTCCGGATCGACCGAGCCCGCGAGGTCGTTGACGCTGGTGAGGACATCGGTGACGGGGGCGGGGACGGTGGTGTCGGCCTGGTCGATGACGGAGCCGTTCGCCAGGTACGGGCCCCCGGTGCGGGTGGGCCGCAGGTCCACGTACTGCTCGCCGACCGAGGAGAGGCTGGCGACGACGGCCTTGAGACCGTCCGGGATCTTCGGGGCGTCCTTCTCGATGCGCAGTTCGGCCTCGACTCCGTCGTCGGTGAGCTCGATCGGCCCGACCCGGCCCACCGAGACCCCCCGGTAGGTGACGTTGGAGTGGGTGTACAGCCCGCCGGTGCGCGGGAGCTGGACCTTGACGGTGTAGTAGCTGCGCAGGCCGATGTAGTGGCCGAGGTCGGCGTACCGCACTCCGAGGAAGCCGAGCACGAGGACCGCGATGACCAGGAAGGCGATGTTCTTGAGCCGGATGGCGAGGGTGATCATCGGCTGCTCCCGTCCGTGCCCGCCGTCGGGACCGCGGGAAGGGGCAGCGGCAGTGCCCGGCTGGTCCCGCTGGTACCGGTCCCGGTCCGCGGGGGAACCGCCGGGACGAGCGACGGGATGATCTGTGTGCCGGGCATGGCCGTCACATCCAGGTAGACGTTGAGGTAGTCGCCCTTCACCCCGCGCAGCACCTCGTCGGTGAACGGGTAGGTGAGCAGCACCTGGAGGGAGTCGGGCAGGTCTCGGCCGGAGTCGGCGAGCGCCTTGAGGCTGGGGGCGAGAGCCTTGAGGTCGGCGATCATGTCGGCCTTGCTCTTGTTGACCGTGTCGACGGCGACGGTGGAGAGGGTGTCGAGCGAACGCAGCATGGTGAGGAGCGAGCCGCGCTGTTTCTCCAGGACCTTCAGGCCGGGGCTGAGCCCGGTGAGGACCGTACCGACGTCCTGTTTTCGGGTGGCGAGGGTGGCGGAGAGCCGGTTCACCCCGTCGAGTGCGTCGGTGATGTCCTTCTTGTGGCCGTCCAGGTTCGTGACGAGGGTGTCGACCCGGCCGAGCATGGAGCGCATCTGGGGTTCGCGTCCGGCGAGTGCCTTGTTGAGCTCGGTGGTGATGGTCTTGAGCTGGTTGACGCCGCCGCCGTTGAGGAGCATCGACAGGGCGCCGAAGACCTCCTCGACCTCGGGGTTCCGGTTGGTGCGGGACAGCGGGATCCGGTCTCCGTCGGCGAGCCTGCCCTGGGCCGTGCCGCGCGCGGGCGCGGCGAGCTGGATGTACTTCTCGCCGAGGAGGCTGGACTGTTCCAGGTGGGCGTAGGCGTTGGCGGGCAGTTCGACCTTGCCGTTGACGCGCATGGTGACCTTGGCGTTCCAGCTGCCCGAGCCGAGGGAGACCTTGGTGACACGGCCGACGGCGACGTCGTTGACCTTCACCGATGCCTGCGGGGCGAGGCTGAGTACGTCCGCGAACTCCGCGGTGATCTCGTACGGGTGGTCGCCGAGGTCGGCGCCGCCGGGCAGCGGGACCTGGTCGATCCCGGTGAACGACGGCAGGCCGGAGGCGGTGACGACGAGGGCCAGGCCGACGCCCACGGCCAGCACCGCGGCGGCGCCGGTCGTGCGGGCTCCGGGTCTGCGCAGCACTCGGCTCATCGGTTCGCCCCCTTCTTTTCCGTGGCGGTCTTCGCCGGGGTGCCGTAGACGGTGCCGACGGCCGGGAGCGGCAGGGTGGGCAGCGCCTTGCGGCGTGCGCCGTCCACCGGGGTGAGGCCGGCGAGTCCGGTGGTCTCGGTGAGCGGTCCGCCCATGGAGAGCTCGTTGAGGTTGGTACGGCCGTTGAGGGTGCGGTTCACCGGGTCGTAGGCGTTGACGACGTTGCCCGCGGCGAGCGGCAGCGTGTCCAGTGACTCGGCGAGCGAGGCCCGCTGGTCGACCAGGGTCTGGGTGAGCGGCACCAGGGCGTCCACGTTCGCCTTGAGGGCGCCGCGGTTCTTCTGGATGAAGCCCTTGACCTGCCCCAGTGCGGTGCCCAGTTCCTTCAGCGCGGCACCGAGGTTCTCCTTGTCGTCGGCGAGGAACCCGGTGACCGAGTTGAGCTGCTGTTCGGCGGCGCGGACATTGCCGTCGTTGTCCTTCAGCACGGTGGTGAAGGTCTGCAGGTAGGACAGCGTGTCGAAGAGGTTCCCGCTGCTCTTGTCGAGGGTCTTGGTGGCCTTGCCGAACTGCTCGATGGAGTTGCCGATGGCCTTGCCGTTGCCGTCGAGGTTCTTGGCCCCGGTGTCGAGGAGTCCGGAGAGGGCTCCGTCGGCGTTGGCTCCGTCCGGGCCGAGTGCCTTGGAGAGCTCCGTGATGGAGTCGTACAGCTGGTCCACCTCGACGGGTGTGGCGTTGTTCGCGGCCGGGAGTACGGCGCCCGCCGCGATCTGCGGTCCGCCGTCGTAGGCGGGGGCGAGCTGGATGTAGCGGTCGGCGACGAGGCTGGGTGCGACGACCACGGCGTGCGCCCCCTTGGGGACCTTGACGCCCTTGTCGACCCGCAGGGTGACCTCGACCTCCTTGCCCCGGGGGGTGACCGATTCGACCCGGCCGACCCTGACGCCGAGGATGCGCAGGTCCGATCCCGCGTACACACCGGTGGCCCGGTCGAAGCAGGCGGTGATGGTCGTCGTTCCCTCGTCGTCCATGGCCAGCACCCCGGTGGTGGCCGCGACGGCCACCACGGCGAGTCCGGCGCCGATGCCGACGATGCGCTTCATTCTCATGTCAGCGGCCGCCTTGCTGCTTGGGTGGCTTGCACTCGGGCCCGGCGGGTGTGCCCGCGGGCACGTACTCCTTGGGGACGACTCCGCAGACGTAGTTGTCGAACCAGCGGCCGCTGCCGAGGGTGTTGCCGACGAGCCGGCTGTACGAGCCGGCGAGCGAGAGCACCTTGTCGAGGCTCTTGCGGTTCTTCACCAGTACGGCGGTGACCCGGCCGAGCGAGTCCAGGGTGGGCCCCAGCTGCTTGTTGTTGTCCTGCACGAGGCCGGTGAGCTGGGTGCCCAGGTTCTTGGTGCCGGTGAGCAGCAGGTGGATGGAGTCGCGGCGCGCCTGGATCTCGCCGAGGAGCAGATTGCCGTCCTCCAGCAGGGTTTCGAAGCTGCTCTTCTTGTTGGCGAGGGTCTTGGTGAGCTGCTTGCTGCCCTTGAGGAGGGTGGCGAGCTGGGCGTCCCGTTCGGAGACGGTCTTCGAGAGGGCGGAGAGCCCGTCGGCCGCGCTCTTCACGTCCGGCGGGGAGTCCTTGAAGGTGGCGGAGATCGTCTCGAAGCTCTTGGCGAGCTGTTCGGTGTCGATCTCGCCGATGGTCTCACCCAGTCCGTTGAACGCCTGGGTGACGTCGTACGGGGATGTGGTGCGGCTCGCCCTGATGCGTTCGTGCGGGTCCTGCGGGGCGTTGCCCAGCGGGTCGACGGCGAGGTACTTCTCGCCGAGCAGGGTCTTGATGGCGATGCCCACGGTGGAGGAGTTGCCGATCCAGACGTCCTTGACCTTGAAGCTGACCTTCACCTTGGGGCCGTCGAGCGAGACGCCGGTGACCTCGCCGACCTTCACTCCGGCGACCCGTACCTCGTCGCCCTCGCTCAGTCCGGCGGACTCGGTGAAGTCGGCGCTGTAGGTGGTGCCGCCGCCGGTGAAGGGCAGCGAGTCGACGCGGTAGGCGCCCAGGCCGATGAGGGCGAGGACGACCAGCCCCACGACGGCCACGGCGACGGGGTTGCGTTCCCGTACGGGTTTGATCCTCATGACTGGCACCTCGGCTTCCTGACCACGATGCCGGTGGGCGGGGCGCTGCCGTCCTCGGTCGTCACTCCGCTGACCTTGGCCTCGCAGAGGTAGAGGTTGAGCCAGGAGCCGTACGAGGTGAGCCGGCTGATCGCCGCCATCTTGGCCGGGGTCTTCTGCAGGAAGTTCTCGATCTGCCCGGTGCCCTTGCCCAACTGGTCTGAGAGCCGGCCGAGTTGCCTGATGTCGCTCTTGAGGGGTGCCCGGCCGTCGTCGAGGAGGTCCGCGGTGACGGTGGTGAGCGCCCCCATGGCGGTGACCGCCTGGCCGAGCGGTTTGCGGTCGCCGGCGAATCCGGTGACGAGTTTCTGCAGGGTGTCGACGAGGTCGTCGAAGCCGGCCTCGCGGTCGTTGACCGTCTTCAGGACCGTGTTGAGGTTCTTGACCACCTCGCCGATCACCTTGTCCTTGGCGGCGACCGTGCCGGTCAGCGAGCCGACGTGCGACAGGATGCTGTCGACGGTGCCGCCCTCGCCCTGGAGTACCTGGACGATGGAGCCGGCCAGCTGGTTGACGTCGGGCGGGGAGAGCCCTTCGAAGAGCGGCTGGAAGCCGTTGAAGAGCTGGGTGAGGTCGAGCGCCGGGGTGGTGCGGGAGAGCGGGATGGTGGCTCCGGCGGCGAAGCTCCTGCCGACCGGCCCGGCCCCTTGATCGAGGTCGATGTACCGCTGGCCGACCATGTTGAGGTACTTGATCGAGGCGGTCACCGAGGCGGGGAGCCTGCGTCCCTTGCGGACGGCGAAGGCGACCTCGGCGAGCCTCTTGTCGGCGACCTCGATGGACTCGACCTGTCCGACCTTGACCCCGGCGATCCGGACGCTGTCGCCGACGACCAGTCCGGTGGCGTCGGTGAACCTGGCCCTGTACGTGGTGGTGTCGCCGACGCCCGTGTTGGCGATGGACAGTGCCAGCACCGTGGTGGCCAGGACGGTCACCAGGATGAAGACGATCGATTTCGTGAGCGGAGCGGCGAGAGAGCGGCGCTTCACTTGAGCTTCACCTCCGCACCGCGGAAGGCCGGACCGATGAGCACGCTGCTCCAGTCGGGCAGGGTCTGCGGCTGGACTTTCAGTGAGGGAGCGACCAGCTCGTTGACGAGCCGGCTCTCCTGTGGGGAGTTGGGCATGCCGAGGGCGGAGTCCTCGGCCGTGGACGCGGTGCCGGCGGGTTCGCCGGCGTGTGCGGTGCGGGGCGCGGTGACCGCCGCCGTGCGGGCGTCGGCGGTCGGGACGGCCTTGCCCACGTACGGCACGGAGTAGCAGTGCGGTCCGCCGGTCGAGTTGTAGACCGGGGTGTCCTTGCCGGGCACGTACTTGCCTTTCGACTTCACGGGCTTGATGGTGACGTGGAGTCCGGGCCGGTCGGTGCCCTTGCCGAGCGCCTTGTCCATGGCCGGCACGAAACCGGCCATGGTCCGCAGGGTGCAGGGGAATTCGTCCGAGTACTTCGCGAGCAGCTCCAGCGTCGGCCTGCTCGTGGCGGAGAGCCGGATCAGGTTGTCCTTGTTCTCCTGGAGGAACGAGGTGAGGTCGCGCGCGGAGGCGGTCGTGGACCCGTAGAGCCCGGCGAGCTGTGCCTGCTGTTCGGCGATGGTGCCGCTGGTGGTGGTGAAGTCGGTGAGTGCGTCAAGGACATCGGGGGCGGCGTCCCCGTACACCTTGCTCACCTTGACGAGTTCCTTGATGTCGGCGTTGAGCGTGGGGAGCTGGGGGTTGAACTTCGCCAGGTGGGCGTCGAGTGTGACGAGGGTGTCGCCGAGTTTCTCGCCGCGTCCTTGGAGGGCCTGGGAGACCGCGCCCAGGGTGGCGGCGAGCTTCTCCGGTTTGACGGCGGTCAGCAGCGGCAGGACGTTGTCGAGGACCTCCTCCAGCTCGATGGCGTTGCTGGAGCGGTCCTGCGGTATGACGGAACCGGCCCGCAGCGGCTGCGTGGACGGCATCTCGGGCGGTACGAGTGCGACGAACCGTTCCCCGAAGAGCGTGGTGGGCAGCATCTGGGCGGTCACGTCGGCCGGGATCCGGTCGAGCTTGTCGGGCTTGATGGCGAGGGTGATACGGGCCCCGTTCCCGTCGGCCGTGATGTCGCGGACCTGCCCGACGACGACGCCGCGCAGTTTCACATCGGCGTTGTCGTGCATCTCGTTGCCGACGCTGGAGGTGCGTACCGTCACGGTCGCGTCGTCGGTGAAGTCCTTCCGGTACACCGAGACCGAGACCCATACGAGCACTGCGGGCACGAGGAGGAAGGCGACTCCGGCGAGTCTGCGGCGGACGGTCTGCGTCCGGTGGGAATTCATCAGCCGGCCACCTTCACCGTCGTGGTAGCGCCCCAGATGGCGAGGGAGAGGAAGAAGTCGGTGACACTGATGAGCACGATGGCGTTGCGCACCGACCGCCCGACCGCGACCCCCACACCGGCGG
Source organism: Streptomyces atratus (assembly GCF_900119365.1). Lineage (GTDB taxonomy): Bacteria > Actinomycetota > Actinomycetes > Streptomycetales > Streptomycetaceae > Streptomyces > Streptomyces atratus_B. The sequence continues at coordinate 82,240 of NZ_FPJO01000005.1, forward strand.
GCCCGCCGGTGGCGTGGAAGCCGTAGTAGCAGTGGGCGAGGATCACCATCACGCTGAAGATCAGCACCTTGAGCACCGACAGCAGCACGTCGTCCGGGGAGAGGAAGAGATTGAAGTAGTGGTCGTAGGTGCCCGCCGACTGCCCGTTGAACAGGACCGTGATGTAGCGGGACGCGAGGTACGAGGAGAGCAGCCCGATCGCGTACAGCGGGATGATCGCGACGACCCCGGCGATGATCCGGGTGGAGACGAGGTACGGCATGGACCGCACCCCCATCGCCTCCAGGGCGTCGACCTCCTCGTTGATCCGCATAGCGCCGAGCTGGGCGGTGAAGCCGGCGCCGACGGTCGCGGAGAGCGCGAGTCCGGCGACGAGCGGAGCGATCTCGCGGGTGTTGAAGTAGGCGGAGATGAAGCCGGTGAAGGCGGAGGTGCCGATCTGGTTGAGGGCCGCGTACCCCTGGAGACCGACGACGGTGCCGGTGAAGAGGGTCATCGCGACCATCACGCCGATGGTGCCGCCGATGACACCGAGTCCGCCGCTGCCGAAGGCCACTTCGGCCAGCAGCCGCTGGACCTCGCGCAGATAGCGGCGCAGGGTCCGGGGAACCCAGATCAACGCACGTACGTAGAAGGTGAGTTGTTCACCGGATCGGTCGAGCCAGCTGAGCATCGACATCGGTCAGCTCCCCTTCGCGGGGACGATCTGGAGGTAGATCGCCGTGAGGACCGTGTTCACGAAGAACAGCAGCATGAAGGTGATGACGACGGACTGGTTCACCGCGTCGCCGACACCCTTGGGGCCGCCGCGAGGGTTGAGTCCCCGGTAGGCGGCGACGATGCCCGCGATGAAGCCGAAGATGAGCGCCTTGACCTCACTGATGTACAGGTCGGGGAGCTGGGCGAGGGCGGAGAAGCTGGCCAGGTAGGCACCGGGGGTGCCGTGCTGGAGGATCACATTGAAGAAGTAGCCGCCGAGTGTGCCGACGACGGAGACCAGGCCGTTCAGCAGTACGGCGACCAGCATGGTCGCCAGGACGCGGGGGACGACGAGGCGCTGGATGGGTGAGACGCCCATGACCTCCATCGCGTCGAGCTCCTCGCGGATCTTCCGCGAGCCGAGGTCGGCGCAGATGGCCGAGCCCGCGGCGCCGGAGATCAACAGGGCCACGATGATCGGGCTGGCCTGCTGGATGACGGCGAGGACGCTGGCTCCGCCGGTGAAGGACTGGGCGCCGAGTTGCTGGGTCAGCGATCCGACCTGGAGGGCTATGACGGCGCCGAACGGGATCGAGACGAGTGCGGCGGGCAGGATGGTGACGCTGGCGACGAACCAGAACTGCTCGATGAACTCCCGTACCTGGAAGGGACGTCGGAAGACCTCCCGGCTCACGGTCGCGGCGAGGGAGAACAGCTTCCCGGTCTCGCGCAGCGGGGCGAGCAGCCGGCTCGGGGGCTGGTGCTCCGGTGTCTTCGGCGCCGTGTCGGTCACGCCGGCCGGGGGCGGCTCGGGGGGCACCACCGGCATGGGGGCCGTCACAGGCGTTCACCGCCCGCGGCCGGGGTGTAGCTCTTCATGATGGCCGTGCGGGCTGCCTCGGGCAGCTGCCCCATCATCGACAGGACCCGTTCCCGGCGGCGCAGCGCGGCCTGCCGTACGGGCATGCCGGGCGAGGGTTCCAGCTGCGGTACGACGGTGCGGGGCGCGTTGGCGGAGCTGATGCCCACTCCGTAGCCGTTCATCTCCTCGGCGGCGAGGGTGGCGGCGTCCTTCTCCTCGGCCATCCCGATGGGCCCTTCGCGGCGCCCGGCGAGGAACTGGGAGACGACCGGCATGTCGCTGGTGAGCAGCACCTCGCGCGGTCCGAAGGTGACGAGGTTGCGGCAGAAGAGCATCCCCATGTTGTCCGGGACGGTGGCCGCGATGTCGAGGTTGTGGGTGACGATCAGCATCGTCGCGTCGATCTGTGCGTTGAGATCGATGAGCAGCTGGGAGATGTAGGCGGTGCGGACCGGGTCGAGTCCGGAGTCCGGTTCGTCGCAGAGGATGATCTGCGGATCCAGGACGAGGGCGCGGGCCAGCCCGGCCCGTTTGCGCATCCCGCCGGAGATCTCGCCGGGCAGTTTGTCCTCGGCGCCGAGGAGACCGACGATGTCGATCCGTTCCATCACGATGCGGCGGATTTCCGATTCCTTCTTGCGGGTGTGTTCACGCAAGGGGAAGGCGATGTTGTCGAAGAGCGACATCGACCCGAAGAGGGCGCCGTCCTGGAACATGAGCCCGAAGAGTTTGCGGGTCTCCATGATCTCGCGTTCCGGGCTGTTCACCATGTCGACGCCGTTGATGAGGACGCGTCCGTGCTCGGGCTTCAGCAGACCGATGATGGATTTCAGGAAGACGGTCTTTCCGGTGCCGGAAGGTCCGAGCATGACGCTCACTTCACCGGCGGGCAGGGTGAGAGTGACGTCCTGCCAGATGTTCTGCTTGCCGAAGGACTTCGTGAGGCCTTCGACGACTACTTCGATTCCCATCGGCCCTCCTTCGAAGTTGTGGTGAACGAAGTCATCTGTCAGCGCTCCGGCTCTGAGAAATCCGATGGCGGCTCGTCACACATGCACCAGGAGGCGCACGCTATGTCCGTCGAAACCGCCAGGACAAGCCGTTGAACAGCGGAAATCAACGAATCTGGGGCTCGGCGCGGTTCACTTGTCACCGAGTGACAAAGCCCTGCGGCGGCTTTGTCGGAATCTGCGCAAGGTCTCCGGCGCGCGGACCGGGGCTCCTCGGCCGGCAAGGCCGGATCCTTCGGGGCTCCAGAGGTACCGAACGAGCAGCCGCGGATACGTTTCCCCGCTGCTCAACCGGGACGCTACGGCCCGGTAACCTGGCTTAGCAATACTGGTTCGCCATCTTTTTGCACGACGCTTCACGGCCTTTTTTGTTTTTGTGAGCGAGTGAGTATTGCGTACCGCGCACTTGTCGGTAAGTGAGCCATCCGGCACACCGGTGCGAAAGCGCCCGCCCCGCCCGGCAGAATGCGCCGGGCGGGGCGGGCGGCATCACTGATTTCCGTACTCCACGGAAGGAGGCACGGAAGGAATGCTTACCGCGCCACTCCTGCGTGCCAGCTCTCCGACAGCAGTCGGCCGGCGTTGGGCGCCGCCGCGCCGGGGGAAGCCAGGCCCCCCGTGTACGTGGCGGCGTTGTTGAGCACCAGGTTGTTCTTTCCGGCCGCCGACGGGAGCGCCGTCTTCAGGTTGACCGCCCAGTTCAGCTCGCCGAGGGTGAGGGGCCCGCAGCCGCTCACCCCGGGGACGGCGAAGGCCGCGTCGCCCTGAGAGTTTCCGGTCAGCTCGATGCGGTTGAGCAGACCACCGGTGTTCGCCGTGCCGTTGGCGTCGAAGCGCTTGCTGGCCACGGCCGGCTGGGTGAGGTTCTGCGGGCGCAGCACGATCGGGTCGGAGGTGGTCCCGATGTAGCACTTCGACCCCAGGAAGGGGTTCTCCAGATGGATGCGGACCGGAATGTCGACGATCGTCTTCCCGCTCTGCATCCCGGCGGCCACGTCGAAGTTCCTGGGGGTGCCGGCCGACTGCACGGTGGCGACGACCCGGTTGAGGCTGTTGTCCGTCAGCTGCTTGCAGATGTCCGAGACCACCGGAATCCCGCTCGGGCACATGAGGCCGAGCAGACCCCCGGGAATCTCCGTCGGGGCTCCGACGATCGCCCCGCCCGCGGGCGGCACGATCCTGGACTCGCCCGTCGCCGTGTTCCGTACGACACCGAACTGGAGGTCGTTGGCACCGGTCGTCGCCAGGGTGTTGCCGAGCTTGATGGACCCGCTCTCGGAGTGCGAGGCCACGCAGATCGCGATGTCCGTCCGGCCGTCGGCGGCCAGCATGGCCGGGTCGTCGACCGGACACCGGCTGAAGGGCGCCCAGTGGCCGTTCATCTCCTGGGCGGAGGCGGCGCTCGCCGGCGAGGTGCTCAGCGGAATGCCGACGGCCACCGCCATCAGCGCGCCGAGGAGAGCGGGTCTGACACTTTTCGGGGCAGCTCGCATGGTTCGTCCAGCCTTTCCGGGGATCCGGGAGTCAGCGCTTGCGGAACAGCTCTCAGCGTTCGGGCTTGGGCTTCGGCGGCTCGGGACAGTTCGCCGGAACACCTTCGACGCACAGCGGGGACTGCATCATTTTCGTGTAGTTGCCTTTTCCGGAGACCGAGGCGGTGAAGAGGTTGTCGAGATCCTCCGTGACGCCGCATCCGGTGAACGGCGGCACATCCGCGTAGCCGGTCAGGGGTCCCCCGGTCTTCACGGTGTAGCCCTCGGGGCCACCCGCGCCGGACGCCCCCTTGCCGACCAGTTCCAGCTTCATCGGGCTCGCGCTGCGGCAGTTGGGGCCGACGTCCAGCGGCTCCCCGTTGACCTCCACGTCGTAGAGGCGTGCGCGCACGGGAGCGATGGCGGTCGTTGTCTCCTTGTACTTCTTGGTCTCGGGGTCGGGGGCCGAGTCGCCCAGTGTTCCGATGTCGATCCTGCCTTCGAGGAGCAGTTCCACCTTCGCCGTCGTCGGCATGAAGCCGAAGGTGAGGAAGGTGGCCGCGGCCGGCGGCATCTGGGCCCTGCCCTTGTAGTCGAGCGTGCCATCGGTGGTCAGCCAGCTCTTCACGCCCGTCGGGCATTTGAGGAAGGAGACGGATGTGTTCAGGTTGAGGCGAAGATGTCCGGGGTCGCTGAACTTGATCGCCCCGGCCAGTTTGTTGACGTTGGAGTATCCCGCCATGTAGCCGTGTGCCGGCTTGGGCACCTGCGGGATCGGACCGGTCATGACCGTGCAGTCGGGGGGTGGCTGCACGCCTCCCGACGACAGGGCCGCCGGCCGTCCCGCCTTCGCGCCGCCGGCACCGTCGGGGGTGGTGCCCCCGGAGGGCTCGGGGGCGGCCCCGGAAGGCGGCGGGGTCCCGGTCTGCGGGGGAACGGTGACCGTGGCCAGCTCCGCGCTCTGGTCCGGATCGGCCTTGCACGAGAAGGCCAGCGCGGGCGGTGCCTCCCCGGCTCCCTCCGCGGCCCGCAGGGCGAGGCCCACGTCCAGTTGCCCCAGGGCGAAGAGCACGTCGCCGCTGGATCTCGGCGTGACCGTCGGTACCTCGCCCGTCGCCCGCAGCGCGATGTCCCCCGCGGCGGGGAGGGAGGACTCCGGGATCTCCAGCCCTTGCCAGGGCACAACCGTCGACTCGCCCCGCTGCGAGACCTCGGTCAGCACCCGCGCGGATCCCGAGACGGCCGCCGGTTCGGCCCCCTGCGACGCGGAGAGGGCGGAACGCGGAAGCTCGAAGGACAGGGCCACGTCCCGGAGCCGGATCGCCGTCCCGATGCTCGTGGTCACCGGCAGTTCCGCCGTGATGTGCACCGGGACCGGCTGCGCGCCGGAGGGAAGGTCACAGGTGTAGGCGACGTCCGCCTCGGCGGTCCGGGTGTCGGTCGCGGCTCCCGTGCCCGGCATGAAGCCCGCCACGAGCGCCACCGCACCGACCGCGGCTAAGCGTGCGGGGCGCCGCGGGTCCGTGGTCCTTGTTCTCATCTCGACATACCTGCCGTCGTCTCGGTGCTCGGCACTCGTGCGTGGAATGCGAAGGGGTGGGCCGACGGCGGGCCGCGGAGAGGAGGAGAACCTCCGCTCCGCGGCCCTTCCTCGCCACTGGCGCCGGCCCGGTTCGGTTACGGCGAGGTGATGGTGAGCGGCGCGGCGACCTTGTACGTCGCGTCGAACGTGGCCGAGTCACCCGCGTTGAGCAGCCCCGCGCAGTTGTCGGCGCTGTCGACCTTCAGCCCGGAGCCGTTGTTGATGTCGAGTTCGCCCGTGGAGTTGGTGTAGGTCACGTTGTTCACGGACCCGGAGATCACGGCCTTGCAGGTGCCCAGGATGGTGTCACCCGTCAGATTGACCTTGACCCCGGTCAGGCTCCCCGAGGTGACGCCACCGCTGTACGTGCTCGCGTCGATGCTGATGACAGCACCCGGTGCGAGTACGGCCGTGAAGTTCGAGCCGAGCGGTCCGGGGCACGGGCTGGCCGTGGAACCCCAGGCGGCGGCGGTGATCTTCGCGAGGCCGGCGCCGGAGGGGTACGTGCCGCTCGGAGCGGTGCCACTGGCGGTGCCCACCGAGCAGTCCACTTGCTGGCTGGTGTTGGTGTCGACCAGGGTCGCCACCGTGCCGGCCTTGAGCGAGGCCGTGAAGGTGCCGTTCGCGTTGGGGTTGACCACGGTCCACTGCGCGAGGGCGGTGGCCGAGGCCGACGTGGCGGCGAAGCCGAACGCGGCTGCGGCGACGGTCGTGGCGAACAATGCTCGTCTGAGGGTGTTTCTCACGGAACATACCTCCGGGAAGTGGAGTCGGACGTACCCGATTACCCCGCACCACGCCCCGGGAATGGGCCCGGCACGAGGGCGGCTCACATCGTGGAACGCAGAAGTCGATGGACTCGACTGCGTGATCGAACTCCGTGCGGATCGAACGTTACGAGCCAGTAGCCCAACGCGGCAATACCCGGCGCAGAAAATCCCCACCCCTCTCGGCGAAAGCATTCCGCCTTAGCGATATCTCAGCAGATCGCCGCGATTTTCTATACGAAAGTGAGTAGTTACGGCCGTGTCATGCGCCTCGGACCCCGCAGGACACTCATCCCGGGCGCAGTCACCGGCGACGGGGCGGTCCGCCGACCGGCGGCGTACCCACCGGTAAGATCGTCCGGCCCCCGGCCGAATGACACCCTGGCGCGCCGCGTGCATCGCACAACCGAACCGTACAGGGCGCCGCGGAACCCGTTCCTGGACCATCGAACACACCACCGCGGGGGAACCGCCGATGAATTATCCATTCCGGCCGACCGGTTCCGATATCGGCCCACCAATCCCGAAGAATTCCCCTCATCCGAAGAATATGCCCCCCTTCGAATACCGCGGCGCCCGGAGTCGCGAATGAACGCGGCCCGGCACGGGTACAGAGCCCCGGGAGAATACTCACCACCCGCACGAATCCACACCAATCACCCGGACGCAAATTCGTTACCCACGGTTACTTTCTTGTCGTCGAAAGAGCAGATGTCCGAAAAACATTGTCCGGAAGTGAGCACCGGCGGCCCACCTGCACCGAAGCACCACAACGGGGCCGAGAAATGTGCCCCTTGCACTTCGATCTTGTCCAAGTAGTGGGCACGACTGCTGACTTGGTCTATCTTCATCGCGGACTTGGTACGCACCTGTCGGTTCGTGGGAGCGCTTTCCCCACCGCCTGACCCCCCACCGGGCGCCGGAGAGCAAGGGGACAGTCATGCCAGAACTCATACAGCCGTCGGACACGGGGGATCCACTGGGGCCGCTCCCCCAGGAGTTCGCCGCCATCATGCGCCCCGAACTGCCGAGCCTCATCAAGGAGATCGGCGTGGAGGTCACCCGGGCCTATCCGGAATACGCCCGGCTGCTCAGCGGCCCCAACGGGCAGGCCATCCGCGTCGGTGTCGAACAGAGCCTCTCCTCGTTCGTGGACCTGGTCGCCGAACCGTCCGCCTCGACCTCGCTCCGCGACGACATGTGCCGCCGGTTCGGGCGCTTCGAGGCGTACGAAGGGCGCACGATGGAAACGCTCCAGGGCGCCTACCGGCTCGGGGCCCGGGTCGCGCTGCGACGGGCCAAGAAGGTCGGCCGGAGCTACAACTTCTCACCGACCCTCATGCTCAGCTTCGCCGACGCGCTCTTCGCCTACATCGACGAGCTCGAATCCCTGTCCCGGGAAGGCTTCCTGGAGGTGCAGTCGCAGACCGGCGAACAGACCGAGGCCATGCGCCGCCGTCTGCTGCATCTGATCCTCGCCGGGCGACCCGCGCCCCGTACCGCCATCGCCGAGCTCTGCGAACAGACCGGATGGCCCCTCCCCGAGGAGGTCACCCTGGTCGCCGTCCGCTCCCCCGCCACCCTGGACCGGGCCGTGGCGGACCGCGACGTCCTCACCGATCTCAGCGACCCCCAACCCCACTTGCTCATCCCCGGTGCGTTCGACGACGCCCGAAGACACATGCTGGGCGAGGCGCTCCTCGGCACCCACGCCGCCATCGGCCTGACCGTGCCCACCGCCCTGGCCTCGGACTCGATCCGCTGGGCCCGGCGCGTGCTCGAACTCGTCGACACGAACATCATCGACGACGCGCCCGTCATCCTCTGCGAGGACCACCTCATCACCCTGTGGCTGCTCTCCGACCCGGCGCTGGTCGACCAGCTCGCCCAGCGCGAACTGGCCCCGATCTCCGTTATCAGCGCCACCCGCCGGGAGCGGCTGGTCGAGACCCTGCGGATCTGGCTGGACACCCGTGGCACCGCTGCCCACATGGGCGAGCTGCTGGACGTCCACCCGCAGACGGTTCGCTACCGGATGCGCAATCTGGAGTCCATCTTCGGCGAGCAACTGACGGATCCCGAGAGCCGGTTCTCCACCGAGGCCGTGCTGCGGGCGCTCCAGTTACGGGCCCGCGGCGAGGAAACACCGCTCTGAGTCCGCTTTCAGCCGGATCACGGTCCTCACCATGAGTCAACTTACTTGCGGGTAAGGCGAAATAGACGGTCACTCTCAAACGGTTGCCACACGGAGACGCTCTCAACGAGAAACCCGGAACTGCGTCCCGTACATATGGAGCTGTCGGCCGCCGCACCCGGCGGCCGAGCCGACAACCGCCTCCTGGCCGACCATCGCGAGAGGGAAACCCCCATGACCGCCTCACACCTCCTCGTCCCCGTACCGATCCCGGACCGGGTCGCCGCGCTGATCGGATCCTGCATCCCGCAGCACATCCTGCAGGCGGAATTCGACGCCGAGTGCGCCGCGCGCGAGGTGCGCAGCTTCCGCGGTCCGCGGCTCTGTGACGAGGACCGGGCCGACCGCGAGCAGGCGCTCTCCGAACTGGCCCGCGCCAACAAGATCCTCGCCGCCCACCACCCCCGGCTGACGGTGCGCCCCGGCAGCTCCTGGTGACGTCCCCGAGCCGCACCCGTCCAGCGGGGGGCGGTACGGCGCCTCCCGGGTTACTGGGCGAGGTCTTCGGCCGGACGAATCAGCAGTTCCGCCCGGAGGCGACGGGACGGCTGACGGCCCTGATCCGCTGACCGCCACGCCCGTCGGCCGTTCCAGCCCGGCTGCCCCGGTCTCAGGCGGCGACCGGGGTGAAGCGCACCGGCAGCGAGCGCGGGCCCCGGGTGAAGACGCCGTGCTCGGTGGGGGTGAAGCCGTCCGCGAGCCGCAGATCGGGCATCGCGTCGAGCAGTTGGTTCACCCCCGTCTCCACCTCGGTCCTGGCCAGCAGCGCGCCGACACAGAAGTGCCGGCCGAGCGCGAACGCCAGGTGGTCGGCGGCCGCCGAGAAGGCGGTGGTGCTGGTCAGGTCGGAGCGGAAGATGTCGAACCGGTCGGGCGCCTCGTAGCGCGATTCGTCGCGGTTGGCGGAGCCGATCAGGCAGGTGACGGTGGCCCCGGCCGGGACCGTTCCGCCGCTCAGCTCCACCTCGCGCGCCGTCTGGCGCATGATCATGTGGACCGGCGGGGTGTGGCGCAGGGTCTCGGCGAAGGCCCGGTCGATGAGGGTGCGGTCCTCCCGTACCGCCGCGAGCTGTTCGGGGTGGGTGAGCAGATTGGCGAAGACGGAGGCGATGGCCTTGTCGGTGGTCTCGCCGCCCGCGGCGAGCAGCAGGCTGCAGAAGGCCTTGATGTCCTCGTCGCTCATCCGCACCCCGTCGACCTCGGCGGCGCAGAGCGTGGAGAGCAGGTCGTCGCCCGGCGCGTTCCGGCGCCGCCGGATCACCGGGATCATGTACTCGGCGAACTCCCGGCGGGTCCGCTCCCCGGCCGCCGCCACCTCCGGGTCGCCCGTCAGATTGCCGAGAAAGGCGATGACGGTGGTGTACCAGCCGTGGAAGCGCTCGTGGTCCGCCCTGTCCAGGCCGAGCATGTCGGCGATGACGAGGACGGGGAAGCGGGTCGCGAAGGCGCCGACGAGATCGGCTTCGCCGGTGTGCCGGAAGGCGTCGATCAGCTCGCGTGCGTTGCGCTCGACGACGGGCAGGAACTTCTCCTGGAGGTCCGTGCCCCGGAAGGCAGGGGCGACCAGGGCCCGGCGGACGGCGTGCTCTCGTCCGCTGAGCTGGAGGATCGTCCGGCCGTGGACGGGTTCGATCTGCCAGTCGTAGTTGTCGGTGGTGAACTCCCCCGCCCGGTCCTTGAAGACCCGCTCCACGTCCTCGTACCGGGAGACGATGTAACTGTTCGTGGCCTCGTGCCGGATCAGCGGCGCGCTCTCGCGCATGATCCGGTACGCCCCGTAGGGATCGGCCGCGAAGGCGGGCGAGAGAATGTCGGGCAGCGACGGCGATTGCGATGCGACCGGCTCGTGCGGGGCAGCTGACATGACGCTCCAGGGTCGTGAACGGGCAACACCATCAAGGTTATTGACCAGCCGTCCACCGACACACCCCTGGGGAGAACGCCATGCCCGCCGGTCCGCGACCGTCCGTCCTGTTCGTCACCGACCTCGCCTACGAGGCGCGCGGCCGGCGCTACTGCGACGAGGACATCCATCTGACGGCGCGGCTGCGGGAGGATTTCGATGTCGCGCTCTGTCACCCCCGGGACGCCGCCGCGCTGCTGGAGGGTTTCGACACGGTCGTCATACGCAACAGCGGTCCGGTGCTGCACTACCAGGAGGCGTACGACGCGTTCCGCGCCCGGGCCCGGGAGCTGGGCACCCGGGTCTACAACCCGTTGCACGGCCGCGGGGACATGGCGGGCAAGCAGTACCTGGTCGATCTGAGCCGGGCCGGGCATCCGGTGATCCCCACGGTGGACCGGGCGGCCGATCTGGGGTCGCTGCCCGAGGCGCCGGAGTACGTGGTCAAACCGAAGCTGGGGGCGGACTCGGCCGGACTGCGGTTCGTACGGGAGGCGGAGCTGCCGGAGGGCGAGGACGGCACCATGCTCGTCCAGCCCCGGATCGACTTCCGCTACGAGGTTTCCTTCTACTTCGTCGACCACGACTTCCAGTACGCGCTGTACGCACCGGACCCGGAGCGGCGGTGGGCGCTGGAGCCGTACGCGCCGGACGCGGCGGATCTGGCGTTCGCCCGCGGCTTCGTGGAGTGGAACAGTCTCGGCCACGGCATCCAGCGGGTCGACGCCTGCCGGACCGCGAGGGGCGAGCTGCTGCTCGTCGAGTTGGAGGACCTCAATCCGTATCTCTCGCTGGACCGGGTGGCGGAGCCCGTACGGGAGGCGTTCGTGACCCGGATGAAGGCTTCCGTGCGGGATCTGCTGGCCTGACGGCACGTCCGGCCGTCCCCCACATGCGCGAAGCGCGGGCCGGTGTGATGGTGCAAGCGTGACCACTGCCAGCGAGACCGCCCCCGCCGCGCAGAGTGCCGCCGCGCCGCCCGTACTCGATCCGCGCCGCCGGAACATCGTCTTCGCGACGATCGTGCTGGGAATTCTGCTGGCCGCCCTGGACCAGACGATCGTCGGCACCGCGCTGCCGACGATCGTCTCGGATCTCGGCGGCGCCGCCCACATGTCCTGGGTGGTCACCGCGTATCTGCTCGCGGAGACGGTGGCGACGGTCCTGGTGGGCAAGTTCGGCGACCTGTTCGGCCGGAAGATCATCTTCCAGCTGTCGGCGATCATCTTCATCACCGGCTCGTTCCTCTGCGGTCTCGCGACCAATATGACACTGCTGATCGTCTGGCGCGGGCTGCAGGGCATCGGGGCCGGCGGTCTGATGGTCACTTCGATGGCGCTGATCGCCGATGTGATCCCGTTGCGCGAGCGCGGCAAGTACCAGGGCGCGATCGGCGCGGTGTTCGGGGTGTCGACGGTGATCGGGCCGCTGCTCGGCGGGCTCTTCACCGACCATCTGAGCTGGCGCTGGGCGTTCTACGTCAATGTGCCGATCGCCATCGCGGTGGTGATCGCCGCGGCCCGGACGATCCCGTCGGTCAAGGCCGCGGGCCGGCCCGTCATCGACTATCCGGGCATCGCGATGGTCACGGTCGGCGCGAGCGCGCTGATCCTGGCGACGAGCTGGGGCGGCAACGAGTACGCGTGGGGCTCGCCCGTCATCCTCGGTCTCTTCGCGGGCGGCCTCGTCGCACTGGCGCTCTTCTGCCTCGTGGAGTTCCGGGCCGCGGAGCCGATGCTGCCCATGCGGCTCTTCCGGAATCCGGTGTTCACCGTCTGCTCGGTCCTGAGCTTCATCGTGGGTTTCGCGATGCTCGGCGCGATGATCTTCCTGCCGACGTATCTGCAGTACGTGGACGGGGACTCGGCGACCCTTTCGGGCGTACGGACGCTGCCGATGGTCCTCGGGCTGCTCGTCGCCTCGATCTTCAGCGGCAACGTGGTCTCCAGGACGGGCCGGTACCGGCTGTTCCCCATCATCGGCTCGCTGGTCATGGCGGTGGGGCTGTATCTGCTCTCCCGGATGGGCCCGGACACCGGTGTGTGGCTGGAGTCGCTGTACATGCTGGTGCTCGGAACCGGAATCGGTCTGGCCATGCAGGTGCTGACGATCGCCGTGCAGAACACGGTCGACTACGCGGACCTGGGTACGGCGACGTCCGGCGTGACGTTCTTCCGTACGCTCGGCAGCTCCTTCGGCACGGCGGTCTTCGGGACGATCTACGCCAATGCGCTGAAGCCCAATCTGACCGACGGGATCGCGGCGGCGGCGCGGGCCGGCGGCGACCCCGCGACGCTGGCGAAGGCCGCGCAGAGCCCGACGGGGCTGCACGCTCTTCCCCCCGCGCAGTCCGAGCCACTGGCCCAGGCATACGCGGACACGCTGCACACCGTGTTCCTGTGGACGGTGCCGGTCGCGGTCCTGGGGTTCTTCGTGGCGCTCTTCCTGAAAGAGGTGAAGCTGCGGGACACGGCCCGGGCCGGATCCACGGACATGGGCGAGGGCTTCGCGCAGCCCACCACCTGCGACCCGGCGAGGCTCCTCGAATTCGCCGTGGCCAAGATCCTGCGCCAGGCGGGCCCGGACACGGCCCGGCGGATCGTCGCGGGCTCGGACACCCGGCTGGACATGGCGGGCGCCTGGGCGGTGATGCAGGTCGAGCTGTTCACTCGGATGGTCGGCCACGCGGGTCTGCGGCTGATCGCGGCCCGGCACCGGCTGCCGCCCGAGGTGCTGGTGCCGGTCTTCGACCGGATGATCGAGGAGGGCTATCTCACCGGCGACGGTCATCTGTTCACGCATACCGCCGCCGGGAGCCGGGAGGCCGCCGCGATCACCGACGCGTGGGCGCGGTGGCTGGGCGAGCGCCTGGACGAGCACGGGGCGCGCCCGGACGACCGGCAGCTGCGGGCGGCCGTGGACGTGATCGCCAAACGGCTGCTGGCGGAGGACTTGGCGCAGCAGCTGTCACCGGAGAAGGCCCTGGCGGGGACGGCGGACTGAGCGGGGTCCGGCCGCCGTACCCGCGCGTCAGTCGACGAAGACCGCGGTCGCGTACACCCAGGCGCCCTCGTGGCGGACGAAGCGGCTCTTCTCGTGGAGCGAGCCGGGCCGCCCGTTGTCTGTGTAGTGCGCACGGAAGGTGACCGTGCCCGTGGTGTGGAACGGGCTGCCCTCGGTCGTCTCCAGCACCTCCAGGCGCACCCAGCGCATCGCGGGGTCGAAGTCGACGGCGGGCGGCCGGGTGTCGGGGTGCCAGGTGCGCAGCAGGTACGCCTCGTCCCGGACGACGAAGGCGGCGTACCGGGAGCGCATCAGCGCCTCGCAGCTCGGCGCGGCGGCGGTCCCGGAGTGCAGGCGGCCGCAGCACTGTGCGTAGGTGGCGGGCAGGCCACAGGGGCACGGTGACTCCGCGGTGACGGCGGGGGTCCGTGCTCCGGCGGCGGGGCGCCCCGGCCGTGTGGTGCGTCGTGACATGCGTCCATTGTGGCTTGCGGTGAGGCCGGCTCGGGGAGCCGGGGGGTTGCCGGCCGGTCGGCCGCCGACGACGGGGCGCGGTCAGGCCTTGCGGGCGACGCCCGCGTAGCCCGGGATCGGGCCGTCGCCGGGGACCTCGATGACCTCGCCGAGCTCCGGGTGCCAGTCCGCGGAGAGCGAGACCCCGGGCTCGACGAGCTCCAGCCCGTCGAAGAAAGTGGTGATCTCGGCGTGGGAGCGCAGGCGCAGCGTCATTCCCCGGGCCCGGTACATGGCGGACGCCTGCGCCGCGCCCTCGGGGTCGAAGTCCCCGGTGGTGTGCGAGAGCACCAGATAGCTGCCGGAGGGGAGCCGTTCGACGAGGCGGTCGACGAGCTCGGCCGCGCCGTCCCCGTCGTCCAGGAAGTGCAGCAGGGCGAGCAGCGACAGGGCGATCGGCTTGTCGAAGTCGAGAACCTGGCCGGCCGCTTCGAGGATGGTCTCGGGCTTGCGGGCGTCGGCCTGGATGTACTCGGTGGCGCCCTGTGGGGTGGAGCGCAGCAGGGCCGCCGCGTGTGCGAGGACGATGGGGTCGTTGTCGCAGTAGACGATGCGCGCGTCCGGGGCGGTGCGCTGGGCGATCTGGTGGAGATTCGGCTCGGTCGGTATGCCGGTGCCGATGTCGAGGAACTGGCGGATGCCGTTCTCGGCCAGCCATCGGGTGGCCCGGTGCATGAAGGCCCGGTTGACCCGGGCCATGTCCCGCCCCCGCGCGTCGAGGGCGAGCAGCTGGCGGGCCATCTCTTCGTCGACCGGGTAGTTGTCCTTGCCGCCGAGGAACCAGTCGTACATCCGGGCGGGGTGGGGCTTGGTGGTGTCGATCTCGATACCTTGGGTTTCGTGCCCGGTCATAGCGCGCTCCATGGGTCCATAGGTCGGCGAACAACAAGAGTGTGGGGCCCGGTCGGCTCCGGCGCTGCGGATTCGGGCAAGAAAACCGGCCCGGGCGGCCGGGCCGCGAACTCAGGTGAGCAGGAAGTCCGCCTGACCGGATTTGGCCCCCTGGATGAACGCCGCGATCTCACGAGGGGTGTAGATCAGGGCCGGGCCGTCGGGATCGGCGGACTGACGTACGGCGATTCTGCCGTCGGACAGCTTCATCGCCTCGACGCAATTGCCTCCGTTCCCACCGCTCCACGGCTTGTGCCAGCCCTCGGAGCCGAGTTCAGCGGCCGGCATGCCGTTGTATATGGGATCCATCACAGCTCCTTGCGGAAGTCCCGGAGGATTTCCTTCGTGCGTTGTGCAGTTGCGGCCTGAGCCGCCATGCGGTCCATGACTTCGAGGTAGGAGGCCACCTCGGGGCGCGCGTCGAAGTAGACGGCTCCGGTCAGGTACTCGCTGTAGACCATGTCGGGGAGTTCGGGGACCCCGAAGCGGAAGAGGACGAAGGGGCCGTAGGTGCCTGGGTGGTGTCCGGTAGAGAATTCCGCGATCTGGAGCGTCACATGCGGCATCTCGGTCGCTTCGAGAAGCCGGTCGATCTGCTCCCGCATGGCGTCGACGCTGCCGACGGGGCGGCGCAGCACCGTCTCGTCCATCACCACCCACAGCTTCGGGGCGTCCGGTCTGGTGAGCAGGGACTGGCGCTGCATCCGCAGCGCCACATGGCGCTCTATGTCCTCGGGTCTGGTCTGGCCCACGGCTCCGGTGCGCAGCACCGAACGCGCGTAGTCCTCGGTCTGCAGCAGTCCGGGGACGAAGTGCGGCTCGTACATGCGCAGGAGGCTCGCGGCGCCCTCCAGGCTGACGTACATGCTGAACCAGTCGGGCAGCACGTCGTGGAACCGCTGCCACCAGCCGGGTTTGTTCGCCTCCTCGGCGAGCTCCACGAAGGCCTCGGCCTCGTCGTCCAGGACCCCGTACGCCTTCAGCAGCATCTGCACATAGGGGATCTTGAGAGCGACCTCGGCGGTCTCCATCCTGCGTATCGTCGCAGGTGCCACCCGCAGCACCTTGGCAGCCTGGTCACGGCTCAGGCCGACGCGCTCCCGCAGATCCTGCAGGCGCTTGCCGAGAACGACCTGACCCACGGTCGGGGCGGACCGCGGTTCGCTCACTTCAGACCTCCCCATGCGCTGTTTGCGAGCAGTGTGCCATGCGCGGGCCACCCAGAACACTGCCACTCTGAAAATTTCAGAGTGCCCCTTGCCAAGTGTTCACGACAGGGGGAGAGTTGGTCAGTGAACCAGTTCACGATGTCTCGCCCGCCCTCATTCGCGTGAGAACGCGGAGCGTGACGCAGCCCCCACTGTGAGGAATCGGTTGTGGCACCTGGCAGTGCGCTCATCCCCCGGCTCATGGATCTCAGTCCCGGGACGGAGGCGCTCCGGTACTGCTTCGCCCTGCCCGCGCACCCCGAGTCGGTGGCCGGTGCACGCAGGCTGACCCGGGCCCGGCTCGACAAGTGGCGGCTGGACGCGGACGCCCATGACTCGGCGCTCCTGATCGTTTCGGAGCTGGTCACCAACGCGGTGGTCCACACCATGAGCTCCCGCGTCGTGTGCGAGCTGCGCCGCCTCGACAGACGGCTGCGCATAGCCGTGCAGGACCAAGGGCACCAGCCCGGCGGGCCGCAGCTGCGCCGGACCTCCGACGACGAGCACGGACGCGGCCTGCTGCTCGTCGACGCGATGTGCAGCTCCTGGGGTTCCCGCGACGCGGGCAACGGCTCGGGACGCATCGTCTGGGCGGAACTGCCGCACGGCTCGGAGCGGTCATGCTGAAGAACGCGATGTCCCATCTGCTCGGCACGCGGCGCACCGGTGAGCCCCGGCCGCCCGTCGGCGCGGCGGGCACGGTGCGGTTGCCGCTGCCGCCCGCGCTGTCGGCGAGTCTGGGCTGTGACGCGGTGGGGGTACCGGCCCGGTACGGCTTCCGGCTGATGTCGCACCTGCCGCGCACCGGCTGCGTCTTCGCGGACGCCGAGCGCTGGTGGTGGATCGTGCCCGCCGGCTCCGACCTCGATCTGGACTGGCCCCCGCAGGCCGCCTACGCGAAGGGGGCGTACGTCCCCGCGGTCCGGCCCCGGCTGATCCACCAGCCGGACAACCGCACGCCGTACACCCCGCCCATCCCGCTCTTCCTGATGGTGTGCCAGGTGACCGGGGTGGCGCCGTCGTGGGCGCCGTCCGGCGGCGAGCGCGCCATCTCTACCCCCTGACCTGCTGATTGATCCCGTCGGGCCCCCCGGTCACGCTGCGTTGTCAGTGGCCCGTTCTACTGTGGCACCACTGATCGAAAGGCCCGCGGCGGAGCGGGCTGCGGGCGGGAAGGGGCGGAGCCGTGCGCCGCTGGGAATATGTCGAGGGCACTGCGTCGAAGTTCTGGGAGACCGAGGCCGAGGGCGCCGTGGTGACGGTGCGCTACGGACGGTGCGGAAGCGACGGACGTACTCAGACCAAGGAGTACGCGTCGGCCGAGGCCGCGGCGGCACAGGTCGTCAAGACGATCGCGGAGAAGGAGAAGAAGGGGTACCGCGAGGTCGCGGCGTCGGCTTCGGCCCCCGCTGCCGCTGTCGCCGCTCCCGCTCCGGACGCCACGACAGCCTCGGCCGCTCCCGGTGCGGTTCCGCAGGAGGACACACCCGTTCTCCCTGACGAGGACACCTTCACCCTGCCCGCCCACTGGAAGCGGGTGCTCCACCCCCGGCGCGGCGGAGTGCGCCGAGGGCCGGTCAGGATCCGGCGGGAGGCGTTCGACACGATCGAGGCCAGGCTCGCGGAAGACGCCGCCTGGATCCAGGAGTTCGCGGACTCGCCGCGTTCGGACGCCGCGGCGGCCGAGTCGCTGCGCGCACACTTCGGCGGAAGTCCCTCACCGGCCGGTGCCGCCGCGCTGGCCTCGATCGTGAACGTATCGGGGTGGGCAGACTTCTGGTCCGAGCGTTACGGCCTGCCGTTCGCCGCAGTGACCGCGACCGAGGTGTTCTCGGTCGACGCCGACTGGCAGCAGAGCGGCCTCCAGCGGGGCGCGCCCCGGCTGCTGGCGCTCGCGGGGCCCCGCCACTCGTACTGGTCCTGGCATCACCGGGCGCCGATCGACCGGGTCCGTGCGCTGCTCGCCGCGGCCGACGAAGAGACCTACCGGGCGGCGGTCGAGGCACTGGCCAGGTGCCGCACCGACGTCATGCGCAGGATCATCGTTTCCTACCTGGTGCCGAGCGAGACCCACTGGGTGGACGAGCTCTGCGCGGATCCCGCGGTGGGCGCGGAGCAGGACCGCACCCTGCGTGCCATGGTGTTCAGCTCGCTGTACTCGGCCGACCAGCTGGCGCTGCTCCCCTACCGCCCGGACTTCACCCTCGGTGTCGCGATCATCGCCACGGTGGCCGAGGGCATCGGGCCGGCCGTCTCCCAGCCGCTGGCCGCCACGCTCGACGGCAACCACTACTACTCGGACGACGTGAAGCTCGCCGCCGAGGCGCTGGCGGAGCTGCCCACCGACGAGGCCTTCCTCGGGCTGCTGGCGCATGCGGACTCCAAGCATGTCCGCCCCTCGCTCCTGGAAGCCATGCGCCGCTATCCGGTGCGTGCGGTGCGTCTGCTGGCCGCGGAGGCGGGTGGCGGTTCGGCTGCGGCGTCCCGGTCCTTGCAACTGCTCCGGAGTCATGTCGGCGCCTGCCGTGAGCTGCTGACGCCGGTGCTCGGCGATCTCGGACCCGAGGTCGTGGAGATCGTCGAACCGCTGCTCAATCCGGCGGACCTCATCGCCGACGCACCGGCGGACGCCCTGCCGGCGGTGCTGACGGCCCCGCCGTGGTCCCGGCCCCGCACCACCGTCAAGACCAAGGCCGTGACAGGGCTGACCGCGGTGTCCGAGCCCTCCCTGGAGTGGCTGCCCGAGGAACAGGCCGCCTGGGCGGCCACCTCCTCCTGGTACACCACCAAGCAGAACAACGCCGATCTGAACGAGTACGTCGACGTCCTGCGCCACAACCCGGCCGGGGAAGGTCTGCGGCCGGCGTGGGTGTTCGTCCACGGCGACGAGGAAATGGTCGCCCCGCTGCTCGCGACCTGGGATCCGACCGACCTGTGGGACGCCGAGGACACGCTCAGGCCGATCGCCGCCCGTTTCGGCCTGGCCACGCTGCCGTTGCTGCTGCGCGCCGTGCCCCGGCAGCCGAGTACGCTCGCCCCGCTGCTGCTCCCGTACGTCGATGTCGAAGTCGCCCGGGCCATGGCCAACTGGGCGGTCCGGCTCAAGTCCACTGCGACGACCGCCCGTGCCTGGTTCACCCGGCACGGCGTGGCGGCCGCCCCGCTCCTGGTGCCGGACGCCGTGGGCAAGGCGGGCACCGCGCGGCGCTCCGCCGAGCAGGCGCTGACGCTGATCGCCACGGTGCACGGCGACGCCGTGGTGCGCGAGGCCGCCCGGGGGTACGGCGCGGAGGCGGCGGCCGCGGTGGACGGGCTGCTGGCCGCGGACCCGCTGGAGCGGGCACTGCCCGCCAAGATGCCGGTGCTGCCGGGCTGGGCGGAGCCCTCGGTGCTGCCGCAGATCCTGGTCCGGTCCGGCGGCGCGCTGCCGGTGGCGTCGGCGCGCCATGCCCTGATGATGCTGGCGCTGTCGAAGCCCGGTGAGGTGTATCCGGGAATCGCCGCGCTGACCGAAACGGCCACAGCCGATTCGCTCGCCGAGTTCGCGTGGGCCCTCTTCGAGCAGTGGCGGCTGGCGAACATGCCGGCGAAGGAGTCGTGGGCCCTGCACGCGCTGGGGCTGCTGGGTGACGACGGGACGGTCCGCCGGCTCACGCCGATCATCCGTGCCTGGCCCGGTGAGGGGGCACACCACCGGGCGGTGGAAGGGCTCGATGTGCTGGCGTCCATCGGCAGCGATGTGGCGCTTCTGCATCTGCACGGCATCTCGCAGCGGGTGAAGTTCAAGGCGCTCAAGGTGCGGGCCCAGGAGAAGATCGCCGAGGTCGCCGCGGGGCTGGGGCTGACCGGGGAGCAGCTCTCCGACCGTCTGGTTCCGGACTTCGGCCTGGACGCGGACGGCTCGACCGTCGTCGACTACGGCACCCGTTCGTTCACGGTCGGTTTCGACGAGCAGCTGCGGCCGTACGTGCTGGACGGTGACGGCAAGCGCCGCAAGGACCTCCCGAAGCCCGGCGCCCGGGACGACGCGGAGCTCGCCCCCGCGGAACGCAAGCGGTTCATGGCGCTCAAGAAGGACGTCCGGACGGTCGCCTCGGACCAGGTGAGGCGGCTGGAGGCCGCGATGGTGGCCGGACGGTCCTGGACGGCCCAGGAGTTCCAGGAGCTGTTCGTCGGTCATCCGCTGCTGTGGCACCTGGTGCGCCGGCTGGTGTGGCTGAGCGGGACGGACGGTGCAGCGCGCACGGCGTTCCGGGTCGCGGAGGACCGTACGTTCGCCGACGCCGAGGACGATGTCTTCGTCCTGCCCGACGACGCGACCGTGCGGCTCGCGCACCCGCTGCACCTGGGCGACGAACTGACCACCTGGGCCGAGGTGTTCGCCGACTACGAGATCCTGCAGCCGTTCCCGCAGCTCGGGCGCACCGTGCTCACGCTGCCCGAGGAGGAGGCCGGGGAGTACCGGCTCACCCGGTTCGAGGGCCTCAAGGTGCCGATCGGGAAGGTGCTCGGGCTGGAGCGGCGCGGCTGGCGGCGCGGTGTCCCGCAGGACGCCGGGGTGGAGCGCTGGATCTCCAAGCGGCTGAGCGACGACTGCTACCTCGTGATCGCACTGGATCCCGGCATCGCGGTCGGTGTGGTCGACATGTTCCCCGAGCAGGTTCTGGAGACGGTCTGGCTCGACGATCAGCCCGACGACCACTGGACGCGGCGCACCCACTCGCTCCGGTTCACCGGCTTGGACGCGGTGACCCTGTCCGAACTCCTCGTCGACCTGGCCGAACTCACCGAGGGCGTCGCATCGTGACCGAGCGGGACGAGATCCGTGGTGAGGCACCGGACGGCGATGCGGCACCGGTTCAGCGGCCCCCGGCCGAGGTGCGGTACGCCGAGGAGCTGGCGGCCCTGCGGGCGGACGACCGCGATCCGAGTCCGCCCGGTTGGGAGCTGAGTCTGCGTGCCGCGCGCCGGTTCATCATCGGTGACGTGGAGACGGGCATCAGCCGGAAGTTCGTCGGCAACCCTTCACTGGTGGACCGGGCTCTGGTGACGCTGGCGACGAGCCGCGGGCTGATGCTGGTCGGAGAGCCGGGCACCGCCAAGTCGCTGCTGTCCGAACTGATCGCGGCAGCGGTCAGCGGGGACTCGACGCTGACGGTGCAGGGCGGTGCAGCCACCACCGAGGACCAGATCAAGTACGGCTGGAACTACGCGCTGCTGGTCGCCGAGGGGCCCTCCACCCGGTCGCTCGTCCCCGCCCCGATGCTGCGGGGCATGGCGGAGGGCAGACTCGTCCGGTTCGAGGAGATCACCCGCTGTCCGCTGGAGGTGCAGGACTCGCTGTTGTCGCTGCTCTCCGAGCGGGTGGTGGCCATCCCCGAGCTGACCGGGCCCGACGGCATGGTCTTCGCCCGGCAGGGCTTCAATGTCATCGCCACGGCCAACACCCGGGACCGGGGTGTCAATGAGATGAGCGCTGCCCTCAAGCGGCGGTTCAACTTCGAGACGGTCTTCCCGATCCCCGACCTGGACACCGAGCTGGCCCTGGTGGAGGCCGAGGTGACGACCTTGCTGCGACGCTCCGGAGTGGAGCCGCCGCCGGACCGGGATGTGCTGGAGGTCCTGGTCGGTACGTTCCGGGAGCTGCGCTCGGGGTCCGGTGAGCGGAGCGGTTCCGGCGCCGGTCCGGACCGGCCCTCGGCGGTGATGAGTACGGCGGAGGCCGTGTCCGTCGCCCATGCCGTGGGGGTGCGCGGCTGGTTCCTGCGTGGCGAGCCCGGCAGTGCCGCCGATGTGGTGGCCTGTCTGGCCGGTACGGCGGCGAAGGACAGCCCGGAGGACCTGGCCCGGTTGCGCCGCTATCTGGAGCAGCAGGTGCCGCACCGTCGCGGTCCGCAGTGGAAGGCCCTGCACGACGCACGCCATCTGCTGGCCGACTGATGTCCGCGGTGTTCCTGGGGGTGCGTCACCACTCCCCCGCCTGCGCACGGCTGGTCGAGCGGACCATCGGTGAGCTCCGGCCCGCCCAGGTGCTGATCGAGGGCCCCGCCGAGATGAACGGGCGGCTGGACGAGCTGCTGCTCGGACACGAGCTGCCGGTCGCGGTGTTCAGTCACTACCGCGACGAGGAGCGGGCCGCGACGTCCTGGGCCCCGCTGTGCGACTACTCGCCGGAGTGGGTCGCGCTGCGGGCGGGGCGGGCGGCCGGGGCGGAGGTCCGCTTCATCGATCTGCCGGCCTGGCATCCGGCCTTCGCCGAGCGCACCAATCGCTATGCCGACGCGGAGGCGCGCTATGCGGAGGCGACGGAGCGGCTGTGCCGGCACTTCGCGGTGGACTCCTCCGACGCTCTGTGGGACCGCCTGTTCGAGGTCGAACCGGCCGAGGGTCTCACCGAGCGGCTCGACGCGTACTTCGCGCTGGTCCGCGGTGACGCGGAGGCCGACGCGGGCGACCGGGCGCGGGAGACGTACATGGCCGCGTGGGTGCGCGCGGCGGTGGATGCCGCCGGGGACCGGCCGGTTCTGGTGGTCACCGGCGGCTTCCACCAGCCCGCGCTCCGCGCGCTCGCCGGATCCGGTGAGCCGGGCGGCTCGGGCGACGACTGGGAGCGGGGCGAGGACGGCTGGCCCCGGGTGCCCGCCCCGCCGGACGGCGCCATGGCCGGGAGTTTCCTCGTGCCCTACTCCTTCCGGCAGTTGGACGCGTTCGCCGGGTACCAGTCGGGGATGCCGTCGCCCGGCTACTACCAGCGGGTGTGGGAGGCGGGTCCCGAGGCCGCGGCGGACGGCTTGCTGCGGGTGGTCGTCGAGCGGCTGCGGGCACGGAAGTTCCCGGTGTCCACCGCCGATCTGATCGCCGCCCGGAGCCTGGCCCAGGGGCTCACGGCACTGCGCGGCCATCCGCGCCCCGCCAGGATCGATGTGCTGGACGGCCTGGCGGGCGCCCTGATCACGGACGACCTGGACCGCCCGCTGCCGTGGACGGGCCGGGACACCATGACGGCGGGTGCCCATCCCGCGGTGGTCGAGATGGTCGCGGCCTGCGGCGGCGACCGCACCGGGCGGCTCCATCCCGGCACTCCGGCGCCGCCCCTGGTCCACGACGTCGCGGCGCAGCTGGCCGGGCTGGCGCTCGACGGCGGCCCGGAAGCCACCTACCGCCTCGACCTCACGGACGCCGCCGGTCTGGAACGCAGCCGGACGCTCCACCGACTGCGGGTGCTGGGGATCCCCGGCCATGTCCGGACCGCCGGTCCCGCGCACGGTGTGGACCCGGTGTTCACCGAACGCTGGGAGGCGCGGTCCGTCGCGGGGCGCGAGGCCGCGCTGGTGGAGGCAGGGGCGTACGGGGCGACTCTGGCCGAGGCGGCGGCTGTCGCACTCACGGAGCGGACGCGGGCCGGCTCGGCGGAGGCCGATCACCTGGCGGGGGCGCTGTTCGACGCCGTGCTGTGCGGGACGGACGGTCTCTCGGACCAGCTGCTCGGCGAACTCGCCACCCGTGTACGCGAGTTGCCCATGCCCGGCCCGCTCGGGGAGGTGCTCGCCACGGCGCTCGGGCTGTGGCGGCACGACCGGGTGTTCGGCATGGCACGCGGTCCGCTGCTCGGCACCGTGATCGACGGGTCGACGGAGCGGCTGCTGTGGCTCCTGGAGGGTGCGCGCGGCTCGTCAGGGGTGGACCTCCCCCGGCTGCGGGCCGTGGTCGCGGTGCGCGACGCGGTGCTGCACGCACCGGAGTTGCTCTCCCTGGCCCGGGAGACCGCGGCCGGCATCGCCTGGCGGATCGCGGGCGACCCCGAGGCACCGATCGATCTGCGCGGGGCCGCGTTCGGACTGCGCCGCTCGCTCGGGCAGGTACCGGGCGCGGCCGGAGACCCGGCCGAGGCGGTGCGTACGGTGGCGAGGGCCGGCACGGACGCCCTCGGCGACTGGCTGGCCGGGCTGTTCGCGCTCGCCCGCGACGAGGTGACGGGCGCGGTGGGCAGCGACGACGGCGAGGGTGCCGAATCGCTGATCGATGTGCTGGACGGCCTGGTCTGCGCGCTGCCCGACGACGAGTTCCTGTCCGGGCTGCCCGCGCTGCGGCAGGCCTTCGCGTTCTTCCCGCCGCGCGAGCGGGACCGGATCGCCGGCCGTCTGCTGGAACGGCGCGGGGTGCGCGGCTCGTCGCGTTCCCTGCTGCGGACCACCGCGGACCCCCTGCTGATCGCCCGGGCCCGCGCCCTGGAGGAATCCGTGTCCCGACTGCTGGACCGCTACGAACTGGAAGCCACCCCATGACCACGCCCGAACAAGCACCCGGCCGGGCGCCTGTGCCCGGAGAGGAGCCCGGCACGGCTCCCGACGCGGGCCTGGAGCGGTGGCGGCTGGTCCTCGGCTCCGCCGCCGAACGGCACACCGGGCCCCTGGGGCCGGGCAACGCCGGCCGCGACGCCGCCCTCGACTGGCTCTACGGCCGCGACCCCGACCTCGCCCGGCGGGGGGTGCGCCGTTCCGGCACCACCGCCCGGGAGGGCGGCGACGGCCCGTCCGCGGTGACCGCGATCGACTGGCTCGACGACATTCACCGGCTCTTCCCGAAGGAGACCATCGAGCGTCTGGAGCGCGACGCCGTCGAGAAGTACGGGATCCAGGAGATCGTCACCGACCCCGCGGTGCTGGAGCGGGTCGAGCCGAGCCAGACCCTGCTCCGTGCCGTGCTGCGCACCAAGCATCTGATGAATCCGCAGGTGCTGCGGCTGGCCCGGCGCATCGTCGAGTCGGTGGTGAAACAGCTCCTGGCCAGGCTCCAGCCGGAGATCCGCCGGGCCTTTAACGGCACCCGCTCCCGCAGGCCGAGCCAGGTCCCGCTGGCGAGGGACTTCGACTTCCGGCAGACCGTGAAGGCCAACCTCGCCCACTACCAGCCCGCCGAACGGCGCCTGCTCATCGAGCGCGCCCACTTCCACTCCCGTGCCCGGCGCCATGTGACACAGTGGCAGCTGATCCTGCTGGTCGACCAGTCGGGCTCGATGGCCGGATCGGTCATCCACTCCGCGGTGACCGCCGCGTGCCTGTGGGGTCTGCCCGGTCTCAAGACGCATCTGGTCGCCTTCGACACCCAGGTGGTGGACCTGACCGCCGACGTGAGCGATCCGGTGGAGCTGCTGATGCGGGTCCAGCTGGGCGGCGGCACCAACATCGCGCGGGCCGTGGAGTACGGCGCGGGCCTGGTGGAGAACCCCCGGCGCACGATCGTCGCGCTGATCACCGACTTCTACGAGGGGGGCGACCCCTACCGGCTGGTGCGGGCGGTGCGGGGGCTGGTGGAGCAGGGCTCGACCGTGCTGGGGCTGGCCGCGCTCGACGAGGACGCCGAGCCGGACTACGACCGGCTGACGGCCGGGAAGCTCGCCTCGGCCGGGGCGCACGTCGGGGCGATGACACCGGGCCGGCTCGCCGAGTTCGTGGCCGAGAGGCTGGGCCGATGACCGACGCGGGAACCAGCACCGCCGTGCGCCCCGATCTGCTCGCCCTCACTCCGGAGACCCTCGCCGCGCTGGCCAACCGCGGCCTGGTCAAACGCGCCACGAAGGAGCTGGACGCGGGGACGGTGCCCGCGCTCACGACCGATCCGGACACCACGGTGCGCGCCCGCTTCGCCGACGGCACCACCGCGGCGCTGCCGCCCGGCACCGGTCTGGACGAGGGCGACTGCAGCTGCGTCGCACCAGGGGTGTGCCGCCACCTCATCGCCCTGGTGCTGGCCCATCAGCGCGTTGCCGCGGCCGATCCGGGCAGCGCCCCCGCCGCGTTCACCGACTGGTCCCCCGGCGGCACCGGCGACGCGGCTCTGGCCGAGGCCGTCGGCGCCCGCCCCCTCGCCGCGGCCCGACGCACCTTCGAGCGGGGTTACGCCGCCGTGGTGCACCGCCCCTCCCCCGATCACCCCGAGCCCCGGGTCGAGCTCCCCACCTGCGCGGTGCGTTTCCCGGTCCCCGGCGAGATCGCCTACGCGTTGACGGACGCGGCGGCCGCGCTGCGCGGCGAGGTGGTGGCGCTCGCGGTATGGGCGTTCCAAGCCGCCGACGCCATGGACACCGAGGAACGTTCCGTACCGGTCCAGGTCGGTGGCCGCCCCACCGCACCGGCCACGACCCTGCCCGCGCTCGACGCGGCCGTGGGGCTGGCGGACGAGCTGCTGGCGGAGGGCGTGGCCCATGTCGGGCCGGTGCACGGCGGAGCCCTGGCGCGTGCCGGTGCCGCGCTGACCACCGCATCGCTGCACTGGCCGGCGGGCGCGCTCGCCGAGCTGACGGACCAGCTCACGGCGTACGCCGACCGCAACGCGCACTACCGCCCGGAGTCGGTCGCCGCCCTGCTCACCGAGTTGCACGCCCGGCGGCGGGCCGCCGCACATCCCGGTGTGCTCGGCACCCGCGAGGCCGGAGACACCCCGCTGCGCCGGGTCCGGCTCGTCTCGCTCGGCTGCCGCGTCCACGGCACCGCGCAGTCCCTGGTCTCCGAGGTGTACTTCGCCCACCCCGGCGCGGGCACCGTCCTCGTACTGCGCAAGACCTGGACGGCCCCCGAGGGCAAGGAGCTCTCCGCCCACCAGCTGGCCACCCGTCGTGTCCTCGCCACGCCGCTGGGCTCGCTGGCCACCGCAAGCCTGGTCAGCGAGAGCGTCCGGCGCACCCCGAGCCGCGCGCTGACGGTCGCCCGGGGCAGGCTCGGCACGACGACCATCACCCCGGTCGGCGCCGCCTGGACGGAGCTGCCCGACCCTTTGCTCGTACGGGATCTGACCGCCCTGACGGCGGGCTGGGACGGCAGGCCGCCCCGGCTGATCCGGCCGCGGGTCGAGGCGGAGGCGGTCCATGTCGTCGCACTGTCGCAGGTGGAGAGCGTCGGCTACGACCCGGCCGAGCAGCGCCTCGAAGCCGTGGTGCGCGACGCGGCGGGGACCCGGGCGCTGGTGACGTCGGAGTACCGGCCGGAGTGCCCCGGCGCGCTGGACGCCCTGGCCGATGCGCTGGAGGGCGGCGCCACACACATCAGCGGTTCGCTGCACCGGTCCGGCGGTGGAGTCCGGATCGATCCGCTCGCCGTGCTCACCCCGGCGGGGACGGTCGTGCCCGATCTCGCCGCGGGTGACGGTTCCACGGCGCTGGCAGCGGTGGGGCGACGCCCGTCCGAGCCGCTGACGGCGGCGCTGGACGAGGCGATGTCCGCCATGGCTGCGGTGCCGCACAGCGGGCTGCGCCATCTGAACGTCCCCGCCCGCGCCCGGATCGACGAAGCGGCGACCGCGCTCTCCCGCACCGGCCTGACCCGCGCCGCGACCCTGCTGCGCGCCTTCACCGAGACCCTGGACGACGGGGCCATGCCGAACCAGGAGGCCCTCGCCGTCCGTTCCGGGGCGTGGCTGGCGGCCCAGCTCCACCTCCTGGTCAGCAGCGAACTCCGCTCCTCCGGAGCAGGCTCCGGGGCCTGAGGGACGTCAGGGCCGGTTGAGGTAGGCGAGAGAGGGATGGACCTTGATGTACCCGTCGACGAGGCGGTCGGCCACGGTCACCGAGTCGACCAGCGGGTGCAGTGCGAAGGCCTTCACGGCGGCGGCCCGGGAGCCGCTCTCCGCCGCGTCCAGTACCGCGCGCTCGACGGCCTTGACCGCGGTGACCAGTCCGACGGCGTGGTACGGGAGCGGGTCGGCGGCGACGGGATGGGCGCCGTTGGCGTCGACCAGGCACGGCACCTCGATCACGGCGTCCGCGTCGAGCACCGAAAGCGTGGTGCGGTTGCGGACGTCGAGGATGAGCGAGGTCCGTTCGTTGCGGGCGACGGCCCGCATGAGGGCGAGCGCCACCTGCTCGTAGCCGCCGGACTCCAGATCGCTCTCGTCCCGCTCGCCGACCCCGGCGACCTCTCTGTTCTCCGACATGTAGGTGGCCTCGCGCTCGGCGCGAGTGCGGTCCCAGGCGGACAGGGCGGGGGTGGTGGGATCCTTCATCCGGGTGTAGAAGCCCTCCTGCTGCTCGCGGAGGAAGGCGCCGCGGGTCTGCTCGGCGTCCTGGTAGGCGCGTACCGCTTCCCGGTTGAAGTAGTAGTAGTGCAGGTATTCGTTGGGGATGGCGCCCAGCGACCGCAGCCAGTCGGTGCCGAAGAGCCTGCCCTCCTCGAAGGAGCCGAGGAGTTCCGGGTCCGCGAGCAGCCTGGGGAGTTCGTCCCGGCCGTCGACGTACAGTCGGCGGACCCAGCCCAGGTGGTTGAGCCCGACGTAGTCGATCCGGGCCCGGTCGGGGTCGGCGCCGAGCACCCGGGCGATGCGGCGGCCGAGGCCCACCGGCGAGTCGCAGATGCCGATGACCCGGTCGCCCAGGTGACGGGACATGGCCTCGGTGACCAGGCCGGCCGGGTTGGTGAAGTTGATGACCCAGGCCTCGGGGGCGAGCCGGGCGATGCGCTGTGCGAGGTCGACGGCGACCGGCACGGTGCGCAGGCCGTACGCGATGCCGCCGGCGCCGACCGTCTCCTGGCCGAGTACGCCTTCGTCGAGGGCCACCCGTTCGTCGGCCGCCCGGCCTTCGAGTCCGCCGACACGGATCGCCGAGAAGACGAAGTCGGCGCCGCGCAGTGCTTCGTCGAGTTCGGTGGTGGCGGTGACGGTGGGCGCGTCCGGTACGCCGGCGGCCTGTTCGCCGAGCACCCGGGCCACGGCGGTGAGCCGGCCGGCGTCGGTGTCGTAGAGGGTGACCGCCGTTACGCGGCCTTCGGCGTGGTCGGCGAGCAGCGCCCCGTACACGAGTGGAACCCGGAATCCGCCGCCGCCCAGAATTGTCAGCTTCACGCTTGTGCATGGTACGGCCCGGGGCCGTGTCCGCGAAGTAGCGCCGTCTGCCCTCAGGGCAGGCGGGACTTTACGGGCAGGGCCCCGGGTGCAGGTCGGGTCAGCTGCCGCTCCACCAGCGCGAAACGGCCCGCCACAGCCGCGCCGGCGCGGACTCGCCGCGCTGCTGCGGGATCCGGCCGACGGGGGACGGTGCAAAGGCCGCGCCCTCCGACTCGTCGACAGCAGTGGCCGTCGCACCCGTGGGCGCGGCGGCCGGGGCGCGCCCGGGGGTGGGTGCGGTGTGCCGGACCGTCGACTGCACCTCCCAGTCCTGGCGCGGCGGGTTGGGCCTCCCCATGGACGGCGGTTCCTTGTCGTCCTGCGGGGCGCGCGCGGCGAAGTCCGCCGGGAGCTCCACCAGGTGCCGGCCCATGATGTTCCCGATCCAGCTCAGCTCGCTCTCCTCGACGGCGAGTTCGAGGTCGGGCAGTCGCATCAGCAGGGCGTCGACACCGACGTCCGCGATGGCGCGTCCGATGTCCTGGCCGGGGCATTCGTGGGGGCCGCCGCTGAAGGCGAGGTGGGCGCGGTTGCCCGCCATGTCGGCGGTCAGATCGGGCCGGACCACCGGGTCGGTGTTGGCCGGTGCGATGCCGACGATCAACGCGTCACCGGCCTTGATCTGCTTGCCGCCGAGCTCGGTGTCACCGACCGCCCAGCGGCCGAAGACCGCGGTGAACGGCGGCTCGTCCCACAGTGTCTGCTCGACCGCCTCGGGCACCGTCATGTGCCCGCCGCTGAGCCTGGCCCGGAAGCGCGGGTCGGTGAGCACCATGCGCAGGACGTTGGCGATCAGGTTGGCGGTCGCCTCGTAGGAGGCGATGAGGATCAGCCGGAGGTGCTCGCTGACCTCCTGGTCGTTCAGCCCGGCGGGGTGCTCGACGAGCCAGGTGGCGAAGTCGTCCGCGGGTTCGCGCCGGCGGCGCTGGACGAGCCGGGTCAGCGCGTCGAGCACATAGGTGTTGCTCGCGACGGCGGTCGCCGTGCCCCGGGTCATGTCGCGGGCGGCCTGGACCATCCGGTCGCTGTACTCCTCGGGCATGCCGATGATCGCGCACATCACCATCATCGGCAGCCGCTCGGCGAACTGACTGACCAGGTCGACACGGCCCTCCTGGCAGAAGTCGTTGACGAGCCGGTTGCTGTGGCGGTTGACATGGCGGCGGACGCCGCGGGTGTCGATCCGGCCCATGCTGTCGGTGACCGCGCCGCGCAGGCGCTCGTGGGTGGCGCCGTCGGCGAACACACACATCGGCTGCCAGGTGAAGATCGGGGCCAGCGGGTGGTCCGGGGCGACGCTGCCGTTCTGCAGGGCCCGCCACCGCCGGGAGTCGCGGGAGAACTGCGAGGGCGTACGGGTCATGTGCAGGTTCTCGCTGTGCCCGAGGACCAGCCAGGCGGGCACGTCCCCGTGGAGCAGCACGGGGGCCACGGTGCCGTGTTCGGCTCGCAGCTTGTCATAGAGCCCGTGGGGGTCCCGCTCGGCCTCCGGGCCGTAGAACCGGCGCAGTCCGCCGGGGCCGATGCCGAGGCCGTGGGCCGGGCATTCGGGGGGCGGAACCGGCCCCTGGGCCGCTCCGGGCTCGTAGTGGAATGGGGTTGTCACGATCGCTCCAGGGATCAGGCTTCCAAGTACCGGACTGATGGGGATGCGCGCGGGGGGTTGGTACTGCGGTCAGGCGAGCGGGAGGGCCAGACTGTGCAGGTAGCGCATCAGGGTCATCAGCACGTCGCGGCTGGAGCCGCGCAGTCGGGCGTCGCAGTCGATCATCGGGACCTCCTCGGGGAGGTCCAGGGCGCTCCGCAGCGCCTCGACGGGGTGTTTCGGGGCGTCGGGGAAGGTGTTGATGGCGACGACGAACGGCACGCCGCGCTCCTCCAGTCTCCCGATGACGTCGAAGCTGACTTCGAGACGCCGGGTGTCGATGAGGACCACCGCGCCGAGGGCACCTTCGAACAGGCCGTTCCACAGGAACCAGAACCGTTCCTGGCCCGGGGTGCCGAACAGGTAGAGGATCAGTTCCTCGCTGATGGAGATCCGGCCGAAGTCCATGGCGACGGTGGTGGCGGTCTTGCTCTCCACCCCGTAGTTGTCGTCCACGCCGACACCGGCCTGGGTCATGGTCTCCTCGGTGGTCAGCGGCCGGATCTCGCTGACGGAACCGACCATGGTCGTCTTGCCGACCCCGAACCCGCCGACGATCACGACCTTCACCGCGGCTGTCGCCGTGGTGGGAAGGACGTCCTCGCGCCGGGGGCCGGTGATCGTGTCAGAGCTTCTGAAGTCCATGCATCACCGCTTCGAGAAGGGACCTGTCCGGGAGAGTGGCGCGGACGATGGGCGCGCGCGATTCGATGAGTCCGGCAGCGAGGAGTTCGGTGAGGAGCGAGGTCACCACGCTGAACGGCAGACCGAGGTATGCCGAGATCTCGGCGACGGATAACGGCGCCTGGCACAGCCGCAGGATCACGGCCTGCTCGGGCTGGACCGTCGGCGTCGGCTGTGCCTGCGCGACGATCATCGTGACCAGGTCAAGCTGTGCCCGCTCGCTGCCGTCGGGATCGCCGGTGATCACATACAGCCGCTCCGGATCGCTCAGTGCCGGATCGGCCTCTCGGCGTTCTCGTCGGGGAGAGTTCATCCGGCCTGCCCGTCGTGGCGCGGCGGACTCGTCAGGTGGGCACCGATCCTGACGACCATGTCGCGCATCCGCGATCCGACGAGTCCCGCATCGACCGTCTCGCCGGCGAGGACCGCGAGGTACGCACCCGTTCCGGCGGCCATCAAGTAGAAGAAACCGCCGGTGACTTCGATGACGACCAGTCGCATGACGCCGTCGCTGTACGGGATTTCGGAGGCGACCGCGGCGGCCAGGCTCTGCAGCCCGGCGCAGGCCGCCGCGAGGCGGTCGGCGACATCGGGGTCGCCGCCGTGCCGGGCGATGCGCAGACCGTCGGCGGAGAGCACCACGATCTGGTGGATGTCCGGTACGTCGTCGGCCAGTTCCTTGAGCATCCAGTCCATGTTTCCCCGCTGCTGGATCACTTCAGGTCTCCCTTGTCCCACGCATCGTCAGAGTCTTCGTCGGTCTTCGGGTCCTGCGGCACGCCGTTGACCGCGTTGGTGAAGGCCTCCAGCCAGAGTCCGGGGGGCTGCTCCTTGCCGCCGGGTCCGTGACCGTTGGTGTGGCCGTTCGTGTAGCCGTTGGTGTAGCCGTTGCGCTGGCCTGCGGTGGGGTCGACGGGCTGGGCCGGGAGGTTGTGCGAGCCCAGGGGCGCCCGGCCGCGGCTGCGGCGCTGCGGAAGCCCGCCCGCGGTCCACTCGGTCACCACGGGGACGTCGTCCTCCATGGCGGCCGCAGGAACGACCGGCCGGGTGACGGGCGCGACCGGCCCGGTGGCGGGTCGCTGGGCCACGGGGGTACGGGGCTTGCGACGGGCCGGCACGACGTGCTTCATGGCCTCCTGGTCGATGTCGCTGGTGGGCCTCGACGTGGCGCCGATGCCGTGCGCGATCCCGGGAGCGGGCCCGGTGGTGATCATGGCGCGGGGCACGATGAGCACGGCGCGGACACCGCCGTACGCGGACTGCCGCAGCGAGACCTGGAGGTCGTACATCCGCGAGAGCCTGCCGACGACGGCCATGCCGAGACGCGGGGACTCGCCGAGGTCGTTCATGTTGGAGCCGGCCTGGGCCCTGGCGAGCATGTTCTCGGCCCGCGAGCGGGCCTCCTCGCTCAGCGAGACGCCGCCGTCCTCGATCTCGATGGCGATGCCGGTCTGCACCTCGACGGCGGTGACGTGCACCCGCGTCTGCGGGGGCGAGTAGCGGGTGGCGTTGTCGAGGAGTTCGGCGCAGGCATGGATGAGCGGCTCGACGGCGGTGCCGATGATGGCGACCTTGGCGATCGAGTGCAGATCGACGCGGGGGTACTCCAGAATCCGCGACATGGCGCCGCGCAGCACGCTGAACAGCGGTACGGGCTTGGGCCACTGACGGCTGGGCCGGGCGCCGCCGAGTACCGCGATGGAGTCGGCGAGGCGGCCGATCAGCGCGGTGCCGTGGTCGATGCGGAGCAGGTCGTCGAAGACATCGGGGTTGCGCCCGTGATGCTCCTCCATCTCGCGCAGTTCGCTCGCCTGGCGATGGACGATCGCCTGGACGCGCCGGGCGACGTTGACGAAGGCGCGCTGCGCGGAGTCACGCATCGCCTCTTCGTTGTCGATGATGTTCAGCACCGTGTAGACGAGGGTGCGCTGGGCGTCGGGGAGGTCGCGGTACAGCTCATCCGCGTCGACGACGTCACGGAGCACCTCTTCGGGCGAATTCCCCACGCGCAGCCGGTGGATGGCGGCCGGCAGGAGCTCCTTGCTGATCCGCACGGTCTCGTCGTCGTGGGTGGCGATGCGCCGCTCCAGATCGGCGAAGCGCCGTTCGTACACCGCGCGCTGGCTGCGCAGGTCGCGAGCCCGGCGGGCGAGTTGGACGCTCAGCGCGACGACCACGGCGGTGGCGACGGCGCCGCACCATACGACTGGTATGCGCACGGCCGCGGAAACCAGTGCCACCGCGGCGGCGGTGGCGCCGCCCATCAGGAGCACGGGCAGCAACACAGCACGAGCGACGGGGACTTCTCGGTCGATCGGCGGTGATTCGACACGAACCATCTAGGACCTCTGGCGGTTGATTCGGGAGGTATGCACGCTTGCAGGGCAGTCGGGAACAAGCGCTCGAATTCATATCAACTCGACTTCACTGCGCGTGAGCTTAGTCAGATCGAATCAGTGCTTCGGCATATTCACCCAACCCCCTGCGCGAGCGCTCCAGCGGTAATAAACTCACGAGTTTTTGCACGCACCGCCGTCACGCGCACACAGGGAGTGATGTCCGGTGCGATCCGGCGTGGGGAAGAGTTGTCCGTCCCGGAGAACGGGACGGTGTCCGAGTCCGTCACGGCATCGAGTCAGGCCAACCTGCCGATCACGTACGGTGGTTGCGGAGGAGGTGGCGCGATCCGGCTCGGTCGGCCACTCCACCGTGTCCCACAGCGCAGGACAGACGCACATGTGATCGAACCGGATCGAAAGGAGCACATTCATGTCGCATGGGCGGGTGGACGGCCCGGTCACCGAACTGACACCGGAGCCGGAAGGGAATGGACACGCCTCGGGGCCGAACCGGGGCTACACCATCGAGTCGCTGGACACCGGGCTCCGGCTGATGCGGCTCTTCCTCACCCATGACACACTCACCGTCTCCGAGGCCGCCGGGCTGCTCTCCGTGGGCCGGTCCACCGCGCACCGGGTGCTCAGCACCCTGGAGGGACGCGGCTTCGCGATCCGGGACTTCTCCGGCCGCGGCTATTCGGCCGGTCCGGAGCTGGTCCGGCTCGGCCGCCCGGCGGGATTCGGCACGGCCGTCCGCGAACGGCTGGGGGCGGTACTGGAGGACGCGCTGCGGCGCACCGGCGAGACGGTGCAGAGTACGGCGCTGATCGGCGACCGGATCATCGTCACCGACGGCCGCGAGTCCCCGCATCCGGTGCGGGTGATGCCGGAAGTCGGCGGTACGCACCCCGCCCACGCCACGTCGGGCGGCAAGATACTGCTCTCCCGGATGACGCCGGAACAGGTCTGCGCCCACTATCCGCACGAGGAGCTGCCCGTGGCCACGCCGGCCACCCTCGCCTCGCGCTCAGCGCTGCTCGCCGAGCTGGAGGAGATCCGCTCCCGCGGATTCGCGGTCAGCCGGGGGGAGTCGGTCCGGGGCATGCACACGGTGGCCGTACCGCTGGCGGGTTCGAGCCGGCGCGACCGGCTCGCCCTGATGGCCTCGGCACCCGCCGACCGCGGCGACGACGCGGCTCTCGCCCGCCGTGCCGGGGAACTGCGCTTGTCCGCATCGCTGTTGGGCACGGTCTGAACGGACCCGGCGGTGCGGGAGGCGGCAGCGGACCACCGTTCCCGGGCGGTCCGCTGCCGTTTCCGCCGTTCCTACGCCCGGAGTTCGATGCTGTGCGCGTCCACCAGCGCGGCGATCCGGGCGAGAACCTCGTCCGCGGGCCGCGGATCGAGCCGGGTTCCGTCGCGCAGGCGCAGGGCCACCTGCCCCTCGGCCGCTTCCCTGGCCCCGATGACCGCCTGGCCGGGCACCAGGCGGGCTTCCCGGATGCGAGCGCCCAGGGTGCCGCGTTCCGGTCCGGCGATCTCGGCCCGCAGCCCCAGGCCGGCACACTGCCGGGCGAGCGCCTCGGCCTCAGGCAGTTCGGCGCCCGAGACCGGGAGGATCGCCAGCTGGGTGGGGGCGAGCCAGGCGGGGAGAGCCCCGCCATGCGCCTCGATCAGATGGGCGACGGCCCGCTCCACGCTGCCGATGATGCTGCGGTGGACCATGACGGGCCGGTGTTTCGCGCCGTCGGCGCCGATGTAGTGCAGTGCGAACCGGACCGGCTGGTGGAAGTCGATCTGGACGGTGGACAGGGTGGACTCCCGGCCCGCACCGTCGACGACCTGGACATCGATCTTGGGGCCGTAGAACGCGGCCTCGCCCTCGGCCGCCTCGTAGGGCACTCCCGAGCGGTCGAGGACCTCGGTCAGCAGAGCGGTGGACCGCTGCCACATCCCGGGGTCGTCGACGTACTTGCCTCCCGGGCCCGGGAGGGAGAGCCGGTAGCGGGCCGCGCTGATGCCCAGGGCCCGGTATGCCCCGCCGATCAGCTCCAGCGCGGCCCGTGCCTCCTCGGCCACCTGGTCCGGGGTGCAGAAGATGTGCGCGTCGTTCAGCTGGATGGAGCGCACCCGGGTCAGTCCGCCGAGCACTCCGGAGAGCTCGGAGCGGTACATGCCGCCCAGCTCGGCCACGCGCAGCGGCAGTTCGCGGTAGCTGTGCGAACGGGAGCGGTAGATGACCGCGTGGTGCGGACACAGGCTGGGCCGCAGCACCACCTGCTCCCCGCCCAGGTCCATCGGCGGGAACATGTCGTCGCTGTAGTGCGACCAGTGCCCGGAGATCTCGTACAGCTCCCGCTTGCCGAGCACCGGCGAGTACACATGCCGGTAGCCCGCCCGCTGTTCGACGGTGCGGATGTACTCCTCCAGGGTGTGTCGCACGGCGGCGCCGTCGGGCAGCCAGTAGGGCAGTCCCGCGCCGATCAGCGGGTCGGTGTCGAACAGGTCCAGCTCGCGGCCGAGCTTGCGGTGGTCGTGCATGGCGGTCTCCTCGCGGTCGTCGGGCGGGTGACCGCAAGGCGAAGCCCCGGGGCACTCGCCCCGGGGCTTCTCACTGCACAGCTGTCAGCGCGCCGGGACACTCTCCGGCGTCGTCGTCATGGCAGCGCGCTTCATGCGGTGGACGCTAGCAGTGGCGCACCGGCGTCCGCGCGGCATTTTTCCGCGCTGTCGGTACGGACCCGCGTACCCGACCCGGTTCAGCGCCGGCCGCCGCCGATCCGTCCCTCCAGCTGCACCAGCAACTCGCTGAGCTGGGCGCTGAGCCGAGTGCGGGACTGCTCGTCGAGGCCGGACAGCACCGCGCGTTCGTACGCGAGCTGCCGGGGCAGCAACGTGTCCACCAGCTCGCGGCCCTGCCCGGTGAGGCGGATGTGGTTGACCCGGCGGTCGCGGTCGTCGCTGCGGCGGTCGACGAGACCGCGCTCCTGGAGGACCCGCAGGCGCTTGGTGACCGCGGCACCGGACGAGAAGGTCTCCCTGGCCAGTTCGCCTGGGGTGAGTTCGCGGTCGGTACGGCGTACGGCACCGAGCAGGTCGAACTCGGCGCGGGTCAGACCGGCGGCGCGCAGCGGGGCGTCCTCCGCCTGCTGGAGCAGGGCAGCGCAGCGGTTGATGCGGCCGATGAGTTCCATCGGTCCGGTGTCCAGCTCCGGGTTGACGGCCTGCCACTGCCGTACCACCGAGGCGACGATGTCGTCGGTCACACCGCTCCGTTCTCCGGGGCGCGGGCGATCGACCCCCGCCGTGTTGCTGTAGCGGCGAGCGTACGGTGTCCGGCCCGCTCGGCGGCGAGGACCTGCTCCTGGGGCAGGGCGCGCTGCCACCACTCGCCCGCCGCGGCGTCGTCCGCCTCGCGCAGTTCGACGAGCGATCCGGTCAGCCTGCGACGGGCGGCGTCGAGCGCGGCGGACGTGGACTGCGGGGCGGCCAGTGTCTGTACGGCGTGGGCGCGGGCCAGGTCGGTGGCGACCAGGGCCTTCTCCAGGCGCCCGGCGGCCCGGCGGTTGGTCACCAGCATGGCGGCGAGCATGCCCGCCGCGGCGCCGGTGACGGTGTCCAGGACCCGGTCGCCGATGAGTTCACCCGCCGGGTGGGTGCCGCCGAATTCCAGGACCAGCAGCGCCATCGGGGTGACGGCGACGGAGCCCAGCCAGTAGTTGCGGGTGATCAGGGCCTCGGCCGCGAAGCCGAAGAACAGGCAGAAGCCGATGAGGGCCAGCGGTCCGGTGCGGCTGACCGGGAGGACGGCGGCGAAGACGAGGACGCCGAGCAGATTGCCGAGGGTGCGCTGGAGGGCCCGGTTCCAGGACAGTGTCACGTTCGCCTGGTACAGGGAGGCGGCGGTGACGATCGCCCAGTAGGGGCGGCCGACGCCGACCGCCTGGGAGACGTATCCGGCCAGGGCGCAGCCGATGAGCGCGCGGGCTCCGATGGGCAGCAGCGGGGAGCCCGGGGCGAGGCTGCGCAGCAGTGCGCGGCGGGCGTCACGACGGCTTCCGCCGTGCCGGGCGGCCCGTTCGGCGTCGATGCCGAACAGTTCCTCGGACGTGCCGGGGGCGGCCGGCGGGGTGGGGACGGGGCCGCGGGCCCGGGTCTGCCGGGCCCAGGTCCGGAGCCGGTCGGGGCCGGGCGCGGGGGCGAGCGGGCAGGTGCCGGGGGTGCCTCCGGCGAGGGCGGCTTCGGCGTGGACCACGAGGCGTTCGAGAGCCCGGCGCGCGGGCGTGGGGCGTCCGGCGGCGAGCAGGGTCTGCCAGGCCCCGTGCACGGCGGCGGCCGCGGTGTGCCGGGTGCGGTGGCCTGGGGCGGCGAGGTACGCCGCGGCGGCGTCGAGGGCGCGGGCCGTCGCCCGGCGCTCCGGGCCCTCCCGGCGCAGGAGTGCGGGGCCGGCCGTGACCAGCCAGGCGATCGCGCCCGCGGCCAGGGTCAGCGCGAGATGGCCGGGCACCTGGCCGAGACGCTGTGGGGCGAATAGCGCGGCGGAGGTGACGAAGGTGAAGATCACCGGTCCGGGCGGTCCGATGCGGGTGGCGTCGCAGAGCGTCTTCTGCCCTGCGGCGAGCAGGGCCCCGACCGCGATCAGCACGGCGGTCGACCCGGTGAGAGAGGCCGTGACCAGGGATATCGCCATGCCGATGACCATGGCGACGACGACTCCGGCGACGGCCCTGGCACGGCGGGCGTACGGCAGGTTGTGGCCGTACAGCGCGCAGAGGGAACCGGCCATCGTGTACATCACGAGGTCGATCCGGTCGACGGCGAAGAGCAGCAGATCCGGTACGGCGGTGGCGACGACCACGCTCAGTGCCGGTTTGAACCACATGTCCGAGGGCCGGGCGAGACGCAGCGGCGCTGCCAGCGGAAGTCTGCGGACGGAGGGCTGCCGGGACCAGGTAGTTGCATCACTCACCCAAATACTTTAACAGGTGTTACACATGTAAAACATTTCTCCCCGATGGCCGCACCGGGCGCGAGGTCATAGCGTTTCGACTGCACAAGGGCGGACATGCTCGAACATGCGTACGCATCGCTCTGCCGACGCCACCACGGAGGAACCGAATGAAGCTCACCGAACCGGTAACCGGCGGCCCCTGCTGGATCGAGCTGAGCACCTCCGACATCCCGGCCGCCAAGTCGTTCTACGCGGCCCTCTTCGGCTGGCGCTCCGAGACCGATCCGCGCGAGGAGGCGGGCGGCTACACGATGGCGCGCCTCGGCGACGCGCGGGTGGCCGCGCTCAGCCCGATCTACCAGCCGGGCCGGCCGACCGCCTGGACGGTCTCGTTCGCCACCGAGGACACGGACGCCACGGTCGATCGGGTGAAGTCGGCGGGCGGCTCGCTGCTGGTCGGTCCGATGGACGTGTTCGACCAGGGCAGGTTCGCGGTCGTCGCCGATCCGTCCGGCGCGGTGTTCTCGCTGTGGCAGAAGCGCGCCTTCTCCGGTGCCGAGCGGCTGAACGACCCCGGGGCGCTCGGCTGGGTGGAACTCGTCACCCGTGAGGCCGACCCGGCGCTCGCTTTCTATCCCGCGGTCCTCGGGTGGACGGTGAACGCCGCGTCCGAGCGGTACACCCAGTGGGGCGTGGCCGGTGAGGACTTCGGCGGGATGCTGATCATGGACGACAGGTTCCCGCCGGAGGCGCCGCCGAACTGGCTGCCGTACTTCACCGTGACGGATGTCGACGCGACGGCCGCCACCGCTCAGGGGGCCGGTGGCGAACTGCTGATGCCGCCGACGGACATCCCGGACGGACCACGGATCGCGGTCGTCCGGGACCCGCAGGGTGCGGTGTTCGGCATCCACCGGACCGGCAGCGAAGGCTAGGGCCGAGTGGCCCCGGGGTCTCCTGGAGTTCAGCCGATGTACGAGAGCGACGCCGGACTGCTCGCCCCCGGGCGGGCCGGCTCCCCCGCCGAGACGGCCACCGGCGACAGCGCCCTGCTGCAGGCGATGCTCGACGCCGAGGCGGCGCTCACCCGGGCCCAGGCCGTATGCGGGCTCGCCCCCGCGGAGGCGGGGCGGGCGGTGACCTCGGCGGCGGCCGACGCGGGCCGCTTCGACGTACGGGACCTGGCGCTGCGCGCACGCGCGGGCGGCGATCCGGCCGTCCCGCTGGCCATGGCCCTCGCCGCCGCGGTGGAGCCGGACGTCCGGCCGTATGTGCACCGGGGCGCGACCGGCCAGGACATCCTCGACACGGCCGCCATGCTCGTCGCCGCGCGGACCCTGGCGCCGCTCCTCGACGACCTGGCGCGGAGCGCGGACTCGGTGGCGCGGCTCGCCACCGCGCACCGCAACACCCCGATGGCCGGCCGGACGCTCACTCAGCACGCCGTGCCGACCACCTTCGGGCTCAAGGCGGCGGGGTGGCGGTCGCTGATCCTCGACGCGAGGGACCGGCTCTCAGCCGTACGGGAGTCGCTTCCCGTACAACTCGGCGGCGTGGCAGGCACGTTGGCCGCCTTCGAGGCGTACGCGCCCACCGAGGACATCGACGGGATCGACCCGGGGCTGCCCCTGGTCCAGGCATACGCGGGCGAACTCGGTCTCGCCGAACCGCTGTTGCCGTGGCACACCCTGCGCACCCCGATCGCCGATCTGGCGGGCGCGCTCGCGTTCACGGCCGGTGCGCTCGGGAAGATGGCGGCCGATGTGCTCAATCTGTCCCGTACCGAGATCGGCGAGGTCACCGAGGGGCAGGGCGACGATCCGTCCGTCATGACACACCGGGCCGATCCGGTGCACGCCACGCTGATCGCTGCGGCCGCCCGTCGCGCCCCCGGGCTTGCGGCGACGCTGTACGGCTCGCTCGCCGCCGAGGACGAGCGGCCGGCCGGGGCCTGGCACGCCGAGTGGGAGCCGCTGCGCGAACTGCTGCGGCTGGTGGGCGGGGCCGCGCACCACGCCGCCGAACTCACCGGCGCGCTGCGCGTCGTCCCGTACGCCATGCGGGAGAACCTCCAGTTCACCGACGGGCTGATCGTCTCGGAGCGGCTGGCCGCCGTGTTCGCCGAACGGATCGGCCGCAGGCGTGCCGAGGAAGTCCTGCTCAGCGCCGCCGACCGGGCCCGCGCGGAGACCACGGACCTGGCCGACGTGCTCGCCGACGTGCTCGACGAGGAGCCCGGACTCGCCGGTCTCGACCTGGGCGAACTGACCGACCCCGCCCGGTACACCGGCTGCGCGGGCTCCCTCACCGACCGCGCGCTCGACCGCGGCTGACCGATCTGCTCACCGGGCGCACGGCTGCGGTCGACGCGGCGCTGCTGGTGCCGCTGCCTGTGGTGCTGGTGGCCGGGTTCGTGGTGGCGCTGCGCATCCGCCGCACCTACCCCGAGCGGTACGCGCGGCTCAACGAGGTGGAGTCGAGCGGGACTGAGCAGCGCGGCTGCGCG
Organism: Streptomyces atratus; assembly: GCF_900119365.1. Classification (GTDB taxonomy): domain Bacteria; phylum Actinomycetota; class Actinomycetes; order Streptomycetales; family Streptomycetaceae; genus Streptomyces; species Streptomyces atratus_B. The sequence continues at coordinate 123,345 of NZ_FPJO01000005.1, forward strand.
GGGGCGACGCGAACGGCCGGCACCGCGTCCGTCGCGGTCAGCCGGTCGCCTCGTCCCCGCGGAGCCTGGCGTGCAGATGCATGTCGTGCCAGCCATCGGCATGCAGATGGGAGTGGCGCCGGGTGCCCTCCAGCGCGAAGCCCGTCTTGGCCGCCACCCGGCAGGACGCCTCGTTCAGCACGGAGTGCGCGAGTTCGAGCCGCTCGAACCCGATCTCGTCGAAGGCCCAGTGCACGAGCGTCGAAACGGCCCGGGGCGCCACGCCCCGGCCGCGGGCCGCCGGCAGCACCCAGTAGGCGCATTCCGCCATACCGATCTCCGGTACCAGGGAACGGAGCGAGACCCGGCCGAGCACTTCCCCGATCCCGTCGCCGGCCCCCTCGGGGCGTACGACGGCCCAGTGGGCCGCGGTCTCGCTGTACCAGGCGTCCTGCCATTGCTCGATCCAGTCGCGCGCCTCGTCCTCGCTGTCGGCCCGGCGCAGATGCCAGTGCTGGATCGCCGGATCCGAGAAGGCGGCGACGACCGCCGGTGCGTCCTGTCGCCGCCACGGCCGCAGGAGCAGATCGTCGGCGACGGCCAGAGCCGGTTGGGCGCAGTCCGCGAGGCGACCCGGAGCGAGGTGGGGCGGCACCAGGTACGGCATGGACGCATCTTCGCACGGGGCGGAAGCCATCGGGGCCGATCGCGCACCGGCCGGCCCGCCCGTCAGCCCACCTGCTCGTCGGTCGCCTGGACGTGATCGGCGATGCCGGCCACGAGGACCCTGGTGCCTCGCTGGGCGCCGGGATCTTCGGTACGCCGCTGATGGTGACGAGCGCCGAGAACAACGGCATCGTCCGGCTGACCCGGGTGCGCAGCCGGTTCGTCACGGCGGGTGCAGGGGTGCTGCTGATCGTGTGCGGTCTGATCACACCGCTCACCCGGCTGCTCGCCGCCATTCCGGAGCCGGTGGTCGGCGCCGCGGGGCTGATCATCTACGCGGTGATCGCGACGATGGGGTTCGGCATGCTCAGCCGCGAGAACCTCGGCCACGGCACCAACGGCATCGTGGTCGCACTCGCGCTCTGTGTCGGGCATCCACCCCCTGCACCCCTCATTGAAACTTCACACACCGCGTACGATGACGGGATGACCGGGTTGAGCGAAGGGACGCGCCGACGAACACAGGGCACCTGCGCGTCGGCCGTGTCCGGCTGGCTGTTCGTGCTCTTCGCCATGGTCTCGTGCTGCTCGATCACGGCCCCGGCCGCGCACGCCTCCGGCGACCGGCCGGCGACCGTCGCCCGGACCATCACGCCCACGCACCAGGCGCTCGCACGGATCGTGGTGGCCGACTCCCCCGAGGACCGGGGCACGGGCAGCTCCTGCCACGGACCCTCCGAGCACTCGACCCCGGTCGTGCTGCCGGGCCAGAGCGCACCCGCGGCCCTTCCCGGCACGACCGTCACCGCTCCTGTCGCCCCGCTGACCGGCGCGGCCGCGATCCGCGGCCCGTCCAACGACGCCGTGCGGGAAGTCGACCATCTCCGTCTGCAGGTTCAACGGATCTAGAGGCAGGCCCCCGTTCCCCGGGACACCCGGGGAACGGCCTCCGCATGCCCTCAACTCCCTCACTTCCGTTGAACCGAAGGACTCTTCATGGCATCCGCCAAGCAGCAGAACACCTCTGCCTCCGCACGCCGCACCAAGCTGGAGGAGGCCCGCCGCAAGGAGCGGGCCCGCGAGCGGCGCAGCCGCATCATCACCATCACCGTCTCCGTCGCCGTGGTCGCGGCGCTCGTCGCGGGCGGGGGCTATCTGATGTCCGCCGCCGACGACAAGGAGAAGGCCGAGGTCGAGGCCAAGTCCTCGCCGGTGAAGGGCGAGCGGACCTGGGACAAGCTCGCCCAGAACCATGTCGAGAAGAAGGTCGGCTACCCGATGAACCCGCCGGTCGGCGGCGATCACAACCCGATCTGGATGAACTGCAACGCCGACGTCTACACCAAGGCGATACCGAAGGAGAATGCCGTCCACTCCCTGGAGCACGGCGCGGTCTGGGTCACGTACACGAGCAAGGCGAAGCCGGCCGACATCGAGAAGCTCCGTGAACGGGTCGAGTCGACGCCCTACTCGCTGATGAGCCCGGTCGAGGACCAGGCCGCCCCGCTCATGCTCAGCGCCTGGGGCAAGCAGGTGACGGTGACCGGCGCCGCCGACGCGCGCGTCGGGCAGTTCTTCACCAAGTACGTGCAGGGACCGCAGACCCCGGAGCCCGGCGCGGCCTGCACGGGTGGGGTCGCCCAGTGACGTCCGCGGCCCGCTCCTCGCGTCCGATGATGCTGGCCGGCGGTGTGGTGCTGCTGCTGGCGCTGGGCCTGGTCGTGCTCATGCTCGTACGGCCGTCCTCGTCCGCGGGCTCCGCGTCCGCCGGGGGTTCCGCCGCCGCCTCGGCGGCCCCCTCGGACACTTCGGTCGATGCCGGGTTCGCCCGTGACATGTCGATCCACCATCAGCAGGCGGTCGAGATGTCGTTCATCGTCCGGGACCGCACGTCCGACGAGGCGGTGCGCCGGCTCGCGTACGACATCATCAACACGCAGGCCAACCAGCGCGGCATGATGCTCGGCTGGCTGGAGATGTGGGGCCGGGCGAAGTCCTCCTCCGCTCCTCCCATGGAGTGGATGGGTCACACCATCACGCCGAGGGGCGACGGCTCGCTGATGCCCGGCATGGCGACCGACACCGAGCTCGACGAGCTGCGGGCGGCGAAGGGCGAGGACGCCGAGGTGCTGTTCCTGAAGCTGATGACCTCGCACCATCAGGCCGGCGCCGAGATGGCTCAGGCCGCGGCCGACTCCGCGGACACGGATGCGATCCGGAATCTGGCGGCGGGCATGGTGCGGGGCCAGCAGTCGGAGATCGCGCTCATGGCGGACATGCTGACGGAGCGCGGCGCGAAGGCCTGAGTGCCGCGCCCGGTCTCCCCGACGGTCCGTTCGCGGCGGGTCGCCTCCCCCGTGAGCGGGCCGTCCCCGGCACCGCGCGGCCGGTGGGTCCGGCGCGCCGCTTCGCACAGGGGATCGCATAGGCTCGGCTCCGACATGAAGAGCAACGTCACACCGCTGGGGCCCAAGGCCGACAAGGACACCGTGCGCCGGAGCAACCTCAGCCTGGTGCTGCGGGCCGTCCGCGACGAGGCCGAGGGCGGGGCGACCAGGGCCACGGTCGCCGCACGGGTGGGACTGACCCGGGCCGCGGTCTCCTCGCTCGTCGAGCAGTTGCTCGGCATCGGTTTCCTCACCGAGTCCGGCAAGACCTTCAGCGGGCAGGCGGGCCGCCCCGGGACCGCGCTCAAGGTGGCACGCACCGGGCCCGCCGGGCTCGGCGTGGAGGTCAACATCGACTACGTCTCGGTGTGCGTCGTCGACCTGGCAGGCACCGGACGGGTGCGGCTCACCGAGCACCTCGACAATCGCGGCGCACCACCGGCCGAGGTCCTGGCGCGGGCGGCCGGGATCGCCGCACGCACCCTGGAGTCGGCGCGCGAGCAGGAGTTGTTCCCGGTGGGGGTCGCACTCGCGCTGCCAGGGCTGGTTTCCGGCGGTGCGGTGCGCCAGGCGCCCAACCTGGGATGGAACCGGGTTCCGGCCGATGAACTCTTCGCCGCCGCGCTCGCCGCCGGGCGTCCCGACGGTGCGGCGCTGCCGGTGCGATCGGAGAACGAGGCCAATCTGGCGGCGCTGGCCGAGCTGTGGTTCGGCGGGCTCGACGCGATCCGCAGCTTCCTCTATCTGACGGGCGAGATCGGTGTCGGCGGCGCCCTGGTCGTCGGCGGTGAACTGCTGCGCGGGGCACATGGGTTCGCCGGAGAGATCGGGCACGTGGTGGTGGACGCCGAGGGACCGGAGTGCCGGTGCGGCTCGCGCGGCTGTCTGGAGCAGTACGCGGGACAGGCGGCGCTCCTGCGGGCCGCCGGGGTCGGTGAGTCGGGCGGCGGAGCAGGGGTGGCCGAGCTGGAGCGGCGTGCCCGGGCGGGGGACGAACGGGCGGTGGCCGCGGTCGCGGAGGCCGGCCGGATGCTGGGGCGGGTGCTGTCCGGGGCGGTGAATCTGCTCGACCCGGACGCGGTGGTGCTCGGCGGGATCTACCGGAACCTGATGCCGTGGCTGTCGCCACCCGCCGACGAGGAGCTGACCGGCCGTGTGGTGTCGGGGCTCTGGTCGCCGGGCGGCGGGCGGCTGCGCGCCTCGTCCGTCGCGGGTGACGCGGCACGGGGCGCGGCGGCGCTGGTGCTCACGGAGGTGCTGGCCGACCCGGTGGCGTACGCGGGCCACGCGACCGGCGGAGCCGGGTGAGAAGGCGTGGCCGGCCGCCTGTGTCCCGCGCCCCCGCGGGCCCCAGCTCAGCGGACCCCGAGCAGGTGGTCCATCGCCAGCTGGTCCAGGACCTCGAACGCCATCCCCCGTTCCGCCGCCGCGTCCACGTCGAACTCCTCGAACGCCGACCGGTCGGCCAGCAGCCCGGCCACGCCGTCCTGCGCGGTGGGGCGGGCCAGTTCGTCGAGCCGGGAAGCGCGCAGCGCCTCCCGCACGGCGGGATCGGCACGGAACGCGGCGGTGCGCTCCTTCAGGATCAGGTAGTTGCGCATGCAGCCCGCGGCCGACGCCCAGACACCGTCGAGGTCCTCGGTGCGCGGCGGCTTGAAGTCGAAGTGGCGCGGGCCCGCGTAACCGCCCGTCTCCAACAGGTCGACGAGCCAGAACGCCTGGCGCAGATCACCCGCGCCGAAGCGCAGGTCCTGGTCGTACTTGATGCCCGACTGGCCGTTCAGGTCGATGTGGAAGAGCTTGCCCGCCCACAGCGCCTGCGCGATGCCGTGCGGGAAGTTCAGCCCGGCCATCTGCTCGTGTCCGGTCTCCGGGTTGACGCCGACCAGCTCCGGGCGCTCCAGGCGCTCGATGAAGGCGAGGGCGTGACCGATGGTCGGCAGCAGGATGTCGCCGCGCGGCTCGTTCGGCTTGGGCTCGATGGCGAACCTCAGGTCGTAGCCCTGCTCGGTGACGTAGTCGCCGAGCAGGTCGAAGGCTTCCTTCATACGGTCGAGGGCGACCCGGACGTCCTTGGCGGCGCCGGACTCGGAGCCCTCCCGGCCGCCCCAGGCCACATAGGTGGTGGCGCCCAGCTCGACGGCGAGGTCGATGTTGCGGAGGGTCTTGCGCAGGGCGTAGCGGCGTACGTCGCGGTCGTTGGCGGTGAACGCGCCGTCCTTGAACACCGGGTGGGTGAAGAGGTTCGTCGTCGCCATGGGGACGACCAGCCCGGCCGCGTCCAGCGCCTGCCGGAACCGCTTCACGATTCCTTCGCGCTCGGCGTCCGTCGAGCCGAACGGGATCAGGTCGTCGTCGTGGAATGTCACACCGTACGCGCCCAGCTCCGCGAGGTGCCGCACGGATTCGGCCGGGTCGATCGGCGCGCGGGTCGCGTCACCGAACGGATCGCGCCCCTGCCAGCCCACCGTCCAGAGTCCGAAGGTGAACCTGTCGTCGGGGGTGGGCGTGAAGCGTTCCGTCATCCTCTGGCCGCCTTCGGTGCCGTCGGTCCCAGGGCCGGTCGAGGCACCCGGGCTTATTTGTTCAGTGCCATGACTAATGATGCACGGACCGCGCCCGGCACGTAACCCCCCACCGCGGGCCACTGTCGGGCTGGCCCTCGGTGACGTAATTTGTTCTGTGCACGATCAATCCCGCACCGCACGCAGCACAGGAATGAGGACTCATGTCGCCGCGTACCGTCGTCATCGGTGTGGACAGTTCCACCCAGTCCACCAAGGCGGCCTTCGTCGACGCCGAGAGCGGCCGATTGCTCGCCGTCGGCCGCGCCCCGCATGTCGTCAGCGGTACGGCGGGGGCCCGCGAGAGCGACCCGGAAGGGTGGTGGCAGGCCCTGCGCGACGCCGTCGCCGCCGGACTCGCGGAGTCCGGAGCCTCCGCTTCGGCCGTGACCGGCATCGCGATCGCCGGGCAGCAGCACGGGCTGGTCGCCCTCGACCGGTCGGGCCGCCCGGTGCGCCCCGCGATGCTGTGGAACGACACCCGATCCGCCCCGCAGGCCGCCGGGCTCACCGAGGCGCTCGGCGGACCGGACGCCTGGACCGCGCGGACCGGATCGGTGCCGGTGGCCGCCGTCACCGCGTCGAAGTGGCGGTGGCTGCGGGAGAACGAACCGGACAACGCCGCCGCGACCGCCGCCGTGCGCCTCCCCCACGACTTCCTCACCGAACGGCTCGCGGGCACCGCCGCCACTGACCCCGGCGACGCCTCGGGCACCGGCTGGTACTCCACCGCTACCGGCGCCTACGACCCCGAGCTCCTCGAACTCCTCGGCCTGGACGCCGCGTTGCTGCCCGAGGTGGCCCGGACCGGCGCGACCCGCGTCGGCTCGCTGACCGCCGAAGCGGCCGAGGCGCTCGGGCTGCCCACCACGACCGCGGTGGCCGTCGGCACCGGGGACAACATGAGCGCCGCAGTCGGCCTCGGACTGGGCGGCTCCGGGCTCCTCGACCACCCCGTCCTCAGCCTCGGCACGTCGGGCACGGTCTTCGCCGCCTCCCGGACCCGGCCCGCCTCACCGGCGCTCTCCGGCTTCGCCGCGGCGGACGGTACGTACCTCCCGCTGGCCTGCACCCTCAACTGCACACTCGCCGTGGACAAGGTCGCCGCACTGCTCGGCCTGGACCGCGACGACACGTCCCCCGGCGGCGAGGCGGTGCTCCTGCCCTACCTCGACGGCGAGCGCACCCCCGATCTGCCCACCGCCTCCGGCCTGCTCACCGGGCTCCGTCACGACACCACGCCGCAACAACTCCTCGGCGCGGCCTACGAGGGCGCCGTCGTCACCGTACTGCGCGCCCTCGACGAACTGCTGCGGGCCTGCGGCCTCGACCCGGCCGACCCCGAGGTGGCCGCCCGGCCGCTGCGTCTGATCGGCGGCGGCGCGCAGGGGCGGACCTGGGTAGAGACGGTACGACGGCTCTCCGGCCGTCCCGTGATCGTGCCCGGCGGCGGCGAACCGGTCGCGATGGGCGCCGCCGCACTGGCCGCGGCGGCGGCCACCGGCGCCGACCCGGTAGCGGCCGCCACCGGCTGGAGAACCGGCGATGACGCCCAACTGCCGCCCTTGGAAAGGGATTCAGCCACCTGGGAGCGGATCGGTTCGGTGCTGGACCGGGCCTCGGGCCCGCTGCTCGGCGGTTTCTGACGGCCCCACGGCCGTCCCCGGACCGGTTTGGGGAAGCGAAGCGATCTTCACTACTATCCGGCGATGATCATAAGAAAAAGGCTGACGGTCGGGGTGGGCATCCTGCTCGCCACTCTGACCGCCGGGCTCGGTTCGGCGCTCCCCGCCGCCGCCGACGAAGCCCCCGCCAAAGCCTCCCCCAAGGTCGAGCTGGTACTCGACGTCAGCGGCTCCATGCGGACCCGCGACATCGACGGCCAGTCCCGGATGACAGCCGCCAAGCAGGCGTTCAACGAGGTCCTGGACGCGGTGCCCGAGCAGGTGGAGCTCGGCATCCGGACCCTGGGCGCCGACTACCCGGGCAACGACCGCAAGGTCGGCTGCAAGGACACCAGGCAGCTCTACCCGGTCGGCCCGCTGGACCGCACCGAGGCGAAGACCGCGGTCGCCACCCTGGCCCCCACCGGCTGGACCCCGATCGGCCCGGCCCTGCTGGGCGCCGCCGACGACCTCAAGGGCGGTGACTCCACCCGCCGGATCGTACTGATCAGTGACGGCGAGGACACCTGCGGCCCGCTCGACCCGTGCGAGGTCGCACGTGACATCGCGGCCCGCGGCATCCACCTCGTCATCGACACCCTGGGCCTGGTGCCCAACGCGAAGATCCGTGAACAGCTGACCTGTATCGCCGAGGCCACCGGCGGAACGTACACCGCGGTCCAGCACACCGATGAACTCTCCGGACGTGTCAAGCAGTTGGTCGACCGGGCCGCCGAGCCCGTCGTCACCCCGGTGGCGACCGAGGGCGCGGACAGCTGCTCCTCGGCACCGCAGCTCAAGCCCGGCCTGTACACCGACCGCGAGAAGTTCGGCGAGCACCGCTGGTACCGCGTCGATGTGCTGCCCGGCCAGGAACTGCGCGCCTCGGTCAGCGTCTTCGCCGACCGCGCCGTGAACAACGACTACGGCGTGCTGCTGCGCGCGCTGACCGTGCACGGCCGGGAGATCGTGCGGGGCTCGGAGTCGGGCACCGGCCGTACGGACGCGATCTCCTCCGGCCTGCGCTACCCGAAGGCCGAGGTGGACGGCACGGACAGCGATGACAAGCCGGCCGCCGAGACCGTGTGCCTCCAGGTCGCCAACGCCTTCTCGGCCCCCGCCTCGGTGAAGACCTCGCCCGGCATGCCGGTCGAGCTGACCGTGGACCTGGTGGACGCCCCGGACGACGCCGCGGATGCCGCCGCGTTCGGTCTCGGCCGCGGCTGGTGGCTGCTGGGCGTGCTGATCCTCACCGGACTGATCGCGGGCCTGCTCTTCGGCTGGATCTCGCGCTGGCGCGTCGCTGTCTGGAGGACCAACTGATGATGCGTAGGACACGTGCGTTCGCGGGTGCGCTGCTCGCCGGGCTCGCCCTGCTGACCTCGGCGGGCGCCGCGGTCGCCGACGACCCGTCGGCCTCCCCGAGCGCAAGCGCCTCCGAGGACGGGTCGGGCCCCACCGAGGCAGGCACCACCTTCCGTACGGCGACGGCCCTCCAGCAGAACCAGCTCGCCACCGCCGGGGCGTCCACGGGCGACTACCTGTACTGGGTGTTCCCCGCCGACGCCGGCCAGCGGGCCACCGTCAAGGCGAAGATCACCCTGCCCGAGAGCGCCGCCCGGCACGGCGCGTCGACCTGGCAGGTCGATGTGTACGACGGGCTGCGGCGCCGCCAGGCCTGCATGTACGGCCGCCAGACCGGCAAGGCCGCCGCCGACGCGTCGGCGGTCGAGCTGACCTGTGTACTGCGGACCGTCCGCGCCTGGTCCGAGCCGTGGGCCAACGACCCGCTGCCGGGCAGCTACTACGTACGCCTGACGGTCGTCGATCTGCCGTCGGCCGACCTCGGCCTTCCGGTACGGACCGAGGTCGAGGTCACGGCGGCCGACCAGGGCGGCGCCGCCGATGTCGACGGTACGCTCGCCGAGCCGCTGGTGCCCGGCGTTTCCTCCGTCGAGCAGGCCTCGGACGGCACGGCGGACGGTGGTGAGGACACCTCGTCCAAGGTCTCGCTCGGCAGCGAGCCCGAGGACGGCTGGGCCTCGGGCTGGTGGACCGGCCGCTGGCTGTGGACGGTCGGCGGCGGGGTCCTGGGGGCGCTCGCGGCGCTCTTCGGCTACTCCCTCACCCGCGGCAGCGGCCGCCCGTCCCGGGTCCCGCCGGGCGTCTGACCCGCACACCTCGCGGCACGGGCCCCGGACCGGGGCCCGGCACACCGCGGAACCGCACCGCCGGTCGGGCCCGGGTCCCGGGCCCGACCGGCGGTGGCGGAGCGTCTCTTCTCCGCCACCCCTGCCGCCCGCCCGCTCCCGGGGACGGCACCACGCGACTAGTCTCGACAACTCACGTACCGCACAAGGCCGATGGCATGTTCCACGGCAGGCGGTACCACTCAAGTCAGGTCGCCGCGCACCGAGTCGGGTGCGCCACAAGGAGCGGAGACTCTCATGTCCACGGAGACCGGCCCGGCCGTCGTCGCCGAGCCGCGGAGCCACAGGATCGTGCCGGGCCCGAAGGGGCTGCCGTTCCTCGGGAACCTGCCGCAGTTCGGAAAGAACCCCCTCGCATTCTTCGAGCGGCTGCGCTCCCACGGGGACATGGTGGGCTGGCGGTTCGGCCCCAACTCCTGTGTGTACATAGCCGATCCGGACTGCATCGGCGAGCTGCTCACCGAGACGGAGCGCTCCTTCGACCAGCCGGCCCTGGGCATCGCCTTCCGGACCGTGATGGGCAACGGCGTGGTCGTCGCCCGGGGCACGGACTGGCGGCGGAAGCGGTCGCTGGTGCAGCCCTCCGTACGGCCCAAGCAGGTGCGGTCGTACGCGGCGACGATGGCGGGCAGCACGGTGGAGCTGGCGGACACCTGGTCGGGCGGTGAACGCATCGACGTCAAGCGGGAGATGGCGGCGCTGACGCAGCGGATCGCGGTGCGCACCATCTTCGGCGTCGACACGGCGGCCGACGCCGAGGCGATGGGCCGGGCGATGGATGTGGCGCAGCAGGAGATCGGCAAGGAGTTCGCCGGCATCGGTGCGCTGTTGCCGGACTGGGTGCCGACTCCCGGGCGGGCCAGGATCAAGAAGGCCGCGGCGGTCATCGACGCGGAGGTGGGCCGGGTCGTCGCCCGTCATCGCGACGGCGGGGACGAGCGGCCCGATCTGCTGAGCCGGCTGTTGGCCGCGGTCGACGAGACCGGTGTGCGCCTCACCGACCAGGAGATACGCGACGAGACGGTCACGCTGTACATCGGCGGTCACGAGACGACCAGTTCCACACTGGTGTGGGCCTGGTACCTGCTGTCCCGCAATCCGCGGGTGCGCGCCGCGCTCACCGAGGAGTTGGAGCGGGTGCTCGGCGACCGGGAGCCGGAGTTCGACGACTACGCGCGGCTGACGTACACCCAGTCCGTGGTCAAGGAGACGCTGCGCCTCTACCCGACGATCTGGCTGGTCACCGGTGTCGCTAAGGAGGGTGCGCACATCGGCGGTGTTGCGATGCCGGAGGGCACCCGGGTGTGGACCAGCCAGTGGGTGACACAACGCGACGCGCGGTGGTTCCCCGAGCCGGAGGAGTTCCGCCCCGAGCGCTGGGATCCGGAGAAGGGCGACGACATCGCGGAGTACGCCTGGTTCCCGTTCGGCGGCGGCCCCAGGGTCTGCCTGGGCACCCGGTTCGCGATGGTCGAGGCGGTGCTGATCCTGGCCGTGCTGGCGCGCCGCTTCGAACTGGATGTGGACCCGGGTGTCATCGGTCCGGTGCCCTCGCTGACGCTCCAGCCGGACCGGGAGGTGATGGCGACGGTCCGGACACGCTGACGGCGCACGGGGCAGGGCGGCTCGACGAGCACCGGGCGGCCCGCCCCGGTCCCCGCGTGGGACCCGCCCCGGCACCGCATACACCGAACCGATGGGTCCGATCTGTCGCGGAGATCGGGTCATACGGTTCACACTGTCCCTGTCGGCCGCACGGGCCGACAGGGCCGTCCGGCCGCTTCCGCAGGCTGTCGATCCAACGGGAGAAACACCATGCGCCTCCGCTCCGCACTCGCCCCCGTGCTCTCCGTCACGGCCGCCCTGACCCTGACCGGCACCGTTGCCCCCGCAACGGCCGGCGCCGCGCCCGCCGGCACCGCGAGCCGTCTCGGAACCTGCCAGGAGAAGGCCCTCGAAGTACACGCCGAACCCGGCGGACAGCGCAACGTCGCCCGGATCAGCGTCACCAACAACGGCGGCCGGGACTGCGTGGTGGACCGGGTCCCCACGATCACCTTCAGGGGCCTGGACGGCTCGGCCGAGGCCGTCCCGCCCGCCGGGAGCGGACCCTACGTACTGGCCGGCGGCGAGCGGGCGTACGCGGCCGTGCGCACCGCGGAACCGGCGGCCGGCGAGGGCCATGTCGTCGGGAGCCTGTCCGTGGCGGCGGACCCCTCCCACCTGGGCGTCACCTTCCGCGGGGCCACCGTGGGCATGCCCGAGGGAGTCCACGTGTGGGAGCCGGTGACCACGCTGTGGCAGGAGTCGCGCGCCGCGGCGGACAGTGCGCTGGCGGACGCGCTGGGCTGACCGGGACGGCCGTACGGGCGCCACGGGCCGTAGGACGTGCCGCCGAATCCCACGGACCACGGTGCCCGACGGGTGGTCAGTTCTCAGCCGTGCAGCAGGACCGGGAAGGCCTCCATGTCGTTCTGCGTCATCACCGGGAGCTTGCGGACCTCTTCGTCCGCGACGGCCGCCCGCAGCCCGGGGAAGCGCCCGAACAGTGCGGGCAGGGCGATCCCGGCCTCGACGCGGGAGAGGGCCGCCCCTGGGCAGATATGGGGGCCGTGGCCGAAGGTCATGTGGCGGATCGGGGCCGGCCGGGTGATGTCGAAGTCGTCGGCGTCGGCCCCGTGGTGCTCGGTGTCACGGCCGATGGCGCGATAGGAGATCACCACTCCCTCGCCCTTCGCGATCACGTCGTCGCCGACCTGGATGTCCTCTGTGGCGAACCGCATCAGCAGATGGGTGGTGGGGGTGTCCCAGCGCAGGGTCTCCTCGATCACCGCCTCCCACGGGATCTCGCCGTCGAGCACCATGCGCAACTGGTCGGGGTGGGTGAGCAGGGCGCGTACGGCGTTCAGGATCAGCCCGATCGTGGTCTCGTGCCCGGCGGCCACCATCGCCTTGAGGTTGCCCACCACCTCTTCCTCGGTGAGCGGTTCACCGCCCTCCTCGGCGAGGATGAGCGCGCTGGTGAGATCGTCGGTCGGACGCGCCGTCCTCTCGCGCACGAGAGCGGCGTAGAAGACGTCCAACTCGGCGAGCAGCGCAAGGCGTTCCTCCTGCGGGGTGAGCATGGAGAAGAACGCCTTGTACCGCTTCATCAGCATGGGGTGCTCGGCCTCGTCCACCCCCATCAGCATGCCGACGACCCGCATCGGCAACGGCTGGGCGAACACGGACTTGAGGTCGACCGCACCGTTCTCGCTCCTCTCGCCCTGTTCGGCGAGGGCGTCGAGCAGTTCCTCGGTGAACTTCTCGATGTCCGGGCGTATCTCCTCCAGCCGGCGCGGTGTGAGCGCCTGGGAGGTCTTGGTACGCAGTCGCCGGTGCTCGGCGCCGTCCACGGTGAACATGGAGCGTCCGGCATCGATCATGCCGATCAGCGGCCACTCGTGGGTGACCTCGCCGCGCTGCCAGAGCCCCCAGGCGTCGAGGTCCTTCACCAGGCGTGGGTCGACGAGCAGTTGACGGGCGAGGGCGTGCCGGGTGACGGTCAGGGCCGGAACGCCGAGCAGTTCGATCCTGGCGAGCGGGCCGGCGTCGCGCAGCCGTGCCGTCTCACCGTCCAGGTCCTGGACCAGCGGGTCGATGACGACGGCCGCGCCGTTCGAAGCGGTCTCCCGGGCTGCGGCGTGCGGGCAGTTCAAGACGGGTCTCCTGTCGGACGTACGGGGGCGAACCGAACGGGCAGCGCGGTCGTCCCCCGCAGGAAGGCGGACTGCCTGCGGACCAACTCCTTTGCGGGGACCGATAGTTCCAGATCGGGCAGCCGGTCGAGGAGCACCTCGATCCCGGTGCGGGCGATGATTTCGGCGATCTCCTGCGCGGGGAAGGGGCAGCGGTACTCGCCGTGACTGAACGCCAGATGCGCGCTGTTGCCGCTCTGGCCGGACGGCCCCGGCGAGGCCGAGAGGTGCTGCCGGATGTGCGGATCGGCGTTGGCGGCACCCAGGCCCAGCAGCAGCATGTCCCCGGCTCGGATGCTCCGGTCCCCCAGCCGGGTGTCGCGGGCCGCCCAGCGACCGGCGAGGATCTGCGTGGGGCCCTCCTCCCAGAGCACCTCGTTCATGGCTTCGGCGACGCTGTGCCGGCCGCCGGAGAGCGCGACGGCGAACTGGTGGTCGGTGAGCATCAGCCGGAGCGAGCTGCCGATCCAGTCGGCCGTGGTGAGGTGTCCCGCGGCCGTGATGGCCATCAGGTCGAGTACGTACTCCTCGTCGGTGAATGCTTCGGCGTACGCCAGCATGCGCGAGGTCACGTCGTTTCCGGGCGCGGCCCGGCGGGCCGCCAGCAGCCGCTGCATGTGTTCGCCGAACCGGAGATGGGCCTCCTGCGCGTCCGGCCCGCCGTCGGCCAGGCCCCTGAGCACGTCGGCGATCCGCGGCCCGTCGCCGTCGGGGAATCCGAGCAGCCGGGCGAGGACGAGCACCGGCAGTGGCACGGCGAAGTCGGCGATCAGGTCCGCCGTACCGCGGTCGCAGAACCCGTCGACCAGGCGATCCGCCAAATCCTCGCAGTCCCTGCGGAGTTCGAAGTGCTCGACCTCCTCCAGGGCCTGCCCGACCATCGCCGCGTGGCGCCGGTGCTCGGCCCCGGCGGTGAAGTAGATGGAGGGCATCGGTCGGCCGACCATCGGTATCAGCGGCCAGTCCTCGGGGATGTTCCCCCACTGGTTCCACAACCCGACGTCCCGGGGGAACAACTCGCCGTCGCTGGTGACCTGGTGGAGTTCGCGGTAGCCGATGACCAGCCAGGCGGGAACCCCGCCGGGCAGTTCGACGGGTACGACGGGGCCGTATTCGCTCCGCATGGTGCGGTAGACGACTTGGGGTTCGGTGTGGAACCCGGGACCGCTCAGCGGTACGGCGGCCTTGCCGCCACTCGCCGGGCAGCCCCCGGACACGGGCGACGGGGACATGGACGGGCGCTCGGGCACCGCGGATGCGGGCGTCGTCATCGTACGGAATCTCCTGCGACGAAGGCTTCGCTCGTTGCGGTGGTCGGTTGATCAACGCGGCTTCACTATAAGGAAATTCAGTGAGCCTTTCGGCACTGTTCGCGACCGTTCTCGCCACTTTTTCGATCTCGCGAGACCGCTTTCTGGGCATGACTGACCAAAAGGATGAGGATGTGCCCCGCCTCGCCCTCATCGGCGCATCGACGCGGGCGAGGCGGCGAGCTTTGGACGGCACCCGGCCCATGTGCCCGGCACGCTACGGCTTGCGGGCGACCGCTCCGTAGATCGGCACCGGCCGCGTCTCCACCGGGAGATCGCCGAGGCTGAGTTCCGGATGCCAGTCGACGACCTGGACGAGCCCCGGCTCCACCACTTCCAGCCCGTCGAAGAAGCGGCCGACGCCGCGGCGCGACCTCGGCACGAGCGTCACACCGCCCGCCGCGTACGAGGCCACGCCCTTCTCCACGCTCTCGGGGTCGAAGTCACCGGTGAGCTGTGACAGCACGAGGAAGCTCCCGGCGGGAAGCCGCTCCACCAGCCGTTCCACCAGGGCGTACGCCCCCTCCCCTTCCCCGTCTCCATCGCCTACGAAGTGCAGCAGGGCGATGAGGGAGAGCGCGACGGGCCGGTCGAAGTCGATCACATCGGCCGCGAGCCGGAGGATCTTCTCCGGCTCCCGCACATCGGCGTCGAGATACGCCGTCACCCCTTCCGCGCTCCCGCTCAGCAGCGCTTCCGAGTGGGCCAGCACGATGGGGTCGTTGTCCACGTACACGACCCGTGCGTCGGGAGCCGAGCCCTGGACGATCTGATGCAGATTGGGCTCGGTGGGAATGCCGGAACCGATGTCGAGGAACTGCCGTATCCCCGCCTCGCCCGCGAGCCACCGCATCGCGCGGTGCATGAACCACCGGTTGTGGCGCGCGATGCGCTTCGTGTCCGGTGAGAGCCCGGCGATCTGGCTGCCGAGTTCCTCGTCGACGGGATAGTTGTCCTTCCCGCCGAGGAACCAGTCGTACACCCGCGCGGGATGCGGCCTGGTGGTGTCGATGCGGTCCGCACCGGATCCGTACCCTGTCATATGGCACTCCCCCTGGTACTGATCAGCTTCCTGCAAGCATCTTGCAGCAACCGTCCGGCCGACCGCGCGGACATCGCGGTCCGGCGGCCGGATCCGGGCATCGGGCTCCGGGACGCGTCACTCCTTGGCGCCGATGCCCCCGAAGGCGTCGACATCCGCGGACACGGTCGCGCTGTCGGCGTCGGGCCGCCACTCGCTGAGCCGGACGAAGCCGGGGTCGAGGATCCGCAGCCCGTCGAAGAGCGTGACGATCTCGTCGGGCTCGCGCACGTAGTACGGCACCGCGCCGCTCTCGATGTACGCCTTCTCCGCGGCGATCATGCCCTCGCTGGTGCGTGTCCCGTCGTACACCACGAGGTAGCTGCCGGCCGGCAGCCCGGCCATCAGCCGGCCCACCACCTCACGGGCCTTCGAGAAGTCGCCCGCGTGACCGAGGATGCCGAGCAGCATCAGCGCCACGGGCCGGTCGAAGTCGAGCGTCTTCGCCGCCTCGGCCAGGATGGCGTCCGGATCGTAGAGGTCGGCGTCGATGTAGTCGGTGACGCCCTCGGGGGAACTGGTCAGCAGCGCACGGGCATGCGCCAGCACGAGCGGATCGTTGTCCACGTACACGATGCGCGACTCGGGCGCGATGCCCTGGGCCACCTGGTGGGTGTTGTCCGCCGTGGGCAGGCCCGTCCCGATGTCCAGGAACTGCCGGACCCCCCGGTCCTCCACCAGATGACTCACCGAACGCCGCAGGAACTGCCGACCCGCCACCGCCACGTCGACGAGCCCCGGGAAGAACGCCTTGATCTGGTCACCGATCTCGCGGTCGACCTCGTAGTTGTCCTTGCCGCCCACGAAGTAGTTCCAGAACCGGGCGGAATGAGGCCTCGTGGTGTCGATCCGGTCCGACACCGGCTCGGCGGGAGGGGTATCGGACGGCTGCTGCTCACTCATGGAGACCTCCGGACGTGAAAACGATCAAGCTCTGGCCTTAACCTACCTGGGCGTGGCGAGACTTATGGCCGGATACGTCTCGGATCCTGTCTCTCGTGGTCGGCCCGGGGTTGTTTCCTGGTTGTCCCCCACTGGATTCGAGGTTTATCGGGTCGCCCGAACGTCGCCGACTCCGTAGGTTCTGGGGTGGATTCGACACACCGTTCGCCGCTCCAGCCTCCGGAGGCCAGCCCGTGACCGCCCCAACGCGTCGGCAGACGCGCGACCTCCGCCCTCTCGTCGCGGCCTTCGTACGATTCGTCGTATGCGGTGGCGGGGTCGGGCTGGCGTCGAGCGGGGCGGTCCTCCTGCTCAGCGAGCGGATCCCGATGACCCTCGCGAACGCACTGGTCACCGTCGTCTCCACGGCCGTCGCCACCGAGTTGCACCGGCGGATCTCCTTCCGGAGCGAGCGCAAGGGGTGGGGGGTCCACCTCCAGTCCGGGGTGACGGTCGCCGTGAGTTACGCGTTCACGACGGGGGCGCTGCTCTGCCTCTTCGCCGTACGGCCCGATCCCTCGCCCGTGCTCGCACAGTCCGTCTATCTGTCGGCGTCCGCGCTGGCGGGGGTCGGACGGTTCGTGTTGCTGCGGGTCGTCGTCTTCGGCGACCGGAGCCGGGGCGCTGCGCACGATCCGCGCGAGGAGGCGCTGAGCAAGGCCTCGGTGGCGATGGCCGTCTGACGCCCCCTCGGTGGCCGGTGCGGCCTCGTGCTGGTTGACTGTCGTGGCCGCTCGCGCGGGCGGCACGGGGGCCTCGGACGGGCCCGGGCTGATGAGGGGCGTGCGGATGGGGTTCGGGCGGGCCGGGTGGGTGCGGGTGCCGGTGGGGGACGACGCGGCGCGGTGGGCGACGCGGGGGAAGTGCCTGCGGGTGCTGGTCGTCGTGCACAACGTGACCGCCGCGACCCGGCTGCTCGACGTGCTGCCCCTTTTCGACGACGATCTGCGGGTCCAGCTGCTGATGACCTGCACGGGCTCATCGGCTTTCGCGGCCGGCACCGCCGAGTTGCTGGCCGACACCGGAGTTCCGGTGCTGCCGTGGGAACAGGCGGTCGAGACGGGAGTGGACCTGGTCGTCTCTGCCAGCTTCGGCGGCCAACTAGACGTATTTTCAGGACAGTTGGCCATCCTCTCGCACGGTGTTGGATACACTAAGAGGCTGGCAACACCGGACACCGGACACCGGACACCGGACAGGGGTCGGGGTCGGTGCCTGCGCCCGTGTTCGGGCTCGCGCCTCAGTGGCTGCTGTCGCCCCGGGGCACTCCCGTCGCGGACGTGCTCGTGCTCTCCCATCCCGAGCAGTACGAACGGCTGCGCGCCGCCTGTCCCGAAGCCGCGCCGACCGCCGTGCTCGCCGGGGACCCCTGCTACGACCGGATCCTTGCCGCACGGCCCTTTCGCGAACGCTTCCGCCGCGCGCTGGGGGTCCGGCCGGGGCAGCGGCTCGTCCTGCTCAACTCGACCTGGAACCCCGAGTCACTCTTCGGTGACGGCGGGGAGGTCCCGGACGGGGGCGACGTCGTCGCCGCCCTGCTGAACCGCGTGGCCGACGAGTTCCCCGTGGACGAATACCGGTTCGCGGCCGTACTGCACCCCAACATCTGGCACGGGCACGGCCCCGGTCAGATCCGTGCCTGGCTCGATCGCGCGCGGCGCGGCGGGCTGGCGCTGATCGATCCGCTGAACGGGTGGCGGCAGGCCCTGCTGGCAGCCGATGCCGTGATCGGGGACCACGGATCCGTCACCTTCTACGCGGCCGCCCTCGGCACCCCCGTGCTCCTGGGGGCCGTGCCGCTCCACGCCCTCGACCCCGACGCACCGATCTCCGCGTTCATGCGGGAGGCGCCGCGGCTCGCCCCCGACGCGCCCCTGTTGCCGCAGATCGAGGAACTCATCGGCCGCCACCGGCCGTTGCCCGGCCCGGCCGGGTTCACCACCTCCGTGCCGGGCGAGTCCGCGGCCCGGCTCCGCAAGCTCTTCTACTCGATGATGGGTGTGCCGGAGCCCGGCCGGCCCGCAACGCTGGAGCCGCTCCCGCTGCCCGGATACGAGCCCGGAACGGCCACCGTCCCGTTGCGGGTCCTGACACGGGTGCTCGGGCCTGGAGAGATCGCGGTCGGCCGGTGGGCC
The DNA here is from genome assembly GCF_900119365.1 of Streptomyces atratus. Taxonomy (GTDB): domain Bacteria; phylum Actinomycetota; class Actinomycetes; order Streptomycetales; family Streptomycetaceae; genus Streptomyces; species Streptomyces atratus_B. The sequence continues at coordinate 142,020 of NZ_FPJO01000005.1, forward strand.
GGAGCGCGGCCGGAGACCGGATCGGCCCCCGACGGCGAACTGCACATCGCCGTCCACGAGGACACCCGCGATGTGGACCAGCTGGATCTGGCCGATGTCGTCCTTCGTGACGGCGCACCCGACGACCCGCGCTTCGGCTCCCCGTCGATCTGGACTGCCGAGGTGCTCCGCCGCCACCGGGACTGTTCCCTGGCCGCCTATGTGACCGGCCCGTCCACGTGCGTGGTCCGGGTGCGTGGCGCGGCGCCGCTCCGTATCGTGGCGATGCCCGTCACCGATACGGAGGGCGTGTCCGCCGCGGACCCCGCCGTGTACGCCTCCGCCTTGCACGCCTGGCTGGCCACGGGCGGTCACGCACCGGGCGCGGTCGGACAGCGGCTCGCGCAGGCGGTGGCCGACGGGCTGGCCGTGCGGACGGGTGACCGGCTCCACCGCGTACGGGTCGTTCCCCTGACGCCGGAGGAGGCAGCGGCCTGAGCGGGACATGGGTTCACCCCGTGCCGCAGGCCTCTCGCATCTGCCGCAGGTACAGCAGCTGGTACTCCGCGCTCTGCCCGTCGAGCGTCGTGATCGCACCATCGATCAGCGGCAGCGCCGCTCCGGTGTTCTCCTCGTCCAGCCAGCTCTCGGCCAGATCCGTGAGCGTCCGCGCCGTGTTGTACGTGTCGCCGCTCGCCCGGAAGTACCGCAGCGCGGTCTCCAGCTTCTCCCGGGCCTCCTCCCGTCGCCCGGGACCGCGCAGCGCCCGTCCTCGATGACGCTCCAGCAGGGCCCGGGCGCGCGGCAGATCGGCGGTGCCCTCGTCCCCTTCGCCCATGGTGTCCAGGATGCCGCCCGCTTCGTCGAAGCACTCGTACGCCTCCGGGTACCGCCACTGGCGCAGCCTCAGCAGCCCCAGGAGCTCGACGGCCGAGGCGTGGCCCCGCTTGTGGCCGGCCGACTCCTCGGCCCGCGCCGCCGCCCGTGCCGCCGTCTCCGCCTCCTCCCAGCGCTTCAGCTCGGTGAGGGTGTGGGCGAGCTGCGCGTGCAGTGCTCCGGCGTCGGGGCTCGCGGGGCGATGCGTGTCGGCGAGGCGCGTCCCGATCCGGAGCGCCGGCAGCAGCATCTCGTGGTGGCCCGCCTTGAGCTGGAGCGGCCACAGGGCACGGCACAGGCGTACGGCGGTGTCCGGGTCGCCGGACTCCTCGGCGCAGCGCACCGCCTCGACCAGATTGCCCGCCTCCGCGAGCAGCGCGTCGAGGGCGGCGCCCCGGTCCTCGTATCGCTGCCCGGCACGGTCCTCGGCGGGCGCCGGGACCCGCCAGCTCTCCGGGAGCGCCTGGTGGGCGGCCGATGCCGCGAGATCGGCATAGGCACTCAGGGTGCGGGCGAGCGCGGCCGAGCACGCCGCGATCCCGTCCTCCCGGACCGCTGCCGCCTCGGCGTGTGCGCGGACCCCGTGGCGGTAGTGGTATCGGCCGTTGCCGGTTCCGCCGGCGCCATGCTCCAGGAGCATCCGGTCGGCGAGGTCCTCCAGGAGTTCCGCAGTGGCGTGGGGGTCCTGGCCGGTGGTGCGGGCGGCAGCGGCGGCGTCGAAGGCGGGCCAGGCGCGCAGCGCCATCAGCCGGTACAGCCTGGCGGATTCCGGCGTCAGGAGCCGGTAGTTGTCCTCGGCGGCCCCGCGCACCGGGTCGCTGTCCGCCTCGGTGCGGCGTGGCGGAAGGGTGGGCGCGGAGAGCTGGTACGCCGCGGCGCGCAGGGCGTACGGCGACCCGCCGCAGCGCTGGAGCAGCGAGGGCAGTGTGGCACGGGCGGCGGCGACCGTGGACTTGTCGGTGACGGCGGTGAGCAGCCGCTCCGCGTCCTTGTCCGAGAGCGGTCCGACGGGCACCCGCAGGGCGTCGATACCGGGGAAGGGGGCCCGGGCGACCAGGATCGTGAACACCCCGGGTGCCGAGGTGAGGAACGGCCGCACCTGCCTGGCGGAGTACGCGTGGTCGAGCACGACCAGGAGCCTGCGGTCAGCCACACAATGGCGGTAGAACTCGCCGAGCTCGTCGGTCCCGGGCGGCATCTCCTCGTCCGGTACCCGTAGTTGACGCAGCAGCGCCCGCAGTACGGTTCCGATGTCGCGCCCGCCACCGCCGCCTCCGAGGTCGGCGTAGATCTGCCCGTCCGGGAAGAGACGGGTCGGCTGTGCTCCGAAGTGCACGGCGAGCGTGCTGGATCCCATTCCGTCCGGGCCGTGCACCAGCGCGAGCCGGGGCCGGCCGTCCGGGCGGCGGGACGCCTCTCGCTGGAGCTGCTTCATCGCCTCCTTGCGATCCGTGAAGAACCTTATGGAGGCGGGGAGGTTCGACCGCGCGGCCCGGGCCGGGGCGGGGGCGCGGCGGCCTACCCGCGCGGCGAACGCGGTCCAGGAGGAGGCGAGTTGCGGATCGGCGCGGAGCCGTTCATGGACCATGCGGGCCACATCGTCCCGCTCCTCCGGGGCCACCGGGGCGGGAACCTCACGGCCGGTGATTCTCCGCACGGCCGCGCCGGTGGACTCCCAGGCCCATTTGCCGGCCTCGTTGGCCATCCCCGAGCCGACCGCACCGAGTACCGCCGAAATCGCCGCCACCGAAGTGGGATCCAGCATGTCGCGCACTCCTCGTTCCCGGTGTTCCGCGCGGTGCGCCCTCCCCGGCACCGTCGCTGTCACCGTGCGGAGCCACGTTAGCGTCAGACGGGTCAATGTCCCCTGAACATCGCGATGGTGATCGCCCGGGCCCGATGCGGATCGGCCGTTCATCCGTCCGGAAACCGGCCTTTCGCCGGCTTCCGGCGGATTCGACCGCATCCGGAGTCTTCAGCGGCCGCCACGCCGTGTTGGATATCCTGGCAGTTGTTCCAGGTCATCACGGCGAGCCCCGTCGGCCGCCGGCGCGCGGGCCGGGGCCTGTCGAGGGGAGTAACTGTGCAGGGAGCAGCCGCAAGTCGGGGTTCGGCCAAGAAGGCCGAGCAGGCTTGGCAGCAGGCGATGGTCCTGCTGCAGCAGGGCGACGAAGCGGCCGCCGCCGAACGGTTCTCGCTCGCCGCGGCGCACGATCCGCTGGCCGCCGACGCCTGGCTGGGGCTGCACGCGACCGGGCAGCGTCAGAAGGAGGCGCTGGACGGCATGGTCCGCGCCTCCGGGTCGTTCGGCGCGTTGCGTTCGAAGTTCGGGATGCCGCTGCGCTCCCGGTTCCAGCTCGGTCACTACGTCACCTTCCGGCTGGAGAACGCCCGGGACCTCTGGGTGGCGGCCATGACCTCGCTGCTGGACGCCGGGAAGCTCGACGAGGCCTGGGCCGGGCTCTCCACCGCGCAACTCGACTGCGACGAGACCCGGTTCGTCTGCACGCGCTACGCCTTCCTCAAGGAGGACTGGGCTCTGGTCCTGCGTTTCGCCCCGGGGATCCGTGACGCGTTCCTGCACGACGAGGCGCAGTTGTACGTGGGCGCGGCGCTGTTCGCGCAGGGAGTCTGTCACGAGGCGCTGAACGTGCTGGCGGAGCTGCCGAGGAAGCTGGAGTCGGGGAGCCGTTTCGACGCGGAGGTCAAGTACTTCATGGGCCGCTCCCTGGAGTCGCTGGGCCGGCCGGAGGAGGCGCTGAAGCGGTATCAGTACGCGTTCCGGTGTGCGCCGGGCCTGCTCGATGTGGATGTACGGGCCCAGGCGCGTTCCTCGGCTCCGACGGCTTCGGCCGTGGCCGGGCAGTCTTCGACGCCCTCCCCCGCCCCTTCCGCCCCGTCCCCGGCGCCCCCGGAGGCCCGTACGGCCGCACCCGCTCCCGCGCCCACGGCCCAGGCGGCCGGTCCGGAGGTTCGGGAGGGCGACGGGGACGGGCTGTCGCGGGAGGAGAGGGCGCGCCTGCTCGCCCAGGCCCAGGAGGCGCTGGACGGCATGATCGGTCTGGAGCCGGTGAAGCGGCAGGTCCTCACGCTGATCGCGCAGCTGCGCATGGCGGCGCTCCGGGAGGAGCAGGGGCTGCCCAGCGGCGCCCGGCCCCGGCACTTCGTCTTCGCGGGTCCGCCCGGCACCGGGAAGACCACCGTCGCCCGCATCATCGGCAAGGTCTTCGCCGGTCTGGGGCTGCTGCGTTCCGGCCATGTCGTCGAGGCCCAGCGCGTCGACCTCGTCGGACAGCACCTCGGATCCACCGCCATCAAGACCAGCAAGGTCATCGACTCCGCCCTGAACGGCGTGCTGTTCATCGACGAGGCGTACGCCCTGTCCAACAGCGGGTACAGCGGTGGCGACGCGTTCGGCGACGAGGCACTGCAGGTCCTCCTGAAGCGGGCCGAGGACGACCGGGACCGGCTCGTCGTCGTGCTCGCCGGCTATCGCGAGGAGATGACCGGCCTGCTCGCCGCCAACCCGGGTCTGGTGTCCCGGTTCAACACCCGCGTCGACTTCCCCTCGTACTCCGCGCAGGAGCTGCTCCTGATCGCCCGGTCCGTCCTGTCCGGTCAGGGCGACGAACCCGACGAGGAGGCCGCGGCCGCACTCGGCACCCTCTTCGCCTCGGCCGTGGACGAAGGCATGGCCGACACCCTGGGCAATGCCCGCTTCGCCCGCGAACTCTGCCAGAAGGCCGCGGCGCAACGGGATCTGCGTCTGTACGCCGAGCACTCGGGCGGCACGACGCCCACCAGGGCGGAGATCGTCACCGTACTCACTCAGGACGTGATGGCGGCCCACCAGGAGCTCATGGAGTCCCACGGGCACCCGGCGTAGGGCTCAGGGTGCCTTGAACAGCCCGGGGAACCGGGGAGCGAGCCAGGGCTTGCGGCCCCGGGCGAACACCCGGCCCCGGGCGATGGCGCCATAGGGGTCGGTGCGGCCGAGCGCCATCAGGAAGAAGGTGACCGGCTCGATGAGGATGGTGCAGTCGGGGCGGTCCGGCGGTCGAGCGGTGACGGTCACGGCGCCGTCGGTGAACGTGACGCCGAACCGGGAGCCGCCCCACAGGCGGATCGTGTACCTGGCGGTGAGCCGGGCGGTGGCGGCGGCATCGGTGACCCTGGGCATGGCGGTGATCAGGAACGGCAGCGACAGTTCGACGCGTTCGCGGTCGACCATGTGACGGCGCCGCAGCGCACGGGCCAGGTCGTAGCCGTGGCCGAGCATGTGTGTCAGCAGGTACGAGGCCAGCACCGCCCGGCTCATCGGCCCCAACGGTGTGACCACGTCCCCGGCCCCCGCGACACTCCGCTCGACGGCTGTGAGGCAGGCATCCGCGTGCGCGACGATCATCCCGGCCAGCGGCTCGGCGGCCCGCTCGTCGAACTCGGCGAGCGCACGCTCATTGGCAGCGGCCAGGCTCTGCGGCGTGCCGTCCCCGTAGCGGCGTTCCTGCCCGGCCGCGAGCTCGGCCATCAGCTCGTTGGCCTGCGCCAGATGCGCCGCGGCCTCGCCCACCGTCCACTGCGAACCGGGCACCGGAACACTCGTGTCGGCAACGCCGCGCAGCACCGCGGCGATCTCCTCGGCGGTGGCCCGGACGGCATCGCCGAGCCCTGCGGGCAGCGCACCCCGCGCATCACGTCCGGTCACCGGTTCCACACTTCTCCCCACTCTTCCCAGCCCTGGCCGCGCCCGCGGGTGAACGGGCAGCCGACGGTACACAAGACCAGGCATCCGGCCCCACGACAAGAGCCGGTGCCCATTCGTTCAGCCGAGGCAAGTCCGACGGCATCCGATGTCCACCCATCAGTAACTGCCCCTGCTTCGCACGCGAAGCCGTCCGGGTGGACGAACGAGGTGGTAAAGGAGCAGAGCGCACCCTGGACCGTCTCCAGTTGGGGCACGAGCCACACGTACACGAACCTCTCCGACCGCTGGTCGCTGGTCGCGTCGGCGCGGTAGCGCGCCGGGCTCGTCCGGCGTCCAGCCTCTGAACGCCGGACGAGCCGTGCGGACCCTCTACGATCGATCGCGTGTGCGCAAACGTCATGGTCGCCGAAGACGACGAGAAGCAGGCCGAACTCGTACGCCGCTACCTCGAGCACGAGGGCCACGCGGTCACGGTCGTGGGCGACGGCCTCGCGGCGCTCGCCGAGGTCCGGCACCGGGAGCCCGATCTGCTGGTGCTCGATGTGATGATGCCGCGGGCCGACGGCCTGGACGTGGTACGCGTGCTGCGTGCCGAGCACCGGGAGCTGCCGGTGCTGATGCTGACGGCCCGCAGCACCGAGGACGATCTGCTGCTGGGGCTGGACCTCGGTGCGGACGACTACATGACGAAGCCGTACAGCCCGCGTGAGTTGATGGCGCGTGTACGGACACTGCTGCGGCGCAGCCGGCGGGGCGCGCAGGACACCGGACCCGCCGCGGATCAGGCGCTGCGGGTGGGTGCGCTGGTGGTCGACCCGGACCGGCACGAGGTGTCCGTCGAGGGCCGGTCCGTGGACTGCACCCCCGGTGAGTTCCGGATTCTGGTCGCCATGGCGACCGAGCCCGACCGGGTCTTCACCCGGCAGCGGCTCCTGGAGGAGCTGCACGGCTTCGACCGGTACATCAGCTTCCGTACGGTCGATGTGCACATCATGAACCTGCGCAAGAAGATCGAGCCGGCACCCCGTCGGCCGGCCCGGCTGATCACCGTCTTCGGTGTCGGCTACAAGCTGACGGACCCGGCGAGGAACGCTTCCGTTGCGTCGTGAGCAGCGGCGGACCCGGCTGCCGCTCCGCAAGAGTCTGTTCGGCCGTCTGCTGGCGGTATCGGCGCTGGTGGCGGCGTGTTCGGTGGCCGCCACGGCCTGGCTTGCCGTACAGACCACCTCCGGTGCCATCAAGCAGGAACAGGGTCAGAACCTCGCCGCCGACGCCCGGATCTACAACACCCTGCTCGGGTACGCGGCGGGCCACCCCACCTGGGACGGCGTCGAGAGCACCGTGCGCGACCTGGCCCGGCAGTCCGGCCGGCGGATCGCCCTCACCACCGAGCAGCGCCGACCACTCGCCGATTCCGCCACCCGGCCGTCCCCGCCCGCGCTGCCGCCCGAGGCATCGGCGATCGTGGATCCGCTGTCCGTGGACACGACGCTGTCCCAGACGGTGGGCCGGGCCGGCGTCACGGCCGACCGTGTCGACCCGCGCGCAGTCGGTCCGTTCCGGCTGCCCGCGTCCGAGCGTACGGAGTTGCAGCGTGTCGCCGACCGGAGTGTGGCGTGCCTGAATCGGTCCGGGGTCGCGGCGGATGTGGTCCGGGGCCCGAGTGGGCGCCCGCGCATCGAGGTCGTGGGCAACGATCCCGACCGGGTGCAGGGCACCAGGTGCGCATCCGACAATTTGGACGAACCGACAGCGACCGAGCGGAAGGCGCTGGGGGCGCTCAATCAGCTCGCCGATGCCTGCCTGAAACGTCAGGGCCGCACGGGCGTACAGCTCAATCTGGACCTGTCCTGGGGCGACGGTTCCGAGCCGATGCCCAGCGCCGGTGTCTCCCCCCCGTCGCCCGCTCCCGCGCCGAGCGTCCGCACCGGCGACGACGACCGGGCCACCGCCTCCTGCGTGGGCACGGCCCGCCGTGAGCAGCTCAGTTCCTATGTCGCCTCGCCCGCACTGCTGTTCATCGGCGACGAGGGCGGCACGACCGTGCCCGGCTTCGACCTCTCCCCGGCGAACACCGCGAAGATCGCGGGTGCCGCGGCGCTCGTCCTGGCGCTCACCGTCGGAGCCACCATGCTGGCTGGGGCCCGGCTCGTACGGCCGCTGCACGCCCTCACCGGTGCGGCACAACGGATGCGGGACGGTGAGGACTCCGCGCCGGTGCTGGTCACCGACGACAACGAGATCGGGCGGCTCGCCGCGGCCTTCAACGACATGTCGGCCCACCGCGCCCGCCTCGAAGGACAGCGCAAGGACATGGTCAGCGACGTAGCCCACGAACTGCGCACCCCGCTGAGCAACATCCGCGGCTGGCTGGAGGCAGCACAGGACGGTCTGGCGGAGACCGACCCGGCGTTCATCTCCTCGCTCCACACGGAGGCCGTTCAGCTGCAGCACATCATCGACGATCTCCAGGATCTGGCCGCGGCCGACGCGGGTGCGCTGCGGTTGCACCCCGAGCCGGTACGCATCGAGGACGTTCTGAGCCAGGTCGCCGCGGCCCACCAGGGAGGAGCGGAGACGGCTGGAGTCACGTTGGCCGTCCTCACGGCGACGGCCGGCGCTGCCGGTCCCGAGCTGACGGCCGATCCGGTCCGGCTGCGCCAGGCCATCGGCAACCTCGTCTCCAACGCGGTGCGTCACACCCCGGCGGGTGGGAATGTCTCCTTGCATGCGTATGGGTCCGAGTGTGCGGACCTGGTCGTGGTGGACGTCACGGATACGGGCAGCGGCATCTCGGCCGAGGATCTGCCCCATGTCTTCGACCGCTTCTGGCGCGCAGAGAAGTCCCGCAGCCGCCGCACCGGCGGCAGCGGGCTGGGCCTGGCGATCGTACGGAAACTCGTCGAGGCGCACGGCGGCTCGGTGAGTGCGGTGAGCGTCGAGGGGCAGGGTTCGGTGTTCACGCTCCGGCTGCCGGCAGATCCTGCACAGACGGGGTCGGATGAATGCGGAGAGGCTGGTGGGTCGGACGAGTTCCAAGGAGCCTCGACGGGCGTGTCGGGGAGCGCGGCAGGCGGCTGCGAACGCGGGAGCGGCGCGGGCGGACCCGAACGTGCCGTGGGCGGCCGTGGAAGCGGTGCGGGCCAGGCCTGATGCGATGACCACAGCGATCTGACAGTTTCTTCATAACTTCACGCCAGCCTGTCGGCATGCCTTGTGCCCGGTGCGAACCGGCTTCCGGGCACCACCGAGGCCGACCTGGAATGGAGCCATGCCCATGCCCCACCGTCTGTCCCTGCGTACCGCCGTCCTTGCCGCTGTCGCGGCCGGCGCGGTACTCGTCCCGTCCACCGCGGCCTTCGCCGACAGCACGCCCGCACCGAAGCCGTCCGTCGAGCGGTCCGCCGCAGCCGCCCCGGCCGGTGTCACCGGCCCGCCCGCGCGGGGCTCGGAGCCGTCGGTTGCGCCCCGTGGCGGTGTCGCCGCGGGCGAGCGACCGGCCGGGACCTCGAGCAGCAGCACCACCGCCCTTGCCGGGTCGGCCGCAGCCGCCCTTCTGGTCGCGGGAGCGGGAACGGTCGTGCTGCGCCGCCGCTCCGCCGCACAGCAGGGCCGCTGAACTGCCGGCACGTCAGTCCCTTCACGGCCACTGACTTGCAAGGCAACTGACCGCGCACGACAACGTACCGCGCACAGCAGTTGACCTTCCCTTGTGGCGCCGCCTCGTCCCGGGCGGCGCCACTGCCCGTCTCCGTCCCGTTCTGGAGCCCCCATGTCCCGTACACACATGTCGCTTTGGCATGTCACACTTCCGGTGCTCGCCTGTCTCGTCCTCACCGGCTGCTCCTCCGACGCCACGGACGGCTCGTCCGCCGCGACACCCGGCAGTAGCACCACCGCCACGGTCGATGCTCCGGAACAGACCGGTTCGACGGGGACCGGGAAATCCGAGGATTCCGCGGCAGCCGCCCCCGTCCGCATCAGCATCCCGTCGCTCGGGATCGACAGCGAGCTGATGCGTCTCGGCCTCAACCAGGACGGCACCGTCGAGGTCCCGCCAGCCGAGAAGGGCATGACCGCCGGCTGGTACACCGGCGGCGCCACTCCCGGCGAGCGCGGCGCCGCGGTCCTCATCGGGCACAACAACACCCGCTTCGGGAAGGCCGTCTTCCACGATCTGAAGAAGATCGGCAAGGGAGCGGACATCGCCGTCCGCAACGACCGCGGCGCGGAACTCCACTTCCGGGTCACCGCCACCGAAACCGTCAGCAAGAAGGCCTTCCCGACCGAGAAGGTCTACGGCGCCACCAACACGCGCACCCTGCGCCTCATCACCTGCGACGGCGCCTTCGACGACCGGGGCCACCCGGTGGACAACCTCATCGTGTACGCGAACCGGAGCTGACGGCGACCGCGACCGCCTCCCCCGGCGCGTCGTCGACGGTGTGCCGCTGCCGTGGCCCGGCCCGCCGGGCGGCCCGGCCACCAGAAGGCGGGGCCGACGTCGAGGGCTTTCGCGGCGGGAAGGCGGGCGGGACCGGGACGGCATGCTGAGGCGCGTGGTACGGGCCAGGGTCCTGGTGGTGCGGAGTGCTCATGATGTGCTCCAAGTCGCTTCTGTGCGGGGCGGGTTCGGGATGTGAGGTCCGCCGCTCCGGAGCGGCGGACCCGAGAGGGTGGGCGTACGCGATCCGGCGTCTACTGGCCGCGGATCCGGCGCCCGGCTTCGGTACCGGGGTAGAGGATCGCGTCGGCGACCCGGCCGCCGGAGTCCTTCACACCGCCGCTGAAGTTGAGGCGTCCGGAGGCGCCCGACTTCGCTGCCACACCGTCCCAGTAGCGGGCCTCGCGCTCCCACCGGATGTCGGAAAGCAGCCGGTTCAGTTCGTCGGTGCCCAGGGCGTTCACCGGGTCGGCCCAGGGCGCGGTGTGGTGCACGGCGATGCCGAGCCCGGCGAGCACGGCCGGCGCGGTGAGGGCACTGCGTGAGACGAAGTGCTCGCTGCGGTCGGCGATCAGACGGGCCAGCAGCGGCACGACACTCTGCTCGACCTGCTCGGGGCTCGACCCCGCGGGCAGTTCGTCCTCTTGCACGGTCTCCGCCGAGCGGGACAGCCCGCCGCGCCCGTAGATCGCCGTGATCACGAGTGCCCGGAGCGCGGACAGGGTGATGACCTCGGCATCGGCCTTCCCCACTTGCCGCTTGCTGGCGTTGACGAGCTTGGTGAACGGCACGAGCTTGCCGTCGATATCGACCTTGACTGCGTCGGCGACGCGGTGTGCGAGGCGGGTGGCGAAGTCCCGCTGGTCCATGGACATGGCCAGGTTCTTCGCGACGGCGACGCCCTGCACATTGCGGTCGTAGAAGATCTGCCGGGCATCGGCCACGGTCAGGTCCACGTACAGCTCGAACGGCACGCGCACCTGAGCGAGTTCGGCATAGGTGAGCCCGTACCGCTCGGGATCGTCGTACAGCTCGTGCCACGCGGTCGTCTGCGTCTCGCCGTCGATGGCCACCACGGACGTGCCCGGCGTGATGGTCAGGGTCCGCAGCCCGGTGCCGGGCAGCAGTTCGTCACTGAGCGCGGCGAGCGGTCCAGCGTGCCAGAACGTGATCGGCGGGGTTGACCAGCCCGCTCCCAACTCGCCCTTCACACCGTCCGCGATGTACTCGGCGTACGAGCCGACGTTCTTCCCCTTCTGAGTGGACTTCAGCGCCCGCTGCACGAGCGATCGCAGTTCGGCGTGGCGGCGCACGGCGCCGGACGCGGCCTTGAGCGTCTTCGTGTCCTCCTCGCGGCGGGGCGAGGGCACGAGTTGGACGAGCGTCGGTACGGACATGGTCCCGATCACGGCGTCCGCACGGAACGGCATGACGGTGAGCTGGGTTCCCTCGACAACGGCGGTCGGCATGGTGAGACGCATGGCAGTTTCCCCAAAGAATCGGTGAGGCAGCGGACAGGCAGGCCGCAGGGATCGCTTGTCGTTCGGATGGCGGCCACCACCCGGAAGCAACCCCAGATAAGCATCACCGTGAAAGCGCTGTCAAACAGCTTGCCTGATTTGACGGCTGGTGTAGTTTGTTAACAGCTCCCCACCGAGAGGCTCAGGACTCGCGCCATGCCCCAGCCATCCGCACAGGTGACAGCCGCCGAGATCTCACGCATCGCGGGGGTCACACGTGCCACTGTCAGCAATTGGCGCCGACGTCACGACGACTTCCCCGCCCCTTCGGGAGGCACCGAGAGCAGCCCTCTGTACGACCTGCCGGCCGTGCGCGCCTGGCTGGACGCCCGGGGGCACACGGCAGCGGTCAGCCCGCTGGAGGAATTGCGTACCTCACTGCGCCTGCACCCGCAGGGCGGTGGCGCGGCAGCGAACCTCCTCCCTCTCGTCCTCACCACCGCCCGTCGCACGCCGGACGAGCTGACGGCCCTGACCGAGTTGCCGGACGCCGATCTCGCCGCCCGCGCGAACGGCGCCGTCTCGACGCTCGCCGAGACCGTCCCCGGTGCGGAGGCCTCCCGCTTCTCGGCCGGAGACGCCCCGGCGCTGCGGGCCCTGGTCCGCTGCGTACGTGACGAGGGCGGCGAAGGAGCACTGGGCGTACTGGCGGAACGGGAGCTGGAGGACAGTGCCACCAGCGGCACCTACCGGACCCCCGACCCGCTCGCAGATCTCGTGGCCCGACTGGTACCGGGTCCGCCGTCCCGGGTTCTCGACCCGGCCTGCGGCAGCGGAACACTGCTCACGGCGGCCGCCCGGCGGGGCGCGACGGAGCTGTACGGCCAGGACAGCGTGCCGGTCCAGGCCCGGCGCAGCGCGGTGGCCCTGATGCTGGCCGCCCCGGACGCGACGGTGACCGTCCATACCGGCGACAGCCTCCGCGCCGACGCCTTCGGCGGGCTCGCCATCGACGCCGTCCTGTGCAACCCGCCCTACGGCGACCGGGACTGGGGCCACGACGAGCTGGCCTACGACCCGCGCTGGGCGTACGGCGTACCGGCGCGCGCCGAGTCCGAGCTGGCCTGGGTCCAGCACGCACTCGCCCATCTCGTACCTGGCGGCCATGCCGTCCTGATCCTTCCGCCCGCCACGGCTTCCCGTGCATCGGGCCGCCGCGTACGGATGGAGCTGGTACGCAGCGGAGCCCTGCGCGCGGTCGTCGCCCTGCCGGCCGGAGCGGCGGCCCCTCTGCACGTGGGTCTGCAGATCTGGGTCCTGCAACGGCCGGAGCCTAGCGGCCCGGAGCGGAGATCCGTGCTCTTCGTCGATACGTCCGAGGAGCCCGGCACGGTGCGGGCCGGGGGCACGACGGAGGCCGGTTCTCGCGGGGGCACCCGGGGCGGCGGCCGGGCTTCCCTGGACTGGACGGCTCTGACGGACCGAGTACTCACCGCGTGGGCAGCCTTCACGGATGCCCCGGACGAGTTCACCGACGAACCCGGCATCGCGCGCGCCGTCCCGGTGGTCGACCTCATCGGCGACCTCATCGACCTCTCCCCCGCCCGGCATGTACGTGTCTCCCGCACCGACATCGAACCGGCGGAGCTCGCCCGGGAAACGGACGACAGCCGCCGACGCCTCGTCGCCGCCGCGGGCTCGCTGGGCAGGGCGGCGGGTCACGTCGGCTGGCAGGCGGCCGGACCGGTGGCACGGGAGTGGCGTACGGCGACGGCATCGGACCTGGCACGGGGCGGCGCGCTCACGCTGCTGCGTACGGCCCCCGACGCGAAGGAGCCCAAGGAACCACAGGGCGCACCCTCCGTGCCGACCGCCACCGCAGTCCTGACCGGCGAGGACATCGCGCGCGGCACGGACCCGACCGGCGACCCGTCCGGACTGCGCCCGGACTCCACCCCGGTGATCGCTGCGGGCGATGTGCTCGTCCGGTCGCTCGCGGGCGGCAGCGGACCGATGGTCCGGGTGGCGGCCGAGTCGGACGAGGGGGCGCTTCTCGGCCGGCAGGTCCACCTCTTCCGGCCCGATCCCGCGCGGCTCGACCCGTGGTTCCTCGCGGGCTTCCTGGGCGCGGAGGAGAACATCGCCGGCGCATCGACCGGGAGCACGATCCTGCACGTAAGTCCGGGCCGACTGCGCGTGCCGCTGCTACCGCTGGAGGAGCAGCGCCGGTACGGGGAAGCGTTCCGCCGCGTCCACGAGCTGGGGGCGGAGGCGCGACGCACGACGGAGCTGGCCGAGCAGACGGCCCGGCTGCTGGCGAGCGGGCTGACGGGCGGCGGGCTGATCCCGTCGTCGACCGGCACCGGGCCGTCCGTCCCGTCCGATTCGGCCTGAACGGCACCACTGCCTTCACGCATCCATCACACTTGTCCGAACCCGCTCCGGTTGGGGTGGGCGGGTCCGAAAGGAAACCGGGGAATCCCTTGAACAGCAGCAAGCACACGGAGCTGGCGAACCACGCCTGGTCCGTCGCCGACCTCCTGCGCGGCGATTACAAGCAGTCGGACTACGGAAAGGTCATCCTTCCGTTCACGGTGCTGCGCCGCCTGGAGTGCGTCCTGGAGCCGACGCGCGACAAGGTCGTGGAGGAGGCCGCCCGGTGCGAGGAGCAGGACCTCGACCCTGACTACTTCCTTCCGCGGGCGTCGGGCCACTCCTTCTACAACACGAGCGGCCTGACCCTGAAGAAGATCGCCGGCGACCCGGACAACGCCGCCGCCAACCTTCAGGTGTACATCGCGGGCTTCTCGCCCAACGCCCGTGAGGTCCTGGAGAAGTACGAGTTCGCCCAGCAGATCCGCAAGCTCGACGGCGCGAACCTTCTCTACCAGGTCATCGGCAGGTTCACGGACCTGGACCTGCGCCCCGAGGTCGTGTCCAACCACAACATGGGCTACATCTTCGAGGAGCTGATCCGCCGCTTCTCCGAGCAGTCCAACGAGACCGCGGGTGAGCACTTCACCCCGCGCGAAGTCATCAAGCTGATGGTCAACCTGCTGATCGCCCCGGACGGCGACGCGCTCAGTATCCCCGGCGTCGTCCGCACGGTCCTGGATCCGGCCTGCGGCACGGGCGGCATGCTCAGCGCGGCCGAGGAACACATCAGGGCGTACAACAAGGACGCCACGGTGGAGGTGTACGGCCAGGAGCTCAACCCGGAGTCCTGGGCGATCTGCCGGTCCGACCTGATGATCAAGGGCCAGGACCCGGAGAACATCGCCTCCGGCAACTCCTTCTCCGACGACGGCCACGCGCGGGAGAAGTTCGACTACTTGCTGGCCAACCCGCCATTCGGCGTGGCGTGGAAAAAGGTCCAGGAGGAGGTCGAGTACGAGCACAGGAACCTCGGCGACTCCGGACGCTTCGGCGCGGGCCTGCCCCGTATCAGCGACGGCTCGCTGCTCTTCCTCCAGCACATGGTCTCGAAGATGAAGCCGGTGGACGTGAAGGGCGGGGGCGGTTCGCGCATCGCCGTCGTCTTCAACGGCTCCCCGCTCTTCTCGGGCGCGGCTGGCTCGGGTGAGTCGGAGATCCGCCGCTGGATCCTGGAGAACGACTGGCTGGAGGCGATCGTCGCCCTGCCGGACCAGCTCTTCTACAACACAGGGATCTCGACTTACTTCTGGATTCTGACGAACCGTAAGGACGCCGAACACAAGCGCAAGGTCGTCCTGTTGGACGCCCGCGACCAGTGGGTGAAGATGCGCAAGTCGCTCGGCGACAAGCGCAAGGAGCTGGGCGATGGCACGGGCGGCAAGCCGAACCACATCGGCGACATCACCCGCCTGTACGGGGACGCAGTGGCAGCCGCGGCGGACCCGGAACACCCGATGCACGCCAAGGTGAAGGTCTTCGACAACACGGCCTTCGGCTACCAGCGGATCACGGTCGAACGGCCGCTGAAGCTGTGCTTCGAGCTGACGGACGACACGCTGGCGGCGCTGCTGGCATCGAAGCCGGTGCAGAAGTGGGCGGAGGAGCGCTTCCTGCCGCACGAACCGGAATTGGCCGCGAAGGTGAAGGCCCGCCGGAAGCTGACGGACGAGGAAGAGGCGCAGTTCCGGAAGCTGGCGGAGGCCGAGGCACAGGTACTCGGGGACGCGCTGGCCCCGCTGCTGGGTACAGAGTGGGCCACCAAATCCGAGGCGCAGGTCGCGGTACGGAACGCCATGGCGGAAGCCGGCGTCCAGGGCCCGACGGGCGCACCGTTCACGAAGGCACTGCGGGACACGGTGGGCGTACGGGCCCCGGAGGGCGAGGTGCAGACCCTCAAGGGCGAGACGGAACCGGACAGCGAGCTACGGGACTCCGAGAATGTGCCGCTCGGCAAGGACGTGGAGGAGTACCTGAAGCGAGAGGTGCACCCGCACGTGCCGGACGCATGGATCGACCACACGAAGACGAAGGTGGGGTACGAGATCCCGTTCACGCGGCACTTCTACGTGTACGAGCCGCCGCGGCCGTTGGCGGAGATCGACGCGGAGCTGAAGGCGCTTGAGGCCGAGATCCAGACGCTGCTGGGCGAGGTGACGGAATGAGTTCCGTGTTGGGCGTCCCCCTCCCTGACTCGTGGTCTGTGGCTCCACTGAAGCATGTGTCTTCCGTGCTAAATCGTGGGTCTGCCCCGAATTACGTGGACGAGGGGCCAGTGCGGGCCATCAGCCAAGCCGCGAACCAAACAGGAGGCCTCGACTGGTCACGTACCCGCTTCCATGACTTCAGTGGCGATCCAAAAAAGCTCAAGGGCTACCTTCTCCCAAACGATGTGCTCATCAACTCCACAGGCACAGGAACTTTGGGACGCATCGGATACTTCAGCAAGTCGCCAGACGGGCTCCCATGCATGGCAGACAGCCATGTCACAATTTCCCGAGCCAAGTCGGACGAGCTGGATGCGCGATTCTCCTACTATTGGCTAGGTTCGCGCCCCTTCCAGGAGTACGTCTACGCAGCACTCGTAGTTGGAGCAACGAACCAGATCGAGCTCAACCGGGACCGGCTTGGTGATGCGCCCATCCCACTGCCCCCACTGGAGGAGCAGCGCCGCATCGCCGACTTCCTCGACGCAGAGACCGCACACATGTCGAAGCTCACCGCTGCACTTCAGCGCTTCGAGCAGGAAGTGCGAGAGCGCGAGCGCGCCGTTCTGGCGAGGCTACTCAACGCGGGTGCCCAACATCCACAGAGCGATCTGCCCTCAGGATGGCGATGGACCCCGCTCATGCATCTCACGAACCAACTCCGGCAAATCATGTATGGGATCGTTTTGCCTGGACCGAATGTGGCTGACGGCGTGCCCATCGTGAAGGGCGGGGACGTCGCCGCGAATCGCCTTTCGCTCGAAACCCTAAACCGGACGACTCATCAGATTGAGTCCGGGTATGAAAGATCGCGACTTGCAGGCGGAGACCTGGTCATCGCCATTCGCGGGAGTGTTGGTGAAGTTGCAGTAGTTCCGACCGAGCTCACCGGCGCCAACCTCACCCAAGATGCAGCCCGAATCTCCGTCGGGCCTTCCACTGACGCCAAATGGCTGCGACTTGCCCTCGAATCCCCTCTAGTCATTCACCAAATCCAACAACGTGTGACAGGTGCCACGATTAAGGGCATCAACATTTGGGACCTCAAGCGGGTTCTGGTACCCACTCCCAGCTCACCCTGTCAGCGAGACTTGGCCGAGGAGGCTGGCCGCACGATGGCAACGCACGAGACCTTGAGGTCCCGCGTGGCGCAGCATCGCAAATTGGTAGCCGAACGCCGCCAAGCCCTCATCACCGCCGCCGTAACCGGCCAGTTCGACGTCTCCACCGCCAGCGGCCGCAACGTAACGGACGGAGTATCGGCATGAGCCCCATCCACCACGAGTCCGCCTTCGGGGACGCCATCGTCGCCTCGATGACCGAGCGCGGCTGGCGCGAGGCTCAGCCCGAGGACTATCAGGCCGACCTCGGGCTGGACACCAACGAGCTGTTCACCTTCCTTGGCAAGACGCAGATCAATGAGTGGAACGAACTGCTCGCCGTCTACGGCAACAACGTCAACGACGCCCAGCGCGGCTTCGCCCAGCGCCTCGACAAGGCCATCAGCGAAGACGGCCTCCTCCACGTCCTCCGTAACGGCGTCAAGGACCGGGGAGTCCGCCTCCGGGTGGCCTATTTCAAGCCGAATCTCGTCGCCGACGACTCCGTCCTCGACGGCTACCAGGCCAACCGCCTTACCGTCGTACGCGAACTCGTCTACGCCACCAAGCAGGCCGACTGGGGCAACAAGCTCGACCTGACTCTCTTCCTCAACGGAATCCCTGTCGCCACGGCCGAGTTGAAGAACCCGCTCACCCGGCAGGGCGTCGAGCAGGCCAAGGAGCAGTACCGCACCGACCGCGACCCCACCGAGCTGATCTTCACCCGCCGCGTCATCGTGAACTTCGCCGTGGACCCGGACCTCGTCTTCGTGGCGACGCAGCTCCGGGGCAAGAACACCCGCTTCCTCCCCTTCAACACCGGCTCCAACGGTGCCGGCCTGCCGGGCGGCGCCGGAAACTCCGCCCCGACCGCGTACGGCACGTACGCCACCTCCTACCTGTGGGAACAGGTCTGGGCTCGGGACAACTGGCTCGACCTGCTCCAGCGCTACGTGCACCAGCAGAAGACCAAGACACCCGGCGGCGGCACTACCAAGTCGACGATCTTCCCGCGCTTTCACCAGTGGGACGTGGTGAAGAAGCTGACCGCGCACGCGGCGACCTACGGCGTCGGCCAGAACTATCTCGTCATGGCCTCCGCCGGTTCCGGCAAGTCGAACACCATCGGCTGGCTGGCTCACCGACTGAGCGACCTCCACGCCGACTCCGACCCCCGCACGCTCGACCCGGAGACATTGTCGGCCGGCCGGATCAAGCCGGGTGCGCCGGTCTTCGACAAGGTCATCGTCATCACGGACCGCCGAAACCTCGATGCCCAACTCCGGGAAACGGTCGGCAGTTTCTCGCAGACCGATGGCCTGGTCGTGAAGGTGGACGAGAAGCACGGCTCGAAGAGCGAGCAGCTCGCTCGCGCGCTCTCCCGCGACACGGGCAAGATCGTGACCGTCACCCTTCACTCGTTCCCCGCGCTCATCGACTACATCGAGCGCAACCCGACCGAGATCAAGGGCACGAATTTCGCCATCGTCATCGACGAGGCGCACTCCTCCCAGTCCGGCGACGCCTCCACCGCCGTCAAGGCTGCCCTACGTGACCTCGGTCTGGACGCCGACTCGGAGGACCAGGGCGCAAGCGCTGTCACCGTCTACGAGAAGCTGAGGCAGAAGGCCGCGGAGCGTTCCCGGGCCGCGAATCTCTCCTACTTCGCGTTCACCGCCACTCCGAAGGCGAAGACCCTCGAACTCTTCGGCACGGAAGACACCCTGGACGGCAAGGCGGCCTATCGCCCCTTCCACACGTACTCCATGCGTCAGGCCATCGAGGAAGGCTTCATCCTCGACCCGCTGCGGAACTACGTCACGTACAACACGTACTGGAAGCTGGTGAACCAGAATCCGGACGAGCGCGAGGTGGACCCCTCGAAGGCCAACAGCCTGCTCGCCCGGTACGCCCTCACCCACGAACACACCGTCTCCCAGCACGCACAGGTGATCGTCGAGCACTTCCTGACGCACTCCCGCGGCCGGCTCGGCGGGCGCGCCAAGTCCATGGTGGTGACGGCCTCGCGGCAGTCCGCCGTACAGATGGCGCGGGCGATCAAGAGCTATATCAAGGACCGGGAGTACGACGCCAAGTACCCGGACCTGGGGGTTCTGGTGGCGTTCTCCGGCTCGCTCACGATCGACGGCGAGGAGACGACCGAGCCGAAGGAGAACGGCGGGGTCGCCGAGAGCGCGTTGCCGAAGGCGTTCGCGTACACCCGTGCCGACGACAAGGCGGTCGGCGCGGGCGGCCGGGGCCAGCAGGAGTTCAAGATCCTGGTGGTCGCGGAGAAGTACCAGACCGGCTTCGACCAGCCGCTGTTGACGACCATGTACGTCAACAAGACACTGACCGGTATCTCCGCCGTGCAGACCCTCTCCCGGCTCAACCGCACCGCCGACCGCAAGGCCCAGTCGGACCTGGCGGTCCTGGACTTCGTGAACGACGCCGAGGACATCCAGGAGGCGTTCCGCCCGTATTTCGAGGAGGCCAACACCCTCCCGTCCGACCCGAACCTCCTCTACACCGCGCAGAGTCGGGTGATGTCGGCGCCGATCATCTCCGAGTCGGGAATGGACGAGTTCGCTGCGGCGTACTTCGCGGCGAAAGAGAAGGCGGCCGGTTCGCAGGCGAAGTGGGAGAAGCTCCACGCGGAGCTGTACCGGCTCCTCTCCCCCGCCGTCGCCCGCTTCACGCCACTCCTGGAGAGCGAGGAGGAGGACGACGTGGAGACGGCGGAGGCCTTCCGCGCGGACCTCAACGACTATGTGCGTAAGTACGGTTTCCTCGCCCAGATCGTCCCGTACCGCGACGCTGAACTGGAACGCCTCCACCTCTACGGCCGTTACCTCCTCAACCGGCTCCCCCGCCGTGCCGACGGTGGCGTCGACATAGGCGAGATCAACCTCAGTCACCTGCGCGTCGAGAGGACGGGTGAGCACGACGTCTCACTCACCCCCGAGGGCTCGACCGAGCTCCCGGGTTTCGGTGACGGATCAGGCGGCGCGGCGGAGGCGGAGAAGTCGCTGCTGTCGGAGCTGATCAAGGCGTTCAACGCCAAGTTCGGCACGGACTTTACCGAGGAGGACGTCCGCAAGCCGTTCAACAAGACCACGGAAGACCCCAAGGTCCGGGCGGCAGCCGTCGTCAACGACGAGGACAACTTCGGCAAGGTCTGGGACCGGGCCTTCGCCGACAACATGGCCGACCACATCGAGTCCACCGCCGGCATGGGCCGCCAGTACTTCGGCCCCGACAAGAGCTTCCGCTCCAACCTGGACCGCAGCGCGCGCCGGGCGGCATGGCGGATGATCCGCCGCGAAGAGGGCGTGGACGAGTAGTCCCACAAGTCACGGGGAGGGTCCCGCCGCTACGCCTCTGCGGCGCGCGGCGGGACCCTCCTTGCGTTGTGTGCCTCAGCCGGCGACGAGGCGGATGAATCCGGCCCACGAGCACGGACCGACGGTCAACATGGGGCCGCTGAGCTGCTTCGAGTCGCGAATGTGCACGTGCGTGGCTGCGGCGGCAAACTCCACGCACTCACCGCCATTGCCGGTGCTGCAGCTGCTCTTGCGCCAGGCGACCTCTACGCACTCGCCGCCATCGCCAGTGCTGTAACTGCTCTTGAACCACTCCAACTCGGGCGCAGTCGATTCAGAGTGTTGAATGGTCATTTCTCTCCCAGTAGTTTCTGAACAAACTCCGAAGACTCACGCGGAGTGAGTGCCTGCGATCGGATGATGCCATAGCGGGCTTCGAGCTGGCGGACCTTCGCTTGGCCCGTGTACAGGCGGCTGTCACCTTGCGCTTCGGCGTAGGCAATGCGCTGTCCCTGCACCGTGTCAATGAGGGTGAACGGCCCGCCCAGCGCCCCGTGGTCCTCCCTGTCGGTCGGCATCACCTGAATCTCAACGTTACGCTTCCGGCCGATGAGCAGTAGCTGTTCCAACTGACCAAGCAGAACTGCCCGACCACCCACGGGGCGCCGGAGCGCCTCCTCCTCGACAACGAAGCTCAGCAACGGAGTCGGGTGCCGGTCGTAGATCTCTTGCCGCGCCAACCGACCCGACAGCCCACGCTCGATCGCGTCATCATCAAGCAGCGGCCTCCGCATCTGGAAGACAGCACGTGCGTACTCGGCTGTCTGCAACAGACCAGGGATCGCGTAAACGCCGTACACCGAGAGCGCCACGGCCTTCTTCTCCAACTGCGCCGCGTCCCGGAAGAACGGCGGATACTGAGCCCGCTCAACCTCCTTCTTCAACGCGATCAACAAGCCCCCGGCGTCCAGCACCGCGTCCGCCTTGTCGATGAACTCGGGCTGCGGGATCCGCCGCCCCTGCTCGAACGACGCGATGGACTGTGCCGCGTAACCCACCCGCTTGCCGAACTCAGTCCGGTCCAGCCCCGCCCGCAGACGTAACAGCTTCAACTGCTGCCCGAACGCGATCAACACCCCGGACCCTGGCTCGTCCTCCGGCCGATTCCCGGGCTCCGCGCCCGAGCCCGGCCCCGAGCCCGAGCATGCCCCCATGTCCGTGTCCTCGTCGCCCCGCGTCACCGTCATCGCCACCGCCTGTCCCACGCACGTACATGCCGAACGCTCCCGCGTACAAGCAGTACGCGACGGCGCGTCACCCCTGGTCACGCTACGCCACTGAACGGAACCGTGGCCCCCATGACCAGCAACTCGCCACTCCCCGTGCGCCCCCTTCGCACCAACCAACCCCGGTTCCCCTGGCACCACTTCTCGATGCGCTTCAGCTCCACACCGCGTGGTGCCCGTCTCGCCCGGCGCCTGGCCGGTGAGCGGCTCGACGCGTGAGGCGTCCCGTACGGCAGCTACACCCACGACACGCTGACACTGATCGTCGCCGAGGTCAGCGCGAACGCCGTCCGCGAGCCGCAGTAAGCCCCTCACTCCTGCTCGGCCTGTTCATCAAGGAGCGCCAGCGCCATGTCAGAGAGGGTCAAGCCTCCTCCGTCCACAGCCCACCGGGCGGGACCCTGGACTGCGACTGGGGCTTGCTCCCAGCCCGCGAGTTCGTACATGTGCAGGACCAGGCGCGTAGGCGAATAGGCCCGGTTGTCCCCCGCCCACAAAAGGCACTTCGATCGATCATTGACCCACGTCGCCTCACTGCGTCGGGGTTCTTGGGCGAGCCATGCTTCGAGAGCTTTGATCTCTGGCTTGTTCAACAGCCGCAGACGAAGGGGAGTTCCATCCGTGATCTTCCCGTGATCGACGAGAGTGGGCACGGCGTTGGGCCGACGGGCCTTGCGCCGGGCTGCTCTGGAGGGGCGATACTCGGCGGGTAGATCGGGGATGACTCCTGCACGCTCCGCATCACGGAGCACCAGCGCTGTGAGCTGCTTGCAACGCGCCACGTCCGTGAGGGTGCCGCTGAGGAAAGACGTCGGCCCGAATTCACTGTCGATATGGTGGATCAGCCAAGAAAGGACCCGCGTAGTCAGGGCAGGCACCTCGGCGAGCACCTTGTCCCAGTCGTAGTCAGGGTCATCAATCCGGTCCTGCTCAATGAACTGGAAGACCAAATGCGTGATCAGCAGGTCGCCTCGCTGGGCGACGTCTGCTGCACGCTTCTGGAACTTCTTGCGCTCCTCGTTGAGCGCAGCGCCGACCGCCCGGTGAACAAGCACTGACCGCCAGATCTGGAATGCGCTCGGCCGCTCCGAGAACAGCCGGGGGTAGGCTCCGCCGGCTCCTCGTTCCCAGAGTAGATCCGTATCCCGCTTGGCGCGCACGGTGAGTTCAGTGCCGTGATGCGCACACGCCAAGGCGATGGCAGAGTGGACCACCGAACACCCCTCATCTGGAGCGGGGTCCGGCTCGCCGCGCTTGTACACGTATGACTTTTGAAGTGACAGCGCGAAATCCTCCCGGATCATCGCCTGGACCTCGTCCAGGGCGATGAAGTCGCGTTGCTCGACATGGTTCTGGGTGTTGGTTGTCTCTGTGATCCGCCGTGCAAAGTCCGGCATGTTCTCACCGACAACGATGACCTTGACAGTAACTTCGGCATCTTCGACGGCATCCGCGGACGACTGCATCGCGCGATGCGCGGCGCTCACGGTCTGCGCTCCGTTGACCACGCTGACGCCTCTGAGCTGTAGGTGCACCGGCTCGTCCGGCCTGCGTCGGCCGGGCCAGTCTTCGTCCAGCCCGTCACAGAGCACTGTCACCCCGTTATTGAAGAGCCAGAAATTCTCCGGCTCCTCAGCAAGCGTGTTGAGCATGCCTGAATTCACCCGAGTGGTGCCCAGCGACTGCCGAAGGTTCTGCGAATACAGACGGTCTTCATACTCCCCGTACCACTCCGCAATGTTGCTCGCCGGAACCGTCCCCTGGTAGGCAACAAGGGGCGTGTTCCGCTTGAGCCAGTTCGTCATGCGCACGGTGACCCGCACCGGCTCAGGAGCGAGGTCTTCACGAATCTGCCGCAGGACATCCGCAGCGTTGACCACTCGGTAGTCCAAGACAGGGCCGAGCCCGTTGAACTCCTTGCGGGCATCTTCGAGGATGGCGACAACCTCGTCGCTGAGCGTTCCCATTCCCATCACCGCGATCACCAGGGTGACCTTCAACCGGGCGTCGTGCATGGCGGAGTTCACCCGGGCAGCAATCGGATCGAGTCGGTCGTTGAACCGATCGAAGCTCCGCTGCTCGATGAGGCGAAGACCATGGATGAACTTGTGGGCGGCGTCGGTGTTGAACTTGCCCTTGCCTTCGTCACTCCACTTGGCCTGGACGAGCCAGACCTCCTGTGTACCGTCGGTCACGGCCACACCATCGATGCCCTGGTCAAGTTCGCCGTCAATGACCGAACGACCTGCGGTCTTGTGGTCGCATCCGGTGACAACGCGAACGGCCGCAGCAGTAAGAGCTCGAGACAGAAACCGCTGGTCGTACCCCCGCTGGTCATACGACTTGAGGTCTTCGTCGTAGATAAGACCGGCGTACTGTTCCATCAGCGCGGAACGAATCTGGTGAACGCGAATCGGAGTTGTGGCGTTCCTGCGCTCTACATCGTCCATGTCATCCCCCGGTATCGCTCGACTTGTCACCTGACACATAGTAGGTATCACCACGCCAGGATCGAAATGGCTCGAAGTCGCTTGCGCGGGGCGCCACATGCACGGACCGGGTAATGCCAGCCATCAGGTAGCTACTGAGCGGACATCGCTTGGCTGTGTGGGCCGAGACCCCACATCCGAGACTCATTTGCTGGAGTGCCTCTGTCGTGACGGTGGTACCCGACCAGGATCCAGCTCCGTAGCCAACCGTCCGCGGCCACGATCAACACATCATCCCGTGCGAGACCATGCCGCGGCCCTTGGAGGAGAAGACCAAAGAAGATACTCGTTGTCGTGCCGCGTCGCATCGGGTACATACCACCTCCGAGTCCAACCGGGAAGGCACACCACCCATGGCCAGGACCACGCAACTCCGCACCTACACCGTTCGTGACGGCATGCTGGACAAGTGGGTGGAGCGGTGGCGCGCGGAAATCGTGCCGCTGCGCCTGGAACTGGGGTTCACGATCGGCGGGGCTTGGGTCGACCGGGAGCGCAACCGGTTCGTATGGCTGATCTCCTACGAAGGCCCCGAAACGTTCGCGGAGCGCAACGCGATGTACTGGTCGTCGCCCGCCCGCAAGGCGATGGACCTTGATCCGGACGACTATCTGGTGAGCACCGACGACCGGACGGTGGAAGAGCGGTACTGAAGCCGGTCCGGCTACGTCCCTGCAAGTGGCAACAGATGCCGCCGCCGTTCATCCTCGTCAAGGGTCCGGAAAACGCGTCCTCGGGCATGGGCTTCGAGCCGGTCGTAGTCCGGGTCGGCTGACCAGATGCGGGCTGTTCCGTCGAACGAGGCGGTGAGCAGCCGAGCGCTGTCACGGGACCAGGTGACCGATGACACCTTGTCCTGGTGAACACCGACGATGGCGACTTCCTCAAACGTGTCGGCGGACCAGACGCGTACCGTCCGGTCGTCGGATCCGCTGGCGATAAATCGGCCATCGGGAGACCAGGCAACGCAGCGGACACGTCCTTCATGGCCCTTGAGCACATCGATACGGCGGCCCGTGGCGACATCCCACACCGCCACGGTCCAGTCACCGGAGGCTGTGGTGACCCGCTGTTCGTCGGGGGCCCAGGCGACGTCGTCCACGTAGTTGTCGTGGCCACGCAGGACGGTGAGTTGCCGGCTCTCGGCGACATCCCATAGGCGGCATGTGCGGTCGTCCGATGCGCTCGCAAGAAATCGTCCACCGGGAGACCAGGAGATGCGGCCCACCCAGTCCTGGTGGCCGGTCAGAGCGGTGAGCTCGGTACCTGTGTCCGCCTCCCGCACGCGTACGATGCCGTCGTGTCCGCCGGTGGCGATGCGGCGGCCGTCCGGTGACCAGGCGCACGCCTCGACGACTTCTCCCCGCTGCTCGACCAGAGTGGTGCCGGTGTCGTCCATGACGCGGAAGACACCGTCGTTCGTGCTGAGCGCGAACCTGCCGCCTTGAGGCAGGGGCGACCATGCCACGCTCCAGACCCGGTCATCGAGCCGCATCGGCTGTCCGGCGGAAGTCCCGTCGCCCGCGTGCCAGAGTCGTACGGTGGCGTCGTCACAAGCCGTGGCAATCGTCAGCTCGTCGGCGGACCAAGCGGCCTGGTTCACGGGGCCGCAGTGTCCGTCGGCCACCACGGTCTCCGCTCCCCGTGGCCGCAGGTCCCACACGATCGCGGTGCCGTCGGTCGAGCTCGTGGCGAGTTGAGTGCCTGAGGGCGACCAGGTCACGCCCCAGACCGTGTCGGTGTGGCCGCGCAGCACGGTCAGCACTTTGGCGTCCTGGGTGCTGACGAGGCGCACAGTGTGGTCCGAGGAAGCAGACGCGAGTACCCGGCCGTCCGGGGACCAGGCCAGGTTCCAGACGTAGTCTGTGTGGCCACGCAGCAACAGCCGTAGCGCACCGGTCCGGGCATCCCAGATGCGGGCAGTGTGGTCGCCGGAACCCGTGGCAAGGGAGGAACCGTCCGGCGACCAGGCGATTCCTTCGACGAAGTCCGAGTGACCGGCCAGGACGACGGCAGTTCCAGTGGACAGGTCCCACACGCGCGCAGTCTGGTCATGTGAGGCCGAGGCGAGGCGGCTGTTGTCCGGCGACCAGGCAACGCCCCAGGTGTCGTCCCGGTGCCCACGGAGCTCGTGTGCGAGGTGCCCTGTTTCTCCTTCCCACACTCGTACGACGCAGTCCTTCGAACTGGCTGCAACGTGCCTTCCGTCGGGAGACCAGGCCACCTGCCTCACGATGTCCGCGGCTCCGGTCAACAACCGGACAGGCTCTCCGGAGACGGCGTCCCAAATCCGTACGACTCGCTCCCGTCCCGCCGTCGCAACGTGAGCGGAATCGGGCGACCAGGTGACCGACTCGACCATTGCACCATCGGAGGGCAGAACGAGCAGCGACTGCCCGGATCGGGCGTCGAAGACGCGTGCGCTGCCGTCACGTGATGCGGTGGCCAGTCGCCGGCCGTCCGGAGACCAGGCGATGTGCCTGACCGTGTCCGTGTGCCCGTCCATGCGAGTACGGAGATGACTCGCAGCCAGCGCCGCCATGAGACCGCGGCGGGCCGAGGGCGTCGGCGTGCATTCGCCGAGAGCGGCCAAGGACAGGAGAATGGCCCGCTCCGGATGGCTCTCCGCGCTGCCGAGCGCATACTGGCCAACACCGTCCGACACACGGCGAAGAAAGGCCAGATCACGTCGCTGCGAGGACATCACGAGTACACGAACCGGCTCCGCTGCCATGCCTGATTCCTCCAGTGCGGTGAGCCAGCGCTGGGCCAGCGTTAGCCGTTCGCCGGTGAGGAGGTAGTCCTCACTGCGTCCTGAGCGTTCCCAGTCCTCGGCCCACCGCTCCAGCTCGGCCCGCTCGCGCAGTTGCTCCACGCGTGATTCGACTTCCTGGCGTAGCGGAGCCCACTGTCGGAACAGTGCCTCGTGCGTCACCTGCGCGTAAGGCTCTTCCTGACCGGAGGCACCGTCCCCACCTGCGTCGGATACCAACAGCCGTGCATCGACGAACGCGTCGACGACGTGTCGTTCCCGTTCGGTCAGTTCGGACAGCAGGACTCGCTTGCGGGCAACTTCCTGTCCTTGAACCGTGACGAACCGGAGGAGGACCTGCAGTACGAAGGCGATCCCGTCAGCGTGGCCGAGTTCGGCCACAGTGTGATCCGCCTGCCGCGCAAGGGCACCCGCCACACCGCCCACGCTGTGGTACAGCTCTTCGGTGACCGTCTCGCCCGGACCGGATGCGAAGTAGAGCTCCTGGAGGAGATAGGCGAGCAGCGGCAGGGCATCGTCCGCGCCGACTTCGTCGACGATGGTGTCCACCACACCGGGTGCGAAGGAGAGGTCCACCAGCGCAGCGGGGCGCTCCACCACCTGCGCGAACTGACTTCTCCCCAGTGCACCCAAGGTGATGGGGTGTTGGCAGATCTCGGCATGTCCCGTGGCCAGGAGCCGACCTAGAAAGTCCACCCTGAGTGTGGCCAGCACGCGGACATTCGTGTCCTGCTCCACACAGAAGCGCAGCGCGCCGAGGAACTGCGCTCGTTCCCGCTCACCGGCAAGGGTGACCACCTCTTCGAACTGGTCGATCACAAGGAGCACACGCCGGAATCGGCCGCCGCGCAGACGCACCAACTCTGTCTTAAGAGCTCCCGGCCCCTGACGCAGGCGCCGTAGGACAGCACTCACTGATTCCTGTCCTTCGCCTGCGGCCACGATGGCCGAGGCCAGAGCACCGAGCGGATTCGGCCCCGGGGAGAAGGCGGGCACCAGCGTCCATCGGCGGTCCCGCAGCCGTGGCATCACACCGGCTCTGACGAGCGAGGACTTTCCGCTCCCGGACGCGCCGACGAGTACGAGAAACCGATCGGTGGGCCTTTCCGATGAAGTGTGGAGCCTGCGTGTGAGTTCGGCAGCCAGAACTTCCCGGCCGAAGAACACGGCCGCCTCGTCCTCTGCGAAAGAGTCCAGTCCGGGGTACGGGACCCGGTCACGCGGCCAGTCGACCTGCGGCGGCGCCGGGTTCTCCAGCCGGTACACGACGACCTGGCCCACCACCATCGCGACGACCAGAAGGCCGATGGCGGGGACGGACGCATGTTGGATGACCTGTAACAACCACGGGGCATCGCTGACGTTGGTGGCGTAGTTGGTGACGATGCCGAACAAGCTGGCGACAAGCACCAGCATGACCTGAAGCGCGAGCTGCATGCGCTGCCTCATCACGCACCGACCGTTGAGTCGTTACTTCTCCGCAGCACAGCGTGCCCCCCGCTCCCCGGTAGCAACGGACATCATCGAACCCGAAGAAGTCGATCTCAACAGCACGTGACAAAACAAGCCACTGTGCGAACGGGGCCACGACAGGCTGCCCGGCCACCGCGTCCTCGTCGCCCCGCGTCACCGCCATCGCCTGTCCCACGCACGTACATGCCGAACGCTCCCGCGTACAAGCAGTACGCGACGGCGCGTCACCCCTGGTCATGCTACGCCACTGAACGGAACCGTGGCCCCCATGACCAGCAACTCGCCACTCCCCGTGCGCCCCCTTCGCACCAACCAACCCCGCTTCCCCGGGCACCACTTCTCAATGCGCTTCAGCTCCACGCCCCGCGGTGCCCGCCTCGCCCGGCGCCTGGCAGGTGAGCGGCTCGACGCGTGGGGCATCCCGTACGGCAGCGACACCCACGACACGGTGACACTGGTCATCGCCGAGCTGAGCGCCAACGCCGTACGTCACGGCCTCGTGCCCGGCCGCGACTTCCGGTTGCGGCTGTCCGCCGAAAGCTCCACCGTCCGCGTCGAGGTCACCGACACCCGCGGCGAGAAGGTCCCTGCCCTCACCGACCCGTCGGACTCCTCAAGCGGAGGCCGCGGCCTGCTCCTGGTGGCCGCGCTCGCGGACCGCTGGGGCTGGTATCCGTGCGCGGACGGGCCGGGCAAGACGGTGTGGGCCGTCTGTTCTGTTGTGGCGGAGCCCTCGCCGTAGAACGGCCGGGGCCCCCGCCCCGGGCGCCCCGTGACCGGAAAGGGGCGCCCCGACCGCCTCCGTGCCGCCGCCGCTGGACTGAAGATCGCCCCACCAGGGACACTTGCCCTCCACCATGCCGAAAGCCGGTCCAGCCGCGCACACCGGCCAGCACACGCACACACGGGGGCAATGTGCCGCAGCAGCAGCCGATCGCCGGTCGGTACGAGCTTCTGGAACCGCTCGACAACGGCGGCATGGGGGACGTGTGGCGTGGCTACGACGCCGTGCTCGACCGGCCCGTCGCCGTGAAGCTGATCCGGCAGCAGGCCGTCGGCGGCTCGCCGCAGCTGGCGGAGGAGTTCGCCAAGCGCTTCCGCCGTGAGGCCCGGATCACCGCGCGGATCCAGCACCCCGGCGTGCCCCAGGTGTACGACGCGGTGCTCGACGACACGTACGAGCGGCTGTTCCTGGTCATGGAGCTGGTGGACGGGATGTCGCTGTCCGCGTACATCCATCCGAATCGGCTGCTTCCGGTCAGTTGGGCGGTGGCGGTGGCGGCACAGGTCGCCACCGTGCTGTCGTACGCGCACGAGGTGCCGGTCATCCACCGCGACCTCAAACCCAGCAACATCCTGGTCGCCCGCGACGGGACGGTGAAGGTCCTCGACTTCGGGATCGCGGCGATCCTGCGGACCGACGTCACCAAGCTGACCGCGACCGGCACCCCCATCGGCACCTACCAGTACATGGCACCCGAGCAGGTGCGCGGCGGACGGACCACTCCGCAGACCGACCTGTACGCGCTCGGCTGCGTGCTGCACGAACTGCTGGGCGGACGCCTGCTGTTCACGGCGGACAGCGAGTACATGGTGATGTACCAGCACGTCAACGCCGCTCCCACTCCACTGCGGGTGCTGCGTCCCGAGGTGCCGCAGGAGTTGGAGGACCTCGTCCTGCATCTGCTGCTCAAGGCGCCGGAGGCCCGGCCCGCCGATGTGCAGGAGGTGTACGAGCGGCTGCGGCCGTTCCTGCCGCCGCCCGGCCGGATGCCTGGGCCCGGCGAGGCCGGACCGGCGGGGGTGCCCGACCCGACCGGGCTCTTCCGCAACCCGTACGCGCCCCGTGCCCGCGCGGGTGCGGGCCGGTCCGCGCCGGTGGCCGCCGACCCGGCTGCCGGACAAGCCGCGCCCGTGCCCGTACCCGCGCAGTTGCGGGCGGAGATCGACGAGGCGTACGCACACTCCGACGCACTCCTGGACGAGGAACGGTTCGCACAGGCCGCCGAGGTACTGGGAGAGATCATCGAACCGGCTGCCCGCGCGCTCGGCGCGGAGAGCCGGAAGGTCCTGGAGCTGCGGACCCGCCGGGCCGCGATCCAGCTGCTCGGCGGGGACTACCGGGCGGCTCTGCCCGAGTTCGACGCTTTGGCGGACGCGTACGCGCGCACCGACGGCCCCACCGGCGAGCCCGCACGCGCCTGCCGCGCCCAGGCCGCGCGATGCCGGGCCGAACTCGGCCAGGTCACCGATGCACTCGCCGCGCTGCGTGGCCTCCTCGACGTCGTACGAACGGTCGACGGCGATCTCAGCGAGGAAGCCGTCGAGCTGCGCCGCGACATCGGGATGCTGCTGCTCGCCCAGGGGCAGGCGGTCGAGGCCCATCGGATTCTTCGGCCGTTGCATGACGACCTGTGTCTGGTCTTCGGGCCCGGCGACGAGATGACCGAAGAGGTCGGCGAGGCGCTGGCTCTGATAGGCCTCGATCTCGACGCTCCGGCCACCTGACCCCGTCTCCCCCGTCCCGTCCGCTTCCCGGAGAGTCAGTCCCATGCCCCACCTCGCGTTCGATATCGGTTTCTGCGCCCAGCTCGGAAAGCTTCAGGGCAGTGTCAAGCAGGGGGTGTTCGACGCGTGGGAGAAGTTCGAACGCCTCACTCTGGACCAGTTGTTCAAGGATCCCGGGCTCAAGTTGGAGAGCCTGAAGCGGGCCCGTGATCCTCATATCCGGACCATCCGGATCGACCAGGGGACGCGGGGTGTCGTCCTCGCACCCGACAGCGGCGACACCTATGTACTGCTGCGCGTGATGCCGCACGACAAGGCGATCGACTGGGCCGTCAAGCAGAAGGCCAGCATCAACACCGTGACCCGGGCCGTCGAGATCCGCGACATCGCGATGCTCGACGAGCTCACCCCCGTGTACGAGAGCATCGCGCCGACTCCCGACCGACGGCTGTTCGCGAAGGTGTCCGACGGGGACCTGGCGGCGCTCGGCATCGACGAAACCACCCTGCGCCAGGCCCGTGCCCTCACCGACCCCGAACAGCTGGAGGTCTTCGCGCCGTACTTCCCGCAGGACCAGCGTGAAGTCCTCGAATATCTCGCGGCAGGCTTCACCGTGGAGGAGGTGTGGCGGGACGTGGTGTCCATCGGCCTCGCCGCCGCACCCGCCGACACCACGCCCGTGGACACCGGGGACTTCGCGACCGCCATCCACCGCACCAGGACCCGGATCGCGCTCGTCACCGCGTCCGAGGAGCTGCGCGACATCCTCGACAAGCCGTTCGCGGCCTGGCGGGTCTTCCTGCACCCCTCCCAGCACAAGGTCGCCTACCGGGCCTCGTACTCCGGGCCGGCACAGGTCACCGGCGGTCCCGGGACGGGCAAGACGGTCGTCGCTCTGCACCGGGTGCGCCATCTGCTGGGGTACCTGCGCGACGGCGACCGCATTCTGCTGACCACGTACACCAACACCCTGGTGGGCGCGCTGCGGACCGGGCTCGCCACCCTGGTGGAGGACGAAGCGCTGCGGGACCGAGTGGACATCATGACCGTCGACGCGTTCGCGGGCCGCATCGTGTCCACCTCGCGGCGGCCGCTCCGGGGCAGCGAGGAGGAGACGCGGTGGGCGCAGGCCGCGAAGGCCACCGGGTTCACCGGCACGGCGCAGTTTCTCGGGCAGGAGTACAAGCACGTCGTCCTCGCGCAGAATCTGCGGACCCTGAAGGAGTACGAGGGCTGTGAGCGGCGCGGGCGTGGCAGCGGGCTGCCCACGTCGGCCCGCGCGCTGGTGTGGCGCACGATCGAGGAGTTCACCCATCGGCTCACCTCCGACGGGCTCCGCACCTATCTCGGCACGTGCGCGGAGGCAGCGGATCTACTGGAGGCCGATGGTCCGCGTTACCGGCATGTGGTCGTCGATGAGGCGCAGGACCTGCACCCCGCGCAGTGGCGGCTGTTGCGTGCGGCGGCTCCGGCCCGTCCCGACGATCTCTTCATCGCGGGCGACCCCCATCAGCGCATCTACGACTCGAAGGTGTCGCTGAAGGCCGTCGGGATCAAGGTGGCCGGCCGGTCGGCGAAGATGCGCAAGAACTACCGCTCCACGCACGAGATCCTCTCCTGGTCCACCGCCCTGCTCGTCGGCCGGCCCTTCGAGCAGTTGGCGGACGACGCCGCGAACGAGACCCTGTTGGGCTATCGCTCGGCCCTGCACGGCAAGGGACCCGAGGCGTACGGGGCGGAGTCGGAAGAAGCCGAACTGGACGCACTCGTCGCACGCGTCCGTAGCTGGCTCGACAGCGGGATCTCCCCGGGTGAGCTCGGGGTGAGCGCCCGCTTCAACAAGAACTGCGACAAGGCGGTGCAGCGGCTCAAGGCCGCGGGCATCCCTGCCTCACGCCTGCGGGGCGATGTGCCCTCCGACGCGGACGCCGTGCAGGTCGGCACGATGCACTCCTTCAAAGGGCTGGAGTTCCGGTGCGTCGCGGTCATCGGCGTGAGTGAGGGTGCGCTGCCGTACCCGCGTGCGGTGACCCCGGCCGACATCGACCGGCTCCAGCACGAGTCGGACCTCCTGGCGGAACGCTGCCTGCTGTTCGTCGCGTGCACACGGGCCCGGGACGGGCTGCATGTGTCGTGGTCGGGTACGCCGAGCGAGTTCCTGGTGGAGGCCGGGGTGTCTCAGGCCTCGTAGGCGGGTGGGCCGGGGAGTCGCAGTGCCAGGGCCGCCAGCGCCTCCGGGGCGCCCTTCGGGCCGCGGATGCCCGGGAAGGCGTTGATGTCGACGACGACGGGCTCGCCCTCGCGGTCCAGCAGGTCGACACCGTAGACGTCGAGGCCGAAGACGTCGCCTGTGCGCAGGGCGAGCCGGGTCCAGGTCTGCGGCAGGTCGCGGACCAGCGGCGCGGGCCGTGCGCCGTCCGGCGGT
Organism: Streptomyces atratus; assembly: GCF_900119365.1. Taxonomy (GTDB): domain Bacteria; phylum Actinomycetota; class Actinomycetes; order Streptomycetales; family Streptomycetaceae; genus Streptomyces; species Streptomyces atratus_B. The sequence goes on from NZ_FPJO01000005.1 coordinate 175,501, forward strand.
GCGCCCACCGGTGCGGGCCGCACCGCCGCGAACACCTCTCCCGCGATCACCCAGAGCTTGTGGTCCCAGCCACTGTTCGCGACGAACTCCTGCAGCACGACGGGCTCGTCGGACCACCCTGCCGCAAGGTCCCGGAGCCCGGCCGGGCCGTCCACGCGGGCGACCAGGTCCGCGCGGCGGCTGTGGCGGCTCTTGACCATGAGCGGATAGCCGCTCTCCGGCAGCTCCGAGCCGTGGCGGGCTTCGGACAGTGCGTCCAGGGTCCGTGTCCGGGGCATCGGCAGACCGGCGCCTTCCGCCACGGCGGCGATCCGGCTCCTGTCCTGGCACAGCTCCGTCGCGGCAGCGGAGTTCACCACCCTGACGCCGAGCCCTTCGAGGGAACGGGCCAGCGCGAGTGCCCGGGGGGTATGGGCCTTGAGAAGGTAGACATCGGCGAGATCGCCCGGGGCCACCAGCTGCGACGGGGATCCGGTTCCGGCGTCCGGGTTCAGGAACATCACCCGGTGCTCCGCCTCGGTCAGCGCGGAGGCGGCCGCGGCGAGCAGCGGATGATCCGGCTTGTCGGTCAGCACACAGACCCTCATATCCGCGCGCCTTCCGGTACGGCTGCCACCATGTCCGCTTCGGGACCGGGCCCGGGACCGGGACCGGCGGCGGGGTACGGATGGGGCCGTCCGTGGGAGATTTCCGGCTGCACGGGAATGCGCGGGGCAGGGGCGATCGCGCCCCTCCGGTCGGAGCCGCCCGCCCTGGCCAGCTCGAGAACGGCGCCGGCCAACCGGGACACGGCGTCGGGCACCCGGCGGAAGCTCGGGAAGTCGTTGATGTCGACGATCACGGGGCCGTCGGGGCCGAGCACCACGTCGATGCCGTAGAGATCGAGGCCGAAGACCGCTCCCACCTTCGCCGCCGCTTCGGCCACTTCGGCGGGCAGCGGGACGGCTCTTTCGTCGACCGGCGCGTCCGGGTGGAGCGGGGAGCGGCGCACGGTCGCGTGGAACTCGCCCGCGAGACAGTAGACCTTGAGGTCGGAACCCGCATTGGACACGTAGGGCTGTGCGATGAGCTGGCCCTCGCCCGCCTGCTCCGTCTCCGCCAGCCGCCCGGGGTCCGACACGAACCGCACCCCGCGCCCCGAGCTGCCGTCGGCGGGCTTGACCACCAGGGGGAAGAGCTCCTCGGGAACGTCCGCGAACAGCGCGGCCCTCGGTGCCGAATAGGTCACCGGGACCGGCAGCCCGTGCTGCCGCGCGATGACCGAGGTGAGGACCTTGTCGCGGACCGCGCGGATCGACCGCGCGTCGTTCACCGTGGTCAGCCCCACCGCCGCCGCGGCCTCCAGCAGGGTGAGCCCGGGGCCGCCGGACACGGTCTTGAGTACCCAGGCGTCGTGGGTCCCCGCCCGCACCTCCTCCGATATCCGCAGGAGTGAGCCGCCGGGGCGCACCACGTCCACCCGGTGTCCCCACGACGTCAGTTGCCGGACGACGTCGAGCGGCATGCCGTCATGCCGGTACAGCTCTTCGACGAGGAAGCAGAGCTTCATCCCAAAACCCCTCGGTGCCCCACAGCTGGTGAGGGCACAACGGTGCCTCGTGGTGCTCCTTCGAACACCACCAAAAGGGCAACGCTACGTCACGCCCGCCCCAAAGCAACCTCGGCCGTGGGTTACTGATGGTCCGTTCCTTCGCCGGCTGTTCCCGTCAGAAGAAGACCCCGCACCGCAGCAGCACATTCGCGTACGGCCGCGCCTCCCCCGTCCGCACCACCAGCCGGGCACCCGCCGAGAGTGCCTTCAGCTCGTCATGCGGTACGTGGGCGAGTTCCGGGAGGCGTTCCGCCAGGAGACACGCGGCCTCCGGGTTGGCCTCCCCTACCTCGTACGCCGCTGTCGCGCCCTCCACCACCAGTTCGTCCAGCAGCCCGTCGAGCACCTCGGCGAACGACGGGACACCGGCCCGGAAGGCCAGGTCGACGACGTGGGGGCCGGCCGGGATGGGCATGCCCGCGTCGCAGATCAGTACGGCGTCGCCGTGGCCCAGTTCGGCCAGCGCTCCGGCCAGATGGCGGTTGAGGATCCCTGCCTTCTTCACAGCGCGGCGACATCCTCTGCGGTCGGGAAGGACGCCTGCGCGCCCTGCCTGGTGACGGCTGCCGCGCCCACCCTGACGGCGAACGCGACAGCGTCGACGAGTTCCTCGCCCAGGCCCAGCCGCCAGGCCAGGGCGGCGGTGAAGGCGTCGCCCGCCCCGGTCGTGTCCACGGCCTCGACCTCGACGCTCGGTACGCGTACGACCTCGTCCCCGCGGCTGTCCGCGACCAGTGCTCCCGCCGCCCCCAGCGTGACCACGACCGACCGCGGGCCGAGCGCGAGCAGCGCTCGCGCCCAGTCCTCCGGCGTGCTGCCCGCGGCCTCGCCCAGCATGTAGCGCGCCTCGTGCTCGTTGACCACCAGGGGGTCGCAGGCGGCCCGCACATGGCCGGGCAGGGGCGCGGGCGGGGACGGGTTCAGCACCAGCCGGGTACCCGGTGACATCGCACCGGCCACCTCGGCGACCGTGTCCAGCGGGATCTCCAGCTGTACGGAGACGACCCGGGCCGCGCCGAACAGGTGGCCGGCCGCCCGGATGTCCTCCGGGGTGAGGCGGGCATTGGCCCCCGGCGACACCACGATGCTGTTGTCACCCGAAGGGTCCACGGTGATCAGCGCGACGCCGGTGGGGGCCCCGCCCACGAGGACGCCCGCGGTGTCGACGCCCGCCGCCCGTTGCGACTCCAGGAGCAGGCGGCCGTGCGCGTCGTCACCGACCCGGGCCAGCAGGGCCGTACGGGCTCCGAGGCGGGCCGCGGCGACCGCCTGGTTCGCCCCCTTGCCGCCCGGGTGGACGGCGAGGTCGGAGCCGAGCACGGTCTCGCCGGGGGCGGGGCGCCGCTCGACGCCGACGACCAGGTCGGCGTTGGCGGAGCCCACGACCAGCAGGTCGTACCGGTCGTGGTCGTGTTCGCTCTCGTGCATGGTTCCTGCTTTCCGTGGTCAGGCGGCTGTTCGGGGCGAGCCAGGTCATGTCCGCAAGTCCCGCTCAGCCGCACCGGGGTCCCTTTGGGCCGGGCTCAGGAGAAGTCGGCGACGTTGCTCTTGGTGACGACCTTGACCGGCACCATCACCGTGCTGCCGACCTTCTCGCCCTCTGCCGCCTTCACCGCGTTCTGCACGGCGATCCTGCCCAGCTCCTTGGGCTGCTGGGCCACGGAGGCGTACAGCGTGCCCGCGGCAACCGCCTTCAGGCCGTCCGGGGTTCCGTCGAAGCCGACGACGGACACCGACTTTCCGGCCTTGCTGCCGAGCGCCTTGACCGCGCCGAGCGCCATCTCGTCGTTCTCGGCGAAGACACCGCTGATGCCGGGGTGGGACTGGAGCAGGTTGGTCATGACGTCCAGGCCCTTCGTGCGGTCGAAGTCCGCCGGCTGCCTGGCCACGACTTTGATGCCGGGGTACGCCCCCAGGCCTTCGGCGAAGCCCGCTCCGCGCTCACGGCTGGCCGAGGTGCCTGCCGTGCCCTGCAGGACGGCGATGCTGCCCTTGCCCCCGAGCTTCTCGGCCAGCGCCTTGGCGGCGAGCCTGCCGCCGGCGACGTTGTCGGACGCCACGAGCGTCGCGGTCCGCGCCTTGTTGACGCCTCGGTCGGCGGCGATCACGGGGATCTCCGCCTTGTTGGCGCCCTGGACTGCGGGGCCCGCCGCGTCCGAGTCCACCGGATTGACGATGATCGACTTCATGCCTGAACTCGTGAAGTTCTGGATCTGGTTGGCCTGTTGCGAGGCGTCGTTCTGGGCGTCGGTGACGGTGAGGTCGACCCCGGCCGCCTTCGCCTCCGCCTGTGCGCCCGCCTTCATCTGGACGAAGAAGGGGTTGTTGAGCGTGGAGAGCGACATGCCCACCTTGGTGTTGCCGCCGGAGGGGCCGGAGTTGAAATAGGAGACCGCGCCCACGACGACGGCCACACACAGTGCGGCGACACCGAACTTGACCGCGCCCGCTCCCTTGCGACCGGATCCCGGTGAGCCCGGTGCCATGGACGAACCGCCCGGTGCGGCAGCTCCGGATCCGGCCTTGCGGCGGAGTGTGTCCAGCAGCACCGCGAGCGCGATGACGACACCGATGACGACCTGCTGCCAGAAGGCGGAGACGGAGAGGAGGTTCAGCCCGTTGCGCAGGACGGCGAGGATCAGTGCACCGATCAGGGTTCCGGACGCCTTGCCGACCCCGCCGGCGAGGCTGGCGCCGCCGATCACCACTGCGGCGATCGCGTCGAGTTCGTAACCCTGCGCGGCCTGCGGCTGCGCGGAGGTCAGCCGGGAGGCGAGGACGATGCCCGCGACCGCGGCGAAGAGCCCGGACAGGGCGTAGATGGCCAGCTTCTGCCGCTTGACGCGCAGCCCGGAGAGCCGGGCCGCCTCCTCGTTGCCGCCGATCGCGTACATCGAACGGCCGATGTAGGTACGGGCCAGGATCAGCGCCGCGATCAGCCCCATCACGATCATCACGAGGACCGGGACGGGCAGCCAGCCGCCGAGCGTGTCGCCGAGCACGGAGACCGAGTCGGGGAAGTCGATCGGCTTGCCCTGGGAGATGACCAGGGACAGACCGCGCGCGATAGACAGCATCGCCAGGGTCGCGATGAACGGCGGCAGTTTGCCGTACGAGACGAGCGCCCCGTTGACGAAGCCGCACGCGATTCCGGTGGCGGCTGCGAGGACGAGCGCCAGCCAGACCGGCAGCCCCTCCGAGGTCGCCGTCCAGGCCAGGACGGTCGCCGAGAGCGCGGCGACCGAGCCCACGGACAGGTCGATGCCCGCCGAGACGATGACGAAGGTGACACCGAACGCGAGGATCGCGGTCACGGCGGCCTGCACACCGATGTTCAGCAGGTTCTGGGTGGTCAGGAAGTCACTGGAGAGCAGCGACATCGCCACCAGCAGGACGACCAGGGCGCTCAGGGCGCCGTTGTCGAGCAGGAGACGGCGGACCGTGTGCCCTGCGGCGCCACTGGCGCCCGTATTGCTCTTGAGCGTGTCAGTGGCCACGGGGGCTCTCCTCAGTCGTCGTGGACGATGCGTCGGAAGGTGTTGTGGAAGGTGCTGTGGAAAGTGTTGTGGAAGGTGTTGTGGAAGGTGCGCTGACGGCGAGGGCCATCACGGCGTCCTGGGTCGCTTCGTGCGCGGCGAGTTCCCCCGCGATCCGGCCCTGGGACATGACCAGCACCCGGTCGCTCATGCCGAGGACCTCGGGCAGGTCGCTGGAGATCATCAGGACCGCATGGCCCGACGCCGTCAGTTCGTTGATGAGCTGGTAGATCTCGACCTTGGCACCGACATCGATGCCGCGGGTCGGTTCGTCGAGGATCAGCACCCTGGTGTCGGCGAGCAGCCACTTGCCGATGACGACCTTCTGCTGGTTGCCACCGGAGAGCGTACGGACATGCTGGCCGAGGCCCGCCATCCGTACGCCGAGCTGTTCGGCGATCCGGGCGGCCGCCACGCGCTGCCCCTTGAGGTCCACGAGCCCGGAGCGGCTGGCCGAGCGCAGGGTGACCAGGCCCAGGTTCTCCTGCACCGAGGCGTCGAGCACCAGCCCCTGCCCCTTGCGGTCCTCGGGCACGAGGCCGATTCCGGCGCCCATCGCCACGGTGACGTCATGCTTGGCCAGCCGCTCGCCGAGCACGTCGACGGTGCCGCCGTCGTAGGGGTCGGCGCCGAAGACGGCGCGGGCGACCTCGGTGCGTCCGGCGCCGACGAGACCGGCCAGACCGACCACCTCGCCGGCCCGCACCTCGAAGCTGATGTCGTGGAACACGCCGTCGCGGGTCAGGCCGCGCACGGACAGCAACGGGCTCCCGGTCTCAGGTCGTTCACGGGGGTACTGCTGGTCGATGCTGCGTCCCACCATCAGCTGTACGAGCTCCGCCTCTGGGGTCGAGGCGGGCACCTGGTCGATGCTCCGGCCGTCGCGCAGCACGGTGACCCGGTCGCCGAGTGCCGCGATCTCCTCGAGGTGATGGGTGATGAAGACGACGCCGACGCCGTCCGCACGCAGCTGCCGCACGATCCGGAAGAGCTTGTCCACCTCCTCCGAGGTGAGGACCGCGGTCGGCTCGTCCATGATCAGGACGCGTGCGTCCAGGCTGAGCGCCTTGGCGATCTCCACCATCTGCAGCCTGGCGATGCCCAGTTCGCGGATCCTGGCCTTCGGCGAGACATGCAGGCCGACGCGGCGCAGCAGCACCTCGGCGTCCGCCTCCATGCGACGGCGGTCGATCATCCCGAAGCGGCGCGGCTGCCTGCCGAGGAAGATGTTCTCGGCGACCGTGAGATCGGGCACCAGGTTGAACTCCTGGTAGATCGTGGCGATTCCGAGCCGTTCGGCGTCCTGTGCGCCGTGGATGCGGACCTCGCGCCCCTGGGCGAAGATCCGGCCGCTGTCCGGGCGGTAGGCGCCGGAGAGCATCTTGATGAGTGTGCTCTTGCCGGCTCCGTTCTCGCCGAGCAGGACGTGTACCTCGCCGCTGCGCAGGTCGAAGTCCACGCTGTCCAGCGCGACCACACCGGGGAAGGTCTTGCGTACGCCTTCGATCCGCAGCAACTCGTCGGGAATGCTCACAAGTTGCTCCTCTTGTCCGAGGTGGGTTCGCCGCAGGAGCGGCGTACGACGAGGCGGGCGGGAAGGGTGACGGACTGCGGGGACCGGCCCTCGACGATGTCGACCAGTGCGCGGACGGCGGCGCGGCCGAGCTCGCCGGTCGGCTGGGCGATCGCCGTGATCGGCGGGGCGGTGTGGACGAACCACGGGATGTCGTCGAAGGCGGCGAGCCCGATGTCCTGCGGGACACGCAGGCCGGCCGCACGGATGGCGTCCAGCGCGCCGAGCGCCATCAGGTTGTCGGCGGCGAAGACGACTTCCGGCGGTTCGGGGAGTGCCAGGAAGCGCTCGGTGACGCGCCGGCCGCTGTCCGCCTGGAAGTCGCCCTGGCCGATGTAGGCGTCGGGCAGCGTGAGTTCGTACGCGCGCAGCGCCTCGCGGAAGGCCTCGACGCGCTCGTTGCCCGTGGTGGTGGCCGCGGGGCCGGCGATGATCGCGAGTCTGCGGCGGCCCAGCGCGTGCAGATGGGCGACCAGGTCCCGGATCGCGAGGCGGCCGTCGGCGCGTACGACGGGGACGTCGACACCGGGCATCCACCGGTCCACGAAGACCATCGGGGTACCGGCTCGCGCCACGTCCGCCATCAGCGGGGAGTCGCCGTCCGCGGGAGAGACGAGCAGCCCGTCGATCCTCCGGTCGAGGAGCGTGCGGACGTGGTGGTCCTGCAGCTCCGGCCGTTCGTCGGCGTTGCCGATGATGACGCTGTAGCCGAGGGCCCGGGCCTCCTCCTCGACGAAGCGGGCCAGTTCGGTGAAGTACGGATTGAGCACATCACTGATGACCAGGCCGAGGGTGCGCGTCTGATCGGTGCGCAGCGAACGGGCGACGGCGTTGGGCCGGTAGCCGAGGGCGTCGACGGCGGCGAGGACTCGTGTCCGCGCGTCCGGGCTGACGGAGGGATGACTGTTGAGAACACGGGAGACCGTGGCGACAGAGACTCCCGCCTGGGCCGCGACGTCCTTGATGCTCGTCATGTCCGGACCACCTCCTTGTGGTTTCCGTGAGCCTCGAAACCAGCGGGCCGGAGCCGTGGACCGGAACCGTGGAATCGATTACACGGATGATTGGAAACGATTACACGGGTGGAGACAAGACCCCACCCGCCGTCCGAGACCGGATCGTAACGAGCGTGACGGAGGAGATGGGAGTGAGCCGAGCGCACGCACGGGGCGCGACATCGCAGGGGACAGCCGGATACGGGCCCACAACACAAAATGCCGATCGGGAAGAATCCCGACCGGCATTTGACCGATTTCCTACTGGTGTCCGAGGGGGGACTTGAACCCCCACGCCCGATAAAGGGCACTAGCACCTCAAGCTAGCGCGTCTGCCATTCCGCCACCCGGACCAGGTGGTCGGCCCCGGTTTCCCGCGGCGACATGGAAAACAATACCAGGGGTTCGGGATGGCGCTCACCTGCGTTTCCCATGGTCAGTGCGGTGCGGCGGATACACCCGGCACGATCCGGCCCCACCTCCAGCACCGCGACCACGGTCCGCGGTCACACCCGTACGCACAGTACATCGCCTCGGCGGCTCCACCTCGACCTCCGCGTCGGCCGGGGCGGCCGCCGCTACCGATCGCGCCGATGTCGAAAGTGCCGCACACCCCCTGGACACCACCCACCGGATGCGGGATGAGGGGTTACACACAGTATTCGTCGACTGTATGTAATGCGCCCCGGCTGCGCGGTCGTCACGACGGCCCTCCCCGCCGCTTCGCGAGGAGGGCCGTCGTGCGTGCGGTCGCTAGCAGCCCTTGCGGCGCAGGGTGTGCAGGTAGGCGGCCGAGCGGCGGGCCGTGGTGAAGGAGTCCACGATCGGCTGGTCGTGCTCCACCTGCCAATGGTGGTCACGGCGGCCGCCATGGGTCCTGGTGACGGCAGTGAGGAACTTCTTGTAATCGATGTCGCCGTCCCCGACGTCCACCATGCGGTAGCCGTCGCGGGCCGCCATGTCGTGCTCGCCGTCCTTGACGTGGAAGAGCGGGTAGCGGTCGGGCTGCTTCAGTACGTAGTGCAACGGGTCGAAGGTGTCGGCGGTGCCGTCGGCCCGCTTCCCGAACCGGAACTGTCCGACGTAGGCCCAGTAGATGTCCATCTCCAGGAAGACCAGATCGGGGTCGGTCTCGGCGAGCAGTACGTCGTAGAGGCGGACATCGGGCCGGTCGGTGGCGAAGGAGAACTCCTCGGCGTGGTTGTGCTGGTAGAACTTCATGCCGCGCTCCCGGGCCGCGGCGCCGTAGGTGTTGAACTCCTCGGCGGCGCGCTTCCAGGCATCGACCGTCGATCCGTAGCGGAACGGCCCCGAGGCGGTTCCGACATGCTTGAGACCGAGGGCCTGGGCGTCGTCTAGGACCTTGGTCAGGTTCTGGGCAAAGGTGTAGGCGTTGGGGTTGTTGTTGTCGTAGTAGCCGACGTGGCTGCCGATGCCCTTGAGCCCGTGGTCGCGGGTGAGCTGCTTGAGCTGGGCGAGGGTGATGGCACCGGCCGAGCCCTGGGTGTATCCGGCGTACTCGACCTCGTCGTAGCCGTACGCCTCCAGTTCGGCGAAGACCTTGTCGAAGCCGAGGGTCGAGACCTTGTCGCGGAGGGTGTAGAGCTGGATCCCGAGACGGCCGGGCGGCAGCAGCGGATCACCCTGGGGCCTGCCCTGTGCGGTGGCGGACGGGGCGGCGGCACCGAGGAGGGCGGCTGCGGTGGCTCCGGCGGCGACGCCGAGCATGGAGCGCCTGCTGAGCTTATGGGCGAGTTCGGCGTCGACGGGGGTGCGGCGGCTCATGGGGGAACTCCTTCTGGGGGCGGGACGTTGTCAGTGCAGTCCGGCAAGCTTGAGGAGCAAGGACTTCACTTCGGTGGCCCGGACGGGGCCGGTGAACGCGTGGGGGGTGGAGCACAGGATGAGCGGACCTTCTTCGTCGCTCTGCGGAAGGCGGCCGTGGCTGCCGCGAATAGGTGACGGGTCCAGGGGCACGACCGCCATGCGGTAGCGCATGCCGAGTTTCTTGCGGGCGACGGCCGTGGCCGCCTTGACCCGGACGTACGGGTCCTGGGGGTCCAGGAAGAGTTCGACGGGGTCGTAGCCGGGTTTGCGGTGGATCTCGACGAGCTGCGCGAAGTCGGGCGCGCGGCCGTCGTCGAGCCAGTAGTAGTACGTGAACCAGGCATCCGGGTCCGCGACGGCGACCAGTTCGCCCGAGCGCGGATGGTCCAGGCCGTGCGCCTTCTTGCCCTCGTCGTCGAGGAGTTGCTCGATGCCCTGGAGGTCCTGAAGGGCTTCGCGGGTCGCTTCGAGGTCTTCGGGGCGGCGTACGTAGATGTGGGCGAGCTGGTGGTCGGCGACGGCGAAGGCGCGGGAGGCCATCGGGTCGAGGTACTCCATACCGTCCTGGGTGTGGACCTCCAGGAGGCCGGCCCGGCGCAGCACCCGGTTGATGTCCACGGGCCGGTCGACACGGGTGATGCCGTATTCGGAGAGGGCGACGACGGTGCGGCCCTCGCGGCGGGCATCGTCCAGGAGGGGAGCCATGGCGCGGTCGAGTTCGGCCGCGGCCCGGTGGGAGCGCGGGTCGTCGGGGCCGAAGCGCTGGAGGTCGTAGTCGAGGTGCGGGAGGTAGCACAGGGCCAGGTCGGGGCGGCGGGTGTCGAGGATGTGCCGGGTCGCGTCGATGATCCACTGCGAGGAGACGAGGTCCGCGCCGGGGCCCCAGAAGTGGAAGAGGGGGAAGGTGCCGAATTTCTCGGTGAGTTCGTCGTGCAGGGCGGGCGGACGGGTGTAGCAGTCGGGTTCCTTGCGGCCGTCGGCGTAGTAGACGGGGCGCGGGGTCACGGTGATGTCGGTGTCGGCGCCCATCGCGTACCACCAGCAGATGTTGGCGACGGTGTAGCCGGGGTGGGAGCGGCGGGCGGCGTCCCAGAGTTTGTCGCCGGCGACCAGTCCGTTGTGCTGGCGCCAGAGCAGGATGTCGCCGAGTTCGCGGAAGTACCAGCCGTTGGCGACGATGCCGTGTTCGGCGGGGGTGGTGCCGGTGAGGAAGGTGGACTGGGCGGCGCAGGTGACGGCGGGAAGGACGGTGCCGAGGGGGGCGTGGGTGCCTGACTGCCCCAGGGCCTTGAGGTGCGGCATGTGGTCGAGGAGCCGCGGGGTGAGGCCGACGACGTCGACGACGAGGAGAGGGGTGGGTGTGGTGGGCCCGGTGGGCTGCTCGGCTGTGTTCACGGGAGCTCCTTGAGGCCGAGGTCGACCAGGAGGTCGCGGGCGAGGGTGAGTTCGGCGGCGATGCCGTCGGCGAGCTGGGTGCGGGTACGGGGGCGGTGCGCGGCCGGGAGCGCCTGCCAGGTGTACGTCTCGACCTCCAGGTGCCTGGTGAGGGGCCGTGCGCCGCCCACCAGGCGGGTCAGTGTGGATCGGAGCACGGGAAGGGTGGAGGTGAGCGGTGGTGCGGGTGGTGCGTGCAGGGGGACGTGGAAGTGGGAGCGCCAGGGGGCGCCGTCCGGCAGGACCCGGCCGGTGACGGCCTCGCCGAGGTCGTCGGTGCCGCGCAGCCCGGCGGCGGTGCTGGTGCGGGTCTGGTGCAGGAAACGGGGCTCGTCGAAGGCGGCGAGTGCGGCGCGCACCTCGGGAAGGTGGGGGTGTTCGGCGTGCAGGGCGGCGGAGAGCTGGGCCTTGGCGATCGGGATGTCCGCTGCGCCGAGCGCGTCGACGGCGGTGCCGGGGTCCTCGAAGGAGGTGGCCAGGTGGCAGGTGTCGATGCAGATGCCGATGCGTGGGTGTCCGACGGAGGTGAGGGGTGCGATGGCGTCGGCGGTGGTCTCGACCGTGCAGCCCGGTTCGGGTTCGAGGCCGATGCGGATGGACTTGCCGGTGAGCTCGGCGAGTGCGTCGAGGCGTTCGCCGAGGGTGGTGAGCGCGGTGTGTGCCGTGCGGGCCGCCTCGGGGTCCGAGTCGAAGGGGGTGCGCCAGGCGATCGGGAGGGTGGAGATGGTGCCTTCGGTGGCGTCGTCGGGGAGCAGGCCGGCCAGGAGCCGGGCGAGGTCGGTGGTGTGGGCGAGCCGCTCCGGGTCCGTCCAGTCCGGCTTGTACACCCGGTATTTGACCTCGTCGGCGCCGAATCCCTCGTACGGGAAGCCGTTGAGGGTGACGACCTCCAGGCCGCGGCGGTCCAGTTCGGCGCGCAGGGAACGCAGCTGGGCCGGGTCGTTGATCAGGGCATGGGCCGCGTCCCTGGCGAGCCAGAGACCGATGCCGAGCCGGTCGCGGCCGAGGCGTTTGCGGACCGGTTCGCAGTGGTCGCGCAGTTGGACGCGGACGCCGTCGAGCGTTTCGGCGGGGTGGACATTGGTGCAGTACGAGAGGTGGACGGTGGAGCCGTCGGGGTGTCGGAAGCGCATCGCCTCACTCCCCGCCACGCAGGATGGAGTTGCCCTCGTGGAGGGGGTCCGGCGCGGCGACGCCGAGCTGGAGACGGCCGCTCTGTCCGTAGAAGGCGACGGGGTTGCGCCAGAGCACCTGGTCGACGTCGTCGTCGCCGAACCCGGCGGCAAGCATCGCGTCGCCCACCTTGCGGGTCTTGAGCGGGTCGCTCCTGCCCCAGTCGGCGGCCGAGTTGACCAGGATCCTCTCGGTGCCGTGGATCCTGAGGATCGCGATCATGCGGTCCTCGTCCATCTTGGTGTCGGGGTAGATGGAGAAGCCTGCCCAGCAGCCGCTGTCCAGGGCGTCCTTCACGGTCGTCTCGTTGAGGTGGTCGAGCAGGACCCGTTCCGGGGAGAGATGGGATTCCCGGATGACGTCGAGGGTGCGGTGCAGCCCGGCGAGCTTGTCCCGGTGCGGGGTGTGCACGAGTGCGGGCAGTTCGTGGTCGGCGGCGAGCTGGAGCTGGGCGGCCAGGGCTGTGTCCTCGGCCGGTGTCATGGAGTCGTAGCCGATCTCGCCGACGGCGACGACGGAGTCCTTGACGAGATAGCGGGGCAGGGCGTCCAGGACGGGGACGCAGCGGGGGTCGTTCGCCTCCTTGGGGTTGAGGGCGAGCGTGCAGTGGTGGGCGATGCCGTACTGGGCGGCGCGGAAGGGTTCCCAGCCGAGCAGGGCGTCGAAGTAGTCGAAGAAGCTGGCGGGCGAGGTGCGGGGCTGGCCGAGCCAGAAGGAGGGTTCCACGAGGGCGCGGACCCCCGCGTCGTACATCGCCTGGTAGTCGTCCGTGGTGCGGGAGGTCATGTGGATGTGCGGGTCGAAGATGCGCATCAGGACTCCTCCGTGGGGGCGGCGGCACCGGGGGTGGTGAGTTCGAGGACGCGGGTGAGATCGGTGGGGACGCTGCGGCCCGCTGCGATGCGTTCGGCGGCGAAGTCGCCGAGCATGCGGGCGAGTTCGGCGTCGCCGCGCGCGCGTCGGGCCAGTCCGTCGACGGCGTCGACGGGGACCCCGGTGAAGAGGCACTTGAGAATGGCGTGGCGCCAGTTGTGCGGGTCGAGGTGAGCGGCGCCGTACGGTCCGACGGCTGCGGCGACCAGGCGGGTGTCATTGGTGCGCAGGGCGTCCTCGACGAGGGGAAGGGCGGTGGGGCCGAGGTCCAGCCGGTGCAGGGTGAGCAGGACGGCGTGCCGTTCGGCGGCGGTGCCCTGTTCGTAGAGCCTGGTCAGGGCGGGCAGCGCGGCCCGGGCTTCGATGAGCAGCAGGGCGCGTACGGAGTCGGCGTGTTCGAGTCCGCAGTACCGGCCGGCCGCCGCGTACCGCAGTTCCCACGACGGAGCGGCGTACGGTCCGCCGGGCTGTTCGGTGTCCTGGTGGGCGGCGGAGTGCTCCGCCTCGGCGAGGGCCTCGTCGAGCCAGGCGCGCGCGGCTCCGCCGAGCTGTGCGTCGAGTTCCTTGCGGGTCAGCAGTGGGGGGTTCGTCGGGGACATCGGCATGGCGTCGCTCCCTTCGGTGGTTCAGCGGCTCGGCGGGCTGTGTTTCGACGGACTGTGGTCGCGGAGGAATTCGATGGAGGTTCGGGCGAGTTCGGGGCCGGCGTGGGAGTGGCGGGGCAGTTCGACGACGGTGAGGCCGCGGTAGCCGTTGTCCGAGAGGGTGTCGAGTGCTTCGAATACGGGCGGGAAGTCGATCTCGCCCTCGCCGAACGGGAGGTGTTCATGGACGCCGCGGCGCATGTCCTCGATCTGGACGTGGCGCAGCCAGGGTGCGGCGTCGCGGACGCAGTCGGCGGGCAGGGCCGGCTCCAGGCACTGGCAGTGGCCGATGTCGAGGGTGAGCCCGAGCGGTGCCGGGTCGCCGCTGAGGACGCGCAGATGGTGGAAGTCGGCGAGGTTGGCGAGGAGGTGTCCGGGCTCGGGTTCGATCGCCAGGGGAACGCCGGCACGGTCGGCGGCCTCCAGCACCGGGGCGAGGGAGCCGGTGAGCCGCTGCCAGGCGGTGTCGGGGGTGGTGTCCGGCGGGGTGATGCCGCTGAAGCAGTGCACGGCGTGGGCGCCGAGGTCGGCGGCGATGCCGACGGCCCGGACGAGCAGCCGGGTGCGGGCGGCACGGGCCTCCGGGTCCGGATCGAGGAGGGACGGGCCGTGCTTGCGGCGTGGGTCGAGGATGTAGCGGGCACCGGTCTCCACGGTGACGCCGAGCCCCAGCGCCTGGAGCCTGGCCGCCACATGGCGGGTGCGGGCGGCGGCGTCCGGGGCGAGGGGGTCGAGGTGCATGTGGTCGAGGGTCAGGCCGACCCCGTCGTAGCCGAGGTCGGCGAGGAGTCCGAGGGCGTCGTCCAGGCGGAGGTCGGTGAGCCCGTTGGTGCCGTAGCCGAAGCGGATCGTCATGTCGGGCTCACCTTCCGGGCGAGGGTGCGGGCGATCGGTACGAGTCCCATGACGGCGAGGCCCGTAGTGACCGCGCCCGCACGGGCGGCGAGGGCGGCCTGGAGCGGGATCATCGCCCGGATGCCGCCGCCGACGGCGCGCTGGGTGAGCGGCGGGGACGGGTTGAGCGCGGCTTGCAGGAGGGGGACCGCGGCGGTCCGGAAGTAGGAGCCGGTGAGCACGGTGCGCACGAGACCGGGGACGGTGGGGGCGGGGGGCGCCGGTGAGCGGTGCGAGGGATGCGGCCGGAGCGGCTCGTTCCGGGTGCGGCCTCCCTTCTCCGGATCCGTCGTCTCGGCTCCGCGCCGTCCACGCTGCTCGTGCACGGCCGCGGCGCCCAGGGCGGCGACGGCCGCGAGCGCGGCGAGGGGTGCGGTGGTGGATCCGCCGTGCGCCTCGTGCCGGGAGACGGCGGTGACGGCGTAGGTGTGCGCGCCCAGCAGGCCGGCGGCCGGAAGGGCGCCGCGGAGGGAGCCACGCCCAGCCGTATCCGAACCTCGGGCGGATCCCGGACCCGGGCCCGCCCCCGGACCCACCGCCGCCCCCGTTGTCCGCCGCGCCGCCCCGGTTGCGGTGGCTCCGAGGAGCAGGTCGAGCCCGCGCGCCGCCGCCATCGCCGCCGGACCGGCCGGGGTGTGCTTCAACCGGAGGTCGTACGCCCATACGGTCGCCGCCAGCCCCGTGGCCACCGCGAGGGCCGGGCGGCCGGCCCGGGCGGCGAGGCCCAGCCCGGCGGCCGTCAGCGCGCCCGCCGCCGCGAGGGCCGCAGCGGGTGCGATCCGGCCCGAGGGGATCGGCCGGTGCGGGCGGTCGATGGCGTCCTCCTCGCGGTCGGCCCAGTCGTTGAGCGCCATGCCCGCCTCGTACAGGCAGAGCGAGGCTCCGACGGCGAGCGCGGTTCCGCGGTCGGGACGTCGGCCGCTCGCCGCCGCCCCGGCGAGCGCGTCACCGGGGACGGTGAAGAGCGCGGAGACCCGTAGCAGCTCCGCCCAGGCGCGTGCTGTCACCGTTCCCCCCGGAGCGTCTCGGCGAAGGCGAGCAGCGCGAGGTACTGCTCGAAGAGCGCGGCCGGGCCGCCGTCCGGGTCCTTGAAGTAGAAGCCGAGCTGGGGCAGCGGGCCGCTCATGCCCTGCTCATGGGCGCGGGCCACCAGTCTGGCGAGGTCCAGCACCAGGGGCGCGGCCAGTGCGGAGTCGCAGCCCTGCCAGGTGGTCTGGAGCACCATCCGCGCGCCGAGGAAACCGTCGAACGCGATGTGGTCCCAGGCGGTCTTCCAGTCGCCGAGGGCCGGTACGTCGTCGATGTGGACCTCGCCCTCGGGGGCGGCGCCCAGGGTGTCGGCGAGGACACGTTCCTTGCCGGCGTTCTTGGCGGCCGCCGCGCCGGGGTCGGCCAGCGCCGCTCCGTCCCCGCCGCCCAGCAGGTTGGTGCCCGACCAGGCCCGTACGGGCAGGGCGCGTTGCATGAACATCGGGGCGAGTACGGAGCGGAGCAGCGTCTGACCGGTCTTGCCGTCGCGGCCCGCGTGAGGAAGTCCGCAGGCCGCGACGGCGTCCTGGAGGGCGGGGGTGCGCAGCCCGGTGGAGGGGGTGAAGTTGATGTAGGGGCAGCCGGCCCGCAGCGCCGCCGCCGCGTAGAGCGAGCTGGCGGGCAGCCTCCGTTCGCCGGGGGCCGGGACGGGTTCCGTGGACGCCACATTGACGACGACCGTCCTGGCCAGGTCGTTGCGGTGCCCGAAGCCGGTGAGGTCGGCGACGAACGCGGTGATGAGTTCCTCGTCGCTGCGGGTGTCGCCGGGCAGTGGCCCACCGGGCCGTATCTCCGCGTCCGCGGCGGCGAGTTCGGCGTGCACCGCCGAGGGCAGGCCGTGCGGCAGCACTCCCCCGGCCGCCAGTGCCTCGGCCCGTTTCGGCAGCGGGCAGCCGACCGTGTCGTGTCCGCCGAAGACGAGTGAGGTGGGTGCGGGCAGCCCGCTGCCGGTGAAGGGCGGGGTCTCGGTGACCATGCCTGCCGCCGGGTGGAGCCCTGCCGCGATCGCCGCGCACCCCGCGGTGGCGGTGGTGGCGACGGAGCCGCGTGCTCCGATGAACCAGACTCCGGTACGTACGGCGGTTGCTGACACGGGCTGCCTCCCTGGCTGGGGGTGCTGGCTGGGCAGAGCGGGTGGCGCTGTACGAGAGAGGACCGGGATCGGGCGGTGACGGCGGGCGGGGAGGGTGTCCCTTCCTCGCCCGCCGTCACCGGGACGGGCGCCCTACGCCGAGGGCAGTTCCTTCAGCTGGATGTTGCGGAACGACACATGGTCGTCGGCACCGTGGTTCTGGATGCCGATGTAGCCGCTCTTCAGGCTCCGTACCGGATCGGTGTTGGTGAAGTCGTTGATCTTCACCCCGTTGAGGAAGACCTGGAGGCGTTCGCCCTGGACCTTGATCTCGTAGCTGTTCCACTGGCCGGGCGGCCGCAGGACCTGGTCACGGGCCTTGGCGTTCGCCGCCTTGAAGGTGTAGACGGAGCCCGTGGTGCGGTCGGGCGCGTCGGTGGCGTCGATCTGGACCTCGTAGCCGTTGTTCACCGCGGACCAGGGGTCGTCGGACTCCGGGAAGCCGACGAAGACACCGGAGTTGTCGTCACCCTGCATCTTCCAGTCGAGCTTGAGGGAGTAGGAGCCGAGCTCCTTGGCCTGGTAGGTGAGCAGGCCCATGCCGCCCTGGGAACGGAGTTCACCGTCGACGACGTCGAACTTTCCGGGGCCTGCCTGCTTCCAGCCTTCGAGCGTCTTGCCGTTGAAGATCGACCGGTAGCCGGTGTCGGGCTTGCAGTCGGCCTTCACCTGTCCGGCCGCGTACCGCATGCCGCCCAGGAGCAGCTGGCGGAAGGCCGGTTCGGCATACGACTCCTTGGTGTGGCCGAGGCCGGTGTAGAAGGAGCGGCCGCCCTGGTAGGTCTGGCACCAGGTGATGGGGTGGTCGCCCTTCATGGAGCCGCCGGTGTAGGTCGTCTCGTCGAGTGTCGCAAGGACCTTGGCCTGGCCTCGCGGATTGGTGCGGTAGTTGTACCACTCGTCGGTGCGGTTCCATTCGTCGTCGAGGTGCGCGGTGGCCGGATGCTTGTGGTCCTCGACGCGGACGGTGGCGGGCTGGATGGCGGGGTGCGAGGAGAAGTAGGCCCCGACGAGTCCGCCGTAGAACGCCCAGTCGTACTCGGTGTCCGCCGCCGCGTGGACACCCATGTAGCCGCCGCCGGTGGCCACGTAGTTCTCGAAGGCCTTCTGCTGGTCGGAGTTGAGCACGTCACCGGTGGTCGAGAGGAAGACGACGGCGTCGTAGCGGGCCAGGTTGCTGGTGGTGAACTGGCCTGCCGTCTCGGTGGCGTCGACGGTGATGTTGCTGTCCTTGCCGAGTTCCTTCAGCGCCGCGATGCCGTTCAAAATCGCGTCGTGGCGGAAGCCGGCCGTCTTCGAGAAGACCAGGATCCGCTTGGCGGTCTTGTCGGGGGCGCTGTTGGAGAGCTCGAAGTCGTCGATGTCGTAGAGCGCTCCGGCGCCGCCCTTGAAGACCAGGAAGAGTTCGGTGGACTTCTTCGGGACGCCGCGCAGCGGTACGTCGATGTCCTGGAAGTTGTCCCAGGCACCGGTCACCGGGACGGGTGCGGAGCCGAGGATCTTGCCGGTCGCCGAGCCGGTGCGGACTTCGAGGAAGCCGCCGGCGCCGCCGGAGGAGATCCGCGCGGTCAGCTTGGTGGAGCCGGCCAGGAGGTACGGCTTGAAGGAGATCCAGTCGTCGTTGTGGATGTCGCCGACCGTCTTGCCGCCATGGGCGGTCGCCTTGTTCTGCGGGGCGACGCCGTGGGAGTCGCTGTAGTGCTCGGCCTGGCGGTGGCGCGGCTGGATTTCGGACTGGTCGTGGCCGGACAGGGCGGCCTGGCCGCCTCCCCCGCCGTCCGTGTACGAGGCGTCGATGACACCGAAGATGTTGGCGTTGGGGTCGTGTCCGCCGTCCATCTCCGTCTTGATGGTGCCGGTGCAGCCGTGCGCCGAGGTGATGGGGTGGCCGTGGCTGTCGTGGCCGAGGATGAAACGGACCTCGATCTTCGAGCAGTCGATGGTTCCGTCCTCGGGGTCGGTGACGGTCACCTTGAACGGGATCTCGTCGCCGAAGGAGAACAGCTGCCCGTCACCGGGGAGTTCCAGCTTCACCACCGGAGCGGTGTTGCCGACCGTCACATGGACGTTCGCCGAGCCGGTGCGGCCGGTGGGGTCCGTGGCGGTGACGGTGGCGGTGTAGGTGCCGTTCTTCTTGTACGTGTACGTGGGATTGGCGGCGGTCGATGTGCCACCGTCGCCGAAGTCCCAGCTGTAGCTGAGCGTGTCGCCGTCGGCGTCGGTGGTTCCGGCCGAGGAGAAGGCGACCTTGAGGGGGGCGGTGCCCGAGGTCTTGTTGGCGGTCGCCTCGGCGATCGGCGAGCGTCCGCCAGTGGCGTTCTCGATGCGGTAGAGCGCCGAGTTCTGGTCGCCGCCGAAGTAGCCGGTGCCGTAGTCGAGTACGTACAGCGCGCCGTCGGGGCCGAACGTCATGTCCATCACCTGGGTTCCCGACCACGGGAAGGCGTTGATGGACTTCACCGTGCCGTCGGTGTCCTGGTCGATGCGCTTGATCCAGCGCCGGCCGAACTCACCGGCGAAGAAATTGCCGTCGTAGGCCTCGGGGAACTTCACGGGCGAGTCGAGGTCGGCGTCGTAGTGGTAGACGGGACCGCCCATCGGGGACTCGGAGCCGGTGCCGAACTCGGGCACCGATCCGCCGTCGTACGGGATCCAGGCGGGCTGGGACGGCGGCAGGTCGACCAGTCCGGTGTTGTACCGGGAGGTGTTCTTGGGTGCGGCGCAGTCGAAGGTCTCGCCGGAGGTCTTGGTCGCGAAGTCGTAGTCGACGAACGGGTCGTTCTTGCCCGTGCAGAACGGCCAGCCGAAGTTGCCGGCCTTGGTGACGCGGGCGAACTCGACCTGGCCGCCGGGTCCGCGCTTGGGGTCGGCCGCACCGGCGTCGGGCCCGTAGTCACCGACGTACACGATGCCGGTGGGCTTGTCGACGGTGAAGCGGAAGGGGTTGCGGAAACCCATCGCGTAGATCTCGGGGCGGGTCTTGTCCGTGCCCGGGGCGAAGAGATTGCCTTCGGGGACGGTGTACGAGCCGTCGTCGGCGACCTTGATGCGGAGGATCTTGCCCCGCAGGTCGTTGGTGTTCCCCGAGGTGCGGCGGGCGTCGAACGCGGGGTTGCGGTCGGTCCGGTCGTCGATCGGGGTGTAGCCGTCGGAGGCGAACGGGTTGGAGTCGTCGCCGGTCGACAGGTACAGATTGCCCTGCGCGTCGAAGTCGATGTCACCGCCGACGTGGCAGCAGATGCCGCGCGAGGCCGGGATGTCCAGGACCTTCTTCTCGCTGGCGGTGTCGAGCGTGCCGTCCTCCTTGAGGACGAAGCGCGAGAGCCGGTTCACTCCGTCGAACTTGGCGAAGTCGGCGGCGGTGCCGTTCTCGGGGGCGTCGCCGGACGGGGTGTCCAGCGGGGGCGCGTAGTAGAGGTAGATGGCCCGGTTCTTGCTGAAGTCCGGGTCGACGCCGACGCCCTGGAGGCCTTCCTCGTCGTGGGAGTAGACGGGGAGGACGCCGGCGAGTGTGGTGTCGCCGCCGCTGTCGGTGAGCCACAGCTCGCCGCCGCGCGCGGTGTGCAGGACGCTGCGGTCGGGGAGCACCGCCAGCGTCATGGGCTCGCCGGTCTCGGCCACCCCCTTGGCGAGGGTGACCTGCTGGAATTCCTCGGCCGCCGCGTCCGTGGCGGCCGGTGAGGAGGGCCCTGTCGCGGCTGCTCCGGGCGTGGCGCCCAGGGCCAGGGTGGCCGCGGCGAGCAGGCCGCCGGTGAACAGCGCGAGGGATTTGCGGACTCGGAGCCGTGTTCTGTTCCTGTTTCCGGTTGGGGTTCTGTGCACGAGTGTCCTCCGGAGAGTGCCGGTTGTACGGGCGGGGTGCTGCCGTGCCGTTCTGCGCGGGGACTGCCGCGCGGGTCGTCCGGGGTGTGTGGGACACCGGCGACCCGAGTCATGTCATGTACACGTTCTGGACCGTAGACCTGTTCGTCCGGGACGGAAAGCCCCTGCGCAGCGGTCCGGTCGAACTTTTCCCTGCGTCAGGACAAAGCAGGGTGAGGGCAGGGGTGGGTACGGGGCGGTCGCGGAGCTCTCGCCCCCGGCCCGCCCCTGCCCGGGCCGGAGGCCCGGGGACACACCGTCCCCGGGCGGGAGTCGGTCAGCCGCCCCCGAACGCCGCGTCGAACGACGCCGACGGCAGCTCGAAGTCGTACCGCTTCAGCGTGGCGAGTGCCTCCGGCGCGCCGGCCAGCCGGTCCATCCCGGCGTCCTCCCACTCCACGGAGACCGGCCCCTCGTAGCCGATGGACCGGAGCATCCGGAAGACGTCCTCCCAGGGCACGTCGCCGTGCCCGGCCGAGACGAAGTCCCAGCCGCGCCGCGGATCGCCCCAGGGCAGATGCGAGCCGAGCCTGCCGTTGCGGCCGTCGAGGCGTTTGCGTGCCTCCTTGCAGTCCACGTGGTAGATCCGGTCCCGGAAGTCGTACAGGAAGTTGACCGGGTCCAGGTCCTGCCAGACGAAGTGGCTCGGGTCGAAGTTCAGCCCGAACGCCGCCCGGTGGCCGACGGCCTCCAGTGCGCGGTGCGTGGTCCAGTAGTCGTACGCGATCTCGCTGGGGTGCACCTCGTGGGCGAAGCGCACGCCGTGCGCGTCGAAGACGTCCAGGATCGGGTTCCAGCGCTCGGCGAAATCCTCGTAGCCCCGCTCGATCATGTGCGGCGGCACCGGTGGGAACATCGCGACCAGGTGCCAGATCGACGAGCCGGTGAAGCCGATGACGGTACGCACCCCGAAGGCGGCGGCCGCGCGGGCGGTGTCCTTGAGCTCCTCGGCGGCCCGGCGGCGGACCCCCTCGGGCTCGCCGTCGCCCCAGATCCGTGCGGGCAGGATCCCCTGGTGCCGCTCGTCGATCGGGTCGTCGCAGACGGCCTGGCCGACGAGGTGGTTGGAGATCGCCCAGCACTTCAGTCCGTACTTGTCGAGCAGCTGCCGCCGGCCGTCCAGATAGGCGGGGTCGGCCAACGCCTTGTCGACCTCGAAATGGTCGCCCCAGCAGGCGAGTTCGAGCCCGTCGTAACCGAAGTCCCGGGCGAGCCGGCAGACCTCCTCCAGCGGCAGGTCGGCCCACTGGCCGGTGAAGAGTGTGAAGGGACGGGGCATGGGCAAGGCCTCCTAGAGAACCACGGGGGTGTGTACGGAGTTCTTCTCGGCACTCTCCTCCACCGCTGCGAGCACCCGCTGCACCTGCAGTCCGTCGGCGAACGACGGTGCGGGGGCGGCCCCTTCGGCGATCGTCCGCACCAGGTCGCGGGCCTGGTGGACGAAGGTGTGCTCGTAGCCGAGGGCGTGGCCCGGCGGCCACCACGCCTCCAGGTAAGGGTGTTGTGGTTCGGTGACGAGGACGCGCCGGAATCCTGCCGTGGCGGCGGGTTCGGTGTGGTCGTGGAAGGACAGTTCGTTGAGCCGTTCCAGATCGAAGGCGAGCGAGCCGCGCTCCCCGTTGATCTCCAGCCGCAGCGCGTTCTTCCGGCCGGCCGCCATCCGGGTCGCCTCGAAGGAGGCCAGCGCCCCGGAGGCGAGCCGCCCGGTGAACAGCGCCGCGTCGTCGACGGTCACCGCTCCTCGCGCAATCGTGTCCGCCGCTCCGGAGAGCCCGGCCGACGGGCCCGCGAGCCGGGGCCGTTCGCGTACGAAGGTCTCGCTGACCGCCGAAACCCCGACCAGCGGCTCCCCCGCCAGATACTGGGCCAGGTCTACGATGTGCGCCCCCAGGTCGCCGAGCGCGCCCGAGCCGGCGCGTTCCCGTTCCAGCCGCCAGGTGAGCGGTGATTCGGGGTCGACGAGCCAGTCCTGGAGGTAGGCGGCGCGGACATGGCGCAGGGTGCCGATCCGTCCCTCGGCGATCAGCTGCCGGGCATAGGCGATCGCGGGCACCCGGCGGTAGTTGAAGCCCACCATCGCGACCTGGCCGCGGGCGGCGGCGCGCTCCGCGGCCTCGGTCATCGCCTCCGCCTCGGCAACCGTGTTGGCGAGCGGCTTCTCGCACAGCACGTGCTTACCCGCCGCCAGGGCGGCGATGGCGATCTCGGCATGGCTGTCGCCGGGGGTGCAGATGTCGACGAGTTGTACATCGTCCCGGGCGATGAGCGCCCGCCAGTCGGTCTCGGCCGCCGCCCAGCCGTGACGGGCGGCCGCCGCGTCGACCGCGGCCCGGTCGCGTCCGCAGATCGCGGCGAGGGCCGGTCTCATCGGCAGGTCGAAGACATGTCCCGCGGTGCGCCAGCCCTGTGAGTGGGCGGCGCCCATGAACGCGTATCCGACCATGCCGACCCCGAGCACCGGCACATTTGTCGCCGGCCGGTGCGTCGGCGGCGCTGCGGCCTCCTGATCCGTCTCTTCCCTACGGGCCATCCGGGCTTCCTCCTCGTCGGTCGTTCGATGGGTGCGGCAGGAGGGTCAGCACCCTCCTGCGGGACGGATCAGCTGAAGCCCGTCGGCAGGTACTGGTCGATGTTCTCCTTGGTGACCACGGCCGAGTAGAGGGTGAGGCTGGTCGGGATCTCCAGCTCGGCCAGGCCACTGACGCCCTTGCCCTGGGCCAGCGCGCGGGCCAGGTCGATGGCGGACGCGGCCATCGTCGGCGGGTAGAGAACGGTGGCCTTCAGGACGCTGTTGTCGGCCTTGATGGCGTCCATCGCGGACTTCGCCCCGGCGCCGCCGACCATCAGGAACTCGTCCCGGCCGGCCTGCTGGATGGCGCGCAGCGCGCCCACGCCCTGGTCGTCGTCGTGGTTCCACACGGCGTCGATCTTCTTCTGCGCCTGGAGGAGCTGGGCCATCTTCGCCTGGCCCGACTCGACGGTGAAATCGGCTGCCTGACGGGCCACCAACTCGATGTTGGAGTAGTTCTTCAGCGCGTCGGCGAAGCCCTGGCTGCGCTGTTTGGTGAGCTCCAGATTGTCGATGCCGGCCAGCTCGACGACCTTGGCTCCCGCCTTGTCCTTGAGCTGCTCGCCGATGTACGTACCGGCGTTGAGGCCCATGCCGTAGTTGTCGCCGCCGACCCAGCAGCGGTAGGCCTGCGGGGAGGCGAAGATCCGGTCCAGGTTGACGACGGGGATGCCCGCGCGCATGGCTTCCAGACCGACCTGGGTGAGCGCCTTGCCGTCGGCCGGGAGGATGACGAGGACATCGACCTTCTTGTTGATGAGTGTCTTGACCTGGCCGATCTGGGCGGCGGTGTCGTTTGAGCCCTCGGTGGTCTCCAGCGTCACCTCGGAGTACGTGGCCGCCCGTGACTTGGCGTTCTCATTGATGGCGTTGAGCCAGCCGTGGTCGGCCTGCGGGCCCGCGAAGCCGATGGTGACGGGCTTGCCGGGCTTGTTGTCGGCGGCGGGTCCGGTGCGCTTGGCGGTGTCCTCGCTCTTGGGGTCGTTGCTGGTGCAGGCGGTGAGGAGGGCGCCCGCGGAGACGGCCGCGGTACCGAAGAGCAGTCGTCTGCGGCTGGTTTCTGGCATGGCTGTCAAACCCTTCATCCGGTGCGTGACATGTCACATGGGGCGAACGGGGTGGTGAGTGGGAGGTGGAGCGTCAGGTCTCCCCGTGCGCCGATGTGCGGCGCTGGACCAGGACGGCGGCGACGATGATCGCGCCCTTGGCGATCTGCTGGACGTCGCTCTGCAGATTGTTGAGCGCGAAGATGTTGGTGATGGTGGTGAAGACCAGGACACCCAGTACGGAGCCGACGATGGTGCCGCGCCCGCCGCTGAGCAGGGTGCCGCCGATGATCGCGGCCGCGATGGCGTCGAGCTCGTACAGATTGCCGTTGGTGTTCTGACCCGAGCCGGACAGGATGATCAGCATGAAGGCGGCGATGCCGCAGCACAGCCCGGAGAGGAGATAGAGGAAGAGCCGCTGGCGTCGTACGTCGATCCCGGCCAGCCTGGCGGCTTCGGCGTTGCCGCCGACCGCGACCGTGCGCCGTCCGAAGGTCGTACGGTTCAGCACCAGCCAGCCGATGACGGTGACCGCGGCGAACATCATGACCAGCGGCGGGATGCCGAGGACGTAGGAGTCGGGCAGGCCCAGGTCGAGGACCGACTTGACGGTGACGATCTGGGTCTTTCCGTCGGTGATCTGGAGTGCGAGCCCGCGGGCCGACGCGAGCATGGCCAGCGTCGCGATGAACGGCACCATCCGCCCGTACGCGATGAGCAGCCCGTTCACCAGTCCGGCGGCGAGTCCGACGATCACCGCGGTGAACAGGATCCCCGCGAAGCCGTACTCCTGGGTGGCGACCGTGGTCGCCCAGACTGAGGCGAGTGCGACCATCGCTCCGACCGAGAGGTCGATGCCGCCGCTGGTGATGACGAAGGTCATCCCGACGGTGACGACACCGATGACGGACGACTGCGTCAGGATCAGCTGAAGGTTCCCGGTGTCCAGGAAGGCGTCGGGCTCGGTGAATCCGCCGACGGCGACCAGTACCGCGAGGACGCCGAGGAGCGAGAGGTTACGGACGTCCAGGCGCAGGCCCGAGGTGCGGACGGGTCCGTCCTTCTTCCGGAGTTCGGGGACCGGGGCGGGGGCGGCCCCCTTGTCCGGCCCGCCCTGCTGCGCCGAGGAGACGGGCTGGGTCATGACGTCGGGCTCCCTTCCATCACTAGGTCGAGTACACGGTGCTCGTCGAGCTCCCGGGCGTCCGCCGTATGCACGACGCGGCCCTCGCGGAGCACCAGCACCCGGTCGGCGAGGCCCAGTACTTCGGGCACCTCGCTGGAGACGAGCAGGACGGCGAGGCCTTCGTCGGCCAGCCGGCGGATCACGGCGTACAGCTCGGCGCGGGCGCCGACGTCGACACCGCGGGTCGGTTCGTCGAGCAGCAGGACCCGGCAGCCGCGCAGCAGCCAGCGGGCCAGGACCGCCTTCTGCTGGTTGCCGCCGGAGAGCATGCGAACGGGGGTGTCCGGGTTGTCGGGGCGCAGCGAGAGTTCGCGGGTGGCTTCGCGGGCCGCCCGGCGTTCGGCCGCGCGGTCGATCCAGCCGGCCCTGGAGAAGCGGGACATCGAGGAGACGGAGACATTGCGGGTGACCGATTCGAGCATCAGCAGGGCCTGCGCCTTGCGTTCCTCGGGGGCGAGGCCGATTCCGGCGGCGACGGCCGCACGGACGCTGCCGGGCCTCAACTGCTTGCCGGCCACGGTCACCCGTCCGGCGCTCGGCCTGCGGGCGCCGTAGACGGTCTCCAGGATCTCGGAGCGCCCCGAACCGACGAGCCCGGCCAGGCCCACGATCTCGCCGGGCCTCAACTCCAGGTCCACGGGGTCGAATTCACCCTTCCTGGTCAGCCCCTCGACCTTGAGGACGGGCTCCGCCGCGGTGACTTCCGCGCGGTCCGCGGTACGGGGCGGGAAGACGTACTCGACGTTGCGTCCGGTCATCATGGCAACGATGTCGCGTGTCGGTGTGGAATCGGCGGGCAGCCCGACGGCCACGGCCCGTCCGTCCTTGAGCACGGTCACCCGGTCGCCGATCCGGCGGATCTCCTCCAGGCGGTGCGAGATGTAGACGACGGCGACGCCGTCGGCGGTGAGCGCGGCGACGATACGGAAGAGGTTGTCGACCTCGTCCGGGTCGAGTGCGGCGGACGGCTCGTCCATGACGATGAGCCGTACGTCGTGCGAGAGCGCCCGTGCCATGGAGACGATCTGCTGCTGAGCGGCGGACAGCTCACCGACCGGGCGGGCCGGGTCGATCTCCGGGTGGCCGAGCCGCTTCAGCAGCGCCGCGGCGGCGGTGCGGCCCTCGCGGGTGCGGACGACGAAGCGGGCGGTGGTGGGTTCGTGGCCGAGGAAGACGTTCTCGGCGACCGACAGGCCTTCCACCAGGTCGAGTTCCTGGTAGATGGTGGCGATGCCCAGCCGCATGGCGGCGATGGGCGACTTCAGCGCGGCCGGTTCGCCGCGCCAGGTGATCGCGCCTCCGTCGGGCTGATGGGCCCCGGCGAGCACCTTGATGAGGGTGGACTTGCCGGCGCCGTTCTGCCCGAGGAGACAGTGGACTTCGCCGGCCTGGACCTCCAGGTCCACGCCGTCGAGGGCGCGCACTCCGGGGAACGACTTGGTGATGCCGGACATGGTGAGCAGGGGTGGTTCTGGTGCCATGACGATCCCCTCGGCGAATGGGGTCTCCCCTGCTCGAACGCAGCCGAGAACTTGGGGAGGGCCGGTGAGCGGGCAGGGCTGTACCAGGTGCGGTGGTGCGGGTGTTTCCGGCGATCCCGGTGTTTCCGGGGTGCGCCCGTGCGTGGCCGGCCCGGGGTCAGGCCGGTGAGAAGAGGTGGTCGCTGATGAGGCGGGCGGCGCCGATCACTCCGGCGGCCGGTCCCAGCTCACCCAGCACGATGGGGAGATTGCCGGTGGCCAGCGGCAGCGACTGCCGGTAGACCTGGGTCCGGACACTGGCGAGGAGCGTGTGGCCGAGGCCGGTCACACCGCCGCCGATCACCACCAGGCCGGGGTTGAAGAAGCTGACGAGTCCCGCGATGACCTGGCCGACCCGGTTGCCGCCTTCACGGATCAGGTCGAGCGAGGTGGCGTCACCGGCCGCCGCGGCGGCGGCCACATCGGCGGCGGTGAGTCTCCCGGCGGCCTCCAGCCGGCCGGCGAGCTCCGCCGACCGCCCGGTGCGCGCCGCGTCCTCGGCGTCGCGGGCGAGCGCGGCACCGCTGAAGTGGGCCTCCAGGCAGCCCCGGTTGCCGCAGGCGCAGGCGCGGCCCTCGGGTTCCACCTGGATATGGCCGATGTCCCCGGCGCTGCCGGTCGTACCGCGGTGGACGTCGCCGCCGACGACGATGCCGCAGCCGATGCCGGTGCCGATCTTGACGCAGAGGAAGTCGCCCACGGAGCGTGCGACGCCCGCGTGCTGCTCCCCCATCGCCATCAGGTTCACATCGTTGTCGACCATGACGGGGCAGCCCAGTTCCTGGCTGAGCGCCTCGCGGACCGGGAAGCCGTCCCAGCCGGGCATGATCGGCGGTGCGACCGGGACGCCTTCGGGGAAGCGGACCGGTCCGGGTACGCCGATGCCCGCGCCGTCGAAACCCTCGGCGAGCCCGGAGGCCCGGAGCTTGGCCGCCATGGACAGCACCTGCTCGAAGACGGCGACGAGGCCTTCGCGTACGTCCATCGGATGGTTGAGGTGGCCCAGGATCTCCAACTCGGCGTTGGTGACGGCCACATCGACGGATGTGGCACCGATGTCGACGCCAAGGAACCGCAGTTGTGGTGCGAGCCTTATGTTGTGCGAGCGGCGCCCGCCGCGGGATGCGGCGAGTCCGTCGGCCACGACGAGCCCGGTCTCCAGCAGTCGGTCGACCTCGACGGCGAGCTTGGAGCGGGAGAGATCGACCTGATCCCCCAGCTGTGCACGTGAGTTGGGCCCGCCGTCGCGCAACAGCCGGAGCAGTCGCGCCTGATGCGCATTCGCGGGTCGTGCCGTCATACGTCTCACGCGCCCCTCCCCGCCGCATCGGCCTTTCCGTCGGGCTTTCGAGGGGAACGTAGCAGCGGTTGCCGGGAGTGGGAAGAAGTTGCGCAGGAATCCACTACAACTTTCTCCACACCGAGGACAAAGCCGGTCGGCCGGGCGGTGGGGGCCGACCCGTTCAGCGCAGGATTCCGGCCTGGCGGGCGGCCCTCAGCCAGGACGGGAACTCCGACAGGACCCTGTCGTACAGCTCCTGGTCGGAGATCCTCTCGATGTCGTCGGCGGCGAAGAAGCCCACGTTGTCGACCCGGCGGCCCGGCATGGTGTCGAACCGTTCCAGCACGCCGTACTGAGAGCTGCCGAGGCCGACGAACTGCCAGAACACCGGCTCCTCGGCGGCGGCCCGCAGCTCCTGCTCGATCTCCCTGTTGCGGTGCACACCGCCGTCCGAGAAGAACAGGACCAGCGTGGGGTCGGGCACCGGATGCGCCCGCACGAAGGCCCGCACCTCGGCGATGACCTTCTGTTCCTCGTTCTGGATCCCGACCGTACGCATGTCGATCTGACCGGGCTCCAGCCCCCTGGGCGGCTTCCTGCGCCCGAACCCGAAGGTCTGCCCCACGCGTACGTGCAGCCTGAGCCACTCGGGCAGGTCGCCCACGGCAAGGTCGGGGAGCCGGGCGGGGTTGCTGGCGAACGTCCACGCCTGCATCTGGCCGTCGTCGTCGAGCTGCGCCGCGACGGCCACCATCCGCTCGGCGACACCCGCGACCGTGCCCCGCCGGTAGAGACCGCCCATCGAACCCGACGCGTCGAGGACGAGGACCACCCGCGCGCGCAGCTCCGGTACGCCGTGTTTGCCCAGGCTGACCAGGACCTGCTGCTTGCGCAGCGACAGGCGCTTGCGCATGTCCACGGGCAGGTGCTCCTCGCCCTTGGTGAGCCGGGGCCGGGGCTCTCCTGCGACGTGCCCCGGCACGGGGGCGCCGGCCGCCGGCACGGGAGCATTGAACGACGGCACGGGGGCGTCGAACGACGGTGCCCGGGCGGGGTACGGAGGCGTCACGGGACGGGAGCCGGGCCCGGCCGCGGGCTGGTCCTCGTCGACGCTGATCCCGAAGTCGGTCGCCAGTCCCGCCAGCCCGCTGGCGTAACCCTGGCCGACCGCGCGGAACTTCCAGCCGCCGTCGCGCCGGTAGAGCTCACCGCCGACCAGGGCGGTCTCCATCGCGGCGGTGATGCCGAAGCGGGCCAGTTCGGCACCGGACGCCGAGTCGAGCAGCCGCAGACACAGCCCCGGCACCTGACCGAAGGTGCCGCCGTCGGCGGAGGCGCAGAGCGCGACGCGCTCGATGTCCGGCCCCAGCGCGGCCAGGTGGACGTCCAGCGAGTCGCTGCCGGGCCGTTTGCCGACGTGGCTCACCGCGCCCGAGGCGTGCCGCGGCTGGTTGTAGAAGACGAAGTCGTCATCGGATCGCACCCGCCCGCCGCTGCCCAGCAGCAGGGCGGAAGCATCCACGTCCGGCACTCCGGGCCCTGCCGACCAGTCGAGTACGGCCCTGACCGCGGAAGCCGCGACGGGCACGTTGGCGCCTTTGCTCAGTATCGTCACACCGGCAAGTCTGCCTGCCGCCCGCCACACCCGCGCCGACGGCCGCGCGGCTTCCCACCCGCCGCCGCGCGGCCGGATCGCGTCCTACCGCGCCTCACGACCTGCCCGCACCCTTTGACCATGGGGGTTTCCGGAACGCCACGGACCACTGAGGAATGGACCGATCTCCAACACTCGACCGATCACGAGCAGGGTCTCCGGGACGGGGCGTTCCCCGGCCCGGAACCCGCGCCCGACTGCCCGGACTGCGGGCTCACCGTCGATATCCGCCCCACCCACTACCGGTGGTGGGTCCGTCTCGAACCGGACGGCCCCGCCCCGCTCCTCGCGCACACCGTGCCGCCCGGACAGCGGTGGCACCTCGACCGGGACGGCACGGCGTGGAACGCCCAGGACCACGAACCGGGCCCCGGGGAGTGCTGCCGGATCAGCCACCACCTGGTCTGCCCACGCAGGGACCGGCCCTGATCCCGAGCGGAGCTACCTCTCCTCGCGCTGGTGGTACGTGCTGCGCGTGTGTTCCGTGTGGGACCGCATGATCTCCGTGGCCCGCTGTTCGTCGCGCGCGGAGATCGCCTCGATGAGCGCGCGGTGCTCGATCCAGGACCGGGCGCCGCGTCGGCGGGCCACCGGGGTGTAGTACCAGCGGACCCTGCGGTCCACCTGGCCGGCGAGCCCGGAGAGGACGGCATTGCCCGCCAGCTCCATGACCTGGGCGTGGAAGGCCGCGTTGGTGGCGACCACGAGGTCCACGTCGTCGTCGGCGACGGCCTGTTCACCCTTGGCGCAGAGCTCCTCCAGGGCCGCGATGCCGGCCGTGCCCGAGTTGGCCGCGGCGAGGCGTGCGGCCTCGGCCTCCAGAAGGGTGCGGACCGAGAGCAGCTGGTCCGCCTCCTCCTCCGTGGACTCGTGCACGAACGCGCCCTGGGCGGGCCGGAGATCGACCCAGCCCTCGGTGTTCAGCCGCTGCAGCGCCTCGCGGACCGGCTGGCGGGACACCCCGAGATGGCCCGCCAGCTCGCTCTCGACCAGATGCTGGCCGGGACGGAGCGCACGCGTCGTCATGAGTTCGAGCAGCGCCTCGTACACGCGCTCACGCAGCGGTCCGGGCCGCTCCAGCCTCGGCACAGTCCCTTGCGGCAGTCCTGCGGACAACATCGCGGTCCCCCTCCGGCCGACGAGGCATCAATTGCCTATTGTCTACAGTCTACCGAGCGCAATGCCCGCTAGGGGCAGCGGATCACCTGACCCGCGTACGAGAGATTCCCGCCGAAGCCGAAGAGCAGAACCGGCGCGCCGCTGTGGACCTCGCCGCGTTCCACCAGTTTGGACAGGGCCATCGGGATCGAGGCCGCGGACGTGTTGCCGGAGTCCACGACGTCCCTGGCGACGACCGCGTTGACCGCGCCGATCTTCCTGGCGACGGGTTCGATGATCCTCAGGTTGGCCTGGTGCAGTACCACCGCTCCCAGCTCCTCGGGCGCCACACCGGCCTTCTCGCACACCTTGCGGGCGATGGGCGGCAGCTGCGTGGTGGCCCAGCGGTAGACGGACTGCCCTTCCTGGGCGAACCGCGGCGGCGTTCCCTCGATCCGTACCGCGTTCCCCATCTCCGGCACCGAGCCCCACAGAACGGGACCGATCCCGGGCCGGCCGCTCCCGTCCGGCTCCGCGACGACGACCGCCGCACCGGCGCCGTCGCCGAGCAGTACGCAGGTGCTGCGGTCGGTCCAGTCGGCGATGTCCGCCATCTTGTCGGCGCCGATGACCAGGACGCGCTCGGCGGCCCCGGCCCGGATGGCATGGTCGGCGGTGGCGAGGGCATGGGTGAAGCCGGAGCAGACGACGTTGATGTCCATCACCGCGGGCGAGCCCATCCCGAGCCGGGCGGCGACGCGCGCCGACATGCTCGGCGAGCGGTCGATCGCGGTCGAGGTGGCGACCAGGACCAGATCGACCTCGGCCGGCCGCAGCCCCGCCGCGGCCAGCGCCTTGCCGCCCGCGTGCGCGGCCATCTCGTCCACCGGCTCGTCCGGCCCCCCGACATGGCGGGTCCTGATGCCGACGCGGCTGGTGATCCACTCGTCGCTGGTATCGACCATGGCCGCCAGGTCGTCGTTGGTGAGCACCTTGGCGGGCTGGTAGTGGCCGAGCGCCACGACACGTGAGCCGGTCATGTACGGGGTCCCCTCGCTACGTATGGCAGGAACCATCCAGTCTTGGTCGCTACTGCCCGGTACAGGGGCACGTGTTCCCACAGGAATAGCGCCCGGCCGTTGGAGGCTTGGCAACATGGCTTGACGACAGCGTTGACATCTCGAAAGGATTCTGTAGACAGTATTCTGTCGACTTGATGTCATTTCTCGCGCCTCGCCGGGTCCGCTCCGTACAGGACAATGAGATCCTCAGAGGCCGGTTCGGCCTCCCGCACGTACAGAATCGGGTTTAACCGCTATGGGACGGGTCACCGAGCGTCGCCGCACCATCCGCATCCGGGACGGGGCCGTCTCCACCCGGCCCGACACGCTCGTCGCCGAGGAGCCCCTGGAGATCCGGCTCGACGGCAGGCCGCTCGCCATCACGATGCGCACTCCGGGTGACGACTTCGCCCTGGCGGCGGGGTTCCTGGTGAGCGAGGGCGTCATCGGCGACGGCTCCGAGGTGCAGTCCATCGTCTACTGCGCCGGAGCGACCGCCGACGGCGTCAACTCGTACAACGTGGTGGACGTGAAGCTCGCCCCCGGTGTCCCGGTCCCCGACATCACGCTCGAACGCAATGTGTACACCACCTCGTCCTGCGGACTGTGCGGCAAGGCGAGCCTCGACGCGGTACGCACCACGACCCGGCACCCGGTCGCCGACGCTCCCCCGCTGCGGGTCGAGCCCGCCCTGCTCGCCGCCCTCCCCGACCGGCTGCGCGCCGCACAGCGGGTCTTCGACCGCACCGGCGGGCTGCACGCGGCGGCCCTGTTCTCCGAGGCGGGCGAGCTGCTCGACATCCGGGAGGACGTCGGGCGGCACAACGCGGTCGACAAACTGGTCGGCCGGGCCCTCACCGACCACCGGCTGCCGCTGTCCCGGGCCATTCTGCTGGTGTCGGGGCGGGCCTCGTTCGAGCTGGCCCAGAAGGCGGTGATGGCCGGGATCCCGATGCTCGCGGCGGTCTCGGCGCCGTCGTCCCTCGCCGTCGACCTGGCGGCCGAGACCGGGCTGACCCTGGTGGGCTTCCTGCGGGGCCCTTCGATGAACGTGTACGCGGGCGAGCACCGCATCGCCCTGGAGACACCGGTCGGCCTGGACTGAGGCCCCCGCAGGGCGCCCCGGCCCCGCCCGGCCCCGTCCCGGCTCAGCCCACCGCGGCGGCGGGCCCCCGTGACACCGCTGCGCTCGCCGGGCTCTCCTGCTCCGCGTCGCGCGAGCGGCGCTTGGCGATCACGGCGCACACCATCAGCTGCATCTGGTGGAAGAGCATCAGCGGCAGCACGGCGAGCGAGGCCTGCGCCCCGAACAGCACACTCGCCATCGGCAGTCCCGACGCCAGGCTCTTCTTCGAACCGGCGAACTGGATGGCGATCCGGTCCTCCCGGTCGAAGCCGAGCCGCTTCGCCCCGTACCAGGTCAGCGTGAGCATCAGTGCGAGCAGCAGTGCTTCGGCACCGAGCAGCGCCCCGAGCCGGGCCGGGGTGACCTGGTGCCAGATGCCCGCGACCATGCCCTCACCGAAGGCCGTGTAGACGACGAGCAGGATCGAGCCGCGGTCGACATGGCCGAGGACCTTCTTGTGGCGGGTGATGAAGCCGCCGATCCAGCGGCGCAGCAGTTGCCCGGCGACGAACGGCAGCAGCAGCTGGACGCCGATCCTCAGCAGCGCGTCCGCCGAGAATCCACCGCCGTTGTTGCCGAGCAGGGCGGCCGCGAGCAGCGGGGTGAGGAAGATCCCGGCGATCGACGAGAAGGAGCCCGCGCAGATCGCCGCGGGCACGTTGCCCCGGGCGATCGAGGTGAAGGCGATCGACGACTGGATGGTCGACGGGACGAGGCAGAGGAAGAGGAAGCCGCTGTGGAGCTGCGGCGTCAGGACGTGGGGCACCAGTCCCCTGCCCGCGAGTCCGAGCAGCGGGAACGCCACGAAGGTGCAGATCAGCACGGTGAGGTGGAGCCGCCAGTGCTTGAGCCCGTCCAGGGCCTCGGCGGTGGAGAGCCGGGCGCCGTACAGGAAGAAGAGAAAGGCGATCGCTCCGGTGGAGGCACCGCCCGCCACATCGGCCGCAGTCCCCGAGGCGGGCAGTATCGCCGCGAGCACGACGGTGCCGATCAGCGCCAGGATGTACGGGTCGAGCGGCAGCCAGGACGGCAGCTTCAGGGTGCGGCGGCTCATGTGCTCCACATGTTCTCTTGGTTCTGGTCGTGCCCTCCCCATGCTGCTCCCGATCGGCGTGATCGGGAATCCCGCACACCGCTCTCACTGTCATCACGGAGCGCGATAGCCTGGCACTCATGTACGACCCCGCGCAGCTCCGTACCTTTCTCGCCGTCGCCCAGACGCTGAGTTTCACCCGGGCCGCCCGGCGGCTGGGGGTGCGGCAGTCCACGGTGAGCCAGCACGTGCGGCGCCTGGAGGACGCGGCGGGGCGGCAGTTGTTCACCCGGGACACGCACCGGGTCGATCTCACCGTGGACGGCGAGGCGATGCTCGGCTTCGCCCGGACGATACTCGCGGCCCATGAGCGGGCCGCGGCCTTCTTCACCGGCACCCGGCTGCGCGGGCGGCTGCGGTTCGGGGTCTCCGAGGACTTCGTGCTGACCCGGCTGCCGGAGATCCTGGAGTCGTTCCGCCACGACCATCCGGAGGTCGAGCTGGAACTGACGGTGGAGCTCTCCGGGACGCTCCAGCAGCGTCTCGCGGCCGGCCGGCTCGATCTGGTGCTGGCCAAACGGCGCACCGGCGACACGCACGGCGAGCTGGTCTGGCAGGACGCGCTGGCCTGGATCGGCGCACCACAGCTGCGGATCGCCCCGGACCGCCCGGTGCCGCTGATCGTCTTCCCGCCGCCGGGCATCACCCGCGCCCGCGCCCTGGAGGTCCTGGAGGAACACAGCCGGTCCTGGCGGATCGCCTGCACGAGCACCAGCCTGAGCGGGCTGGTCGCGGCGGCCCACGCGGGGCTGGGCGTGATGGTCCACAGCCGGGGGCTGATCCCGCCGGGCCTGGCGCCGGTTCCGGCCAGGGCGGGTCTGCCGGAGCTGGGCGGTGTGGACTTCGTCCTGTCGCACGGCCGCCGCCGCGACGGGGCGCACGAGGCCGCGGACGCGCTGGCGACGGCGATCCTGGCGGGCGGCGACCGGCTGATCCGCGGCGTCGGCCCCCTCGCTCCGATCAACGGCCGGGACGGCGCACGGCCACACGCATGACCACCCGCGTGCACGGAGGCACGGGCATACCGGCGGTCGCACACACGTCCCGCCCGATCGGGGTGAATACGGATGAACCACCGTGCATACCCCCGGAACGGGAGTGGCAGTGGCGTACAGATTCGGTGGAGATTCCGGCGCCCGCCCCTCGCTCCGTGGTCCCGGCCACGCCCGAGCCTTGCCCATCTGGCCGGATTTCGGTGGCTGACTTGTGCATATGCCACCTTGTCCGCCGTTTCGGGCCCTCCCGCCGCGCCGCCCGGTGGGGTAGCGTCACGGCGCTGTGCGGAGCGCCACAAGGAGCAGGTCATTGCGCGAGTTCACTGTCCCACCCATGGCGGCCGCGCCCCTCGTGGGCGGGCTGGCAGACGTGGTCTTCGACCATGCCGAGGAGGACCCGCACCGGGTCGCGCTCGGCCGCAAGGACGCGAACGGGAACTGGCGGGTTGTCACCGCTGCGGCCTTCCGCGACGAGGTGCTGGCGCTCGCCAAGGGACTGATCGCCCACGGCGTCAGGTTCGGCGACCGGGTGGCCCTGATGTCGCGTACGCGTTACGAGTGGACGCTCTTCGACCTCGCACTGTGGACGGTGGGCGCCCAGTCCGTACCGGTCTATCCGACCTCCTCGGCCGAGCAGGTGCTGTGGATGCTGCACGACGCCGAGGTGTCCGCCGTCATGGTCGAGCACGAGGACCACGCGATGACGATCGCCTCGGTGATCGACCGGCTGCCCGGCCTCAAGCGGCTCTGGCAGCTGGACGCCGGCGTGGTGGCCGAGCTGGTCGAGGCGGGGGCGGACGTCGAGGACGAGGTGGTGCACCGCCACCGCCGCGCCGTGACGCCCGAGTCCGTGGCCACCGTCATCTACACCTCGGGGACGACGGGACGCCCCAAGGGCTGTGTGCTCACGCACGCCAACTTCATGTTCGAGACGGACACCATGGTCGCCCGCTGGAAGTCGGTGTTCCGCTCCCGGCCGGGTGATGAGGCGGCGACGCTGCTCTTCCTGCCGCTGGCCCATGTCTTCGGCCGGATGGTCGAGGTCGCGGCGATCCGGGGCCGGGTGAAGCTGGGCCATCAGCCGGAGCTGTCGGCCAAGGCGCTGATGCCGGATCTGGTGTCCTTCCGGCCGACGTTCATCCTGGCGGTTCCGTACATCTTCGAGAAGGTCTTCAACGCCGCCCGGCGCAGGGCCGAGACGGAGGGCCGGATCGGGCCGTTCGACAAGGCCGTGGACATCGCGGTGAAGTACGCCGAGGCGCTGGAGGCGCGCGCGTTCGGGACCGGGCCGGGACCGTCGGCCGGGCTGCGGATGCAGCACCAGTTCTTCGACAAGGTCGTGTACAAGAAGGTGCGCGAGGCGATGGGCGGCCGGATCCGGCACGCCATGTCCGGTGGTTCGGGGATGGAGCGGCAGCTCGGGCTGTTCTTCGAGGGCGCGGGCGTCACGGTGTACGAGGGGTACGGGCTGACCGAGTCGACCGCGGCGGCCACGGCCAATCCGCCGGAACGCACCAGGTACGGCACGGTCGGGCTGCCGATCCCGGGGACGACCGTGCACATCGCCGAGGACGGTGAGGTGTGGGTGCACGGCGACAATGTGTTCACGGGCTATCTCGGCGCCCCGCAGGCCACCGCGGCGGTGCTGCGCGAGGGCTGGCTGGCCACCGGGGACCTGGGCTCGCTCGACGAGGACGGATATCTGACGATCACCGGGCGGAAGAAGGAGATCCTGGTGACATCGGGCGGCAAGAGTGTGGCGCCGGCCGGTCTGGAGGAGCGGGTGCGGGCGCATCCGCTGGTCGCGCAGTGCATCGTGGTCGGCAACGACCGGCCGTACATCGCGGCCCTGGTCACGGTCGACCAGGAGGCGGTGGACCACTGGCTCGCGATGCAGGGGCGGGAGCCTCTGAAGCCGGAGGACCTGGTGCGCGATCCGGGTCTGGAGATGGAGGTCCGGCGGGCGGTGGTGGCCGCCAACACGGCGGTCTCCCAGGCCGAGTCGATCCGTACGTTCCGGATCCTCGCGCATCCCTTCAGCGAGGATCACGGTCTGCTCACCCCGTCGCTGAAGCTGAAGCGCCGGGCGATCGAGACGGCGTACGCCGCGGAGGTCGACGCGCTGTACCGCTGAGACATGGCGTGCCCCGGCGGTACAGCGCGTACGGCGTCCCGTGCTACGTGATCGAGACGCGGAACAGCTTGTCCGAGCCGTCGGGTTCGTTGCCCTTGTTGTCGCAGTTGGTGGTGGAGAGCCAGAGCTGGTCCTGGCCGGGCACCTTGGTGACGGTGCGCAGCCTGCCGTACGTTCCGACGTAGTACGCGCTCGGCGTGCCGAGGTTCTCGGTGTCACCGCTGATCGGCACCCGCCACAGCCGTTCGCCCTTCAGCGCCGCCATGTAGATGACGTTGCGGACGATGGCGATCCCGCTGGGCGAGGCCTCGGAGATGTTCCAGGTCTTCTTCGGGTTGGTCATGCCGTCGGTGGTGCAGGTGCCCTCGCAGACCGGCCAGCCGTAGTTCTTGCCCGGCTTGATGAGGTTGAGCTCGTCCTTCTTGCTGTCGCCGAACTCCGCCTCCCAGAGCCGGCCGTTGCGGTCGAAGGCGAGCCCCTGCGGGTTGCGGTGGCCGTAGCTGTAGACGTAGTTGCCGAACGGATTGCCCGGAGCGGCCTTGCCGTCCGTCGTCATCCGCAGGATCTTGCCGTTCAGCGAGTTCTTGTCCTGGGCCAGGTCGGGGGTCTGTGCCTCGCCGGTCGACACGTACAGGTAGCCGTCGGGGCCGAACAGCAGCCGTCCGCCGTCGTGGTACCTGCTCTTCTTGATCCCCTGGAGCAGGACCGTGTATCCGCTGAGCGAGCTGCCGTCGTAGGTCATGCGTGCCACGCGGTTGCCCTCGGACGCGGTGTGCATGAAGTACACGTAGTGGTTGGTGGACCACTTCGGGTCGACGGCGACGCCGAGCAGACCTCCCTCGCCGTCGGTCGTGACGGCGTTGGGTACGGTCCCGACCTGGGTCCTGGTGCCGTCGGGGGTGGCCTTGAGGACCTTGAAGCTGTCCCGTTCGGTGACCAGCGCGCTCTTGCCGTCGGGCATCCAGTAGGTGCCCCAGGGGATGGACCAGCCGCCGGAGACGGTGGCGATGCCGGACGGCACACCGCCGTCGGTGGCGCAGTCCGGGGTGGTGAAGGTGACCGTGTTGCTCGGCGGTGAGGCATTGCCCGCCGCGTCCTTGGCGACGACGTCCAGGCTGTACGGGCTGGCGCAGGCGAGCCCGGTGAGGGTGGTCGTGGTGGCCGGCGGAGCGCCGGTCACGGTCTTGTAGACGGTGCTGCCGCTGCGTACCTCGTAGGCGGTGACCGCCTTGTCGTCCGTCGACGCCCCCCAGTTCAGGGCGACGCTGTTCGCGGTGAGGCCGGAGGTGGACAGGGTGCCGGGTGCCGAGGGTGCGGTGGTGTCGGAGCTGCGCAGGGTGGTGCAGTCCACGATCGGGCTGACCGACGACACATTGCCGGCCGCGTCACGTGCGAACACCGTGAGGTTGTAGGTGGTGTCGGGGGTGAGCCCGGTCAGGTTCTTCGTGGTGGCGGTGCCGGGTGCCTCGCCGAACTTGTTGCCGTGTTCGTAGATGTCGTACGCGGCGACTCCCACGTTGTCCGTGGCGGCGCCCCAGCCGAGCGTGAGGCTGTTCTCGGTGATCTCCGAACAGCTGGGCGCCGTGGGCGCGGTGGGCGCCTCGGTGTCCGAGGAGGTGACCGTGACGTCGAGGTAGTCGAGGTTGGGCAGCCCGTTGGCCGACGTGGACGTCAGCCGGATCTTGTTGCTGCCCGCCTTGACCGGGGTGGTCAGGGTGGAGGTGGCCCAGGTGTTCCAGTCGGTGGTGGCGTCGAAGGCGCGGGCGGCCGAGACCACCGTGCCGTTCACGGCGACATCGGCGGGCCGGGCGTCCGCCGTACCGTTGGAGTAGCGGACGGCTATCTTCCCGGTGCCTGCGGAGGCCGCGTCGACGGTGAACTCCACATAGCTGCCGACGACGTTGTCGCCGTTGACGAATCCGGTGCCCGAGTAGCCGGAGTGGTTGGACTCGGCGGCGCCCTTGACGATCGTCGCGGACTCCGCCTCGTAGCGGGTGGCGGCCGCGGAGGCCGGCTGCGGGACCGCCTGCACCAGGGCGGTGCAGAGCAGCACGGCGGTGAGGGCCGCCACTCTTCCTCGTGAGGTGGTGAGCGTTCCGGTCTGCATCTGACCCTCCGTCAGGGAACCCAGTAGTTGCCGGATGCGACGATCATCGACTGGAGCTGGACGCTCCCGCCGTAGTAGAGATCCGGGTCGATCGGGGTGGTGGCGAGCTTGTTCCAGAGCGCGTCGAGCCAGGCCTGGGAGCCGGAGTCGGTCAGCGCGGTCACGACGAACGGGGCGGTGAACGCCATGTCGTTGCCGCTGTCGAACACCGAACCGTTCAGGTGGTAGCCGCTGGCGATCTTGTCCGGGTCGCCGCCCGCCTTGGCCTTGATCCAGGTGTTGAGCTTGCGGGCCGCGGCGAGCGAGGCGCTGTCCCCGCTGGTGACGGCGTCGGCACCGATGCGCCACGGGTCGCGGCAGGCGTTCCAGGAGTAGTCGCCGTCGTTGGGGCTTTCGAGCACCTCGCCCGGGGCGGGCTTGGCCGTGGTGTTGGTGTTGACGACGAAGTCCGCCAACAACCCCGTGCTGGATGCGTACTTGGACTGCTGGGAGGTGATCAGGTTCTGGTGCGCGGTACGCACGGTGTCCCAGGTGCTGTCACCGGTGGCGGCCCTGAACGCGCGGAAGTGGTCGATCATCCAGTCCGAGGAGCGGGTCATCCAGTAGTGGGACTCCCCCGAGTCCGACCAGTCGCCGAACAGCATCAGGTGCGTGGTCGGGTTGACCTCGCTCTTCTTGATGGCGTTGATGTGTTTGACCGCGAGGTCCTTGTAGTTGTACGTGCCGGTGGAGCCCCACTGCCTGTCGGCGAGGAGCAGCCCGTAGGCGACGTCCAGGTCCCCGTCGGTCGCCGAGTCGGAGCCGTCGACGCTCTTGCAGGAGGCGTCCTGTTCGGCGGCGAGGAGGTTGGCGTTGTTCACCGAGGGGTGCGCCAGCATGTACTTGACCATGCCGTCGAAGACGGTCTTCGCCTCCGGGTCGGCGCCCGCCATCGTCGCGGTGACGACCATCCCGTAGCCCTGGGCCTCGGCGACGTAGGGGTGGTCGGCGTCCGGCGAGATGACCTCGTACCAGCCGTTGCCGCAGTTCTTCTTCACGAACGCGGACTTCCAGTCGTTGTACGTCCTGATCACGGCCTGGTCGAGTGCCGACTGCGAGCCCGAGGGCTTCAGCATCCCCGCGGCGTACGGGATCGTGTGGCTGCCGAAGGGCACGGCGGGACCGCCGGTGGCGGGGATCGCGGTGTCCAGGTAGTCGAGGTTCGGGCCGCCGTCGGCCGTGGTCGCGGTGGCCCGGACGGTGCTGGTTCCGGCGGGGAGCTGTGCGCCGATGGTCTTCGTCGCCCAGGTGTCCCAGGACCCGGTGGAGCCGAACGGGACTCCGGAGGCGACGACCGTGCCGTTGACGCTGATGTCCAGCGGACGCTCGGTGGTGGTTCCGTTGGCGTAGCGGATGGCCAGCGCGTTGCCGGCCGCGGTGGCGTTCACCGTGAACTCCACGGAGGATCCGGCCACGTTGGTGTAGTCGACGAAGCCGGTGCCGGAGTAGCCGGTGTGGTTGGTCGCCACGGCCGCCTGGGAGAGCTTCGCGCCCTCCGCCTCGTAGCGGGTGTCCGCCGCGGCGGCCGACGGCGCGCCGAGCAGTGGCATCAGCAGTCCTGCGGCGAGTGCCGCTCCGGCGAGGGTCGCTCCGCTCGTGGTGGTACGCATGGGATCTCCTCAGCCCTTGTACTGGACGACGATCTTGGTCACGGCGCCCCGCTCGATGAGGTCCTTGCCGGTGGCGTCGGGGCCGGTCGGGGTGGTCCCCGTGGTCACGTACGTCACGAGGCCGGGGTTGGCGTTCTTGACGATCTTCAGGGCGTCGACCACCCGCTGCCGCACGGTCGCCTTGGAGAACTCGGTGTCCTCGATGTCGATGTCCAGCGCCTTGAGGTGGTAGGCGTTGATCACCTTCTGGTAGGCCCCGGCCGGCGCGGCGGCGCTGGTGCACTTCTCGCCGAGCTTGTCGCCGCTCCAGCCGCCCACCGAGACGACGATGTCACCGCCGGCCGCCCGGATGGAGTCGATGGCGGCCTCGTCCGCGTCCGCGGCGGCATAGGCCTTCGGGAGATGGCCCAGCAGGGGCAGGAGCAGACAGCTGATGCCTGCGAGGGCGGCCACCAAGCGGCGTGGGGGTGCGGCAGGGTGCACGGATGATCCCTTCCGGTTCGGTGTTAGGAAAGGTTCCTGACCGACACTGCATAGGATTCCCTGCGGAGCTTTCTGTCAATGCCTCGCGCGGGCCCAAATCTCAAGCGGCGCAGGCAGGTTGGGCGGAGTACGGAAAGCCCTCGAGGGCGGCGGGCATGCCCCGCCGCCCTGCCGTGCCAGGGCGTTCCGCCTCCTGTTCCCGGGACCGGTCAGACCAGTTGGTACCCACGCATCCCGGTGAGCAGGAGATGGGTGTCCTGCAGCGATCCCGAGGTGTCGCCGAGCGACCGGTAGATGCCCCACTTGGGCCGGACCCGGTCGGCGAGGAGGGTGTCGACGCCGGACTTCGACCTGTCGACGACGGTGGTCGCCCCGTCCTTCAGGATCCAGCGGACCGAGCCCGACGCACCGTCACCGATCGTGATCCGGAAGTCGACGTCGATCCACTTGTCCTGGAGCGGCACGAGGTCGGTGCGGCCGACGAGGATGTCGGCGAGGGGAAGCTTGAGCTCGATGGTCTGCACCCCGCTCACCCGGCGCAGGGACTGCACGACGATCGGCGAGGTGCCGGTGCCCGGCTGCTTCATCTGCATGATGTGGGTGAAGCTGGTGGTCGCCTTCAGCGAGCCGGGAATGTACATGCGGTACGCGACCCGCCAGGTCTCCCCGGGCAGCCACTTGAGGTACGAACTGCCGCTGGTGCGCAGCCCGGTGACCTCCTGGCGCTGGCGGTCCGTCGAGGTGTCCCGGTCGACGGTGTGCATGTTGAACCGGAAGTTGTCGCCCTCGGTGAGGATGTGCGGCTGCCCCGTCGGATGGGAGTCGGCCCGGTCGTCCTCGACGGTCTCGAAGGCACCGAGTCCACCGCTGCTCGCCGAGGGCGACCAGCGCAGTTTCCAGCTCGCCGCGTGCGCGGTGGCGGGGAGCCCGGCGGTCGCGGCGACGGCACCGCCGATGGCCACACCCAACAACGCCCGCCTGGAAGGGTTCGTCACGTCGACCTCGCTCGGAGTCGTTCGCCATGATCTCGGAGTGCACGTTCACAAGAGTGTCCGTAGTTCAGTGACGTGCTCCAGAGTTGCGTGCTGACCGGACGCGGTCAATGCCCTGGACGGAT
Source organism: Streptomyces atratus (assembly GCF_900119365.1). Taxonomy (GTDB): domain Bacteria; phylum Actinomycetota; class Actinomycetes; order Streptomycetales; family Streptomycetaceae; genus Streptomyces; species Streptomyces atratus_B. The sequence goes on from NZ_FPJO01000005.1 coordinate 218,183, forward strand.
GAGGTCTGCGGGGAATGCTCGGCGGCCGGTGATCGTTGACCGTGGGAGTACCTACCGACGACGTAAGGATCGACCGCTCGTGAGCCAGGTCCCCTCCATCACCCTCAACAACGGCGTCGCGATGCCGCAGCTCGGTTTCGGTGTCTGGCAGGTGCCGGACGACGAGGCCGCGAAGGCGGTCACCACGGCCATCGAGTCCGGGTACCGGAGCATCGACACCGCCGCGATCTACGAGAACGAGCAGGGCACCGGCAGAGCGATCGCGGCCTGCGGTGTCGCCCGGGAGGAGCTGTTCGTCACCACGAAGCTGTGGAATTCCGAGCAGGGCCACGACTCGACCCTGCGCGCCTTCGACGCCTCGCTCGACAAGCTGGGGCTCGACTACGTCGACCTGTATCTGATCCACTGGCCGGTGCCGGCCAAGGACGCGTACGTGGACACGTACAAGGCCTTCGAGAAGATCCATGCCGACGGCCGCGCCAAGGCCATCGGTGTCTCGAACTTCCTCCCCGAGCACCTGGAGCGTCTGCTAGGCGAGACCTCCGTGGTCCCGGTGATCAACCAGATCGAGCTCCACCCGCAGCTCCAGCAGGCCGAGTCGCGCGCCTTCCACGCCAAGCACGGCATCGCGACCGAGGCCTGGTCTCCGCTGGGGCAGGGCAAGGGCCTCCTGGAGGTCCCGACGGTCGTCGCGATCGCCCGGAAGCACGGCCGCACGGCCGCCCAGGTGGTGCTCCGCTGGCACATCCAGACCGGCAATGTGGTGATCCCGAAGTCCGTGACGCCGTCGCGCATCGTGGAGAACCTCGATGTGTTCGGCTTCGAACTGGACGCCGACGACCTGGCCGCGTTCGCCGCCCTGGACGAGGGCAGGCGCCTGGGCCCGAACCCCGGCGAGTTCAACGTCGGCGCCTGAGCCCCGCCATCGCGCCGTTGACGCACACGGGCCGCCGCCCGGCTGCCGAGCCGGGCGGCGGCCCGCCCTGCGGGAGCGGAACCGTAACGGCAGCGGCCAGTGGTGACGGTTGGAGCCGATGCGGGAACATCCCGGGGCATGGGCCGGATACAGACCGGCACGGGGATCTGTGCGGATGCGTGCGGACCATGATGCGAGTGGCCCTTCGGCACCGTGCCGTGCGGGCCTTCACCCACCCGGACCAAGACGGCCCGTCGGCCTCCTGACGGCCGGGACATGGGCGGCGTCTGCCACGCCGGCGCCACGCTCTGCCGCCCCGGTTACCGGGCCCCCGCCGAGGGTCGCAGACCGAGAAACGAATTCGGAAGCCGAATCCCGGAACCGGAAGAGCACCGGCCCGACCGGTGGCCGCGTGCGGCACGGCTGCTCCAGTCGGCTGGCAGTACCTCACCGTCCGGTTTTAGTATGACCTGGCAGGTGTTTGAGATTGTCAGTCGTCGTTCAGGTGCGGATATCCGACCGGAACACTCCGGTCGGATACCCTGACTGGAGCCCCGGCCCGATTACGGCGGGCCGGGGCTCACGTCAACCTGGCGACTCGGTCACCAGTCCCGGCCACCGCCGTCATTCTTGTCGTCGAAGTGACGCTCGATGACGCGGAAGCTGCCCACGACACCGTTCTTGACCCACACACCGCCCTTGACGTGACCGGGGAACACCCCGTCGCTGGAGCTGTGCGGTCCGACGGTGGCGATGGGGGCGCCGTTGTCGCAGGTGGCGCCGCGGAAGACCTCAACGGTCCGGCGGCTGTCGTTGCGGATGTTGAGGCTGTTGGAACCGAGGCCGCTGACCACGGTCACGCAGCCGCCCAGCTCGTCGGCGTACGTCCGCTCGTTGATGTGGATGCGGCCCTCGTAGTGGCCACGGCCCTCGTTGTGGCCCCGGCCCTCATTGCCACGGCCCTCATTGCCACGGCCCTCGTTGCCCTTGCCCTCGTTGCCCTTGTCGACGTCGCCGCCGCCGAGAGCCGAAGCGGGAACGGCCTGCTGGACGGCCTGGGTCGCCTGGGCCGGCTCCGAGGTGGCGGCCGAGGCGTAGGTGATACCGGTGGCGGCCAGGGCTGCAGCGGCCGCAACGGCGGCGGTGACGACGGTGGAACGCGTAATCATTTCGCTTCTCCTGTCTCAGAAAGGTCGGCTGAGCAGTCGACCCGTGGATGAAATTACTGAAGATCTTCATACGTGTCATATCGGACACGTCGAAGGTCGACACCCACACTCCGATCGAGTTACATAAATGCGCCATATGCGATATTCACATAATTCGATGAGCCGCCAATTGCCCTTATTCATAGGCGAATTGATCCGCGATTAGACCGCTCAGGGGACTTCCTGATGCCCACTCACCCTGGCAGCAGCGTGTCTTTTCTTGACACGGCCCGGGCGGCGGCCGGGGCCCGTGAATACCCGTCATCCGCAGCCCCGTCCGCGCCTGGCCGCCACGGGGCCGCGGCGGGACATGGGACAGCCCGGGGACGCGCCGCCCGTCTCCCGCACCGGATGGGAGCCGGGCCCGACCCGGCTCCCATCAGCGCGGTCGCGCGCGGTCAGTCCCGTCGGCCCAGGTGCACGGTGCGTGCCGAGAGCAGGTAGACATCGGGGCGCCGAAGCAGCCCGGCCGGGTCGTCGGGGTCGAGCAGCCGGTCGAGTGCGGCGATGTCCTCGGCCGTGAGCTCCTCCTCGAACATCTGGCGCCGACGGGCGAACTCGGTCACGACATGGTCCCGGGCCCGGTCGGAGAGCGGCGCCGGGAGGTCGAGCAGGAAGCTGCGCGTGCCCTGCGGGGCCAGTCCGACCGCGGTGAACAGGGCACTCCAGTCCTCGGTCTCCCGCGTGGCGCCGGGCAGTGCCGCCCGCATGTCCTCGAACCGGGCCGCGTTGATCGCTTCGAGCCTGGCCTCCAGACCGGGGCGCCCGATGCCGATGTCACGCGGGAGCCGACGGGGCTGCAGCCCGCCCTCGACCAGGGCGACGGTCCCGCCGGGGCGCAGCAGCGCGGCGAATCCGGCCAGGACGGCGCGCTGGTCGCCCATGTGGTGCAGGGCGTTGCCCACCCAGATCAGATCCGCCTCCTCCAGTCCGCCGAGGCCTTCGGGGAGGTCCGCCTCGTGCGTGCGGACCCGGTCGCCGAGACCGAGGCGTTCGGCGTGGTTCCGGGTGCGTTCCAGGAGTGCCGGGGTGCCGTCGACGGCGACGACCTCCGCCTCGGGGAACATCTCGGCGAGCAGGCAGGTGATCACGCCCGGTCCGCTGCCGATGTCGAGCACCCGGCGGACCTTCGGGGCCGTGGGGAGCCCTGCGATCCAGCGAGCCGCCGCCTCGTACTGCGGACGGCTGACCTCGGCTTCCTGCTCCAGCTGCGGCCCCATCACATCCCAGTCGATGTCACCGGCGTCGTGATGATGGCCATGAGTGTGGTCGTGGTGCCCGCCGTGGGCCGCGTCCGGGTGGTGCTGGTGGCTGTGGGCGGTGTTCTGGTGATGACCGTGTCCGGTTTGCTGGCTCATGGAAACAGCGTCACCGCGGGCCGACTCCACGGCAAGTTCTATTGCCGGTTCAGCAAGTCGCTCATTCCGGCCGACGCCGCGCGCCGGCACCCGCCCGAGTCCGGACACATCTCACTCAATGGACACCGGCATATTGCCGGTACGCCGCCGGGTCCATAACTTGCGTTTATGGAGCTGGAGTTGCGCCATCTGCGAGCCGTACGTGCCATCGCCGACACCGGGAGCCTGACCAAGGCGGCCGCGACGCTCGGGCTCGCCCAGCCCGCGTTGAGCGCGCAGCTGCGAAGGATCGAGAAGGCGCTCGGCGGCCCGCTCTTCGACCGCGACCACACCGGCGCCCGGCCCACGCTCCTCGGTGAGCTGGTGCTCGAACGGGCCCGGGTGGTGCTGCCCGCCGTGAGCGAGCTCCAGGAGGAGGCGGTCCGGTTCGCCAACGCCTGGGGGACGATGGAGCGCTTCCGGCTGGGCGGCACGCACGGCCCGCTGCTGGCCGGCCTCGTGGACCGCCTGGTCACCGCGCACCCGGCCGCGCCCGTGTCGACGTACACCTCCTGGTCGGTCGCCGAGATCGCCTCCCAGCTGGTGGACGGACGACTCGACTTCGCCCTCATCGGGACCTGCGGGGAGAGCCCGCCGACCCCGGGGCTGGTGACCCGGCCGATCACCGGCTCGCCGCTGAGCTGGCGCCATCTGCTGGGCTGGCATCCGCGTTCGACGGCGGCCGGCGCGGCGGCGGGCGCGGTGAGCGGGTACACACGGCGGCGTACGCGGAGGCGGTGCAGCGCAGCGCAGCGCAGCGCAGCGCAGCGAGAGCTGTACGCGCTGGCTCGCCGCGCATCCACGGTTCGGCGCGGCGATGTGACCTGCCGCGCGCGTCGCCGTGGCTACCGCACGCCGTGCCCGTCGGCGATCGCCACCACCCGCGCGGCCAGGTTCAGATCGTTCTCGGTGACCACACCGCCCGCGTCGTGCGTGTTCACGGAGAGGGAGACGGTGTTGTAGCCGAGGGTCAGATCGGAGTGGTGGTTCAGTTCGTCCTGGATGGCGGCGACATGCACGGTCAGGCCGAGGGCGGCGAAGTGGGTGTGGAGCCGGTAGGTGCAGGTGATCCGGTCCCCTTCCAGCGACCAGCCGGGCAGTCCGGCCAGACGGTCCTCGATCTCTTGCTGCGACAGCGGTGCGGCGGGCATACGGCGACTCCCTCATCAGTGATCGGTGCCGGTCGGCGGTGCCGGTGACGTTACGGTCTGGGTATGACAACTGTCGCGCTTGACACGGGGGTAGGACCGCTGCTGCGCAGCTGGCGGGAGCAGCGCCGGATCAGCCAGCTGGAGCTGGCGCTCCGTGCCGATTCCTCCGCCCGGCACATCTCTTTCATCGAGACGGGCCGCTCCCGCCCCAGCGAAGAGATGATCCTGCGGCTCGCCGAGCATCTCGACGTCCCGGTCAGAGAACGCAACGCCCTTCTGCTGATGGCCGGTTACGCACCCCGCTACGCACAGACCGCTTTCGACGACCCGGCGCTGGACGCGCTGCGCGAGGGGATGGAGCGGCTGCTCCAGGCGTACGACCCGTATCCGGCACTGGTCGTCGACGGTACGTACAACGTGGTGGCGGCCAATCGGGGCATGGCGACGCTGCTGGAGGGAGTGGCCGAGCACCTGCTCGTGCCGCCGCTGAACGCCATGCGGATCACCCTGCACCCGGAAGGTCTGGCCCCGCGCATCCGTAATCTGCGGGAGTGGCGGGCCGATCTGCTGGACCAGATGGACCGCCAGATCGCCCTGTCCCGTTCGACGGAGCTGCGTGAGCTGTACGAGGAGGTCGCGGGCTACCCCGTACCTGAAGGCACCTGCCCCGGGCCCGTTCCGTCGCTGCCCTTCGCGCTGCCCCTGCTGATCGAGCACGACGGGCGGGTGCTCTCCTTCGTCTGCTCCATCGCGACGTTCAACACACCGATGGATGTGACGGTGGCCGAGCTGGCGATCGAGACCTTCCTGCCCGCCGACCGGGCCACCGCCGACCATCTGCGATACCTCGCCTCCTGAGACGAATTCGAGCGCCGGACAGCCCTTAGACCGACCGGCAATTGGGGGGTGGGTGAAGGAGCGGGGCTGGGTGCGTGCAGCTGCAAGGCGGAGGACTGAGGCAACGCAATGGGGTCTCCCCTGCTCGAGCGAAGCCGAGAGCTTGGGGAAGTTGTTGATTGACGACAACGCGGCAGATGTGCGTGCCCAGCCCCGCGACGCCGCCCCCCAATTGCCGGTCGGTCTTAGACTCGTGCTCCGTTGTCGAGCGGATCCCGGCGCGCCCGCCCCGTACCGGACCGGCGTCCCGGTGCCCGCTTGCGGGCCGGTGGCGGGGCCTTGCTGCTGCGCTCCAGGACGAGGGCGGCCGGCACGGCGGTCAGCACCGAGGAGTACGTGCCGACGCAGATGCCGATGAGCAGGGCGAGGGCGAAGTCCGCGAGGGAGTCACCGCCCAGCACCGCGAGCGCGACGAGGATGAAGAGCGCGCCCATTCCGGTGTTGACCGTTCGCGGGACGGTCTGGACAACGGCCCGGTCGGCGATGGTGGCCAGCGGTACGCGACGGGCCTTCGCCCAGAGTTCCCGCACCCGGTCGAAGACCACCACCGAGTCGTTGACGGAGTATCCGATGACGGTGAGGAGCGCGGCCAGGAAGACGCCGTCGATGGTACGGCCGAGCCAGGCGAAGGCGCCGACCAGGATGATCACGTCGTGGACCAGCGCCCCGACCGAGGCCACGGCGAACGTCCAGCGGAACCGGACCGCGAGATAGGCCAGCTGCACGAACACGGCGATGCCGAGCGCGATCAGGGCATTGCGCCGCAGCTCGTCGCCGAGGCTGGGGCCGATCAGCTCGTCGCGGACCTTGGTCGTCTTGCCACCTTCCTCCGCGAGGGCGGCGCGCAGGGCGTGTTCGCCGTCGTTGTCGAGTTCACCGGTCCGTACGGAGAGGTCGCCCGCCCCGGCCGTGGTGACCTCGGCGTCGCCGAAGCCCGCACCGGCCAGCGCGGTGCGGGCCCGCTCCACGTCGACGGGCCGGCTGGTCGAGTACTCGATGAGCCGGCCGCCGGTGAACTCGACGCCCAGATTGACACCGCGGACGACGATGCCGAGGACCGCGACGGCGACCAGTGCGGTGGAGACCATCAGCCAGCGGCGCGGAAACCGCATCAGCCGGGGCTCGCGGCGGGTCAGCCAGGTGCGTACCCGGCCGGGGAACGCGATGCCGTTGACGCCCCGGTAGGCGCTGACGAACCGGGAGCCCGCAGCGATCTCGGTGAGTGCGCGGGCGATGACGAGGGCGGAGAACATGGAGGCGGTCACACCGATGGCGAGGGTGACGCCGAAGCCCTTCACCGGTCCGGAGCCGAGGAAGAAGAGCAGCCCGGCCGCGATCAGCGTCGTGACGTTGGAGTCGGCGACGGCGCTCCAGGCACCCTTGAATCCGGCGGTCAGCGAGGACCGCAGGGAACGGCCCGGATGCTGTGCGTGTTCCTCCCTGGCCCGTTCGAAGACCAGTACGTTGGCGTCGACCGCCATCCCGATGGCCAGGACGAATCCGGCTAGCCCGGGCAGGGTGAGGGTGACGCCGAGGCCGACCAGGGCCGCGTAGGAGATCAGTCCGTAGGCGGCGAGCGCGACGGCGGCGAGTGCGCCGAAGAGCCGGTAGACGACAGTGATGAAGAGTGCGGTGGCGGCGGCGCCGATGAGGGCTGCGCGGGCGCTGGCGTCGATCGCGGCGGCGCCGAGCGTCGGCCCGACGGTCCGCTGCTCGACGATCTCGACGGGGAGCGGCAGGGCGCCGCCCTTGATCAGCAGGGCCAGTTCGCGGGCCTCGTCCGCGCTGAACGAACCGGTGATCTGGGTGGAGCCGGAGGGCAGGCCGGTGTTGCAGGCGACCGTCGGGGAGACCTGCGGCGAGGAGATGATCTGCTCGTCGAGGACGATGGCGACGCGGCGGCGGTCGTCCTGGACCGGGTGGCAGGCGGCTTCACCGGTCAGCCGGGTCCAGTCCCGGCCTGCCTTCTTGTGGAAGTCCAGGGACACGGTCCAGCCGGCGCCCTGCTGGGCGTCGAACGCCGCGGTGGCGTCCTTGACGCCCGCGCCGGAGAGCCTGGCCGGGCCGAGGTCGAGGGCGCGCCCCTGTTCGTCGGGGAGGGTCGGCCCCGCGCCGGCCCTGTCGTCCTTTCCGCTGCCCGGGCCCTGGACCGCGTGGAAGCTGAGCTGGGCGGTTCTGCCGATGACCTCGGCGGCCTTGCGGGGGTCCTGGACGTCCGGGAGTTCGACGATGATCCGGTCCTCGCCGGAGCGGGTCAGCGTGGGTTCGGCGACGCCGAGCGAGTCGATGCGCTGGCGCAGTACTTCGAGTGTGCGGTCGGTGCTCTCCCGGTCCGCCTTCGCGGTGTCCGAGTCCTTGGCCTGGAGCACCATTCTGGTGCCGCCCTGAAGGTCGAGGCCGAGTCTGGGTGACATGGTCAGCGTGATGAGCACGGAGACGAGCAGCACGGCGGCAGCCAGCACCGCTCGCACCGTGGTGGCGCGAGTCATGGGTTTCCTCCGAGGGGGCGCCGGGCGCCCTCACCTCGGCAGGGGCGGCACGGCGGTTCTGTGGGACGGGACCGGTGGCAGGACCGGTGGCCGGTGAACGGCCGTCCGTGGAGGCCCGCGTACGCCGGGGAGCGCGATGCGCGAGTGGTCGGTGGCACGAGGGGGTGCGGTGGGGGCCGGGCGGTCGGCCCGGTGGGGCGCGTGGACGCCGGGCGCGCCGGGCAGCAGGGCGTCGGGGCCGGGCGGCGGGAGGTGGTGCGCGGTGCGGGCCTGGTCGCTGCCGGCCCGGGGCTGGGGGCGGGGTGCGGTCGGCGGCCCGGACCGGTGGTGGTCGGTGGCCGTGGCCGTGCGGGTGCGCCGGGTGTCGTGGGCGGTGCCCGTGCGGGCGGTCCGGTCGGTGTGCGGGGTGGGCTGGTGGGCGCCGGGGGTGTACGCGGCGGAGGGCGGCACGCCGGCGAACGGCCGGGCGGGGAGTGCGGATCCGGCGGCTGCGGGGGTGCCGCCGACGACAGTGAGGACGGCGAGCAGGAGGGCGGCGAGGAGCAGCCGGGCCGCCTGCGCGGTGCCGTGGTGTGCCGGGGTGCCCGGCCGTGCGCTCGGGCCGCTCCGGCCCCGGTCCGTCGGACAGGCCCCAGGGGGCACGTTCCCCGGGGGCGGCCCCGGGAGGGGGGTCACCCGGTTCGGCCGGTCAGGGCCGGGGCCGCGCCGGCCCGGCGGAGTACGGAGTCGAGGACCATCCCGGCGCCGCGTACGACGGCGGTCGCCGGATCGTCGGTGAGACGCACCGGGACCCCGAGGCGGACCGCGATCCGGTTGGTGATGTCGGGGCGGGTGGCGCCGCCCCCGGTGAGCAACGGGCCCTTGCGCAGGGCCCCGAGGACGGCGCCGTGCCGGTCCTGCTTCCACATCTCCATGATCATGTCCAGGACGGTGCGGACCACTGCGGTGGGCGGCTGTGCCGGGACGAGGTCGCCCAGGCCCGTCTCGGCCTGGCGGGCGTCGCGGACCTGCCCGTCGACGAGCAGGGTCGCCTCGGTCAGTTCGGCGCCGATGTCGACGACGAGCAGCGGGCCGCCGTCGCGCGGACCGGCGTATGCGGCGGCGGCTCTCGCGCTGTCGAGGGCGATGACGGTCGTCGGTCCCAGGGCGGCGATCAGTTCCCTCGCCTCGGCACGCTGGCGGGCCCCGGCGAGGACGGGGTGGCTGAGGACGATCACGGTGCCGGTACGGTCCGCGCCCAGTGCCGTGTCGGCGATACGGCCGAGCATCCGGCCGCACGACTCGGGGTCGACGATGCGCCCCCGCCGGACCGGGCGGCCGTTCCCGGCTCCCGTGCCCGAATCGCCGCAGACGTCGGTGTCGGCCAGAACGCCGTGTCCGGGCACCCAGACGCGGGTGCGGAAGCTGCCGAGATCGAGGGCGAGGCCACGGGTGACGCCCCGGTGGTCCTGGTGGTCCCGGCGGACGGAGGAGCCGAGTCGTCGCCTTTCGTGCAGAGAACGCATCGCCCCTCCCACCGACCTGCCGTCGCGGCCGCGCACACACCCATGAACCCGCTGATAGCGAGGCATGGCCGAGCCCTCACTATGCAATAGGGAGGCAAAGAAAGCCACTCCCGGGCAAAATCCAAGGGCTCGGCCGCGCGGCGCCGTGCCTCACACCTCCGACGGCAGGAACACCGCGACCAGTTCGGCGAACTCGTCCGGCGCGGCGATCCGGATGCCGAGGTCCTCCGCCTTGGCGCGCTTGGATCCGGCCTTCTCCCCGGCGACCAGGAGCGAGGTGCGCTTGGAGACGCTGGACGAGGACTTGCCGCCGGCCCGCTCGATCAGCTCGTTCATCTCGTTCCGGGAGAGCTTTTCCAGTACGCCGGTCATGGCGCCGGTGACCACCACCGTCATCCCGTCCAGCGGCAGGGCGCCGCCCTCCCCGTCCGCGGCGGCGGCCGGCTCCTCGCCCTCCTCCCCCGGCTCGGGCGGCGGCGTGGCGCCGGGCTCCGTCATGTTGACCCCGGCGGCCACCAGCTTCTCGATCAGCGGGGCCAGCTCCACCAGCTCCGCGACGACACCCGCGGCCTTCTCCTTGCCGATGCCGTCGACCCGCTGGAGCTCCTCGGCGTCGGCCGCCCTGATCCGGTCCATGACCGCGAAGTACCGGGCGATCCGCCGCGACATGGAGCGCCCGGTGCCGCGCACCCCCAGCGCGCAGAAGACCCGGGAGAGCGGCTGGGTCCGTGCCGTCTCGATGGCGGCCAGGAGGTTGTCGGTGCTGGTCTCGCCCATCCGCTCCAGGCCCAGCAACTGCTCGCGGTCGAGGGTGAAGAGGTCGGCGAAGTCGGCCACCAGACCGGCGTCGACGAGCTGGACGACACGGGTCGCGCCGAGGCCCTCGATGTCGAGCTGGTCGCGGCCCGCCGCGTACGAGATGGAGGCGACGAGCCGGCAGCCGCGGCCCCGGACACAGCGCCAGCGCTGCTCGCTGGTGTCTATCTCGGAGCCGCACTGCGGGCACGACTCCGGGAAGTCGATCGGCTTCTCGTCACCGGTCCGCAGATGGGCGACGGGGGCCTCGATACGGGGGATGATGTCGCCCGCCTTGTAGACCATCACCCGGTCGCCCAGGCGCAGATCGCGGCGGGTGATGTCGGCGGGGTTGTGCAGCGTGGCGTAGCTGACGGTCGAGCCGTCGATCTCGACCGGCTCCAGCACGGCGCGCGGCGCGATGATGCCGGTCCGCCCCACGTTCCACTCGACGCCGAGGAGCCGGGTGACCTTCTCGACGGCCGGGAGCTTGTAGGCGATGGCCCAGCGCGGCGCCCGGCTCCCGGAACCGGCCTCGCGCTGGTCGGCCGCGAGATCGGCCTTGATCACGATGCCGTCGATGCCGAACGGCAACGAGGCGCGCAGGGCGGCGACTTCCTCGACCCGGCTCTGCACCTCCCCGACGGTGGTGACGGTGCGCGGCGCCACGTCCGTGTCCGCGGCGGTGTGCACGCCGAGGCGGGCGACGTACGCGAGAACCTCGCTGTGCGGGAGTTCGGCGAGGGTTTCGGTGAGCTCGCCGGAGTCGGGCAGCGGCAGGGCGCCGTAGGCGAAGAACGTCATCTCGACCGTGTACGCGCGGTCCTTGGCGCGAAGGGTGCCCGCCGCGCCGTTCCTCGGGTTGGCGAAGGGGGTGCCGCCGTGTTCGGTGCGCACGGCGTTGGCCTGCTCGAACTGCTCGGTCGTCATGAGGATCTCGCCGCGCATCTCGATCGTCACCGGCTCGGCGAGCTGCTCGGGCAGGCCCACCACGGTGCCGATCGCATGCGAGACGTCCTCGCCCGCGGTGCCGTCGCCCCGGGTGATCAGCTGCTCCAGGCGGCCCGCCCGGTAGCGCGCCGCGACGGCCAGGCCGTCGAGCTTAGGCTCCACGCTCCAGGCCGCGACGGGCCGGCCTATCCGGCGCTCCAGCGAGGCCGTCCAGGTGACGAACTGGTCGGCCGAGAACACGTTGTCCAGCGAGAGCATCGGCACCGTGTGCGGTACGTCGCCGCTCGCGGCGCCGCCCGCGACCTTGCCGGTCGGGGAGGCGTCCAGCACCTCCTGCGGGTGCTCCTGCTCGTATGCGGCGATCCCCCGCACCAGCCGGTCGTAGGCGTCGTCGTCGAACGTGCTCTCGCCCGTGGCGTAGTACGCGGCGGCGGCCTTCGTCGCTTCTTCGACCGCGGCGGCGTAGGCGGCGGTGTCGGCGAGCACAACAGCTGAGTTCGTCATGGCCCCCATCCTGCCGTCCGCCACTGACAACGCCCCTCAGCCGGCGGCCTGGACCGTGCCGTCCGCTTCGTCGGCGCCGCCCGCCGCGCCCGGCGCCGACAGGGGAATCTGCGGACCCGAGCACTCCCGCAGCCAGCGGCGCAGCACCTTGTGCACCTGTTCGGCGCCCACCAGCTCCGTGCCGGGCGCCACCGGCGCGGACAGCCGGGCCGGCCACAGCAGGAACGGGCGGGACTGCTCGCCGCCCAGGCCGCCGTGCGAGCCGATCTGCTCCTCGAAGGCGTGCACACAGCCCGTGGCGCCGTCGTACATCGAGTTGACCATGATGTCGGCGACGTGCGGGAAGGTGTCCGTCCGCCGCACCGCCGCGGCCGCTCCGGGGCCGAACGGAGCCAGCGGACCTTCCCCGTCGACCAGCTCCGAGACCGGGATCTCCGCGCCGCCGCGGCCCAGCACCACCGATCCGTGGCGCTCGCTGCGGACCAGCAGAAAGCCGATCCCGGGGTGGTTGGCGAGGGTGCCGAGCAGGGCGGGGTGGCAGCGGTCGAGCTGTTCGCGCGAGGCCCGCCCCTCGATGTCGGGGAAGGAGATCAGGCCGAGGTTCCCGGAGGCGAGGACCACGGGGTCGGACGGCTTCGCGAGGTGCTCCGCCTCCTCCTCGTCGACCGGCCGGTGCAGGGCGATCCGTACTGCGTCGCGCGCCTCCGAACCGCTGCGGGTGCGCTGCGCCCGACGGGGCACGGGCAGCCCGCAGCCCGCCCGCACCAGGTCCTTGAGGGTCAGCCCGTACGCCCCCGCGAAGGTCTCCCCGGGGCTCTGGCCGTGGTCGGAGAGGAGCACGATCCGGTAGGTGCGCGGGGTGTGTTCGGCCACCTTGACGATCAGGGCCAGCGAGCGGTCCAGGCGCGCGAGGACCTTCTCCGCGTCGCGGCTGTTCGGTCCGGAGTGGTGCGCCACCTCGTCGTAGGCGACCAGGTCGGCGTAGACGGCGGTGCGGCCGGCGAACATGTCCCCGATGACGGCGGCGACCACCACATCGCGTTCGACGACGGTCGCGAAGGCCCGGATGAAGGGGTACAGCCCGCCGCGCTTGATCCGGGGCGTGACCTTCCGCATCCGTGCCCGGGTCGACTGGCCGATCTCGCGGCAGACCTCGGCGACGAACGACACCGCGGTGCGTACGGCGTTGGCCGGGTCGGAGAAGTACGCGAAGTACCCGGCCCTGGAGCGGCGGCCCTTGCCGAACCGGGCCGCCATGGACAGGACGAGCGCCAGCTGGTCGGCGCCGCCGCTGAAGAGGTTGCCGCGGCTGGCGCCGTCCAGTGTGAGCAGCCCTCCGTTGTGGGTGCGCGCGACGGCCCTGCGCTGGAGTTCGAGGGCGCTCGCGGGCCTGCTGGAGACCATGACGTCGCCGGTCTCCTTCTCGTACCAGCGAAAGGCCGGGACGTCGTGGTTGCTGCCGTGCAGGATGCCGAGCTGGCTGGCCCCGGTCTGGCTGGACCAGTCGGTGCGCCACGGGGTGAGCCGGTGCCCCTCCTTGTCCGCCAGCCACTGCGCGACGGTCGGCATCAGGCCCTCGTCGGCGGCGCGGGCGAGCACGTCGTGGCCGACGCCGTCGAGCTGGATGAAGACGGTTCCCGGCGGCCCGCTGCGCCCGTTGTCCGCACCGCTGCGCCGTCGGCGGCGGACGGCCAGCCGGGAGAGCCTGCGCCGGTAGGCGTTGTCGTCGCGGACGGCGAGCGCGGTGGAGGTCGCCGAGGCTACGGCGGACATCACGGCCGCGACGACGACGGCCGTCTCCGGGTCGGCGGCGCCGCGCCCGTCCGGGATGAGCCGCAGGGCGACCAGTAGCAGCGAGCCGTTCAGGAAGAAGACGAGCAGCCCGAGGACCAGAGCGGGCACGATGAGCAGGGCCCGCACCAGGGCCGGCCAGACCAGCGCGGAGAGCAGACCGAAGGCGCCGGCGCCCCAGGCCGCGGTGAACGCGATCTTGGTTATGCTGTCGCCGTCGTCCGACTGGAGCTGGAAGTCAGGCAGAATCCCGGCGAGCACCAGCATCGTGAGCGTCGAGACCGCCCACACCACGACCACTCGCATCAGGGCGCTTCCGGCTGTTCGCCATCGCCCGTCACCCACGCCGATCCACCTCACGTCCGGACCCGCCGTTCCGGGTCCTGGCCCCCCAGCTTTCCACAGCGGGCCCGCGGGCCCCGGCCGCAGCGGCCGGGAGCCGGGTCAGCAGCCGTCGTAGCCGGCGGTCGGCATGGAGAGCCTGCGGTGCACGCTCGCCTTCGTACGGGCGTTGTACGGCGGCTCGTCCAGCCCCGCGATCTCCAGGCGCACACCGCGCCGCTCGCACTCCGCGGCGAACTCCGGCACCGAGGTGAGTGCCCGTGCCAGCACCCGGTCGTTGGCGGCGACGAACAGCTCGACCTCGCCGCTCTCGACATCGGTCCACAGGGCGTGGTGGTCGGGGCGCAGCCCGTAGAGCCGCAGCTGCCGGGTGACGACGTATCCCTTGCCGGCGGCCCAGCGGGCACACATGTCGTGCTGGCTGCGGGTGTCCACCAGGAACGGATCGCTGTCGAGTTCCTCGAGCGGTGTGAGGCTGGCGATGGCCGCCACCCGTACGTCCGTGACGTCCCCCATGGCCGTCCCCCCGTGCTAGTTCGTGTCGGCGACCCTACCTTCCGGCCCCCCGTGCAAGAAGGCGCGTGCCGGGACGGCGGGAGCGCGGAGGACGGGTACGGAACATCTGTGCGCCCCTGCCCCGGCCCAGCGCTTAGGCTCGATGCGGGGCCGGAACCGAGGAGCCCGGGAACGAGGAGGCGGCGCGTGCCGGTGGAAGTCACCTGGTGGGGTCATGCCACCTGCACCATCGAGGACTCCGGGGTGCGGGTGCTGACCGATCCGCTGTTCGTGCGGCGTTTCGCGCATCTGCGCCGCCGGCGCGGTGAGCTGCCCGGTCCCGAGGCGACGGTCGCCGATGTCGTGCTCGTCTCGCATCTGCACTCCGACCATCTGCATCTGCCGTCCCTGTCCAGACTCGCCCCCGGCAGCAGGCTGATCGTGCCGCTGGGTGCGGTGCGCGCCGTGCCGGGGCTGCGGGTGCTGCGCTCGGTGCGCGGGCTGCGGATCACCGAGGTGGCCCCGGGCGACGAGGTCCGGGCCGGCGAGGTGCGGGTACGGGTGGTTCCGGCGATGCACGACGGCAGGCGGCTGCCGGTGGGCCCGCACCGCTCCCCCGCGCTCGGCTTCGTGGTCGAGGGCGAGGCGCGGACGTACTTCGCCGGTGACACGGGGCTCTTCGACGACATGGCGCAGGCGGTCGGTCCGGTGGACGTGGCGCTGTTGCCGGTGGGCGGCTGGGGCCCGTACCTGGGCCACAGTCATCTCGACGCGGGCCGGGCGGCGCAGGCGCTGGCCCGGCTGGCGCCCCGGTCGGCGGTGCCGGTGCACTTCGGCACGTACTGGCCGATCGGCATGGACGGGGTCAGGCCGCACGAGTTCCACTCACCGGGTGACGAGTTCGTCCGCAAGGCGGCGCTGCTGGCGCCGGAGGTGGCCGTGCACCGGCTGTCCCACGGTGAGCATGTGCGGCCGGAGGCCGCCAGGTGATCCCGCAGTTCGTGGGGCAGCTGCCCCCGGAGTCGACGCAGCAGGCGGTCGGCTATCCGTCCCTGTTCCTGCTGGTGGCGCTGGGCGCGCTGGTGCCGGTGGTGCCGACGGGTGCGCTGGTCAGTTCGGCCGCCGTGGTGGCGCTCCATCAGTCGTCACCGTTCGCGCTGCTGATCGTCTTCGCGGTGGCCTCGGCCGCGGCGTTCCTCGGTGACATATGTCTGTACTGGCTCGGCGGGCGCGGGGTGCGGTCGAAGAACGGTTCGAAGTGGCTGCGGACGATCCGCGACCGGGCCGCTCCCGAACGGCTGGCGCAGGCGCAGCAGAAGCTGGACGAGCACGGTGCGGTGGTGCTGGTGCTGTCCCGGCTGGTGCCCGCGGGGCGGATTCCGGTGATGCTGGCCTGTCTGCTGGGCCGGATGCCGCTGCGCCGGTTCGCCCGCGGCGATGTGCCGGCGTGTCTGGCGTGGGCGGCGACGTACCAGCTGATCGGCATCCTGGGCGGTTCGCTCTTCCCCGAGCCGTGGCAGGGGGTGGTCGCGGCGGTGGGTCTGACGGTGCTGATCAGCGCGGCACCCGCGATGTGGCGGAAGACGCGGGCGCGGTTCAGCCACTGATCGTGCGGGGCGCCGGCTCCAGTACGCGCGAGGCACCGATCGGCAGGTCCCAGAGCTGTGTCCGCGGGTGTCCGGCCCGCTGCCAGGCGGTGCGCAGCCGGGTCAGCGGTTCGAGTACGGGTTCTGCGGAGAGCAGGAAGGCGGCCCAGTGCATCGGCGCCATCGCGCGGGCGCCGAGATCCTCGTAGGCCTGCATGGCCTCCTCGGGGTCGGTGTGCACATCACCGAGCCACCAGCGCGGTTCGTACGCCCCGATCGGCAGGAGGGTCAGGTCGATGCCGGGGTACCGGCTGCCGATCTCGCCGAACCAGTGCCCGTACCCGGTGTCCCCGGCGAAGTGGATCCGCTGCCCGTCGGGGCCGGCACTGCCGATGATCCAGCCGCCCCACAGGGAGCGGCAGGTGTCGGTGAGGGTGCGCTTGGACCAGTGGTGGGCCGGTACGAAATCGAAGCGGACCCCGTCGAGCTCGGCCGATTCCCACCAGTCGAGTTCGGTGACGCAGGTGAAGCGGCGACGGCGGCACCAGCGGCCGAGTCCGGCGGGGACGAAGAGCGGGGTGTCCCTGGGCAGTCTGCGCAGGGTGGGGGCGTCGAGGTGGTCGTAGTGGTTGTGGCTGATGACGACGGCGTCCACGGGCGGCAGCTCCTCCCAGCGGACGCCGACCGGGGTGATCCTGGCCGGCGTCCCGAGGATGCGCCGGGACCAGACGGGGTCGGTGAGGACGGTCAGCCCGCCGGTGCGGATGATCCAGCTGGCGTGCCCGGCCCAGGTGACACAGGTGCTGCCCTCGGGGACGGCCGGGAGGGGTTCGGGGGCGTAGGGGAGCTTGTGGACGCCGCGCAGTCCCTCCGCGTTGGGCCGCAGGGCGTGCTCACGGGCCAACCGGGGCATGCCCATGACACCCGGGAGCGGCGCGGTGAGCCGGTCGGCGAAGCTCTTGGGCCAGACCCGGACCTCGCCGAGCGGACGCGGTCCGACGATCCGGCCGCGGGTCACGCGGTGCGGCTGCGCGGCCCCGGTACGGGAGCGCTCGGTCTGTTCCGTCATCGAGAGACTCCCGTCTCGCAGTTCCTCATCGGAGTTCGTCGAATGCCGTTCCGAAAATGCTCAGTGCTTCTGCCACATGCGGCAATTCCAGGGGCTCCACAGCGGTGAGGGACTCCAGTTGCTGCTCCGGGGTCGAGCCGAGCAGCATCCCGGTGCCCAGCCGTACGCGCAGCGCCCCCAATTCGTCGCCGAACCGGTGGCCGCCCGGCGTCGGGGCGCCGAGACGTTCCGTCAGGTACTC
This sequence comes from Streptomyces atratus, assembly GCF_900119365.1. Classification (GTDB taxonomy): domain Bacteria; phylum Actinomycetota; class Actinomycetes; order Streptomycetales; family Streptomycetaceae; genus Streptomyces; species Streptomyces atratus_B. The sequence goes on from NZ_FPJO01000005.1 coordinate 235,520, forward strand.
CTCCAGCTCCAGCGAGTCCGTGACACCCCGGCTCGCCAGCCGGGATCTGAGCGGGCCGAGATCGGCGTAGAGGTGGCGGCCGGCCTGCGGGGGCCTGGCCAGCGCGCCCGACGCCAGGACCGCGCGGTGGGCCGCGGCGGCGACCCGCGCCTGGAGCGCGGCGGCCCGGCGGACCCGGTCCGTCACGGCAGCCGGTTCGCGCAGCGCGTGGGCGGCGGCCCGGGCGACCGGCCCCGCGACGAACGCCCCGAGCGCGGTGAGGATGTCGAGCGTACGGGCGTGGCGCGCCGCCGCCCGTTCGGTGTCCGGGAACCGGGCGACCGCGACCGGCCAGGCGGACGGGGTCAGCGCCCCGGCGAGATCGCAGACGACCGTGACGTCGTCGGGGCACATCTCGGCCGGGCTGAGCAGGACCGTGTCGTGCGGCCGGTGCAGGGTGTCGCGCCAGGTCTCGTCGCTGATGACGTGCAGCCCCTCGGCGACCGCCGCCTCGCACGCCTCGCGCACCAGCTCCGGCGGGGCGACGGTGGCGGTAGGGTCGTCGACGACGGAGATCAGCAGCAGCCGGGGCCTGCCGCCCTCGGCGCGCACCCTTCGCACGGTCTCCAGGAGCGCGTACGGATCGGGCACGCCACCGCACTCGGCCGGGGTCGGCACATGGTAGGCGGGTCTGCCGAGCAGCCGGGCCTGCGGGATCCAGGTGGCGGTGCAGGGGCGCGGCATGAGCACGTCGCCGCCGTGCGCGGCGATCAGTGCGAGCAGCAGCGGCGAGGCGCCCGGTGCCGCGGCGACGCGCTCCGGGCCGCCGCGCAGTCCGCGCCGCTCCCAGTAGGCGGTCGCGGCCTCGCGCAGGGCGTCGCCGCCACCGGTCGGTTCGGGTTCGCCGCGGCCCGCCGCCGAGGCGAGCACCTCGGCCAGCTCGGGCAGCACGGGAAGACCGGCGTCGGGGGCGGGCGGCCCGTACCGGACGGGTCCCCGGTCCTCACGTACGGAGCCCCGTCCGGTCCGCTCGGTCCGCTGCCGCGCCATCCGGGCCTCCTTCGCCGCCGCCCCGTCACCCTGTCGCGTCGTCTCGCACTCAGGGCCCTTTATACGAGGGTTCGGCCGACCGCGCCCGCCGGCGGGGCAGCGGGTGAGGCGGGATCAGCCCGCGAAGGCCGCCTGGGGTATTCCGCGCCCCGCGTCCGGCAGCACCAGCAGCGAACCGGAGAGCGGGTGCGGGGCGGCGAGCCCCGTGCGGGCCGACGAGATGTAGAGGTCGCGCAGGTCGGCGCCGCCGAAGGCGCAGGCGGTCGGGCGCCGCACCGGCAGTGCGACGATCCGGTCCAGGGCACCGTCGGGCGTGTACCGGCGCACCGCGGCGCCGTCCCACAGGGCGACCCAGACGGCCCCCTCGGCGTCGACCGTCAGCCCGTCGGGGAATCCCGCCCCCTCCTCGACGGTGGCGAACGGGCGCCGGTTCACGGCGTTCTCACCGTCGGAGTCGAAGACGTCGATACGGCGCGTGGGCGTGTCGATGAAGTACATCAGCCGCCTGTCCGGGCTCCACCCGATGCCGTTGGCGCACGCCGCGACGGGCAGCACCGGGGTCACCGCACCGTCGGCCGCGACACGGGTGAGGCTGCCTCCGTCCGCGGCTCCGTCGTAGCGCATGGTGCCCGCCCACAGTGCCCCGTCCGGCGCGACCGCCGCGTCGTTGCCGCGCCGGCCCGGCACCGGGTCGTGGACGAGCCAGCCGAAGGCGCCGTCGGGGTCGTACAGGCCGATGCCGTCGCGCAGATTGACCACGAGTCCGCCGCCGGCGCGCGGCTTGGCCGCACCGACGTGCTGTTCGGTCGCCATCACCGTACGGCGGCCGGTGGCCGGGTCGTAGGTGTGCACACGCGCGGAGACGATGTCGACCCAGATCAGCCGGCCGGTGGCCGGGTCCCAGGTCGGGCCCTCGCCGAGCTCGGCCTGCTCGTGCACGGCCACGTCCAGGTGCGGTGCGTTCACTTCTGCCTCTCGTGGCCGGAATGTCGAACACACACTAATCGCGTGGCATTTGGACCGGCAATGCCGCCGGACCGGGGGCGGCCTCAGGCGCGACGGCCGAGCAGCGCGAGCAGCCGGGTCTGCGGGCCGGCGTCGGGCGCGGTCTCGACGGGCGCGGCGAACAGGCCGCTCTGCGAGAGGTCCTTCGCATACGGTCCGACCTCGCGGCGCGCGAACTCGACCAGCCGGGCGGGCAGCCGCTCGTCGGCGCCGATCGCCCGGGACAGGTCCCAGGCGTGCACCACGGCGTCGGCCACCATCTGCGCGCAGTAGGCGTCGGCGGCGGTGTCCCCGTACGACAGGTTCGCCGTCCGCTCCAGGGCGCCCGGCGCCTCGAACGCCTCGCGCGCCGCGTCCGCCGCCCGGTCCCAAGCGGTCACGGGGTCGTCGCCCAGCACATCGCCGTCGAAGGCGTCACCGACATCGGCGACGGTGCGGCCCCCGGCGACCAGCGGCACCACCCAGAGCTGCTCGGTGGTGAGATGGGCGACCAGGTCACGGACGGTCCAGTCGGTGCACGGCGTCGGTGCGGACCACTGGTCCTCGCGCACCGCGTGCACCCGGTCGGTGAAGAGCCGGAGCGCCTCGCCGTGACGGTCGAGGAGTTCGCTTGCGGAGACAGATGCCATGCGTCCACTCTCCCCGGACCGGAGCCGGGGCGCGAGCGCAGCGTGCTCATATATCAAGACGCGTATCTCATATTTCGGCACCCAGGCGTACGGTGACGGGACCGATCAGCGCTTCGCGGCCCGCCGTTGCGGTCGCGTTCCGAGAGTTCCGAGAGTTCCGAGAGTTCCGAGAGAGGACGTACGGCCATGCCGAAGGAGACCGCCGTCTACACCCACGGCCACCACGAGCCGGTGCTGCGCTCGCACCGCTGGCGCACCGCCGCCAACTCCGCGGCCTATCTGATCGACGAGCTCCGCCCCGGCCTGACCGTGCTGGACGTCGGCTGCGGACCGGGCACCATCACCGCGGATCTGGCCGCGCTGGTCGCTCCCGGCCGGGTGACCGCCGTCGACACCACCGAGGAGATCCTGTCCCGGGCCGCCGGGGTCGCGGCCGAACGCGGCCTGGAGAACGTCGAGTTCGCCGTCGCCGATGTGCACGCGCTGGACTTTCCCGACGACTCCTTCGATGTCGTCCACGCCCACCAGGTGCTCCAGCACGTGGGCGACCCGGTGCAGGCGCTGCGCGAGATGCGGCGCGTCTGCCGCCCCGGCGGCGTCGTCGCGGCCCGCGACAGCGACTACGCCGCGATGGCCTGGTACCCGGAGGTTCCCGGCCTGGACGACTGGCTGGACCTGTACCGCCGGGTCGCCCGCGCCAACGGCGGCGAGCCGGACGCGGGCCGCCGGCTGCTCTCCTGGGCCCGCCGGGCCGGCTTCACCGACATCACCCCGACCGCCGCCAACTGGTGTTTCGCCACCCCGGAGAGCAGGGCCTGGTGGGGTGGCTTGTGGGCGGACCGCACGGTCGGCTCGGCGTACGCGGAGATGGCCGTCGCCGGCGGCCGTGCGAGCACCGAGGAGCTGGCGGAGATCGCCGCCGCGTGGCGCGAGTGGGCCACGCGGGACGACGCCTGGTTCATGGTCCCGCACGGCGAGGTGCTCTGCCGGGGCTGAGCGCGCCGCCCCTGCCCGAATCGATCACGCGCCGATGTGCCGCCAACTACCCTTGTGCGCATGGACATTCTGGGAACCACGCTCCGCATCTGCGTCGACGACCTGGAGGCCGCGGTGGCCTTCTACGAGGACCTCACGGGCAGTTCGGCGCTCCGTTTCGAGCGCGGCGGGGTCTCGGTCGCCGCGATCAGCTGCTTCCTGCTGATGAGCGGCCCGGAGTCGGAGCTGGAGATCCTGCGCAAGGTGACGGCGACGATCGCGGTCAAGGACGCCGACGACGCGCACGCCGCCCTCACCCGCGTCGGTGCCCGGATCCTGGCGGGTCCGGTTCCGACGCCGGTCGGCCGCAATCTGATCGCCGTGCACCCGGACGGCTCGGTCTTCGAGTACGTCGACCGGACCCTGCCGTCCGGCCGGTGAAGGCCGGACAGGTTCCAGGGCGGCCCCGTCAACTCCTCGGACGCATGCGGTAGTTGTACCTGTCGGGCAGCGGCTCGTCCGTGAGCCGGGCCCATACCTCGTCCAGGATCTCCGTGCCCTCGCGCAGGTCCGCGACCTCGAAGCCCTCGTCGAAGACGGCCCGGGCGGCGGCCCGGTCGCCCTCGGCGATCAGCAGCCGGGCCTCCAGGAGACGGAAGCGGCCGCGTTGCCGGACCGCCGGAGGCAGGGCGTCCCATACGGCCCGGACCGCTGCGGGGCGCCCGGCCGTCAGCAGCGCCTCCATCGCCTCCCGGCCCAGCGCCGCCGTGGCCGCCGTCCAGGCCTCGCCGTCGTCGCGGCGTTCCCCGCACAGGTCCTCGAAGGCCTCGGCGTAGAGGTCGGCGGCCCGGTCCCGCTGGCGGCCCTCCTCGGCGGCGACGGCGAGACACCGCAGCAGCGGCCAGCGGGACGGGGCGAGCACCAGTCCGCGCTCCCAGCTGCGGACCGCCTGGGCACGGTCACCGGCATGCCACTGGGCGACGCCCAGGTGGTACTCGGTGAGGGGTTCGGCGGACGCCGTCTCCAGCATGTCGCGCCAGTGCGGAGAGACCAGTGAGGGGCCGGGCGGGGCGGCCAGGCACGGTTCGGGGAAGGTCCCCTGGTCCAGCAACTCCAGCCAGGGCCGCTGCTGTTCACCGAGGGTGGAGTCGGCGAACGGGGTGCCGGGAAGCTCGTACTTGCCCCGCCGGACCTCCAGCGCGCCCCAGCCCGAGCCGGTGGCGAGCGGCTCACCGGGTTCGGTGTCGGCGCAGGGGCGCCACGCGGCGTAGGCGGCCTCGACCTCGGTGCGCGGCAGCGCCTCGGCGAGCCGCTGTTCGGTCTCGGCGCGGGCCGCCGCCCAGTCCTCGCCGTGCACGGTGAGGGGGTCGGCGGACAGCGGCCCGTACGACTCCAGCCAGCTGAACTCGGCACCCGGTTCGAGGGGGACGTGCTCCAGCTGGGTGCGGGCGAGTCCGGCCTGGATCTCGGCGTACCCGACGGTGCCGGGCTCGGTGAGCCACTCCTGCCAGCGCCGCCCGCCCGCGCCGCTGCCCCAGAGGAACAGCTTGCGGCCGCGCAGCAGATCGGTCGAGGTCTGGACGAGCCCGCGGCCGTCCTCGTCGAGCGAGGCTATCCAGCGGCGGGCGCCGTCGGGCACCTCGTAGAAGTAGTCGGCGGGGAAGTCGCCGTGCAGCGGGTACGTACGGTCGACGGAGCCGGACACGGGGACCGGGACCCGGGTCAGGGTCCGCTCGTACCCGAAGTGCCATGCCTCGTCGGCGGGGGCCAGGACGCGGGTGCGTTCACCTTCGGGCACGGCGATGTTGGACCACCAGTACACGGGCGCGGTGTGCTCGTGCGGATTGCGGATCCGTACGCCGACGTGCAGGAAGTCGGACTCCTCGGGCAGCCACAGGTCCACCTGGAACGGCAGGTCGCGCAGCCGCTCCCACTCCCAGAGGCGGACCATCTCGCCCCCGTCGGGCGCGGGGACGCGGGCCGCGTGGAGCGGGGCGCAGGACAGTGTGGTGTGGCCGGTGGCGCCGATGTTCCACTCGATGCCGCCGGAGAACCAGGCCCCGTTGAGCGCAAAGTCGGCGGGCTGCAGAACGGGGTTGCGGTAGAGGAGTTCGCGGCCGGTCGGCTTGTGGTGGAGGGAGTGGATGCGGCCGCCGAGCCCGGGCAGGACGGTGGCCCGCAGCCGGTCGTTCTCGATGACGATCGCGTCGAGTCCGGCGGGGGTGCGCTCGCGCCCGTAACCGTCGAGGACGCGCACCGGCAGCACGGCGGTCAGTGGCCGATAGCCGATCTGGCGTGCCATGTCATGTGGCAGTGCGGCCCTGTCGCGTTCGCCGAGCACATGCATCTCGTCGAGCGGCCGCAGCGCGGGCAGCGGATTCTCCGGGCCCAGCGGCGCGGCGGGCAGATTCAGTACGGCACGTCGTACGGTCGTGGCCAAGGCAACCTCGCTCCCTCGCACGGGCCGCCGCAGGTCCGGGCGCCCCCGATGACCATGGAACACGCTGGACACCGCCCGGGCCAGGGCCGTCGCCGTCAGACTTCGGCAAAGACCACGAGGGCACCCGAAAATTCGGGTGCGCCCCTTCCGTACCGCCGTAGCCTTGGCCCCGAAAGTTCTTGAGCGGTGCACGATGCGGCCGCACGAACGGAACGCGGAGCGGAACACGATGAGCACGCAGCACACCTACCGAGTGATCGTGCGCGGCACCTGGGACGGCCTGACGGACGGTGCCCGCGCCCGGCTGCTGTCCGAGGTGGACGAACACGGCCTGAGCGCGATGGAGTTCACCGAGGAGGGCTCGCTCGCGTACGACCGTGTGCTCAAGCACTTCAGCTTCCGGTACGTGGTCGTCTCCGACGCCGACGACGGCGAGGAGATGGCGGGTGCGATCGCCGAGGACCGCGCGGAGACCTACCTCGACGAGCGGGGATACGGCCATGGCGCGCTGCGGTCCACGGCGACGGACATGGACACGATGAAGATCAATTACAAGGGGAGGCGCGGCTCGGGGGCGGCGTAGCGGGTGTGACGCGGTGAGCGCCTCTCGACGTGGCGGAAACAGCCTGGCCGGAATGGACCGCCACACGGCACGAACGCCTGCCGTTCACTGGGTGGAAGTGGTACGGCGGACGAGAGGTGTTCACAGTGCGGCCAACCCCGAGGGGCCTGATATTCATGGCCGGGACCGGCCTCGCGGCCCTTGCCGCGGCGGGCGCTCCTGGCCGGGCTCGAAGCGGCGGCCGAGCACCGCACCCGCCCGCGACGGCCGGGCGGCCTCGTCTGGCGCGGGGCGGCGACCCCGCTCGGCGAACACCTCGCGCGCAGGCCGGCCGACCGGCACGAGCGGTCCGCCGCCGTGATCGATCCGACGCGGCTCCAGGGCGCCGAACGGGAGGTGACGGTCCATCCGCAGGGTGCCCCGGCCCCGTACCGCCTGCGCGTGGGTGAGCTGTACGGCCCCGGCTGCACACGCCGCACGCCGATCGGCCGCATGGTGTGGGATGCGCTGCGCAGCCACCCGGTCGCAGCCGAGGGCGACCCGGACGCCGAGGTGGGGCCCGTGTACGTGAACGACCTCGCCGACGCGATCGAGGCGGTGCTGCGTGCCCGGCCGGAGAACCACGACATCGCGGTCGCCGCCGAGAAACCGTGCACGGCCGCCGAACTGGCGCAGGCCGTGCACGGCGCCGTACGGCCCGTGCCGGTGCGGGCGGTGCCGGACGCCGAGCCCGGGTGGCACACCCCGGCCGGCACTGTGCGGCCACCCGGCTGGACGCCCGCGACGGGCCTGGCTCGTGGGCTGCACTCCTTCGCCCAGTGGCTCGCCTACGAGGGAGTGCTGCTCGAATCGGGCTGACCGTCACCCGACGGTCCGTCGGCGGCCCGCTCAGCCGAGGATCAGCTCGGGTTCGTACAGGTCCAGCCACGTGGCGAGGTCCAGGGTGCGTTCCAGGCCCCGGCGGGACGCCGAGGTGATCCGGGGCGCTTCGTGGTCGGCCGCCCTGCGGAGCCGGTCGCGGTCGACGAGGTCGAACACGCGGTGGTCCGGACGGGCGAGCAGCTCGCGGGCGTACTCCTGCAGGGCCATGGCGTACTTGGGGTCCTGAGTCGACGGGTAGGGGCTCTTGGTCCTGTCGTACACCGACCGGGGCAGCACATCGGCGGTGGCCTCGCGCAGCAGGCTCTTCTCCCTTCCGTCGAAGGACTTGAGGGCCCAGGGCGCGTTGTAGACGTACTCGACGAGCCGGTGGTCGCAGAACGGCACCCGGACCTCCAGGCCGACCGCCATGCTCGCCCGGTCCTTGCGGTCGAGCAGGACGCGCACGAACCGGGTCAGGTGGAGGTGGCAGATCTTGCGCATGCGGTACTCGAAGTCGCTCTCGCCGGTGAGCCGTTCGATGCCGGCGACAGCGGCTTCGTAGCTGTGGCGGACGTAGCCCTCCAGGTCGAGGGCGCGGCCGAGGTCGTCGCGGAGCACGTCCGAGTCCTCGCCGAAGTGCTCGGCCATCCGCACCAGCCAGGGGAAGGTGTCGGCGCTGCGGGCCCGCTCGTCGAAGAACTGGAGGTAGCCGCCGAAGACCTCGTCGGCGGATTCGCCGGACAGTGCGACGGTCGAGTGCTCGCGGATGGCCCGGAAGAGCAGATAGAGCGAGGCGTCCATGTCGCCGAAGCCCATGGGCAGGTCCCGGGCCCGGATCATCCGGGCCCGTACCTCCGGGTCGGCGAGGGTGTCGGGGTCGAGCACGATGTCCCGGTGGAGCGTGCCCGCCTGCTGGGCCACGTCGTGCACGAACGGGGTGTCGGGGGTGGTGCGCAGTTCGTCGGCGACGAAGTTCTCGGTGCGTCCCACGAAGTCGACGGCGAAGGTGCGGACCTTCTCGCCGCTCTCGGCGAGCTGCCGGGCGGCGAGCGCGGTGACGGCCGACGAGTCGAGTCCGCCGGAGAGCAGGACGCAGCGGGGTACGTCGGAGACCAGTTGGCGGCGCACGATGTCGTCGAGCAGCGACCGTACGGTGGCGATCGAGGTGTCGCGGTCGTCGGTGTGCGGGCGGGTCTCCAGCCGCCAGTAGACATGCCGGCGCAGGCCGCCGCGGTCCACGGTGACGACCGTGCCGGGCTCCACCTCGTGCATGCCGTCCCACACGGCGTGGCCGGGGGTCTTGACCACGGTGAAGAGCTCCCGCAGCCCGTCGAGGGTCACCCGGGGCCGGGCCAGCGGATTGGCGAGGACGGCCTTGGGCTCCGAGCCGAAGAGCACACCGTCGGAGGTCGGCCAGTAGTAGAAGGGCTTGACGCCCATCCGGTCGCGGATCATGACGAGCCGGTCGTGGCGGCCGTCCCAGATCGCGAAGGCGTACATGCCGTTGAGCCGCTCGGCGAGGGCCTCGCCCCACTCCAGATAGCCGCGCAGCACCACCTCGGTGTCCGAGTCGGTGGTGAACCGGTGCCCGCGAGCGGTCAGTTCGTCGCGGAGTTCGGTGAAGTTGTACGCCTCACCGGAGTAGACGAGCGCGACCGCCCCCTCCGGTGTGTCGACGGTCATCGGCTGGCGCCCGCCGGGCAGGTCGATGATCGCGAGCCGCCGGTGTCCCAGCGAGGCGTGAGCGGCGGTCCAGGTCCCCCGGTCGTCGGGTCCCCTGCAGGACATGGTCTGCGTCATCGCGTCCAGTTTCGCGACCTCCTCGGCCGCCCGCAGATCGCGGTCGAAGGAGACCCAGCCGGTGATGCCACACATGTGCGTCCTCCCGATCCGGTCCCACCCGGGAAAGCCTCGTACGCACGGTGCCGCCCGCACCATCCGGGCGGTGTGCCGGAGGCGAAGCCCGACAGAACCAGTTGTAACTAACATCTATATTACGAGCGTCCACCTGGGATTGCGTACGGTCAACACGACCGTTACGTGGGCGCAGGCGCGCCCCTGTCACTTTCGGCCGCGCCCTTCCGCTTCCTGTACGCGGTGCCGCGCCCCCGATCCCTTGTGGGAGCGGCTCGTGGGCCCGGCAAGGATCGCGAATCGGCCATCGGTAAAGACTTGCTCAACCCGGGGTCGGCCGGTGGAGTGGACCGGTCCGGGCGGCAGCCGGTACGGGGCCGCCCGATAGGCTGGTCGCGACCCTGTTCGCGTCGGTGACCTGCGGTTTCCTGGGGGGCCCGCCCCGGGAAACCGGCCGACCGGCTGATCCGGAGTGCCCGTGCCCGTACCGCTCGCCGTCGCCGTCGCCCAGCCCTCCTGCGTCCCCCTCGACGTCGCCGCCAACGCCGCGGCCCACGCGGAGGCGGTTCGGCGTTCGGGGGCCCGGCTGGTCGTCTTCCCGGAGCTCTCACTCACCGGCCACGACCTCGCCGCCGAGGCCGTGTCCCCCGACGACCCCCGGCTGCGCCCGCTCGTCGCGGCCTGCCGCGAGGCGGGGCGACGGCGCTGGCCGGGGCGCCGGTGCGCGCCGCGGACGGGCGCGAGTACCTCGCCACCCTGGCCGTAACGGGACAGGGCGCGCGATGCGTGTACGGCAAGATGTGGCTGCACGGCGCGGAGTCCGACCGGTTCACCCCCGGCGAGAAGCCGCAGGTCCTGGTGGTCGACGGTCGTCGGCTGGGGCTCGCGGTCTGCTACGACGCCGCGGTCCCCCAGCACGCCGCCGACACCGCGGCGCTGGGTATCGACGCCTATGTGGCGAGCACTCTCTACGGCCCCGGACCCGAGCAGGCCGTCCGCCGCGACGGGCACATGAGCCGGGCGGCTCTCACCCATGGCGTGTGGGCGGTGCTGGCCACTTCGGCGGGCCCGAGCGGAACGCACGACCGGACATCGGGCGGCTCCGGCATCTGGGCGCCGGACGGAACCGCGGTCGTGCAGGCCGGGCCCGAGGCCGGCGCCGTGGTGTCCGCGGCGGTGGGCGGGGCCCGGCCCGTGCCCGGGGCCTCCTAGACGTTCTCGCCGGTCATCTCGGCGGTGACGGCCCACCGCTCGTGGTCGCGCCAGGCTCCGTCGATGAAGAGGAAGTCCGGTGAGAAGCCTTCGAGGCGGAAGCCGGCCCGGCGGACGAGGGCCAGTGAACCCTCGTTTCCGGGCTGGATGTTGGCTTCGAGGCGGTGCAGACCGAGCGGCCCGAAGGCGTACCGCCGGACGAGGTCGAGACCTTCGCCCATCAGGCCGCGTCCTGCCGCGTGGGCGAAGGCCCCGTATCCGAGCGCACCGCAGCGGAAGGCTCCGGCGACAATGTTGTTGATGTTGATGAACCCCGCGATTCCGCCGGCGGGTCCGCTCCCGTCGCCGCGTTCGCAGACGAGGAAGCCCGCCCTCGTGGGGTCCTCGATCAGCCGGCCCGCGTAGGCGGCGTACGCGCGGATGTCGTCGGGCGGGAAGAGCCAGGGACGGTGCAGGTCCCGGCTCTCCCGCGCCCGGGTGGTGAACTCCTCGGCATCGGCCTGCGTGAAGGGGCGGATCGCCGTGCGCCGTCCCTCGGCCAGATAGTCGCTTTCAGGCATCCGGCAACCCTAACGACCTCGCCCACGATTGGCAGTGGGAGAAGGAGCGGTGTCCGGGGCGAGCATCGCGGCGGTCCGGTCGGCCGGGTAGCAGCCGGAGTTGAGCAGCCGGATGGTGTCGCAGGCCCGGGACGCGAAGTGGAGGCAGGTGAGGTTGTTGAACCGGGACGGGTCGAGGCTCGCGTTCAGGACCGTCTGCCCCTCCCCCATCAGGTAGAAGCCATTGGTCCACTGCCACTTGAAGACCCCGGCGGTGTCGGACGAAACACCCTTGCGCGTACCGGCGTTGTTCGGGGCGAGCGCGTACGCCAGGTCGTTCCAGGTGATCAGCGGTACGAGGGCGTCGACGCGCCGGTCGACGGCCGCGGTGGCCATCTGGACGGCACCGCCGTACGATCCGCCGATCATGCCGACCGTGGGGTCGCCGCTGCCGTCCCGGGTGACGTAGTCGGCCTTGGTGCCGTCGTCGGCGGCGCGGGTCCCGGCGAGTACGGCGGGAGCCGGGTGCTGTGCGTCGACCCCGGCGGGGCGGTACAGATCGGCGTCGACGGTGCAGGAGCGGCCGCCCGCCTGGACGGTGAACTTCAGCGGGGTGACGGTGTACGGGGACTGCTCGGCCGCGGTCGCCCGTGCCGCACCGGTGAGGACCAGCGGTGCGGCGAGCGCGGCTCCGGCCACATAGGCGGCCGACTTCCGGGAGAACGTCCGATAGCCGGACCGGGGGCGGGAAACAGCACGCGACACGAGGACCTCCACACCGAGAGCGCCTTACCGACCGGTAAGTAATGAGCCGCGCTCATGCTGTGACACGTGTCATAGTGCTGTCAACGATCGGGACGGCATTCCCTGAACGATGCTCAACTTCTTTACGATTCAACGCCGTTCAGCTCAGTGCGGGCACCTCGACAGTAAGCGTGGCGGGGCCGCCGTCGGCCGGGGCGTCCAGGACGGCGGGCACACCGAGTGGAATCGTCAGCGCCGTCGGTCCGTGCCCGAAGCCCAGCTCCTCCACCACGGGCACGCCCAGCGGGCCGAGCCGGTCGGCGAGCACCGCCCGGACCTCCTCGTACGGGCCACACCCCGCCCAGGAGCCGCAGGCCACCCCGGCTACGCCGTCGAGCGCACCGGCCCGCAGCAGCTGGGTGAGGATGCGGTCGATGCTGTACGGGTCCTCGGTGGTGTCCTCGATCACCAGCAGCCCGCCCCGGGCCGAGGTCCGGACGTGCGGGGTGCCGAGTTCGGCGGCGAGCAGGCTCACACAGCCGCCGTAGGTGATCCCGCGGGCCCGGCCGGGGACCAGCACCCGCGCGGTCGGCAGGCCGAGGGTCCGTACCGAGTCGGGCTCGAACAGGGTGGCCCGCAGGGACTCCTGGGTGTCCGGGTCCTTGAGGAAGGTCTCGGTGCCGGCCATCGGTCCGTGCAGGGTGGCGAGCCCCATGCGCTGCGCGAACGCCTCGTGGAGGACGGTGATGTCGCTGTAGCCGATGAACACCTTGGGCCCCGCCGCGCGCATCGCCCCCCAGTCGACCAGGTCGACCATCCGGTGCACGCCGTATCCGCCGCGGGCGCAGATCACCGCGTCCACGGCCGGATCGCACCAGGCTTCCTGAAGATCCCTGGCCCGCGCCTCGTCGGTGCCGGCGAGGTAGTCCAGCTCGGGGTGGACCTCGCGCGCGTGCGGTGCCTCGACGGGCTCCAGGCCCCAGCCGCGCAGTACGTCCAGGCCCGCCTCCAGCCGGTCGGCGGGCACCGGGCCGCTCGGTGACACGACGGCGATCCTGGCTCCCGGGCGCAGCCGGGCCGGGCGGGTCAGCGGTACGAGGGTCACTTCTTCAGCTCCAGCCGCGGCACGTCGGTGCGGTCGATCCCGAAGGTCTGCGCGTACAGGGAGAGTTCGGCCTCCAGTGCGCGGATCATGGTGTCGGCCCGCCGGAACCCGTGCCCCTCGCCCTCGAAGGTGAGATACGCGTGCGGGACGCCGCGTCCGTCGAGCGCGGCCAGGAACCGCTCGCACTGGACGGGCGGGCAGATCGGGTCGTCCAGTCCCTGGAGCAGGAGGAAGGGGGTGGTCAGCCGGTCGGTGCGGCCGGCCGGTGAGCGTTCGCGGTAGCGCTCGGGAACCTCGGCGAGCGGGCCGACCAGGGACTCCAGGTACTGCGACTCGAAGTCATGGGTCTCGCCGGAGCCCCAGCCGGTCAGGTCGAGGACGGGGTAGATGATCGTCCCGCAGGCGTAGACGCCGGTACCGGTCAGCGAGGCGGCGGTGGTCCAGCCGCCGGCGCTGCCGCCCCGGACGGCCAGCCGCCGCCGGTCGGCCGTGCCCTCGTCGGCCAGCGCCGCGGCGACGGTTGCGCAGTCCTCGACGTCGACGACGCCCCACTGCTCGCGCAGCCGGTTGCGGTAGGCCCTGCCGTAGCCGGTGGAGCCGCCGTAGTTCACCTCGGCGACGCCGATGCCGCGCGAGGTGAAATAGGCGATCTCCAGGTCGAGTGCGAGCGCGGCGTGGCCGGTCGGGCCGCCGTGCGCCCAGACCACGTAGGGCGGCCGTTCGTCCTCGGGGCCGGACCGGTCGGGGCTGCGCGGCGGGTAGACGTGGGCGTGGACCTCTCGTCCGTCGGGCCCGGTGAAGGTGCGGTTCTCGGGCCGGGGGTAGTACGCGGGGTCGACGGCGTCCTGGTGCGGTGCCCCGATGACACGGGTGCGGCCGGTCGCGGTGTCCAGCTCCACCACCTCGAACGCGCTGTACGGGCTCGCCGCGACGCCTACGACCCGGCTGCCGTGCACGGCGAGCGTCTCGGCCCATTCGGTCCAGGGCCCGGCGACGTCGACCAGTTCGCCGGTCTGCGGGTCGAGGATGCCGAGCGTGGTGGTGCCCTTGCCGTGGATGGTGGCGATCAGGCCGTTGTCCAGCGGCCGGAACCAGCTGAGTCCGATCTTCCAGAGCGGTCCGGCGAACTCCTGCTCGCGGGGGCAGAGCGCTACCGCGCCCCGGTGCGGATCGGCGCGGTACAGATTCCACCAGCCGCTGCGGTCACTGGCGAAGAGGAGCTGCCCGTCGGTCCCCCACTCGATCTGCGGCACCGACTCCTCGGGGCCGCCGTCGAAGGACCGGGTGTGGTGGAAGGTGCCGTCCTCGGCGACGTCCGCGAGCATCACCTCGGTGCCGTCCCACGGCATCCGGGGGTGGTCCCAGGCGATCCATGCGGCCTGCCGCCCGTCGGGCGAGAGCTTCGGCCCGGTGACGAACCGGTGGTTTCCGTCGGTGAGTTCACGTACCGCCGAACGGTCGTCGGCGGCCGAGCCGTCCAGGGGTACGGCGGCGATCACCCGGCGCAGCTCGGTGGGGCCCTCGCCGGTGAACTCCTCCAGGACGCACCACACTTCGCCCCGGTCGGGGTGGAGCTGCGGGTCGGCCCAGCGCAGCCCGCCGCCGACGGCCGAGACCGGGGTGAGCGGCCGGGGCTCGTCGGGTCCGTCCGGGGCGTAGGCGTAGAGCCGCTGGTCGGCGAAGTGGACAAAGACGATCAGCGGGCCGCCCTCGGCCCGCCCGGTCCCGGCCCAGGGCACTCCGCCGTACTCGATGACCCGGCTCCGTACGTTCCACGGCGCGGGCAGCACGCAGTCGGTGCTCCCGTCCGCTCGGCGGCGGATCAGGGCGCGGCGGCCCGCCTCGGCGGGGCGCGGCTCCGTCCACCACACCTCGTCGCCGACGGTGCCGGCGTACTCCGGGCGGCCGTCGTGGGAGGCGGCGAGCGCGGCGTCGATCGGCGACGGCCAGGTTCCGTAAGCCCCGGTGGGCAGCATGATCGATTCCCCCTGTTGCGGTCAGGCAGTACGCAGATAGTGGTCGAGGACGCGGACGCCGAAGTGCAGGGCCTCGACGGGGACGCGTTCGTCGACGCCGTGGAACAGCGCCTGGTAGTCGAAGCCGACGGGCAGTTTCAGCGGTGAGAAGCCGTAGCCGGTGATGCCGAGCCGGGAGAACTGCTTGGCGTCCGTGCCGCCCGACATGCAGTACGGCACGACGTGGCCGGCCGGGTCGAAGCGTTCGATCGCGGCGCGCAGCTTGGCGAAGGTCGGCGAGTCGACCGGGGCCTGGAGCGGGACCTCGCGGTGGTGGAACTCCCAGTCGACGTCGGGGCCGGTCAGCCGGTCCAGGGTGGCGTGGAACTCGTCCTCGCCGCCGGGCACCATTCGGCCGTCGACGAAGGCGGTGGCGTGGCCCGGGATCACGTTGACCTTGTACCCGGCCTCCAGCATGGTCGGGTTGGAGCTGTTGCGGACGGTCGGCGCGACGAGTTCGGCGGCGGGGCCGAGCTTGCCGAGCAGGTCGTCGACGTCGAAGCCGGGGGCGTCGAGGTCGGGGTGGATGCCGTGCAGGGCGGCGAGTTCGGTGAGCGCGGCGCGGACCGTCGGGGTGAGCCGGACGGGCCATTCGTGCTTGCCGATCCGGGCGATGGCCTCGGCGAGCGTGCTGACCGCGTTGTTCTTGTTGACCTTGGAGCCGTGGCCGGCCTTGCCGTGCGCGGTGAGCTTCAGCCAGGCGGTGCCGCGCTCGCCCGCGGCGATCGGGTAGAGCGGGAGGTCCGGTCCGGCGTGGAAGGTGAAGGCGCCGGATTCGCTGATGCCCTCCGTACAGCCTTCGAAGAGCCCGGCGTGCCGGTCGGCGAGGAAGCCGGAGCCGTCGTCGGCGCTGGCCTCCTCGTCGGCGGTGTACGCGATCACGATGTCGCGGCGGGGCCGGACCCCGGCCCGTGCCCAGGCGCGCACGACGGCCAGGACCATCGCGTCCATGTTCTTCATGTCGATGGCGCCGCGCCCCCAGACGACCCCGTCGCGGACCTCGCCGGAGAAGGGGTGCACGGTCCAGTCGGCCGCCTCGGCCGGGACCACGTCGAGGTGGCCGTGGACGAGCAGGGCGTCGGCGGACGGGTCGGTCCCGGGAATCCGGGCGACCACATTGGTGCGTCCGGGGGTCCGCTCCAGCAGGGTGGGTTCCAGCCCGGCGGCGGCCAGCCGCTCGGCGACGTACTCGGCGGCCGGGCGTTCGCGGCAGTCGCCGCCGCCGCGGTTGGTGGTGTCGATCCGGATCAGTTCGGAGGTGAACGTCACCGATTCGTCGAGCGCCTGCTGGTCGACGCTCTCCCGGGGACCGGTCGCCTCAGCCATACTGCTCCTCCACGGCGGACGACACGAGCGTCGTCACCGCCTTGAACGTGCGGATACCTTCGTACATCGTCGCGCTGGTGTAGGCGACGCGCCGTTCGCCGCTGGGCACCACGCCGGGGACGACGGTGGCCGCCTGGGCCAGGTGCTCGGCGTCGAACTCCAGCTCCACGGTGAAGGGGCCGCCCTCCACCGGTGTGTGGCGCACGGCGAGCGCGGTGGCCTCCTTCGCGGCGGCGCGGATGTCCGCCGCGGTACGGGCCGGGGTTCGGCAGACCGCCGCGTACCGCGACACATAGTCCTTGACCGCGACCTTGCGGGCCCGGGGGGCGTACCCCTCGGCGTCCACGCAGGTCAGGTCGTCGCCGGTGACGAGGACGACGGGCACCCCGTACTCGGCCACGACATGTGCGTTGAGCAGTCCCTCGCTCGCGCGGGCGCCGTTGAGCCAGACCCCGGTGATGGAGTTCGCCAGATACGTGTGGGCGAGGACCCCCTCCGCGCCGGCGCCCGTGTGGTAGCCGACGAAGGCGATGGCGTCGATGTCGCCGTGCTGGATGCCCTCGACCATGGAGAGGGACTTGTGCCGGCCGGTGAGCATCTGGACCCGGTCGTCGAGCCGCTCCAGCAGGAGATTGCGCATGGACCAGTGGGCCTCGTTGACGAGGACCTCGTCGGCGCCGCCGTCGTAGAAGCCGAGCGCCGCCGCGTTCACGTCGGAGGTGAACATGGCACGGCACCGCTCCCATTGGGGAGTACCCGGCAGCACATCGGCCGGCCAGGTCACACCGGTGGCGCCTTCCATGTCCGCGCTGATCAGGATCTTCATGCCGGGCCACGGTACGCGCCCGTGAACCGCCAGGCCAGAGCCACAGGGACGTTCAATGGTCCAGTCCTCCGAAGAGAGTGCGACGCACGCCCCGAACAGACGCATCACGGACATCCGCGCGGGCCCGTCCGGCGCGCCTTGACACTTTCCACCACCCCAGACCATGATTCCATTAATTGACTAATGGAATTGAGGCGAAGTGCATGGCAGACGCATTCACTCCGGACGGCGCGCCCGGCGCATGGGCCCTGGAGGCCCGCGGCCTGGGTAAGCGCTACGGTCGCGGCTGGGCGCTGCAGGACATCTCGTTCCGGCTGCCGGCCGGCCGGATCTGCGGTCTCGTCGGCCCCAACGGCGCCGGGAAGAGCACCCTGCTGGGGATCGCGACCCGTCAGGTGCAGCCCACGGGAGGTGACCTCCGGGTCTTCGGCGTACCCGTGGGCGACCCCGAGGTGATGCCCAAGTTCGCGTTCCTCGGGCAGGACAAGCCGCTGTTCAAGCGGTTCACCGTGGCCGAGACGCTGCGCATGGGCGCCGAGCTCAACCCCGGCTGGGACATGGCCGCGGCGGAGCGGATCGTGCGGTCGGGCCAGGTGCCGATGGAGGCCCGCGTGGGCACGCTCTCCGGCGGGCAGCGCACCCGCGTCGCGTTCGCGCTGGCCTTCGGCAAGCGGCCCGATCTGCTGCTGCTCGACGAGCCGATGTCCGACCTCGACCCGCTGGCCCGCCACGACATGAGCACCCTGCTGATGTCGGAGGCCGTCGAGCGCGGCACCACGGTGGTGATGTCCTCCCACATGCTCACCGAGCTGGAGGACATGTGCGACTACCTGCTCGTCCTCGCGGGCGGCAGGATCCGGATGGCGGGCGACGCGGACGCGCTCGTCCCGGCCCACGCGCTGGTGACCGGGCTCGCCGCGGACGGGGACCCGGCCACCGCGCTGGCCCCGCACACCGTGATCGAGTGCCGCGTCCAGGGCCGGCAGTTCCACGCGCTGGTGCGGAAGAACGGCCCCCTGTCGGGTGACTGGGTGGTCTCCGAACCCGGCCTGGAGGAGGTGCTGCTGGCGCATCTCCGCTCGCCGGATGCGCCCCCGTTGTACACACCCGGTGCCCGTACCGAGGCCGAAGGGAGCCACACCTCATGAGCACCCCCCTGACCGACGCCCCCCGCGCCGGGCGCGCCCCGGGGCCCCGCATGCTGCGCGGGCTGAGCTGGCTCGTGGTGCGCCAGCACCGGGCCGCCCTGCTCAGCCTGCTCGCAGCGACCGTCCTCGGCTCGGTCTGGATCGTCTACGAGCGCAGCCGCATGAAGGACGTCCTGGACGCCGCGGGCTGGCCGGGGAAGGAACTGGCGCAGCCGGCGTTCGACTCGGACGGTGTGGGCCTCGTCATCAGCGCGCTGGGCGGACTGCCGCTGATCCTCGCCGTCTTCGTCGGCGCCCCGCTGATCGCGGGAGATCAGGAGCAGGGCACCGCGCAGCTGGTCACCACCCAGTCCGTGTCACGCCGCCGCTGGGTGGCGACGAAGTTCGCCTGGATCTACGCGGCGGTGCTCGTGACCGCCGCGGTGCTCTCGGCGCTGTTCACCTGGTGGTGGAAGCCCTACCGTTCGGTGTTCCCCAGCCAGTGGTCGGACGGGTCGATGTTCGATGCCACCGGCCCGGTGCTCCCCGCGCTCTGTCTCTTCATGACCGCCGCGGGCATCACCATCGGTGTGCTGGTCCGCCGCGTCCTGATGTCCATGGCGATCACCTTCGTCTTCGCCGGGGCCGTCGGGGTCTTCTGGGACGAGATGATCGTCCACCTCGCCCCGACCCGCACGATCACCTACCCGCTCGACGCGGACATGCCCTCGCGGCTGAACGAATCGTTCGAGGTGGACCGCTGGATCGGTTCCGCCGACGGCCATCTCTACGGCTGGGGCCTGTGCGCCGAGGAGACCGAGGCGGCCTCCGACGCGTGCGTCAAGGAGCACGGCATCGTCAACAATGTGTACGAGTACCTCGGCTTCGACCAGATGCCGGCCATGCAGTGGACCGGGGCGGGCATCCTGCTCGCGGGTACCGCCGTACTCACCGCGTTCGTCCTGTGGCGGGTGTCCCGTCGGCCCCTCTAGGACCTGCCACCGCAGGTACACAGGGTTTCGGCAGTCGAAGGGGAGGTGAAGGCAGTGGTCGTGTTCCGTATCGACCGGCGCAGCGGAGTGGCGACGTATCTCCAGATCGTGCGGCAGGTCGAACAGGCGCTGCGCATGGGCGCCCTGGAGAAGGGTGACCGGCTGCCCACGGCCGCTCAGGTCGCGGCCGAGACCAAGGTCAACCCGAACACCACCCTCAAGGCGTACCGCGAGCTGGAACGCGCCGGCCTCGCCGAGGTCCGGCAGGGGGCGGGCACCTTCATCACCCGCTCCCTCGTCCCGCCCCAGGCGGCCGCCGGCTCCCCCTTGCGCACGTCGCTCGTCGAGTGGCTGGACCGGGCACGCGCGCAGGGGCTCAGCGGCCAGGAGGCCGACGCGCTGTTCCGGTCGGCCCACGCGGCCGTCTATCCGCCCGAGGCGGACACCGGCTGAGGCGCGGCGCCGTACGCCTCGCGGAAGAAGAGTGGCCGGTCCCCCGGTGGGGGGCCGGCCACCGTCATCGCGGTGCGGGGTAGTCGCCCGTGGCGCCGTCGGTGCGCTCGCGCAGCAGGTCCGCGTGGCCGTTGTGGCGGGCGTACTCCTGGATCATCACCAGGTACACCCAGCGCAGGCTGACGGTCCGGCCGCGGGTGGCGTACACGAAGGCCTCGTCGAGGCCGCGCCCCGCCACTGCGGCCTCGCACGCCTCGATCTCGGCACGATAGGCGGCGAAGTCGCGCTCGGCGTGCGCGGCGTCGACGCCCTCGATGCCCTCGTCGCCGTCGCCCGGACCGGTGAAGACATCTCCGATCGGCTCACCCGCGAAGCTCCGGCGGAACCACCAGCGTTCGATCTCCGCCATGTGCCGCACCAGGCCGAGGAGGGTGAGGCCGGAGGGCTCGGCGGCGGTGCGGGCGAGCTGTGCCGGGGTCAGCCCGGCACACTTGGTGAGCAGCGTCTCCCGGTGCCATTGGAGCCAGCCCGCCAGCATGACCCGCTCGTCCGCGGTGCTCGGGACGTTCAGCTGGTCGCCGTCGGCCGTCGTACGTGCGATGCGAGGTGCCGTCCATGTCATGACGGCCATCCTCACACCACCGGGCCCACCGCTCAGGCCAGTTCCCGCAGGAGCGGCTCCGGGTCCGCGAGCAGGAACAGATGACCGCCGTCGGGGACGGTGCGCAGCTCGGCGCCGGGGATCTGCGCGTGCGCCCAGCGCGCCACCTCGACGGGGACGTTGCCGTCCGCCTCGCCGTGCAGGAAGAGGGTCGGCACGGAGACCGAGCCCAGCGGGTCCGGCAGCGGGCGGGAGTAGCCGGCGAGGTCGGTGATGGCCGCGTCCACGCCCTGGCGCTGGCCCTCGGCGGTGTCCACCTCGGACAGGGCCCGGAAGGCGGGGGTGCTCATGATCAGCCGGTCGGAGCGGGGCCAGGCATCGAGGTTCGGCTCACGCCTCGTCTTCTTGAAGATCCCCTTCCCGGCGAGCATCGGCCGGGCGATCGCCGGGGCCCAGACGACGATCCGGTTCAGCCACTTGACCAGCGGGATCCGGCGCGCGTACACCGAGCGGGGCGCTCCGGGGACGGCGGCGCACGCGAGGATCAGCCGCGTGACCCGCCCGGGGTGCTTCTGGACCGCCGAGAG
This sequence comes from Streptomyces atratus, assembly GCF_900119365.1. GTDB lineage: Bacteria > Actinomycetota > Actinomycetes > Streptomycetales > Streptomycetaceae > Streptomyces > Streptomyces atratus_B. The sequence continues at coordinate 256,402 of NZ_FPJO01000005.1, forward strand.
CGCGTACCCGCCGCCGCCCGAGATCGCCACGAGCGTGGCCCGCTCGTGGCCCAGGTGGTCGAGCAGGGCCACGAAGTCGTCGTTCCAGCGGTGGAAGCCGCGACCGGGTACGGGATCGGTCTCGCCGTAGCCCGGGCGGTCCGGGAAGACCAGATGCAGGCCCGCGTCCGTCGCCGCCTGCCGCAGCGCGAGGCCCTCGTAGCGGCTGCCGGGGGTGCCGTGGAGCACGATCACGGGCGGGGCGGCGGGGTCGCCGTACGAGCAGTACGCGATGCGGCGCCCGCCCGGGGCCGTCAGGCGGTGCGTCTCGGGCAGGTCGGTCTCGGGCCGTTCCGTCTCCGGCGTCTTCGGCAGGTCCTGCGGGGAGGGGGTCATCTCTGCTCCTCGTGGGATGCGGGGGTGGCGGCAGCGGCGGCGATCCCGCCGATGACGAGGTCGAGGCCGAAGGAGAACCGGCGGTCGTAGTCGTGGTGGTCCGCGAAGACCGACGCGGCCCGTCGTTCCGGCGGGAGATGGTGCAGTTCCAGATCGCCGCGGCCGAGGCGGATCGCCACATGGCCGGTGACGAAGTCGTGCAGGGTGCCGTACGCGTACGCGGCGGCCTCCTCGTCGAGCCCCGCGCCGCGCAGCGCCGCCACGACCCGGTACGCGACGTCGTCGGCGCCGGGCCCGACGAGCGAGGCGCGGCGGTGCGCCTCCAGGATGACGGGGTGCCGCATGAGCAGGTCGTGGAGGGTGTCCGCGAAGAGCCGGACGATACCGCGCCAGTCCTCCGGCCAGTCCACCGACCGGGTCACCTCGCCGACGATCCGGGACACCAGCGCGTGCTGGAGCGCATCGACGCCGCCCGTCGTGCGGTGGATCGCCATCGGTGACACGCCCAGCCGGTCGGCCAGCGCCCGGAAGCTCACGGCATCGAGCCCCTGGTCGTCGGCCAGCTCGGTCGCCGCGTCCAGGATCGCGTCGAGCGTCACCGCCCGGGGACGGCCGTTCTTGGGAGTGCTTGCCTTCTCGACCACCATGACCGCACCATATCGATACGCGTAACGAAACAGCAATGGGAGCGCCCATGCCGGAGTTGCACGACCTCACCGCCCTTCAACTGGCCGCCGCCTACGAGCGCGGTGAAACGAGCCCGACCGAGGTGGTGGACCATCTGCTGGCCCGGATCGGGGACGGCGACCGGGTGGGGGCGTTCACCACCGTGTCGGCCGGCCCGGCCCGCGCCGCGGCGGCCGAAGCCGAACGTGTTCTGCGCTCCTCGGACCGCACCGGGCTGCCGCGCCTGTTCGGCGTACCCACCGCGATCAAGGACCTGGAGGCCACCGCGGGGGTGCGCACCACACTGGGCTCCGCGCTGTTCCGCGACTGGATTCCCGGGCACGACGACGAGATCGTCGAGGTCATGGCCGACGCCGGGCTGATCAGCCTCGGCAAGACCACCGTTCCCGAGTTCGGGGCGGCCTGCTACACCGAGCCCGAGGTGTCCGCCCCGGCCCGCAGCCCCTTCGACCCGACTCGCAGCGCGGCCGGCAGCAGTGGTGGCGCGGCCGCGGCGGTCGGCGCACTGCTGGTGCCGATCGCGCAGGGCAGCGACACCGCCGGTTCGGTGCGTTCCCCCGCGAGCGCCTGCGGGGTGGTCGGGCTCAAGCCCAGCCGTGGGCTCGTCACCGCGGGCCCGGCCGGCAACGACGGGATGGGGCTCTCGGTACGGGGCCCGCTGGCCCGCACCGTGCGCGACACCGCCGCGTTCCTGGACGCGCTGACCACCCGTACCGGCGTCGGCACCGTGCATCCGCCCCGGGTCTACAGCTACGAGCGGGCCTGCGACGCACCCGTGCCACGGCTCCGGATCGCGCTCGCCCAGGGATCGGTCTCGGGCTCCTCGGTGGATCCCGAGGTCGCCGCAGCCGCCGAACTCACCGCCCGTACGCTGGCCGGGCTGGGCCATGAGGTGTTCGCCCGGGACCAGGCTCCGGACCCCGAGCTCACCGAGGGTTTCCGGGTGATGTTCACGGCACTGGTCGGGTCCAGGACCATGGCGTTCGACGGGGCGCCCCTGCGTCCGATCGTCCGTCATCTCCGGTCCTGCTCACAGGAGTTCACCTCGGCCGAGCTGGCCGCCTCGATCGGTGTCGTGCAGGCCCGTGCCCGCGCCTGGACACTCGACTACGCGGACGCGGACGTGGTGATCACCCCGACCGTGACGACCCCGCCGACGCCGGTCGGCCGGCTCCGCAACGACGCGGACCCGGCGGCGGAGCTGGCCGCGATGACCGCGTTCACGGGCAACACCGTCCTGGCGAACGCCACCGGCTTCCCGGCCATCAGCCTTCCGCTGGGCTGGAGTTCGCAGGGCCTGCCGCTCGGGGTCTCGCTCACGGCCGGATGGGGCCGCGAGGATCTTCTGCTCGGCGTATCGGCCCAGCTGGAGGAGGCCCTGCCATGGGCCCATCGCTACAGCGAGCGGGCCGAGGCGCGGACACCGGCGGCGGACCCGGCCTGACCGCCACCGCAGGGCTCCGGGCGCGGTCCGGTCACTCGCCGGTGGCGCCGTCGATACGCTCCCGGAGCAGGTCCGCCTCGCCGTTGTGGCGCGCGTACTCCTCGATCATGTGCGTGAGGATGTAACGCAGCGAGAACACCTCGTCGCCGTAACTCCCGGTGACATCAAGGGAATCGGCCGCTTCGCCCTTGATTTCCGCCGGGGCCGATCATGCTCCCGCGAGTCCGCCCGGAGCCCCGGCGCCACGCAGCAGGGTGTCCACGACGCGGGTGGCCAGTGCGTCGATGTCCTCGCCCCCCGCTCCCTCCTTGGCCGCCTCGTGGATGAGGGCGTAGTAGACGCGCCGGGTCCAGTCGAGGTCGATGCCGGGGCGGAGCACGCCCGCCTCCTGGGCGCGGCAGAAGAGCCGGACACAGGTGGCCCGGACCTCGGCGTGCATACGGGCCGCCTCGGGGTGACTGTCCTCGACCGGGCGGTTCATGGCGAAGGACCAGTCGGTCTTCACGCGCAGGACGTTGGCGGTGATCTGGTAGAGGGCGACGAGCGGCGGGGCCGCGTCCGGGCGGGCGGCGTCGACGGCCTCGGCGAACTGGCGGGCGGCCCAGTCGGTGAGTTCGTCCAGGAGCGCCTCACGGGTGGCGAACCGGCGGTGGACGGTGGTCCGGGCGACCCCGGCGGCCCGGGCGAGCTGCTCCATGGTCGCCGCCGGGTTGGCGGCCAGGACGCGCTCGGCCGCTTCCAGGATGGCCCGCACCGTCCGTTCGCTGTCCGCCCGGAGAGGCCGTTTCGTCTGCTGCTTCTGCACCGTCATGACGAAACGCTACATCAGTACCCCATCAAAGCCATTACTTGCAACACCAATGTTGCATGTAATACCTTCACGGCGTCGAAGAGGTAGCAACTCTGCGCCTCTCCACGGGGAAACGACATCAGGGAGCAGTCATGCAGCACCGGATTCTCGGCCGCACCGGCATCTCCGTAAGCAAGTTCGCGCTGGGCACCCTGCGCCTGGGCGCCTGGGGGAACAGCGACCACGACGACGCGATCCGGCTGATCCGCACGGCGCTGGACGGCGGGATCAACTTCATCGACACCGCAGACCAGTACTCCGGCGGCGAGGCCGAGGAGATCATCGGCAAGGCAGTCCACGGCCGACGGGACGAGGTCGTGCTCGCGACCAAGGGCCACTTCCCGGTCCGGATGGGGGACGGCGATCCGAACCGGCGCGGCAACTCCCGGCGCTGGCTTACCCGGGCCGTCGAGGACAGCCTCCGGCGGCTGGGCACCGACCGCATCGACCTCTACCAGGTACACCGCCCCGACCCGGCCACCGGCATCGACGAGACGCTGTCCGTACTGTCCGACCTGGTGCGCGCGGGCAAGATCATGGCCATCGGCACATCGGACTTCGCCGCCGAGCAGCTCGTCGAGGCCCAGTGGGCCGCCGACCGGCGCAACCACATCCCCTTCCACACCGAGCAGCCGCCGTACTCGCTGTTCGTACGCGGCATCGAGGCCGACGTACTGCCCACCGCGCAGAAGTACGGACTCGGCGTGCTGACCTGGAGCCCGCTCAACAGCGGCTGGCTCACGGGGCGGTTCCGCCACGGCGAGCCGATCGAACTGAACGCCTTCCGCCGCGCGGTGGCCCACAAGTTCGACCTCGAACTGCCCGGCAACCGCCGCAAGGTCGACGCCGTCGAGGAGCTGCTGGCCGTGGCACGGGACGCGGGTGTCTCGCTGACGCATCTGGCGCTGGCGTTCGCGGCGACCCATCCGGCGGTCACCTCGGTGATCCTCGGGCCCCGCACCGTCGACCAGCTGACCGACCAGCTCGCCGCCGCCGAGCTCGTTCTCGACGACGAGATCCTGGACCGGATCGACGGGATCGTCCCGCCCGGGGTCACCCTCAACCCCTCGGACACCGACTACAGCAGGCCGGCCCTGGCCGCCGCGGCACGACGGCGCGGGCCCACCCGCTGACCGGCCGCGGCCTTCCTCCCCTGCCGGGCCGGAATCAGGATCACCGCACTACCGCCGGTCTCCGTCCCGATGCTCCGCGAGCGCCAGCACGGACCAGCGTGACGGCAGCTCGACGCGGGTCCCGTCGGGCAGGAACTCGGTCTGGGCCAGGGCGGTCGCACCGCCGGCCAGCGTGGTGAGGCCGGCCTCCTGGAGCAGTCGCCGCACCTCCTCCTCCGTGGCGCTCGCGGGCTTGAGCCCGTGGGCCAGGACCCGGCGCAGCTTCTCCGGTGGGCCGTCCGGGCCTGCGCCACCTGCTGGAGCACATCCTTGGAGGCCGGGGTCGGCTCGACGACGAAGGCCCGTCCGCGCTCCCCCACCAGCGCCGCGACCGCCGCGGCGACGGCGGGCCGCGCCGAGCGGTCCGGCGGCGGGCCGGCCCGGCGGACCACCCGCCGCCTCACCAACGATCAGTCCTCGTGCCCCAGTTGGAGGTCTCGTTCGGTGCGTCCGCCGCCCGCGACCTGGAGGACGGTGGCCACCGGCGGGTATCCGGCCGCGATCACCGTGTACTCGCCGGTGGACAGGTCCACGAACCGGAAGGCCCCGTCGGGCCCGGTGGTGAGTGTGTCGACCACATTGCCCGCCGCGTCCAGGAGGGTGACCCGGGCATCCTCGACGGGCCGGCCGCCGGTCGCCCGTACGATGCCGCGCAGCACCGCGCCGCCGGCGAGTTCGATGTCCTGCCGGGTCTCCCTGGCCGCCTGCACGCTCACCGGCAGCGCGGCGGGCCGGAAGGCGGGGGCGCTGGCGGCGAGAGTGTACTCGCCCGCCACCAACTCCGTGATCACATAGCCGCCTTCGCGGCCACTGCGGGTGGACGCGACGACCTCACCGCGGACATCGGTGAGGGTGACGGCGGCATCGCGCACCGGGATGCCGTCGGCGGTCAGAACGGTCCCGGCCAGACGCCCGGCTCCGCCGAGCACCACATCGAGCTCGACGGGCCGTTCGCCGACGGTGACGCTGACAGCCTGCGGCTGGTGTCCGCCGGCCGCGGCGATGAGGACGTACGAACCGGCGCCGGGCACGCTCAGCGCGTACCGCCCGTCGTCGCCGCTCGCGCCCCGTCCGACCTGCTGGCCCTGGACGTCGATGAGGGTGAGGGCGGCGCGCGGCACCTTCGTACCGTCGGGGTGCTGGACGCTGCCGCACACCGGCACGCCCGACAGGTAGACGGGCGGCGGCACGGCGGCCTCGGTGGTCGTGGTGGTACGGGCGGCCGGCACGATCACGGACTCGGCGGCGCTTTCGGGGCTGTGGTGGGACACCAGCGGTTTCTCCTTGAGGAAGAAGGCGAAGAACAGGCCGAGCGCGAGCACCGGCACGAGGTAGAGGAAGATCCGCGGCATCGCGTCGGCGTACGCCTGGACATAACTGTCGCGCAGCGCGGGCTCCATCGCATGGACCAGCTGCGGGGTGATCGACTCGGGGTCGGGCAGGTCGGCGCCGGACGGCAGGCGGACGGCGAGCGCGTCAGCGAGGCGGCCGGCGAAGAGCGTTCCGAAAACGGCGGCACCGACGCTGCCGCCGATCTGCCGGAAGTAGTTGTTGGCACTGGTGGCGGAGCCGATGTCGGCGGGCTGGACGGAGTTCTGCACGGCGAGCACCAGCACCGGCATGATCAGCCCGATCCCGACGCCGAGCACGGCCTGCGCGATGCTGTACTCGAAGCGTGGGGTGTCGGTTTCGAGGCGGGAGAGCAGCCACATCCCGACCGTCGAGACCGCGCCGCCGACGATCGGGTGGATGCGGTAGCGGCCGGTGCGGGAGATCAGCTGGCCGGAGACGACGGACGCGATGACGATGCCGCCCATCATCGGGAGCATCAGCAGCCCGGATTCGGTGGCCGTGGCGCCGTCGACCATCTGGAGGAAGGTCGGCAGATAACTGGCGGCGCCGAACAGTCCCACCCCGACGACCGCTCCGACGAGCGCGGTGACATTGAAGATCGAGTCCCGGAACAGCCGCAGCGGAATGATGGGTTCGGCCGCCCGGTGCTCGACGACCAGGAACAGCAGAGCCGTTCCGGCGGCTCCGGCCCCCAGCCCCAGGATGGTGCGCGATCCCCACGCGTACTCCGTACCGCCCCAACTGGTCAGCAGCACCAGGCAGGTGGAGGCGGCCGCGAGCAGCAGCGCGCCGAGGACATCGAGGCGGGGCCGGACGGTGGGCCTGGGGAGTTTCAGTACGACGGTGATGACGGCGAGCGTGACCAGGCCGAAGGGGACGTTGATGTAGAAGCACCAGCGCCAGGAGGCGTGGTCGGTGAAGAAGCCGCCGAGCAGTGGGCCCGCCACGGACGCGAGGCCGAACGCGGCGCCGATGAGCCCCATGAACCGGCCGCGTTCCCGGGGCGGCACGACATCCGCGATGATCGCCTGGACCCCGATCATCAGCCCGCCACCGCCGACGCCCTGGACGGCGCGGAAGGCGATCAGCTCGTCCATGGTGCGGGACCAGCCGGCGAGCGCGGAGCCGATGACGAAGACGACGATGGCGAACTGGAAGACGCCCTTGCGGCCGAAGAGGTCGCCGAGCTTTCCGTAGATCGGCAGTCCGATCGTGGAGGCGAGCAGATACGCGGTGACGGCCCAGGACATCTTCTCCAGGCCGTGCAGTTCGCCGACGATCTTCGGCAGCGCGGTGGCGACGATCATCTGGTCGAGCGCCGCGAGCAGCAGCGCGAGCATCAGCCCGAGGAAGATCAGCCGGATGCCGCGGGGGCTGGTCTCCGGTGCACCGGGCGGGGCGGGGGCCCCGGCGTGTGCCGGTTCCGCCTCGGCAGGGCGTGACGGGGGCGGTGCGGCGGCCGCCCGGGCGGTCCCCGTGCCGCCCGGCTCCTCCTCCAACAGAGTGATCCCACCCACCACGTGCCGCTCCCCTCGTCGCATCTGCGCCGCCCATTTCTGCCATTGCGAAAGAAGGGAGGGCAAACGCGACGGGGGGCGCTGACGGCGCAATCGGGGGGCTTAGCCCCCGGTGAGAGCCACTACGGCGCGCCACCGGGCGGGCCGGGAAAACCACCCGAACCGGTGAGGCCGGTCAAGAGCGGAGCAGGCTACTTCTCGACCTCGGCGGCGAGGTTCTGCAGCAGCTCGTCGTAGATCCGGCCGAGCCCCTTGGGCGCGAAGGTCCTCTCGAAGAATCCGCCGATGCCTCCGGCACCGTTCCAGACGGTCGAGACGACGGCCTTCGACCTGCCCTCGCCGGCCGGGGTGACGGTCCAGGTGGTGACCATCGAGGAGTTGCGGTCCTTCTCCACGAGCTGACCGTCGGTGGGCTCGGTGACCTCCAGCAGGCAGTCGCGCACCCGCTTGCTGGTGGCCTGGAGCTTCCAGTGGACAAGGGTGCCCTCGCCGTCACCTCCCTCACGCACCTCGTACTCGCTGAAGTGTCCGGGCAGCACCTTGCCCCGGACCTCCTTGTAGTCGGCCAGCGCGTCGAACACCGTCTCCGCGTCCGCCGCGATGACTCGCTCTGTCGTGGCCTCGACCTGCGCCATGGCTGTTCCTCCAGCACTCGGTTGTTCGGGGGTGTGCTGAGCCAACCACCTCCGGCACGCCGCTCAAAATCCGGTCCGGGACGAAGGGGAGGAAACGATCAAGGGAACAAGTATTCCATTCTCTGTCCACTGCTACCGCGGAGGCGTCCATGCGCTGGGACGATCCGGCCGAGAACCCCGCCACGACCGGGAACAGCGGCGCGGCCCGGCGGCTCCCCGTGCGGAAGGGGCAGCGGGCACCGCTCGACGGCCCCGGGCCCACCCAGCTGACCCTGCTCTGATCTGCCGGAACCTTCACTGAGGTCCCGACGGAACCAACGCGGGCAAACGGGTCAACTCTTGACACAACAGGTCCTTCCTGGCGCAAATGCGGGGAGCATGCGGCGGGGGCTGCGCCACGCGCAGCCGTGTTTCCCCCACCACGGGAGGCCATATGACGAAACGTTCAGGAATTCTGTTCGCCGTAGGTGCGACGGTCGCCGGTCTGGTGACCGCCGCACCGTCCCCGGCGACCGCCGACAACGGCGCGCGGCCCGCCGCCGCGAAGCTCGAATGGACCGACTGCGGCACCAAGTCCTATCCGCGGCTGCAGTGCTCATCGGTCAGTGCCCCGCTCGATCATGACGATCCGTCGGGCCGGCGGATCATCCTCGCTCTGTCCCGCATCCCGCACACCGCGAAGACCTTCCAGGGCCCCCTGCTCGTCAACCCGGGCGGCCCGGGGGGCAGCGGCCTGACCATGGCCGGATTCGTGGCGTCCTCGCTGCCGAAGGCGGTCGCCGCCCAGTACGACGTGATCGGCTTCGACCCGCGTGGCGTCGGCAGGAGCCGGCCGGTGCTGGACTGCGTACCGAAGTACTTCGATCCGCTGCGCCCCGACTCGGTGCCGGACTCGCCCGGCACCGAGCAGGCCAACCGGAACCGGGCCCGTTCGTTCGCCGAGGCGTGCGGGCGCAAGTACCCGGATCTGCTGCCCCACATGGACACGGTCAGCGCCGCGAAGGACCTCGACGTGATCCGCCGGGCCACCGGCGCCCGGCAGCTCAACTACTTCGGGTACTCGTACGGCACCTACCTCGGCGCGGTGTACGCCAAGCTGTTCCCGGAGCGGGTGCGGCGCTTCGTCCTCGACTCGAACGTCGACCCGGACGGTGTCTGGTACGACGACAACATCGGCCAGGACTACGCCTTCGACGCCCGTCACAAGGCGTTCGCCGCCTGGGTGGCGAAGCACGACTCCACGTACCGGCTCGGCACCGACCCGGCGGAGGTCGAGAGTGCCTGGTACGCGATGCGTGCGGCCGTCAAGGCACACCCCGCGGGCGGGAAGGTCGGCCCGAGCGAGCTGGAGGACGCCTTCCTGCCGGGCGGCTACTACAACGGGTACTGGCCGTATCTGGCCGAGGCGTTCGCCGCGTACGCCAACGACGGCGACCAGAACGCGCTGGTGAAGGCGTACAAGAGGTTCGGCGCCGTCGACGCCGAGGGCGACAACGGGTACTCGGTCTACACGGCCGTGCAGTGCCGCGACGCCCAGTGGCCCCGGCAGTGGAACACCTGGCGCGGCGACAGCCGCCGGGTGCACGCCAAGGCGCCCTTCTTCACCTGGAACAACAACTGGTACAACGCCCCGTGCGCCGACTGGCCGGTGGAGCCGCTCAATCCGGTGCGCGTCTCCAACAGCGCGCTCCCGCCGGTGCTGCTCTTCCAGGCCACCGACGACGCGGCCACACCGTACGAGGGCGGCGTCACCCTGCACCGCAGGCTGCGCGGCTCCAGCCTGGTCGTCGAGCAGGGCGGCGGCAACCACGGCATCACGCTGAGCGGCAACGACTGCCTGGACACCTACCTGGCGGACTATCTCGCCAAGGGCACCGTCCCGCGCGGCAAGGGCAGCCTGGCCGACGCGGACGCGGTGTGCGCCAAGTCCGCCGACCCGCAGCCGCTGACCGGTGAGGCGGCCGCGAAGTCGGCGCGGCGGGCGGCCTCCGGCAGCAGGGGCGCCGTCCTGCACGGGCTGCTCGGCTTCCGCGGCTGACGTCCCGGCCCGCCTCGCATACGGGCTGTCCTGGCGGATGCGCCAGGATGGCCCGTATGACGACACGGACCACACCCACCGGGATACATGTCCGGGACATGACCGTCGACGACTGCGAGGCGGTCACTCGGCTCCGGGTGCGCGGCTGGCAGGCGGCGTACGCGGGACTGGTGTCGCGGTCCTACCTGGACGACATGGACCTCACCGTCGCCGAGGACGCGGAGCGGCGCCGCGCGTCCTTCACCGGGGGCAGCACGATCGTGAACGTGGTGGCCGAACGGCCGGGACTCGGGGTGATCGGCTGGGCCTGCTACGGCCCGTACCGGGAGAACGGCAGGCCGCCGGCGCGGGGCGAGCTGTACGCGCTCTATGTGACGCCCGAGCAGATCGGGACCGGGGCGGGCCGCGCCCTGACGGCGGAGGTGCTCGCCCGCGCCGCGGCGGACGGCTTCCCGGACCTGGCGCTGTGGGTGCTGAAGGAGAACGCCCGGGCCCGCCGCTTCTACGAGCGCGCGGGCTTCTGTCCCGACGGCGCCGAGGAGTCCTTCGAGGCGGACGGCGCGCTGGTGCCCGAGGTGCGGTACGTACGCTCCCTCGGCGGTCCCGCCGCCTGACGGGCCGGGCGCTTCCTCAGGCCGTGTCCAGCCGGCCGAGCGCGTCACGGGCCGCGCCTCCGAGCCTGGGGTGCGGCAGAGCGGCCGCCAGGAGCGGGCGGGCCCGCTCGTCCCCCAGCTGCCCGAGCCCCTCCACACAGGCGAGCGCCACCCGCCAGTGCGGGTCGCCCGGGGCGAGCAGCCGTTCCAGGGTGCTCATCAGCGCCGGTACGGACTCCGGGGCCCGAAGCGCGGTGAGCAGCCGCACCGGGTGCAGGGCGTACGCGGTGCGCAGGGCGTTGGTCGCCAGCGCCGCGGCGGCCCGGGGGGTGCGGGGGTCGCCGAGGCGCACCAGGGCGTGGGCGGCACAGACGCAGCGCTCCGGGTCGCGGTGGTTGAGCAGCAGGACCAGCGCCTCGAAGGCCCGCCGGTCCCCGTCGCAGCCGAGCCGGAAGGCTGCCATCTCGCGGGCCCAGAGCGGGCGTTCGCGTTCCACCAGGACGCGGGCCAGTTCCTCCCCGTCCTCGGTGGCGAGCAGTGCGCGGTACGCCGCCGACTCCCCCGCCGCGTCGGCCTCGTCAGCAAGCCGGTCCGCCAGCGACCGGAACTCCTCATCCATGACCGTCAGCGTATCGGCGAGGACCGAACGTATCGAGGGGCGGGGGAATGTGGCCCGGCGCACAGCGACGGGGGGCTGGCGCGCTCGTTACCGGGCAGTTAATCTCATGTGAGCGGGACACAATCCCCGCTTGCTCCGGTGGCCTGGTGACGCAGCCACCCGGAGTGCTTGTCGGTTCGGCAGTTTTGCCAGACGTGACTCCGGGACAGAGTCCGTCGCCCTTTCCGGGTCCTGGCGTGCTCATCACGCCCCGGCCCCGAGTACCACGACACGCAATTCCCGCACGTGTCGCGCCGGTTCTCCCTCTCAGCGCGCGCCGTGCCTCCTCACAGTCGTCACTCATTCTCTGGAGTCCCGTGATGGACACCCCGCTCAGCACCATTGCCGTCGTCGGTCTCGGCACCATGGGCACCGGCATCGCCGAGGTCCTGGCCCGCGCCGGCCACGAGGTCATCGGCATCGACATCAGCGACGCGGCCGCCCGGCAGGCCGTCGCCGCCCTGGAGGCCTCGACCGCCCGCGCCGTGCGGCGCGAGCGGATCACCGAGGAGGAGCGGGGCGACGTCCTCGCCCGGTTCCGTACCTTCGCCGACCTCCGGGCCGCCGCGGAGGCGGAGCTGGTCATCGAGGTCGTGCCCGAGTCGTACGAGATCAAGCAGCAGGTCTTCCGGGAGCTCGACGGGATCGTCTCCCCCACCGCGATCCTGGCGACCGGCACCAACGCCCTGTCGGTGACCCGGCTGGCCGCCGAATCGCTGCGCCCCGAGCGCGTGCTCGGTCTGCACTTCTTCAACCCGGCACCGGCGATGAAGCTGGTCGAGGTGGTCTCCTCGGTGCTGACCGCGCCGCCGGCCGTCGAGGCCGTCACCGCGCTCGCCCGCAGCCTGGGCAAGGAACCGGTCGCGGTCGGCGACCGGCCGGGCTTCGTCGCCGACGGGCTGCTGTTCGGGTACCTCAACCAGGCCGCCGCGATGTACGAGGCCAACTACGCCTCCCGGGATGACATCGACGCGGCGATGAAGCTCGGCTGCGGCCTGCCGATGGGCCCGCTCGCCCTGCTCGACCTGATCGGGATCGACACCGCCCGCACCGTCCTGGAGGCCATGTACGCCGAGTCTCACGACCGGCTGCACGCCCCGGCCCCGGTGCTCCGGCAGCTGAGCGAGGCGGGGCTGACCGGCCGCAAGTCGGGCCGCGGCTTCTACACGTACGAGGAGGCCGGCAGCCAGACCGTGGTGCCGGACGCGTCGGCCCCGGGGGACGGCGGGTCGGCGGTGGCCGGGCGGACGGTGCGTTCGGTGGGTGTCGCGGGTTCCGGGACGATGGCCTCGGGGATCGCCGAGGTCTTCGCCAAGGCCGGGTACGACGTGGTGCTCGCCGCCCGCGGCCAGGAGAAGGCGGACACCGCGAAGGGCCGGATCGCCAAGTCGCTGGAGCGCTCCGTCGCCAAGGGGCGGCTGACCGCCGAGGCGCGGGACGGGGCCCTGGCCCGGATCACCGCGGCCGGTTCGCTGGACGCCTTCGCCGATGTCGATCTCGCGGTGGAGGCCGTCGCCGAGGACCTGGCGGTCAAGCAGCAGCTGTTCGGGACCCTGGACAAGGTCTGCAAGCCGGGTGCCGTCCTCGCCACCACCACCTCGTCGCTGCCGGTCGTGGCGATCGCGCGGGCCACGGCGCGCCCGCAGGACGTGATCGGGATGCACTTCTTCAACCCGGCGCCGGCGATGAAGCTGGTCGAGGTGGTCCGTACGGTGCTCACCGCCGACGACGTCCACGCCACCGTCCGCGAGGTGTGCGGCAGGGTCCGAAAGCACCCGGTGGACTGCGGGGACCGGGCCGGTTTCATCGTGAACGCGCTGCTGTTCCCGTACCTCAACAACGCGATCAAGATGGTCGGGGAGCACTACGCGACGCTCGACGACATCGACGCCGCGATGAAGCTGGGCGGCGGCTACCCGATGGGCCCGTTCGAGTTGCTCGACGTCGTCGGGCTCGATGTCTCGCTGGCCATCGAGAAGGTGCTGCACGGCGAGTTCCGCGACCCGGGCCTGGCCCCGGCCCCACTGCTCGAACATCTGGTGGCCGCCGGCTGCCTCGGCCGCAAGACGGGGCGCGGCTTCCGCGAATATGCCCGGCGCTGAGAGAGGTGCCGGTTGGGGCGGGCTGCTCGATCCGTCGGGCGGCCCGCCCCCGCGGGCGCACTCCCCCGACCTGATGCAGTACGTTCACACCATGTCCCAGCCCGCCAGGTCCCCCCGTGTCTCCGCCGCGCCCGACACCCAGGAAAGTGCCGCAGGCACGCGCGCCGCCGCCCAACGGCTCAAAATGCGCCGTGAACTGGCCGCCGCGGCGATGGAACTCTTCGCCACGAAGGGATACGAGGCGACGACGGTCGACGAGATCGCGGGTGCCGCCGGAGTCGCCCGGCGAACCTTCTTCCGCCACTTCCGCTCCAAGGAAGAGGCGATCTTCCCGGACCACGACGACACCCTCGTCAGGGCCGAGGCCGTCCTCAATGCCGCACCGGCGCACGAGCACCCCCTCGACACCGTCTGCCGCGGCATCAAGGAAGTCATGAAGATGTACGCGGCGAAGCCCGCGGTCTCCGTGGCCCGTTACAAACTGACCCGCGAGGTCCCCACCCTGCGCGAGGCGGAGATCGCCTCGGTGGCCCGCTACGAGCGGCTGTTCACCCGCTATCTGCTGGGCCACTTCGACGAGCGCGACCACCATGTCGGCAACGACGACCCGCTGCTGGCGGAGGTCGCGGCGTCCGCCGTCGTCACCGCGCACAACCATGTGCTGCGCCGCTGGCTGCGGGCGGGCGGCGAGGGCGATGTGGAGGCGCAGCTCGACCATGCCTTCGCGATCGTCCGTGACACCTTCGGGACCGGCATCGGGGCCGGCCGCGCCGTCGGCGCCGAGCCCGCGAAGCAGCCGGCCGCCTCGGTGTCGTCCCAGGGCGAGGTGCTGGTCGCCGTGGCGCGGACGGACGCGCCGCTCGACGAAGTGATGCGGACGATCCAGCAGGCGCTCCAGGACCGCTGACCGGGGGCGTGCCGGCCGGCACGCCCCCGCCGAAACGTGGTTGCCGCGCCCCCATGCCGGTGCTGTGGTGGGCGGATGAATCATGACCACGAAGCGCTGCTGGCCCTCTTCGACCGCGAGATGCGCGAGCACGCCCGCCCCGACGGCCCCGGCGTCCGGGTCGAGCGCACCGGCGACGTCGTACGGCAGGTCGGCGCGGCCGACGACTGGAACGGCATCGTCTGGTCGGCCCCGGACCTGGACCCCGCGCGGGCGGACGCGGTGATCGCGGCCCAGGTGGCGCACTACGCGGCGCTCGGGCACGGCGAGTTCGAGTGGAAGCTGTACGCGCACGACCGGCCGGCCGGTCTGGCGCACCGGCTCCTGGACGCCGGTTTCGAGGCGGAGGAGCCGGAGACCCTGCTGGTCGCCCCGGTCGAGGAGCTCTCGACGGTGGTGGAGCTGCCCGACGGTGTGCGGCTGCGCACCGTGCGGGACGCGGACGACGTGGAGCTGATGGCCCGTGCCCATGAGCGGGCGTTCGGCTCGGACTGGTCGCGGCTGCGCCATCAGGTGCTGGCCAGGCTGGCCGAGGACCCGGACGGCTTCGTCGGCGTCCTCGCCATGGTGGGCGACGAGCCGGTGAGCTCGGCCCGGATGGAGCTGTACCCGGGCACGGGCTTCGCGGGGCTCTGGGGCGGCGGAACGGTCGAGGCGTGGCGCGGGAAGGGCGTCTACCGGGCCCTGGTGGCCTTCCGCGCCCGGATCGCGGCGGAGCGCGGCTACCGCCACCTTCAGGTCGATGCCTCCGAGATGAGCAGCCCGATCCTCCGGCGGCTCGGATTCGTGGCCCTGAGCACCACGACCCCCTATGTGTACCGGTCGCGCTGATCGATCATTCGCGGTTATTTCCAGGGCATATCCCCGTGAAACACCCCCCACGCCGCTCATCGGTGCCCGGCGGGTGACAAGTGAGAGAAATTGTTGGCACCGAGTGCCTTGCCAGGTGTCACGGAGTGCCATACGTTGAAGTTGTCCGGGCGGCCGGCGTGCCGAGATCTCACGTACGCCGGCTGTCCCCGCAAGCGATTTGCCTGCGCGCCCGGACGCCTGCGTCACAGGCGAACCCTTCTGCTCCACAGAGCAAGCCGAAGCTTTGACAGCCGAACCGACGGCACCACCTCCACACCACACCGCTCCCCTCTTGCTCGCAGGGACTCTCAAGCGATCCCGCAGCGCCCCCATCCGCCGGAGGCACACCGTGAAGGAAATCCTGGACGCGATCCAATCGCCGGACAGCACAGCCGCAGACTTCGCGGCCCTGTCCATTCCTGAGTCGTACCGCGCGGTGACCGTGCACAAGGACGAGACCGAGATGTTCCACGGGCTCGCCACTCGCGACAAGGACCCCCGCAAGTCGCTGCACCTCGACGAGGTCCCGGTGCCCGAACTCGGGCCGGGCGAGGCCCTGGTCGCCGTCATGGCGAGCTCGGTGAACTACAACTCGGTCTGGACCTCGATCTTCGAGCCGATGGCCACCTTCGGCTTCCTGGAGCGCTACGGAAAGCTCAGCGAGCTCACCAAGCGCCACGACCTGCCGTACCACGTCATCGGCTCGGACCTGGCGGGCGTCGTCCTGCGCACCGGTCCCGGCGTCAACGCCTGGCACCCCGGCGACGAGGTCGTCGCACACTGCCTCTCGGTCGAACTGGAGTCCTCGGACGGCCACAACGACACGATGCTCGACCCCGAGCAGCGCATCTGGGGCTTCGAGACCAACTTCGGCGGCCTGGCCGAGATCGCGCTCGTCAAGTCCAACCAGCTGATGCCGAAGCCGCAGCACCTCAGCTGGGAGGAGGCCGCGGCCCCGGGCCTGGTCAACTCCACCGCGTACCGCCAGCTCGTCTCGCGCAACGGCGCGGGCATGAAGCAGGGCGACAACGTGCTGATCTGGGGTGCCAGCGGAGGACTCGGCTCGTACGCCACGCAGTTCGCCCTGGCCGGCGGCGCCAACCCGATCTGCGTCGTCTCCAGCGAGCAGAAGGCCGACATCTGCCGGAAGATGGGCGCCGAGGCGATCATCGACCGCACCGCCGAGGGCTACAAGTTCTGGAAGGACGAGCACAACCAGGACCCGCGCGAGTGGAAGCGGTTCGGCAAGCGCATCCGTGAACTCACCGGCGGCGAGGACGTGGACATCGTCTTCGAGCACCCGGGCCGCGAGACCTTCGGCGCCTCGGTGTACGTGACCCGCAAGGGCGGCACGATCGTCACCTGTGCCTCCACCTCCGGCTACAACCACGAGTACGACAACCGCTATCTGTGGATGTCGCTGAAGAGGATCGTGGGCTCGCACTTCGCCAACTACCGCGAGGCGTGGGAGGCCAACCGGCTGGTCGCCAAGGGCAGGATCCACCCCACGCTGTCGAAGGTCTACTCCCTGGAGGAGACCGGCCAGGCCGCGTACGACGTCCACCGCAACCTCCACCAGGGCAAGGTCGGCGTGCTGGCGCTGGCGCCGCGCGAGGGGCTGGGCATACGCGACGAGGAACTGCGCGAGCAGCACATCGACGCCATCAACCTGTTCCGTGACGCGTCAGCGGAACGGACCGACAAGCACAGCCGGGACGCCTGACATGAGTGGGCGTCAGAAGGACCGCCCGTGGCTCATGCGGACGTATGCCGGTCACTCGACCGCCGAGGCGTCCAACGAGCTCTACCGGCGCAACCTCGCCAAGGGCCAGACCGGCCTGTCGGTCGCCTTCGACCTGCCGACGCAGACCGGGTACGACCCCGACCACATCCTCGCCCGCGGCGAGGTCGGCCGGGTCGGCGTGCCGGTGTCGCACCTCGGTGACATGCGCCGGCTGTTCCAGGACATCCCCCTGGAGCAGATGAACACCTCGATGACGATCAACGCCACCGCGATGTGGCTGCTGGCGCTCTACCAGGTGGTCGCGGAGGAACAGGGCGCCGATCCCACCAGGCTCCAGGGCACCACGCAGAACGACATCGTCAAGGAGTACCTCTCGCGCGGGACGCACGTCTTCCCGCCCGGTCCCTCGCTGCGGCTGACCACCGACATGATCACGTACACGGTCAACCGCATCCCGAAGTGGAACCCGATCAACATCTGCAGCTACCACCTGCAGGAGGCGGGGGCCACTCCGGTCCAGGAGATCGCGTACGCCATGTCGACGGCGATCGCCGTGCTCGACGCCGTCCGTGACTCGGGACAGGTTCCCGAAGAGAAGTTCGGCGATGTCGTCGCCCGCATCTCCTTCTTCGTGAACGCGGGCGTCCGCTTCATCGAGGAGATGTGCAAGATGCGCGCCTTCGGCCGCATCTGGGACCGGGTCACCCGCGAGCGGTACGGCATCACCGACGCCAAGCAGCGCCGCTTCCGCTACGGCGTCCAGGTCAACTCCCTCGGGCTGACCGAAGCGCAGCCGGAGAACAACGTCCAGCGCATCGTCCTGGAGATGCTGGCCGTCACGCTCTCCAAGGACGCCCGCGCCCGCGCCGTCCAGCTGCCGGCCTGGAACGAGGCGCTGGGGCTCCCCCGGCCCTGGGACCAGCAGTGGTCGCTCCGTATCCAGCAGGTGCTCGCGCACGAGAGCGATCTGCTGGAGTACGAGGACATCTTCGCCGGGTCCCACGTCATCGAGGCCAAGGTGGACGAACTGGTCGCCGAGTCGCTCGCCGAGATCGACCGGATCGAGCAGATGGGCGGCGCCATGGCGGCCGTGGAGTCCGGCTATCTGAAGTCCGAGCTGGTCGCCTCGCACGCCGCCCGCCGGGCCCGGATCGAGGGTGGCGAGGAGCGGATCGTCGGCGTCAACATCTACGAGACGACGGAGCCGAACCCGCTCACCGCGGACCTCGACGGGGCGATCATGACGGTCGACCCCGCCAATGAGGCCCGGGTCGTCGCCGCCCTGCACGACTGGCGCGACAACCGCGACGAGGCCCGCGCCACGGAGGCGCTGGCGGCGCTGAAGAAGGCCGCCGCGGGCACCGACAACATGATGGAAGCGACCGTGGAGTGCGCCCGCGCGGGTGTCACCACCGGCGAGTGGTCCTGGGCGCTGCGCGATGTCTTCGGCGAGTTCCGGGCCCCGACGGGCGTCTCGTCCGCCCCGGTCGCGGTGACCGCCGAGGCGGGCACCCCGCTGGCCCTGGTCCGCGAGAAGGTTGCCCGCACCGCGGCCGACCTGGGTGCCGGACGGCTGCGGCTGCTGGTCGGCAAGCCGGGCCTGGACGGGCACTCCAACGGCGCCGAGCAGATCGCCGTACGGGCCCGGGACGCCGGCTTCGAGGTCGTCTACCAGGGGATCAGGCTGACCCCCGAACAGATCGTCTCGGCCGCCCTCGCCGAGGACGTGCACTGCGTCGGTCTGTCGATCCTGTCCGGCTCGCACGCCGAACTCGTACCGGACGTGCTCACCCGGCTGCGCGAGGCGGGCGCCGCCGACATCCCGGTCATCGCGGGCGGGATCATTCCGCCCGCCGACGCGTCGGCCCTGATCGGGGCCGGTGTCGCCGCCGTATTCACCCCGAAGGATTTCGGTATCACGGAGATCATCGGCCGTATCGTCGACGAGATCCGGAAAGCGAACAAGCTCGACCCCCTGGAGGTCCCCGCATGACTGCCGTCAACCGCCTGCGTCCGCGCCGTTCGTGCCTGGCAGTGCCCGGCTCGAACCCGCGGTTCCTGGAGAAGGCCCAGGGCCTGGCCGCCGACCAGGTCTTCCTCGACCTGGAGGACGCCTGTGCGCCGCTCGCCAAGGAGGGCGCCCGGCACACCATCGTCGACGCGCTGAACAACGGTGACTGGACGGGCAAGACCCGGGTCGTGCGGGTCAACGACTGGACCACGCACTGGACGTACCGCGATGTCATCACGGTCGTCGAGGGCGCCGGCCAGAACCTCGACTGCATCATGCTGCCCAAGGTCCAGGACGCCCAGCAGGTCGTCGCCCTCGATCTGCTGCTCACCCAGATCGAGAAGACGATGGGCTTCGAGGTCGGCAGGATCGGCATCGAGGCGCAGATCGAGAACGCCAAGGGCCTGGTGAACATCGACGACATCGCCGCCGCCTCGCCCCGCCTGGAGACTCTGATCTTCGGCCCGGCCGACTTCATGGCGTCGATCAACATGAAGACCCTGGTCGTCGGTCAGCAGCCGCCCGGGTACGGCGCGGACGCGTACCACTACATCCTGATGCGCATTCTGATGGCGGCCCGTACGCACGACCTCCAGGCGATCGACGGTCCCTTCCTGCAGATCCGTGACGTGGACGCGTACCGCGAGGTCGCGGGCCGGGCGGCGGCGCTGGGCTTCGACGGCAAGTGGGTGCTGCACCCGGGCCAGGTGGACGCGGCCAATGAGGTGTTCTCGCCCTCGCAGGAGGACTACGACCACGCGGAGCTGATCCTCGACGCGTACGAGTGGTGCACCTCGGAGGAGGGCGGCAAGAAGGGCTCGGCGATGCTCGGCGACGAGATGATCGACGAAGCGAGCCGCAAGATGGCCCTCGTCATCGCGGGCAAGGGCCGCGCGGCCGGCATGCAGCGCACCTCCAAGTTCGAAGCCCCGGAGGCCTGATCATGCAGTTCGGACGCACATATGAGGAGTTCGAGGTCGGTGCGGTCTACAAGCACTGGCCCGGCAAGACGGTCACCGAGTACGACGACCACCTCTTCTGCCTGCTGACCATGAATCATCACCCGTTGCACATGGACAGCAACTATGCGGAGCGGACGACCGATTTCGGAAAGAACGTTGTCGTCGGCAACTACATCTACTCGCTGCTGCTCGGAATGTCCGTCCCGGACGTCTCCGGAAAGGCGATCGCCAATCTGGAGGTCGAGTCGCTGAAGCATGTCGCCCCGACCTTCCACGGCGACACGATCTACGGCGAGACGACGGTTCTGGACAAGACTCCGTCAAAGTCCAAGAACGACCGCGGAATCGTTTATGTGGAGACCAGGGGGTACAAGCAGGACTCCACGCTGGTCTGCGTGTTCCGCCGCAAGGTGATGGTCCCCACCGAGACCTACATCAAGGAGCGCGGCGGCGAGCAGCCCGGCCGCCCCGAGCTGAACCAGCCTTCCCAGAAGAACGCGGAGAAGTAGCCATGACGCGACTCGCCCAGACCGCCGGTCTCAACGACGTCCAGCAGGAAATCCTCTCCACGGTCCGGGATTTCGTCGACAAGGAGATCATTCCGGTCGCGACCCAGCTGGAGCACCGTGACGAGTACCCCACCGAGATCGTCGAGGGGCTCAAGGAGCTCGGCCTGTTCGGGCTGATGATCCCCGAGGAGTACGGGGGTCTGGGTGAGTCGCTTCTCACATACGCGCTGTGCGTGGAGGAAATCGCCCGCGGCTGGATGAGCGTGTCGGGAATCATCAATACGCACTTCATCGTGGCGTACATGCTCAAGCAGCACGGCACCCAGGAGCAGAAGGACACGTTCCTGCCGCGCATGGCGCTGGGCGAGGTCCGGGGCGCGTTCTCGATGTCCGAGCCGGCGCTGGGCTCGGACGTCTCGGCGATCACCTCCAAGGGCGTCAGGGACGGCGAGGAGTACGTCCTCAACGGCCAGAAGATGTGGCTGACGAACGGTGGCACGTCCTCGCTCGTCGCCGTTCTGTGCCGGAGTGACGAAGGCCACCCCGAGGGCACCGCCCCGCACAAGTCGATGACCACATTCCTGGTCGAGAAGGAGCCCGGTTTCGGCGAGGTCCGACCCGGTCTCACCATTCCCGGCAAGATCGACAAAATGGGTTACAAGGGCGTCGATACGACCGAACTCATCATGGACGGACTACGAATTCCGGCCAATCGGGTGCTGGGCGGCACGACCGGCCGAGGGTTTTACCAAATGATGGACGGAGTCGAGGTCGGCCGGGTAAATGTGGCCGCGCGTGGCTGCGGCGTCGCACAGCGTGCATTCGAGCTGGGCGTTTCCTACGCCCAGCAGCGCCAGACCTTCGGAAAGCCGATCGCCCAGCACCAGGCGATCCAGTTCAAGCTGGCCGAAATGGCCACCAAGGTCGAAGCCGCCCATGCGATGATGGTAAATGCGGCACGCAAAAAGGACTCCGGGGAACGAAACGACCTGGAGGCAGGGATGGCGAAGTACCTCGCCTCCGAATACTGCAAGGAAGTCGTCGAGGACGCCTTCCGCATCCACGGCGGTTACGGCTTCTCCAAGGAGTACGAGATCGAGCGCCTCTACCGGGAGGCCCCGATGCTGCTGATCGGCGAAGGTACCGCCGAGATCCAGAAAATGATCATCGGGCGCCGACTCCTCGAGGAGTACCGGTTCCAGGGGTGATTGTCCCTTTCGAGGCGATTTAGCCGCGAAGAAGATCACACCCTGTCATCCTCGGCCGGTGCCTTCAAGCCGTCCGACTCGACTGCTGGCTTGCCCAGTTGTTGCTCGCAACCGATAGCATCGCCGGAAAAGCCGCCGTCCCCCGTTGCCAGCGCGGCATCATCCGCTACGAAGGTCATCCATGCCCGACAGCCAAACCTCTGCACCACGCGGCGGGGTCCGCCTTGCGCGCGGAGCTTCGCCGTGGCTCCTCCCGACCGTCGCCACCGCGGCGCTCAGCCTCACCCGGGCCCGCAGGTCCGGACGCTGGGCCGCGGTCGCCGTGCCCACCACCGCGCTCGCGGCGGGCATGCTGTGGTTCTTCCGCGACCCCGAGCGCGAGATCACCCAGGGCCGGGTCATTTCGCCGGCCGACGGCGTGGTGCAGAGCATCATGCCGTGGAAGGACGGACGCACCCGCGTCGCGATCTTCATGAGCCCGCTGAATGTCCACGTCAACCGTGCGCCCCTGGCCGGCACGGTGACCTCGGTCGAGCACATCCCCGGTGGGTTCGTTCCGGCATTCAACAAGGAGAGCGAGAACAACGAGCGCGTTGTCTGGCACTTCGACACCGAGCTCGGCGACATCGAGATGGTGCAGATCGCGGGTGCGGTCGCCCGGCGCATCGTCCCGTACATCCCGCAGGGCACGAAGGTGGAGCAGGGCGAGCGCATCGGTCTGATCCGCTTCGGCTCGCGGGTCGACATCTACCTTCCGGAAGGTGTCGATGTCGCGGTCGAGGTCGGCCAGGCCACCACCGCGGGGGTGACTCGAATTGACCGTGATTGATCCTGATGCACAAGCAGGCTGGGTGCCCGAGTCGGAGTCCGAGGAGGACACCGGCGAGGACATGCCGCTCTCTCTGCGGCTGTCGATAGCGGACACCCTCACTCTCGGTAACGCCACGTGCGGATTCATGGCGGTGTACTTCACCACCACCGGAATCCTCATCCCGCACCTCACGGGCAGCGACGAGAGCGGCATGGCCCGGCACTCCGCGGCCACCGCCGTGATCCTGATGCTCCTGGCGGCGGTCTTCGACCTCTTCGACGGGCTCGTGGCACGCAAGCTGCGCTCCTCGCCGATGGGTGCCGAGCTGGACAACCTCTCGGACCTGATCAGCTTCGGGCTCGCCCCGGCGTACTTCGTCCTGGTCTACGGCATGGTCGCGGACGACGCGCACCAGCGGGTGTCGGCGCTGGCGGCGATCGTGGTGCTGCTGGCGGTGGTGCTCAGGCTTGCGAGATTCTCGTGCGTGACCATGAAGGACGGCATGTTCCAGGGCATGCCGAGCCCCTTCGGAGCGCTCACGGTCGTCTCGATCGTGCTCCTGGAGCTGCCCTTCGTGCCGACGCTGCTCGCGATCGTCGGGGTGGCGTGGCTGATGGTCAGCCGGGTCGAGTACCCGAAGCCGCGGGGCGTCCTCGCGGTGGCGATGCTCAGCTGGATCGTGGCCGCGATGGGACTCCTCGCCGCGTGGGCGTTCGACGCCCCCGGCGGTCAGCTGCTCCTCCAGACCGGCTGTGCGCTTCAGGTGGTCCTGGGAGCGGTCATCCCGCTCTTCGCGACCGCCCGGCGGGTGAACACCTTCCGCGACAACCGGCGCGAGGCACGGACGGCACAGCTGCCGTAGCGGTACGCAGGACACATGAGAAGGACCCGGGTGCTCCCCAGCACCCGGGTCCTTCCGCGTACGGCGGCCGCGATCAGGGAACGGGCCACCGGGTCAGGGCGCAGGTGTCCGGTTCCGGGCTCCCGCACGATCTCCGTCCGGTGCGGCGTCGTGAGCTTGATCTGCTCCGGTACGGTCCACGACACTGGGTGCTCTTGAGCCCGGTCCATGAGACAGCGCCGTCTGCGGACACGTCCTGGATCGTGTCCACGGCCGGCTCCCGGCCGGCGGCCGCGGACCGGCCGGCCGTGCGCCGGTCCCTTTCGAGGAGGGGATCGTTGCACAGGCTGCCGCACCTGGACCAGGGTCCACCGCTCGTGGCCAACTCGCCGACCGCGTAACGGCTTTGGACCGACGGAGACCATGATGACGAAGGACTCGGAACCCCGATGACAGACAACTCGGACATGATCGGCTTCGTTCGGGAACGCCTCGCCGAGGAGGAACGCATCGCGCAGGCGGCGGGCGGCGACAGCTGGCGGTGTCCGGCCGATGTACCCGGCGAGGTCCACGACCGTTCGGGGGCCATCGCGTTCAGCGTGCGCAATCTCGGTATCGACCAGCACATCGCCCTCCAGGACCCCGCGCGCACCCTGCGCCGTATCGAGACGAGCAGGGTGCTCCTCAACGAGTACGCGGAGATCGCCCATCTGGACACCGACCGGCCCGAGTACGACTTCGGGTCCGGCCGGGCCGTGGGGCTGGGGTTCGCCGTACGGCAGCTGGCCGCTGAACACGCCGGCCACCCCGGGTACCGGGCCAGGTGGCTCCCCCGGTTCATCCAGTAGCGGCCCGGTGCGGTGGTCGGTGCCCGCCCGTGTGGGCACCGACCGCGGCCCTGAGCCCGGCGGGCATCCCGGACGAGGGGAGCGCGGGCTCTGCTCGGCGGCGGGTGCGGGGCGCAGATGGCGCGTGAGCGACGTCAGCGCGCCGACGGCCTCACCGAGCGCGCCCAGCTCTCCCTCGGTGAGGGAACAGAGGGCCTGGGCGATGTGCGCGCCCTCCAGGTGCCGGACCTCGGCCAGCTCACGCCGGGCCCTGGGGGTCGGGTGCAAATGCGCGATCCGCTTGTCGCCGGTGTCCTGACGACGCTCCAGGAGCCCCTGCTCGGTGAGCTGGGAGACCGCCCGACCGCACAGCACGGGCCTCCGTGCCCATGCCACGGGCCCTCCTGCGGACGGCGGCGGAAGGCTAAGGTTTCAGAAGGGGCGCACCGGACCACTCAGGGACGCCATGCACCGACACCACAGAGAACGACACCACAGAGAACAGGACAACGCCCAGGAACTCCTCCTCACCCTCGGGCGCCTTGTCGATCAGGCCCTGGAGAACATCAGTCGCCAGCGCGCCCGGGCCGAGCTGGGCCTGGCCCTCCAGCGCCACATGCTCCCCCCGGAGCTGCCCGACTTCCCGGGCCTCCGGATCGAGGCCCGGTACGCCCCCTCGCAGGACGGCCTGGCCGTCGGCGGTGACTTCTACGACGCGTTCACGATGCGGGACGGGGTGGCCGGGATCGCCATCGGCGATGTGCAGGGGCACGGGGTGGAGGCCGCCGCCTTCATGGGTGAGGCCCGCGCCAGCCTCAGGGCGCTCGCCAGTGTCACGGTCGACCCCGGCGAGGTGCTGGCCTGCGCCAACGATCTGCTGATCTCGCTGGGCGGTGACCTGTTCACGACCTGCTGCCTGGTGAGCGTCGTCCCGGAGAGCGGCGAGCTGGCCGTGGCACGGGCCGGACACGTACCGATCGTGTGGGGCACGGACGACGGCGACTCCGGCGTCTCCCTCGACGCCGGTGGCGTACCTCTGGGCATACTGCACGGCCAGCGGTACCCCGTGACCCGTCGGCGGCTGGGGCGGCCCGGGTACCTGGTCCTGCTGACCGACGGGGTCGTGGAGGGGCCGTCGTTTCCGATCGACGAGGGGCTCGCCGCGGTGTCGGAGCTGGTCGGCGCGGCGGACGGAGCCGATCCCGGCGAGCTGGCCGCGCGGGTGATCGAGGTGGCGGACCTGACCGGTCACGACGACGACGCCGCCGTGCTCGTCGTCCGCTACGACGGTGCGCCGGGCAGGCCCTGACGCGTTCCGTGCGGTGCGGCCGGTGGCGCGGGGCCGGGACGTACCCCCGTTCGCCGTCTTCATCGGCGCGGTGTCGGCGCGCCCGCCCGGGCGACGGGCGGCAGCGTGGTGTCTGATGCTGTGGTGGTGGACAGCGCACGGCTCCGGCAGCAGACGGCCAAGCTCCTCACGGTCCTCGCGGTGGCCGTCTGCTATTACGCGACGGCCCGTCTGGGGCTGCTCCAGCAGCTGGTACGCGGTCAGGTCACCCCGCTGTGGCCGCCGACCGGGATCGCGGTGGCGGCGCTGCTCGTGTTCGGGCTGCGGATCTGGCCCGGAATCGCGCTCGGTGCCCTCGCGGCGAACGTCACCATCGGGCCCTCCGTACTGCCCGTGCTGGTCATCGCCGCCGGAAACACGGTCGCCCCGCTCTGTTCCTACTGGCTGCTGCGGCGCGCGGATTTCCGCAATGAGCTCGACCGGCTGCGTGACGCGCTGGCGCTGGTCTTCCTGGGGGCGCTGGCGGGCATGCTGATCAGCGCGACCATGGGCACCGGCACCCTGGTCCTCGCGGACGCGATCCGCGCCGAGGAGTTCTGGCCGACCTGGTCGGTCTGGTGGACGGGCGACGCCATGGGCGTCATGGTCGTAACACCGTTCCTGCTCGTCGTCCGCCGGTTCCGCCGGCCGTTGGGCATCGGCCCGGCCAGGTGGGCGGAAGCCATCACGCTGGGGGTGTGCACCCTGGCCGTCACCCTGCTGGCGACCGACGCCGAAGCTTCGCTGCTCTTCCTCGTCTTCCCGTTCCTGATCTGGGCCGCCTTCCGCTTCGAGCGCGCAGGCGCCGCGTGCTGCGCACTGGGCGTGTCCACGCTCACGATCCTCGCCGCCGGACGGATGGCGGGTCCCTTCGCCCAACACGGCCTGCTCACCAACATGGTCACCCTCCAGGCCTTCAACGGCTCCACCGCGCTCACCGCCCTGCTGCTGGCCGCGGTCGTCACCGAGCGGAACAGCACCTACCGCGAGATCAAGCGGCTCTGTACGCAGCTCTCCGAGAAGGTGACCCGACAGGACCCATGAATCACTCCATCGGTCGTGCGACGGGTGCGCGGACGGGCGATCCGAAGCAGGCTGATGGGCGACGGCACCGCGACGAGGGCAACCGGACGCTGATACTCCGGCGGATGGGCGCCGTAAGAGGTGGAGCCATGCCCCATGTGTCTGCGAATGTCCAGGTGTCCCGCCCCGCCGACGAGATCTTCTCGTTCCTCCGGGATCCGCGGAACCTGGCCGAGTGGTCCTCGAGCATAGACCGGGTGATAGAGGGCCCGATCGCCACCGAACTGGGTGACGAGTACACCTGCAAGTTCCCGGGCAGACGGCGGGCGCACCGCCTGCGGTGCACCGCGAGCACCCCCGTCGAGTACCTGGCCTTCCGCGGTACGGGCATGTGGACCCCACTGGGCCGCCACTCGCCGGAGCTGGAGTTCCGGCTGAACCCGAACCGGAAGGGCACGACGGTCACCGTTTCGGTCAAGCCCCATCTGGACGGCGGCATGATCATTCTCGCGCCGTTCGTGATGATGGCCTGGCGCCGGGACCTGCCTTCGGAGCTCCGGTGCCTGGCCGATCTGCTGAGCGGCGAGGGCGGCGTGGAGGCGGATGCGGTCGATCTGGGTGCCCTGCGTGACCGCCGGGACATGAGGGACTCACGGGATGCGCGGGATGCACGGGATGCACGGGATGCACGGGATGCACGGGATGCAGGGGATGCAGGGGATGCAGGGGATGCAGGCAACGACCGGGACGTGAGGGATGCACGTGACGCGAGGGACGTAGGGGACGGCCGGGACGCGGCGCCCTCCGTGGGCCGGCCTGGCTGACCGGGACGACCGAGGTGTAGGGCAGGGGTGGGTTCCGCTGCGCGGAGCCGCCCCCTGCCCGCTCGTTCCCGAAACCGGGGCCCGCCCGCGGCCCCCGTCGTGTCCTCGATCGCCGGACAGGCCTGATCGCCATGGGCCAGGCACCGCGGGCTA
The DNA here is from genome assembly GCF_900119365.1 of Streptomyces atratus. GTDB lineage: Bacteria > Actinomycetota > Actinomycetes > Streptomycetales > Streptomycetaceae > Streptomyces > Streptomyces atratus_B. The sequence goes on from NZ_FPJO01000005.1 coordinate 283,864, forward strand.
CACCAGGAAGTCGCGCGCGATCGCCTCGGAGGCCCGCTCCAGCAGCGGTCCCGCCTGGGCCATCGAGACCGCGGGGTCCGGCTCCAGCTCCGCGAGGGCGTACGCGCGACGGATGCCCGCCGCGGCCAGCGCCTCCGGCGGCAGGGCCAGTCGGCCGCAGACCGCCACGACCTCGATCCCCGCAGCGCGGGCCGCCGCCGCCACTCCCGCCGGGGCCTTGCCGTGGAGGGTCTGCTCGTCGAGCGAACCCTCCCCGGTGATCACCAGGGTGGCCCGCGCCAGCGCCGGGGCGAAGCCGAGGACATCGAGCATGACCTCGATGCCGGGGCGGAAGCGGGCACCGAGGGCGACCAGCGCCCCGTAGCCGATGCCGCCCGCCGCTCCCGCTCCGGGCAGCGCGGCGTGCTCCGGGCCGAGGACGGACGCGTAGTGGGCGAGCGCCGCGTCGAGGGTCGCGATGTCGTCCGCGGTCGCGCCCTTCTGCCTGCCGTAGACCTCGGGGGCGCCCTTCGGGCCGGTCAGCGGGTTGTCCACGTCGCTGGCGAGGATCAGGTCCACCTCGGCCAGTCGCGGATCGAGTCCGGAAAGGTCCGCCTCCGCCAGCTCGGCGAGGCCGCCGCCACCGGGACCGACGGGCTTGCCGTCCGCGTCCAGGAAGCGGGCACCGAGCGCGGCCAGCATGCCCGCGCCGCCGTCCGTGGTCGCGCTGCCGCCGACGCCGAACACGATCGTCCGGGCACCCGCGTCGAGCGCGGCGGCGAGCAGCTCACCGGAGCCGTAGGTCGTGGCCGTGAGCGGGGCGAACACCCCTGCGGGCAGATGCTGGAGGCCCGACGCCTCGGCCATCTCCACCACCGCCGTGGTGCCGCGCACCGCGTACGCCGCGGTCACCGGGTCCCCGAGCGGGCCGGTCACCCGCGCCTCGCGGCGCTCGAATCCGGCGGCCACCGCCGCCGCCACCGTGCCGTCGCCGCCGTCCGCCACGGGCAGGGTCTCGACCCGCACGTCGGGGACGACGCGCCGCAGCCCGGCCGTCACCCGTTCCGCGACCTGTACGGCCGTGAGCGAGCCCTTGAACTTGTCCGCCGCGACGAGTACGCGTGCGGTCTCCATCACTGCTCCGTCCGCCACCTTGTATCCCTTGCTTTCGAACAGGCAGTCGCGCCGCCCCGACCCTATCCGCAGCGGATACCCGCTGCCCAGAGCCGTCGTCGCTCCGCTTGCGCCCCTCCCACTACGCTGCCCGCGTGACCACCACTGACTACACCTCCTACATCGCCGGGCTCCCCCGGGTGCTGGCCGCCGCGGCCACCGTGTTCCGGGACGACCGGGGCCGGGTGCTGCTCGTCGAGCCGAACTACCGGAAGGGCTGGGCACTGCCCGGCGGAACGATCGAGTCCGACGACGGCGAGGGCCCGCGGCAGGCCGCGCAACGCGAGACCGCCGAGGAGATCGGTCTCGATCTGCGGCCCGGACGACTGCTCGCCGTCGACTGGGCACGCGGTCCGCAGCGACCGCCGATCACCGCGTATCTGTACGACGGCGGAGTGCTGGACGAGGCGCAGTTGAAGGAAATCCGGCTCCAGGAGGAGGAGCTGCTGTCCTGGAAGCTGGTCGAACCCGAGGAGATCGACCGCTATCTGCTCGGACCTCTCGCGCTGCGCGTGAAGGCGGCGCTGGACGTGCTCGAATCCGGTGGTGGCGCGGTGGAGCTGGAGGACGGCCACCCGGTCAGCGGCTGACACGCGGGGGCCGGCCCCACGCTTCCCCGCTCGCCGCATACAGCCCGTATTCCCGTTGTGTCCCGTTGTGCTGACCGGTCGTCAACTGGTACTCCGGTCGACGGCTGCCGGACTCGTGAGTTCATGTGCCATTGGTCCGCAGTGCACGCTCGACCGGCATCATCCGGACTCCACGACAGCGGAGGGATCATGCGTACGCACACGGGACACCTCGGCGGGCTGCTGGCCACGATCGTCGCAGCGTTCGCCTGTACGGCAGTTGTCGCCACGGCATCGACGGCACTCGCGGAACCAATATCGGCCCCGGCCGATACCGGCAGGCTGCCGCTGTCGGTCGACGGCGGCGCCTGGCAGTCCGGCCACGTCCAGGGCATGGCCATCGACCGCCACAAGGGCTTCATGTACTTCTCGATGACCAACCTGCTGGTCAAGACCGACCTCAAGGGCAACCCGGTCGGCTCGGTCACCGGATTCACCGGCCACCTCGGCGATCTGGACTTCAACGAGAAGGACGGCCGGGTCTACGGCTCGCTGGAGTACAAGGAGGCGAAGTCCTTCTACATCGCGATCCTCGACGTCGACCGCATCACCCGGATGGACATGGACGCCCAGTCCACGGGTGTCGTCTCGACCGTCTACCTCAAGGAGGTGGTGAAGGACTTCACCGCCGACATGAACGGCGACGGCGTCTTCGACGGCGACACGGGCAACACTCCCGACCACCGCTACGGTTGCAGCGGCATCGACGGTGTCGCGTTCGGTCCGGCCTTCGGCGACCGGCGCGGCAAGCGCGCCGAGAGGAAGCTGACGGTCGCGTACGGCGTGTACGCCAGCACCGGCCGCACGGACAACGACCACCAGGTGCTGCTCCAGTACGACGTCACCCGGTGGAAGAAGTACGAGCGTCCGCTGACCGAGTCGGCCCCGCACACCAGCGGCCCCGCCCATGTCGACGGCAAGTTCTTCGCGTACACCGGAAACACCAATTACGGCGTGCAGAACCTGGAGTACGACGGGCACAGCGGCAACTGGCTGATGGCCGCCTACAAGGGCTCCAAGCCCGGCTTCCCCAACTACTCGGTCTTCGCGCTGGACGGTGCGCGCAAGCCGGTGCGCGGCTTGGTGCGCGGGCAGCAGCGCCCGGAGCGCGGGCTGCTGCTCCCGCTGCTGCGCGAGGGCGCGCACGACACCACGACCGGTACGTACGGGTGGCCGGCGCCGGGCCAGTACGGGCAGTACGGCCTGGTCTCGCTCGACGACGGGCGGTTCTACGTCGCCAAGAGCGGCACCGTCCAGGACGGCGGCGTCACCAAGCAGACCGCGAGCGCCGTGCTGAACACCTGGACGGGCCTGACCCCGTCGCCGTTCACTCCCGCCGGCCCCGTGGCCTGACGTCCGCCACGGGGCAGACCGCTGTCCGAGACCGAAATGGCCTCGCCGGAGGTGTCCGGCGCTGCGTACGCTCGCGGCATGACTCTCGTCGCGATCCTCAGCGGCGCCGGCATCTCCACGGACTCCGGCATCCCCGACTACCGCGGGCCCAACGGTCTCTGGCGCAAGGATCCGGAGGCCGAGAAGCTCGTCACGTACGACTTCTACATGGCCGATCCGGAGATCCGCCGCCGCTCCTGGCAGATGCGCCGCACCAGCGCGACCTGGGGCGCCGAGCCGAACGCGGCCCACCGCGCGGTGGCGGAACTGGAGCGGTCCGGCGCCCCGGTGCGGGTGATCACGCAGAACGTCGACGGTCTGCACCAGCTCGCCGGCCTCCCCGCCCGCAAGGTCCTGGAACTGCACGGGACCGCGCGCGAGGTGGTCTGTACCCGCTGCCATGCCCGTTCCCCGATGGCCGAAGCTCTGGCCCGGGTGGAGGCGGGAGAGGCCGACCCGTCGTGCACGGTCTGCGGCGGCATCCTGAAATCGGCCACGGTCATGTTCGGTGAGCGGCTCGATCCGGTGGTGCTGGGCCAGGCTGTGTCGATCGCGAAGGCCTGTGAGGTGTTCATCGCGGTCGGTACGACCTTGCAGGTGCAGCCCGCCGCCTCGTTGGCCGGGCTCGCGGTGGAGAACGGGGCACGGCTCATCGTGGTGAACGCGGAGCCGACACCGTACGACGAGCTCGCCGAGGCAACCATCCGCGAACCCATCGGCACGGCGCTGCCCGCACTGCTGAAGCGGCTGGCCGCCGGGACGAAGCCATGACAGCCCCTTCTCCCCTCGACATCACCCGTGCCTCGTACGACACCGTCACCGCCGGAGACCCTAGCGTTCGAGTTCCTGCTGCACACGGCGCGAGGGGCGGAACGTGTACAGGTCGAGGATCTCCGGCGGGTCCACCAGCCCCGGACCGCCCGCCCCGACCCAGGCGACGATGTCCGTCACGGCGTGCGGGTCGTTGACCAGACCGAGCCAGACCGGGCGGCCGCCCGCACGGCGGCCCTCGGCCGAGGGCTGCACGACGATCACATTGGCCTGTTCGCAGGCGTCCAGGCACTCCACGGCGCGGACCGTGGCAAGCTCGCCGAGCGAGCGCCGCAGCTCGGCGAGCTGGCCGGCGTGGTCCACGTCCGGGATCTTGGGCGTGCCGCAGCAGCAGCCGCGGCAGACGCTGACGGTGGGCCGCGGCGCCCCCTGGGCGGGGACGGCCCGTCGGGTGCGGCGGCTCATGCGGGGAAGCTTCCGGTGCGGGCGCGGATGATCACCAGGGGACTGTACCCATTCCGGACACCGGATCGAGCACCTGCTCTCCCCCGTGAGCGGGTCGGGTACAGTTGATGGCTGCGAAGGGGAGTAGCCCCGCAAACCGGTCGTCGACACACTGGAACCCCCGGGTTCCCGGTGGCCGGGCCCGTGGATGACCGCGGGCGGGCGAGACCTTCGGTCAGGTATGACACGCCCGCATCCCGTGGGCGCTGACGTCATGCCGGGCCGAGTGGTCCTCCGGAAGCCCGAGTGGCGCTTCGCGAAGGCCCGGGGCCCGGCTCCTACAGAAAGCCACCCGGAATGCACCTCGACCCCCTGGCGATTCTCACCGCCTTCGGGCTGATCTTCCTCGCGGAACTCCCCGACAAGACGATGTTCGCATCGCTCGCCATGGGCACCCGCATGCGACCGCTGTACGTCTGGTTCGGCACATCGTCCGCGTTCATCGTGCACGTCGCCATCGCGGTGGGGGCCGGCAGTCTGATCGGGCTGCTGCCCGACTGGATCGTCAAGCTCGTCTCCGCCTCCCTCTTCGCGTTCGGGGCCTTCATGCTGCTGCGCTCCGGCGGCGGCGATGACGACGACGACGACGGCGCCGCGAAGACGGTGACCGGTTTCTGGCCGGTCTACTCGACCGCGTTCATGGCCGTCTTCATCAGCGAATGGGGCGACCTCACCCAGATCACCACGGCCAACCTGGCCGCCAGCAACGGCACCTGGTCCACGGCGATCGGGTCCGCGGCCGCCCTGATGTCCGTCTCGGCGCTGGCGCTGCTCGCCGGGCGCTTCATCGCCAAGCGCGTGCCGCTGAAGACGGTCCAGCGGATCGGCGGGCTCTGCATGCTGGGGCTGGCGATCTGGACCCTGGTGGAGATCTTCACCGGCTGACGGCACGCCCGTACGGCACTTCGGGACGTGAGGGCGGGCCCGGACCTCGAATGGTCCGGGCCCGTTCTCGCGTCCGCGGGCGCGGGGCGACGGCGTCAGAAGAGCGCCGGGGTGTCGTTCTCCGTGCCCTTCTCGAAGGCCAGCAGCCGCTGCTTGCGGTCGAGTCCGCCGCCGTAGCCGGTGAGGCTGCCCGAGGCGCCGATGACCCGGTGGCAGGGGACGATGATGCCCACCGGGTTCTTGCCGTTGGCGAGTCCCACGGCACGTGAGGCGCCCGGTTTGCCGAGGTTCTCGGCCAGTTCGCCGTACGAGCGGGTCTCGCCGTACGGAATCAGCTGGAGCTGCGCCCAGACGCTGCGCTGGAACGGGGTGCCGTCCAGGTGCAGCGGCAGATCGAAGGTGCGCAGTTCCCCGGCGAAGTAGGCGTCGAGCTGGCGGGCGGCCTCGGTGAAGGGCCGCGGGTCGCTCTCGCCGAAGGTCTCCTCGGGCGGGCGGTGCCGCTGGCCGGTCATGTAGAGGCCCGCGAGGACCCCGTCGGTGGCGACGAGGGTGAGCGGACCGTACGGGCTGTCGACGACCGTGTGCTGCCTGGTCGTCGTACGCGGATGTGTCGCTGTCATGGCTGGACTTCCCGGGCTTCCTCAGGTGGGCAGGTGGTTGATGGGGTGGTCGTCGACGGTCCACAGGTACTGGACCGCGTACGCCCGCCAGGGGCGCCAGGCGGCCGCGCGGGCGGTGAGCGCCGCCGGTGTCGCGGGGAGGCCGAGCTCCTCGGCCGCGCGCCGGATGCCGAGGTCGGTGGGGAGGAAGGCGTCCGGGTCGCCGAGCGCCCGCATCGCGATCACCTCGACGGTCCAGGGGCCGAAGCCGGGGAGGGCGGTCAGTTCGGCCCGCGCCTGCTCCCAGTCGGTGTCGGTGCCCAGCCGCAGCGAGCCGTCGGCGAGCGCGCCGACGAGGGTGGTGAGGGTGGTGCGGCGGCTGCGCGGCAGGGCGAGTCGTTCGGGGTCCAGTCCGGCCAGCTCCTCGGGGTCCGGGAAGAGGTGGGTGAGGCCGCCCTCCGGATCGTCGACGGGCAGGCCGTGCGCGGTGACCAGTCGGGCCGCGTGGGTGCGGGCGGCGGCCGTCGAGACCTGCTGGCCGAGCACCGCCCGTACGGCGAACTCGGCGCCGTCGACGGTACGCGGCACCCGCCGGCCCGGCTCCTTGCGGACCAGGGGCGCGAGGAGCGGATCGGCGGACAGCTGCTCGTCGACGGCCACCGGGTCGGCGTCCAGGTCGAGCAGCCAGCGGCAGCGGCTGATGGCGAGGGTGAGATCGCGTGGATCGGTGAGGGAGAGGCGGCAGGCGATGTGGTCGGGGTGCGGGGTGAGCGCGACGATGCCGTGTCCGTGCCGCAGGGAGAGCGTGCGGCGGTAGGCGCCGTCGCGCCACTCCTCGACGCCGGGGACGGCGGTCGCGGCGAGGTGGCCGAAGAGGTTGCTGGGGTTGAGCGGGGCCCGGTACGGCAGCCGCAGCGCTATCACTCCCGGAGTGACCGGCGGTTTCGCGGACCGGGTGGCTCGGCTGCGCAGCTCGCCCGGGGCGAGCGCGAAGACCGTGCGGACGCTGTCGTTGAAGGTACGGATCGAGGAGAACCCGGCGGCGAACGCGACTTCCGCCATCGGGAGTCCGGTCGTCTCGATGAGCAATCGCGCGGTCTGGGCACGCTGCGCGCGGGCCAGTGCGAGCGGGCCGGCGCCGAGCTCGGCGAGCAGCTGGCGCTCGATCTGCCGGGCGGAGTAGCCGAGCCGGGCGGCGAGCCCGGGGACGCCCTCGCGGTCGACGACACCGTCCCGGATGAGCCGCATCGCGCGGGCGACGGAGTCGGCCCGGGCGTTCCACTCCGGGGAGCCGGGGCTGGTGTCGGGCCGGCACCGTTTGCAGGCCCGGAATCCGGCCTGCTGACAGGCCGCAGCGCTGGGGTAGAAGGTCATGTTCTCGACCTTGGGCGGTACGGCCGGGCAGCTGGGGCGGCAGTAGATCCGGGTGGTCAGGACCGCCGTGAAGAACCAGCCGTCGAAGCGGGCGTCCTTGGACTGGACGGCCCGTACACAGCGCTCGGTGTCGGTGTACATGGCTCAAGCATCCGCCACCCGGGGCGTGAGGGCTGGCAAGAATCCGACATCGACGTCGCGCTGCCAGGACTTCTTCGGGCCCCGTGTACGGAACACCCCGGTGGGCCGGTGCGGCCACCGGCCCACCGGGCCACCCCGGCGCCGGCTGTCACCAGGAGGACTTGGTGACCCCCGGCAGGAATCCGGCATGGGCCTGCTCGCGTGCGCGGACGCGGGACAGACCGAACTTCCGCAGATGGCCGCGGGGCCGCCCGTCCACGCTGTCCCGGTTGCGCACCCGGGTCGCGCTCGCGTCGCGCGGCTGGCGCCGGAGCTCGTCCGCGGCGGCCCGGCGTTCGGCGTCCGTGGCGGAGGGCCGGCGGATGACCTCCTTCAACTCGGCGCGACGGGCGGCGTACCGCTCGACGGTCGCCCGGCGCTTCTCGTTCTGCGCGATCTTGCTCTTCTTGGCCATCAGATCTTCACTCCCCTTGCACGGATGCGGGCGACGGCCGCCTCGATCCCGATGCTGTCGACGGTCCTGATCGCCCTGGCGCTGAGCGTCAGCCGGACATGCCGGCCCTCGCTCGCCAGCCAGTACCTCTTGCGCTGGATGTTGGGGTCGAAGCGGCGCGAGGTGCGCCGGTGCGAGTGGGAGATGTTGTTGCCGAAACCCGGCCGGGCGCCGGTCAGTTGGCAGTGGGCGGACATGGAGCTTCCTGCTTTCTGCGGAGAACCACTTGTTGGAAATGGAAATCATTGCCATATAGTAGCGGTCATGGCTCGCAACGAACTACGCCCGGTCGTCAGGCTCCGCTCCACCGCCAAAACCGGCTACACCTACGTCACCCGCAAGAACCGCCGGAACGACCCCGAGCGGATGGTGCTGCGCAAGTACGACCCGGTCGCCCGCAAGCACGTCGACTTCCGCGAAGAGCGCTGACCCTGCCCCACTTCCTCCGACCGAGAAGGACACCTTCATGAAGCCAGGAATCCATGCCGCGTACGGTCCCGTCGCCTCCCGGGGCGGGGTGAACTGATGCGGGACGAGGGCCGGTTGCCCGTCGTGATCGTCGGCGGGCTGCACTCCGACGCCCGCAAGGAGGTCGTGGACCGGCTGCTGCGCACCGTCCCCGGCAGCGTCGCGCTCCACCACGATCTGACCACCGCCGCCGAGGGCACCGTGCGGCGCCTCGTACGGGACGCGTCGGGTGAACTGTCGCGCGGAAAGGCCCCGCTCGTCGACGACTGCGCCTGCTGCGCGCTGCGCGAGGACCTGGTCCCGGAGCTGGCGCGACTGGCCGCCGGCGGGACGGTCCGGCTCGCGGTCGTCGAGCTGTGGGACTCCGTGGAACCCAGGACGATGGCCGAGGTCGTCGTCGCGCACGGCCGCGACGTACTCGAACTCACCAACGTGATGACGGCCGTCGACCCCGCTCTCGTACAGCCCTGCCTCGGGAACGGCGACGATCTGGCCGAGGCGGGTCTCGCGGCGGCCGCCACGGACCGGCGGACCGTCGGCGACACCTGGGCGCGACAGCTGGAGTACGCGCCCGTGCTCGCTGTCGTCGAAGGCGGGGCGGCCGACGACGAGGACCGCGCGCTGCTCACCCAACTCCACCCGACGGCCCGCCAGATCCCGGTCGGCTCGGCCGAACTGGGCCGGCTCGCCTTCGCCGGCTTCGACGTGGAAGCGGCGGCGGCCGCCCAGCACCCCGCGTGCGCGCTGCTGCCGCAGGAGGCGGACGACGCGGGGGTCGCCACGCTCGTCTGGCAGCGCCGCCGCCCCTTCCACCCGGAGCGGCTCTTCCAGGCGCTGGAGGACCTGTGCTGTGCGGCCGCCCGCAGCCGGGGCCGCTTCTGGCTCGCCGACCGCCCCGACACCCTGCTGGCCTGGGACGCCGCAGGTGGTGCGCTCTGCGTGGAGAGCGCGGGACCGTGGCTGGCCTCGCTGCCGGACGCGGCCTGGGACCTGGTGCCTCCCGTCCGGAGGGCGGCGGCCGCCCTGGACTGGCACCCCGAGCACGGCGACCGAGGCCAGCACCTCGTCTTCACCTCCCCCGGCCTCGACCGGGACGGGCTGACCGGGCTCCTCGAATCCTGTCTGCTCACCGACGCCGAGTACGCCGCGGGACCCGAGTCGTGGAGACGGCTCCCGGCCCCCTTCGGCTCATTCCTCGACCAGATCGCCTGAACCCGGGTCAGCCGGAGTGCGGCCAGGCCGGAGCCGCGACGGTCAGAGCCTGCGCTCCCGTGCTCAGGGTGGATTCGACGAGCGGGGCGAAGTGCGGGGAGTGGTTGCTCGGCAAGGTGTCGATGCGGTCCTTCGCGAGGGCGGCGAGGACGGTTTCGGGTTGTCCTGGTGACGAACTCGATCTTCGGGGGCCCTCTCCGTCCGTTGTGCTCCGCAGCCTCCAGGCAGGGGACACGTACACACTCCCCCCGGCTCCGCCCCGCGGGTCAGCCGAGCTGTGCGGCGAACGCCTCGTAGGCCCGGTCGTCGAAGAGGACGAACCTGACCTCCTCTACGGCCGTGCGGGCCGCCCGCACCGTCTCGACGGCGATGCGCGCGGCGTCGTCCAGCGGCCAGCCGTACGCACCGGCCGAGATGGCGGGGAAGGCGACGGTCTTCGCACCGATTTCGTCGGCGACGCGCAGCGACTCGCGGTAGCAGGACGCCAGGAGGGACGGATCGCTGCCGGAACTCCCGTACACCGGGCCGACGGTGTGGACCACCCATCGCGCGTCCAGCTGCCCGGCCGTCGTGGCGACCGCCTGGCCGGTGCGCAGGCCCTTTCCGTAGTGCGAGGCGCGCAGCTTCCGGCACTCGGCGAGGATTTCCGGGCCGCCGCGCCGGTGGATCGCGCCGTCGACGCCTCCCCCGCCGAGCAGGGAGGAGTTCGCCGCGTTGACGATGACATCGGCGGACTGCCGGGTGATGTCGCCCCGGACCAGGGTGACGGTGACGCCCTCGGGTGTACGCATGGCGGACATCATGCCCCGTGCCGTCTCAGGCCGCCCGCAGACGCCGCCAGACCGCCTTCGCCGCGTGGTGGCCCGACATGCCGTGCACCCCGGGGCCGGGTGGAGTGGCCGAGGAGCACAGGAACACCGCGGGGTGCGCCGTCGCGTACGGCACGCGGGCGAGCTTGGGCCGGATCACCGTCTGCAGGCCGGAGAACGCGCCGCACGCGATGTCACCGCCGACGTAGTTGGCGTTGCGCTTCGCGAGCTCGGGCGGTCCGGCCACCGCGCGGGCGAGCACCAGGTCGCGGAATCCGGGGGCGAAGCGCTCCAGTTGCCGTTCGATGACATCGGTGGCGTCGCCCTGCCATCCCGACGGGACATGTCCGTACGCCCAGAAGACATGGCGGCCCTCTGGCGCGCGGGACGGGTCGACCAGGCTGGGCTGTGCGGTGATCAGGAACGGCACGCTCGGGTCGCGGCCCGTCACCGCGGCCGTCAGCGCGGCGTCGATCTCGCCGGCCGTGGGGCCGATGTGGACCGTGCCGGCCCGGCGGGCGTCCCTGGCGGTCCAGGGGACGGGGCCCGACAGGGCGTAGTCGATCTTGAAGCAGGACGCGCCGTACCGGTAGCCGCGGTAGGCGTGGCCCAGGCCGGCGATGCGGGCGAGGGCGGTGGGCGAGGTGTCGAAGACGTAGGCGCGGGCGGGCGGGAGCTCGTCGAGCCGCTTGACCTCCGTGCCGGTGCGGATCGTGCCGCCCTGTTCGCGTATGTACGAGGCGAGGGCGTCGGAGATGGCCTGCGATCCGCCGCGCGGCACGGGCCACCCCTTCTCGTGCGCCGCCAGGGCGAACAGCAGGGCGATCCCGCCGGTCGCCGGACTGCCGGTGGGCGCGATGGCGTGGGCGGCGAGCCCGGCGAACAGGCCGCGCGCCTTCGCACCGCCGAAGCGGCGGGAGAGCAGCGAGGCGGGCTGGAGCGCGTCGAGACCGAAGCGCACCCAGCGGTAGGGGTCGCGGGGCAGCCCGTCCCACGGGGTGCGCAGGAAGTCCTGGGCGAGGGTGTCCCAGTGGCCGAGGTAGGGGGCGAGGAGCCTGCGGTACGCCCCCGCGTCCCGGGCGCCCAGCGACATGGCGCTCTCCCCCACCGAGCCGGTGAGCACGGCGGCCGTGCCGTCCGGGAACGGGTGGGCGAGCGCCAGCTCGGGCTGGAGCCACTCCAGGCCGTGCCGGGCGAGCGGCATCGCGTTGAACGCGGGCGAGCCGATGCCCAGCGGGTGGACGGCGGAACAGGGGTCGTGGCGGAATCCGGGAAGGGTGAGCTCCTCGGTGCGGGCGCCGCCTCCGACGGTCTCCTCCGCTTCGAAGACCTCCACGGCGAAGCCGCGGCGGGCCAGTTCGGCTGCGGCGGTCAGCCCGTTGGGACCCGCCCCCACGACGACTGCATCGAGCATCGACGGCACCTTCGGACTCCTTCGTCAGCCGGCGGCCAGGACACCCAGGATATTCCGCGGCACCGACAGCACGGTCGCGGGTAGGGTCACCGGGCGATGAACACACCGAACTCCCGGAACACGCCCGTGACGGCCCACGAAGCCGCCGTCCCCTCCCACATCGCTGGCATGGCGTCCCGGCTCACCGCCCTGCCCGGCATCCGGGCCGTCGCATTGGGCGGCAGCCGGGCCCGTGGCACCCACCGCCCGGACTCCGACTGGGATCTGGGCGTGTACTACCGCGGCACCGTCGACGTGGCCGCGCTGACCGCGCTGGCGTCCGAGGTGCAGGGTTCCCCCGCCGAGGTCGCCGGTCCCGGCGGGTGGGGGCCCTGGGTCGATGGCGGGGCCTGGCTGAGGGTGGACGGTGTCCCGGTGGACTGGATCCTGCGCGATCTGGACCGGGTGGAGGCGGTCTGGGCGGACTGCCGTGAGGGGCGCTTCGAAGTGGGCGTACAGCCCGGCCATCCGCTCGGGTTCTGGTCCCCCGCCTACCCCGGCGAGGTGGCGCTGGGGCGCGTGCTCTCCGACCCCCACGGGGAGTTGACGGCACTTCGGAACGAGACCCGGACCTATCCGGAACCGCTGCGCACCGCGCTGGTCGAGGCCGCGTGGGAGGCGGAGTTCTCGGTGGCGGCCGCCCGCAAGTCGGCTCCTGGCGGTGACACGCTCCATGTCTCGCTGTGCCTGTCACGGGCGTTCGGCATCCTCGCCCAGTCCCTCCACGCCCACCACCGCACCTGGTGTCTGAACGAGAAGGGCGCGTCGGCCGCGTCGGCCGCTCTGCCGGACACCCCGACGCACTACACCGAACGGATCGGCGAGGCGCTGCGGGGGCTGGACGTGGAGTCGGTGGAGCTGGCCGCGGAGGTCGTGCGGGACGTACGGACGGCCTGCGGCGGGTGAGGCGAGCCGACGGGAGGCGCGGTGAGGCCCGGGGCGCCGCTCAGTCCCGCCCGATGGCCGTGACACAACGGGCGAGCAGAGCCCGCAGGGCGTCCCGCTCCTCCGGGGCGAACTCCTCGGCGAGCCGGCGCTCGATCCGTACCGCCTGCTCGTCTGCGAGCCGGAGCGCTCCGCGGCCCGCATCGGTGAGCCGGGTCTCCAGCATCTTCCGGTGCCAGCGGTGCGCCGTGCGGACGACCAGGCCGCACTCTTCGAGGTGTTTCAGCACCGCCGCCATCGCCTGCGGTGTGACCAGGCAGGCCCGTGCCGGCGCGGCACCCGGTATGCCCGGGTCGTCGGCGAGGGCGGACAGCGCCGCGTACTGGGCGACGGTGACCCCCGCCGCGTCCCTCAGCGCGGCACTCCTGGCCGCGCTGAGGGCCTGTTCCGCGCGCGCTTGATGTCCGCGCCCAGGCGTTCGTCGGCGGGCAGCGGGGTCACGGTCAACGCCCTGCACCCAGCGCATCTGATGGACACCCGCGGCGTGCGGGAGTACGGGCTCACGCCGGCCGTTCCGGTCGAGTAGGGCGTCCGCCCGACCGTCCGGCTGATCACCGATCCGGCCCTGTCCGATGTCACCGGCAGGTATTTCGACCGCTTCACGGACACGGCCGCCCATGAGCAGGCGTACGACCCGCGGGCCCGCGCCCGGCTGCGGGCGCTGACCCGCGAGCTGCTCGCCCGATCAGGGTCCGGTCCGGTCAGGCCCCGCGCCGGAGCGCGTCCAGGACGCGTTCGACGGTCGCCTCGTCGCGGGCCGCCGTGAACGGCAGGGTGTTGCCGCCGGTGATGCGGAACGGCGCGCCGGAGAGGGTGGCCTGGGCGCCGCCCGCCTCGGTGACCAGCAGCAGGCCCGCCGCGTGGTCCCAGGCGTACTCCCAGCTGAAGGCGACCGCGTCCTGGGCGCCGCGGGCGACGTCGAGGTATTCGAGGCCCGCCGAACCGCAGGGGCGGGCCTCGATCCCCTCGGTGCGCAGGCCGAGCAGGGCGCGCTTCTGGGCGTCGGTGGTGTAGTCGGGGTGCGACATCGCCACGCGCAGAACGGCCCCGGGTGCGGGCGAGCCGGAGCATATCGGCTTGCCGTCGAGGGTGGCGCCGCGGCCGCGCACCGCGACCGCCATCTCGTCCAGGGCGGCGGCGTACGTCCATGAGGCGAGGAGTTCACCGCGGTGGGCGAGGGCGACCAGGGTGCAGAAGCCCGGTTCGCCGCGGACGAACTGGCGGGTGCCGTCGACCGGGTCGACGATCCATACGGGCGCGTCGCCGCCCAGGGCGTCGTACACCGCCGGGTCGGCGTGGACCGCCTCCTCGCCGACGACGACCGAGCCGGGCAGGAGCGCGGTCAGGGACGCGGTGAGGTGTTCTTCGGCGAGGCGGTCGGCGGTGGTGACGAGGTCGTGCGGGCCGCTCTTCTCGACGATCTCGTGCGCGGCGAGTTGCTGGAAGCGCGGCATGATCTCGGCGGCGGCCGCTGCGCGTACCGCCGCCTCGACCTCGGTCAGGTCCCCGGTGAGGAATTCATCGATCATGCCTCCAGCCAACCACGTCGCACCGGGGACCCGACGACCTGGTCATGTCGGGGAAGTGGCCGCTCAGCGTCCTACGGCGTACCCCTGCCGGTCGCCGCCGGGTGTACCGAACGCCATGGCGGGGACGCCGTCACGCAGGGCGAGGGACGGGGTGAGGGTGGTGCGGGGCGGCGGCCGGGGGTGAGGGAGTTCGGCAGGCCCTCGTCCGGCCAGGCCATCCGGAGCCGGCTTCCGAGCGGGAATCCGGGCGAAGATCTCCGGGGCGAAGGGGCCCGCACGCACGAGGAATCACGGGGACGATCAGAACCACTCGTCGTGCGCGGGCGGTTCGCAGAGTTCGAAGACCACCTCGCCCGCATCCGGATCGCCGCCCGCGACCGGGCGCACCCGGGCACCGACGGACACCCGGTGCGGAGCCGCGCCCACGACGCGGCAGCGGAACACGAAGCCTTCCGGGAACCGGACGAGGGACTCGTTGCGTGCGGCCTCCGTGTAGCGGTGGACGACGCCGGACCTCACCACGACCCCCGGACCGGCGCTGTGTTCGGGCTTCAGGTCACTCGACGCGCACACCGGGCACAGCAGCCTCCGGAAAGAGGCGGTGCCGCACCAGCGGCACCGGTGGTAGTTCAGGCCGGCTTCCTCATGCGCCGTCTGCACGGTGCCACTCGATGACTGGGACACGTTCGACCCCCTGTGCTCGGCTCGGATACGCCGCGCCTGCGCGTCGGCGCGTCCGCACCATAGGGCACTGAGTGTCGAATCGTAAAGACACTCAGTGCCAGATCGAGCCGTACCGAGGGGTCAGTCCTGCCCGATGACCGACTCGATCTGCTGCACCACCCGCCACATCGGAGCCCCCTTCGCGGCGACCATCACCACCACGTCGCCGTCGGCCGAGGACGTGGCCGCACTCCCGGCCGCCCCGCTCCCCCACACCCGGCGCACCATCCCGAGCGCGTGGTCGACGGCGGCCTCCGCGTCCCCCTCGCCGCCCGAACGCAGCCATGTCCGCAGCCCGTTGTTGTGCGCGGCGACCACGGACGCGGCGATCACCTCGGCGCGCAGCGCCCCGTCGTCCGATTCGCCGTACCTGCCACGCAGATAGCCGGCCAGCGTCTGCTCGTACCGCCGCACCACGGACAGTTCGTAGGTGCGCAGTCCGGGTACCTCGCGGGTGAGCCGGTACCGCTGGACGGAGAACACCGGATTGGCGGAGTACATGCGCAGCACCAGCCGGGCCGCGTCGCTCACCGCCTCCACCGGCTCCAGGTCGACGGCCTCCGCCAGGAACGCGGTCATGTCGGCGAGGCACCGCTCGTGGTCCGGGAAGACCGCGTCCTCCTTGGAGGGGAAGTACCGGAAGAACGACCGGCGCCCGACCCCGGCCCGCGCCACGATGTCGTCCACCGTGGTCTGCTCGAAGCCCCGCTCCAGGAAGAGCTGGAAGGCCGCCTCGGCGAGCACCTCCCGCATGGGGGCCTTCTTCGCCGGTCTGCGCGCGTCAGTCATGCCGGGAACGTAGCACCGGAAGGCCCATTCTGGCACCAAGTTCCTTTACAGAGGGTACTGAGTGCCATATCGTCATCCCTACGAACCGCACCCAGGTAGGAGAGCCGGCGTGAGCTTGAGGATCGTTGTCTGTGTGAAGTACGTGCCCGACGCCACCGGCGACCGGCATTTCGCCGATGACCTGACGGTGGACCGGGACGATGTGGACGGTCTGCTGTCGGAGCTGGACGAGTACGCGGTGGAGCAGGCGCTGCAGATCGCGGACGAGGCGGACGATGCGGAGATCACCGTGTTGACGGTGGGTCCGGAGGATGCCAAGGACGCGTTGCGCAAGGCGTTGTCGATGGGTGCGGACAAGGCGGTTCATGTCGAGGACGACGGTCTGCACGGCAGTGATGTGATGGGTACGTCGCTGGTGCTGGCGAAGGCGGTGGAGAAGGCGGGTTACGACCTGGTGATCTCCGGTATGGCGTCGACGGACGGGACGATGGGTGTGCTGCCGGCGGTGCTGGCGGAGCGGCTGGGTGTGCCGCAGGTGACGCTGTTGTCCGAGGTGTCGGTCGAGGGCGGTGTGGTGCGGGGTCGTCGTGACGGGGACTCGGCGTCGGAGCGGCTGGAGGCGTCGTTGCCGGCGGTGGTGTCGGTGACGGATCAGTCGGGTGAGGCGCGGTATCCGTCGTTCAAGGGGATCATGGCGGCGAAGAAGAAGCCGGTTGTGTCGTGGGACCTGGAGGATCTGGGGATCGGGGCGGACGAGGTCGGTCTGGCGGGTGCCTGGACGGTGGTGGATTCCGTGGCGCAGCGTCCGGCGCGGACGGCGGGCACGATCGTGAAGGACGAGGGTGAGGGCGGGCGTGGGCTGGCCGAGTTCCTCGCGGGCCAGAAGTTCATCTGATCCGGCCCCTTGTTCTGTTTCGTTTCTTTGCTACTCGCAGGAGATTGAAGTCCCATGGCTGAAGTTCTCGTCTTTGTCGATCACGTGGACGGTGCGGTCCGCAAGCCCACGCTGGAGTTGCTGACGCTGGCGCGTCGGGTCGGTGAGCCGGTCGCGCTCGCGGTGGGTGCGGGTGCTGCCGGTACGGCGGGGGTGCTGGCGGAGCACGGTGCGGTGCGGGTTCTGACCGTGGACGCGCCGGAGTTCGCGGAGTATCTCGTGGTGCCGAAGGTGGATGCGTTGCAGGCCGCGTACGAGGCGGTGTCGCCGGTGGCGGTGCTGGTGCCGTCGTCGGCGGAGGGCAAGGAGGTCGCGGCGCGGCTGGCGGTGCGTATCGGTTCGGGCGTCATCACCGATGCGGTGGATCTGGAGGCGGGTGAGGGGGGCCTGGTCGCGACGCAGTCCGCGTTCGCGGCGTCGTTCACCACCCGGTCGCGGGTGTCGAGGGGGACGCCGGTGATCACGGTGAAGCCGAACTCGGCGCCGGTGGAGGCGGCTGTGGCCGCGGGTGCGGTCGAGGCGCTGGAGGTGTCGTTCTCGGCGCAGGCCACGGGTACGAGGGTGACCGCGCGGACCCCGCGTGAGTCGACGGGGCGTCCGGAGCTGACCGAGGCGGCGATCGTCGTGTCGGGTGGCCGGGGTGTCAACGGTGCGGAGAACTTCCACCTCATCGAGACGCTCGCCGACGCGCTGGGCGCGGCGGTCGGTGCGTCGCGTGCCGCGGTGGACGCGGGGTGGTACCCGCACTCCAGCCAGGTCGGGCAGACCGGCAAGTCCGTCTCGCCGCAGCTGTACATCGCCTCGGGGATCTCGGGCGCGATCCAGCACCGGGCCGGCATGCAGACGTCCAAGACGATCGTCGCGATCAACAAGGACGCCGAGGCCCCGATCTTCGACCTCGTCGACTACGGCGTCGTCGGCGACCTCTTCCAGGTCGTTCCCCAGCTCACCGAAGAGGTCAACGCCCGCAAGGGCTGACCCGGCCGGGGCAGCCGCAACCCATTCCCACGGTCCGGGGCCGTGTGGTGCACACGCACCACACGGCCCCGCACCCTTTCCGACCACCGTTCCGTACGGTAAAAGCACGGCAAAACACGCACGTCAAGCAGCTACCCGGGCCTCCTGAGCGATCCTTTTCGGACTTTCCCGTCCGCCGCGCCCTGGCGGCTCCGGATGCCTCGTCACCGGCCCTATGCTCTACACGTCTGTAGAGAACGGGAGCCGCCGTCGGCGTTCCCGGACTCCCCGCACCCCTCGTACGCACATAAGGGAGTGAACGCCGCGATGGTGTTCAAACGACTGCTCGGCTCGCTCGGCGTGGGCGGGCCCACCGTCGACACCGTCCTCACCACCGGGGCCGCCGCTCCGGGCGGCCCCCTGTCCGGCCAGGTCCATCTCAAGGGCGGCAGCGCCGACTTCGACATCGACCACATCGCGCTGGAACTCGTCGCGCGGGTGGAGGACGAACGCGGGGAGGAGGAAGAGCGCTTCGTGGCCTTCGAGCGCTTCACCGTCGGCGGCGGCTTCCGGCTGGCCGAGGGCGAGCGACTCGGCGTTCCGTTCACGGTCGCGCTGCCGTGGGAGACGCCGCTCACCGAGTTGTACGGGCAGAGCCTGGGCATCGTGCTCGGTGTACGCACGGAGGTGTCGGTCGCCGGGGCCAAGGACAAGGGCGATCTCGACCGGCTCGCGGTGGGTCCGCTGCCGGTGCAGGAGGCGATCCTCGAAGCGTTCGGACAGCTCGGCTTCGGCTTCGAGTCAGCGGATCTGGAGTACGGCCGCATCGGCGGCACCGGCCAGCGACTCCCCTTCTACCAGGAGATCGAGCTGACCCCGTCGCCGCAGTACGCGCACGCGGTCGACGAGATCGAGGTGACCTTCCTGGCCACCGCGGGCGGCATGGAGGTGGTCCTGGAGGCCGACAGGCGAGGCGGGCTCCTCTCCGGCGGACACGACGCGCTCACTCGGTTCACGGTCGCGCACGACAGCATCCACCACCAGGACTGGCAGGCCCTGGTCGACGGCTGGCTCCGGCAGTTGGTCGAGCACCGGTCGGCGTACGCGGAAGGCTCCGCGTACGGCCACGGCGACCCGTACGCCGGACACCATGCCCACCACGAGGACCACCATCACGACGGCGGTCACCGCACCGGTCCGGGCCCGGGCACGGCCGTCGCGGTGGGCGCGGCAGGTCTCGCGGTCGGCGTCGTCGGAGGCATGGTCGCCGCCGAAGTCGTCGACGAGGTGGGGGACTTCTTCGAGGACGACAACGACGACGAGGACGGGGACGGCTGATGTTCGGAATCAGCGAGATCGCGATCATCCTGATCGTGGTGATCGTCCTCCTGGGCGCCAAGAGACTCCCCGAACTGGCCCGCTCCGCGGGCAAGTCGGCCCGCATCCTCAAGGCCGAGGCGAAGGCGATGAAGGAGCCGAAGGGCGCCGAGGGGGAAGCGGGAGCGCCATGTGTCATCCGCGGCGAGACCGTGGCCCGGCACGAGACCGGGGACCCGGGACGGGATACGGGGCAGCAGTAGCAGGACCGCAACTGAGCTACCCGGAACGGCACTTGGCCCGTCACCCGGACCGGACGCGGCGGCGTACGATGCCTCTCGGCCCGGTCCGGTGGCCGTGGTTCACGGACGGTTCCGGGTGAACTCCCACAGCCGCAGTGGAAGGACTCCGCACCAAGGACGCCAAGCTGACTGCCTCATTGGCTATCGGCTATCCGGATACTGGCGTGGCATCGACACCGTGAAGGACGTCCTGGAAGCATCCAAGGAAATCCAGGATTCCGGAAAGCAACTCCCGCGCGAATTTCATTCCACCGACCCCCACATCTGAACTTTCCCTACCCTTCTGAGCGGCTCTGCGCTCTTGCCCGGGTTGGCCCTCCCGTTCGTAGGGTGAGGGCACCCAGCGCAGCAGGCTCCGGCGTAGTCGCGTGAAGTCCGTTGCGTGATCATGTGAGTCCGAGGAGGGCGAGCGGTCGGCTGGCGTCGCGGGCATTGTGCCGGGGGCCGGCGGCGATGATAGCTGGTGTGCTCGCGCCGGGTGTGCATGGCGTCGCTGGTCACGACCACACCCGCCAGATCGGCGAGGGTCTCCAGCAGTGGCTGGAAGCAGGTGATCTCGTTGGTCTTCTCGCCCACGTCGAGCTGGCGATCGGCATTGTTCTTTGGATCCTGGGTTCCGTCGGGCATGCGGTGGGCGGCCGACGGCATTACTGGTAGGGATGCTTGTTCCGGCTTCCCGTGCACGCGCGCCCATGCGATGTCCAGCGGCGGGCTGTGATCTCGGTGTGCTCGGGTGCCACGTACTCGATGTACATATTGGTGACGGCTCGAAGTACTGTCGCAGCAGGCCGTTGGTGTTCTTGATCGAGCCGCGCGCTGCCAGTGGCTCGCCAGGTTGCAGAAGTAGGCCGGAATATCCCTGGCCTTGGTGAAGGATTGGTGGGCCGCCGTCTCCACGCCCTGGTCCCGGATCAGGGAACGCCACAGGTGCGGCGGAAGGGATTGGACGGTCGCGGCGAGAGCGTTGCGGGTGGCCAGGGCGCTGGGGCCGCGCGGCAGATGTACGGGCACCAGATAGCAGGTGGAGCGCTCGACCGCCAGGTGGCGACGAGAGTGGTGGTCCAGGCTGCAACGGCGCGCGGCGCAGTTACACGGAGCGTCTCCGCCCTTGCCCAGCGTGGACTCGCGCACGCCGCGTCCACGGCCATGGAAAGGATGGGCTCGTGCGCCGTCGTCCGCTCCACCGCCAAAACGTCGATCACCACAGCAGCCGCCCACTCCGGCTGGTGCGCCCTATAGCTCCTTCAAGGTGCGAGGCGCTCGATACCGATCAGACTTGAATGCATGGCAGAGGAACGTCGGCCGCGCGGCGGGAAGACCTCGACGCCAGCCACGCGGCGAAGGCGACGGCTCCCGAAGCGCGGCGGAGCGATTCGGAAGCGCGCACCGCGAACACGTCGAGCTGCATCTTGCGGGCCCCACTGCAGTGTTGCAACTTCGTCACCGCTGCAGGCACTCACGTTCAGGCCTCCGGGGTCTGACATGGGGCTCCTCACGCTCCCCAACGCACCGGTCCGCGGTGTGATCTGGGTGGCGGAGAAACTCAACGATGCTGCCGAGCGCGGGCTGCACGCCCCAGGAGCGCTCCGTGGCCGACTGGCTGTACTGAACCGGCAACTTGAAGACGGAGACACCGGCCCGGAGGAGTTCGAACCGGGAAGAGAGAAAGCTGCTCGACCGGCTGCATGCTACACAGGCCGGCCCCGCACCGAACGATCGAAGGTGACGCACTCATGGATGACACGGCCAAGGTGACCCTCGCGGCCGCAGTAGTAGGCGGCTATGTGCTGGGCCGGACGAAGAAGGGCCGGCTGGCGCTGACCATTGCGACGTATCTGGCAGGGAGACGGTTCGGCCTTGAACCCCGACAGCTTGCCGCCGAAGGAATGCGCAGACTAGGAGAGATTCCCCAGTTCGCCGAGCTGCAGGAGCAGCTGAAAGGGGAAGTCTTCGACGCGGGCCGTAAGGCAGTGGCTGCCGCCGCCGACCGGGGCATGAGTTCGCTGGCCGATGCCCTCAGCGACCGTACGGCCCGGCTCGGTGAGAAGCAGGACGAGGGGGACGAGGAGGAGTACGAGCCGGAAGAGGAAGAGCCGGAGGCCGAGTACGAGGAGGAGGAAGAGGAAGAGGAGGAACAGCCGGAAGCCGAATACGAGGAGGAGGAAGAGGAAGAGCCAGAAGAGACACAGCCAACGCGACGCCGCAGTTCCCGCCAATCAGCCCAGCCAAGAGGGGGCGCGGCACGCAAGAAGGCCGCTCCTGCCCAGGGAGAAAAGTCTCGGACAGCCAAGAAGTCCGCGGCCCGGAAAACGGCTCCGGCGAAAAAGGCGACTGCGAAGAAAACAGCTCCGGCCAAGAAGTCCGCCGCCCGGAAAACGGCTCCGCCGAAGAAGAAGACTGCGAAGAAAACAGCTCCGGCCAAGAAGTCCGCCGCCCGGAAGACGACGTCGTCGAAGCGAGCAGCGTCCAAGCGCGCCGATCGCCGGAGGTAGCTAATCATGACCAGGACGGAAACAAACCAGCCCACGGCCGAGAAGTCGGGTGCGGACCGGCTTCGCGAAGAGGCGTCCAACTTCCTCAGTGCACAGGTGGAGAGGCTCACCGAGAAGGCGGGCGACAAACTGACCGATGTCACTGGGCAGCTCACGGATGTGGCCGAGAGTGGATCGCTTCCCGCTATCGGCACCCGTATTCTCCAGGGCGACTCCCCACTGAAGGCATTCGTCGGGGAGAAAGCCAAGGGCGTCAAGGAAAAAGTCGTGGGCAAGGTCAAGGAAGCGTTCGGCGGCGGAAAGGGAAAACGCAAGTCGAGCGGCGGCAAGGTCATGAACATCATCGAAGTTCTCGATGTGGGAGTGCCCCTACGTGTCGCGTACGACCACTGGACGCAGTACGACCAGTTCAGCAGCTTCGCGAAGGGCGTTCGCGACGTCTCGAAGAGCGATGAGATGTCCAGTGACTGGAAGGTCAAAGTCGGCCCTTCCTCGCGCAGCTTCAAAGCGACTGTTCAGGAACAGATTCCCGACGACCGCATCGTTTGGACGTCCGAGGGAGCCAAGGGAACTACCCGTGGTGCGGTCAGCTTCCATGAGCTGGCACCCAGCCTGACTCGAATCGTCCTGGTCGTGGAGTACTACCCGTCCGGGTTCTTCGAGAAGACGGGCAACCTGTGGCGCGCCCAAGGGCGCCGAATGCGACTCGACTTCAAGCACTTCCAGCGATACGTCTCCCTCGCCCAGGAAGAGCCCGAAGGCTGGCGCGGCGAAATCCGGGACGGTGAAGTTGTCGTGTCCCACGAAGACGCCATGGAAGAAGAAGCCGCCGAGCAGGAGGACGCACAAGGCGAGGAGCCCGAGGACGAGGACTACGAGGACGAGCCCGAGAAGCCCGAGGAGTACGAGGAGTACGGCCCCGGAGGCGAAGGCTACGAGGACGAGGACGAGGAAGAGGACGAGGAAGAGGAAGAGGAAGAAGGTGAATACGAGGAAGAAGAGGAAGAAGGAGAGGATGAGCAGTCTGTCCGGTGATCGTGATCCACCGCAGGATTTTGCGTGGTTTGGGCGCCGGCCGGCGCGGCGGGGCGGGGCGGGACCGCGGACTGCCAGAGCAGATGGACGTACCGGCTGACGACCACAACCCGACCCCGATCACCACGAGAAAAATCCCGATTGTCCACAGTAATGGAGATCCCGGTCACGAACCCGACGACGTCATCCGCGCCCAGGGCCTCAGTGAAGGCGATTCCCTCCCTGGGGGACAGCGTGCCCACCGCTCACAGCGTTTCCTATGCGGCAGCGATGGCGTTGGCGGCAGAGGCAGCGGGGGGTTACAGCACGCGGTCAGGAGGCTGTGCCCGGGACTGAAGCAATGTGCGAGCTCCGAGATGCGGTCGGCCCAGGCCGTATATCATGGAACGGCGTCTTGTGAAGGTGACGCGGGCATCATGTCGTCTCC
>NZ_FPJO01000005.1:307205-324070 GCF_900119365.1 Streptomyces atratus
TACTCTGATGGCTGACACCGCCGCGCACACCGGCCAGGACCCCGACAGAGTCTCCTTCGTCAAAGCCCTCCGCATCGCTCGCCGTTCAGTCACGCAGAGCGCATTTTCCCCCTCCGGGCACTGACACGGCCGACACGATCTGGCATCACGCCATCCGATGGCTCGCCCAACACCTCAACCCACCACGCCGAAAACGCTCACACCCGCGAGTCGTCAAACGCAAGGTCCTGAAATGGGCCGCGAAACGCTCCCACCACACACACTGGCCCCAACCCAAACACAACCCCCACATCACCACTCGAGACCACTAACTAAACGGTATTGAGGCTAAGGCTAACCCGGCGGTTGTCCGTGGATGACCTCCGATCTTCCTGGCGGGGGGTCAGAAAAGTGAGCAAGTGGTGAGCATCAGTCCTCAAATACCTGGGGAAAGCTGACCGAACTTGCGACTCGTTGTAAGGTAGGAAAACAGCACTTGACCTGCAAAAACGCAGGCAGGGAGCCTAGCCTGGGAGCACCTCGATGATGCGTACCATGTTCAAGTCCAAGATTCACCGGGCCACCGTGACCCAGGCCGACCTGCACTACGTCGGTTCCGTCACCGTCGACGCAGAGCTGATGGAAGCAGCGGATCTGCTGCCCGGCGAGCTGGTGCACATCGTCGACATCGACAACGGCGCCCGTCTGGAGACGTATGTCATCGAGGGGGAGCGCGGCTCGGGTGTCATCGGCATCAACGGCGCCGCCGCCCACCTCGTCCACCCCGGTGACCTGGTCATCCTGATCAGCTATGCCCAGGTCGACGACGCCGAGGCACGCGGCCTGACCCCGCGCATCGTGCATGTCGACGCCGGCAACCGTATCGTCGCGCTCGGTGCCGATGCCTCCGCGCCCGTACCCGGCACCGCCACTGAGCGGAGCCCGCACGCCGTGCCCGCGGCGCGCTGAGCGAGGGGGTCCCCGTCGTCCCGCTCCGCCCGTACGCCGCGAAGTGGGCGGCGCGCCACCCCGACCGGGCACCCGAGGCGCCGGTCGAACTGGTGGAACGGGCGAAGGCGCAGCTCAAGACGGATCCCGAGCTGTACTGACCCGGTTCGGCCGGGGACTGTACCGTTTGGCCGATGACACTTGCCCTGCTGCACACCTCCCCGGCCCACGTACCCGTTTTCGACGCGCTCCGGGACGCCGACCATCCCGGACTCGCCCTGCGCCATCTCGTGCACGAGGACCTGCTCACCAGAGCCGGGGAAGCGGGCCCCGAAGCGGTGTCGGGCGAGATCCGGGACCTGCTCGCGGGCGCTGTCGCGGACGGTGCCCGTGCCGTGCTCTGCACCTGCTCTACGATCGGCGCGGTCGCCGAGTCGGAGTCGGCGCGGCTCGGTGTTCCGGTGCTGCGCGTCGACCGCCCGATGGCGGCCGCCGCCGCGGCACAGGGCCGCGTGGCCGTGCTCGCGACGATCACCGGCACCCTGGCGCCGACCCTCGCCCTGCTCGCCGAAGAGGTGGGGGACCGGGCCGTCGACGTACGGACCGTCGTGGTGGACGGCGCCTGGGCGCGCTTCGAGGCCGGTGACCGGGACGGCTACCTGGACCTCGTCGCGGCCGCGGCCGACGCGGTGACGGACAGCGATGTGATCGTGCTGGCGCAGGCGTCCATGGCCGACGCGGTCACCCGTACGGTCACCCGCATCCCGGTGCTCTCCAGCCCCGGGCCGGGTCTCGCGGCCGCGGCCGCCGCCGCGCGCTGACCTCGGCACGGCTCGCGGACCCCGGCAGATCATCCGGAACCCGGGCGCACGGACTCACCAGGCGCGGCCGGCCGCTCCGGGGGACGGTGGAAGCAGATCCACCCCGAACCGTTCGGAGGCCCCCGATGACGAATCCGTACCCCGACCCGGTCCCGCCGGCCCCCACCCCCGGACCGATGCCCGGCCCACCGTCCCCGCTGCCGGAGCCACCGCCTGCGCCACCCGGCCCCGTCCCGCCGGGCCCCTCGCCGGATCCGATCCCACAGCCGCCGCCACCGCGCCCCGACCCGGTCCCGGAACCGCGGCCGTCGCGTCGGCGGGCCGCCCACTCCTCGCCCTGGGGTGCCGGTCGTCGGCCGCTTCCGGATGCGTCGCTCATGCCGGGCGGAGTGCGCAGCCGCTGAATTGAGACCGGTCGGAACGAAATGGCTCGGCGTCGTCGCCGACCGGCGACGGGGATCCCTCTGCCTGCCCGGCGCCCCCTTGCGCGCCTCCGCCGGGCCGGAATCAGGCGGTGGGTGGCCGGACCGGTGACGGGCCCAGTGTGGTGGTGCCGGGGGAGGCCCGGTGGCCGAGGCCGGTTCGGTAGGCGTCCATCGCGGCCTCGGTGCGGCCCACGCGGCGCAGCAGGTCGCCCAGCAGCCGGCAGATGTCCGCGAGGTCTCCGGCGGCACCGGCACGTTCCAGCAGGGACAGCGCGGTGACGTAGTGCTCCTCGGCGGATTCCAGGTCGCCCCGGTCCTCGTGGATCAGGCCGAGCAGCCGATGCGCGCCGCCCGCGTGGACCGAGCCGCGGTCCGGGTGCAGTTCGCCGAGGAGTCTGTGCAGCAGCTCCTGGGCCTGGGCGGTCTTGCCGCGGCGGCGCAGGACATCCGCCAGTTCCACCTCGACCTGGGCCGTGTACAGGGAGGCCCGCTTCGAGGCCAGCATGTCGCGGGCGGCGCGCAGTTCGGTCTCGGCGCCGGACAGGTCGCCGTCCTGGGCGTGCACGTAGCCGCGCATCCAGTGGCAGTGCGCGAGCTCCGTGCGGATCTGGAGCTGCTGGTAGATCTCGGCGGCCTTGGCGAGTGAGGCGTCCGCCTCCGCGGTGCGGCCCGCCGCTATGAGGGTGCGGGCGACGCTGCGGTGGAGACCGGCGACCAGTTCCGGATCGGACACCCGGGGTGCGAGGGCCAGCGCCAGCTCGCCGGCCTGGGCGGCGCGGGCGTGGGCGCCCATGTCCATGTAGGGGGCGATCGCGGCCGTGTACAGCAGCAGGAGCGCGCCGGGGTCCTGGAGGCCGGAGGTGTTGAGTTCGTCGATGGCGCTCTCCAGCAGGTAGCAGGCGTACCGGAGTTCGCCGGCCAGGAGGTGGGCGACGGCTCTGCCCCGGACGGCCGGGGCGCGCAGGGGGAGCGGGGCATCGGCGAGCAGTCGCTCCACGACCTCGAAGTGCTCGCGGGCCGTGGGCAGATCGCCCGTCTCCAGGGCGCAGTGGCCGAGCCCGAGCAGGGCCGTGGCGCGTTCGTCGTCGAGCCCGTGCCGGTCGGCCTCGGCGAGCAGTCGCGCGTAGGCGGCGGCTGCGTCCTCGGCGGCACCCGTTGCCAAGGTCCGCTGGGCCTCGACGAGTTCCAGCCGCAGAGCGGGCTCGCACTCGCCGGCCTCCTGGCGGCGACCGCCGCCACCGCACCGGCGTCGGCTGCCCCACCGGTACCGGCGGCGGCCGCAACGTCGCGGTCGAGTACTTCCCCGACCCCGGCGGCTCGGGAAGGACCGTCGAGGTCCCGGCCGAGGCCCCCGCGCGGAAGGCCGGCGCCGCCGCCCCGCTGAGCGCAGCGGAGGCCGCCGTCGACGGCACGGTGGGCGAGCAGGCGGTGACCGGTCCCTCCGACGACCGCCTGGACGTCGTGATCATCGGCGACGGCTACACGGCGGGCCGGCAGGACGACTTCCACGCGGACGCCACCGCCAAGTGGGCCGATGATCGCCGGGTTCCATCGCGCGGGCAACGCGCTGAGCAGCGCCGTCGACACCGGCACCGCCGTCGGACCGGGCCGGCGCATCACCGTGGACCTGGCGGATCTCCGGGCCGCAGGGGCCCTTGCCCACCGGCCGCGCGCCGCCACCGGTCTCGCCCGGATCGATCTGCGCTGGTACGTGGACGGCATCGAGAGGGCTTCCGCCCGGGGACGTACCTCGGTCACCCCAGCGTTGCTCGGCGTCCGTGCGGACGGTCGCGGTCACAAGGTGACCGCCGAGGCCGTGGACCGTACGGACGCCATCCGTGACCCCGCCGTCCGCGCCCTGGCCACCGACACCCTGAGCTGGAGCGTCAGGGCGACCGGGCACCGGAGGTAACGCCTCAGGCGATGATCGGGACCACGGCCTCGGGCGTCAGCATCCGGAAGGTGAACGCCTGATGGAAGTAGAGCCGGATGCTGGTCGCGTCGTGGTCCTGATAGCCGATGGAGAGGTCCTGGCCGAGGCACAGCTCGAAGTCGCCGCCGCGGGTGGAGAGCAGCACACCGCCCTTGACGGCGGGCGCCCACAGGATCTGGTCGTCGAGCAGCCGGGCCAGATGGGTGGCCACCGGGTATCCGTGGTCGGAGGTCTCGGTGGCCTCGGTGAAGGCGTCGGCACCGAGCAGCAGCCGGTACGGGCCGTCGACCCCGGCCAGCCGCAGTTGGGTCAGCGCCTGGCTGACGGTGGTCGGGTAGTCGCGGGCGTCCGCGGGCAGCGCCAGCGGCGAGTGCGAGGATCCGTCCCGGAGCCCGGCGATCCCGGCCGAGGTGTACCCGTCGATGATCGCCATGTCCTCCGCGAACGCACAGGTGCGGGCGGCGTCCTTGACGGGCTGCCAGTCGCTGTCGTCCGAGCCGCGCTCGACGTCGTCCACGGCCGACCGGGTCACCGTGAACGGCACCCGCCACTCGATGACCGGCACCGATGTGCGGGCCTTGGCGATGACGTCCGGGGCGGGCGGATCGATGTCGCGCAGATGGCCGTCGCCGATGGCCGCCAGCCCGGGGCCGTCCGGGCCGGTGACGTCGACGACACGGCGGCCCGCCACATGGCGGCTGAAGGTGCGCCGGGCCTCTTCTTCGATCTGGTCCCAGGCGGCTTCCGTGACAGGGGCGAGTTCGCGGTGGAGATTGTTCATCACTGGGCGCTTTCTTGCAGGCTGCCGATGTGCAGCGAACCGTCGGCCGGACCGGCCGGGGCCGGGGCCGTCGCCGGTGCCGGCGCGGACGTGGGCTCCGGCAGGGCGTCGGTCCCGGCCGACGAGGGCGAGGGCGGCGGGGCGTCGAGGAAGTCGGCGCTGGGGGCGTAGAAGAGCGTGCCGGTGACCGCGGTCGAGAAGTCGAGAATGCGGTCGTGCGTGGCGGGCGGGCTGCCGAGGAACATGTTGCGGAGCATCTGCTCGGTCACCGCCGGATCGGCGGCGTAACCGATGAAGTACGTGCCGAACTCGCCCTCTCCGAAGCTGCCGAACGGCATGTTGGCGCGCAGGATGTCGCGCTCCGTGCCGTCCGGGTCGGTGATCGTGTTGAGGGCGATGTGCGAGTCGGCGGGTTTGACGTCGTCGGCGAACTCGATGTCGTCCGGCTTCGTACGGCCGATGACCCGCTCCTGTTCCTCGGTGCTCAGCGCGGTCCAGGACGCGAGGTCGTGCAGATACTTCTGCACGATGACGTAACTGCCGCCCGCGAACGGGGGATCCTCGGCGCCGACCAGGGCCGCCGACCGCGCGTCCGCCCCCACCGGGTTCTCCGTGCCGTCGACGAAGCCGAGCAGATCCCGGTGGTCGAAGTAGCGGAACCCCTGAGTCTCGTCGACGACCGTCACCGCGCCGCCGAGCCGGTCGAGCAGTCGGGTCGCCCATGCGAAGCACACGTCCATCCGCTCGGCCCGGATGTGGAACAGCAGATCCCCCGGGGTGGCGGGCGCATGGTGCCGGGCGCCGTGCAG
Organism: Streptomyces atratus; assembly: GCF_900119365.1. GTDB lineage: Bacteria > Actinomycetota > Actinomycetes > Streptomycetales > Streptomycetaceae > Streptomyces > Streptomyces atratus_B. The sequence goes on from NZ_FPJO01000005.1 coordinate 312,902, forward strand.
TTCCTGGAACGGATGGAGCTGTGCCGGTCGCGGCCCGGCGAACAGCCGGTCCCAGGCCCCGGAACCGAAGCCGGTCACACAGGCCAGGCCGGCCTCGGGGAACCGGAAGCCGATGGAGCGGGCGAAGGCCGCGAGATCCGGCAGCACCTCGCGCACGGCGGGCTCGCCGCCGGGCTCGATCGTGGCGACCAGGATCAGTGCGGCGCTGGTCAGCGGTGCGACGACCGGCTGGACCGCGACCGGATCCGGGGCGGTGTCGGGCATGCGGGGGCTCCCTGGGGCGGCAACGGCGGGAAACGGCAACGGGCTCATGCGGCGGGCGGAAAGGGGGCTCGCTGCTACTTACGCACAGCCGGGGCGCCCCCGCACCCCGGGGCACCCGGCCGGGCGAGCCCGACGACGGCCCGCCGGTCCGCACCGCCCCCCGTGTCAGCCCGCGGCGACTTCCGACCGGTCGCCGCCCCAGAGGGTGTGGAAGGAGCCCTCGCGGTCGGTACGGCGGTAGGTGTGCGCGCCGAAGAAGTCGCGCTGGCCCTGGGTGAGCGCCGCGGGCAGCCGGTCGGCGCGCAGGCCGTCGTAGTACGAGAGCGCGGCGGCGAATCCCGGTGTCGGCACCCCCTGCCGCACCGCTTCGGCGACCACCGCGCGCCAGTCGTCCTGGGCCGCGCCGATCTCCTCGGCGAACTTCTCGTCCGACAGCAGACCGGGCAGGTCGGGACGGGCGTCGTAGGCGGCCCGGATCCGGTCCAGGAACGCGGCCCGGATGATGCACCCGGCCCGCCAGATCGCCGCCACCGCGCCGAGGTCGATGTCCCAGTCGTACGCCTCGCCGGTCGTCAAGGATGACTCCTGCGGCTGGACCCTCATCACCTCGCGCAACCCAGGTGACCTGGAGCCGTTCCTCCAAGAGATCGATGCAGCGCTCGCCGTAGACGCTCACCGAACGTGACCGGTCCTGCCGCTACGCGGCTTCCGGCAAGTACTCCAGCCGGACTTCTCCATTACTGCTGGTCACCGGCTTGAGTGTGGGGAGTGCAGCGGGATGGGGTTGGGTGCGGGGCGGCCTCGGCGGGCCGTCCCGCGAGTGTGACCGCGCCGCATGTAATGACAGTGGGCCGAGCAGTCCATAGACGTGATCAACGATGTGCCCACGAGTATCTGGGGCCATGAACTCGAGAATTTATTCCTGCGGGCCGGGGCCTGCTTCGCGCGGGTGAAACCCCGGCGCCGGATGCGGGACTACGTGCGCGGGGGCTGCCGGGCCCGGTAGGCCGCAAGAACGGCTGGCAGCTCGCCGAGTTCGCCGGCTACGCCACTCCGGACGGACTCCAGCACCTGCTGTCCCACAGCCGCTGGGACGCTGACAGCCTCCTCAACGACCTGCAGACTTAGTGGTCGGCTCCGGAAGTTCTTCGGGAGTTGGCCCCGGGCCTGACGGGTGTGTTCACCGGTCAGCGTCGAAGGACAGTGCGATGAAGGTCGACCACTGCGAGACAGCCCAGTTCCGAGCCGCTGAGCAGTGGTGGTTTGCCGAGGGATCGCGTTCGCCCGATCTCGTTGCCATCTTCACGTACATTGCAGCCGAAAGGGGGGCGGATCTGTGTTCGCAAAACGGATCCTGGATGCCCGCTGCACGTGCCAAGAGTCGAACCGCAGGGCTGTGCGTCGCGCGCTCGTGCTCGTCGGAGACGCTCAGGTGTTTCAGAGAGGTTGATGCCCACGTGGAGGCAGTCGTCGAGAGCTTTGACATGTCGCGCGACGCTCGTCTGGCGGCTCACAGTGCCGTCTCCACAGCACTGGCCCTGTGCAGTGATCTTGAACTGGGCGACCTCGTGGATGCGGCTGAGCCGATGGGATCCGGTATCGGCGGGACATCGGCGCTGCTGGACATCGGCGGGACCCCGGTCTTCGTCAAGCGGGTGCCGCTGAGCGATCTGGAAAGGCAGCCGGAGAACGTCCGGTCCACGGCGAACCTCTTCGAGCTACCTGCCTTCTCCCATTTCGGTGTCGGGGTCATCGGGGGGCCGGGCTTTGGGGCCTGGAGAGCTGGCCGTGCACACCATGACGACGAACTGGGTGCTCGCACAGGACTATGAGGGCTTCCCACTGATGTACCACTGGCGGGTCCTGCCGCACCCCGGGCAGTCGCTTCCCGAGGAACTGGCCGGCGTGGAGAAGGCTGTCACCTACTGGGGAGGCGGATCGGAGGTGCGCCGCCGGATCGAGGCTCTGCGAGATTCCTCGGCGAGCATCGCACTGTTCCTGGAGTACATCCCGCAGAACCTGCACGACTGGCTGGGCGCTCAGGTCAAAGCCGGTGACGAGGCGGCCGAGAGGGCCTGCGCCATGGTTGTGAGGCAACTGCAGGCGGGGACCTCGTTCATGAACGCCCGTGGTCTCCTGCACTTCGATGCCCACTTCCAGAACATCCTGACCGACGGTGAGCGTCTGTTCTTTACGGACTACGGCCTCGCGACCTCCTCCCGGTTCGACCTATCCAAGGAAGAGGCCGACTTTTTCGTCGAACACCAGACCTATGACCGTTGCTACTCCGTCACACATCTGGTGATCTGGCTCGTCACCGCCCTGTACGGGTACAAGGGGGAAGAGCGCAATGCGTTCATACGCGCATGCGCCCAAGGTGAGCACCCGAAGGGAATTCCGCCGCAGGTCGCGGCGATCCTCACCCACCATGCCCCGCTCGCCGCGGTGATGACGGACTTCCACCGCAAATTCCAACCGGAGAGCAGGCAGACCCCGTATCCGATGGAGGAGATCGGCCGGATCGGCGAGTTGGGCAGCTCGTCCATCGTCTGACGGACCTGGGCGGCCACCAGACGTCAGCGTCGGACCGGATGCGGCAGGCTATGGCCGCCCTGATCTACTTCTGCCGATCGACCTGCCTGCCTTGCCTGTTGCCACCGCGCAAATAGTCCTGACCGCCACCGAGCGGCACCGACTGAAGAGGCCGCATACGGTCACAGGACCGAGTACCGGGACCGGGTGCGGGCGCGGATCGAGCTGCTCCAGCTCTTGCGGTTCGGCTGCTCCTACCAGGCGGTCTCCGACACGACCTGCTCGGCGAGCACGATCCGCAACCGCCGCAACGAGTGGATCCGGCTCGGCGTCTTCGCCCGGCTCCAACAGATCGCGCACGCCTGGCAGAACGCCTTCCACCCGCTCCGATCGGCGGTGGCTCGGAAAGGGAGGCATGCTTCACCGAGCCCGGCGGGGCGGAGACAGGAGCCCCGCCGGGCCGGGCGGGCCTTTGGTGTCAGCGGCCGTGTTGTTGAGGCCGGATGAGGAGCAGGGCGATGTCGTCGTTGCGGGGGGCGGACCGTTGGGCGTGGGGGATGAGGGTGTCGGCGAGGGCGTCCAGGGTCTGGCCCCGGGCCTGTGCGAGCTGGGCGGCGAGGTCGGCGGTGGCGTCGTCGATGTCGATGCCAGGGGTTTCGACGAGTCCGTCGGTGTACAGGGCGAGCACGGACCCGGGCGGTAGGGGGATGTCGGTCTCCGGGTAGTCGGCCGCGGGGTCAATGCCGAGCAGGAGCCCGGGCGTCAGCGGGAGGATCTCGGCGTGTAGGTCGGGGTGGCGCAGGAGTGGGGGCGGGTGGCCGGCGGTGGCCAGGCAGGCGCGGTGGCGTGCCAGGTCGAGCTGGACGTAGAGGCAGCTGGTGAACAGGCCGGGGTCGAGGTCGGTGAGCAGGCGGTTGGTGCGGGCGAGGACTTGGCCGGGCGGTGCGCCGGCGGTGGCGTGGACGGCGGTGCGGACCTGCCCCATGAGGGCGGCGGCGTTCACGTTGTGGCCTTGGACGTCGCCGATTGCTGCGGCGGCGAGGTCGGTGTCGAGATGAATGAGGTCGTAGAAGTCGCCGCCGACGTCGATGCCGTGAGCGGTGGGGAGGTAGCGGGTGGCCACGTCCAGGCCAGGGACGCGGGGCAGTGCTTGGGGCAGCAGGCTGGCTTGCAAGCTGTGGGCGAGAGCCTTATTGGCGTCGTAGAGGCGGGCGCGGTCCAGGGCCTGGGCGATCAGCCCGGCGGTCGAGGTGAGGACGGCTCGTTCCTCGGGCGTGAAGGGATGCGGCCGGTCGTACGCGAGGACCAGCGAGCCGACGGGGCGGCCGGAGGTGATCAGGGGCAGGAAGGCCCAGGCGGCCTTGTCGTCCTGCAGGGCGGCGGGGGGATAAGCGCGCTCGAGGTCCGCGAAGGTGGCGTAGAAGCTGGGGACGCCGCTGGTCAGGACACGCACGGCAGGGGTGGTGGAGGCCATGGGGGTGCCGTCGAAGCGGTCCATGAGTTCGGCGGGGTAGCCCCGGTAGCCGATGATCCGCAGCCGGCCCTCCTCGGCGATCATCAGGGCGAGGGCTTGGGCCCCGAAGGCGGTCAGGAGCAGGTCAGCGATTCGGTCGATCACGTCCATGACCCCAACGGCCTCGGTCAGGGTGGCGGCGAGGTGCATCAGGTGGTGGTGGGCGGTCGACCGGCCCGGTGCGGCCGACGGTGCGGGGTGCAGAGCCTCTGACGTCTCCGAGGCAGGGGACGGGGAGGCCGGGGCGATGCGGACGCTGATGCCGGAGACGTCCGGGTACAGGTGGAAGGACAGCCACCGGTCCGGTGGGCGTAGGGCGGTGAAAGAGGTGGCACCGTGGCTGAGCACCGCGGCCCGGTAGCGGTCCTCGACGACTGGGTCGTCCAGCCACGGCAGGACCTGCCGTGGCAGGGCGCCCAGCAGGTCGGAGGCGCTGGCGCCGAGGAGGTCGGCAGCGGTGGTTGTGATGAAGGTGATCCGGCCGTCGAGGTCCAAGGTGCAGCATCCTCCGGGCAGGCGCTCGGCGAAGTCCGCCGCTGCCGCCTCCTGGGTTGGCCCGCGGGCGCGGGCACGCAAGGGGGCCAGGACCTGCGGCTCGGGCCCGGGCAGCAGCGGGTGGCCGCTGTCGGCGGCCTGCCGCAGCAGAAGGCCCAGGCGCCGGCAGGAAGTACGGACCGTGTTGCGTTCGTGCCGGGTCAGCGGCGATGGATGCGAGCTGGGCCACCGCACCACCAGGGCGCCCCAGACGGTGGTGCCGGTGATGATCGGGGCAGCGGCCGCCGAGAAGGGGTAGGGCAGCGCGAGCGCCATCTGCGGGTAGCGCCGCGCCATCTCTTCCTGGCCGCCTATCCACACCGGACGCCGCTCGCGCACGGCGTCGGTCGCCGGGGTGCGGGCCGCCAACGGCACCTGCGTCCAGTGCGCGGCGATCTGCCGGGGAACTCCCCTCAGCACCGCCAGCCGCAGCACCCGCTCGCCCGGCGGCAGCAGGTATACCAGGCCCCCGGAGGCGCCTGTCTCCCGCATGAACTGGTCCAAAGCGGCGCAGAGTTGATGCGTGCCGGAGCCGGTGCCAGCGCCGAAGCCGACAAGGTCCCTCATGCTCTCACCCTCCCGAGCGGCACCGGGCAGGGGTCCCTCCAGGCGCCTGAAGCGACATCTGGCCGCCTCCGCGCTGATGCCCAGGCCGGCGCCGATCTGCGCCCAGCTGGCCCCGGTTCGTCGGTCCGCCAACACCGCACAGCACACCAGATGCCCGGCCAACCCGGGTAGCTCCGCCACGGCGGCAACATGGCAGCCCTCCGCTCCTCGCCCCGGGCGCGAGTCGCTCGCCTGCTGGGCTGCGGCCTGCACCTGCGTCAGGAGATCCGCTTCCGCGAACACCAGCGCCTGCCGCGCCCCCGCCGCCGCCTGCCAGCGACGCCGGGCCCGCCAGGCCGCCTGCCGGTGCGCCTGATGGCAATACCGCCGACCCGGGCCTGCCGACTCCGGTAGTGGAGCTCCGCACCAGCCACACCGATCGTCACCCATATACCGATCGTCGCCCCTATAGGGAAAATACGCTCTACTGCCGTGACGACGTGCTGCACATGTCCACCGGGGCGGTGGCGGCTGTACCGATACGTCGGCAGGCATACGTACCGATCATGTCGGCATCAAGATGCCCAAACTGCCACATTTAGAGGCTGCGTAATAGGCACGTGCTCATGGGCGGCGGTTCGGGCGGTTGTCCCAGCGGTGGGTCGTCCACGCCCCGCGGAAAAGGCTACGGACGGTGGTGATCGTATCGGCGAGGTCGAAGAACGCGTCGATGACCGCAACGCGGCGTTCGTACCATCGGGCGAGCCGGTAGAAGGTGTTCTGCCAGGCGTGGGTGCGCTCGACGTGCCACCGCTGGCTCGCCTGGTTCGGCGCCTTCTCGCCGGGAAAAGGCTCTACCCGCTCGTGAGAGAGCTCGCCGCCGACAAGATCCCTGTCGCGGTCGCGGTCGCGTGCCGGGTCCTGGGGCTTGCCCGCCAGCACTACTACCGGTGGATTCGTCGGCCGGTGACCGAGGCCGAGATCACCCCCGCGGTTCTTTTCCCACCGCATTGCGCCCCGATTCCACAGGGGCCCTGGGCAGGGGCACTTCGTACCACTCGTTGAACCACTCCGTCTCATGGTTCACACTTCTGATAGATCCCACTAGAACGAATATAATCCGGTTAAAGAGTGCTAGGTGATCTCCTTCAGGGAGGAATAGCCCGATGACTGAGAACACCGGCGGAAAGCACGGCAGTGCGCCCGGCTCTCGCGGTCGGACGACCATTGCCGACGTGGTGGTAGAGAAGATCGCCGGAATGGCGGCACGCGATGTACTCGGCGTCCATGCCCTGGGCAGTGGATTCGCACGCTCGATGGGATCCATGCGGGAGCGGATGCCCGGCGCAGGTAGCGGCAAGTCCGTCACGCGCGGGGTCAGTGTCGAGGTGGGAGAGGTGCAGGCGGCCGTCGATCTGGAGATCGTCGTCGACTACGGCGTCTCAATCACGGACGTGGCCGGTGACGTGCGCGAGAACGTGATCTCCGCAGTGGAGCGGATGGCGGGCCTGGAAGTCGTGGAGGTCAACATCGCGGTCAGCGATGTGAAGTTGCCCGATGAGGAGGACGAAGGGGAGCAGCAGCGGGTCCAGTAGCCAAGGGGGAGCAGCCCGCTTGAGTGAAGGAGCGCGTGATGAGCAAGGCTGTGGTCGGCTTGATTGCCGGAATGGCACTGGGCTTCGCCGGGTACTTCGGTGGCTTCTGGGCCTTCCTGCTGGTGCTGGTACTGGGCGCCGTCGGACTTGTCGCCGGGCGCTTGATGGAAGGCGATCTCGAGCCGGGTGACTTCATCCGCCGCCGCCATGACGAGCACCAGCGGGCGCGATAGCCGGCGACATACTCAGGAAGACTGACGGCAGTGACCAGTGACGTCGATCGTCGTCCGGGCGTTCCTCGCAGAGAGCGGGGTGCGACCACCGTCTCTGACCATGTCGTCGTGAAGATCGCTTCCCACGTGGCCCGCGAGGCGCTGAGCCGGTTCACCGATTCGGCCCACCGTGTACCGCCCGGCCGCCGGACACCAAGCGTGACGACGTCTGTGCGGCCGGCACCGGAGCGCAACGAGCACGCCGCAGGAGGGGACGGCGATCCCGCCGATAGCCGCCCAGCCCTGCTCGGCGAAGTACGGATGCGCATCGCCGTGGAGCTGGGCTATCCGTCCGACATCGGGGCTCAGTGCGCTGCGGTGCGCCGCGAGGTCATCGAGCGGCTCAGGACATGGGCCGGCATGGACGTGTCCGAACTCACGGTGTCGGTCGAGAGGCTGCACTCGGTGCACTCGCGGCATAGAGACCGGGAGAGAGTGAGATGAGCGCGAACACCAGGCGGCAGCCGACCGGCGAAGGTGACATTCCCTCTGGTAAGGGACAGGCGGCTTCGTCCGCGGGCGACCCCCCGGGCACGGGCGCGACGGCAGCGGTCCATAAAGCGGGCCGGTCGGCGCGCCGCTTCTGGTCCGCGCGACGGCTCCCCGCAGCCATTTTGGCGCTGCTGTCCGTCGCAGGCATTGGGCTGCTCCTGTACGACGTGGTCTCGGTGCGGGCAGACCGGCCCGGGATGAGCTGGCGACAGCGACTCGCCGAGGAACTGGCCACACGGCCACTGGATGACATCTGGATGACCGTCGGGGCCGCAGCGGCGATGGCCCTTGGCCTGTGGCTTTTCCTGCTGGCGGTGACGCCGGGACTGCGCAGACTGCTACCCATGCGGCAGCCCACCGGAATCCTCAGAACAGGGGAGGTCCGCGCCGGGCTCGACCGCCACGCGGCCGCCCTGCTTCTGCGTGACCGGGCCGTGCGGGTGTCCGGTGTGCAATCGGCACGGGTCGATGTCGGCCGCCGGAAGGTCAAAGCCCGGGCACAGGCACATTTCCGCGATCTCAACGAGGTCCGCGCGGATCTGGACGCCGCGCTGAGCAAAGCCGTAGCGAACTTGGGCCTCGCCCAGCAGCCCAAGCTGGACGTGCGCGTCCGTCGCCCGAAGAAGGGGTGAGATGTCCCATGCTCAAGGCAGTGAACCGGGTGCTGCTGGGGCTGCTCGGCCTTGGACTGTTCGCCCTGGGTGGCGGCGTACTGCTGGGTGGGCTGGATCTGCAGCGCCACTGGGGATTCGACGTGCCGGGTTGGTGGCCCTTCCGCGGTCCGGACGATGTCGTGCTGGGCACCGAGGGACGCACCCGATGGCGGGAGGAGGACTGGTGGTGGCCGACCGTCATTGCGGTGCTCGCCGTGCTTCTCGCGCTGCTGCTGTGGTGGCTTCTGGCGCAACTGCGCAGACAGCGGTTGGGCCAAGTCCTCGTCGAGAGCGAAGACTACGCAGCGATCCGACTCAACGGTCGCGCGCTGGAGGACGTAATCGAGGAAGAGGCGCAGGTCCTGGACGGGATCTCGCGGGCTCATGTGCGGCTGACGGGTCGGTGTGCTGCTCCGGCCGTACGAGTACGGCTGTTGCTTAAGCCTCACGCAGAACCGGCGCGGACTCTGGAGCAACTGAGCGGGGAAACGCTCGCACACGCACGGGACTCGGCAGGCCTGGACCGCCTCCCGTCGGAGGTCCGGCTCCAGGAAGTCCGCCACCGCGCCCGCCGCGTCGCCTAGATGTTCTGTCCACGGGGATTGGTGAGGGTTATCGCACGGGTGTGGTGATCTTGAACGAGTGAGGGCCTTCTGGTTCGGTGGATTGCGCTATCTCCACCTGCAGGAGGCTCTCATGCGGGGCTGCCAAACGAGCGGTTTGGCTCACGTTGTTGACGTTTCTGGAGGGCCGCTGAGAGACGGCCTGCCTTCGAGGGTGATGTCGAAGGCGTTCACTGCGCGCTTCAGTGCGGCCTTCGTTGGGGAAGTGACCGCGGGCCTTGACTCCCGGCAGAGGCTTCTGCCGCTGGGCACGGTCTTCGGCTCGAACGCGCCTTCACGGTCCCTGGGCACGGTGGTCTTCATGGGGCCGAAATTTCGGTCAGTACCGTCTTGGAGCGGGTTCCGTTACGCGAGATGCCGCCATAGAGCTTCGTGCAGACGGAGCCATACACCTCGATTTGAACCGCGCTTTCAGGATGATTGTCGGAAGCTGATGAGTCGCGTCATGGCGTCGCTGGTGACGTGCGCTCGGGCGATGATGACGGCCATGCGGAAGCACGGGATATGCCTGTCCTCGTGACATAGCCATTTCCCTGGTTTGGTGGACGAGCGCCTCGCGCGGTCTGCATCGCCGTGCATACGTGTGAGGCGCATACTAAAAGCACCTGGGAGAACGGAGGATGCCATGATCATCCTCGGCGTCATTCTGCTGGTCATCGGTCTGGTGGCCGGCATATCGATCCTGTGGACCATCGGTATCGTGCTCGTCGCGATCGGCATCGTTCTTTGGATCCTTGGTGCCGTCGGGCATGCAGTGGGCGGTCGACGGCACTACTGGTAGTGCCGCTTACCCCGGACCTCCGTGCACGCGGCCACTGCTATGTCCCACGGCGGCTGTGATCCCGGCGTGCTCGGATGCCGCGTGCTATTCAGCGCCCCGGATGGGAGCACACATGGCTGTACGTCATCAGCTCATCGCCCGGGAACCGTCCGTGCTCTGGGCGGTTCTGGAGGACGAGAGCCGTTACGCGGACTGAGTGGTGGGGACCTTGGACTCCGCCCCGGGTAACGGGCGTTGGCCGGAAGTCGGTCGTCGATCAAATACACGGCGCGTGTGGGGCCGAAGGAGTTCCACGGACGCACGACGGTCCGTCGTCTCGACGCCCCGCGCGCACTGGAACTCGAAGTGCACGGAGGGCCGTTGGGCACGGCACGGATCGCTTTCGGTATCCGGCCGTGGGGCGAAAAAGGCCCTGGTCATTCTCGACGAGCATCCGCTGCGCGGCCTGGGAGGGAGCCTCCACAACACAGTGGTCGACGCTTTTGCGCAGATCCGGCACCACGGCATGCTGCGGCGACTTGCGGAAGCCGTCGAAGGAACGCCCCAGGGCACGGGGTGAGCGCCAGGTCGAGAGGACCAGCCCCAACTGCTGGTCAGCTGACTGGGTCCAGTAGCGCCCTGCCCGCCGTGCGGCCTCTGCCTGTGTAGGTGTAGGCGGGTGCAGAGGGCGACCGTCCGGTCGAGCGCGTCCTGTTGTCATAACTCGAACAGTCGGCGCTGCTGGCGCCGTGCTTCGCTTCCAACTGCGCGTGCACCAAGCCATGTACAGCTGCCAGCGTGGCTCCACGTCGTCGCCGCAGAACGATTGTCCACAGTATGGAGATCCCGGTCACGAACCCGACGGCAAGCAAAATGATTCCGAGAATGATCACGGTGTTCTCCGCTCCCGCACATCCCTCCCTTTCTTACTGTGATCCCTGCGCACCGCAAGGGCAACTGCTCAGGGAATGGGCACATGCGCCTGCCATGACCTGCCTGTTCTCCTCCAACGGTGGGCCGTCGGAGAACAGGCCAACAAGAGTGAAGACCGGCGTTCCATCACTTGCGAAACGCGCATGATGCTGATGGCGGTTTGCGTTCGTAATCAGCGCCCAGGGCCTCGGTGGAAGCGATTCCTTCCTTGGGGGATAGCGTGCCCACCAGCCCACCAGCCCACCAGCCCACCAGCCCACCAGCCCACCACTCACACAGCGTTTCTTATGCGGCAGCGATGGCACTGTGCAGCCAGTGGGAAGGCTACGGCACGCGGTTAGGAGGCTGCTCCCGGCGCTGAAGCAATGTGCGAGCTCCGAGATGCGGTCGGCCCAGGCCGTATATCATGGAACGGCGTCTTGTGAAGGTGACGCGGGCATCATGTCGTCTCC
>NZ_FPJO01000005.1:324080-380571 GCF_900119365.1 Streptomyces atratus
CTGACCCGGCCGGGGCAGCCGCAACCCATTCCCACGGTCCGGGGCCGTGTGGTGCACACGCACCACACGGCCCCGCACCCTTTCCGACCACCGTTGACGCAGGTCCGACGGCCTTATAGCTTCACTATGCGGATTGTTGACTCCGGGAAGCGGAAACAGTGTGACTGTGGAGGGTGTGGAAATGGGTCAGCAGGAGAAGGTGGCAACGAGCCTCGCAGGTGCGGTCAGCGAGGAGATCAGCGCTTCCCTCACCGCGGTCGACGCCGAGCTGGCACGCCGCTACCCGGGAGACCCGGGTACGCGCCAGCCGGTCCACACGGTCTACGTCCCCGGCGACACGTTCACCGTGGACACCATCCGCTCCTGGGGCGACCAGGCCCTCAGGGCCCTCGACGAGCACGCCCCGGACGCGGCCTCGTTCGCCGCCGTCCTCGGCATTCCGGACGAACTCGCCGCGCCCGTCCACGACCGGGTGCACGCCAAGCTGGAGCGCGAGCCGGTCGAGGACCTCCGCATCGACTTCGAGGACGGCTACGGCCCCCGCCCCGACGCCGAGGAGGACGAGGCCGCCGCCCGCGCCGCCCGGCTGGTCTCGGAGGCGTACGAGAACGGCACGGCGGCCCCGTACATGGGCATCCGGATGAAGTGCCTGGAGGCCGCCGTACGCGACCGTTCCATCCGCACCACGGACATCTTCCTCACCGGTCTGATGCAGGCCGGCGGCCTGCCCGACGGACTGGTCCTCACGCTGCCCAAGGTGACCTACCCCGAGCAGGTCACCGCCTTCGTCCGGTTGCTCGAGGCGTTCGAGCAGGCACACGGGCTGCCCGCCGGGCGGCTCGGCTTCGAGATCCAGATCGAGACGAGCCAGTCCATCCTCGCGGCCGACGGCACCGCCGCTGTCGCCCGCATGATCGACGCGGCGCGGGGCCGTGCCACCGGCCTGCACTACGGCACCTTCGACTACAGCGCCTGCGTCGGCGTCAGCGCCGCCTACCAGGCCAGCGACCACCCGGCCGCCGACCACGCCAAGGCCGTCATGCAGGTCGCCGCCGCGGGCACCGGCGTACGGGTCTCGGACGGCTCCACCAACGTCCTCCCGGTCGGTCCCACCCCGCAGGTCCACGAGGCCTGGCGGCTCCACTACGGCCTCACCCGTCGCGCCCTGGCCCGTGCCTACTACCAGGGCTGGGACATGCACCCGGGTCATCTGCCGACCCGGTACGCGGCCGTGTACACCTTCTACCGCGAGGGCCTGGAGCAGGCCGCCGCGCGGCTCGCCGCGTACGTGGCCAAGGCCGGCGGCGACGTCATGGACGAACCCGCCACCGCCAAGGCGCTGATCAGCTACCTTCTGCGCGGCATCGACTGCGGCGCCCTGGACACCGCCGAGGTCGCCCGGCTGACCGGGCTGACGCGGGCGGAGCTGGACGCGTTCGCGTCGCCGCGACGGGCCGATCTCACGGTGACCGCACCGTAGCCGCCGACCGCGCGGCTCAGGCGGGCGGCAGCTCGCCCGAGCCGCGCGCGATGAGCGTCGTGGGGAGTTCCACCCGGGCCGGGGTGTGGTCGGCGCCGTCCAGACGGCGGAAGAGGTGCTCCGCGGCGGTGCGGCCGACGGCGGCGGCGTCCTGGGAGATGACGGTGATGCCGAGCAGATCGGCCAGTTCGATGTCGTCGAAGCCGACCAGGGCGATGCGGCGTTCCTGCTCGGCGAGGACACGCACCACCGTGACCGTCACCCGGTTGTTGCCCGCGAAGACGGCGGTGACGGGCTCGGGGCCGGAGAGCATCCGCTCGGTGGCGGCCCGGACCCGGTCGGGATCGGTCGGGCCGAGGGACACCCAGGAGTCCTCGACCCGCGTCCCCGCGTCCGCCATCGCCGCGTGATAGCCGCGCAGTCGCTCGGTGGCGGTGTGGATGCGCGGCTGGTCGCCGATGAAGCCGATCCGGCGGTGGCCGTGCGCGATCAGATGGGCGACGCCCTCGCGGGCGCCGCCGAAGCTGTCGGAGAGGACCATGTCTGCGTCGATGCGGCCCGCCGGGCGGTCCACGAAGACGGTGGCGACGCCCGCCTTGATCTCCGGCTCCAGATAGCGGTGGTCGTCACCGGCCGGAATCACGATGAGCCCGTCCACCCGGCGCGCGCACAGGGCGAGTGCGAGCTCCTGCTCGCGCTCCGGGTCCTCGGCGCTCGACCCGTTGATGAGCAGGGCGCCGTGGGCCCGTGCGACCTCCTCCACCGCTCGGCTCAGCGGCCCGTAGAACGGGTCGGCGAGATCCTCCAGGACCAGGCCGATCGAGGCGGTGCGGCCCTTGCGCAGGACGCGCGCGCTGTCGTTGCGCCGGAAGCCGAGCGCCTCGATGGCCTCCTGGACCCGGCGCTCGGTGTCGGGCGTGACCCCCGGCTCGCTGTTGACCACGCGGGAGACCGTCTTGAGGCCCACTCCGGCGCGGGCCGCCACATCCTTCATGGTCGGCCGGTTGCCGTAACGGGTCTCGGAGTGACGGGCGGTCTCGGCCACGGTGCGCTGTCCTGTCCTCGGGTGCGGGCGGTCCGACGGGTCCGTGGGCGGTGCCGCGGAGCCGACCGGAGGCTGTGCCGTCGAGCATAGGCCCTGGACAACGTTGTCAGCTGAATGGAGACTGGGCAGACTGTTTCCTGAAGCCGCAGGTCCCCGCCCCCTACTCACGGAGCCACACCGATGCATACCGACCTCGTCGCCGCGCTGGACATCGGCGGCACCAAGATCGCTGCCGCGCTGGTGGACGGCGACGGCGCGCTTCTCGTACGGGCGCAGCGGCCGACGCCCGCCCGCGAGAGCGCCGAGGCGGTCATGGGCGCCGTGACGGAGGTCCTCGCCGAGCTGTCCGGCTCCCCGCTGTGGGGGCGGGCGACGGCGGTCGGAATCGGCAGCGCGGGCCCGGTCGACGCCTCGGCCGGCACGGTCAGCCCGGTGAACGTCCCCGGCTGGCGCGACTTCCCGCTGGTGGAGCGGGTCGGCAAAGCGGTCGGCGGACTGCCCGTCGAGCTGGTCGGCGACGGGGTCGCGATGACGGCCGCCGAGCACTGGCTGGGCGCCGCCCGGGGCTACGACAACGCGCTCTGCATGGTCGTGTCGACCGGTGTCGGCGGCGGGCTCGTTCTCGGCGGCAAGCTGCACCCCGGCGCCACGGGCAACGCCGGGCACATCGGTCATGTCAGCGTGGACCTGGACGGCGACCCGTGCCCCTGTGGATCGCGCGGCTGCGTCGAGCGCATCGCCAGCGGTCCGAACATCGCCCGCCGGGCGCTGGAGGCCGGCTGGCGGCCCGGACCGGACGGCGATGCCTCGGCCGCCGCCGTGGCCGCCGCCGCGCGTGCGGGGGACCCGGTCGCCCTCGCCTCGTTCGAGCGCGCCGCCCAGGCGCTGGCCGCCGGGATCGCCGCCACCGCCGCGCTCGTCGAGATCGACATCGCGGTGATCGGCGGGGGAGTGGCCGGTGCGGGCGACATCCTCTTCGCACCGTTGCGCCGGGCCCTGCGGCAGTACGCCACGCTCTCCTTCATCCGGCGGATCGAGGTGACCCCGGCGGTGATGGGCACCGACGCGGGACTGGTCGGCGCGGCCGCCGCGGCGGCGCGGGTCGGCCCGGGCGGCGTGGCGGCACAGAGCTGACCGGCGCGACACGCGGGCAGCGCCGGGCGGGCTCCAGGAGCTCGGTCCTGGAGCCCGCCCGGCGGCCGCACGCGTGGCGTCGCCGCCACCGCGGTTTCTCGTCAGCAGGTGATCCGCAGGTCCGCCCAGTCCGCGTGGTCGGAGTCGACATCGTCCCCGCCGTCGGTGACCACCAGACGTACCACCTGCGCACCGCTCACATCCGCGGTGACCGGCTGGGCGGGCATCGCGTTGGTCAGCACACCGGTCGACGCCGCCTTCTCACCGTCGGCCCAGACCTCGAAGGCGACTGTCCCCCCGGCGCCCGCCTCGTCGTCGACCCCGACCCGCGCCGTCACGGTGCCGCACGCCCCGCCGGTGTAGAACTCGACGGCGCTGTCGGCGTGCACGCCGAGGCCCTTGGCGAAGACCGCGCCGCCGATGGTCAGCGGATGGCCGTCGCCCGCACCGCTCTCACCGTTGCTGGTGTCCCGCTCGACGGGGCCCCAGCCGTTGGCGGCGGAGAGCTGCGGCAGATCGCCGAGGTGGTTGGCGCCCGACGGTGGCGCGACCACCACATGGGCCCGGAACGGGACCGTGGACCGGACCAGCGTCCCGTCCGGTGAGCGGTACCGGGCGTCGAGTGTCAGATCGTACGTACCGGTGGGGGTGCCCGCCGGGGCCGTCACCTGCCAGCGGGTGGCCAGGGTACGGCCGGCCGGCAGGGCCGGCGTACCGGTCGGCGACACCGCCTTCACCTGCCAGCCCGAGGGGCCGGTGAGCAGCGCCGAGATCTTCTTGGCGGGGGTACGGCCCAGGCCGGTGACGGTAGTGGTCAGCGTGGCGGTGCGTCCGGCCTCGATCAACGGGCTGGATTCCAGGCCGAGTTCAACGGCGGGCGGATGCGCGGCCCACTCGCCGTCGGCGGCGACCCGCAGCAGCACCGTCCCGTGCGCCGGGACCGTCGCCGCCACGGTGCCCGCCGTGTTGTACGACCTGTGCTGCCACAGGTCACGCATCGTGTATCCGTCGGCCTTCGGCAGCCCCACCGCCGCGGCTGTCGTCGCGATGCGCTGTGCGCTGCCGGTCTCGTTGAAGAGGGCGACGGCGCGGCTGCCGTCCGCCATCTCCTTGGCGACCACCCAGCGTCCGTCGACGGAGGAGAGCACGGTGCCCTGCTTGCCGAGCGGGTCCTGATCGACGGCGATGACCTCGTGGTTGGAGAGGATCTCGAAGGTCTCCGTGCTCGCCTTGCGCAGATCGGAGCCGATGAGCAGCGGCGCCGCCATCACGGACCACATGGAGAAGTGCGTGCGGTACTCCGTGTCCGTCATGCCGCCGTTGCCGACCTCCAGCATGTCGGGGTCGTTCCAGTGCCCCGGGCCGGCGGCGGCCGCCAGGGGCAGGTTCTTCTTCATGATCGACAGCATGCTGGCCCAACTGTCGTTGATGTCGCCGGTCGTGCGCCAGAGGTTGCCGAGTTCACCGGCCCACTCCCAGGGCTTGTTCTCGCCCCATTCGCAGATGCTGTAGACGATGGGGCGGCCGGTCGCGGCCAGCGCGTCCCGCATCGTCGTATAGCGTTGCTTCGCGTCGACGCCCTGGTTGTTGCAGTTGTCGTACTTCAGATAGTCGATGCCCCAGTCGGCGAACTGCTGTGCGTCGCTGTACTCGTGGCCCAGCGCGCCCGGGAATCCCACGCTGGCGCAGGTCTTGGTTCCGGCGCTGGTGTAGATGCCGATTTTGAGGCCCTTGGAGTGGACATAGTCCGCGACTTCCTTGATCCCGTTCGGGAAGCGCTGCGGATCGGCCTCCAGCTTGCCTTCCGCATTGCGCTGCGGCTTCGCCCAGCAGTCGTCGAGATTGACGTACCTGTAGCCCGCGTCCTTGAGACCCTTCTCGACGAAGATGTCGGCGATTCCCTTGACCATCGATTCGTCGAACTCGGCCCGGCAGTGCGTGGAGTTCCAATTGTTGAACCCCATCGGCGGGGTGAGCGCAAGGCCGTTTCCGGACTGCGGTGCCACGGCATGGCCGGGAGCGGAAGCCGGCGATTCGGCGACGGCGGGAACGGTCGTGCCCGCGGCACACAGCAGCCCGGCCATCAACGCTCCGATGACTCCACGACGGCTGGTTCGGGTTGTACGGGTTGGAAGATGACGCATCGTTACGTTCCTCCATACTCGTGCATGATCGGATGACAGCATGTGCACGCCAATGCGTGCGATTACGTTAGAGCGTGTTGAAGTCTGTTGGTAGAGGGACGGCGACGGTTGTCCGTCATCTCGTCAAAACCCTTGACTGCAACATGACTTGGGGGTGAGATCCAATCGCACGTTCGGTTGTGTTGGGTTGCATCTCCGGAGGAGCTGGGCATGACGCAGTCTGATGACGACAGGTCAGGTGTGCCGGGAAGTGTCACGGGACATCGGATGTCCCGGCGAAGTCTGCTGCGTGGTGCGGCCGTTGGTGCCGGAGCCGTGACGCTGCCCGCGTTGCTCACCGCCTGCGGGGGCGGCCCCGGTGGCGACGGAAAGACCATCACCTTGGGCTCGAATTCCTCCGACCCCGTTCCGAAGAAGGCATTCGCCGCCGCCTTCGCCGCGTACGAGGCGCAGTCGGGCGGACGGAAGGTGGAGGTCAACACCGTCGACCACAACACCTTTCAGGAGAACATCAGCCGGTATCTCCAGGGCAAGCCGGACGACGTCTTCATGTGGTTCGCCGGCAACCGGATGCAGTTCTTCGCCGAGAAAGGGCTGCTGCACGACATCAGCGACAACTGGCAGGACTACAAAGGCTTCTCACCCGCGCTGAAGGCCCAGTCCACCGGGGCGGACGGCAAGCAGTACCTCACGCCGTACTACTACTATCCGTGGGCCGTCTTCCATCGCAAGAGCCTCTTCGCCGACCGCGGTTATCAGGCGCCGAAGACACTTGACGAGTACGTGGCGCTCGCCCGGCAGATGAAGAAGGACAAGCTGGACCCGATCGCATTCTGCGACAAGGACGGCTGGCCCGCCATGGGCACCTTCGACTACATCGACATGCGGACCAACGGCTACGAATTCCACAAGAGCCTGATGGCGGGTGAAGTCGCCTGGACGGACAAGCGGGTCAGGGAGGTCTTCGACACCTGGCGCCGGCTTCTGCCGTACTGCCAGCAGGGCGCCAACGGCCGTACCTGGCAGGAGGCCGCCAACAGCCTTCAGAAGAAGGAGGCCGGCATGGCCGTCTTCGGACTGCCGCACCCCGGCGCCCAGTTCCCCAAGGGCGAACAGGACGACATCGACTTCTTCCCCTTCCCCGTCATCGACCCGGAGCACGGGCAGGACGCGGTCGAGGCACCCATCGACGGGTTCCTGCTGGCGAAGAAGTCGAAGAACCTCAGGAACAAGAAGACCCTGGAGAGCGCCAAGGACCTGCTCAAGTGGCTCGCCACCGGGAAGGCCGAGGACATCTACCTGAAGAGCGACCCGAACAACATCGCGGTCAGCGACCAGGCGGACATCTCCGCGTACTCACCGCTCCAGAAGAAGGCCGTGGAGCTGGTCTCCGGCGCGAAGCAGATCTCCCAGTTCCTGGACCGGGACACCAGGCCGGACTTCTCCTCCACGGTCATGATCCCGGCGATCCAGAAGTTCATCAGCGACCCGGACGACGTGGACGGACTGGTCAACGACATCGAACGGCAGAAGAAGAGCATCTTCGCCGCCGGCTGACCCCGGACGACCCCGATGGCATCCGACCGAATCTGGAGTACCGACCGTGTCGTTGATCCCGGCCCGGCGCACCGGACGGCGGGCCGCGCGGCGGTTCACCGGCCGCGACCTCGCCGTACTCGGTGTGCTGCTCGGCATACCCGTTCTGCTCGACGCCGCCATCGTCTGGGGGCCGACCCTCGCCTCGGTGATGCTCTCCTTCACCGGTTGGGACGGCATCGGTGACATCAAGTGGGTCGGTACGCAGAACTACGAGAACCTCTTCACCACTTACCCGCAGTTCTGGCCCGCGGCCCGGCACAATCTGCTCTGGCTGGCCTTCCTCGGCCTGGTCGCCGCCCCGTTCGGGCTGCTGCTGGCGGTGCTCATCGACCGGGGGGTGCGCTTCAGCCGCTTCTACCAGTCGACGCTGTACATGCCCGTCGTGCTGTCGCTCGCCGTGGTCGGATTCATCGCCCAGCTGGTCTTCTCCCGCGATCAGGGCGCACTGAACGCGGTCATCGGGGACACGGGTTCACCGACGGACTGGCTCGGCGACCCGGACCTCAACATATGGATGGTCCTGCTCGCCGCCGCCTGGCGGCACACCGGCTACGTGATGATCCTCTACCTCGCCGGACTGAAGGCCGTCGACCCCTCGCTGAAGGAGGCCGCGGCGATCGACGGGGCGGGCGAGGCCCAGACCTTCTTCCGCATCGTCCTGCCCACCCTGCGGCCGGTCAACGTCATCGTCGGCGTCATCACCGTCATCGAGTCCCTGCGCGCGTTCGACATCGTGTACGCCGTCAACCACGGCCGCAACGGACTCGAACTGCTCTCGGTGCTCGTCACCGACAACATCATCGGTGAGGCCAGCCGGATCGGCTTCGGCTCCGCCATCGCCGTGGTCATGCTCGTGGTCTCCCTGGGATTCGTCGTGACGTATCTGGTCCAGGAGCTCCGAGGGGAGAAGAACCGTTGACCGTCGAAGCCGCCCCCGCCCGCCCCGCCGCACGGCCGGCGCCGCCGGTTCCCGCCGCAGCCCGGCGCCGGAACCGCGCCGGCCGGATCGGTGTCCATGCCTTCCTGATGGCGGTCTCCCTCGCCTTTCTCGCCCCGCTCCTGCTCGCGGTGTACGCCTCGCTGCGGCCGTACGACGAGACCTCGGAGCACGGCTACTTCTCGCTGCCCCGCCATCTCTCCCTGGACTACTACCGGCAGGCGTTCACCGACTCCGGCATGACGAAGTACTTCGTCAACACCTTGATCATCGCGATCCCCGGGGTGCTCGTCACCCTCTTCCTCGCCTCGTTCGTGGCCTTCGCGGTGGCGCGCCTGAGGATGCGCGGCGGGCTCGTCCTGCTCATGCTCTTCACCGCCGGGAACCTGCTGCCGCAGCAGGTGATCGTGACGCCCTTGTACGTGGTGTTCAACCGCATCCCGTTGCCCTACTGGATGTCCGACTCGATGACGATGTTCGACTCGTACTGGGCCGTCGTCGCCGTCCAGATCGGATTCCAGCTCGGCTTCTGCGTCTTCGTCCTGGCCAACTTCATGCGCACCCTGCCGCAGGAGATCCTGGAGGCGGCCATAGTCGACGGCGCGGGCGTGTGGACCCAGTACTGGAGGATCACGCTGCCCCTGTGCCGCCCGGCCCTGGCCGCGCTCGGCACGCTCCAGTTCACCTGGATGTACAACGACTTCCTGTGGGCACTGGTCTTCATCTCCGACGGCGACAAACTCCCCATCACCTCGGCGCTGAACAACCTCAGGGGCCAGTTCTTCACCGACTACAACCTGCTCGCCGCGGGCTCGGTGATCGTCGCCCTGCCCACGCTCGTGGTCTTCCTGCTGCTCCAGCGCCACTTCATCGCGGGCCTCACCCTGGGTTCCGGCAAGGGGTAGGGGGCTGTGGCAGCCGCCCGGGGCGGACCCGCCTCTTCCGCTGGTGAGGGAAGAGTGAGGGAAGAGGAGAGACGGGGTGACTCTTCCGGGGCCGCCCGCGGCCCGTCCGGTCGAGTGGAGCCCGGTGCCGGACCGGACCGGGCCCCGGCCTCAGCGGCCCCGGTCCGGCGACTGCTGCGGAACGACCACCAGGAACGCGTCCTGCTCCAGATCCATCACGACCTCGGCCGCGACGCCCTCGCAGCGGCGGGCGGCCGCGAACTCCTCCGCAGGCCAACTGCCCCGCGGCCCTCCTGCGGGAAACTGCTCAAGTACTGTGCGACGCATACTGCACCCCCTGGTCGTCGGTCGGACATGTCCGCTCCAACGACCTTCCCGCCTCACCGTCACGGCCGGATGCACGGCCGGACGTATGCGAACGGGCGTCGGCCGTGGGCATCCGGAGGTTCCGTTCGGGAAACAGACATCGCCACAGCCGGGTTTTCGCGGCAGGGTGTTGCGGGCAAGCCACAGGGGGCTACGGAAGAGGGGGAACCGTGATCGTCTGGATCAACGGTGCGTTCGGCGCGGGCAAGACGAGCGCCGCGCGTGAACTGATCGATCTGATCCCGAACAGCACTTTCTACGACCCCGAACTGATCGGCGGGGAGCTGCGGCAGTTGCTGCCCCAGAAGAGACTCGCCGAGGTGACGGACTTCCAGGACCTGCGGATCTGGCGGCGACTGGTCGTGGACACCGCGGCGGCCCTGCTCGCCGAGGTGTCCGGTGTGCTGGTGGTGCCGATGACTCTGCTGCGGCAGGAGTACCGCGACGAAATCTTCGGAGGGCTGGCCTCCCGGCGCATCGGGGTCCGCCATGTCCTGCTCTCACCTGAGGAAACGATCCTGCGCAAGCGGATCGCCGACCGCGTGGAGTACCCCGACGACCCGGAGCACAGCGAACGGGTACGGCAGTGGGCCTACCAGCACATCGAGCCCTACCGGGCGGCGCTCGGCTGGCTCAGCCGGGACGCCCACGTCCTCGACACCGGCGCGCTCACCCCGTACGGAACGGCCGAGCGCATCGCCGAGGCGGTCAGCAGTGGCGCCGCCACCCCGTGCGAGATCGTGCAGACACCCGAGCCGACCGCGGAGACCGTGGCGGCCGGCGTACTGCTCTTCGACGAGTACGACCGGGTCCTGCTCGTCGACCCGACGTACAAGCCCGGCTGGGAGTTCCCCGGCGGAGTGGTCGAGTCCGGCGAGGCACCGGCGCAGGCCGGGATCCGTGAAGTGGCCGAGGAGATAGGCATCCGTCTCGGCCGGGTGCCGAAACTCCTCGTCGTCGACTGGGAGGCACCCAGCCCGCCCGGCTACGGGGGCCTGCGGCTGATCTTCGACGGCGGCCTGCTGACCGGCGCGGAAGCCCAGCGGCTGCTGCTGCCCGGATCCGAACTGCGCGGCTGGCGGTTCGTCACCGAGGCGGAAGCGGCCACCCTGCTGCCCCCGACCCGGTACGAACGGCTGCGCTGGGCACTGCGCGCCCGCGAGCGGTCAGCCGTGCTCAACCTGGAGGCCGGAGTCCCGGTCGGCTGAGGCAAGCATCGCGGCGGCGTCGGTGGTGACCGGATCGCCGTGCCCGAAGCAGACCGTGGCCGGCTCCAGCGCCGCCAGCCGCCGGAAGGAGGCCAGGGCCTGCTCCCGGTCGGTGTTGAACACGCCGAGCATCACCCGGTCGACCCTGGCCACGCAGTCCCCGGTGAACAGCACACCGTGGTGCGGCAGATGAATCCCGATGGAGCCGGGTGTGTGGCCCGGGGAGTGGACCACCCGGGCCCCCTGACCGAACCCGAGCTCGTCGCCGTCGGCCAGCTCGCGGTCGACCCGGGTCGGCGGGGCCGGGGGCACGGTCCGCGTGTGCTCCCACAGCGGGAGCTCCCAGTCGAGCAGGACGGGACCGGCGATCTCCTCCTCGCCCCGGATCACCGCGGCGTCCAGCCGATGGGCCAGGATCTCGGCTCCGTGCCGGTCGGCGAGCTCCTGCGCGGCGCCGTAGTGGTCGCAGTGCCCGTGGGTGACGACGATCCGGGAGATACGGCCCGGGTCCAGACCCAGGCTGCGCACCCCGTCCTCGATCGCGGACGCCGCGTCGCTGTCACACGCGTCGATCAGCGTCAGATCGGTGCCGTCGCGCCACAGGTACGCCTGGCCGATGGGGAAGCGGAACATGTGCAGCTGGGGGAGTACTTCGACGAGATCCATGCCACGAACGTACGCGAACGGCCCGCCCGGAAACGTCGGTCTACGCTCTGGGCGAGCTTCGCCGAGCGCGTAGCGGCGGTGCGGCCGCACGGACACCCCGGGGCCCGCGGGGCCGGCATGAACCGGGGTCACCGCCAAGGGACGTGGGGTTCACCGACAGCAAGGACTGCGGGTCGTGCCAGCCGCACTCGGCGATCCACTTGAGGGAGACCTGGTGGAACATCCACCCCGGATGCCAGGGCGGCAACATGCCGGACGTCAGCACGGGGACACACGTCCGGCCGGTCACGGGGGCGTACTGCGAGGGGAACGGGGCGGTGAATCCCGGGGTGTCGGCGTGCAACCGGGCGGCCATCACATGGAGCCGGCGGCGGGAGAGCGCGTCGAGCACCGCTTCCGTGCTTCCGCTCGCCGCCGACTCCTGCAGCAGTCGTTCGGCCTCCGTCGGCAGTGCCCAGCCGATCCCCGTCCCCGTTGTCACGGGCCGATCCTATGGAACCGGGCCCGGACCGGCCCGCGGAGGGTGGTCCGGACCCGGTCCGCCGGAACGCGGCACGATCGGTGACGCAACGTCAGGCGCGCTTGGACTCCGCGTAGTTGCGCAGGAACAGAGCCTCGGCGAGGGACAGCCGCTCCAGCTCCTGGGGCGAGACGCTCTCGTTCACCGCGTGGATCTGTGCCTCCGGCTCGCTCAGGCCGATCAGCAGAATCTCCGCCTCCGGGTAGAGGGCGGCGAGGGTGTTGCAGAGCGGGATCGAGCCGCCCATGCCGGACGTCTGCATCTTCTCGCCCGGGTACGCGACCTCCATCGCCTGCGCCATCGACGTGTACGCCGGGCTGGAGGTGTCCGCGCGGAACGGCTGGCCCTGGCCGACCTGTTCCACCGTCACCCTGGCCCCCCACGGGGCGTGGGCCTTGAGGTGGGCGGTCAGCAGCGCGGTCGCCTCGGCGGCGTCCTGGCCCGGCGGGACCCGCAGGCTGACCTGGGCCCGCGCGCTCGCCTGGAGCGACGGCGTCGCGCCGATCACCGGCGGGCAGTCGATGCCGATGACCGTGACGGCGGGCCGGGCCCAGATGCGGTCGGCGACCGTGCCCGTGCCGATCAGCCCGACCCCGTCGAGGACCTTCGCGTCCTTGCGGAAATCGGCCTCCGGGTACTGGAGTCCGTCCCACTCGGTGTCCGTGGCGAGCCCGTCGACGGTCGTGGTGCCGTCCTCGGCGCGCAGCGAGGCCAGCAGCTGGATCATCGCGGCCAGCGCGTCCGGGGCGGCGCCGCCGAACTGCCCGGAGTGCAGGTTCCCTTCGAGGGTGTCGAGCGTGACCCGCAGCATCGTCATGCCGCGCAGCGTCGCGGTGACCGTCGGCAGACCGACCCGGAAGTTGCCGGTGTCGCCGATGACGATGGTGTCGGCGGCCAGCAGCTCGGGGTGTGCCTCCGCGTACCGCTCCAGACCGCCGGTGCCCTGCTCCTCGGAACCCTCGGCGATCACCTTCACGGAGACCGGGACGCCGCCGTCGGCCTTGAGGGCGCGCAGGGCGAGGAGGTGCATGATGAAGCCGCCCTTGCAGTCGGCCGAGCCACGCCCGTACCAGCGGCCGTCGCGCTCCGTCAGCTCGAACGGAGGGGAGAGCCAGGCGGACTCGTCGAGCGGCGGCTGCACGTCGTAGTGCGCGTAGAGCAGTACGGTCGGAGCGCCGGCCGGACCGGGCAGGAAGCCGTAGACCGACCGGGTGCCGTCGGGGGTGTCGAGAAGGGCGACGTCCTGGAAGTCCTCGGCGCGCAGCGCGTCGGCGACCCAGTCGGCGGCCGCCTCGCACTCGCTCTTCGGGAACTGCGCGGGATCCGCCACCGACTGGAAGGCCACCAGCTCGGTCAGCTCCGCCTTGGCGCGGGGCATCAGCGAGGCAATGGTCTCGGAAATCGGACGGGCGGTCATGGGCACGCTCCTCGTGGGTGCGACGTTATGTATACGAATCCGGCTACATGCGCACCGAATGTGCGGCGTCGCATGCAGGACGAACGTACGGTCGATCCTCCCACAGCGGGGGCCGGGGGCAACGCGCCGTAGGATGCCGTGAGCAGCATGGGCCACTGGTGGGATCGGGAGCAGAAGCACATCGTGAGCAGCGAGAACGCAGACGCCGTACAGGAGCACGAAGAGTCGTCCGTGTGGGATGTCGTCGTAGTCGGCGGCGGACCGGCCGGAGCCTCCGCGGCATACGCGGCGGCAGTCGCCGGCCGACGGGTGCTGCTCCTCGAGAAGGCGGAGCTTCCCCGGTACAAGACATGTGGCGGCGGCATCATCGGGTTTTCGCGTGACTCGCTGCCGCCCGGGTTCGAACTACCGCTGCGGGACCGGATCCACGCGGTCACCTTCTCGCTCAACGGCAGGCTGGCGCGGACCCGCCGCTCCAAGCGGATGCTCTTCGGCCTCATCAACCGCCCCGAGTTCGACGCGGGTCTGGTCGAGGAGGCGCAGAAGGCGGGCGCCGAACTGCGCACCGGCGCGACGGTGACCAGGGTCGAGCAGCACGGCGCCTCGGTGCCCGACCGGCGCACGGTCGCCGTGGTGCTGTCCGGCGGCGAGACGGTCCTGGCCCGCGCGGTCGTCGGGGCCGACGGGAGCGCGGGGCGGATAGGAGCCCATGTCGGGGTGAAGCTCGACCAGGTGGACCTCGGCCTGGAGGCGGAGATCCCGGTTCCGGCGACGGTCGCCGAGGACTGGGCGGGGCGGGTGCTCATCGACTGGGGCCCCATACCAGGCAGTTACGGCTGGGTCTTCCCCAAGGGCGATGTCCTGACCGTCGGTGTGATCTCGGCACGGGGCGACGGGGCGGGGACCAAGCGGTATCTGGAGGACTTCATCGCCCGGCTCGGCCTCGCCGGTTTCGAACCGAAGATCTCCTCCGGGCATCTGACGCGCTGCCGCAGTGACGACTCGCCGCTGTCACGCGGGCGTGTGCTGGTGTGCGGCGACGCGGCGGGGCTGCTGGAGCCGTGGACCCGCGAGGGGATTTCCTTCGCGCTGCGGTCGGGTCGGCTGGCCGGAGAGTGGGCGGTCCGGATCGCGGAGTCGCACGACGCGGTGGACGCCCGGCGCCAGGCGCTGAACTACGCGTTCGCCATCAAGGCGGGCCTCGGTGTCGAGATGGGCGTCGGACGGCGCATGCTGAAGCTGTTCGAGCGCCGCCCGGGGGTGCTGCACGCGGTGCTGACCGGATTCCGCCCGGCCTGGAACGCCTTCGCGGGAATCACCCGCGGAACGACCTCGCTCGGCGAGCTGGTCCGTACGCACCCGCTGGCGCAGCGGGCTCTGTCCGCGATGGACCGCTAGGCCTGTCCAGCGGACCGGGGCCGGGGGCGGGGGGTCTGTCCGGCCGATCAGGGTCGGACGGACCCCGGCCGGGCGGACGTCGCCCGGCCTCCGGTGCCAGGGAGGGTCCGGCCGCACGGTCAGCCCTCCACAGTGATCCGGAAGACGGGATGGTCCGGGCAGGCCGCCAGCAGTTCGGCGTCCGAGGACTTCGCGGTGATGCCCTGGAAGTAGTCCTTGACCTCCCAGCCCCACCGCTCCAGGTAGGTGCGGATGACCAGCGCCTTCTGCTCGTCGTCCGCGATCTCCACGGCTGTGAAGCCGCGGGTCCTGCGGCCCACCCGCAGCTCGCCGCCGCCGGCGACGCGCATGTTGCGCACCCACTGGGAGTGGCCCCGGGCGGAGACGAGGTACTGCGCGCCCTCATGGGTGTGGGGGTTCACGGGGACGCGCTGCATCTGCCCGCTCTTGCGGCCGCGCACGGACATCTCGGCCGAGCCGAAAAGGCTGAGGCCGTGGCGGGCGAGCCAGCCGACGATGCCGTTCATCCGGACGTTGAGGGCGCTGCCCTGGAGGTAGTACGGCTGAGACATGGTGACCCCTCGGTGATTTGAGAGCGGTGCTCTCGCTTGAGATCAGTGTGCGCGGGGCGGGTGCTTAAAAGCAAGAGCACTGCTCTCATTCTTGGTCGGTGCTCTGCGTTCATGGCAGACTGAGGACCATGAGCACTGTCCGAGGAGCCAGAGAACGGGCCCGCATCGAGGTCACCGCCGCGATCAAGGACGAGGCGAAGAAGCAGCTCGCGGCCGAGGGCGCCGCCAAGCTGTCGCTGCGCGCCGTCGCGCGAGAGCTCGGTATGGCGTCGTCCGCCATCTACCGTTATTTCCCCAGCCGGGACGAGCTGCTCACCGCCCTGATCGTCGACGCGTACGACTCCGTGGGAGAGATCGCGGAGGCCGCCCACCGGACCGCCTGCGCCGACGCCGCCACCCACCTCGCCCGCTGGGTCGCCGTCACCTGCGCCGTGCGTGACTGGGCGCTGGCCCACCCCCACGAGTACGCCCTGATCTACGGTTCGCCCGTGCCCGGTTACACCGCGCCGCAGGCTACGATCGGCCCCGCCTCCCGCGTCGGCTTCGTCCTGATTGCCGTGGTCACGGACGCCTGCCGCACGGACGGCCTGGCCCTGCCGCCGCTCGCCGACGACCTGCGCGCCGAGGCCGAGCGGATGTCCGCCGACCTCGCCCCCGGCCTTCCGCCGGAGGCCGCCGCCCCGCTGATCGCCGCCTGGTCACAGCTGTTCGGACTGATCTCCTTCGAGATCTTCGGCCAGTTCCACCGGGTGGTGGAGGCCAAGGAGGTCTTTTTCCGGGAGGCCGTCACCGAACTGGCCCGCACGGTCGGCCTGCTCGGCGCGAGGAACGGCGCAAGGGCCACCGCCGGCAAGGGCTGACGGACCCCTCACCCGTCACCCCGCCCCGTACGACGTACTCCCCACGGAGTACGGGTGATCACCACGCCCGGCTGACGCCCTCGCCGGGGTCTGCGGTCTAGCGTGGCCGACATGGAAGAGCAGCGCTCACACGGAAGCGGCGGCGGTCCCCCCTGGGCGCACGGCGAGCCGCCGCGGTGGCTGACCGGGGAACCGGGGCGCTCCGCCTCCCGGCTGCCCTGGCCGTCGACGATCCTGCTCGGCGCCGTCGTCATGATCGGTTCGACCATCGCGGCCCGGGGGCAGATGGACGAGCGGGCCCCGCTGGACCTCTTCGCGCGGCTGCTGCTCTTCCTGGCCGTCGCCGTGCTCCTGCTGCGCCACCGGCACCCCGTGGTGGCCGCCTTCGGCAGCTCGGTCGCGGCGATGATCTATCTGGTGGCCGGTTATCCGTACGGACCGGTCTTCCTGGCCGTCGCTGTCGGCTGCTTCAGCGCCGTCGTCTCCGGACACCGGCGGGCCGCCTGGTCGGCCGTCGGCATGGTCTGGCTGGGACATGTCCTGGTGGCGCACTGGCTCTACCGGTGGCTGCCGCCCGCCGGTGACCACGCCGCCCGCTGGGGACAGGAACTGGGCATCGCCGCCTGGGTGGTGGCCGTCGTCGCCGCCGCCGAGTTCGTACGTGTACGCCGTGAGCAGTGGGCGGACCGGCGGGCGGAGCGGGAGGCTGCGGAGCAGCGCAGGGCCGATGAGGAACGGCTGCGGATGGCGCGCGAACTCCATGACGTCCTGGCCCACAGCATCTCCGTCATCAACGTCCAGTCGAGCGTGGGTCTCGCGCTGCTGGACTCCGACCCCGAGCAGGCGCGTGCGGCGCTCACCACCATCAAGGCCGCCAGCAAGGAGGCGCTGGGCGAGGTCCGTCAGGTCCTCGACACCCTGCGCACCCCCGGGGACGCCCCCAGGGCCCCGGCCCCCGGACTCGACCGGCTCCCCGAACTCGTCGAACAGGCGGCGAGCACCGGACTCACCGTCACCTTCGAGACCGACGGCGAACGGCCGTCGGTTCCGCCCGGCGCGGACCTCGCTGCCTTCCGCATCGTCCAGGAGGCGCTGACGAACGTGGTCCGGCACTCCGGATCGCGTACCGCGCGGGTCCGGATCGCCTACGGGCCCGGCCGCATCGGGCTCCGTATCGACGACGACGGACCCGCCACCGGCGACGACGCCGGAGGCAGCGGCAACGGGCTGGCGGGAATGCGGGAGCGGGCCGCCGGGCTCGGTGGCACGATCGAGGCGGGCCCCCGGGCCGACGGCGGCTTCCGGGTGCGGGCCGAGCTTCCGCTGCCGCCCGGTTCGTCCGGCGCACCGGAACAGAAAGAGGAGACACCGTGATCCGCGTACTGCTCGCCGACGACCAGTCGCTGGTCCGGGCGGGCTTCCGCGCCCTGCTGGACGCCCAGCCCGACATCGAGGTGGCGGGGGAGGCAGCCGACGGCGCGGAAGCCGTGCGCATGGTGGGCGAACTGCGGCCCGACATCGTGCTGATGGACATCCGGATGCCGCATCTCGACGGCCTCGCCGCCACCCGTGCCATCACCGAGGACGCCCGGCTGGACGGCGTCAAGGTGGTCATGCTCACCACCTTCGAGCTCGACGAGTACGTCTTCGAGGCGATCCGCTCCGGGGCCTCCGGCTTTCTCGTCAAGGACACCGAACCGGACGAACTGCTGCGCGCCGTACGCGCGGTGGTGGGCGGCGACGCGCTGCTCTCGCCCGGGGTCACCCGCCGCCTGATCGCCGAGTTCGCGGCCCGTTCCAAGGAGCCCGCGGCGTCGACGGGCCTGAGCGAACTCACCGAACGGGAGCGGGAGGTGATGGCGCTCGTCGGCATAGGGCTCTCCAATGAGGAGATCGCCCGGCGGCTGGTCGTCAGCCCGCTCACCGCCAAGACCCATGTCAGCCGCTCCATGGTGAAACTGGGCGCCCGTGACCGGGCCCAACTCGTCGTCCTCGCCTACGAGTCGGGGCTGGTTCGTCCGGGCTGGCTCGGCTGAGCCGTCGCCCAGCGGTGCACCATCCCGGTGTGCCGCAGCAGATCGCGCACCCGCCACTGAGGACAGGTCGGCACCGGGGCGCCGGTCCCCGCCTCCTGCGCGGCGGAAGCCAGCAACTGTCCCTCGGCGCCCAGGGACTTGATGTGGTCCGTGATCTCCATGGCCCTGTGCCAGCGGTCCGGGCTCCTGTCCCCGCCGGATCAGGCCACCGGCGCATGGGTCGCGTTGCGTGCCCCGTACCCCAGCGCCGCGGCCGCGGTGGCCAGCAGCGCCACCGTGGTGAGGGCCACCGGGAGCGAGAACCAGTCGGTCAGGAAGCCGATCGCCGGCGGCCCGAGCAGCATCCCGCCGTAGCCGAGCGTCGACGCGGCGGCCACCCCGCCGGCCCCGGCCAGCTCACCGGCCCGGCCGACCGCGACCGGGAAGATGTTGGCCAGGCCGAGCCCGGTGACTGCGAAGCCCAGAAGGGCCGGCCACGTGCTGGGGGCGAGCGAACCGAGCAGCATCCCGACGGCAGCCGTCGCACCGCCCAGGACGAGGGTGCGGGTCTGACCGAGCCGTTCGAGCAGGGCCGTGCCGCTGAGCCGGCCCGCCGTCATGGCCAGCGCGAACAAGGAGTAGCCGGCGGCCGCGACGCCGGGGTGGGCGTGCAGGTCCTGCTCCAGGTGGAGTGCGCCCCAGTCGGCCAGGGCGCCTTCGCCGTAGGCGGTGCAGAGCGCGATCAGGCCGAACAGCAGCACCAGCCGGCGGGCCCGCCCGCTCAGCCGCCGGGGCGCCTCGGCGCTCGGTGCCTGGACCGCGGGCCGGGGTGCCGGGTGACGCAACAGCACCGGCCCGGCCACCGCGGTGACCAGGAGCCCGGTCCCGGTGAGGGCGAGGAGATGGGTGCCTGGGGAGAGGCCGCCCGCGACCAGTCCGCCGAGTCCGGCGCCGACCATCCCGCCGAGACTGAAAGCCGCGTGGAAGCCGGGCATCACGGGGCGCCTCAGTGCGGCGACCAGATCGACCGCGGCACTGTTCATCGCCACGTTCATCCCGCCGTACGCGGCACCGAAGACCAGTAGGACCAGGCCGAGCGCGAGCGCCGAACTCGTCTGCGCCGGCAGGGCGATGGCGAGGGAGAGCAGTACACCGCAGACCACGGTCACCGGGTGGCTGCCGAAGCGCCGGCACAGCCGGCCGGTGAACATCATGGTCACCACCGCCCCGGCGGAGACCCCGAGCAGGGCGAGACCCAGAGTGGCGGCGGAGGCACCGGTCTGGTGCTTGATGGCCGGGATACGGACCACCCAGCCGGCGAAGAGAAAGCCGTCGAGGGCGAAGAACACGGTAAGGGCGGTGCGGAGGCGGGCCGACGGAGATGCGGCGGTGTTTCCGCCCGGTCCCCCCGGTAGAGCCGTCCGCGGTTTGTTTAGTTGCGGCACAAATTCAGCATAGGGGCGCCGCGACAATGGACGCAAGACGGTCGGCAGGGGCACAACCGCGCCACCGGGGCGTCGGGCGTACCTCCGGACCATGGGAGACTCGCCCCCATGAACGGCAAGGTGTCCACCACTCGGACAAAGTTGGAGAGGGGCCGCAGCGCGCTCGGACCCGCGCTGGAACTGGTCCACACCGGACGTGCGCCCACCCGCGCCGTCCTCACCTCCGAGCTCGGCGTCACCCGGGCGACGGCCGGTGCGGTCGCCGCGGAGCTGGAGGCGCTCGGCCTGATCCGGGTCGACTCCCGGCCGGGCTCCGCCGCCGGCTCGCAGGGCCGCCCCTCGCACCGGCTGTCGGTCCGGGAGTCCGGACCGGTCGCCATCGCCGCTCAGGTGCACGCCGACGGATTCCGTGCCGCGCTCGTCGGGCTGGGCGGACGGCTGGTGGCCACCGCTCCCGGCTGTGTCACCGTCACGGCCGACCCGGCGCAGGTCATCGGTGAAGTGGTCGACGACTGCGCCCGGTTGCTGCGGGACAGCGGACTGCGCTGTGTCGGCGCGGGGCTCGCGGTGCCGTCGGCGGTCGCCGAACCGGAGGGCACCGCGCTCAACCCGCTGCACATCGCCTGGCCGGCCGGTGCCCCGGTGAGCGAGATCTTCGCCGACTGCGTACGTGAAGCGGGCATCCCTGGACCGGCGTTCACCGGGAACGACGTCAACCTCGCCGCGCTCGCCGAACACCGGCACGGCGCGGGCCGCGGCGCCCAGCATCTGCTCTGCGTGGCCACCGGCCACCGGGGTGTGGGCGGCGCCCTGGTCCTCGACGGCCGCCTGCACACCGGGAGTTCGGGCCTCGCCCTGGAGGTGGGTCATCTCACGGTGAACCCCGAGGGGCGCCCCTGCCACTGCGGCGGGCGCGGCTGCCTGGACGTCGAGACCGACCCGCTGGCCTTCCTCGTCGCCGCCCGCCGCGAACCCGGCCCCGAGGAGTCGCTGCTCAAGCAGGCCGGCGATCTGCTGCGCACGGAGTACGAGGACGCGGCGGTGCGCGGCGCGGCCGAGGAGCTGATCGACCGGCTCGGCCTCGGGCTCGCCGGACTGGTCAACATCCTCAACCCCGACCGCATCATCCTCGGCGGACTGCACCGCGCCCTGCTCGACGCGGACCCGGAGCGGCTGCGTGCGGTGGTCGCCGACCGCAGCCTGTGGGGACGGAGCGGCAGTGTGCCGATCCTGCCGTGCACGCTCGACCACAACAGCCTGGTGGGCGCTGCGGAGTTGGCCTGGCAGCCGGTGCTGGACGACCCGCTGGCCGCGCTGGCCTGACGGGGGCCCGGAGCGGTTCGGGGCCGCCACCACTGCTGTCCCTCGCCGAGCCGGTCCCGCTCCGGGCGTCCTCGCCATGCCCTCCGGGGCCGCCCGCAGACACAAGGGCGCGTACTGGTTCAGCGGGGAGTCCTCGCCCCGGTCGTCGCCGGGAGCAGCCGCGGGAGCGCCACGTACTCCCGAGGGGGTACGCGCACGGCCGCCGGCCGTACGACGACTCGGACCCCCTCCCCGGGCGAGGCTCGAAAGCGTCAGGAAAACCTGACCGCGGACCCCGAACCGAGGGAGCTGACCGAGATGAACACCCTGGCGTACAGCGGTGGACCCGGGCTCTGGATCCTCCTCTTCCCGCTCTTCTGGGCGGCCGTCGTCATCGGCGGAGTCACCCTGCTGCGCCGTACCGCCCGGCGCGGCCGACGAGGCCCCTGGCAGGCCCGTACCACCCAGGAGGGTCCCGCCGAACCGTCACCGATCACCCTGCTCGGGCGGCGCTTCGCGGCCGGGGAGATCGACGAGGACGAATACTGGCGCCGACTCTCCGTCCTGGACGAACAGTTCGGCCGCGGCGGCAAGGGGGGTCTCGCATGACCACCGCCGTCCCGACCTCCGGACCCACCCCCGCATCCGTACCCGCCTCC
Organism: Streptomyces atratus; assembly: GCF_900119365.1. GTDB lineage: Bacteria > Actinomycetota > Actinomycetes > Streptomycetales > Streptomycetaceae > Streptomyces > Streptomyces atratus_B. The sequence continues at coordinate 345,753 of NZ_FPJO01000005.1, forward strand.
GCCGCCCGGGTCGTCGACGCCGTGAAGCTCTACGGCACGGGCGACACCCGGGTCAGGGCCCTGGACGGGGTGAGCGTCGACTTCCCGGCCGGACGGTTCACCGCCATCATGGGGCCCTCCGGATCCGGTAAATCCACCCTGATGCACTGCGCCGCCGGACTCGACACGCTCACCTCGGGCTCCGCCTTCATCGGCGACACCGACATCGGCGCGCTCGGCGACCGCAGGCTCACCCTGCTGCGCCGACGGCGGATCGGCTTCGTCTTCCAGTCCTTCAACCTCCTGCCCACGCTCACCGTCGCCGAGAACATCACCCTTCCCCTCGACCTCGCGGGGGAGCGGCCCGACCAGGAGTGGCTCGACGCCCTCGTCGACACCGTCGGGCTCCGCGACCGGCTGCACCACCGGCCCGGCGAACTCTCCGGCGGACAGCAGCAGCGGGTGGCGGTGGCCCGGGCCTTCGCGGGCAGCCCCGATGTCGTCTTCGCCGACGAACCGACCGGCAACCTCGACTCCCGCTCCGGTCAGGAAGTGCTCCGGCTGCTCGGCCGCACCGTCCGGCAGACCGCCCGTACCGTCGTCATGGTCACCCACGACCCGGTCGCCGCCGCCCACGCGGACGAGGTCGTCTTCCTCGCCGACGGCCGGCTCGTCGACCGCATGCCCGACCCCACGGCGGAGCGCGTGCTCGACCGCTTCAAGTCCTTCGCCCCCCCACCCCTCGCGCAGGCGGTGACGGCATGAACGGCACCCGGGCCTCCCTACGCCTGAGCATCGCCTCGCTCCGCACCCACAGACGCCGCTTCGCCGGTACGTTCGTCGCCGTCCTGCTCGGCGTCGCGTTCCTCACCGGGACACTCGTCATGGGCGACACACTGCGCGCGAGCTTCGACACGCTGTTCGCCGACGCCAACGCCGGAACCGACGCCGTCGTGCGCGGCTCCGACGTGGTCACCGTCGCCGGTGAGACCCAGGGCACCCGGCAGCCGGTCGGCACCGCACTCCTGAAGCGGATCGAGCGGACGCCCGGCGTCGCCGCGGCGGCCCCCGACATCCAGGGTGCCGGCCAGCTCATCGGCGCCGACGGCACCCCCATCGGCGGCCAGGGCCCGCCCACCCTCGCCGGCAACTGGATCGACGACCCCGAACTCAACCCGTACCGGCTCGCCGCCGGCCGCGCCCCGGCCGCCCCCGGTGAGGTCGTCGTCAACCGAGGCACCGCCGAACGGGGCGGGCTCAGGATCGGCGACACGACCGTGCTGCGCACCCCCGACCCCGTACACGTCCGAATCGTCGGACTGGCCACCTTCGGCGGCCAGGACGGCATGGGGCAGGTCACCTACACGGCCATGACACGGGCCGACGCCGAGAAGTACCTCACGCCGAAGCCAGGCCGGGCATCGGCCATCCAGGTCCGCGCCGGCCCCGGCACCAGCCAGCGGGAACTCGTCGACGCACTGCGGCCGGTGCTGCCCGAGGGCGTCGAGGCCGTTACCGGACAGGCCGCGGCCGCCGAGAACCGGGACCTGATCTCCGGTGCCTTTCTCGGCCTGTTCACCACGCTGCTGCTGGTCTTCTCGGGCATCGTGCTGCTCGTCGCCACCTTCTCCATCCACAACACCTTCGCGATCGTCGTCGCCCAGCGGACCCGCGAGAACGCCCTGCTGCGCGCCCTCGGCGCCGCACGCCGTCAGGTCCTTGCCTCGACACTCGTGGAGGCCGGCGCGGTTGCCGTGATCGCCTCCGCCGCGGGCCTGGCCGGAGGCATCGGCATCGCCGCTGCCCTCCAGGCGCTCTTCCCCGCCGTCGGATTCCCGTTCCCCGACGGCTCGTTGGTGATCGGCGCCGTCTCGCTGCTGCTGCCGCTCACCGTGGGAGTCCTGGTCTGCCTCGGCTCCGCGGTCCTGCCCGCCGTCCGGGCCGGACGCACCGCTCCGCTCGCCGCACTGCGCGAGAGCGCCGTCGACGACTCCGGGGCGTCCCGGACGCGCGCCCTTGCCGGGCCCGTGCTGCTGGTGGCCTCCGTCGGCGTCATCCTGACCGGCGCCCTGGCCGCCCCGTCCGTCTGGCTGTCGGCCGTCGGCGCGGTGCTGGCACTCGCCGCGTTCGTGGTCCTCGGCCCGGTCGCCGCCACGTACGCGGTGCAGGCCCTCGGCGCCCCGCTCGACCGGCTGCGCGGCGTCACCGGCCGGCTGGCCGGGCGCAACGCCCTGCGCAGCCCCCGGCGGACTGCGTCCACCGCGACCGCGCTGATGATCGGCGTCGCCGTGGTCTCCCTCTTCACCGTCTTCGGAGCGTCGCTGAAGGCGACCATGAACCGGACCGTCGACCGCTCCTTCGCCGGCGACGTCGCCATCAGCGTGCCCTCCTTCGGGGCGGGCGGCAGCGGCCTCAGCCCCCGGCTCGCCCCGGCCGTCGACCGGCTGCCGCAGGTCGCGGCCGCCGTCGGCCTCGGCAAGGGTGTCGCGAAGGTGGACGGTGCGGGACGGGCCCTGACCGTGACCGACCCGGCCGCACTCGGCAAGGTCTTCGACCTCGGCCGGGTCGACGGCTCGCTGGCGGGGCTGGGTACGGACGGGATCGCCGTCTCCGGCACCGAGGCCGCGAAGCGCGCTCTGCACCCCGGCTCCACCGCCCGGCTCGCCTTCGCCGACGGGAAGCGGCGCGAGTTCACCGTCCGGGCCGTCTACGACCGGTCGGAACTGGCAGGCGACTACGTCATCACCCGCCAGGCCTGGGCTCCGCACCGTGCACAGGACTCCGACTCGCTGATCGCCGTCTCCTTCCGGCCCGGCGTGTCCACCGCCGACGGCAGGGCGGCGGTCGTGAAGACCGCGGCGGCGTACGGCAACCCCGAGGTACAGACCCGCGGCGAGTACGCGCGGTCCTCGGCCGGAGGCATCGACATGATGCTCACCCTGGTCTACGCCCTGCTGGCCCTCGCCGTGCTGATCGCCCTGCTGGGCATCGCCAACACCCTCACCCTCGCCCTCCACGAACGGACCAGGGAGATGGGCCTGTTGCGAGCGGTGGGACAGACCAGGAGCCAGTTGCGCTCGATGGTCCGCTGGGAATCCGTCCTGGTGGCCGCGTTCGGCACGGCGGGAGGCCTGTTGCTCGGCGGCTTCCTCGGCTGGGTGCTGGTCGAGGCGTCCGCGGGTGACACCGCCGTCGCCTTCGACCTGCCGCCGCTGCGACTCCTGGTGGTCGCCCTCGTGGGGATCGCCGCCGGAGTGCTGGCGGGCCGGCGCCCGGCCCGGCGGGCGGCGCGGCTGAACGTGCTCCGCGCCATCGCCGCCGAGTAGCGCACGTCAGCCGACCACCGCCGACCGCGCTGCGGAAGGCGTGGCACTCTCCAGGTACGTGAGGGAGTCCAGCTCGAACGGACCGTCCGTGGTGGCCCCGTACACCGGGTGCGGCGGGAGCGAGGCGCACCGGGGCGGCGCCGGAAGGGTGAACCAGACGACCTTTCCGGCTCCGCCCCTCGGGCGGACCCCCCAGCTCTCGCTGACCGCGGCGATCAGTGCGAGCCCGCGCCCCGAGGTACTGGACGAGCTGGGCTCGCGCACGGTCGGCATCCGTGGGTCGTGGTCATGGACGGATACCGTCAGCCGTTCGAGCAGCAGCTCTATCTCGACGGTGCATGACTTGTCCGGCTGGGCATGCCGGTGGACATTGGTCAGCAGTTCTGTGACGCCGAGCGCCGCCTGGTCGATCAGAGGATCGAGATGCCAGTAGCGCAACTGCGCCGAGATGATTCTGCGGACCTGTCCGATCCGCGACGGCAGGGCCTGGAGCTCCACCGTGCAGTGCCTGCTTGGCTCGCTGATCACGGCTGCGACTCCCCGAAATAGGTCCGGAAGAAGACGAAGGAACGGATCCAGCAGCTGGCCGGCTGCTGATTCGGCCCCGGCGGTGTGGATCACAGTGTCACCGCCGGTGAACCATGAGTGACGTGTCCAATGTCGCCCAGGGGGCACAGCTCCGCAACTCGCGCTCTCCCGGTGCCGCCGGCCGCGTCAGGTCATCCGGCCGCCCGCGCTGCGCAGCGTCTCCAGGAACCGGCGGGCCGGGCCGGCCCGGTCCGGTCCCCGGTTGCGCTGCCCCATCGTCAGCCGGTACCGCGTCCCGTTGAGGCGGGCCACGGCCGCACCGGCCCCGGCGAACCATGGCCTGCCCGCACTCACCGTCACCACCGGGGCACTGTCGATCTCCCGCCCGTTGCTGGTCAGCAGGGCCAGTCTGCCGTCCTTGACGATCACCTGCCCGGCCCTCGTGAGCGAGCGGGCCCACCGCTCGATCCGTACCCCCGTCGCACTGAACTCCGTTTCCGGCATGGCTGCTTCGCCCCCTTCGTAACGCTTCTGATGGGAAGTCTGCACAAATCGGGAGCGCCGCGCCAGGCCGCGTACCGGCCGGAGCCCCGGTCTCCGGTCCCATCGACGCCAAGGCAGGGCTATGGAGCATCAAAGTGAACGTTTGTGCAGGTGGGGGGAATAGGTTGTGGGTGGAGAGTGACGGTGACACAAGGAGGAGCGCGCTGATGGGCACCGAGATGCACGGAGACGGCGGCCGGGCCGCGGCGACGATCGACATCGACCGTTCCGACACCGCGTACCGGGCCTGGCTGAAGGAGGCGGTGCGCAAGGTCCAGGCCGACGCCAACCGCTCCGCCGACACCCATCTGCTGCGCTTCCCGCTGCCCGAGGCATGGGGCATCGACCTCTACCTCAAGGACGAGTCGACGCACCCCACCGGCAGCCTCAAGCACCGGCTGGCCCGCTCGCTCTTCCTCTACGGGCTCTGCAACGGCTGGATCCGGCCGGGCAAGCCGGTGATCGAGGCGTCCAGCGGTTCGACGGCCGTCTCGGAGGCGTACTTCGCCAAGCTGATCGGTGTGCCGTTCATCGCCGTGATGCCCCGCACCACCAGCCCCGAGAAGTGCCGGCTGATCGAATTCCATGGCGGCCGATGTCACTTCGTCGACGACTCCCGGAAGATGTACGAGGAGTCCGCCACGCTCGCCGCGGAGACCGGCGGGCACTACATGGACCAGTTCACCTACGCCGAGCGGGCCACCGACTGGCGCGGCAACAACAACATCGCCGAGTCGATCTACCAGCAGATGCGGCTGGAGCGCTATCCGGAACCGGCGTGGATCGTCGCCACGGCCGGAACCGGCGGCACCTCGGCGACCATCGCCCGCTATGTGCACTACATGCAGTTCGACACCCGGATCTGCGTGCCCGACCCGGAGAACTCCTGTTTCTTCGACGGCTGGACCAACCACAATCCCCTGGCCACCAGCGACTGCGGCTCCCGGATCGAGGGCATCGGCAGGCCCCGGATGGAGCCGAGCTTCGTGCCCGGGGCCATCGACCGGATGATGAAGGTGCCGGACGCGGCCAGCGTCGCGGCCGTACGCGCCCTGGAGACGGCCATCGGCCGCAAGGCCGGCGGCTCCACCGGCACCGGGCTGTGGAGCGCGTTCAAACTGGTCGCCGAGATGGTCGAGCAGGGCAGTACGGGCAGCGTCGTCACCCTGATCTGCGACCCGGGCGACCGCTATCTCGACAAGTACTACTCCGACAGCTGGCTCGCCGGGCAGGGGCTGGACATCGCCCCGTACGCCTCGACCATCGACTCCTTCCTGGCCGACGGCAACTGGCCCTGACCGCCGGGGCGGAACCGGGTGGGCCCGGCGTGGCGCAGCTCAGGCCGCGGACCCGGTCAGCCGCCGGTCCAGACTGCGCACCGCGGCCCGGAAGGACCGGCCCACTCCTGGCCGGGCCAGCCGCAGGGCGAACCGGAAGGGCGCGGAGCCGTCGGCGGCGAACGTCCACCGCACCCGCGTCCCGGTCCCGGCCGGGGTGAGCCGCCAATCCTCCAACAGGGCCCGCATTCCAGGGGCGTTGGTCTGGTCGGCCCGGTAGGCGTACCGCTTGCCGGGCTCCGTCGCCATGATCGTCTCGCGGATCACGAAGCCGCCCTTGAGCCGGACCTCACGGCCCGCACCGCCCTCGGTGGGCCGGGCGGCCGTCACCGCCGTGAACCAGCCCGGCCAGCCCGGTACGTCGTCGGCTAGCGCGCGGTAGACCTCCTCGGGAGCGGCGGACACCTCGGCGGCGAAGATCAGTCGCACCGGAGCGGTTTCCGTGAACTCAAGTTCCACGGAACGGAGTCGGCGTGGCATGGAACGCACCTCCCGTGCGGTCGGCGGCGGACGGGGTCGCGCACACCATAGCTGACGCATCATCAGATGTCGCCGTCCGTGCGGACGTCACGGACGCGCCCCGAGCCGCGTCACCCGCTACGGACGGTGCCGCGCCGGACGGTCCAGCATGCTGTCGAGCACCCGGCCGAAGATCCGGCGGCCCGCCCCGGCGATCAGCGGGTCGCCCCACCGGGGCAGCAGCCGTACGCCCAGCTCCTCGACCCATACCACATGGGATCCGGAATCCGTCGGATACACGTCGATCGACGCCCGGCCCAGCACCAGCGAACCGCGCTTCTCCAGCCGGCACAGCCCCGCGCGCCCGCCGGCCGGCGGCGTCCACCGCACCACTTCCATCGGATCGTCGAACGCCAGCGGCCCCACGCCGGTGCGCGCCACGAAGACGGTCCCCACCCCGGTCGGCAGCTCTACGGGGACGGTGATCGTGGTCAGCGGTACATGCGCGGCGTGCCGTTCCCAGTCCGTCACCCGGCGCCAGGACTCGGCGGCGGGGAGGGAGGTGAAACGCTCGATCCGGAAGACGGCCACCCCACGATCCTAAGGGCTCGCCGCAAGGTCCCGGCCTCGCGCACCGCCCGGCGCGAGCCGAACGGAATCCGCGCACGGCCCGCCGGCTCAGGCGCCGGTGTCCCCGGTCCGGCCCGCCACCACGAGGCCCGGCAGCTGCTCCTCGATCTCCTCACGGGCGGCGGCCGAAAGACCCGCGTCCGTCACGAACGTGTCCACCTGCTCCAGCGTCGCGAACGAACTCAGGCCCACCGTGCCCCACTTGGTGTGGTCCGCGACCACCACCACCCGCCGGGCCGACTGGACGAAACGGCGGTTGGTCTCGGCCTCCGCCAGATTCGGCGTGGAGAGCCCGGCCTCCACCGAGATCCCGTGCACCCCGAGGAACAGCACATCGAAGTGGAGGGAGGCGATCGCCTGATCGGCGACCGGACCGACCAGCGAGTCCGAAGGAGTCCGCACCCCACCGGTGAGCACCACCGTGGCGGCCCCGGGCCGCGCCCCGGCCGCACCCCCCGGCCGCTGCGCGGCGTGGAAGACATCGGCGACCCGCACCGAGTTGGTCACCACCGTCAGATCCGGCACGTCCAGCAGCTGCTGGGCCAGCGCGTATGTCGTCGTGCCGCCGGAGAGCGCGATCGCGCTGCCGGGCACCGCCATGGCCGCCGCCGCCCGCGCGATGTCCTCCTTGGCGGTCAGCTCCAGCACCGACTTGGCCTCGAACCCGGGCTCGTGCGTACTGGCCTCGACCACCGGAACGGCCCCGCCGTGCACCTTCTCGATGACCCCCTGGCGGGCCAGTGCGTCCAGGTCGCGGCGGACCGTCATGTCGGAGACGTTCAGCTTGCGGGTCAGCTCGTTGACCCGGACCCCGCCGCGCCTGCGGACCTCGTCGAGGATCAGGGCGCGCCGCTGCTCCGCGAGCAGGTTCTGATTCTCGCTCAACGCCGGGTCCGGTCCTTCCCTCTGGCCGTGCAGCAGTCTCCTCGGACGGGGTCATCCTGCCACGCGGTGTCGCCGGCCGCCGCACTGGGGAGATTCCGTGAGAGGGGTGCGGCCACCGGCCCTCTGCCACGATCCTGATGACCACCCATCAACACTCCCCCCACAACCGAGAGAGCGAGTCACTCCAGTGCCACCTGCCACCCAGGCCCCGCAGAGTCCGGGGCCCGCGCTGGAACTGCTGGTCCACGGCGTGGGCGGCGCCACCCCCCAGGAGATGCTCGACGATCCCCGCACGGTCCGCATCACCGGCGACGCGACCGCCGCCATCTACCGGCGGGCCGAGGACACGGACGCCGAACAGCACCCCGAGCGGTACCGCGACCGGCCCATCCCCGAGGCCTACTGCTGGTCCAACCTGACCTCCGGCAAAGGCTCCCGCGCCCTGTGGCTGCTCCTGCTCCCGTTCATGGTGGTCAACCTCGCCCACTGGATGCGCCCCACCGCCCGCTCCCGCACTCGCACGGTGCGCCTGTACGGCGTCCTCGTCCGGCTCGTCGCGCTCAGCCTCACGGTTCTGCTGACCGCGGCGGCCTGCGAGGTCGCGCTCGACCTGGCGGCCTGGCAGTGCGCGGGCGTACCGGACTGCTCGAACCAGCGGTCCTGGCTCGGCTTCCTGTCCACGGCGCAGGGCGGCTGGTGGTCCCAGCCGGGCCGCAGGCTCGCCCTCGCAGCCCTGGTGCCCACCGCCCTGGTGGTGCTCCTCTGGTTCCTGTCCAACCGGACCTGGAGCGCGTACGAATCACAGCGCCCGCTCACCGGAACCGATCCGGACGACGACGGCCCCGACCCGGCGCCCGCGCCCTCCCCGGCCGCCACCGGCGCCGCGCCCGTCGGCCGCCCCGCCCTCGGCCGGCCCGGATTCTGGTACGGCCGCCGGCTGGTCGCCCGGTTGCGCGCCGCCCACACCGCCGCCGGATTCCTGACCGTCGCCGCGTCGGTCGCGGGCGCCGCGGCCCGCCACGACCGCTCCGTCGCCGGCCCCGTGCCCGACATCCTCGGCCGGCTGATCGAGGCGGCACTGGTGCTGGGCGGGCTCGTGGTGCTCTGGGTGGTCTGCCGCCGAGGCCGCAGCGAACGGCGTCTCGACAACCGGCTCGACCGCGCCCTGATCACCTATCTGCCCGGCGCGGCCCTGGCCCTGCTCGTCCTCGCCGCCGTGTACGCGGCCTGGCCCCGTCCCGACTGGGCCTCGTCCGGTGCCCTGCCCGGCGACCTCGTCTTCAGCGTCATCACCCTCGGCCAGGGCGTACTCGTCGTCGTACTCGCCGTGGTGTCACTGAGCCTGTACCACCGGACCCCCGAACCCCGCACCGTCATGTTCGGACTCGGCGGGCCCGTGGTCGCCATGCTCGCCTGCGCCCTCGGCGGCGTCATGAGCGGCGGGGTCTCCCAGCGCGTCGCCGACTGGCTCGACGGCCCGGGCACCCCCGGCATGGGCCGGAGCTCGGTCATCGAGGGCCCCCCGGTGCTGCTCAGCTGGCAGGCGTCGGTCATCCCCGTGCTCCTGGTGCTGCTGGCCGTCCCCGCCCTCCTGCTGCTCGTCCGGACCTGGCTGGCCGCCCGCGCCCTGGAGTCCCGCATCGACCAGGAGTACGAGGAGGAGCGGCCGGACCCCGCCCGGACCCGGCAGATCGCCCGGATCCAGGCCACGGCCGCCCTCACCGATTCCGCGCCCTGGATCCTCGGCCCGGTCTGCGGCGCCACCCTGCTGCTCGGCGCGGCGGCGGTCTGCGGGGCCTGGGTGAGCGGAGAGGTGCCCGGGATCGCGATGAAGGGCAACGGCGCGTTCATCGAGTCCGTCGCCCAGGCCGCGCAGTCGACCGGCTCCTGGATGGTCGGACTCGGCTTCATACTCTTCGTCACCTGGGGCCGCCGCGCCTACCGTGACGCCTCGGCCCGCCGCACCATCGGCATCCTCTGGGACGTCGGTACGTTCTGGCCGCGCGCCGCCCACCCCTTCGCGCCGCCCTGCTACGCCGAGCGTGCCGTCCCCGACCTGGCGTCACGGATGTCCGGCTGGACCGGACTCACCCGCGGCAGGCTCGTCATCTCCGGGCACTCCCAGGGCAGCGTCCTCGCCGCCTCCGCGGTCTGGCAGCTGCCCGCCCACACCCGCATGCGGGTCGCCCTGCTCACCTACGGCTCGCCGATCGAGCGGCTGTACGCGCGCTGGTTCCCGGCCTACTTCGGCCCCGGACCGCTGCACGCGCTGCACCGGTCCGTGCACTGCTGGCGCAACCTGTGGCGGGCCACCGACCCGATCGGCGGCCGGGTCCGGCTCGACGAGGGACCCGGGCCCGAGGTGGACCGCGGGCCGCTGAAGGACCCCCTGGTCTACGGGCGCACGCCCGAACATCCGCTGCCCGAGGCCGTCCTGGGGCACTCGGACTACCAGGCCGACCCCGTCTTCGCCCAGGAACGGGCCGCGCTGCTGGAGCGGCTGGACCCGGTCCTGCCCCGCCAGGCGGGCGGGGAGGACGGCTCCGGGGCCCCGCGGACTCACGGCAGTTCCGGCAAGTCCTCGGGGTAGAGCAGGGTGAGGTCGTCCGTGCTCGGCTCGGTGAGCTGGGCGACCCGGCCCGCATGCCGCTCCACCATCGACTCGAAGGTCTGGCGCGCGGTGCGGCCGTTGCCGAACGCCGGGCCCTTGGGAAGCTCGGTGAAGTACTTCAGCAGCGCCTCCCCGGTCCCGGAGGCCAGGCTGTACTCGTGCTCGTCGGCCTGCTGCTCCACGATCCGCAGCAGCTCGGCGGGCTCGTAGTCGCTGAAGGTGATGGTCCGGGAGAAACGGGACGCCACCCCGGGGTTGACGGTGAGGAACCGCTCCATCTCGTGGGTGTAGCCGGCGACGATGACGACCACCGCGTCCCGGTGGTCCTCCATCAGCTTCACCAGCGTGTCGATCGCCTCCCGGCCGAAGTCCCGGCCGGAGTCCTCCGGCGACAGGGCGTACGCCTCGTCGACGAACAGCACCCCGCCGCGCGCCCGGTCGAAGGCCTCCTGGGTACGGATGGCGGTCGAGCCGATGTGCTCACCGACCAGATCGACACGTGACACCTCGATCAGATGGCCCCGCTCCAGCACCCCGAGCGAGGCGAGGATCTCGCCGTAGAGCCGGGCCACGGTGGTCTTGCCGGTGCCGGGGGAGCCGGTGAAGACGAGATGGCGCCGGACCGACGCGGCCTTGAGCCCGGCCTCCTGGCGCCGGCGGCCCACCTCGATCATGTCGGTGAGGGCGCGGACCTCCCGCTTGACGCTGTCCAGGCCCACCAGCGCGTCCAGTTCCCCGAGCACCGCGTCCGACGCGCGCGCCGGCGCGGTGGCGGGCACCTCGGCCGGGGCGGGCTCGACGGCACGCTGTCCGGGGACCCCGCCGAGCAGCCCGGCGACCGACTGGGTTGCCGTCAGCACGGTGGGTGCCGGGGGAGCGGGGGTACGCAGCGCGCTCTCGTCGCTCGTGCAGTCCTCCACCACGGGGCCGGTTCCCTGGCCGTCGCCGTGCGCGGCGCCCGGCTCGGCGAACTCGTATCCGCCGCGCGCGCACCGCTCGGTCCGGCAACGGGTCAGCGTCGTACGGCAGCCGTCCATCACATGGAAGCCGTAGCCGTCGCTGCCTGTGACCCGGCAGCTGTTGAACGTGCCGCGGCCCTCGGCGGAGACGTAGAAACCGGCCTCGGCGGGCGAGGTGACCGTGCAGCGCTCGATCGTCGGGTCGGCGCCCTTGGTGACGATCACTCCGGTCTGCGCCGTGTCGATGGTGCAGTTGTTGAGCGTGCCGCCGCTGCCGTGGTCGCGGAACCAGGCACCGGTGGACGCCTCGCGGATGCGGCAGTCGTCCAACTGCGCGGTCGCGCCGTCGCTCACCGACACCGCGGTGTTGCGGACCTGGGACAGATCGCTGTCGACGACATCGGCGCGCGAGCCCCGGTCGAGCACGAAGATGGCGTCCGGCACGTCGTGGACCCGGCAGGAGTCCAGTATCACGGTCGCCCCGTCGCTCACCCAGACCGCCGGGTAGTCGCCCGTACTGTCGTGGATCTCGCACTGGTTGGCGTCGACTCGGGTACCGGGATCCCAGACCGAGAGGCCGTTGCGGCCGAATCGGCGCACCGTGGACCTGGTCAGGGTGAGGACCGAACGGGAGCGCAGATCCACCGCGTTCTCGGGGATGTCGTGGATGTCGCAGTCGGCGAGCGTCAGCACGGCGTCGGTGTCGAGCGTGACACCGTCCGCCGAAGTGCGGTGCACCGTGCAGTCGGTGAGGTGGGCGGCCGCACGGGAGGTCACCTGTATCCCGCTGCCCTTGATCTCGTACACCTCGCAGCCGACGCCCTCCAGGCCGCTGCCCTCTCCGGTGACGTTCAGCCCCGCCCCCGAAGCGTGGTGGATCCGGCAGCGCTCCAGCCGGGGGTGCGCGCCGTCACGTACCGAGACACCGGACTGACCGGCGGAGACGACCTCGCACTCCTCGAACACGCCGCCCGCGCCGTCGAGTACGGCGATGCCGACCCCGGCGGGGTTGTCGACCGTGCAGCGGCGCACGGTCGGCCTGGCGGCCCCGCGCACCTCGATCCCGGCGGCGGAACGGGTGACGATCCGCAGGTCCGCGATCTCCGCCGCACCGTCCTCGATCAGCAGCGCGGGGGCCGTCGAGTCCTGGCCCTCCACATGCAGGTCCGAGACGACGGCGGAGGCGCGCACGGTCAGCGGCACCCCGTCGGCCGGGGCGATCCGCACGGAGCCGGCGGACCCCTCGGGGCCGCGCAGGGTCACCGCGCGGTGCAGGACCAGATTTTCCCGGTAGGTGCCGGGGGCGATGGTGAGGACATCGCCGTCGGCCGCGGCCTCCAGGGCTGCGGTGAGGGTGGCGTATTCGCCTGTGCGGCGCCGCCACCGCGATGTTCCGGTGTGCGTCACCTGGACCGTGCCCTGTGCCATGGCGCTGTTGTGCCCCCACCTCGTGCGTGCGTGATGCCCGTGTCACCGGCCTTCCGGCAGCGGTGAATCACGGGACCGCCCACCGGGAAGAGCGGGCGGGCCGGTCCACCGTAGCGCGCGCGGCGGGCGGGAGTTGCCCCGATCAGCAGCTGATCAGCTGCCGGTGCCGGTCCTGCCCCAATCAGGACCGGTCCTGGCCCAGTCCTGGTCGATTCGGGTGTACCGCCGCCGCATCATGTGCCGGACGGTCAGTTGCCGGACGCCCTCGATCAGTCCGACGCCGAGCAGCGTCGCCCCCAGTCCGGCCAGCACCGCATGGGTGCGGGCGGTCGCGGCGTCCATGGGGCGCGGTACGGCGCGGCCGTCGGGGTCCGTCCAGATCTCCACCTCGGAACCCGGACCGGTCCTCCGGGAGGAGGTCATCACCGTGCCGCGGCGGTTCGTGCCGTCCGGGGCCTTCCAGCGCGCCACCACCGAGGTCTGCGAGGCGCGCTCCGAGGACGTCTCGGGATCGGTGACGGAACGCGGCGCTCGTGGTGACCGGCGCACCACGACCGCGGTGGTGGCCTGCCGTCCGGCCCGCTGGGCCCGCACCGATTTCTGCAGGGCGTCGTCGGTGTGCGACCCGCACACCCAGCCCAGTGCCGGCGCCGCCAGCACCATGAGGAGCAACGCGACAAGAGCCACCCATGCCTCGCGCCGGTCAGTGGCGCGGCGCAGGGGATTGTGCCGCCAGCGCCACACACCCGTAACCGCTCGCACAATCCTGCACCCCCTTCCCGTATCCGTCTTAGCCTGATACGGCACGCTTCGCGCGCGGAAGGAGCGAAGAGAGAGCAACTTCACCCCGGCCAACGCACGGACCACCCCCGTGAGTTCCCGCCCGCCCGGCCGGACTGACGGCCCGTCCGGTCCGGGAACGCGCGAAGCCGCCGTCGAGTCCCCATGGCTCGACGACGACTTCGCGCGACCGTGCGTGATCTCCGGCTCAGTACCCCCGGCCCTGGTACGGGCGGTTGTACGGGTCTTCGTAGGGCGAGGGCGCCGGGGCGGGGCGCGGCGCCGGCGCCGGGCGCGGTGAAGCCGGGCGCATCGCCTCGTAACCGGTGCCCGGGGCGGGCCGCTGCTGATGCTGTGGATGAGGCGCCTGATACCCGCCGCGGGCTGCGGTCGGCTGCTGCGGGATGTACGGCGCCGGGGCATGCTGCAGCTGCGCGGGCTGCATCGGCGCGTAACCCTGCTGGGCAGGCGGCTGCTGGTAGCCGTACGACGGACCGGGCTGGGAAGGCGCCGCGGGAAGAGCCGGCAGCGCCGCCGGGAGCGCCGGCAGGTAGCTGTTGCCGGTGTCGTAGGCGGCAGGCACTCGGATCGGAGCGATCTGAGGGGTGCCCCGCTCCGCGACCAGGGAGTCGTAGATCGGAGTGTCGGAGAACGACGGTGCGGCGTAGTAGCCGCCGCCGTAGGTGGAGCGGGGGGAGGTCATGACACCTAAGTTAAGCCCACGATGTGCTGGTTGGGGAGTCCCAATCCTGGGCTCATCCGTTTTTCGCCGGTTCTGCCCGCCAGACTTGCCAAAACATCGTGAAAGCTCCCGGTGACAGCGGGAGCCTTTCCGCTGGAGGGCCCCTTGCCGACGAGAAGTGGTGATGGTCTTTCAGCCCGCCCGGCGTCCAGCCGCAGGGCGGAAACTAATACGCCGACGCTTTCGGGCTCCCGAATCCGGGACCGGAGAAGTCCGGGCTCCCGAAGTCGGGGCTGGAGAAATCGGGACTTCGGTAACGGAGGACCGCCCCCGGTCGCTGTCCGCCGAGTCGGGGGCGAGACGCCTGGCCGAGGCCCGCGTCGCCGTCAACCGTCGCGAAGCCGACCTGGGAGCCGCTTTCACGCCGAAACAGCGTGCGGCCGTCCGAGACCGGCTTGAGGACATCTCCGAAGCCGGCCGCTGAGCCTCGCCCCCCGGAGTCCGCCTTCCCCGGAAGGCCGGCGCCGATCCCGCTGCGTCGGTGGTCGTGCCATCGGTGGTTCGGAGTGACGACGGGTCAAGCGCGCAATCTGGGGCGCAGGCCCCGGCCCAGGCGCCCTCGTGCGTCTCGTCGACGGCCTGCGATCAGACGCGCGGGCGAGGAACAGGCCACCACTTGCGTCGATGATCTGGCCGGTGATCCAGCGCGCGGCGTCGGAGGCGAGAAACGCGACCACTTCGGCGATGGCGATGTCGTCGGGCCTGCCCAGCCGATCGAGTGCTGTCATGCCGGCGATCTGTTCGGCGAGGCCCGGCACTTCGAAGGAGGAGCCGTTGGTCGCCGTCCGTGTGGCGCCGGGGCAACCGCGTTCACTGTGATTCCCCGTGCGCCGAGCTCCTTGGCCGAGGTCATGCTCATCGTCTCGACCGCACCCTTCGCCATGGCCATCGTCGGCACCGGCCCGGACAGGTGAGCGGGACCTTCCGAACACCGGGCCGGGCCGGGACATCGCCTGGGGCGGTCCGGGGGGATTAGGTTGGCGGAGAATAGTTTTCGGGCAGCCGGACTCGCGATGGGGGCGAGCATGACGATGCTAAAAGGAGCCAATGTTCCGGTGGCGGCTCGGGCCGTGCGGGTCGAATTGGGGTGGCGTGCCTCCCCGGGGACACCGGATGTGGATGGCTCGGCGCTCCTTCTCGTGTCGGGAAAGGTGCGCAGCGACGCCGACTTCGTCTTCTACAACCAGCCCTCCCACGCATCCGGCGCGGCGCGCCACGAGGGCAAGCGGGCCGCCGGCGGCGGGATGACGGACAGCCTCGCGGTCGACCTGGCGCGCGTCGAGCCGGCCATCGACCGTGTGGTCCTGGCGGCCTCCGCGGACGGCGGCACGTTCGGCCGGGTGGCCGGGCTGTACGTACGGATCACGGACGCGGCCAACGGCAGGGAGCTCGCGCGCTTCGACAGCGCGGACGCGACGGTCGAGACCGCGTTCATCCTCGGGGAGCTCTACCGGCGCCAGGGCGCCTGGAAGTTCCGGGCCGTCGGCCAGGGATACGACACCGGCCTCGAAGGTCTCGCGAGCGACTTCGGGATTTCCGTCGACGAACCGCAGCAGCCCCAGCGGACTCAGCCGTATCATCAACCCCAAATGCCCCAACAGCCTCAGAGGGCAACGCGGGTTGACCCCCGGCCGCCGGCCCCGCAGGCACCTCCGACGGCACCGCCGGTACCTTCCGCACCTCCCGCCGCCGCGCCCGTCCGCCTGTCCAAGGTGACACTCACCAAGGACGCGCCGTTGATCTCCCTCGCCAAGCAGGGCGGCACTTCGGGAGTGCTTCGCATCAATCTCAACTGGCAAGTGCGCAAACAGTTCAAGGGCTGGGGAAGCAAACTCGGCAGAGCGGTCGCCAACCACTCGGACCTCGATCTCGATCTCTGCGCTCTCTACGAACTGACCGACGGCCGCAAGGGAGTCGTGCAGGCGCTGGGAAACACGTTCGGCGCTCTCCAGCACCCTCCCTATATCCATCTCGACGGGGACGACCGCACCGGCGCCGTCGACACGGGCGAGAACCTCACCGTCAACCTCGACCACAAGAACGAGCTCCGGCGCGTCCTGATCTTCGTCACCATCTATGAAGGCGCCCGGAGTTTCGCCGATCTCCACGCGACGGTCACGCTCCAGCCCCAGCACGGCGCGCCGATCGACTTCTCGCTCGACGAATGCACCGTCCCGTCCACCGTCTGCGCACTGGCGCTCCTGACCAACAACGGGGGAGACCTCACGGTGCAGCGCGAGGCCCGCTATCTCGTCCCCGAGCGCGGAGTGAGTCCGCAGCGCACCATCGACTACGCCTACGGGTGGGGCATGAACTGGACGCCCGGCCGTAAATGACCCCCCGGCGGTCCGGCCGGCCCTGCACCCATCGGCTCACCGCCGGCTCCGCTCACCGGTCCGGCGCGGCCTCGGGACGGGCGTACGTACGCCCCTTCCAGGCCGCGCCACGGCCCCTGTAGTGCTGCACCGCCGAATCGACCGTCATCAGCAGATAGAGCACGGCGGTGAACGGCAGCAGCGGCGCCTGCCACAGCGACTGCCGGTAGTAGCCCAGCATCGGCAGATACGTTCCTGCCATCACCGCCCACGCCGCGCCGCCCGCCGACGCCGCCACCGGGTCACCCGTCAGCAGCCCGGCGACGAGCACGACCGGCGGCGCGAGATAGACCAGCGCGAGCCCCAGCACCGTCCCCAGCAGCAGCGGCGGACTGTGCCGCAGCTGGGCGTACGCGCTCCGCGACACCATCCGCCACAGATCCGCCAGCCGCGGATACGGCCGCACGCTGTCCACCCGTTCCGCGAGCCCCAGCCAGATCCGCCCACCGCTGCGCTGCACCGCCCGCGCCAGCGACACGTCGTCGATCACCGCCTGCCGGATCGACTCCGGCACCCGGGCCCGCTCCGCCGTCCCGGTCCGCAGCAGCACACAGCCACCGGCCGCCGCGGCCGTCCGCGCACCCGCCCGGTTCACCCACCGGAACGGATAGAGCTGTGAGAAGAAGTACACGAAGGCCGGTACGACCAGCCGCTCCCAGACACTCGACATCCGCAGCCTCGCCATCTGGGAGACCAGGTCGTAGCCGCCCGACACGGCGGCGGCGACCAGTTCCCGCAGACTGTCCGGCTCGTGCGCGATGTCGGCGTCCGTCAGCAGCAGATAATCGGGCTCCCGGGCCCGGGCCAGCGCGATCCCGTGCCGTACGGCCCAGAGCTTGCCCGTCCAGCCCGGCTCGGGCTCACCCGGCGACACCACTGTCACCGGCAGCCCTCCGTACCGTACGGACAGCGCACGGGCGACGTCCCCGGTCCCGTCCTTGCTGCAGTCGTCGACGAGGAAGATCTCCGCCCTGCCCGGATAGTCCTGCGCCAGCAGCGACGGCAGGCTCACCGGCAGCATGTCGGCCTCGTCACGTGCGGGCACCACGATCGCGACGGACGGCCATCGGTCGGGGGCCTTCCGGCGGGGCAGCCGCTGGCCGGTCCGCCAGAAGAACCCCTGTCCCAGCAGCAGCCACACCCATGCGGCCAACGAACCCACGGCGATCCAGGCAACGGCGCTCATTCGCCGCAGTCTGCCCCACCGGGACGGAACCGCAAGGGCGGTCGACTATGGTGACCGGGTGAAGATCGCGCTCATGGACTCAGGAATCGGCCTGCTCGCGGCAGCCGTCGCAGTACGCCGGCTGAGGCCCGACGCCGATCTGGTGCTCTCCTCCGACGCCCCCGAAGGCACGCCCTGGGGTCCGCGCACGCCCGAGTACGTGACCGACCACGCGCTCGACGTGGCCCGCGCGGCAGCCGCCCACCGGCCGGACGCACTGATCGTCGCCTGCAACACGGCCTCCGTGCACTCCCTGCCGGCGCTCCGCGCCGCGCTCGAACCCACGCTGCCGGTCATCGGCACCGTCCCCGCCATCAAGCCGTCCGTCGCCGGCGGCGGCCCGGTCGCGATCTGGGCCACGCCCGCCACCACCGGCAGCCCGTACCAGCGCGGACTCATCGAGGAATTCGCCCGCTCCGTCGACGTCACCGAGGTGCCCTGCCCGGGGCTCGCCGATGCCGTGCAGAACGCCGACGAGACCGCGATCGACCGGGCCATCGCCGCGGCCGCCGCGCTCACCCCGCGTGACGTCCGGGCCGTGGTCCTGGGCTGCACCCACTACGAACTGGTCGCCGAACGCATCCGCGCCGCAGTCCGGCAGCCCGGCCTGCCGCCCGTCGCGCTGCACGGATCCGCCGGCGCCGTCGCCGCCCAGGCACTACGCCGGATCGGGGCCGAACCCGCTCCGTCGGCCGAACCGTCCGCCGCTCTCGCCGTGCTCATCGGCGGCCGCCTCGCCGAGCTGCCGAAAGCCGCTCTGACCTACGCCGAGGGGCAGCTGCTGGGCGCCGTCAGCCCGGCCCGCTGACCCCGCGGGGACCGTTCGACCCATCCCCGGCATGCGGAAACTTAAGTACGCTGCTTGACATGAGGGACCACCCCCGAAACCCCCGGCACACCGGAGCCGATTCCCACTCCGCCGTCTGGATCGGCCGGGCCACCAACCGGGCCCAGTGGGTACTCGCGGCCGCCGGCGCGGCCTGCCTGGCGCTCGGCGTCCAGCTGGCCGTCAGCTCGAACTGGGCCTCCGGGATCGCCCCGCTGCTGATGTCCGTGATCGGCTGTGTCGCCGCCGGACTGCTCATGCTGTTCGGCACCCTCGCCTTCGTGAACGTGGCCGTCAGGATCGACGGGGACGCCCTGGAGGTGCGCTGCGGCCACATGGGCCTGCCGCGCCGCCGGATCCTGCTCACCCATGTGGTGGGCGCGGAGTTCGCACCCGAGGTCACCCCGCGCCAGTGGGGTGGCTGGGGTTACCGCTGGCGTCCCGAACAGGGCACGGCCGTGGTGGTCCGCAGGGGCGAGGGCCTGGTGCTCCGGCTCGGCGACGGCAGGACGTTCACCATCACGGTCGACGACGCGGAGGCGGGCGTACGGTTCATCCGCGAGCGCCTGCACCTCCCGGCGACCGGCGCGACGGCCGGAGCCTGACACCGGGGGCGGCAGCGGGCCGGATCTGGGCGGGAAAGCGCCGGAACGATCCGGTACGAAGGGTTCCACCACACGGGCGGGGCTGCCGGACCCACAGCCGGCCACCGTAGACTCCGCCGGGTGAGCGCCACCATCACCCAAGTCGAAGCCGCGCAGCCGGCCTCATCCCCCGTGTCCCGGAAGCGACGCCTCCTGCGGCCCGCCGCCGCCGTGATCGCGGGTGTCCTGCTGTATCTGAGCTTCCCGCCGCGCCCTCTGTGGTGGCTGGTCCTGCCCGGTTTCGCCCTGCTCGGCTGGGTGCTGCACCGACGCCGGCTCCGCGCCGGCTTCGGACTGGGCCTCCTCGCCGGACTGGGCTTCATGCTGCCGCTGCTGCACTGGACCGGCGAGGAGGTCGGCCCGGTGCCGTGGCTGGCCCTCGCCGCTGCCGAGGCGCTGTTCATCGCGGTCGGCTGCATCGGGATCGCCGCCGTCAGCCGCCTCGCCTGGTGGCCGGTGTGGGCCGCCGCGGTCTGGGCGCTCGACGAGGCGGTCCGGGCCAGGGTGCCGTTCGGTGGCTTCCCGTGGGGGAAGATCGCATTCGGACAGGCGGACAGTGTGTTCCTGCCGCTTGCGGCCGTGGGAGGTACCCCGCTGCTCTCCTTCGCGGTGGTGCTCTGCGGCTTCGGCCTCTGCGAAGCGGTACGCCAGTTCCGCGCCTACCGCCGTACGGGCACCCTGCCGCTCGCGGCCGTCGCCGCCGCGGCCGCGACCGTCCTCGTACCCGTCGCCGGCGCGCTCGCCGCCCTGCCCCTCGTCGACGACTCGGCGGAGGACGGCACCGCGACCGTCGCCGCGATCCAGGGCAATGTGCCGCGGCTCGGACTCGACTTCAACGCCCAGCGCCGTGCCGTCCTGGACAACCATGTGCGCCGCACGGAGCAACTCGCCCGGGAGGTGAAGGAGGGCAAGGTCCCGCAGCCCGACTTCGTCCTGTGGCCCGAGAACTCCTCCGACCTCGACCCGTACCGGAACGCCGACGCCCGGATCGTGATCGACGACGCGGTGAAGGCGATCGGCGTGCCCACCGTGATCGGGGCGGTGATCGAGCCCGACACCGGGAACCTGCGCAACACCCTCATCCAGTGGGACCCGAAGAAGGGCCCGGCCGAAACGTACGACAAGCGCCACATCCAGCCGTTCGGCGAGTACATGCCGATGCGTTCCGTCGCACGGATCTTCAGCTCGGACGTGGACCGGGTGCAGCGCGACTTCGGCCCCGGGAAGAAGGTCGGCGTCTTCGACCTGGCGGGGACCAACGTCGGGCTCGTGACCTGCTACGAGGCCGCGTTCGACGACGCCGTACGGGACACCGTCACGCACGGCGGCCAGCTGATCGCCGTACCGAGCAACAACGCCACCTTCGGCCGCAGCGAGATGACCTACCAGCAGCTGGCGATGTCCAGGGTGCGGGCCGTCGAGCACAGCCGGTCCGTCGTCGTCCCCGTCACCAGCGGGGTCAGCGCCGTCATCCGTCCGGACGGGAAGATCGTCCAGCAGACGAAGCTGTTCACCCCGGACGCGCTGGTGGAAGAGGTGCCGCTGAGGTCATCGCTGACACCCGCGACCAGGATGGGCACGCTTCCCGAAGGGGTGCTCGTGCTGATCGCCGTGGCCGGGCTCGGCCTGGTCGCCGTCCGTTCGGTACGGAGTCGGCGCAGCCGGTGACCCACCGGCCGCGCAGCGTAGGGTCGGATCATGGCTACTCCTGATTTCATCCGCGAGATCCGCGCCACCGCGGGCAAACAACTGCTCCTGCTGCCGGGAGTCACCGCCATCGTCTTCGACGACGAGGGCAGAGTTCTGCTCGGGTGCCGTTCCGACACCGGCAAATGGTCGGTCATCGGCGGCATCTGCGAGCCCGGCGAGCAGCCGGCGACGACCGCGGAGCGCGAGGTGTTCGAAGAGACCGCCGTGCACTGCGTGGCGGAGCGGGTGGTGCTCACCCAGGCTCTGGAGCCCGTGCAGTACGCGAACGGCGACCGCTGCCAGTACCTCGATGTCACCTTCCGCTGCCGGGCGACCGGCGGCGAGGCACGCGTCAACGACGACGAGTCGCTGGAGGTGGGCTGGTTCCCGGTGGACGCGCTGCCCCCGCTGAACGAGTTCGGGCTCTTCAGGATCAAGCAGTCCATGACCGACGAACCCACCTGGTTCGAACGCACCGCCCAGCAGTGACAACCGCTGTCAGCCGGGCGGACCGGGTCCCCCGGCTCGCCCGGCGGACGGTGCTCAGACGGTACGGGCGTCCGCCGGCAGGGCTTCGGAGGCGCCCGGGGCGGCCGCGGTCCCCTCGATGTCCGTGAGATCCCGGTGCCTGGTCTCCCTGGCGCAGGCGACCGCCAGCAGGGTGATCAGCGCCGCGGCGATGACGTACAGCGAGATGGGTGTCGAGCTGTCGAAGTCCGCGAGCAGCGCGGTGGCGATGAGCGGCGCCGGGGCACCGGCCGCGACCGACGAGAACTGCGCGCCGATCGACGCACCCGAGTACCGCATCCGGGTCGCGAACATCTCCGAGAAGAAGGCCGCCTGCGGTGCGTACATCGCCCCGTGGAAGACGAGCCCGACGGTGACGGCGAGCAGTACGCTTCCGAAGTTCCGCGTGTCGATCAGCGCGAAGAACGGGAACGTCCACACTCCGACACCGATCGCGCCGGCCAGATAGACCGGCTTGCGCCCGACCCGGTCCGACAGGGCGCCCCACATCGGAATGACCGCGAAGTGGACGGCCGAGGCGATGAGCACCGCGTTGAGCGCCGTCTGCTTGCTCAGATCCGCTGCCGTGGTCGCGTAGACGAGCACGAACGCCGTGATGACGTAGTAGCTGATGTTCTCCGCCATCCTGGCGCCCATGGCGATCAGTACATCGCGCCAGTGGTGACGCAGCACGGAGACGAGCGGCATCCTCTCCGCATCCCCGGCAGCGGAGCGGCGCTCCTCGGCCTGCGCGAGCGCGGCCTTGAAGACCGGTGACTCATCGACAGAGAGACGAATCCACAAGCCGACGATCACCAGGACACCGGAGAGCAGGAAGGGGATTCGCCAGCCCCACGCCCCGAAGGCGGACTCCGACATCAGCGCGGTGAGCGCGGACAGCACCCCGGTGGCGAGCAACTGCCCGGCCGGCGCTCCCGTCTGCGGCCAGGAGGCCCAGAAACCGCGCCGCCGGGCGTCCCCGTGCTCCGACACCAGCAGCACGGCTCCGCCCCACTCACCCCCGAGCGCGAAGCCCTGCACCAGCCGCAGGACGGTGAGCAGTACGGGGGCGGCGGACCCGACCGTGGCATGCGTCGGCAGCAGCCCGATGGCGAACGTCGCTCCGCCCATCATCAGCAGACTGAGCACCAGCAGTTTCTTGCGACCGAGCCGGTCGCCGTAGTGCCCGAACACCAGGGCACCGAGCGGCCGGGCGGCGAAGCCGACCGCGTACGTGAGGAAGGACAGGAGCGTTCCGACGAGCGGGTCGGACTCGGGGAAGAACAACTTGTTGAAGACGAGTGCGGCGGCTGACCCGTACAGGAAGAAGTCGTACCACTCGATGGTGGTGCCGATGAGGCTTGCGGCGACGATGCGTTTGAGCGAGCGGGTGGTAGGCGGGGCAGATGCCGAGGCAGCCATGAACACCACTTCCGGGCGGTTGGCGGGGACGGTTTCGTGTCGCCACACCGTAGGAATGGGCAGGTCAGAGGCACATGTGGCGGGACACCATAGTTCTCGGGCCGGGTGTGCGCGGGGCCACTACGACAGGCACGTCGAGACTGCTTCGAGGACCGTATTGAAGGTCGGCAGGCGCCTGTCAGGATTGCGCTATCAGGCATGGTTTATTGCCCTGGTGCTGACTCCCGTGCTGGTTTGGTGCTGACCTGAACCGCATGTCAGCACCCCTGATCACCTGTCCCGTGCTGACTTGGTGCTGACTACGCAGCGTTGAACTTCGGCATTCGGGGCGGACCGGGCGGGTAGTGTTCTTCCCTTCCGTGCGCCTGCGGTCAGGCCTGGCGGGTTTCCGAACATCCTCTTCGACATCAACAAGGTCACCGGCGGCATCGAGCTGATCAAGCTCGGCACCCTGTACGGCACCCTCAGCGGGCAGGCGAAGAAGACGGACGGCACCTCCACCGAGGCGGGGTCGGAGCTCTTCAAAGACGTCTCCGACGCTGACTTCGAACGCCTCGGGGTCCACTCCTCGATCATCCCGGCACTGCGCGAAATCCACAGCGAGGATGCTGTCTTGGATTGCGGAGACGCTGCCGAAACTGGCCCGCGACGTCATCCTGTGCCTGGCCGACAACAGACCGTCCAGGCCCTGTGGTGCTTCACCCGCCAGATCCAGCAGATGATCGAGGACGGCCAGGACCCCTCCATGCCCGAGCAGTACGGCTGGCGCTTCCTGCGCGCCGCGTACTCCCGGCTCACCACCGCCCGTGCCCAGGAGACCGCGCAGCACGTCCTGATGCGGGAGGCCATCATGCACCGACCACGTGATGGGCCAACTCACTGCGCACGCCGGGGCCCGGTGCTGGAATAGCCCCATGGCCGACACACCGCCCCGCACCGGTTCGCCCGCCACTCACGACACAGACCTGATCATCATCGGCGGCGCGTCATCGTCGCCACCGGCGTCGGCCCCTTCCAGCCCCGCGACGTCGCCTGGATCACCGCCCCAGCGGCCTGACCCTGCCCCCGCTCTGGCAGGCCGAGGCGGACGACGCCGAAGGGCGCACTCTCCTCGTTCTCGGCGGCGACCGTCCGATCGGCACCTTCCTGCGCGCCAATCCGACCACCGCCACCCGCCTGCTCGTCGCGTACCCAGCGGCGGACGAGTACAAGATCGAGGAGATCCGCGAGGACCCCCGAGTCACCCTCTTCCCCGTCGAGCACCTGACGCTGAGCCCGGCAGAAGGCACCTCGGTGACAGCGGAAGCGGTGGGCCAGGACGGCGTACGGCAGACGATCACGGCGGATGCTGCCTACCTCAGCATCGGGAGCGCGCCGACCGCCCCGTCCGGCGACCTCATCCGCGGCGTGGACGGATACTGCCCGCCTACCGACCAGCACCCCCGCGTCATCGTGGCCGGCGACCTCCGCTCCGCTCGCTTCCAACGGATCACGACTGCCTTGGGCTCCGGCAGCGAGGCTGCACTGCACGCCTACTACGCGGCCAGGGAACTACTCACCAAGGGCTGAGACCAAGTCGGCGTGATCAGACGACGATGGCGCTCAGAAGGGAAGCTCCGTGACCAGTGAGGCCGAGGTGGAGGTCGGGGCGGGAACCAGCGGCATCGCGGTACGCCACACCCGCCATCCGCGTCCCCAACCTCACAAGGTGTCACGAAGATGAACTCCACGAGATGGGAATTTACGCCTCCGACACGACAGTCAGCACTAGATTGCCGGGGCGCGACAAGAGGGCAGCGGCCTGCACGATCCAGTCAGAAATTAATCTGACAGTGAGCAGTTTCCCACTCAAGAACAAGTTTTCAGGCGTTGCGCGAGCAGTGGCGTGGCTTCGGCGGGGTCGATGTCGCAGACCAACAGCCCGGGCTGTCCGTAAGGCTGATGGCTAAGCAGCATACCGTCCGGCCGCACTACGGCGGATGTCGTGGGTGATCCCGGGCTCGCGCAGTTGACGGCGGCGACGAAGCAATTGTTCTCGGCGGCGCGACATAGAAATGCCTTCTCGTGGAAGGAGTTTCTCGGGTCGGCGAATTCAGTTGGCTGAAACGCGTCGGGCTCTGCTTCGTTATAGTGCGGGTGGAACACCAACTGGGCACCGTTGTAAACGGCCCAGCGTACCGTCTCCGGATAGCGAAAGCCCTCGTGGCAAATCACGATGCCGAAGCGGACGCCGTCGACTTCGAATATCCGGCGATCGC
Source organism: Streptomyces atratus (assembly GCF_900119365.1). Taxonomy (GTDB): domain Bacteria; phylum Actinomycetota; class Actinomycetes; order Streptomycetales; family Streptomycetaceae; genus Streptomyces; species Streptomyces atratus_B. The sequence continues at coordinate 370,906 of NZ_FPJO01000005.1, forward strand.
TGCCCGCCTCGTATGTGGAATCTTCTGCCGGGTCGAGCTGCACCTTGTCCTGATAACCCGCTCGATCGCCGTCGGGCCGAAGTACCAACGTGGTCAGACGTGGCTTGTCGGAAACGTACCGCTCCGTACCGAGCACCACGTAGATGTTGCTCTCCCGCGCGGCCTGGGCGATGCGCTCGTGCGCAGCTTCCAAGAAGTTGGGGCTCACGGCCTTACGCGATTGCGGCGGCCATGGGTAGCCCGGCACGTACGCTTCCGGGAAGCACACGATACGCGCGTCGGCAGCAGCAGCGGCTCTGACCGCGCGCTCGGCTCGCACCACGGAGTCTTCTGGACCCTCGGGAATTTCGAGGTTGGCGAGCGCGATGCGAAGTCTTGTCATGCGACTCATTGTGCTGCACAAGCTGGTCGTGTCGAACACGATTCGCAACTCATCCGACAACCGAGACTGGGTGCGCCGAGGGGGTCCAGGGCTCACAGGTGAAGGCTAACTCGACTCTGTCGGGGATCTTGGAGTTTCTCGGTGCGCCGGCGTGATCAGCGGGCATGCTCGGGGCTGTTTCGCAGGCCAACGCAATGTCGAGGTGCCCGTTGTCGCTCCGTCCCCGTTCCGGTGAGCAAGTCCCGTCTCTGACCGCGCAGATCGCTCGGGCGGGCAACCCGGGCGGTACGACGGCGATGTGGCTGAGAGACCGCCTCGACGGGCTGTGGTGCGACGAGGACTTCGCGGGCTGGTACCCGCGCAACGGACGGCCGGGCATCCCGCCCGCCCAGCTGGCCACCGTGTGTGTGCTGCAGTTCCTGCTCGGTCTGTCGGACCGGCAGGCGGCCGAGGCTGTGCGCTGCCGCATCGATTTCAAGTACGCCCTGGCCATGGAGCTGGACGATCCCGGCTTCCATCACAGTGTGCTGGCTGACTTCCGCGAGCGCCTCGCACAGGACGACCGCGCCGACCGTCTTCTCGATCTGGCGCTCGCCCGCCTGAAGGAAGCCGGACTCGTACGCGAGCGCACCACGCAACGCACCGACTCCACCCATGTCCTGGCCGCGGTGCGCGACCTGACCCTGCTGGAACTGGTCACCGAGGCCGTCCGTGCCGTGCTGGAAGAAGTGGCCCGCACCGCTCCACATCTGCTGGCCGGCCTGGTCGACGAGGACTGGGGGCGCCGCTACGGCCGTCCGGTCCGGCTGGGCAAGAACCCCACCCGGCCCAAGACCAGGATCCTCGCCGCCGGCGACGACGCCTGCCGACTGCTGGAGCGACTCCACCGGCACGGACCGGGCTATCGGCCCGGCCCACAGGCCGAGGCGCTGCGGCAGATCATCGTGCAGAACTACTACCGCGACGCGGCAGGCCGCCTGCGCTGGCGCACCGTCGATGACGGCGGCCTGCCGCCCTCCGCCTCCGTAATCGTCTCGCCCTACGACACCACGGCGCGTTACGTCCGCCACGGGCACATCATCAGCTGGAAGGGGTTCGCCGCGCACGTTACCGAGACGCGTGCTTCCGACAGTGCCAACGTGATCACGGACGTGGCCACCACCTCGGCCGCCACGAACGACGGCCAGGCCCTGCCCGGCATCCACACCCGCCTGGCTCGCCGCGGACTGCTGCCCGCCGAGCACCTGGTCGACGGCGGCTACACCTCCCTGGCCCACCTGGAACGAGCCACCCGCGAACACCAGATCACCGTCAGCGGGCCGCTGCCGGGCAACCCCACCCGCCAGCACCGCAAGAACGAGGGCTTCGACCGGGACGACTTCCACATCGACTTCGACCGCCGACAGGTCACCTGCCCCCAGGGCCAGGCCGGCGCGGGCTGGCACGGCCCCTAACCGGCCTCCTCGCCCACCGCGGCCCCGCTGATCGTGGCCCGGTTCACCAAGAGCCAGTGCCGCCCCTGCCTGGCCCGCACCCGCTGCACCACCACCGCGGACAGCGCCCGGACCGTGGGTTTTCCCCCACGCGAACTCCGTGACCTGCAACTCCGCGTCCGCGCCGAGCAGCAGACACCCGACTGGAAGGCCCGCTGCGCAGTCCGCTCCGGCGTGGAGGGCACCGTCAACGAGTTCGCCCACGGACACGGCATGCGCCGCTGCCGCTACCGAGGACAGCCGAAAGCCCACCTGCAACACGTCCTCACAGCCATCGCCGGGAACATCGAACGACTCAGCGGCAGGTCAGCGACCGAGGAACCCTCTACACCGAGACCACCGATCGCCTTCCAGACCTTCCTGGACCAGAACGAGATCCCTCGGTCAAAGTCCTGGCGAACCCTCGGCAGCTGAGCCCGACTGTCCGAGATCCCCGACAGAGTCAAGTTAGACCGACCGGCAATTGGGGGGTGGGTGAAGGAGCGGGGCTGGGTGCGTGCAGCTGCAAGGCGGAGGATTGAGGCAACGCAATGGGGTCTCCCCTGCTCGAGCGAAGCCGAGAGCTTGGGGAAGTTGTTGATTGACGACAACGCGGCAGATGTGCGTGCCCAGCCCCGCGACGCCGCCCCCTATTGCCGGTCGGTCTTAGGTGAGAGTAGACACCACGTACGCGGCGGCCTCGGCGAGGAGAGCCTGGTCGTACTTGGCGTCCTTGGTGGCCTTGCTGGACATGATCGCGATGACGAGTGGCGCGGCATTCGGGGGCCACACCACAGCTATGTCGTTGAGGGTGCCGTAGTCGCCGGTCCCGGTCTTGTCCGCCACGTTCCATCCCCGCGGTACGCCGGCCCGGATACGTTGCGCGCCGGCAGCGGTGCCGTTGCGTTCCAGCAGGTGGCGGAGGAAGGTGCGCTTGTCCGTCGGCAGGGCGTCCCCCAACAGGATCTTCCGGTAGTTGGTACCGAACGCCCTGGGCGAGGTGGTGTCGCGGGGGTCTCCCGGGGTGGCTTGCGCGATCGTCGGCTCGATCCGGTCCATCCTGGTGACCGTGTCGCCGAGGCTGCGCACGTACGCCGTGAACCGGGCCGGCCCGCCGAGATCGCGGAGCAGGAGATTGCCGGCCGTTCCGTCGCTGTAGCGGACCGCGGCATCACACAGTTGTCGGATCGTCATTCCGGTGGCCACATGCTGTCTGGTGATGGCCGAGCTCTTCATCAGGTCGCCTTCGGTGTACCTGATGACCGTATCCAGGTGCGACAGCGGATTGCGGTGCAGGACCGCCGCTGCCGCCAGCCCCTTGAACGTCGAGCAGAACGCGAACCGTTCGTCCGCCCGGTGGGTGATGGTGGCCCCGGTGCCGGTGGCGAGGGCGTACACCCCTAAGCGTGCTTCGAACTTCCTCTCCAATGCGGCCAGTTGGCCGTGGCGAGCGCTCGCCGTGGCGGAGGGGGATGAGGGCTCGCCCGCTGACGGTCGCGTCGCTGTCCTCTTGCCCTCCGCGCATCCGGCCAACGGCAGGAGTGCCGCCACCCCTAGAAGCGCGCGGCGCGTGATGGCCGGTTGTTGTGACGTCATGGTCTTCCCTCCACCGGGGCGAGTTACGACTACGGCAAGCGGGCTCGAGTTCGCTCGCCGCAGATGGGGTGTCCGCCGGGCAACATCTCCCCTCCGGAAGCTCATTACCAGCAAACCGGTATCTGCCTCGAGAGATGACCCAGGTCGGGCAGAAGGCAATCTGGCATTCGGCAGTACATGCTGTCCAAGACAGAAATGCGCAGACCCATGCTGATCCGGCATAGCTATAAGCTCCGGCCATGGACTTGGTCAGGGCCTGCGAGGCGTTCGTGGCGGTGAGTGGGCATGGAAGCTTCACCGTCGGTGCCGCTGCGGCAGGCATGCCGCAGTCGGTCGTCAGCCGGCGGATCGCCGCCCTGGAGGAGCACTTCGGCTCCAAGCTGTTCGACCGGTCGTCACGAAACGTCACTCTGACCCCGTTCGGCCGGGACATGCTGTCCTCGGCCCGGCGGCTGGTCGAACTCGTCGAGGCGATGGAGCACGACGCCGAGTGTGCCAAGCGACGCCGGTTCCGGTTGGCCGTACCGGCGGTCTCCGCCCCACGCCGGCTCGCCGGGCTCGTTGCCGAGGCGCGTCGGCACGACCTGAATCTCGCCCTGCACACAGCCGGGCCGGGTGAACGCGCGGCGCTCGCACGGACGTTGGAGGTCCGGGCGGCGATCGTGTCCGTACCCCCGGACGGAGCGCCATGGCGGATACCGTTGGGGCTGGCCGGCAGCGCCGAGCCGGCGGGGCAGACGATATACGTGGAAAACCTGCGCGCGGGCCGGGCCGGACGTAACGCACGCCGACGGCGCGTCTGGATCCAGCCGGAGGACGACGTGCCGCACGTACGCGACCGGGTGATCCGCTTACGGGACGGGGTCGGCCTCCAACCCGCCCAGGTCGTGGTCTCGGCCTCACTCGTCGACGCCGCGGCCGAGGTGCTCGGCTCGGCCGACCTGTTGCTCTGCTCCGCCGTCCAGGCCGACGAACTGGGGCTGTACTGGCGGCCGATCGGCGAGTTGGAGCTGGTACGGGGTTACGACGTCGAGGCCGGACTGCGCGAGGACGCCCAGCGGATCCGGACCCTCCTCCTCGCCACGATCGGGCGCTGCCTCGGCATGTCGGACCACGGTAGCCGGAGCGGCGACGTGTCGGGCGATGGTGAGGCGTAGTGGTGGGGACGACCAAGGTCCTGCGCGATGCGAGGGAGGCCCTGCATGACGGCGGCCTGCGCGGCTCGTTCCTGGTGCGTGACCTCGACACCGGCGATGAACTCGCGATCGACGCCGAGGTGGAGTATCCGATCGCTTCCCTGGTCAAGGTGCCGCTCGCGATCGCCACACTGGAACGTGTCGGACGCGGTGAACTCGACCTGGCCGCAACGATCGTGGTGCAGCCCGGCCGCGTCACCGTGCCGGGACCGACCGGCCTGACCAAGTTCCGGCACCCGGCCACGGTCGCGCTCGAGGACCTGCTGTATCTCAGCACGGCGATCAGCGACGGCACCGCGGCCGACGCGCTGTTCGCCCTCACCCCGCCTGCCGCGGTCACCGCGGAGCTGCGGCGGCTCGGCTACGACGGCATCGTGGTACGCCACCTCATGGGGGACCTCACCCAGACGCCGGCCGAACGGTTCGCGCCGACCGAGGTGCACCTTGCCCACGCCCTCGCCATCGGCGCGGCGACAGCGGGACAGGGGCATCCCGTGGCCCAGCTCGACATCAGCCGCGCGAACGTCGGGTCGGCCCGGACCTTCGTCGACCTGCTGGAGGGATTGTGGCGGCCGACGACGATCCAGCCCGCCACCGCGGCGCGGGTCCGCGAGCTGATGACGAACAACCTGATCCGGCAGCGACTTGCTCCCGACTTCAGCTCCGACGCGTCCCGGTGGTCGTCGAAGACCGGTACGTTGCTCAACCTCCGACACGAGGCCGGGGTCGTCGAGCACGCCGACGGGCAGACGTTCGCCGTCGCCGCCCTCACCGAATCCCGCGTACCGGCCGTGCTGCAGCCCGAGGCGGAAGCACTGATGGCGCAGGTCGCCCGGGCGCTCCGCGACCAGTTGCGGATGGCCTGACGGGTGAATGCTCCCACCACTCCTGACGGCTCAACGGGTCTTCGCCCGATGAGCCGTCAGTCGCGCCATCGCCGCCTGGTTGGCCTCTCAGTCGTCGGGGAACTCGACCGGGACGTTCAGGTGGACCGGCTCGGTCGACTGGCTCGGGCTGGCTCGGGCTCCGGTTCGGGGTTGGCCAGGTCGAATCCCCGGCCAGAGGTGTCGGTCACCGGCTCCTCCAGGCGACTCCCGGACCGGCGACCCCGACGGGCTCCAGCCCATCGAGTGCTGGGAAGGCATCGCCATCTGCAGCGGCGGACGCATCATCAGCGCAGAGAACGACCGCGTGCAACCGGGCAAGGCGCTCACGGAGACGAAGGTCTCCAAGGGCGACGAGACCTACCGCGTCATCTACGACGACCGAGGTGTCCCGCACACCGTAGGGTCGCCCCAAGAGAACCAGTCAGAGCGCGGCGCCATCAAGTTCATGAACGACGACCTGCGCAAGGGGCTCGACCTGTACGACCCGAAGACGGGCAACGGCAGCGAGTACCTCTGGCAGAACGACAACGGAGTGCTCTCGGAGAAAGGCTTGGTCCACGACGCAAACGGCAACCACCGGGTGTCCGGCGTCACCGCAGACTTCATCAAGGTCACCTGGAAGAACGGCAAGATCGTGGGCGTGGAGACCTGGGACGCCAACAAGTCCACGGCTGTCGTCAGCGCGGAGTCCGTCGACAACATTCAGAAAACCATCAACAACAAGCTCAACTCCATGGGCAACAAGAGACAGAGTCAGAACGTCGTCTTCGTCGCCCACAGTATGGAACAGGCCGAGGCAGTCCGGGACAGGTTCGTCGGCAACGCCAACGTCCGAGTGATCTTCGCGGGTGCCGGGAAGCCGGGATCGGAATTCTTCGACAGCCACTCCTCAGGCGGGATCCGCGGCGGCTGGGCCCCAGGCGAGAGGCCCGCTGGCGGCGGTGGTAGGCGCGGCGGAGGCAAGCGCGGTGGCGGTGGTCTCGGCGGCAAGGTGATGAACGGCGCCGGCATCCTCGGCGACCTGGCGTTCATCCGGGAGGGCTGGAAGACACTGGAACGCGGCTGCGAAAACGTCGTCATCTCCTGCGGCCCCCCGCCGACCGCCTGACCGGCGCGGCTTGCCAAGGCGGGCCGCGCAGCGCACCACACCACACGCCCGCGCACCGAGCGCAGACCGCACCACATAAGGGGACACCATGGGTAAACAGCGCATCACCGTCTGTCTGCCGCCCGTCGGCCCCGGCGGGCTGAAGCAGGCGATAGAACAGGCGATGGCCCCCTTCTGGTACGACCGTGAGGACCGCCCTCACCCGGACTGGGTGGGCGAGTGGAGCTACTGGTTCGTTTCCGGGGCGGGCTGTCTCTTCGACGTACTGCCCGGCCACGAGGACGACCCCCGGCTCGTGCGGTACGACGACTGGACCGAACCCGCCGAGGACCTGCCGCCCTCCCGCTGTCACGGCGGCCCGCGTGGCATCCTCGACCTCGACACGCCCCGCGCCGCCGAGGCCCGCCGGGCGGCCGGCACCTGGACGGCGTACCGCGCCTTCGCTGACGGCTACCCGCCCGCGCTGCCTTTCCGCCACTTCGCCGAGCGGGTCAGGAACCTGGAGCCGGACCACGTCAGGGAGGCCGCCGTGGCCGCCTTCCGTGAACAGCCCCTGATCCAGGCGATCGAGGCCGACCCCGCCCTGGAGGAACGGTTCACCTTCGACCCCGTCCGCCGCTTCGACGAGGACCTGGAGACCTATGTGACCCGCCATGTGGCCGCCGTGCTGCCCACCCCCGCCCTGCTCACCCTCGATGGCCGGTGGGTGGAGGCCGGCGGCCTCGACTACAAACAAATGTTCAACGCCTACCTGGACGGCCTGCCCGGCGACACGATGGTCGTACGGGTGCTCTACCACTCGTGACGTATCAGTGACCTGAGCTTGTTCTTTATCCATTCCGGTCTTGGTGGTCGGCCATGGTGAGGTCGCGTTTGACGGTTTTGCCCACGTCGTAGCGGGGTGCGGGTCGGCGGTTCTTCGACCCCGGTGGCCGTCCGGGGCCGGGCTTTGCGGGTTTCGGCGCTCTGGCCGGGGGGAGCGTGGTGGCGCGGATGTTCCTGAACCCGCGTCGGACGCGGGCGGGGGTGAGCCGGCCCGGGGCGGCTGGCTTCTCCCAGGGGCGGCGGAGGTCCTCGGCGAGGCGTCGGGCAAGCCGGAGCTGGGTGTGGGCGGCGATGACGATCCAGGTCCAGCGGTCGGCCGCGTCGGGGGTGCGGATCTTGGGGCGGGTCCAGCCGAGGGTCTGCTTGAAAAGCCGGAAGGTATGTTCGAGGTCGAATCTGCGCAGGTAGGAGCGCCGCCAGCGGTCGATGTCGGCAGGGGTGGCACCGGTCGCCGAGGACCACAGCCACACGGGGTCGGGGTTGCGGTCGCCGGGTAGGTGGTCGACCTCCAGGCGGATCAACGTGCCCTCGATGACCGGGAGTTCGCCGTCGTGGTCGAGCCAGCAGGTGCGGTGGGTCAGCCGGGGGTGCAGCCGGTCCCAGCTCTGGGCGGTGGCGGTGCCGTAGCGGGTGGTCTCGGTGGTCGTGGTGTGTTCCGGTTCGGGCCAGGTGGCGGGCTTGGCCAGGGCGAACTCAGGAACGGGCTTGGGCGGGCGGCCGTTGGTACCCGGCACCCGGGGCGGCTTCGGGCGCCGCAGCACCCGGTCCGAGCGGATGCGGCCGAGAACTTTGACGGGCAGGTCCGCCAGGACGAACGCGAGCCGGGTCACGTCGTACCCGGCGTACATCACGATCAGGACGTCCGGATCGCCGGCCTGCCAGTGCCCGGCCGTGACCAAGCGCTCGACCACGCCGCGCAGCTGGTCGGCGGTCGCCGCGGTCGCGTCGTCTTCGGGGCCGAGTCGGACTGCGTCCAGGATCCCGGTCCAGGACGTCCGCCCGGACTCCAGCGCGACCACGAAGGAGTACGGCCAGCCGGGGATGAACTGCGAAACGCTCTTCGCTCGCCCGTAGACGTGGCAGAACAGTCGGTCCGCGCTGGTCGGCGCGTCGGACCGCAGCCAGGGGCTGACGTCCACCGCGAGCACGATCCGGCCGTCGTTCGTCCTCGGCAGGGGCAGAGCGGCCAGGTCGGCGCGCAGCCGATCCACCTCGATCCGGCCGCAGTTCAGCCCGTCGTACAGGGCACCGTGACCGCGCCGATGCTCGGCGGCCAGTGTCAGGTCGACCAGTGACTTCACCGGTCCATCGGCGCACAGCAGCGCGTCGGTGAGCTCGAACAGTGCGTCCGCCCGGGCGTTTAGACAGTCATACAGGTCGGCCCGGAACCCGGACAATACGGCCAGAGACTCGACGCGGTCGGCGTCTTCCAGCACACTCACCCTCACGGCCTTGGTGTCGATCATGGCTGCTTCAGCAACGCACATGTTCACGCCGAGCCCGCCCTGATGTCCGGCGAACACCAAAACTCGTGGCCGGTACGGCCGGCCACGGGCTGAGGGTGGGAATCCGGGTTCAGAGCTCCACAGTGAAGCGGCGGCAGACGTGGACCCGGGCGAATTGCTCACGCAGCAGCTGCTCGTCTCGCAGCTTGGCGTGCAGGAAAGCCTGCATCGGCCGTAGCCCCGGGCGCCGTTCGGCGATGGCGCGGTCCGGCTCCGCGGCTTCGGCGTAGTAGTTCGCGTAGACGTGGAGGTAGTGCTCGCCCTCGGCAAAGCCCATCGCCCGGTACCAGCGCAGTGTGTCCGGGTCGTCCCTGGTCCAGGCATCCAGCGTCGGAACGCTGAGCGTGCCGACGCGGGTCCGGGCCTCAGCGAGCAGGGCGCGGCCGAGGCCCTGGTGCTGGTGATCGGGGTGGACGGCGATGGTGAACCTTCCCCTTGATCGTGGACACCTGGAGACTGGGACGTGAGAGCCCAGAGGAAGCAGTGCCAGGTGGGAAGCAAGTACACGAAGCGGTACTCGGAGGAGTACAAGCGGGACGCGATCGAACTCGTGCGGTCGTCGGGACGGACGGTGACCGAGGTTGCCCGGGAGCTCGGGGTCAGTTCGGAGTCACTGCGGGGCTGGGTGAAGAAGGCCCGCGCTGCCCAGGACACCGGATCGGGACCTGGTTCCGTGCGAGCGGGGCGGGCCGCCG
>NZ_FPJO01000041.1 GCF_900119365.1 Streptomyces atratus
GCCGCAGTGGGCGTAGGCGGTGCCGGCGACGGTGCCGGTGGCCGGGCAGCTGTTCTTGAGGACCTTGTAGTCCTCGATGCCGGCTTCGTAGGTGCCGGGGGCGGCGCCGGTGGCGGTGCCGCCGGGTGCGTCCTGGGTGACGCCGGTCCAGCCGCGGCCGTAGAAGCCGATGCCGAGCAGCATCTTGGAGGCGGGGACGCCCTGGGCCTTCAGCTTGGTGATGGCGTCGGCGGAGCTGAAGCCGGCCTTCGGGATGCCGTTGTACGAGGTGAGCGGGGAGTGCGGGGCGGTCGGGCCCTTGGCGTCCCAGGCGCCGAAGAAGTCGTACGTCATCACGTTGTACCAGTCCAGGGACTGGGCGGCGCCGGCGTAGTCGGCGGCGTCGATCTTGCCGCCGTCGGAGCCGTCGGCGGTGATGGCGGCCGTGACGAGGTTGTTGCTGCCGAACTTCGAGCGCAGCGCGGTGGTGAGGCCCTTGAGCGCGGCGGGGCCGCTGGTGTCGCAGGTCAGGCCGCAGGCGTTGGGGTACTCCCAGTCGATGTCGATGCCGTCGAAGACATCGGCCCAGCGCGGGTCCTCCACCAGGTTGTAGCAGGACTCGGCGAACGCGGCCGGGTTCTTCGCGGCCTCACCGAAGCCACCGGACCAGGTCCAGCCGCCGAACGACCAGATGACCTTCAGGTCCGGGTGCAGCTTCTTCAGCTTGCGCAGCTGGTTGAAGTTGCCGCGCAGATCCTGGTCCCAGGTGTCCGCCACACCGTCGACGGACTGGTCGGCGGTGTACGCCTTCTCGTAGTCGGCGTACGAGTCGCCGATCGCGCACTTGCCGCCGGTGACGTTGCCGAAGGCGTAGTTGATGTGCGTGAGCTTGTCGGCCGAGCCGGACGTCTCGATGTTCCTGACGTGGTAATTGCGGCCGTATACACCCCAGTTGGTGAAGTATCCGACCACCTTGCCGCCGGCCGCCGTGGGGGTGGCGCCGACGGAGGCGGGGGCCGCTGCTCGCGTGGTGGGGGGAGTGCCGGCCGACGCGGTGCCCGCGACACCCAGCAGGGTGGCGCCGAGGGCGGCGGTACAGGCGGCTGCGGCGAGCGCCCGGAAGCGGGCGTGTGGACGATGCAGTCCGAACATCTTGTCTCCTCGTGGGGGAGGGAACTTGCTTGTGGGGGCTGACGGTCGGCCGTCGCGTGTACTTGGCATGAACGCGCAGAGACCGTTCCGCTGGGAACCGTAGATGGACTAGACCAGTCGGGTCAATGGTTCGGACCAACTCCGGTGATCGTTCCGCCCGGTGCCGAGTAGCCCGGTCACCCCGTGACGGATATCGTCCGATCGGGCATACTCAAGCCGCCACAGCCGCTGGCCAGCAGCTCTCGTAATCCGAGGGGGGCGGCGTCGGCTGGACAGCAGTGCTTTTCCGGGCTCCGCCCGGAAGCCCCCGGCGGCGCCGCCCACACCCCTCGCGCGCGACCGTCGCAACGCCCGACAGGGAGGAGAGCGCCGTCATGACCGACCGTGCTTCGCAATTGGTGGAACGCCGTCTGCCCACCGAGGAGTCCAGGCAACTCGTCGCGCTCGTCCGCGACATCGCCCAGCGCGAGATCGCGCCCGGGGCGGCCGAGGAGGAGGAAGCGGGCCGGTTCCCGCGCGAAGTCTTCACACTGCTCTCCGACTCCGGACTGCTGGGACTGCCCTACGACTCCGCGTACGGCGGTGGCGACCAGCCGTACGAGGTCTACCTCCAGGTCCTCGAAGAGCTCGCGGCCGCCCGGCTCACCGTCGGCCTCGGCGTCAGCGTCCATTCCCTCGCCTGCCACGCGGTCGCCGGATACGGCACCAAGGAGCAGCGGGCCGAACACCTCCCGGCGATGCTGGGAGGCGGCCTGCTGGGCGCCTACTGCCTCTCGGAGCCCGCCGCGGGCTCCGATGCCGCCTCGCTCCGCACGAAGGCCGTACGCGACGGCGACGACTGGGTCGTCACCGGCACCAAGGCGTGGATCACCCACGGCGGCATCGCCGACTTCTACACGGTCCTGGCCCGCACCGGAGCCGAGGGCGCCCGCGGCATCACCGCGTTCCTGGTCCCCGGCGACGCCGAGGGGCTCAACGCGGCCGCCCCCGAGAAGAAGATGGGCATGAAGGGCTCGCCCACCGCCCAGCTGAACTTCGACGGCGTACGGGTGTCCGACGCGCGCCGGATCGGCGAAGAGGGCCAGGGCTTCGCGATCGCCCTGTCCGCACTCGACTCCGGGCGCCTGGGCATCGCCGCCTGCGCGATCGGCGTCGCCCAGGCCGCCCTGGGCGAGGCCGTCGGCTACGCCTCCGGAAGGCAGCAATTCGGCCGCCCCATCGCGGACTTCCAGGGGCTGCGCTTCATGCTCGCCGACATGGCCACCCAGATCGAGGCGGGTCGCGCGCTCTACCTGGAGGCCGCCCGGCTCCGCGACGAGGGCAAGCCCTTCTCGCGCCAGGCGGCCATGGCCAAGCTGTTCTGCACGGACACGGCCATGCGGGTCACCGTCGACGCCGTCCAGGTGCTCGGCGGCTACGGCTACACCCTCGACTTCCCCGTCGAGCGGCTGATGCGCGAGGCCAAGGTGCTGCAGATCGTCGAGGGCACCAATCAGATCCAGCGGATGGTCATCGCACGCCACCTCGCGGGTCCTGAGTCACGCTGACCCGCAGCGGCCGGTCCGACCACACGGGCGTCGCCATGATCCGGTTCCACTCCTGGTCATGGCGGCCCGGCAGGGTGCGGTCGGCGCTCTCCCAATGGCGCAGCAACGCCCGGTAGATGGGCGGATCGGTGGAGTGCGGCACCGGTCGCGGCACCGAACGGGGAGGCACGGGCTGGGGCACCGGTCGCGAACCGGGCTGCGGAACCGATTCTTCGGCGGTGGGAGCGGCGAGGCGGCGGCGGCCGGGACCGGCCGTTGAGTGCAGCAGGGTCATGCCTGGCCAACGGCGCCGGGCGGGCCCTGGTCACTGTCCGGCCGAATCGAGAGCCCGTTCGCCCCGTCCCCGGGCGGCAGGCGGTCCTCAGCGGGCACCACGCGGCCGGGCCGTCGTGGTGCGGGCGCAGATGGGCTGTGGGGCCCGGATGTGTGTCCGGGCCGGTCCCGCGCGCACGCGGGAGCGGCTGTCAGGCGGCGTCGCGCCGCATCCGCAGCGGGCGCGAGCCGGGGCCGCCGGCGTGCGAGAACGGCTGCATTCTCCAGTCCAGCCCCTGAGGGAGCGTCAACAGCAGGCCCGTCTCCTGCTCCTGGGCGTCGAGCGAATCGTCGGCGGGCCGCGACTGCGACGCCGCGCGGCCCGTACCGGCGCAGACGGTCAGCACGAACGGATTCCACGGCGTCGGGCACAGCGCGTGCTCCGGCAGCACCTCCTCGCCCGCCAGCAGCGCGATCGGCTGCGCGCAGTCCGGGCAGATCACCCGGTACATCTCGAAGGTGTCGTACGCGTCGGGAGCGGTGTCCTCGACGGGCGCAGCATCCTCGACGGGATCCGGTTCGGTACGTCCGGTGAGCTTCAGGCTCTGCATGGGAAATTCCCCCCTCAGGTGGGCCGACCAGGCGACAGGGCCTCGACCACAGCAAGCACTTCCCGTCGTGCGACGGCCGTAACCGCCAGGTGGCCCGCTACCCACCCGTAAACCTGTGGCATTCGTCACATGCCTGCCGCAGGGGCCCCTTCCGGAGCTCCTGCCGCTGTGCCTGGAGGGACCTGGGGCAATAGGTTGATCCGTATGGAGGAGCTGGACCGACAGATCGTGGAGTTGCTCGTCAAGGACGGGCGGATGAGCTACACCGACCTGGGCAAGGCCACGGGCCTGTCCACATCGGCCGTTCATCAGCGTGTCCGCAGGCTGGAGCAGCGCGGGGTGATCCGGGGCTACGCCGCGGTCGTCGACCCCGAGGCCGTCGGCCTGCCGCTCACCGCGTTCATCTCGGTGAAACCCTTCGACCCGAGCGCGCCGGACGACATCGCCGAGCGGCTCGCGGACGTCCCTGAGCTGGAGGCGTGCCACAGCGTCGCGGGTGACGAGAACTACATCCTCAAGGTCCGCGTCGCCACGCCGCTGGAGCTGGAGCACCTGCTCACCCGGATCCGCTCGCTCGCCGGTGTCTCCACCCGGACCACGGTGGTGCTGTCCACGCCGTACGAGGCCCGGCCGCCACGGATCTGAGGGGGCCGGGGACCGCGCGGCTCCCCGCAGGCGCGAGACTGGTCCCATGACCGAGAGCACCGCCCCCCAGAGCGAACACCGCACCGTGCTGCTGCGCGGTGGAGACGTCCACAGCCCCGCCGACCCCTTCGCCACCGCCATGGTGGTCGAACGCGGCCATGTCGCCTGGGTGGGCTCGGAAGGGGCCGCCGACGCCTTCGCGAGCGGCGTCGACGAAGTGATCGACCTCGACGGTGCGCTGGTCACCCCCGCGTTCACCGACGCCCACGTCCACACCACTTCGACCGGCCTGGCCCTCACCGGCCTCGACCTGTCCGGCGCCCGGACCCTCGACGAGGCGCTCGGCCTGCTGCGCGCGTACGTGGCCGCCCACCCCGAGGACCGGGTCGTCCTCGGCCACGGCTGGGACGCCACGCGCTGGCCGGAGCAGCGCCCCCCGTCGCGCGGCGAGCTCGACGCGGCGGCCGGAGGACGGCCGGCCTACCTGCCCCGGATCGATGTGCACTCCGCCGTCGTCACCACCGCCCTGCTCGACCTGGTCCCCGGCGTCACCGGGCTGACCGGCTACCACCCCGACGCCCCGCTGACCGGCGCGGCCCACCACGCGGTCCGCTCCGCGGCCCACGGCGCCGTCTCGCCGCGGCAGCGTGCCGACGCCCAGCGCGCCGCCCTGCGGCACGCCGCGTCGCTCGGCATCGGCACCGTCCACGAGTGCGGCGGCCCCGACATCTCCGACGAGGAGGACTTCGCCGCACTGCTGAAGCTCGCCGCCGCTCAGAGCGGACCGCGGGTCTTCGGCTACTGGGCCGAGCAGGTCGCCGACGAGAAGGACGCCCGTCGGATCAGGGAGCTCGGCGCCGTCGGAGCGGCCGGGGACCTCTTCGTGGACGGCTCGCTCGGCTCGCACACCGCCTGCCTGCACGAGCCGTACGCCGACGGGCCGGCCGGAGACACGGGCACCGCCCACCTGGACGCGGCGCAGATCGCAGCCCATGTCACCGCGTGCACCGAGGCGGGGCTGCAGGCCGGCTTCCACGCCATCGGGGACGCGGCGGTCTCCGCCGTGGTGGAAGGGGTCCGGGCCGCCGCCGAGACGCTCGGCCTGCCCCGGATCCGGGGCGCCCGGCACCGGGTCGAGCACGCCGAGATGCTCACCCCCGAGACTGTCGCCGCGTTCGCGGAGCTGGGTCTGACCGCCTCCGTCCAGCCCGCCTTCGACGCGGCCTGGGGCGGCGAGGAGGGCATGTACGCACAGCGGCTCGGCGTCGAGCGGGCCAGGTCCCTCAACCCGTACGCGGCGCTCCTGCGGGCCGGCGTGCCCCTGGCCTTCGGCTCCGACAGCCCGGTGACCCCGCTCGACCCGTGGGGCACCGTACGGGCCGCCGCCTTCCACCGCACGTCCGAACACCGGATCTCCGTACGGGCGGGCTTCACCGCCCACACCCGGGGCGGCTGGCGGGCCATCGGCCGCGACGACGCGGGGATCCTGGTGCCCGGCGCCCCGGCCGACTACGCGGTCTGGCGCACCGCTGACCTGGTGGTCCAGGCCCCGGACGACCGGGTCGCCCGCTGGTCCACCGACCCCCGGTCGGGGACGCCCGGCCTGCCCGATCTCACCCCCGGCGCCGAGCTGCCGGTCTGCCTGAGGACCGTGGTCTTCGGACAAACTGTCTATGCGCGGCCGAACGAGTGACGTGCGGACATTTCGCATCGTCGCCGATAGTGGTCCCCGCTCCGCCGCGACCTGCGGATCTTCGCTACTGACCAGGCAAGTTTCGTAAATATTGCAGGTCAGACGGCTATTGACAGAACGCGCCCACCGGCCGGTAGGTTCGGCCGAGTCCACCACAGGACGTCCGACCGGTTGAACCTCCACGCATGTCGTCGAACGCCGCTGGGTCATGGGGAGGTGTGCCGCACCGGCACACCGTCACTGACAGCCAGGTTCAGCGTCCGCGCCTCGGGGGCGAGGGAAGGTTTCATCCGGACGGCGGTGCGACCCGGGTGGGGCCCGGACGTTCAGTAGACAACGGCTCTAGGTCGACCCGCAGCCAGCGGGTCCCAGGTCGGCCCGAAGGGCGCTGGGCCCCCATCCGTAGCCCCCGTCCGCGTGCGCACCCGGGTTTCTGTCCGCACTTCCGTCCTTCTGTCCCCGGCGCCGAACAGCCCCGTCCGACCGTGTCGGCGATGGGTCCCCGTCCGCTGGATATGGTGTGCACCTGCGTACGGACTTAAGGGGCAGTAAGTGAACGACGGCGGTCAGCGGCGGTACGGCCCGCTCGGCAGAATCCTGGTGATCATTCCGACCTACAACGAGGCCGAGAACATCAAGCCGATCGTCAGCCGGGTGCGCGCCGCTGTGCCGGACGCCGACATCCTGGTCGCCGATGACAACAGCCCGGACGGCACCGGCAAGATCGCCGACGAGATCGCCTCCGGGGACAGCCAGGTCCAGGTGCTGCACCGCAAGGGCAAGGAAGGGCTCGGCGCCGCCTACCTCGCGGGATTCCGCTGGGGCACCGAACACGGCTACGGCGTGCTCGTGGAGATGGATGCCGACGGCTCCCACCAGCCCGAGGAACTGCCCAGGCTGCTCACCGCGCTCAAGGGCGCCGACCTGGTGCTCGGCTCCCGCTGGGTGCCGGGCGGGCGCGTGGTCAACTGGCCGAAGTCCCGCGAAATGATCTCCCGCGGCGGCAGCACCTACTCCCGGCTCCTCCTCGGGCTGCGGACCAGGGACGTCACCGGCGGCTACCGGGCCTTCCGCGCCGAGACCCTGGACGGCATCGGCCTCGACCAGGTCGCCTCGCAGGGCTACTGCTTCCAGGTCGACCTGGCCCGCCGGGCCGTCGAGGCCGGCTATCACGTCGTCGAGGTCCCGATCACCTTCGTCGACCGGGAGATCGGCGACTCGAAGATGAGCCGCGACATCCTGGTCGAGGCGCTCTGGCGGGTCACCTCCTGGGGCGTCACCTCCCGTACGAACCGGGTCCTGGGCCGCAAGGAGCTCTGATCCGCCGGGCCCGCCGCCGACGGCGGCGGGGCATCGGGGCAGCCGCCCATGATCACCCCCTTGTGCCGTTCGGACGGCCGTACGGGCACACTGGGGACCATGACGACCGGCACACCGCCCCCGACCGCCCCCAAGCGCTCCCGCGCCCGTACTCTCGTCCCCCTCGCCATCGCCGCCTGGGCGGTGCTGGAGATCTGGCTGCTCACCGTCGTGGCCGATGCGGCGGGCGGGTTCACCGTGCTGCTGCTCCTGGCGGCGGGCATCGTGCTCGGGGCCGCCGTGATGAAGCGGGCCGGCCGCCGGGCCTTCCGCAACCTCACCGAGACCCTCCAGCAGATGCCGGGGCAGCCCGGGGCGGCCGCCGCCCCGCCGGCCACCGGCTCAAGCGGCAGGGGCAACGGCTTCCTGATGCTCGGCGGGCTGCTGCTGATGATCCCGGGCATCGTCTCGGACGTCGCGGGGCTTCTGCTGCTGGTGCCGCCGGTCCGCTCGTGGCTCGGCCGGTACGCGGAGCGGTCGCTGGAGCGCCGGATGCGTGCCGCGAGCCCTGGCAGCCTCTCCGACGCCTTCCAGCAGGCCCGCATCCACCGGCCGGACGGAAAAGTCGTGCAGGGTGAGGTCATCCGCGAGGAGGGCGCACGGCCCGGCGCACGCCCCGACGAGGGCCCGCGGCCACCGCTGACGTCCTGAGCGGGCGGGAGCGCCCGTCGCGCTGCGACGGAGCACACCACGAAAGAGCCGCGGGCCGTGACACACAGTCGGTGTCACGGCCCGCGGCTCTGTCGTACTGCGGTGTTACGCGGTCGGTCAGGCGGACTTCCTGCTGTCCCGCGGGTGCACGGCGATGTTCATGGCTCCGGAGCGCAGGACCGCCAGCCTCTCGGCGAGCACTTCCTCCAGCTCCTCGCGTGTGCGCCGCTCCATGAGCATGTCCCAGTGCGTACGCGCAGGCTTGCCCTTCTTCTCCTCGGGGCCATC
Source organism: Streptomyces atratus (assembly GCF_900119365.1). Taxonomy (GTDB): domain Bacteria; phylum Actinomycetota; class Actinomycetes; order Streptomycetales; family Streptomycetaceae; genus Streptomyces; species Streptomyces atratus_B. Next base: position 8,178 of record NZ_FPJO01000041.1, read on the forward strand.
CCCGTCCACCAGGAGTGCCATGGCGCCGCACGCCTTGCACTCCCACTCCGGCGGAATTTCCGCCTCTACCGAGAACGGCATCTCAAATCGATGTCCGTTCTGGCATGCGTACTCCACCGCCTGGCGCGGGGCCAGATCGATGCCGCGGTCCGTCTCGTAGCTGGTAACCACGAGTCGCGTGCCGCGGAGAGCTCGCTCACTCATGAATCGTGCCTCCCGGGCTTGTCGCCCACAGGACAGGTGTCGCTGTCGTCGTCATCCGGTCAACGTCCGGTCGGCGGTAAAGATTCCCGTTGCCGGTCATGCGTCGCCCGTCGTGCCGCTGCTTTTTCAGGTTTCCCAGGGTTCCAAGTACCCAGCGATGCCCGGTTTGTCACATCTGGCGGAAGTTGTCACCCAACGCTTTGGCTTCTTCCGCTCGCAGTAACGGTCCTCCGGACAGGCCAAAGGCGTACACTACCGGCCTTTCACTTCAACGTCTAAATCCGTTCCGGTACGGGATTGCCCGCGGCCGCCACGGCCCGCCGGATCGGCACCCTCGCGAGCAGCACGGAACCGACCACGAAGAAGATCACCAACGAGATGATCGCATCCCGGTAGCTGCCGGTCAGCTGATACGCGAGTCCGAACACCAGCGGCCCCAGCCAGCTCAGCCCGCGGTCGCTCATCTCGTACGCGGAGAAGTACTCGGCCTCCTTGCCACGCGGCACCAGATGGGAGAAGAGCGAGCGCGACAGTGCCTGGCTGCCGCCCAGCACCAGGCCGATCGCCGACGCCAGTACATAGAAGAAGACCGGCGCTCCGGCAGGCAGGAAAAATCCGGCGACGAGAATCAGCGTCCAGACGACGAGCGAGCCGAGGATCGTGCGCTTCGCACCGTACGACCGCGCCAGCCGGCCCATCCCCAGCGCTCCGGCCACCGCGAGCACCTGCACCAGCAGCACCGCCGTGATCAGGGTGGTCTGGTCGAGGCCCAGCTCCTCCGAGCCGTACACCGAGGCCTGGGAGATCACCGTCTGCACACCGTCGTTGTAGACGAGGTACGCCAGCAGGAAGGAGAGCGTCAGCGGATGGCGGCGCATGTCGCGCAGGGTGGCCATCAGCTGCCGCCAGCCCGAACCGACCGCCCCCTCGCCGCCTGCCGTCACGCGCCGGTCGCGCAGCCGGCGCAGCGGCACCAGCGTGAAGGCGCCCCACCACAGGCCGGCCGAGGCGAGACAGATCCGTACCGCGTCGGACTGGGAGAGGCCGAAGGAGTCGTGGCCCGTGTACAGGACCAGGTTCAGGACCAGGACGAGCGCGCCCGAGGTGTAGCCGAAGGCCCAGCCGCGCGAGGAGACCGCGTCCCGTTCCTCCGGCTCGGCGATCTGCGGCAGATACGCGTTGTAGAGCACCATCGAGACCGAGATCGCGGCGTTCGCCACGATCAGCAGGAAGGCGCCCAGCAGATAGCGGTGGCCGTCCAGGAAGAACATGCCGGTGGTCGCTGTCGCCCCGGCGTAGGCGGCGGCCGCGAGCAGCGGCTTCTTGCGCCCCGTACGGTCCGCGGCGGCGCCCACGATCGGCATCACGATCACCGCGACCACCACGGACACGGAGACCGCGTAGGCGAACAGTGACCCGGCGCGGACCGGAATGCCGAGCGGGTGCACAAAGCCGTCGGCGTCGGCGGCCGCCTTGGCTATCGAGGTGAGATAGGGGCCGATGAAGACCGTCAGGACGCTCGTCGAGTAGACGGAGCAGGCGAAGTCGTAGAAATACCAGCCGCGTTGTTCACTTCTGCGGCTCGCGGCAGCGGCGGAATCCGCAGTCGGTTCCGTCGGTTCAGCGGTTTCCGCGGTCTCGGCGCTCAACCCGCACCCCCTCGTCTCTCCCCGTGAAGACCTGGCACGGCCGGCGTCAGGCCCAGGCCCCCCGCTCGCTCAACACCGTGCGCAGCGTCTCGATGTGATCGGTCATGATGCCATCCACACCGAGATCGAGGAGCGCTGCCATCCGCTCGGGCTCGTTCACGGTCCAGACGTGCACCTGGAGCCCCCGCGCGTGCGCCTCGCGCACGAAGCGCCGGTCGACCACCCGGACGCCGTTCTGGCTCTCCGGCACCTGCGCGCACACCGCGCCCGCCCGCAGCGCGGCCGGGATCCCATAGGAGCGCAGCCGCAGCCCGAGCACCCCCCGGACGCCGTAGGAGGTGGCGAGCCGGGGGCCCGCCAGCCGGTGCGCCCTGGCGACCCGGGCCTCCGAGAACGAGCCGACGCACACCCGGTCCCAGGCGTCCGTGCGGCGGATCAGCTCGACCAGCGGGACCAGCGCGGACGCGGCCTTGATGTCGACGTTCCAGCGGGCCCCGGGGAACGTCTCCAGCAGCTCCTCGAACAGCGGCAGCGGCTCCCGGCCCGCCACTCTGGCCCGTCGCACCTCGCTCCACGGCAGCTCGGCTATCCGGCCGCGGGCGTCCGTCACCCGGTCCAGGGTGGCGTCGTGGAAGGCGACCAGGCGGCCGTCCGAGGTGGTGTGCACATCGGTCTCGAAGTAGCGGTACCCGGCGTGGGCGGCCCGGCGGAACGCGGCCGTGGTGTTCTCGATCCCGTCCGCCGCACCGCCTCGGTGGGCGAACGCGATCGTCGCGGGATGGTCCAGATAGGGGTGGCGTACGGAGGTCACTGCGGAAGTATGGCCTGCTCCGGTGTCCGGGGGGTGACGGTGGTGTCGCCGTTGTCCGCCGCGGGCGCGACGGCGTCCTCCCCGCCGGTCCCGGTCTCCCCGTCGTTGCCGCTTCCCGCCACGGGCTTCCCGCCGACCGCGAAGGAGCGCAGGAAGAACTGGGCGAGCGGGCCGATGGCCAGGGCGTACACGACCGTACCCGCCCCGAGGGTGCCGCCGAGCAGGAAGCCGGTCGCCACGACCGCCACCTCGATCAGCGTCCGCACCAGCCGGATGGAGCGGCCGGTGCGCAGATGCAGTCCGGTCATCAGCCCGTCGCGGGGCCCCGGGCCGAACCGCGCCGCGATGTACAGCCCCGTGGCGACGCCGTTGACCACGACCCCCGCGGCCATCACGGCGGACTGCGCGGCGAGGCCGTGCACGTCGGGTACGAGCGCGAGCGTGCCGTCCATGGCTATGCCGACGGCGAAGACATTGGAGACGGTGCCCAGGCCCGGACGCTGCCTGAGCGGTATCCACAGCAGAAGGACGGCGGCGCCGACGATGATCGAGACGACCCCGATGGACAGTCCGGAGCGCTCGGCGAGCCCCTGATGCAGCACGCCCCAGGGTTCGAGCCCCAGACCGGCGCGGACCAGGAGCGCGGAGCTGGCTCCGTACAGTGCGAGACCGGCGTACAGCTGGATCAGGCGACGGGTGAGGTGAGCCCCGCGAGGGGCGGTGCCGTTGGACAAGAGATGCCCCCTGGTGTGGTGATGGTGGACTGCCGCATGTCACTCTGTGGCAGGGGATTGGCTGCCAACTATGGCCAATCCGAGGAAGGTGGACTGATTTCCATGGCTCAGTGGACTTCGGCGGTGGGCGCGGCGCAGCTCGCCCGGCAGCTCCAGGCCCAACAGCCCCGGCCCGCCGGACCGGGCGCCCGCAGGCCGCCCGCCTATCGTGCGCTGGCCGACGGGATCCGTCTGCTCGTCCTCGAAGGCCGGGTGCCGGTCGCCGCCAGGCTCCCTGCCGAACGCGAGCTGGCCCTCGCCCTCTCCGTCAGCCGCACCACCGTCGCCGCCGCGTACGAGGCGCTGCGGACCGAGGGGTTCCTGGAGTCCCGCCGGGGAGCCGGCAGCTGGACCGCCGTGCCCGCCGGGAACCCGCTGCCCGCACGCGGTCTGGAGCCGCTGCCCCCGGAGTCCCTCGGCTCGATGATCGACCTGGGCTGCGCCTCGCTGCCCGCCCCGGAGCCGTGGCTGACCCGGGCGGTCCAGGGCGCCGTCGAGGAGCTCGCGCCGTACGCCCACACCCACGGCGACTACCCCGCCGGGCTGCCCGCGCTGCGGCAGATGATCGCCGACCGCTACACCGGACGCGGCATCCCGACCATGCCCGAACAGATCATGGTCACCACCGGTGCGATGGGCGCGATCGACGCGATCTGCCATCTCTTCGCGGGCCGCGGCGAGCGGATCGCGGTGGAGTCCCCGAGCTATGCCAACATCCTGCAGCTGATGCGGGAGGCGGGTGCCCGGCTGGTGCCGGTGGCGATGGAGGAGGGGCTCGGCGGCTGGGACATGAACCGGTGGCGGCAGGTGCTGCGGGACGCGGCGCCGCGGCTCGCCTACGTCGTCGCCGACTTCCACAATCCCACCGGAGCGCTGGCCGACGAGGACCGGCGGCGTGCGCTGGTGGACGCGGCGCGTTCCGCCGGTACGGTCCTGGTCGTCGACGAGACCATGAACGAGCTCTGCCTCGACCCCGATGTGCGGATGCCGCGCCGGGTCTGCGCCTTCGATCCGGCGGGCTCCACCGTGATCACGGTCGGATCGGCGAGCAAGGCATTCTGGGCGGGCATGCGGATCGGCTGGGTGCGCGCCGCCCCGGACGTGATCCGCAGCCTGGTCGCCGCCCGCGCCTATGCCGACATGGGCACACCCGTCCTCGAGCAGCTCGCCGTGAACTGGCTCATGCGCACCGGCGGCTGGGAGGAGGCCGTGCAGGTCCGGCGCGAGCAGGCGCGGGAGAACCGGGACGCGCTCGTCGCCGCGGTCCGCCGGGAGCTGCCCGACTGGGAGTTCTCCGTTCCGCTCGGCGGCCTGACGCTCTGGGTGCGGACCGGCGGCCTCTCCGGCTCCCGGCTGGCGGTGGCCGGGGAGCGGGTCGGCGTACGCGTCCCGTCCGGTCCCCGGTTCGGGGTCGACGGCGCCTTCGAGGGGTACGTACGGCTGCCGTTCACGGTCGCGGGGCCGGTCGCGGACGAGGCGGCGGTACGGCTCGCGGCGGCGGCGCAGCTGGTCGGTTCGGGGGCGGCCGCAGGGGCCGAGGCGCCGCGGACGTTCGTCGCCTGACCCGGAAACGGGTGCGGGGTGGGGGACCGCCGGTCCCTCACCCCGCGGGCACGTGCGTTCAGTCGGTGACCGCCATGCCGTCGGCCGCCACGGTCACGGAGCGCGGCAGCACCGGCTCCGGGACGCCCGATGCGGCCGGCACGGCCGCCTCGACGACCGGCTCCTGCCGCTCGGGGAGCAGCCCGAGGACCGCCTGCCGCTCCGCCTCGCCGGTCGCCTCGTCGTACGGATCGGGCGTGGCCGGGACCTGCAGCCGGAGCACCGGACCGGTGCCGAGCCGCGCGTATCCGCGGCCGGGCGGGACATCGGCGGCCGGGGTGGTGTGCGGCTCGGTGCCGAGCACCGACTCCACCTGCTCGCGGGAGCAGTGACCGAGCACGACCCGGGCCCGGCAGTGCGTGCGCACGGTCTCGCCGAGGGTGTCCAGGCCGTCGAACTGATCGGTCAGCACCACGGTCACGTTGGCCGCCCTGCCGTGCCGCAGCGGCACCTGGAGCAGCTCCTGCGGATCGCGCCTGCCGTCGGCGGCGGCCAGATGGCCGAGGACACCGGGCCGGTCCAGCAGGATCCAGAGCGGGCGCCTGATGTCGTCGGGCACGGGGTGGCCGGCCTGCCGCGCGCGGTTCGCGGCGATCAGCCGCCGCTCCGTCTCGTGGGCGGCCCACTCCAGGGTCGTCAGTGCGCCGGCCGGCCCGCACTCCACGGCCAGCACGCCGTCCCGCCCGGTCAGGCAGGCGTACTCGCCGGTCCCGCCGCCTTCGACGATCAGGATGTCGCCGTGCTGGAGCGCCTGCAGGGCGATGGAGCGCATCAGGGTGGTGGTGCCGCTGCCGGGCTGGCCGATCACCAGCAGGTGCGGCTCGGTGGAGCGGGCGCCGGTGCGCCAGACGACCGGTGGGGCGTCGCGGGTGGTGTCGCCGTCGTGCACCGGAACGGTGCGCTGCACCGCGTCGCCGTCGGTGAAGCCCAGTACGGTCTCGCCGGGGGCGGTGACGAAGCGCTGGGCGCCGATCGAGGTGGGCAGGGCGCCGAGGACACTCATGACGAGCCGGTTGCCCTCCTCGTCCCAGGCGAAGTGGTATTCGCGGCCGCGGCCGGACTTGGCGTGCAGCAGCCGCTCGATCCGGGCACGGGAGGCGGCCTCGCTGTCGGTGAAGTAGGCGGGGTACGTCACCTGGAGACGGGTCAGCCGTCCGTCGCCGTCGAATTCGTAACCGCTGAAGGCCTTCTCCCAGTCGCCGCCGTGGGAGAAGAGCGGTCCGGGGTCCTCAGCCACCGAGAAGTACGGCACGAGCGCCTCGTACAGCGAGCGCAGCCGTGCGGTCTCGGCCTCGTCGGGGCCGGTCTTCACGGGTGTCCGCTCCCGCCCCGTCCAGGCGGCCGCGCCCATCACCGTGACGAGGGCGATCAGACCCCCGTACGGCATGAGCGCGAACGCGAGTACGCAGGCCGCGACGAGGAACAGCGTGGGGCCACGCTTGTCCTTGGGCGTCGCGGCCCACTTCTGCCGTCCGGCTCCGGCCAGCAGCCGCAGACCACGAGTGATCGTGATCAGCGGATGGAGGACGTCCGTGGCGTTGTCGGCGGCCGTGCGCGCGAACTCGCGACTGCGAGTGATCGAGGCGCTGCCGCTGCTCAGAATGCGGGGGAGTGGTCGCCGGGCCACGTCGGTCTCCTGACGGGGTGGGAGCGGTCGCGGAGGGTCAGAACTTGATCCCGCCCAGGAGGCCGGCGAGACTCGCGCCGCCCGCGGTGATACTCGGTGCGATGGCGGTGCCTGCCAGATAGAAGCCGAACAGGGCAGTGACGAGGGCGTGCGAGGCCTTGAGGCCGTCCTTCCTGAAGAACAGGAAGACGATGATGCCGAGGATGACGACGCCTGACATGGACAGGATCATGAGTGGTTCTCCTGGTTGGGGGGACAGTCACCATGAGTCCTTCCAGGTTCACCGGAAGTATCTATACGATAAAAGCTGCAATTGGGTGAAAAGTCGTTATTTTCACTCGAATGGCCGCCCGGGTGATCCCGGTGAGGTGGAACATCCGGTGTCGCGTACTGTTCCGCGGCACCATTCGTGATCCTTTGCCACGGGTGGGCCGGGTCAAGTGCCCGGCCGGGCAGTACCCTGTCGGTTCACTCGTACGGCCCCCACGGCGTACGTCGCGGCAGGTCGACAGTGGTGAAACCGGTTGATGGAAGGCGGTCCGTCCGATGAGCGAAACACCCGATCCCGAGGTGGTCGAGCTGGCGACGAAGGTCTTCGACCTCGCCCGCCGAGGTGAGACCGACGCGCTCGCCGCGTACGTCGACGCCGGTGTCCCCGCCAACCTCACGAACGACCGGGGCGATTCGCTGCTGATGCTCGCCGCCTACCACGGGCACGCCGCCGCAGTCACGGCCCTCGTCGGCCGCGGCGCCGACCCGGACCGGGCCAACGACCGCGGGCAGACGCCGCTCGCCGGTGCCGTCTTCAAGGGCGAGGACGCGGTGATCGAGGCGCTGCTCTCCGCAGGGGCCGATCCGGCCGCCGGAACGCCCTCCGCCCTCGACACCGCTCGCATGTTCGGCAAGGCCGACCTGCTGGAACTCTTCGGCTCCCGCTGACCGGGTACGCCGTAAATGTGGTCGCGGTGGCGAAATGGCTGGGTCATCATGACGTCGCGGGCCCGGCTCCGGGCCACCGACGAGAGGCAGAGGAAGATGGTCTACACCAAGCAGAAGACGGCGGTCGGCCGATCATGTTGCTGCGCGGCGTAGTGCCCACCCGGCACTTGGAACTGCACAGTCCCGGTTGCGTCGACAGCTTGATGTGAGGCTTTTTCCATGTTTGATCCGTTCATAGCGCCGAGCGGCACCCTGCTCGGTCTGCTGCAGAGGGGCCGCGGCGACGGCACGCTCCACGCACTCGCCGCACCACGCCCCGAGGCCCTGGCGGCTCTCAACCACTGCGTCCTGAGCGATCCGCGTCACGACTGGCAGGTGGAGAACCGCTCCCTCTACTACGCGCGCCTTTATCTCGACCTCGACGGCGGCATCGAAGAGATCGAACGGCACCTGTGCGATCCCGACGACCACCTCGACACCGACGACTCGCGCACCGGGCTGGCCCTCGCCGTGCTCGGCCACCTCGCCTCGTACGGACGCGGCGACGCCCTGGCCCTGCTGCGGCGGTACGCCGCGACCGGCGCCAACTGGGCCTGGGCCCTCGACGAGCTCGCCCTGCGCGACGACGACGCGGGACTCCGTGCCCTGGCCGTACCCGTGCTCGGCCGGTTCCCGGCCACCGAGGAGGGCGCCGCCGAGCTGGCCGCCGCCGTACGGGACGCCTACGAGCCCCGCCCCTGGCGGCTGTGGGCGGACGACCCGCGCGACGCGGTCGGCGCCAGGGTCCGAGCCGCCTCGGAACAGGGCTCGTTCGACCGCTGGCAGCGCCAGCTGCGGCCCGGCGGCCCCCGTCCGGGCTGGAGCGTCCAGGCGGTCTTCGACTGGGCCCAGCAGGGACTCGAACGCGGCAGCACCCTCCATGTGCCGGCCGCCCGCTGCCTCACCGCCGTCGCGGGCCCCGAGGACCGGCCCACGATCGTCGAGGCCGCCCGCAGCGGCCCGGAGGGCGCACGCTGTGCCGCGCTGCACTACCTGGCCGAGGCCAGGGACCCGGCCGTGCTCGACCTGATCGAGGCCGCGGCGGTCAGCGCCTCGCGCACCGTCGCCGACGCATCCGTCGCCGCCTTCGAGCGGATGTGCGGCGACGCGGCGGTGGACCGCGCCCGGCGCTGGGCCCGGCGGCCCGACGCGCTCGGCGCCTCCGCGGCCGGTGTGCTCGCCTGCCGGGGCGGTGCCCAGGACGCCCCGCTGGTCCTCGGCGCACTCCGCGAGGCCGTACGGGGCGAGGGACCGGACGCACCACGCCTGTGGACCCTCGTCGACGGCACGGGACGGCTCGGCATCGCCTGCGCCGCCCCCGTGCTGCGGCACGTCTACCGGGAGACCTCCTCCTCGCATCTGCGCGGCCGGGCGGCCCGCGCACTGGCCGCCACCGATCCCTCCTTCGCCACCGGATTCGCCGTCGAATGCCTGTGGGACTGCGAGGAGACCACCCGAGAGGTCGCCGCACTCCACGCGGAGACCGGCGACATCAGGGTCGCCGAGCGACTCCGCCGCCTCGCCGCCGACCCGGCCGAGGAGGCCGAGGTGCAGACGGCGGTACGCAGCCGGATCGGGCCCGACACCCCCGCGGTCTGACCGAGTACGAACAGCGACGCGCGTCGGGGGCGCGCGGCGCGAACGGGCGGGCCCGCAAGCACCCCGGCCCAAACGCTCACGGGACGTTCCCCGGGCGGAAAGATCCAAGTCGGCCCGGTCACGCCCGGCGTGGCGACAACACGCACATGCGTGTCGTCATCGTCACCGAGTCCTTCCCGCCCGATGTCAACGGCGTGGCCCACTGCACCCTCCAGACGGCCCGGCATCTCGTCGGCCGCGGTCACGAGCCGCTCGTCGTCGCCGCCGAACGCGGTCACCGTACGGCCGCGGCGGGCTTCCACGCGCTGCCGGCCGCCCGAGGACCGGCCACCGGCGCCGCACCCGGGCTCGAGCCCCGCCGGCCGCCCCCGAGCCGCCTCGACTCATGGCTCCGGCTCGCCACCGCCGGCACCGGCCGGCTGGCCCGCCGGAGCACCGATCTCCTGCCCCGGCTGCTGTGCCTGGCCGGAGCGGAGCTGCGGCACCGGGCGTGCGGCACGGTCGCACACCTCGACGGGCGTGCCGAGGAGGCCCTGCGGAGCGCGCTGACCGCCGTAGAGCCGACCGGCGTGCAGGGGGCCGGGCCGTCCGGGCCGTCGTCCGTGCCGCGGGTCAGTATGGAGGGATGACCGGACGCTGGGAGTTCTGGATCGACCGAGGCGGGACGTTCACCGATGTCGTGGGCCGGGATCCCGGCGGGCACCTGGTCACCCGCAAGCTGCTCTCCCACGACCCGGACCGCTACCGCGACGCCGCCGTGGCCGGAATCCGGGCGCTGCTCGGCCTCGGCCCCGGCGACCCGGTCCCCGCCGACCGGGTCGCCGCGGTGCGGATCGGCACCACGGTCGCCACCAACGCCCTGCTGGAGCGGCACGGCGAACCGACCGTCCTGGTCATCACGGAAGGCTTCCGGGACGCCCTGCGCATCGCGTACCAGAACCGGCCGCGGCTCTTCGACCGCCGCATCCTGCTGCCCGAGGCCGTGTACGAGCGGGTGATCGAGGTCCCCGAACGGATCGACGCCCACGGCCGGGTCGTCACCCCACTGGACCGGGAAGCGGTCACCGAACGGCTGAGGGCCGCCCGCGCCGACGGACTGCGCAGCGCCGCCGTCGTCCTGATGCACGGCTATCGCCACCCCGGACACGAGAGCGCCGTGGCCGAAGCGGCCCGCGAGGCGGGCTTCACCCAGGTCAGCTGCTCGCACGAGGTGAGCCCGCTGATCAAGCTCGTACCGCGCGGCGACACCACCGTCGTCGACGCCTATCTCTCACCGATCCTGCGCCGGTACGTCGACGGGGTCGCCGGTGAACTCGACGGCATCCGGCTGATGTTCATGCAGTCCAACGGCGGGCTGCGCGAGGCCTCCCACTTCCGGGGCAAGGACGCGGTGCTCTCCGGCCCGGCCGGCGGCGTGGTCGGCATGGCCCGCACCTCCGAACAGGCCGGATTCCGCCGGGTCATCGGCTTCGACATGGGCGGAACGTCCACCGATGTGTCCCACTACGCGGGCGAGTTCGAGCGCGAGCTCGGCACCCAGGTCGCCGGTGTGCGGATGCGTGCCCCGATGATGAGCATCCACACCGTCGCGGCCGGCGGCGGCTCCGTCCTGCACTTCGACGGCCGGCGCTACCGGGTCGGCCCCGACTCGGCGGGCGCGACCCCCGGCCCGGCCTGCTACCGCCGCGGCGGCCCGCTGACCGTCACCGACGCCAATGTGATGCTCGGCCGGATCCAGCCCGCGCACTTCCCCGCCGTCTTCGGACCGGACGGTGACCTCCCGCTCGACGCCGACCTGGTCCGCGAACGCTTCGACGCGCTCGCCGAGGACGTGACGCGGGCCACCGGAACACGGCGCACGGCCGCCGAGACCGCCGCCGGTTTCCTGGAGATCGCCGTGCTCAACATGGCGAACGCGGTCAAGAAGATCTCCGTGCAGCGCGGGCACGACATCACCCGCTACGCCCTGACCGGCTTCGGCGGCGCCGGTGGCCAGCACGTCTGCGCCGTCGCCGACTCCCTGGGCATCGACACCGTCCTCGTACCGCCGCTGGCGGGTGTGCTGTCCGCGTACGGCATCGGCCTCGCCGACGCCACCGCGATGCGCGAGCAGTCGGTGGAGGCGGAACTGAACGAGGCGGCCCGGACCGAGGTGGGCGAACTCTGCGACGAACTGGCCGCCCGGACCCGCGCCGAACTGCGCGCCGACGCCGTCCCCGACAGTGCGATCAGCACCCGTGCCCGCGTGCTGCTGCGCTACGCCGGTACGGATTCGAGCCTCCCCGTCGACCTGGACACCGCACCCGCCATGGCCGAGGCGTTCACCGCCGAGCACCGGGCGCGCTACGCGTTCACCATGGACAAACCCCTGGTCGTCGAGGCGGTCTCGGTCGAGGCGACCGGAACGGCCGGCCGGCACGAGCCACGCGCGGCCGAGCCCACGCCCCGCGCGGGCACCAAGCCCCGACCGCGCGACACCGTGCGGATGTTCGCCGACGGCCGATGGCAGGACACGCCGCTCCACCGCCGCGAGGAACTGCGTCCCGGGGACACCGTGACCGGCCCCGCCGTGATCGCCGAGGCGGACGCCACCACCGTCGTCGACCCGGGCTGGCGGGCCGCTCTCGCCGGCACCGGCCATCTGCTGCTCACCCGGGTCCGCCCGCGCCCGGACCGCACGGCCGTCGGTACCAGGGTCGACCCCGTCATGCTGGAGGTCTTCAACAACCTCTTCATGTCGATCGCCGAGCAGATGGGGGTGCGCCTGGAGAACACGGCGCACTCCGTCAACATCAAGGAGCGGCTCGACTTCTCCTGCGCACTCTTCGACACGGACGGCAACCTGATCGCCAACGCCCCGCACATCCCCGTCCACCTCGGCTCGATGGGGGAGTCCATCAAGGAGGTCCTGCGGCGCAACGGCGCCACGATGCGTCCCGGTGACGCGTACGCCATCAACGATCCGTACCACGGGGGAACCCACCTGCCCGACGTGACCGTGGTGACACCGGTGTTCGACGGGGCCGACAGCGAGCGGCCGGAGCTGTGCTTCCTCGTGGCCTCACGCGGACACCACGCCGAGATCGGCGGCATCACCCCCGGCTCCATGCCCGCCTTCAGCCGCACCATCGACGAGGAGGGGGTGCTGTTCGACAACTGGCTGCTGGTACGCGACGGCAGGTTCCGCGAGGACGAGACGCGCGAGCTGCTCACCACCGCCGCGTACCCCTCCCGCGACCCGGAGGCCAACCTCGCCGACCTGCGCGCCCAGATCGCCGCCAACGAGAAGGGCATCGCCGAACTCCGCCGCATGGTCGAGCAGTTCGGGCCCGAAGCCGTCGCCGCGTACATGGGGCACGTGCAGGACAACGCCGAGGAGTCCGTCCGCCGGATCATCGCCGGACTGCACGACGGCGCCTGTCGCTACGAGACCGACAACGGCGCGTTCATCGAGGTCGCCCTCACCGTGGACCGGGCCGCCCGCTCCGCGGTCGTCGACTTCACCGGCACCTCGCCGCAGCAGCCGGGCAACTTCAACGCACCGAAATCCGTGGTCATGGCGGCCGTGCTGTACGTCTTCCGGACCCTGGTCGCCGAGGACATCCCCCTCAACAGCGGCTGCCTCAAGCCCCTGGAGGTCCGGATTCCGGAGGGCTCCATGCTGGCCCCCGTCCACCCGGCGGCCACCGTCGCGGGAAACGTGGAGACGTCCCAGGCCGTCACCGGCGCCCTGTACGCGGCCCTCGGCATCCAGGCCGAGGGCTCGGGCACCATGAACAACCTCACCTTCGGCAACGAACGCGTCCAGTACTACGAGACGGTGGCGAGCGGCTCGGGCGCGGGCGACGGCTTCGACGGTGCCGACGCCGTACAGACCCATATGACCAACTCCCGCCTCACCGACCCCGAAGTCCTCGAATGGCGCTACCCCGTCCTGCTGGAGAGCTTCCGGGTGCGCGAGGGCAGCGGGGGCGGCGGGCGCTGGCACGGCGGCTGCGGCGTGGAGCGGCGGATCCGCTTCCTGGAACCCGTCACCGTGGCGCTGCTCTCCGGCCACCGCCGGATCCGGCCGTACGGCATGGCGGGCGGCGAACCCGGCGCACCGGGCGACCAGCACATCGAGCACCCGGACGACCGGGCGGCCACACCGCTGCGCGGCTGCGACACGGCCGAGCTGGAGCCGGGGGACGTACTGGTGCTGCGCACACCGGGCGGCGGGGGCTACGGAACCCCGGAGCCGGGCCGCGACGACGGTGCGGAGAGCGGTGGGGAACGGCCGTGACGCCACTACCGGCCGGCCCTGGGCCAGGGGTCGCTTCTGCGTCGTTTCGACCGTTGTCGGTGTGAGGACCTAATCTGTGCACCGTGACTTCGCCTGCCTACACGGACAACGCTGCGCCCCAGCTCAGCGCGGGGCCGCGGCCCGCCCCGGGCCCGGCCGCCGACGAGGGGCTCTCGCGGCGGCTGCGCGCGCTCGCCTGCACGGCGCCGCTGCACGACCTCGATGTGCGCAAGGCGAATCTGGCCGGTGAGTACACGGTCTACGCGATGGCCGAGGTCGCCCTCGCCGCGATCGACCTCGTCACGCTCAACATGGACTTCGACACGGGTGCCGACCACGACCAGATAGTGACCAGGCTGCTTCCCCGCGTCGCCGCCCAGGCCCCGGGCCGCCCCGTGGCCGAGCACGAGCGGGTCGCGCGCTGGGTGCTGGAGAACCTGATCAACGTCGGCAGCGTGGACCGCGGATTCCGTGCGGTGTACGGCACATTCGGCCCCGACGGGGTCTATGTCCGCCGGGACTACGACTTCAAGCTGATCGAAGAGGTCCCGGGATACGGCGGCACCGTCTACCTCCGCGCCACCGACGAAGCGGTCAACGTTTTGGTGGGTGCCCTCGACACGGACGTCACCAGCGCCCAGATCGCCGCCGAGGTGAAGCTGGAGGTCCTCATCAGCCGGGGCCGCCTCGCGGACGCCCAGCTCGCCGCCGAACAGGCCCGCTACCGCACCGTGCAGTACGCGGAGACCCTCCGCAAGACGCTGGAGGCCACCCGGCGCAACGTCCGCGCGGTCGACTGGCTCAACGCGGTCCCCGACATGATCGCCGAAGCGCTGGACCACGTCGCCGACCGCTACCGCCACGAGAACGCGATCCTCACCAACATCCGCAAGGCGCGCGACGAGGCGGAGGAGCCCGAGCACAAGCGCCGCGCCGCCGAGCTCGTCGACATCGTCAAGGACTGCATCCGCCGCCACACCCAGCTGCAGTCCCGCCTGCTGGAAGCCGGACCGCTGTTCCGCGCCGAACAGGACCGGCAGGCCTTCGCCACTCCCACGGCCCGCGCCGGCCTCGATCTGTACGGCCAGCTGGTCGCCCCACTGCTGCCGCTCCCCGTCGAACAGGCGATCCGCGTCACCGACGCCTTCTTCGCCCGCGGCACCGGGCTGCGCACCCCCACCTCGGTACGGGTCGGAGACCTCGTCGACATGCTGCTCACCCCGCCCCTGGAGCGGGAACACCTGGGCGCCGAGATGCCCGAGCCCGATCTGATCGCCACCCCCGACGACAGCAGGTTCAGCGAGGAGCAGCTCGCGAGCGCCATGGAGCTCCTGGACCTGGAGCACGACGCCCCGCGGCGCCTGTCCGGACTCCTCGCCGAGGCCCGGCTCCGCGATCCCGAACTGCCCTACCTGGTCGCCCTGCTCGCGGTGCACGCCGCGAGCCCGCCGGTCGGCACCGCCTACCGGCAGGGTGAACAGCGCCTGCTGTTCTCCGTCGACGACGGTATGCAGCTCGACGACGCCGAGTTCGGCGGCGCGGACCTGATCGTGGGCACGGCCCTGCTGGACGCGGCCGGAATGGCCGCCGACCGCACAGAGGCGTCATGACCGGCGCGGTACGCGCGGCACATCGCACGCCGACCCTGACGGCCCCCGCCGGTACCCACGCCGCGGGCACCGACCGGACGGACACCGCGAGAGCCGGCGCCGTCCACCCCGTACCGAAGAGTTTCCGCAGCAAGGAGCGACAGTCGTGAGCGACCACCGCGCACAGCACGCCGACGCGTGGGGCGAGCCGACCGCCGGGTACGCGACCGAGGGCTCGGGGCCCGCCGAGCCGGTGGGCCCCGCGGCCACCGCGTCCGTCACCCCGGCCGACGCGGCCGACGCCGCCCGCCTCGTCGCCTTCGGCCTCCAGCCCAAGCTGCTGCCCGCACGCGACGCCGAATACGCCGAACTGCTCCGCCGCTACCGGGAGGAGCCCGCCTTCGCCCGGCTCGCCGACGCCGTGGCGACCGGACTCGGCCTGGTCGTGCTGGAGGTGTCCACCCGCGCGGGCATGGCCGTGACCGCCGGCGAGGACTCGGTCTTCGCCGTCCGCATGGGCGACTACGCCCGCCGCGCCTCGTCCGACTCCGCCGACCGCTTCCTGCACGGGCTCGCACACCTGGCCGTCGCCGCGATGGCCTTCCCCCGCCCCGAGGACCTCGCCGACGACGCGTACATCGGCCGGATCACGGTCAATGGCGTCGACTCGTTCGTCCGCCAGGCCTGCCACCGCCTGGAGGAGCGCGCCGAGGAGCACGGCGACAACACCGACCCGGCCACCGACGCCCCCGGACTCGAAGCGGCCTGGCGGATCTACGCCCGGCGCAGCTCCACCGGCGCCACCAAGGACGCCCGGCGACTGGCCGGCTCCACCACCGGCATCGTCGGCAAGGCCGTCGCCTTCCTCACCGACTCCGGCTTCCTCCAGCGCACCGGGGACGACGCCGGGGGAGCCTTCCGCACCACCGCCCGCTACCAGCTCCAGGTCCGCGACATGGCCGGCAGTGCCGCCATGGCCGAACTGCTGGAGCTCGGCGTCGTACCGGTCACCGACGGCACGGCGACGCTGCTGCCGCCGCCCGGCGCCGACGACCTGGAGCTGGCCGCCGACGCCGGTCTGCCCTTCCACGCCTGACCGGCCCGCCCCGCCACCGCCCTCTCCCTTCCGCTGCCTGAACGACGAGAGTCCGCCGCCATGTACGAGCTGTCCCGGGTCCGCCTCTACTCCATCGGGCCTGCCGGCGCACGCTACGCCGACACCGTGCTCGACCTGCGCGGAGTGGGCGAGCCCGTGCCCGACCCCGCGCCGGCCCAGGCGGAGTTCTTCGAGGAGGAGCCGGTCGGCCCGCCGCGCCGCCCCGCCCCCGCCGGTGTGCTCTTCCTGGAGAACGGCGGCGGCAAGTCGGTGCTGCTGAAGCTGATCTTCTCGGTGATGCTGCCCGGCCACCGCAACACCCTGGGCGGCGCCAGCTCCGGCGTGCTGCGCAAGTTCCTGCTCGCCGACGACTGCGGGCATGTCGCCCTGGAGTGGCAGCACACCCTCACCGGCGAGTGCGTGGTCGTCGGCAAGGTCAGCGAATGGCGTGGCCGTCAGGTCTCCAACGACCCGCGGAAGTTCGCCGAGGCGTGGTACTCCTTCCGGCCCGGACCCGGCCTCAGCCTGGACTCCCTGCCGGTCGCCGAGGCGACGTCCGTACGCCGGCCCGTCGAAGGCGTCTCCGGCGCGCAGGGCAGACGGCGCACGATGAAGGGCTTCCGCGACGCCCTCACCGAGGCGGGCAAGTTCTACCAGCACCTCGATGTGCACTGGGAAGAGATCCACGACCGCTGGAACGAGCACCTCGGAGACCTCGGGCTCGACCCCGAACTCTTCCGCTACCAGCGCGAGATGAACGCCGACGAGGGCGAGGCGGCGGGGCTCTTCGCGGTCAAGAAGGACTCCGACTTCACCGACCTGCTGCTCCGCGCCGTCACCGACACCCGCGACACCGACGGCCTCGCCGACCTGGTGAGCGGCTTCGGCAACAAGCTGGGCCGCCGCGCCGAACTGACCGCCGAGCGCGACTTCACCGCAGGCTCCGTCGACCTCCTCGGCCGGATCGTGGAGACCGGCGGCACCCGCTCCCGTGCCCGGGACATCCACGCGGGCGCCGAGCGCCGCACCCGTACGCTCGCCCGCAGGCTCTCCGCCCGCGCCGGGCAGGAACGCGGCCGGACCGCCGAGCTGGCCCAGCAGGTGACGGGCGCCGCGCACACCGTCACCACGGCCGAACAGGCCCGCAGCCGCAGCGCCCTGATCGCCGCCGAACTGGCCTTCCGGCATGCCTCCCTGGCCCTGACCGCGGCCGAGAAGGGCGCAGCGGCCCAACGCCGAGAACTGGGTGACGCCCGCACCCTGCACTCCGCCTGGCAGGCCGCCGAGGCGGTGCTGCGCCACCGCGCCGCCGCAGACCGCTCCGCACGGGTGGCCGCCGCCATTCGCGAGGCCGAGCGGGACGCCGCGCCCGCGCTCGCCGCCCGCGCCCGGGCCGCCGCCGACCTCGTGCGGGCCCTGCACACCGCCGCCGAGGCCGGCGAGACGCTCGCCAACGAGGAGGAGGAGCGCTCCGACACCCTCCAGGCCGAGGGCGAGACCGCCCACCGGGATGCCACCACCGCCGCCACCGAGGCCCAGCGCGCCCGCAGCGAGGCCGGACATCTGCGCCAGCGCCTCGCCGAGGTCGAGCAGGAGACGGCACAGGCGGTACGGGCCGGCTGGCTCGACGACACCGCACCGGACGCCGACCCGGCGCGCGCCGCCCTCGCCGCCAGCGACGCCGAGACCTCCGCCGTCGCCGCGTGGGACACCGCCAGGGAGGCCGCCCGCTCGGCGGCCGACGTGGCCAGGCAGGCCGCGGCCGCCGAGAGCCGCGCCGAACTTGCGGCGGCGCGCGCCGCCGATGCCGCACAGGCCGCGGAACAGTCCTACGAGGCCGAGCTCAGGGCAGCCGAGTCGATCGCCGCCGACCACCGGCTGGCCGACCTGCTGGGCCTGCCCGCAGCCCACGGCACCGGCGTGCCCCGGCCCCGCCGCGGCGCGGCCGGAACGGACCTGGAAACCCCGCCCGGCGCGGACACCACCGACCGACGGACCGCCGGGGAGGCGCCCGGCCAGACGGGCGAGGCGACTCACCCCGCTCACACGGCCCAGGGCACCCACACCGCCACGGCCGAACAGACCACCGCCCACGAACAGCCGCTCACCGCCCAGGAACTCGACCGCAGCGCCGCCGAACTGCGGGAGCTGCTCGACCAGTCCATCGCCTCCGCCGAACGCCGCCTCTTCGAACTGCGCACCGCGGCCGCCGACGACTCCCGCATCCTCGGCGCACTCGGCGACGGCGGACTGCTGCCGCCCGGACCCGACGTCCTCGCCACCGTGGAGTACCTCGGCGAGCACGGTATCCCCGCCCTGCCCGGCTGGCGCTACCTCGCCCAGGCCGTCGACCCCGCCGACCACGCGGCCGTCCTCGCCACCCGTCCCGAGCTCGTCGACGGCGTGGTCATCACCGACCCCGACTCGCACGCCCGCGCCCGCGAGGTCTTGAGCGGCGCCGCACTGCTGCCGCGCTCCGCGGTCGCCGTCGGCACCGCCGCCGCGCTGCTCGCCCCCGTCCCGGCGGCGGGCACGGGCCCGGCTGCGGGCACCGAAGGCGTGTTCCTCGTCCCGCCGAACCCGGCGATGCACGACGAGCACGCCGCCGACGAGGAGCGGCAGGCCCTCAGGAGCCGGGCCGCGGCCCGGGACGAGGACATCCGCACCCTCGTGGCCCGCCTCACCGGCGACCGTTCCCTCGCCGCCCGCATCGGCTCCTGGCGGGCCGACTGCCCGCCCGGCATGCTCGCCGAGCTCGCCGAGGGCGCCCGCACCGCCCGCACGGCCGCTCAGACCGCCGAGGCCGAGCTCGCCGAAGCCCGTACGGTCCGCGCCGAGGCGGACGAGGCCGCCGTGGACACCGCCCGCGTCCGTGACGAGCGCCAGGAGGCCGCGCAGCGGGCCCGCCGCGCCGCCGACGCCCTCGCGGGCCTCGCGTACCGGCTCCGCGAGCGCGCGGGCTGGCAGGTGAAGCTCCGTGAACTCGTCGACGAGGCGGCCGAGTCCGAGGCCCGCGCCACCGTCTGCCTGGAGCGGGCCCGCGCCGCCGACGAGGACCGCAGGGCCGCCCAGCGCGCCGCCGACGACGCCCGGCGTACCGCGCGCGCCCTGCGCGCCGAACGGGCGGAGATCGCCGGCGCCCCCGAACAGCTCCCGGAACCCGGGGGCGACGAGAACCCGCGCCCCGCGCTCCCCGCCCTGCGCGAGGCGTACCGGGCCGCGTCCCAGCTGTACGAGAAGGTCGGCGTCGGCGCGGATCTGCGCGCCGAACAGGCCCGCGCGGAGAGCGACGAGAGCGCCGCCCTCGCCGAACTGGACCGGCTCACCAACAAGGTCCGCACCCGCGCCGCCCAGCTCCTCGAAGGCACCGACGGCGCGGACGGCCCCTCCCGGCAGGCGGCCGCCGTCCGCGCCGAGTCCCTGGTCCAGCTCCTGGAGACCAGGGCCTCCACGGCGAGCGAGCAGCTGGGCCGGCTCCGCGGCGAGGCCGAGCGCCTGGCCCCGGCCGACGGCGAGCCCCACCACACCGAACTCCCCGAGGAGCTGGTCCCCGCCGACGCCGACCGGGCCCAGACCCTCCTGCGTACCGCCACGGCCGAATTGGCCTCCGCCACCGCGACCCTGGACACCGCCCGCGCCGCCCACGCCGAGCTGCTGCACGCCCACCGCACCGCGGAGGACTCGGCAGGCGGCTTCGACGAGACGGCGGCCCTCCTGCGCGACGTGCTCCGGGACCACGGCGCGGACGACGACACCGAGGCCCCCGAGCCGTACCCCGGCAGCCTCGACGAGGCCCGCCAGTCCGCCGCCGACGCACGCCGCTCACTGCGCGGCTGCGCCGCCGACCTGTCCGCCGCCGAGAGCGCCGTACGGGAAGCGAGCGACATCCTCGTACGGCACGCCAACTCCACGCGTTTCGAACAGGTCCGCACCCCCGCCCGTCAGCAGATCCGCGAGCTGCCCGCCGCGGCGCTGCCCGAGCACGCCGACAAGTGGGCCGCCGCCTTCGCGCCCCGGCTCCGGGTACTCACCGACGAGCTGGCCCAGTTGGAGCGCAATCGCGACTCCATCGTCGACCGGCTCCGCGGTCTCGTGGAGTCCGCGCTCACCACCCTCCGATCCGCCCAGCGGCTCTCCCGGCTCCCCGAAGGACTGGGGGAGTGGTCCGGTCAGGAGTTCCTCCGGATCCGCTTCGAGGAACCCGACCAGACGACGCTCACCGAGCGGCTCGGCGAGGTCGTCGACGAGGCGACCCGCGCCGCGCTGAGGAAGAACTCCGATCTGCGCAGGGACGGCATGTCCCTGCTGCTGCGCGGTGTGCAGGCGGCGCTGGAGCCCAAGGGCATCGCCGTGGAGATCCTCAAGCCGGACGCGGTGCTCCGCGCCGAGCGCGTCCCGGTCGGACAGATGGGCGACGTCTTCTCCGGCGGCCAGCTGCTCACCGCCGCCATCGCCCTGTACTGCACGATGGCCGCGCTGCGCAGCAACGACCGGGGCCGTGACCGGCACCAGCACCGGCACGCGGGCACCCTCTTCCTGGACAACCCCATCGGCCGCGCCAACGCGACCTATCTGCTGGAGCTCCAGCGCGCGGTGTCGGACGCCCTGGGCGTGCAGCTGCTTTACACGACCGGACTGTTCGACACCACGGCGCTCGCCGAATTCCCGCTGGTCATCCGGTTGCGCAATGACGCGGATCTGCGTGCCGGGCTGAAATACATCAGCGTGGAGGAGCATTTGCGCCCCGGTCTGCCGCAGCAGGACCCGAATGGCGAGACGGTGCACGGCGAGATCACCGCCACCCGCATGTTCAAGCGCGCCACGACACCCCCCGACACGGCCGAAGAGAAGTAGGGCGGGCGGGGACGCGCGGGGCCGGGGCCGGAGGACGCTCGCGGCCGCGGCCCGCCGGCGCTCAGGCCCGGGAGAGGCTCTCCGCGCCCCGGCGGCGTATCCGGGCCTCGTCCCGCTGCGCGGCCCGCTCCGCCCGCCGCGCCCTGCGCCGCTCACGGCGCAGCTGCCGCGCCGAACTGCTCGGCACCGAAATCACGCCGTTGCGCTGATTCCAGACCTGCCGGGTGACCCAGACGTCCAGCACCGACCAGGTCGCGACCACGGTGCCGGCCACGCTGCTCAGCACCATCGGAAAGGCCAGCCAGGACCCGGCGAGCGTGCACAGGAACGCCACCATGGCCTGGATGATCGTCAGCGACATGATGAGCACGGCACGCACGGCGGAGCCGCGCACCGGGTCCGGCATCCGCCGCCGCGTCGCGGGTTCTTCCACCCACAGCTGCTGGCGCGGGATCTTCGCCCCGCCCGCCGCCGAGTTCGCCGTCGCGGCCGGTGCCGGTGGCATCGCTCCCCGACGCTGTTCCGTTTTCAAGGACTCTCAACTCCCCACCGCTGTCCGACTTCAGGGTTGCTGCCCGGCATGCGCCGTTTCTACGCCGGAGGATCGGACCATCCTGCCTCGCGGCGTCCGTTCCGCGGCGCCCGCCCGGCGGATCAGGCATCGTGACCTCGACCATGATCCCGCCGAACAGGCTCTGGCTCTCCCTGTGTTGCCCCTGCCCCGTACAGAGAGACGAGTGAACAGCCGTGAAGATTCCCCCGAGCCGTTGCGAAGCGAAGAATTCCAGCCAACTGCCTTAGGGGGCAGGGTGAAGCCATGGCTGGGCTCTTCTGCCGCTTTCGCGAATTTCATTGCCCGGAATACCAGGGCAACCCGTGATCAACATAGGATAGCGCGGCTGAAAATAGTCCGGACAACCCTTCGAGTTGCTACTCCGTCAGTAGTAGGCTCGCGCCGTTTGTTGACGAAACACGACCCCCGCCCCGCGGGGTCGAGCTGGGGGAGTCCATGCGCTTTCGCGGAAAGTCCATCCGCAGGAAGATCGTGGCACTGCTGCTGGTGCCCCTTGTTTCCCTCACCGGACTCTGGGGATTCGCCACCTACCTGACGGGGCGCGAGGCCCGTCACCTGCTGAGCGCGAGCACCATCGTGGAGAAGGTCGCTCATCCTCTGGAGGACACCGTCCGCGCCATTCAGGACGAGCGCCGCCAGACTCTGGTCTTCCTCGCCGACCCCAGGGCCTCCGACGCCCTCCCGCTCCTGCAACGCCAACGCGCGGCCACCGACCGCGTCCTCGCCGGCGTCCAGGACAGCGCCCGGCAGGAGGACATCCGCGACGCGCTCAGCTCCGAGGACGACGCACAGCTGAACTCGATCCTCGGCACCGTCGAGGGCCTGGGCGCGCTTCGCGAATCCGTCGACAGACGCACCATCGACCGCTCCAAGGCGATGGAGTTCTACGGTCGGCTCATAGACCCGTGCTACCGCTTCCTGACCGGCCTCCGGACGATGGAGAACGTGTCGATGGACAAGCAGGTCCGCGCGCTGGTCGGCATCTCACGAGCCCGCGAAATGCTCTCCCGCGAAGACGCCCTGGTCACCTCTTCGCTGATCGCCGGACGGCTCACCGCCTCCGAGCTCCGCCAGATCTCCGACCTCGTGGCCAATCGCAAGCTGCTCTACGAGATCAACATCGACGCGCTGCCCGCCTCCGAGCGCCGGCGCGTGGAGCAGTACTGGGCGAGTCCGGACAGCGAGCCGCTGCGGACGGCGGAGAAGACCCTCATCGACGGCGGCCCCACCCAGGACCCGCGCGCCGTCGACGCCGAGCGCTGGCAGGAGGCCGCCCCACCGGTCCTGGAGCGGCTGGCCAACGACTCCACGGAGATGAACAACCGTTTCCAGGACCGTGGCAAGCCCGCCGGCTACAGCGTCCTGATCAAGGCCGGCGTCGCGGGCGTCCTCGGCTTCCTCGCCCTGATCGCCTCGGTGTTCGTCTCCGTACGCATCGGCCGTGAGCTGATCCGGGACCTCTCCCGGCTCCGCAAGGACGCCCACGAGGTCTCCGGCGTACGGCTGCCGAGCGTGATGCGCCGCCTCGCCGCCGGGGAACAGGTCGACGTCGAGACGGAGGCCCCGCACCTCCAGTACGAACGGGACGAGATCGGCCAGGTCGGCCAGGCCCTCAACACACTGCAACGGGCGGCCGTCGAGGCGGCGGTCAAGCAGGCGGACATGCGACGCGGCGTCTCCGAGGTCTTCGTCAACCTCGCCCGCCGCAACCAGGTGCTGCTGCACCGGCAGTTGACGCTCCTGGACGCGATGGAGCGCCGCACCGAGAACACCGACGAACTCGCGGACCTCTTCCGCCTCGACCACCTGACCACCCGCATGCGACGCCATGCCGAGGGCCTGGTGATCCTCTCCGGCGCGGCCCCGTCCCGCCAGTGGCGCAAGCCGATCCAGCTGATGGACGTGGTGCGGGCGGCGGTCGCCGAGGTCGAGGACTACGAGCGGATCGAGGTCCGCCGGCTGCCCCGTATCGGTGTGGGCGGCCCCGCCGTCGCCGACCTCACCCACCTGATCGCCGAACTCCTGGAGAACGCGACCGTGTTCTCGCCCCCGCACACCGCGGTCCAGGTGCACGGCGAACGCGTCTCCAACGGCTTCACGCTCGAAATCCACGACCGCGGCCTCGGCATGCCCGCCGAAGTCCTCCTGGACGCCAATCTCAGGCTCGCCGAGACCCCCGAGTTCGAACTCTCCGACACCGACCGGCTCGGCCTGTTCGTGGTCAGCCGGCTCGCCCAGCGCCAGAACGTCCGTGTCTCGCTCCAGACCTCTCCGTACGGGGGCACGACCGCCGTCGTCTTCATCCCGGCGGCGCTGCTCACCGACGCCCCGGACACGCACGGCACCGGTTTCCGCCTCGACCGCCGGGCCGAGCGGGCGATCGGCAGCGGCGACAGGGCGGCCGGCGAGGTGTCCGGCAGCGACCGGGACCGCAGGGACGGCGCACCGGACCGCCGGGCCGCCGGCAGGTCCCCGGGCCTCGCCCCCGTGCCGACGGGCCTGATCGACCCGGCCCTCCTCGACGGGCCCGTCGAGCTCGAAGGCCCTGTCGGAACGCTGGGCTTCGACGGCGACCCCGTGCTCGATCCGCTGCTGGGCGGCTCCTCCGACATCGACGACACCGAGAGCGAACGCGGCGGCATCTTCCGCGCCCGCGACCTCCGGCGCGAGGCCGACCGCGAACAGCACCAGCAGGCCACCGACCACTCGGCCGAGCCGACGGCGGGCGTACGTCCGATGCGCCCGGCCGGCCCGGTGCCGCTGCCCCGCCGCAAGCCGCCGACCCTGATCACCGACAACGGCCGACGGGTCGACGAAGCGGGCCGCGCCCGTCCCGCGAACGCCGGGCACGGCATCCCGCAGGGCTCCGCCGACGCGGGCGGACCCGCCACCCGCAGCACGCCTCCCGACGCCGACGGATCGCGTCCCGGGGCGGCCACCGAACCCCGGCAGCCCACCGGCTTCCGGAAACCCACCGAGCCCGCCACACCCGAGGATTCCGTGTCCCGAAGAGCCCCGAGCGTCCGGGAGACCGTGGGTGGTCTGCCCCGCCGTATCCGGCAGGCCAGTCTCGCCCCGCAACTGCGCGAGGAATCGGTCGTCCGCGACACCGAGCCGGCCCGAACGGAACCGGATCAGGACTTCGAGCGTGATGCGGAGGAGGTGCGCAGCCGCATGGCTTCGCTCCAGCGCGGCTGGCAACGCGGCCGACGGCAGAACGCCGAGGACGTGACCGGCCCCGGTGACACAGCACGAGGAACCACTCCGGGAGGGGACGGTCGATGACCGCACCGAACGTCGCAGCAACCAACGCCGCACGTCAGGGCTCCGGCCAGCTCAACTGGCTGCTCGACGAACTCGTCGAGCGCGTCGCCAGTATCCACAAGGCGCTGGTGCTCTCCAGCGACGGCCTCGCCACCGGCACGTCGAAGGACCTGACCCGCGAGGACAGTGAACATCTGGCGGCCGTCGCCTCCGGATTCCACAGTCTCGCCAAGGGGGTCGGCCGGCACTTCGACGCCGGCCGGGTCCGCCAGACCGTCGTCGAACTCGACGAGGCGTTCCTGTTCGTCACGGCGGCCGGTGACGGCAGTTGTCTCGCGGTGCTGGCCGACGCCGACTCCGACGTGGGCCAGGTGGCGTACGAGATGACGCTGATGGTCAAGCGCGTCGGCGCCCACCTGGCCAACGCTCCCCGGACGACCGGTCTGTCCGCCGGGGGGTGAGTGAACGGTGAGCGCCGAATCCTCCAGATCTCCGGCAACGCCCACCGACCCGCAGGCCTCGCGCTGGTACGACGCCGAAGCGGGGCCGGTGGTCCGTCCGTACGCGATGACCCGGGGCCGAACCAGCAGTGCCTCCCGTCATCGGCTCGACCTGATCGCGATCGTCGTCCCCGAACCCGAGGCCGACGATCCCGGCCGGGACCAGACGCTCTCCCCGGAGCACGTGGAGATCATCGAACTCTGCAATGGCATGCCCCAGTCGATCGCGGAGCTCGCGGCCGGCCTGGATCTCCCCGTCGGGGTGGTCCGGGTGCTGGTCGGCGACCTCGTCGAGGACGAGCTGGTGCACGTAACCCGTCCCGTTCCGCCGGCCGAGCTGCCGGATGTGAACATTCTTCGCGAGGTGATCAATGGCCTTCGGGCGCTCTAGCCGCAAGAAGCGGCCCGTGGAGCCCGTTACCCTGAAAATCCTGGTGGCGGGCGGCTTCGGAGTGGGCAAGACGACTCTGGTCGGCGCGGTCAGCGAGATCAGGCCGCTGCGTACGGAGGAACGACTCAGCGAGGCGGGCCGCCCGGTGGACGACCTGGCGGGTGTGGAGGCGAAGACCACCACCACCGTGGCCATGGACTTCGGCCGGATCACCCTCCGTGAGGACCTCGTGCTGTACCTGTTCGGCACCCCGGGGCAGGACCGTTTCTGGTTCCTGTGGGACGAACTGGCCCAGGGCGCGCTGGGGGCCGTCGTGCTCGCGGACACCCGGCGGCTGGAGGACTGCTTCGCGGCGGTCGACTACTTCGAACGCCGCGCCATTCCGTTCACCGTCGCCGTCAACTGTTTCGAGGGAGCCGACAAGTTCCCCACCGAGACGGTGCAGGCGGCGCTGGACCTCGACCCGGAGGTGCGGGTGCTCATGTGCGACGCGCGCGACCGCGGCTCCGTACGGGACGTGCTGGTGGCCGTCGTCGAGGACGCGGTGACACGCGAGAACCGTGTCCGTGAGCCCGCCGCGACGTAGCAACTGTCCGGCGGTCCAGGGCCGGGCAGGCCCGGAACGACACGGCCCGTACCCCCGCCGACCGGGGTACGGGCGTGCGTCGTCGTGTGACTGGGCCAGGAGTCCTCTCCGGCTGTGACGGACCGTCAAGACCCCTGGCACTCCTGGCGGCAGCCGTTTTCGGCGAGCCACTCGGCGGCCGTCTCGGCCAGCTCCCGGTCGCGTCCCGCCAGCATCATCCGGATCATCTGCACATCGCCGCGGAGCGACCAGGCGGGGTGCCCGAAGGTGGCCGGATTGTTCTTCTCGATCAGGAAGTGCGCGGGCCAGGCGGTCCCGTACCCGATCAGCGGCAACGCGGCCGCGTACCTCTTGCGCCCTCGCGCCAGACCGTATGCGGTGACCGCGAGCCCGGTCAGGGTGCCCGTCAGATGGACCCAGCGGGTCGCGGCCTTGGAGTGCATCGCCACGTAGTAGGGCCAGAACTCTTCGTAGGAATCGAACGTCTGCTGTGACATACGGGCACCGTAGTGGCTGGGACCGCAACCGGACACGGCCGGTCCGCGTCCGAGAGGAAGAAGCGGGCGGCCGGAACCCACGGGGGTGGTCCCGGCCGTCCGCTTCCACGCACCGGCGTCAGTGCCCCGCGACGGACCGCTGGGTCACCGGGAAGTCGAAGTAGGTGTCCGGGAACAGCTCGGGCTTGAAGGTGTAGTGCCACCATTCCTCGGCCAGATTCACGAAACCGGCGTCCGTGAGCGTCTTCTTGAGGAACTGCCGATTGGCGCGCTGCGTTCCCTGGATACGCGGGTCGTCGGTGTGGGAAAGCGTGTCGAAGCAGTCGAATCCGGTGCCCATGTCCACGGAGTTGTCCGGGAACCGCTCGGCCGCGGGTGCGTAGCAGGACACCTGCGGGCTGCCGGGCCGGTACGGCGGGGTCGGCGCGGCGGGCAGCTTCACCAGCGTCAGGTCCACCGTGCTGCCGCGGCTGTGCCCGGACTTCTCCGCGATGTAGCCGTCCGCGAAGAGCCGTGTCTTGTCGACCCGGGGGTAGAACTCGCCCTTCATGGTCTCGTCGTCGAGATCCTTCGCCCACCGTACGAAGTGGTCGACCGCCCGCTGCGGCCGGTAGCAGTCGTACACCTTCAGCGAGTAGCCCCGGCGCAGCAGCCGGGTCTGTGCGTCGTGCAGGGCCCGGGCCGCGGGCCGGGTCAGGATGCAGAGCGGCTTGCGGTAGCCGTCCACCGGGACGCCCATGAAGTTGTGGGCGGTGGGGTAGCGCATCTCCTGGATGATCGTCGGATCCACCGAGCTCAGCGCGACGAACTCCTCGGGTGCCTTGGGCTCGGGCCTCGCCTGAGCCGTGGGGGCGGCGGCGGTGACGGCGAGCAGGGTGGCGGCAGCGGCCGCCAGGACACGGAAAGCGGAAGCAAGACCTGTCATGAGCACATAATCCAGCAGTACGGGGGAGTCCGCCGGACGATCCGGTACAGTCCGCGCGTGTCCGAGCCGAAGAGCAAGCCCGAGAGCAAGTCCGAGAGTGAGCCGGGAAACAAGCCGGGAAGCAAGCCCGGGAAGCCGGCCAAGGACTCCCACTGCGGCAGCTGCGGAGCACCCTACGCGGCCTCCGCCACCTGGCCCCGCACGTGCACCGCCTGCGGCAGCACCGCCTACCGCAATCCGCTGCCGGTCGCCGTGGCCCTGCTCCCCGTCACCGACCGCGACGGCACCGCCCTCGTCGTGATCACCCGCACCATCCCGCCCCACCGCGGCGGGCTCGCCCTCCCCGGCGGCTACATCGACCACGACGAGGACTGGAAACACGCGGTCGTACGGGAACTCGGCGAGGAGACCGGCATCGGAGCCGACGAACGGGAGGTCCGCCTCGCCGACGCCGTCAGCGCCCCGGACGGACACCTGCTCCTCTTCGGCCTCCTCCCGCCGCGCCCCGCAGCCGCCCTCCCGCCCTCCGGCCCCACCGCCGAGACCTCCGGCTTCCAGCTGCTCCGCGCGCCCACCGAGCTCGCCTTCCCCCTGCACACCCGTGCCGTCCGCACCTGGTTCGACGGCGGCTACCACTGACCGGCCCCACAACCCCCGCGCACACCACGGACCGTCCTACAACCCCCGCACCCGCACCGGGTACCGCACCGGCCCCTCGACACCCTCCCGCTCGACCACGACCCGCCCGTCCACCCACCGCGACGTGTACCGCTCGACCTCCGCCCGCTCCCAGCCGTCCCCCGCGTCCAGGACCACCGGCCCGCCCCCGCCGCGCCCCGCCGCCGGGGCCCACACCTCCAGCTCCACACCACCGTCCGCACCCCGCACCGGCAGCACCGAACCCGCCCGCGCCAGCACCGGCACCCGGGACAGCGGCGCATCGAGCAACACCTGCCCCGGCCCCTCGTACACCTCACCGGTCGCCGTGTCGTACCAACGCCCCCGCGGCAGCCGCACCGCCCGGCGATCCGCGCCGCGCTCCAGCACCGGAGCCACCAGCAAGGCGTCACCCAGCAAGAACGCGTCCTCGCACTCCCGCAACGCCCGGTCCCCGGGCGAACGCCACCACAGCGGTCGCACATACGGCGCGCCGGTCAGCCCGGCCAGCCGCGACAGCGTCACGAAGTACGGGCGCAGCCGCTCCCGCTCCTCCAGCGCGGCCCGCGCGTGCTGAAGCACCTGCGGCCCGAACTCCCACGGCTCCCGCCGCCCCGCGCCGATCGCCGCATGGGTACGGAACAGCGGCAGATAGGCACCCAGCTGGAACCACCGCAGATACAGCTCCGGCGACGGCGAGCCGTCGAACCCGCCCACATCGGGCCCCGAATACGGCACCCCGCACAGCCCCAGCCCCAGCACCAGCGCCAACGAGGCCCGCAGCCCCGGCCAGCCGGTCGCCACGTCGCCGGACCAGGTGCCCCCGTAGCGCTGCATCCCCGCCCAGCCGGAACGCGAGAACAGGAACGGACGCTCCTGGGGCCGCAGCCGGCGCAGCCCCTCGTAACCGGCACGCGCCATCGCGAGCCCGTACACATTGTGGGCCTCGCGGTGATCACCTCCGCGCCCCTCCAGGGAGTGCCGCGCCGACCGCGGCAGCGTCGGATCCCCGAACGCCGCGAACGACACCGGCTCGTTCATGTCGTGCCACACACCGGAGAACCCCTGCGCCAGCCGCTCCTCGTACAGACCGCCCCACCACTCCCGCACCCGCGGATCGGTGAAGTCCGGAAACACGCACTCGCCCGGCCACACCTCCCCGCGCACCACATGCCCGCGTGCGTCCCGGACGAACGCCCCGTCGTCCCCGGCCGCCGCCCCCGCGTCGAACACCGCGTTCCCGGGCTCCGCCTTCACCGCGGGATCGACGATCGACACCAGCCGCACCCCGTCCTCCCGCAACTCCTTCGCCAGGCCCGGCAGATCGGGAAAACGCGTGTGATCGACGGTGAACACCCGGTGCGCGTCGTAGTGGTCGATGTCCAGGTGCAGTACGGACAGGGGCAGCCCCCGCTCCCGGTATCCGGCGACGATCCGCCGCACCTCCCGCTCGCTCCCGAACCCCCACCTGGCGTGCTGCGGACCCAGCGCCCAGGACGGCGGCAGCGCCGGAGCACCCGTGAGCGCTGTCCAGCCCCGCAGCACCCGGGCCGGCGTCCCCGTCACCACCCAGCAGCGCAACGGCCCCCCGTCCATCCGCACCTCGCACATCCCCGGCCGGTCATGGCCCGAGCCCGCCCCCTCCTCGCCCTCGCGCAGCGTCACCCGCCCCGACCAGGAGTTGTCGTGGAACATCAGATGCGTCCCCGCGTCACTGACCACGAGCTGCACCGGCATCGTCAGATACAGCGGATCGTCACCGGGCCCGAACCGCCCGCCGGGATCGGTGTTCCACAGCTCGTACACACCGTCCCGCAGCCGAGGCCCCGACGCCCGGCCGCCGAGCCCGAAGAACCGCGCGTCCGCCGGCACCTCGGAACGCTGCACCCACCGGGCACCGCCACCCGCAACGGGCTCCCACCAGCGCGGCGGCAGCTCGCGCCGGAGCACCACCCCACCGGGAGTACGCAGCTCCACGGCCCCGTGCCGCGACACCGCGACGGTCAGCCGCTCCGAGACCACCTGCCAGCCGCCGTCCTTGTCCGGCTCCAGCACCGCCCGCGGATCCGGCTCCGGCGCCGCACCGGGCAGCGCGTACGACGGCAACGGCTCCGCCCCGTCCCAGCCCCAGAACACCGCACCGCCCACCGCCACCCGCACCCGCAACTCCGAACGCGCGAACCGCACCACACCCCCACCCGGCTCCGGCTCCGCCCCCACCACGGGGCCGGGCACCCGCGCCCGCTCCGCACCACGCGGCGGCAGCGCCCGCGCGTCCGCACTCCGGCGCCGCCAGGAGGAGCGCACCGTACGCAGCCCCCGCACCGAACCCACCATCTTCACCGAGCGCACCAGGTCACGACCGTCCATGCGGCTCACCCTGCCATCCGACGGGCCGGATGAGGGCTCCGTTCAACTTCCGTTCACCCGGGGCCGGACCAGTGGCCGGACCACATGTCCGGACACACGACCATGGGTGGGGAACCCTGGTGCGAAAGACGATCACATGGCATCGTCCGTAAAAGCCGCCTCACGCGCACACCCCAGCACGTGTGCGCGACCCACGCCCATCCCGCGTACCCGTACAGCCAGGGAGCCGCCCCATGACCGCAGCAGCCCACGAAGCCCCCCTCTGGCAGCCCGGCCCCGACCGCATCGCGGCCGCCGCCGTCACCCGTTTCCAGAGCTGGGCGTCCCAGCGCTACGGAGCACCGGCCGAGGGCGGCTACCCGGCACTGCACCAGTGGTCCGTGACAGAACTCGACACCTTCTGGCGGGCCGTCGCCGAATGGTTCGACGTACGGTTCTCCACCCCGTCCGAGACCGTCCTCGCCGACCGCACCATGCCCGGCGCCCAGTGGTTCCCCGGCGCCACCCTCAACTACGCCGAACACGCACTGCGCACCGCCGAGGACCCCCTGCGCGCGGACGCCCCCGCCCTGCTCCACGTCGACGAGACCCATACCCAGGTCCCCGTCTCCTGGTCCGAACTCCGCCGCCGGGTCGGCTCGCTCGCCGCCGAACTCCGCGCTCTCGGCGTCGCACCCGGCGACCGCGTCAGCGGCTACCTCCCCAACATCCCCGAGGCCGTCATCGCCTTCCTCGCCACCGCGGCCGTGGGCGGCGTCTGGACGTCCTGCGCCCCGGACTTCGGCGCCCGCAGCGTCCTCGACCGCTTCCAGCAGGTCGAACCCGTCGTCCTCTTCACGGTCGACGGCTACCGCTACGGAGGCAAGGAACACCACCGGGCCGACACGGTCGCCGAGCTGCGCCGCGAACTGCCCACCCTGCGCGCCGTCGTCCACATCCCGCTGCTGGGCACCGAGGCCCCCGAGGGCGCCCTCGCATGGTCCGCCCTCACTTCCGCGGACACCGCGCCCGTCTTCGAACAGGTCCCCTTCGACCACCCGCTGTGGGTGCTCTACTCCTCCGGCACCACCGGGCTCCCCAAGGCGATCGTCCAGTCCCAGGGCGGCATCCTGCTGGAACACTTCAAGCAGATCGGCCTGCACTGCGACCTCGGCCCCGAGGACCGCTTCTTCTGGTACACCTCCACCGGCTGGATGATGTGGAACTTCCTCGTCTCCGGCCTCCTCACCGGAACCACCCTCGTCCTGTACGACGGAAGCCCCGGCTACCCCGACGTCAGCGCCCAGTGGCGCGTCGCCGAACAGACCGGAGCCACCCTCTTCGGCACCTCGGCCGCCTACGTCATGGCCTGCCGCAAGGCCGGCATCCACCCGGGCCGCGACTACGACCTCTCCCGCGTCCAGTGCGTCGCCACCACCGGCTCCCCGCTCCCGCCCGACGGCTTCCGCTGGCTCCACGACGAGGTGGCCGACGATCTGTGGATCGCCTCCGTCAGCGGCGGCACGGACGTCTGCAGCTGCTTCGCCGGCGCGGTCCCCACCCTCCCCGTGCACATCGGCGAACTCCAGGCCCCGTGCCTCGGCACGGACCTCCAGTCCTGGGACCCCGCCGGCAGACCGCTCATCGGCGAGGTCGGTGAACTCGTCGTCACCGCGCCCCTGCCCTCCATGCCCATCCGCTTCTGGAACGACCCCGACGGCAGCCGCTACCGCGACAGCTACTTCGACATGTACCCCGGCGTCTGGCGGCACGGCGACTGGATCACGATCACCGACCACGGCTCGGTCGTCATCCACGGACGCTCCGACTCCACCCTGAACCGCCAGGGTGTACGGATGGGCTCCGCCGACATCTACGAGGCCGTCGAGCGGCTCCCCGAGATCCGCGAATCCCTCGTCATCGGCCTCGAAGAGCCCGACGGCGGCTACTGGATGCCGCTCTTCGTCCACCTCGCCGAAGGCGCGCGGCTCGACGGCGAGCTGCGCGACAGCATCAAGCGGACCATCCGGGAGAACCTCTCCCCGCGCCATGTCCCCGACGAGGTCATCGAAGTCCCCGCCATCCCGCACACTCTCACCGGCAAGCGCATCGAGGTCCCGGTCAAGCGGCTCCTGCAGGGCACACCCCTGGCCAAGGCGGTCAACCCAGGCTCGATCGACAACCTCGAACTCCTCCACTTCTACGAGGAGCTCGCCCGCAAGCGTCACTGACCGTCCGCGTTGTCAGTGCCCATGATTACTCTGAGTGAGCAATGATTGACGGCGCACTGGGGGATTCATGGCGCACATCAGGAACAACGGGAACAGCAGGCACGGCACATCCATGCGACGCACGCTGCGCCGCGAAGCAGCCAGCACCATCGGCCTCCTGGCCGACGAGCAGGACTTCGCGGCGATGCGGCGCTACCGCACCTTCACCTTCGACGACCACACCATCTATCTCCAGCAGGTCGAAAGCCTGCTGAAAGCCCTCTCCGCACAGGGCATGCACGCCACGGTCGCCCTCTTCGACCCCGAGGAGTACGCGGAGTTCTGCGCCGAGTCGGGAATCGCCCCCGACGCCCCGGCCAGCCGCAGCCGCTTCACCGCCGAGATCGCATCGGCCGGCGCCACCGTCGCGTACTCGGGACAACCCATCGACACCCTGATCCCGATCCTGGTCGGCCGGGCCGTCCGCAGGGCCACCTGGGAGTACGCCACGACGCTCCTGGCCGGCCTCGGCGAGTGTGCGGACTGCGGCCAGGACATCGGCCACGCCGCCTTCGACCGGGCCTCGCACCTGCTGCTCCGCATTCTGGAGACAGCGGGCCCCGGTACTCACCACCTGGTCTGCAGCACCCCCACCGACAACGAGCACCTGCTCGCCGTCCTGCACACCGAGCGCGGCACCGCGGGCCCCGCCCGGCTCGAATCCGAGGAAGGCGCGGAGTTCGTCACGGTGCTCGCCGTGGCCGTCGCACTCGAAAGGCCCGGGGGAGTCGTGCTCCGTACGAGCAGCGCCGGCGCCCAGGACCGGGTGCACGGCTGGCGGCTGACCCGCGGCAACCTGGTCCCGCTCAGCGCCGGTGAGGTATTCAGCGCCTACTGCACCGACGCCGACACCGGCGAACCGGTCGCCCCGGAGCCGCACGTGGAGTACTGCGCAGGCTTCGAACTCGGCGCGGACGAGCCGGAAGCGCACCACTGACAGACCGAAGGGGCTCCCCGCCACCACCGGCAGGGAGCCCCTTCACCACAGAACGCCGCGCGGACTACTCGCCCGACAGCACCATCTGAGCCGCGACCCGCGCCTCCTCGGCGGAGTCCGCCGCACGAGCGGCGGAAGCGGCGCGCTCGCACTGCGCGAGCGTGTACTTCGCGAGCGTGGCGCGTACATAGGGAATGGACGCGGCACCCATCGACAGGGAGGTCACACCCAGCCCCGTCAGGACGCAGGCCAGCAGCGGATCGGAGGCGGCTTCACCACAGACACCACAGCTCTTGCCCTCGGCCCTGGCCGCCTCCGCCGACAGCGCGACCAGATCGAGCAGCGCGGGCTGCCACGGATCCTGCAGCCGCGACACCGCGCCGACCTGACGGTCGGCGGCGAAGGTGTACTGCGCCAGGTCGTTGGTGCCCAGCGAGAGGAATTCCACCTCCCGCAGGATCGAACGCGCCCGCAGCGCGGCGGACGGAATCTCCACCATCGCACCGAACTTCGCCTGCAGACCGGCCTCTCGGCAGGCGTCGGCGAAGGCCTTGGCATCCGCACGGTCCGCCACCATCGGCGCCATGACTTCAAGGTGGACGGGCATCCCCTGGGCCGCTTTCGACAGCGCGGTCAGCTGGGTACGCAGCACCTCGGGGTGGTCCAGCAGACTCCGCAGCCCACGCACGCCCAGCGCCGGGTTCGGCTCGTCCGCCGGAGTCAGGAAGTCCAGCGGCTTGTCGGCCCCGGCATCCAGCACCCGTACGACGACCCGCCCCTCGGGAAACGCCTCCAGCACCGCGCGGTACGCAGCGACCTGCTTCTCCTCGGACGGCGCCTGCTCGCTGTCGTCCAGGAACAGGAACTCGGTACGGAACAGCCCCACGCCCTCCGCACCGGCCTCGACCGCTGCCGGTACGTCGCCGGGCCCGCCGACATTGGCGAGCAGCGGGACCTTGTGACCGTCGGAGGTGGCACCCGGACCGGACGAAGCCGACAGCGCGGCCCTGCGCGCCGCAGCGGCACTCTCCATCTCGGCACGCTTCTCGGCGCTGGGCTCGACGAAGATCTCACCGGTGCTGCCGTCCACGGCGACGACCGTGCCCTCGGCGAGCTCACCGGCACCGGGGAGCGCCACCACGGCGGGCACCCCGAGCGCCCGGGCGAGAATCGCACTGTGGCTGGTCGGCCCGCCCTCCTCGGTCACGAAGCCGAGCACCAGAGCCGGGTCGAGCAGCGCCGTGTCCGCGGGCGCCAGGTCCCGGGCGATCAGCACATAGGGTTCGTCGCTGTCCGGCACACCGGGCATCGGCACACCGAGCAGCCGGGCCACGATCCGGTTGCGCACGTCATCGAGGTCGGCGACGCGCCCCGCCAGGTACTCCCCGGCGTTGGCGAGCAGCGCCCGGTACGCGGCGAACGCGTCGTAGACACCACGCTCGGCGGTGCTGCCGACGGCGATGCGCCGTTCCACGTCGGCGATCAGCTCGGGGTCCTGCGCCATCATGGCCTGGGCCTCGAGCACATGCTGAGCCTCGCCACCGGCCAGGTTGCCGCGCGCGATCAGGTCGGCCGCCACGGCCTCCACGGCCTGCCGGGCGCGCCCCTGTTCGCGCGCGGCCTCCTCGGCGGGAATCTGCTTGGCCGGCGGTTCGAGCACCGCCGTACCCATATGACGAACCTCGCCGATCGCCACCCCATGGCTCACACCGACGCCTCGCAGCGTTGTCTCCATTTCACCCGTCTCCGGTCGTGCGGTGGTCCGTGCCGCCGCGATGGATATCCAGTCGGCTGTCATAGCGTCGGGTCCGTCACTGCCAATCGAACAAGGTGTCGCCGACCTTCACATCGCCGTCCTCGCGGACGTCGGAGAGGGATTCGGCGGTGGCCTCAAGCGCCACGACCGGGCACACGGGCGACTTGCCGGCCGCCTCGACCCCCGCGGGGTCCCAGCGCACGATGCCCTGACCGCGGGTGACCGTGTCCCCCTTGTTCACAAGCAGCTCGAAGCCCTCGCCATTGAGCTGAACGGTGTCGATGCCGAGGTGCGTGAGGACACCGTGGCCGCGCTCGTCCACGACGACGAACGCGTGCGGGTGCAGGGAGACGATGATGCCGTCGACCGGAGACACGGCCTCGGACGGCTCGCGCACGGGATCGATGGCAGTTCCAGGGCCCACCATCGCGCCGGAGAAGACCGGGTCGGGTACCGCAGCGAGCCCGATGGCACGTCCGGCAAGAGGGGACGTCACAGTGGTCATAGGGAGCCTCCCAGGGGTGGAGCTTGATCGGCGCCGTCACAGCCTGTGGGCGACGGCGTGCTGTTCAGCAGCGTAAGTCATAAGAAGTCCCGGTTCCGCCCGAGTCCTAGGGGTTCGCGGCCTTAGAGACGCACCGGAAAGGATTTGCCTCGACTCCCGGCGGCCTGTACTGTCGTACTCCTGCCTGGCCCCAACGCGACTTTGAGTCGGGGGTCGGCAGCGACTTTTAAGTCCTGACTCTAAACCCTGACTGGGCACCTGCATGTCTGCAGGGACTGGTCAAGGAAAGCGAAAAGGCCTGATAGAGTCGGACTCGCCGGAAAGGGAAACGCGAAAGCGAAGAACTGGAAAGCGGAGCAGGACCCGCTTCGACCGGGAATCGGACACGAAAGAGTCTGATAGAGTCGGAAACGCAAGACCGAAGGGAAAGCCCGGAGGAAAGCCCGAGAGGGTGAGTACAAAGGAAGCGTCCGTTCCTTGAGAACTCAACAGCGTGCCAAAAGTCAACGCCAGATATGTTGATACCCCGGCCTGCTTCGGCAGGTTGGAGGTTCCTTTGAAAGTCCCACGGGGTCACTGACCCGGTGGGCAATTACACAGCGAGGACGCTGTGAACGACCGGTCTTATTCCGTCCGGTCGTTCCGCTCTCGTGTTGTGTTGTCCCGA
>NZ_FPJO01000028.1 GCF_900119365.1 Streptomyces atratus
TCTTCAGCTCCGCGCGCAGGGCCGCTATCTCGGCCTCCAGCTCCTCTTGCGTGGCCTCGCTCACCGGGATGTCCTTCGTGTTCGTGCTCGTCGTGCCGCTCTCACCGCGGCGGGCCCACTCGGCCCGCACCCAGTTGCGCAGCGTCTCCCGGCTGATCCCCAGGTCCTTGCCGATGCCCTCGAAGGTGTGGCTCGGATCCGACAGGTACAGAGCGACCGCGTCCGCCTTGAACTCGGGCGAGTAGACCTTCATCACCATAAAAGATGCCTCCTACCCGGCCCCTGCCGGGGCCGGGCTCAGAGGTGTCCACCACTCGGGGACAGGCCCCATCACCGGAGTCATGCGGTATCCACAAGGGGCGGGCTGACGGCCGAACGGCATCAGTTCCGCGAGGAGTTACGGCTCCAGGCGGCCGAGCGGTTCGCCCGGGGCGAGGGCAGTACAGCGATTGCCAGGGATCTGCGGGTCAGTGTCCGCTCGGTCCAGCGATGGCGTCACGCGTGGGCCGAGGGCGGCCCGCGGTCCTTGCGGTCGCAGGGGCCGGCGTCGCTGCCGAGGTTGAGCGATCAGCAGTTCACGCAGCTGGAGGCGGAGCTGGCCAAGGGGCCGGCCGCGCATGGCTGGGAGGACCAGCGCTGGACGCTGGCCCGTGTGAAGACGGTCATCGGCCGGCGCTTCCATCTGACTTACACGATCCAGGGTGTGCGGAAGCTGTTGGTGCGTAACGGGTGGTCCTGCCAGATCCCGGCCCGACGCGCGATGGAGCGGGACGACGATGCGGTCGCGGGGTGGGTCAAGGAGGTGTGGCCCTGCGCGGAAGGCTCGCGGCGGCGCGTGGAGCCTGGCTCGTCTTCGAGGACGAAGCCGGCTTCTCCATGACGCCGCCGCACGCAAAGACATGGGCCCCACGCGGCCGGACCCCGGTGGTCCGGGTCCGCGGACGTTCCCGCAGGCGCATATCCATCGCCGCTCTGACCTGCTACAAACCCGGACACCGGTCAAGGCTGATCTACCGGCCCCGCCGCGACGACGGCCGGCGTGACGGGCGCAAGAGCTTCTCCTGGCGTGACTACCGCGACCTGCTCATCGCCGCCCACCAGCAGCTCGACGGCCCGATCGTGCTCATCTGGGACAACCTCAACGTCCACAAGGCCGCCGGACTGCGGGAGTTCGCCGCATCCCGGGACTGGCTGACCATCTACTACCTGCCGCCCTACGCACCCGACCTCAACCCCGTCGAAGGCATCTGGTCACTCCTACGGCGCGGATGGCTCTCGAACGTCGCTTTCAGCACCCCCGAACACCTCGTCCAGACCGTCCGGCGCGGCCTGCGGCACATTCAGTACCGCAGCCACCTCATAGACGGCTGTCTCACCGAGACCGGCCTGACCATCCGACCCACCTGATCAGCAGCACGACATCCCGAGTTCAACCTCAGTAGCCGCCGGGTGGTGACATATCGTCGGCATATCGAGAATCGCATACGTCCGGGCAACACTCCACTACATTGACTGGCGGCATGTCCTTCAACCCCTCCAGCGAACTCATGCGAACTGCAGCCGGGAATCCGGTCGTCAGGCCGATCAGCGACGCCGAGCATGTGGCGTTCGTGCGGGCCCAGCGGTCGGTCAGCTTTCTGCAGACCCCGGCGTGGGGCCGCGTCAAGACCGAGTGGCGCAGCGAGTCCCTCGGCTGGTTCCTGGGTCGGCGCCTGGTTGGTGCTGGGCTCGTACTGCACCGCCCGGTGCCGCGGCTCGACCGCTTCACGCTGGCGTATCTGCCCGAGGGCCCGGTCATCGACTGGAGCGGCGAGATCGGTGCTTGGCTCGATCCGCTGGCGGCCCATCTCAAGGCCCAGGGCGCGTTCGCGATCCGGCTCGGCCCGCCGGTGCGCACACACACCTGGAGCGCCGCCCAGGTCAAGGAGGGCATCGCCGACCCGGGCAGCAAGCGGCTCACCGACATCTCCGGCCACTGGTCCGACCCGGTCGGTGCCCGCGTGGGCAGCAGGCTCCGGGAGGCCGGCTGGCTGTCGCAGAGCCCGGAGGACGGGTTCGGGGTCGGGCATCCACAGTTCAAGTACGAGATCCCGATGGCAGGCAGGACCGAGGACGAGCTGCTCAAGGGCATGAACCAGCAGTGGCGCCGCAACATCAAGAAGGCGGCCAAGGAGGGCGTCGAGGTCACGGTCAGCGACAGGGGCGCGGAAGACCTCAAGGCGTTTCACGACCTCTACGTCCACACCGCCGAGCGCGACCACTTCACACCCCGGCCGCTGCGCTACTTCGAGACCATGTTCGCGGCGCTGAGTGCCGAGGACCCCGAGCGGATCAAGCTCTATATGGCCCGCCACCAGGGCGACTTGGCCGCCGCCACTGTCCTGGTCCGCGTCGGCGCCCACGCTGTGTACGCCTATGGCGCCTCCTCCACCGCGAAGCGCGAGGTGCGTGGTTCCAACGCCTGCCAGTGGGCGATGATCCGCGACTCGCTCGCGGCCGGATGCGACGTCTACGACCTGCGCGGCATCACCCCCACCCTCGACGCCGACGACCCGCACGTCGGCCTTGTCCAGTTCAAAGTCGGCACCGGCGGCCAGGCGATGCGGTACGTCGGCGAGTGGGACCTGCCGCTGCGGCCGATGGTTTACCGGGCCTTCGGCCTCTATATGAGGCGGCGCGGACGCTGAACCGCACAGCCGACTACGCGAGCGCGGCGGGGACTTCGTCGCAGCGTGCCGCAGGAAGCCTTGACCAGCACACATTCGCCTGCGGCAAGGTGGCCGCGCAGCCAGTCGACAGCCGCCACCACGTCGGCCCGGGAGACGGGGCGTCGTAGGAGTCGTTGACCAGCATCGCGCCGCCGCGGCCACATCGAGGGGGAGCTCTGCCGCGAGTGCTGCCGCCGTGGCAGCAGCCGCGTTGAGTGCCTGGTGCGCGCCCACGAGCGGCAGCCCGACGCGAGCCGAGGTGGCAGCGGTCCGCAGCGTGAAGGACGGCCAGCCGAGCCGGTCGAGGACCAGGTCGAGCACCGGTACGTCGGCGTAATCAGCCGGCCCGAAGGCCGCCACCGGACGTGGTGGGGCTCATCTTCGTGCCGTCGTCGAACAGCAGGCCTGTGCGGGGCGGTGAGGCCCACCTGGATGGCCTCGCAACCGTAGCGGGCGTCCAGGCCGAAGGCATCGAGTTCGGTCCGGGTGCGCAGGGGGTAGCCGGTCAGGGGCTCAGGCGCCGGAGAGGATCTCCTTCGACAGCGGGGTCGGTCGTAAGGGGCCCTGGCTCGTCGTCGATGAGTGTGAGGGTGCCGGTGTGGCCCGACCGGCGCAGGGTCTCGGCGGCAGCCAGTCCGGCCTCCGAGGCACCGACGATCACGCCTCGATCGGGTGCGGCAGTCACGACGACTCCCCGAGCCGGATCGCTGCCCCGGGGCACATCGTGGCCGACTCGCGTACGGCGTCGTGGAGTTCGGAGGGCGGAGTGTCATCGAGGACTTCGACCATGCCGTCCTCGTCCCGCTGGTCGAAGACGTCGGGGGCGAGCATCACGCACTGGCCCGAGGCAACACACCTGGGAACGTCGACTGTGCTCCACACGGGCATTCAATGGGAGTATCTGCCGCAGGAGTTGGGCTTCGGTTCGGGCATGACGTGCTGGCGGCGTCTGCGGGACTGGAACGAAGCCGGCGTCTGGCAGCGCTTGCACGAAGTGCTGCTGGCCGAGCTGAACGCGGCGGCCCGTCTCGACTGGTCGCGGGCCGTGGTCGATTCCAGCCACGTGCGGGCCGTAAAAGGGGGGACCACACGGGACCGAGTCCGGTCGACCGTGCCCGATCC
The DNA here is from genome assembly GCF_900119365.1 of Streptomyces atratus. Lineage (GTDB taxonomy): Bacteria > Actinomycetota > Actinomycetes > Streptomycetales > Streptomycetaceae > Streptomyces > Streptomyces atratus_B. The sequence continues at coordinate 3,831 of NZ_FPJO01000028.1, forward strand.
GGATCGAAACACCACCTGATCACGGACGGGCACGGCACTCCGCGCCGTGATCCTCACCGGCGGCAACCGCAACGACGTCACCCAGTTGCTGCCTCTGATCGACGCCATCCCGCCGGTCAGAGGCAGGGTCGGTCACCCACGACGCAAGCCCGACTCCCTCTTCGCCGACCGCGGATACGACCACGACATCTACCGCGACCAGGTCCGCCAACGCCGGATCGTGCCGGCCATCGCCCGCCGCGGCACCCGCCGCGGCACCCTCCACGGCACCGGACTGGGCACCTACCGCTGGGTCGTGGAACGCACCTTCGCCTGGCTCCACGGCTTCAAACGCCTCCGCATCCGCTGGGAACGCCGAGCCGACATCCACGAAGCCTTCCTCAAGCTCGCCTGCTGCCTGATCACCCGCCGACAGATCAACTCATTGTGTTAGCCGTTGTAATGAGACGCTGCTCCAGGGAAATTACTCTGGCGCGTTGGTCACTTCCCGACGGTGTGCGCAGATGCCGTGGCATTGCGGCGGGCGGATGTCAGAGCCAGTAGGCAGCAGGCTGACAGGACGGCCAGGAGCGCCTGGTAGACGGCCACCGGCCATAGTGAGCCATGCCCTGCCGTGACCAGGGTTTGGGCCAGGACCGGAGCCGTACCCCCGAACACCACACCGGCCAGCTGTTGGGCCAAGGAGATCGCGATGTAGCGAACCCGGACCGGGAAGGCATCGGTGAGCAGGGCGGCGACCACCGCGTAGACGATGGCGCTGGCGGACTCCAACGCGCACACCCCCAGCGTGATCTGGACCAGCGAACCACTGCCTAAGTGGTCGAGTTCGTAAGTCCTTCGGGGGTTGATCACGCTGCCAGCGCGACGGAGGATTCTTCTGGGTGATCGGCGGTGTGCCGGTCGAGCCTGGCCAGCAGATCGTCCAGGTCGGAGGTGGTGAACTTCCACTGGAACGGCTGCGCCGTGGCGTTGTAGCGGTCTTCGAAGGCTCGGAGCCGGTCCCGGATCTCGCCGAGGTCCGTGAAGTCGTTGGGCGAGACGACCTTGCGCTGGACGATCGAGAAGAAGATCTCGATCTGGTTGGTCCACGAGGCGTGGACGGGGGTGTGGACCATGACAGCGTTGGGGAAGGTGCTGGTCAGACGGCCGGTGCGTTCGCGGTCAGATAGCCCGGACAGGCCGTGCTCGGCGAACCGGCCCCGCCAGGTGCGGACCGTGTCGAGATGCAGCCGCGTCTCGCGGGCGATGCGCGCATTGGACCGTCCACGCGCCGCATGCAGCACCACCTGCGCGCGCATCCGCAGCCGGTACTCGGTTTTGTGGCCGTAGGCCATCTGCTTCAGCCGTTCGCGATCGGCAGCACGCAGGACTATCGGACGGGCACGGGCAACAGGCAAGGCAGACAGGCCGATCAGGAGAAGTGGATCAACAGGTCATAGCCTGCCGCACCCGGCAACCGGCCCCTCGGGCAGGATGGGCGCCATGCCCACGCCCTCGGAACACACCCGCCTTTCCCTGGAGCGCGCCTCGACGAGCAGGCCCGCACCGCCTGGCCCCAGCTGAAGCAGCTGCACGTCCGCCACCGCGGAGCCTTCGCCTATGTGGAGGCCGAACTGGCCGACAGGGAACGGGTCAAACTGATGAGGCTGCGCTACACCGGAGCCGTCGGCAGATGGGGCTTCGCCCTCTACCTGGCCAGCAGCGACCGCTACGAGGACTCCATGCTGCCCACCGGCAGCCCCACAGGCACCCCCGCAGACGCACTCGACTGCGCCTGCCGGCTCCACCTCACCGCACCCGGCACCTGACCAGACGCCAGCCACAACACCCCCTCCCCCCGCCGTCAACTCCCGAAGGACTTCCGGAACGCGAGGGCCACTCGGGTATCGAGAACGGGGACCTCACTGCTCCGTTCATGTACCCCTTCGGGCGGACTGACCGGCCCTTGGCTGCTCTGGCTGTGGTTCTTGATCACAGCGGGCCGGAGACGTGCGGATACCTCTGCTGCGTCTACCTGTTCAGTTTGTGTTCGATCCAGGAAGTGGCGAAGTCGATGACTTCCGCGGCCTCGAACAGATGACTCTCGGCAGCGCCGACTCTGCCCTGCCGGCCGATTCCCGCGGTGAGCATGTCCCGGGCGATCGCTTCGAACGGCTCTTGCCCCTCGGACACCACTGCCGAGTAGTCGAAGGCCCCGTCCTCCGAGTCGATGTCGTGGAAGCGGCGCCAGACCCGCTGACCTTGCACAAGGATGGGCTGTTCGTAGTCCACGAACCGCTTGCCGGGGGCCTTGGAAAGCGCCTCGGCGTGGTGCAGCAGAGTCATGGTGTCCAAGGGAGCGCCGAGCAGAAGGACCCGGCCACTGCGGGCGACCAACCGTGCAAGGGGGCTGTCCGGGCCATGCGGATCATCCCAGGAGTGGTCGGCCATCAGCTCGGCTGCTGCCGCTCCCAAGGCCGCGAAACTGGCATCCGGATGACGGCTGCGAACGGCTCCGGGCCAGCGGCGCAGTGCTTCGGGGAGGCGGCCGTTGTTGTGGTCTGCCTCGCTGAGGTCGGGGTCGTAAGCGGGATGTTCCGCACGCAGGGCGGACTGCCAACCCTGTGGCCACGTGACGAAGTCATAGGGGGGCGCGTCATTCCAGCCGCAGGTCACCATGAGGGTTCCCTGCGGTCCGACCACGTCATGGAGGGCGCCGATGATGGTCTGCGGTCCTCCGGCCACGTAACCGATGGCGGACATACGGGTGTGGAACATGACGATGTCGCCGTCTGCGAGGCCGAGGGCAGCCAGGTCACGGCTGATCCGGCTTCGGACTACGGGACCGCCCGAGCGCTCGAGCAAGTTCATTTCGTCCATGATCGCGAACCTATCCCTGAGCCACGTATCCCGGGCAACCGAATTGATGCCTTTTGGCCAGCGGTTCTCGATGTCGTCCGGGGGCGGGCGCGCAGAGTCAGCGGCGCCCAAGACCGGCCCCAGAGTCAACCCCCGAAGGACTTACGAACTCGACCACTAAGCGCAACCGACTCGACACGGGAGAGCGCCATGACGTTACGGTTCGTCGGGATCGACCCGAACACGGGAGGCGGTGGATCGCCGACGGTGTGGGTGGAGGAAGAGAGTGCCGACCTGGTTCTCCAGGGCGAGGAAGCCGAAGGGTTGTTGAAGGCGATGGTCGGCGGGACCGAGTGGGTGCCCGGCCACGCGGCGGGCATCCCGCCGCACGAAACGGTGATCCTTATCCCGGTCCGGATGGCGTCGATTCTGAGGGAGGCGTGTGATGTCGCAGAGCAGCGTGCCGGACTTCGCTGAACTGCTGAGGGGCGCTCAGCGCACGGCGGTGCACCTGGAGATGCGCGACCGCTACGGCGTCGGCGATGAGGCCGAAGAGATCGAGCTGTTCGCCCGGACCGGCGAGATCGACCTGGACCCCACCGCCCGCTGGTGGCCCGAGTGGCTCGGACTGGTGAAGGAGACCCTGGCCAGGGGAGTCGTCATGCGGCGCGCCCGGATCGTCTCCGAGCCGGTCACCGACTACATCCGCTGGGAACACGCGGTCACCGCGCTGAACGTGGACGCCGGCGAACAGGTCCGCTGGCTGCCCCGCCGCAACGCCTCCGACATCGCCCTGCCGGGCAACGACTTCTGGCTGATCGACGGGCGCCTGGCCATGTTCCACTTCTTCAGCGGCGACGGCGACTGGGTCGCCCCCGGCGGCGAGTTCACCGAGGACCCGGCCGCGGTCAGCCTGTGCGCGTCGGCGTTCGAGACGGTCTGGGAGCGCGGCATCCCGCACGAGAAGTACACCGTCTAGGCCCCTGAGCAGCCACATGACCGCCTCTCCATCCTCCAGCGCACAAGCAGCCCGCGAGGCGCTCGCCGTGCGGCTGCAGCACCTGCGCAGGGACGCCGGCCTCACCGGGAAGGAGCTCTCCGCCCGGTGCGGCTGGCACCCCGCGAAGACCACCCGGATCCAGAAGGGCGAGGCTCCGCCCTCCGACGCGGACATCCGCACCTGGTGCGCGGCGTGCGGCGCCGACGACCAGACCGAGGACCTGATCGCCACCGCCCGCGCCGTCGACTCCATGTACCTGGAGTGGCGGCGCCTGCACCGCAACGGGATGCGCACGGTCCAAGAGGGCTGGTACGCCATGCACGAGCAGACCCGCGTCTGCCGGGTCTACGTCTCCAACGTCCCGCCGGGCTTCTTCCAGACCCCAGCCTTCGCCACCGCCCTCATGGGGCAGATCACGACCTTCCAGGGCACGCCGAACGACGTCGCCAAGCCGTCGCCGCCCAGGTCGCCCGCTCCCGGTTCCTCTACGAGGGCGGACATAGCTACGTCGTCCTCATGGAGGAATCCGTCCTGCGCTACCGCACCGCCGACCCCGACGCAATGCGCGGGCAGCTGCGCCACCTCCTGGCCGTGATGCCGCTCGCCTCGGTCTCGCTGGGGATCACCCGTTCACCGCGCAGCGCACCGTGTGGCCGCTGGAAGCGTTCTACCTCCACGACGACACCCAGGTCGTGGTGGAGACCCTGACGGCGGAGATCAAGGTGAAGCAGCCGCGCGAGCTCGCCGACTACGCGAAGGCGTTCGCCGGCCTGGCGGAGATGGCCGTGTACGGCGACGCCGCCCGCACGCTCATCCGCGCCGCAATCGACGCCCTGGAGTGAACCTCCGCAATTCTCCGCAACTTCGTTGAGGCCGTGGCCCGTAGCTGCGTAGCGTCGACGGCACTGACGGACCACCAGCCGGAGAGGCGGGGCCCCATGCGTACACACACCGACTCCACCGCCCCGGCCCCGGAGGGCCGCGGCCTCCGGCCGCCCGCCTACGGCGTTCCCTCCCCGGCCCTGCTGGCCCGCGCGGACCGCGGCTTCGCCCGGTTCCTCGCCCAGCAGACCGAGGACCAGGACGACGGGGCCGACGGCGGCGAGGACACCCAGCGGTGACCGCCGGCCACCCGCGCGAAGACGCCCCAGCAGCGAGGCCCGCCATGCACACCAGCAGCCACACGGTCCTGTACGACCCCGACGGGCTGATCGAGGCGGAGCTCCCGCTGGATCGCGAACCGTACGAGTGCCTCGTCAAGGCCGTCCTCGCGTGGACCGGCGAGGACACGCTGGCCGAACGCGACTACGAGCAGATCGGCCTCCAGCTGACCGGTCACGCCCGCGCGGTCGCCTCCGACGTCCGGCGCCGCGCGAACCAGCTGCCGAAGAGCAGCGGGCCCCGGGCGCTCGCCGACGTCGTCCTGCGTGAGGCGGAAGGCCGGCTGTCCGCGACGCTGGAGGGCACGGTGCGCTGCGTCCAGAGCCGCGCCCGCCTGATCCGCGCGCTCTACGAACGGCTGGACCGCCTGGAGGCGGCGCTCGCCCCGGAGAGGGTTGCACCGAGCGGGGGCTGAACCGTTGGCTGGACGGTTGCTTCCAGCGGGGGACCGCAGGTGCGACCGAAGGTGTGACCCCCCAAATCGGACACCGCCCGTTCTCGCAGGTCATCCCTGGTGGGCAAGCCCTCCCGGACGACGACACCTCTAATTCGTTAGTAATTAGAGGTTCTGGATCTCTGATGGGCCCGGGGCGGCGTTGTACAGCCGAGGGCAGGACGTGTGTGGTCCGGTCGGTGCCGTGGTGACCCCTACGACACCTCCGACCCTGCGAGGTCTGTAGAAAGACCGGTGGCGCCGTGGTGCCGCCCGGTCCTCGCATGTTCTGCCCTCACGGGCCCGTCTGGTTCGAGAACCTTGATGGATGAGCTGCCGCACGGTGACGCGTTACTCCTCACGAGCTTCGAGCTCTGGACACGGCGTGCGCCCGTGCGGTCCGGCGGTGCCGCGCACGGCTGATGAGGTGGCGGACCTTCGAGTCCTGGAATTAGTGCGCCGTGCGGCCCGTGTGCTCGCCTTCAAAGACAGCACCGGCGAAGGGGCGGGAAATGGACGTGTTCTGCGGGATCGACTGGGCGGAAGGACACCACGACGTCGCGATCATCGACAACACCGGCAAGCTGCTGGCCAAGTGCCGTATCGACGACGACCTGGACGGCTACCAGCTCCTGCTCGACCTCCTGGCCGACCACGGCGACAGCACAGAAGCACCGATCCCGGTGGCCATCGAGACCAGCCGCGGCCTGCTGGTCGCCACCCTGCAAACCGGGGCCCGGCAGGTGTTCGCGATCAACCCGATGGCGGCCTCCCGCTACCGGGACCGGCACGGAGTGAGCCGCAAGAAGTCCGACCCGGGCGACGCCTTGGTCCTGGCGAACATCATCCGCACCGACATGCCGATGCACCGGCCGCTGCCCGCCGACAGCGCCCTGGCCCAGGCCGTCGCCGTCCTCGCCCGGGCCCACCAGGACGCGGTCTGGAACCGGCAGCAGATCGCCAACCAGCTCCGCTCGCTGCTGCGCGAGTACTACCCGGTCGCCCTGGAGGCATGGCGGCACAAGGTCGGCGGACTGACCCGGCCCGACGCGCGGAAGATCCTCGCTGCGGCGCCGACCCCGGCCACAGCCGCCGAACTGCCGCTCTGGAAACTCAAGGTGATGCTGCACAGCGCCGGACGCAAGCGCGGCATCAACGAGGACGCCGAGAGGATCCAGACGCTGTTCCGGCAGCCGGCCGCCCGGCAGTTGCCCGCAGTCGAGGAGGCCATGGGCATCCAGGCCAAGGCCCTGCTGGCCCAGTTGAACGCGGTCTGCAAGGCCGTCGATGAGCTCGCCAAGGCGGTCGAGCGGACCTTCCGCGCCCACCCCGACGCGCCGATCATGCTGAGCTTTCCCGGCATCGGCGCGCAGGTTGGTGCCCGCCTCCTGGCTGAGATCGGTGATGACCGCACGCGCTTTGCCACTGCCAGCGGACTGAAGGCATACGCGGGCGCGGCGCCCATCACCCGGGCGTCCGGGAAACGCAAGTACGTCGGGCGCCGGTTCGTGAAGAACAACCGGCTGAACCACGCCGGATACCTGTGGGCTTTCGCCACCCTCACCCACTCACCAGGAGCCAACGCCCACTACCGGCGACGGCGCGAGAACGGAGACTGGCATGCCCAGGCCCTGAGGCACCTGTTCAATCGGATGCTCGGGCAGCTGCACCACTGCCTGCTGCACCGATGCCACTTCGAGGAAGGTACAGCGTTTCCCCCGCCTGTCCCCACTGGCTGAACCGAGCCTCAGAAGCCGATGTCCCTGGCTTCGTAGCCTTCCAGCCCAAGGGCCAGCAGGGGCGGCACCAGTGCGTGGAGGTACCAGCTCACATCGGTGAAGCTGGCCGAGCCAGCCAGGCTCCGCCGGTTAATGGTGGGGCTAAAGCTGCAGGCTGTGCGGTGCGGGAAGAAGAGGAGCTGACCGCCGGTGCCCGCTTGCGCGTGGTAGACGCAGACGGCGACGTGGTACTTCGCATGCTCGGGCGCGTCCAGGAGGGCCAGGACCTTCCCCGTGTGGTCGTTGGTGGTCGACTGCCAGTCGTACAGGTCGTTGTCGTTGACCATGTACGAGAGCGGCTCCTCCAGCGACCACCCTGAGGTGGCCAGGGCCTCGACGATGGTCCGGACCGTGACCTCGCGCGCAAACGTGAAGTCGATGTCTGCGGTTCTGGACGACACAGAGGCTCCTGGTGAGGCGATCAGCGGCACCGCATCGTCGCCGACGGCGTGGATGGCTGTCGATTGATTTGACGGCTTAGCCGCATGAGGTGTCTTTCCACGCGATTAGCCGTGGAGAAGAGGTCAGCTTCGACCGTGGGGCCGGCCGGGGCGCGATGGGTACGAGTACCGGTATGACGCGGGAGCGGATCCAGTGGCCGTCCGTCGTGGATCGGGCCCGGGAGGTCGTGGAGAGCTACGAGGGCGGCGTCACGCTGCGCCAGGTCATGTACCGCCTCGCCTCCGCTGGCGTGCTGCCGCACACGCCGTCGATGTACCGGCACCTGTCCTCCCACCTCGCCCAGGCCCGCCGCGAGGGCCGCTTCCCTGACCTGATCGACGCCCTGCGCGAGGTCCACGTCCCTCCGGCCTGGCCGGACGCGGGCGCCTTCCTGCGCGAGAGCCCCGGCTGGTTCGGCCTGGACCTCACGACCGGCCAGTCGCAGGCGCTCTATGTCGCTGCGGAAAAGGACACCCTCCGGCAGCTCCTCACCGGCTGGCTGGCGGAGTACGGGATCCCGGTCCTGGTGGTCCGCGGCTTCGGCTCCCAGTCCTACGTCGACGTCGTCCGCGACCGCGTCGCCGCCGACCCGAGAGAAGCGGTGCTCCTGGTGGTCGGTGATTTCGACTGCTCAGGAGAGGACGTCGAACGCGACTGGACAGCGCGCACCGCGTGTTGGAGCCACACCGAGCGGGTGCTGCTCACTTACGACCAGGTCGTCCACGACTACGAGCTGCCCGCGACCGAGGGCAAGCGCGGCGATCCCCGGTGGCCGGCCTTCGCGCGCCGCTACGGCTTCGACATCGAACACCCCGTGCAGTGGGAGGTCGAAGCGCTGGAGCCGGACGAACTCCGGCGCCCGGTCCTGGCCGCCGTCGACCCGTACATCGACCGCCAGGTCCTCGCGCAGCAGACCGCCCGGCAGGAAGAACAGCGCCGCGCCCTGGCCTCCTTCGTGAGGGGCTGGGGCGCGGCGGGCGGAACGTCGGCCTAACGCTGCACTGGGGCCTGGGCGGCCTGGGCGAAGTGCATGACGATCCCCTTGGCTCCGGCGGCGACTTCGTCGATGAGCTCGAAGCCGCGCGGATCTTCGGGGTGATTGCGGACCCAGATCATGGCGTAGCTGATGATCTGGTTGATGTCGCTGGGGCGCAGGAAGATGGCGTCGCCGGTGAGATCGTTCGGGCCCGGCTGCCAGGGCTGTTCCTGCTGGCTCAACGCATCCTCCGTCGGCGTTCGGTGATCACGACACCCGAGTCTGTCAGCGCCGGTCCCGGCCTCGCAGAGCTTCCCGCCAGCCCGGCGCCGTCGACTGAAACACCAGCTCCTGGCGCTGCAACGCAGCCAGTGCAACACCGCCGCGCGTTTCGCCCCCGACCTGCGGTGATGCACCGGATAGAGGTTCGCGGAGCCGGTGTTGCGCCGCGCGTTGCAGTCCCGCGCCATGTCCGGGCAGAGCCGTCGGTGACCTGTCTCATCGGAGTTGGGTCGTGTCTCACTGAAGATGGACAGATGCTGGTCCGTCTCATCGAAGGTGGACAGCAGGCGCGCGACCAGTGTCCGGTCTCACCCAGCCTGGTGGTGTCTCACGTGTCTCAGTTGGTAGTCGGCGGATTCCCGGCGTGCGTGGCTGACTTTGCCCGATTTCCACCTTCGGGGTGGATTGGGTCGCATCTGATCTGGCTTGTCTCACCGGACCTATGATGGTCGTTCCATGGACACGACGCGTGCGGTTTCTGGCGAGGCCCTGGTTGTCGCCAGCCCCGAAAAGGTCTCCCCTGGGCGCGGGTCCTCCGAAGATGCCGGATCCTGCCAAGGCAGTGGGCTTCGCGCTGGCGACGCAGGGCTACCTGCGGCAGTGATGTCGCCGTTGCTTGGCATGATGCCGGGCATGATGAGAACACTGCGCATCAAGGGCTTTTCCGCGACCGGCCAGCCGATCTCCACGCCGACCACCAAGTTCGGCGGCCAGCCCGTGTGGCTGGCAGGCCCGCAGTGGCCGATCAGCGCGGCATGGGACCGGCCGATGCGGTTCGTCGGCCAGATCGAGTTGGGCCCGGTACTCGCAGCGGCCGGCCACGGGAAGGTGGCATACGTCTTCGTGACCCACGCCGATCACGAAGAGAACTTCTTCGACCCCGACATCATCGACCCCGACGGCGGCGAGAACGCGGTGATCGTGCAGCCAGGCGGCGACTATGCCGGCCCGGTGCGCCCGCTGGCGAGCGGACCCGGGCTGTACGACGGCGACGGGTCGGCGGTGGAGTTCACCGTCGACCTCCGCCCCGTCGACGAGCCCGGGTCCATGACGGATGAGGAACCCGAAGCCCTGTCCTCCTCCGACCGGGACCGCTACGTCGAGCTGGTTGACGGCGACAAGATCGGCGGAACACCGCTGTTCTTCCAGGGCGACGAGTGGCCGGACGGCGGCCCCTGGCGGCTGTTGCTGCAGCTGGACTCGAACTGGGTACCGTTCCACCTCAACCTCGGCGCGTCGCCTAGGATGTTCGCCTTCGTGTCCGAGGACGGTACCCAGGGCAGGCTGCTCGTCCAGGACTCCTGAGCCGATCGGGACTCTTGGGAATTCACCTGCCTGTCACCCTCAAGGCCGGTCTCAACAGGCACGCATCGGGACGACAGATGCAGTGCTGACACGACAGTCAGCGTGCTGAGTCACACCCCGGCAGCGCCGGACACCGACACGAAGGGATAACACGCCTGCCTTTGTGACAGCTATCGTGCTCCGGCTCAGGACTCCGGACCCAACTCCGGGGTCCACTCAAGCTGACCCAGCCCCCGGAACATGCCATGTCCAGCGAGAATCGCCTCTCCAGCGTCTCAGCCAAGCTGACGAACCCCAGCTCAGCACACCGGCTTCAACCATGATCGATGAGACCGTCGGAGCTGTCCCGGAAGAGGCCCGTGTCCCGCCACGTCACCCACGAGACGAATCTCAGCCAGACCTGTCAGCGCCCAATTCACAGCACGTCTTTATGACGTGCTCAATGAGACGGGACAAGTGGAAGGGCAAGGTGCCCTCGATCTGAGGAAAGCGCCGTCCGTGCGGTACGTGTCGCGCTACTGTCCCCACCTTGCAGCACTGACATGTTGGGAGATAACGATGGACCGGACAGAGCTACAGGCCAAGCTCGACGAGCTGATGCGCCAGTACGACGACGAGGAGATTGACGGCGCAACCTACGCCCAGGCGATGATGGAGTTGACCGCCTCCGCCCAGGAGTGATGCCCGGTCTGCAGTTGATCCTCTGTGCGCAGCCGACCGTCTCACCGAAGGTGTACCGATTCGATGAGACGGACCAGCATCTGTCCATCTTCAGTGAGACACGACCCAACTCCGGTGAGACAGGTCAGTCGGCCGACGCTCAGTAGAGTCCGGGCACGCTGCCGGAGGAGTGGCCGGGCGCCATCCACTCGTGGAGCGCGAACCGCCGGTACACGTTCGGTCCGACGACCGTGTCGTACTCTCCGATGCCCGCCTGGTCCATGGCGTTGTTCCAGCGGTGCATCCAGTAGCGGTCCGCGACCCAGTAGGCGGTCTCCGCGACGGACGACCCGTCGATGAGGAGGCTGTGGTCGTGGACCCGGCGCAGGGCCTCGGCAAGGTCGTCCGTAGTGATCGGCATTCCCTTGCTGGCCGCGACGGCGGCGAGCTCGTCATCGACGGCATCCACCCCGTGCTCCAGGGCGTATTCGAGGGCCGCGGTTGCGGCTTCCCGGCCGTCGGCGAGATACCCGGTGTACTCCTGACCGCCGCGCTTCAGCCGGTCGGTGAACTCCTCGGTGGTGAACTTGCCGCGGCTGCGAGCGACCAGGCCAGCCACCATGGCGGCATGGTCCTGGGGGACCTGGGGGACCTGGGGGACCTGGGGGACCTGGGCGGCCCCGGTGGTCAGGCGCCGGCGGGCAGTGGTGTACGAGATGCCTTCGGCGTCGGCGAGTTCGCGGACGTCCTTCTTGAACTGCTTGTCGGTGGTCACGGTCTCTCCCGAGTCCCGGTGACGGCGGCGACCCCACGCATCCCGCCGCGGGCACGGAGCCACGGACAGACAGATACCGGTGCGTGAGGCGGGGCCCCTTGTCCTCGTCGCCGTTCGCGGCGTGGGCGCGATGCGGCTCGGAGTCGGGCCGACGCAGGCGGCCGACGCCCACCACAGGGCGACGGAAGCTCCGCCACATACGCCGCCACGCATCCACGGTCGGGTACTGATCAAACTTCGATGGATGACACGGGACAGCTGCCGACAGCACGAAGCCCCGGGCGACGACGCCCGGGGCCTCACAGTGCACTTCGCTTGACCGTCCGGTTCAACGACCGGCCGCGGCAGGTGTCACGCCGTCAGCTGCTTCGCGCGCTTGTCCGCCCGCTCCGCGTCCTTGCCCAGACCACCCTTCCGGCGCAGGTTCGCCATGTGCTGCCCGACCGGCACCATCGCCTCGCCCTCGCCCCACACCGCGTCCTGACGCGGCGCGAGGTGCCCCGTGGCCCGCCGGTAGGACCGCAGCGCGGCGAGCTTGGTCTCCCACGCTTCCTCGCCCGGCTCCCAGACCATCCCGGCCTCCGGCGCGTCCAGCAGGGTCTTGCGCCGCTCCTCCAACTCACCCGCCCGCAGCGCCTTCCGCTGCTGGTGGACCCATCGGCCAAGCGGGAAATCCTTCGTGACCCCCACCTCGACCTCAACGTCATACGGGACGGCGTAGACGCCGGTGATCTCGTTCTCCGCCCGCCACCGGATGAGGGCCTGGTAGCCCTCCAGCCACACCAACGACTCCGGCCGGTACACCCGGGTCCGCAGGAAGGCCGCGATGGTCGCCGCGTCCCGGGGAGAGGAGAAGTGCAGCAGGGCGGCTTCGGCGGCGGCCTGCGTGTCGTCGTCCTCCTGGTCCTCGCCGTCACCCTCACCGCCGGCCCCGGCGATCTGCCCGTCCTCGTCACGCCGGACGTGGACCTTGCGCTTCCCGCTCGTGAGCGCCCGGGAAGCGAGCTGCTCGCCCAGACGTTCATCGTGCGAGCGCAGGCCCTGCAATACGGCTACAAGGGGGCGGAAGCTGGCGGAGGCGACCATGTCGGTCGGGTCCTCGCCGGGCTCCAGGAACACCGGCACGATGATCCTGGCCACCTTGGTGGAGCCGTCCTTGTTGAGCCTCAGCGCCCGGCCGATGTTCTGCACGATCTCCACCTGCGAGCCGCGGGTGTCCGCGAAGCAGACGGCCTCCACACCCCGCTCGCCCGTGATGTCGACGCCCTCACCGAGCACGCGAACACTGGCGAGGAAGGCGCGGTGGACCCGGCGCCCGGCCGCGTCGATGCCGTTGGCGAACTGGCGCAGAACCTCGCGGCGTTCGCTGACGAGGTGGTCGCCGCACAGCCACGCCGACCAGACGCGGTCCGGCGGGACGTGGCGGCCGGCCTCCAACTCGTAGAACTCCGCGTCGATGGAGGACTTCGGCAGCTTGTCGGCGGCGGCCAGGTCGTCGTCGGAGGCGTCGTTGACGTACAGCTCGGCAGCGGTCTCCGGGAGCTTCTCCGCGAACGCGGCGGCTTCCTCGACCTTCTGGTGGAACGTCATGACCGTACGCAGGTTGTACGCCGCCGCGTGCTCCAACAGGGCGGTCTGCAGGAGCGCCAGGCGCCGGCCCCGCCGCGCCTCCTCCGACTCCCCGAGGACCGGCGAGGGATCGCGGATCTCCAGCACGTCGATCTCGAACCCGGCAAGGATCTCTCGCTCGATCGCCTCGCTCAGACCGAGCTCCGCGAGCCACGCGCCGTACGTGCCCTCCGGGTCATCGGCCATGGTCGCGATCTCCGCCTCCTGGCCGTCCGCGCCCTTCTGCGGCCGGGCCGCGGCGAGGATGCGCGGGGTCGCGGTCAGGTAGAGCCGGAAGTCCGCCGGGATCCGCTGGTTGTCGTGGATCGCAGCCCACGGCCGCCCAAGATCACCGGCGGTGCCGTGGGCCTCATCCACGATCGCGAGGTCAAACGGGGCCATCTGCTGCCCGTACAGCCGCTCTCCGCCCGCCAGAGCGGCCTCCAGCGGCCCGCGAACCTTCCGCTGGCCCCTCGGGAGCGTCGATTTCCTCGCGGTCCACGAGAGAGGCGTACGTGGCGAACACGACGACCGGCCCGTGCCCGGCCCACAGAGCGAACTGGACCGGGTTGGTGGTGGTGCGCACCCCCAGCGAGCCCAGGACCGCGTCGTTCTCCAGCGAGCACACCGCGACCATCGGGGCCCGGTGACCGACCAGCCGCCACGCCTGGGCGGTCTGCGCGAGCAGGTCCAGGGTCGGCACGGTGACGAGAATCCGGCCGTCCGCGAACGACTCCAGCGCGCACGCAGCGGCCGTGATCGTCTTGTGGGAGTTCTTGCTTCCGTGTCCGGGTTGGCTCTCAGTTTGGTGTCCGGTCTTGGGCGCTGTGGAGCGGGCCGGTTCGGGTGTTTCTATGGGGTGTTGAGCAGTGATGGCCGGGCGCTGGTGCTGGACAAGCAGTGAGGATTGGCTGGTCACGGAGTGAGGATTGCCTGGTCAGCGGAGTGAGAGCTCCCACGGAGCATGAACATCCATCGCTCCTACCTCTCCCGCATCCTGTCCGGCGAGCGGCCCGCCACCCTCTCGTACGTAGAGCTGATCGCCAAGGAGTGCGCCGGCAGCACCGAGACCGAGTTCGCCACACTGCTCTGGAAGATCGCCGCCGACGAACCCGTCAGTACCACCGACCCCGTGCACACCCTGCGCACCTACTTTCAGGCCCTGAACTACGCCGCAGGCTCCCCCCGCGAGGACCGGCTCATCAGCTCCGCCCGGCGCGACCTCACCATCGCCGACCTCCGGCGGGCCTTCCACGGCCCCGGAGTGCCGGAATGGGCGGTGTACCACCGGCTCGCGACCGCCCTGCAGAGCAAGCCCGAAATCGCCCTGCCCCTGTGGCGCAACGCCACGCCCGACCGCGGGCCAGGCAGCAGCCTCCCAGCTGACGCCTTCGGCTGACCAGGAACGGCAGAGCAAGGAAGCGCTGACCATGAAGCCGTCGCCCGCTGTCCTCACGACCGCCTACTACGCGTTCTACGACCTCCACCGACCCGCCTACCACGCCTACGCCGCCGCCCACCTCCCCACGGAGGAGGCTCGGATAGCGACATCGAAGCTCTTCGAGACCGTGGCCAGCACCTGGACCTCCGTGGTCGCCGAGCGGCGCCCCTCGGCCTGGGCGTGGCAGTGGTTCACCCAGACCGTCGCACGCCGCAGCGGCCGCACGTCCACCGCCGTCGAGGACACCCACTCGTCCTCAACGCCGTCGTGCTGTGGAACACCCGCTACCTGGACGCCGCCGTCGCCCAGCTCCGCGCGGAGGGCCACGACATCAAGGACGAGGACATGGCCCGCCTGTCCCCGCTGAAGAACGCGCACATCAACTTCCTGGGCCGCTACCTGTTCAACATCGCCGCCAGCGGGCCCGCCCAGGGCCTGCGGCCCCTGCGCGACCCGGACGAGGCCGACCCCGCGGACGAGGACCAGGACGAGGGCTGATCCGCGGTGTCCCGCGCAAGGCGCCCGCTCCCCCCGGGCCTGTCACAGGCGGCCAGTAGCCTCTCGCCATGCAGATAGCGCTAATGATCTACGACGGCTCCGCACCGGCCGATTCCGACGTTCCTCGTACCGGGGGCGTGCCGCTGGCTCCTGCCGGATTCGCCTGGCCCCTGTGCGGCTGCGGGGGACCGCTTCAGTTCTTCGCCCATCTCCCCGTCGAGGACGGTGTCCTGTCGGTGTTCCTGTGCCAGAACAACCCCGGGGCGTGTGCGTTCTGGGACGCGAGCTCCAGCGCGAACAGGGTCTATCTGTTTCCCCGGGAGGAACTGCGGCCGGTAGCCGTACCCGAGGCGGGATTGACGCTGCTGCCCGCCACCTCGGCCATCCGCACCCACGTCGTGACGATCGACCCCGAAGATGCCTGCGACGAGGAAGGGATCGATGGCGCCTACGACCTTGCCCGCTCGGGATGGAAGTGGGAACCCGAAGAAGGATTCGGGAAGCAGCGCGAAGTGCTCGGGTCGCTCGGAGGCAGTCCCTCCTACCTTGAGGACGACCGCCTGCCCGTTTGTCCCTCCTGCACCGGCACGATGGAGTTCGCGGCACACCTGGAGGAGGGGATAACCCGGGAGACCGCGATGAAACTCGGCGGTCAGCTGGGCTACGTCTTCGTCTGCCGCCCTTGTCGCGAGGGAGCCTTCCTCACGGACTGAGGGCCACCTGCGAGGGGCACTGACGGTGATGCTGTCGCCGGTTCGAGACGCCGCAGAGCGCCTCTGGGGCGGAGCCGGTGCCGCCCGTGCGCGGCGTTGCGCCAGAGGGGCAGGCCGAGTGCGGGTGCGAAAACACGGTGCTCCCTGGGCGTGCACAGCCCGGAACGTCGTCTCCCCCCTTGAACGGCTATCAGCTCAGACGCTGCGGCGGCCACTGACCGTCGACATCGCGGAGTTCCAACGGGCTGCCGGAAGGCGATCGCGCACTCCCTCGGGCCCGCGGGTTCGTGCCACGGCCGCACGCCGTGGCACTGTCAGAAACGAACCTTTCCCGGAGCGAAATCGAAAACGGTCGGGGGAAGCGGTCCGGAAGCCGGATCGACTGTCAGAACCCGTTCTCACTCAAAGTGGGACACGGCACGTTCTGGGAATGGTTTGTGACACGATCCGGGGTCATGACGGACCCTCAAACCGCGTCGGCGAGCGACGCGGACGACGTCGAGCGCCACCCGTGCCCGCGCTGTCACGCATCGCCAGGCTCACCCTGTCGCTCGCGTTCCGGCGCGGTCGCCGGCACCTACCACACCGGCCGCTTCACGAAGGTGCCCCGCCTCGCCAAGCTCCTGCGCGTGCCGACCCCGGCCGACCGTGACCCGGGCCATCCGTGGCGGCCCGGCACCCCCGTGCCCGCGCCCGTCGACCCGGACACCCCTACCTGTTCAAGCCCGCCCAATGGGAGACGCACCGGGCCGAATTCTGCCGCCTGGTCGGCAAGCAGCTCTCGCCCCGCATCCGCGACCTGGGCAAGATCACCCTGTATCGGATGGGTGCCAAGGCCGACTACGAGGAGAAGTTCCCCACCGCAGGCCCCCTGCTGACGAAGAAGGCCAACCTCGACCTGGTGGCCGCCCACTGGGACGACCTGCTGCGGCTGGCCGGGTCGCTCAAGTACGGGCACGCCACCGCCTCCCTGATCGTCGGCAAGCTCTCCGCGTCCTCCCGGCAGAACGCCCTGGCCGCCGCGCTCAAGGAGTACGGGGCCATTCGGCGAACGATCTACGCCGCGAAGTATCTGTCCGATCCGGCCTACCGCCGCAAGATCGCCCGGCAGTTGAACAAGGGCGAGTCCCTGCACGCGCTGCGCCGCCAGCTGCACTACGCGCGCGAGGGCAAGGTCATCCGGCGTCAGCCTGAGCAGCAGAACGAGCAGGCGTGGTGCCTGACGGTGGTGACGAACGCGGTCGTGTGCTGGCACACCGAGTACATGGGCCTGGCTGTGGACGAACTGCGAGGTGCCGGCCGCGAAGTGGACGCCGAGGTGCTCTCCCACATCTCCCCGGCCCGCAGCTCGGCGGTCAACTTCTACGGCTCGATCACCGTCGACTACGACCGCGAACTCGCCCAGCTCGACGACCAGGGCCACCGGCCGCTTCGGACCGTGAACGTGGACGAGCCCGGAGCCGGGCTGTAGACGGCGGCCGGCCCCGGTGCCGTCCCACGGGGGAGGGCACCGGGGCCAACGGTTCAATCACCCTAGCCGGATTGCTCACCGGTCCTGGGAGAGTTTGTACAGCTCGGCGAAGATTCCGCCCGCGTCCAGGAGCGCCTCGAACTAAGCCTTGATTGGTGCGGCCGACCTGGCGGCCTGCTCGATCTTCGCACAGTAGGCTGCACGGGCTTCCTCGTCGATCTGCTGCTCGTTTTCGGCGCGCACCCCGGTCCGGCCGTCGAGGCCCTCGCGCAGGATATCGGCGTGCCCGGCATGCCGGATGGACTCGCCGAGGACATGGACCATGACGGCGAACAGGTTCGTGTTGGGATGAGGCTCCGGCCACCACGGCACGTGGCCGGGGGCGTCGAGGGGAAGCTCGTTGATCGTCGCGTCCGAGTGTTCCCACGTGCGCCGGTAGAACCCGATGATCTGATCGCGGGTCTCGTCCTCGGTCGCCCACTGATCGCTGCCGTCGGAGTCCTGCCACCGGGGCAGCGGTTCCGGGGAAGGGCGGTCGAAGACCTCGCCGAAGTACCTGGCCTCGACGGTGGCCACGTGTTTGACCAGGCCGAGGAGGTTGGTCCCGGTCGCTGTCAAAGGTCGGCGGGCGTCGTATTCGGACAAGCCGTCGAGTTTCCAGAGCAGCGCCTCGCGGTCCCGCCGCAGTCTCCCGTGCAGGTTGTCCTTCGCGAATTCATCGATCATGCGGCATGAACCTTCCATGGGCTGTTCGTGGTCTCAAGATCCCGTACGTGGTCCGCAACGGCTGGCAGAGCCGAGGCTTAGGACTCCTTACACAATGAGCTACCGGGAATGACTGTCTGTCAGGGAGACGTGGGGGTGGGGTGCGTGACGGCACGCGGCCGACCCGACCTGCGACGGTTACTGCGCAGGAGAACTACACGCATGCTGTTCGGTGCCGTTCTCTGATCCCGTTGAGCAGTTCGGGACGGGGACCGGGGATGTGGGCAGGTGCCAGGTGAGAATCCAGCCGGCGGTAAGCGCCGCCGCGCCGCCTGCCAGGGCGATTGCGCCGCCTGTTCCGATGCCTGCGGCCACCGAGCCGAAGCAGACCGGCCCGACGCCCTGAAGCGTCATGCTGCCGGAGCCGAGCAGACCGAAGGCCTGGCCCTGGCCATCCTGCGGCAGGGCGTCCAGGAACGGCCGTTGCAGGCCGAGACCGTAGGCGAATCCGAAGCCGCAGAGCAGCAGCAGACAGGACGAGACGCCCACTCCGGGCTCGGCAGCGAAGCCGACCAGCGGCAGTCCCATCAGCGCAATCAACGGGACTACCAGTCGCTCCCGGGTGGGCGGCCGTAGCAGTCGCCCCACCAGCAGGTCACCGACAAGCATGCCGACCGGCAGACAGCCCATCAGCACCGCGTACCAGCCGGGCGCGAAGTGGCGTCCTCCCGCGTAGGCGACGATCAGACCTTCCGCGCCCGCTACGAACGCGGGCGGTAGCCACTGGGCCAGCATCAGCCGTCGTACCGTGTGTCCGCGCAGCAGCAGGCCGGCACCGTGCAGGCTTGCCCGGACGGCCCCGCCATCGCCCCGAGCGCTGCCAGGTGTGCCGCCGAACTCTCCCGGCTGCAGCCGGGGTAGCCGGATGTGGATAGCGAGCGCGCAGCCGAGGTAGAGGGCGGCGCTTACCGCGAGCGCCCGGTGCGGGCCGAGTACCGCGACGACCGCACCTCCCAGTGCCAGACCGAACAATTGCGCGCCGGAGGCAGCGATGTTGTTCAGTGAACGGCCAAGTACATAGGCGTCGCCCTCCAGCGACTGCGCGACCAGCCGACTCGACGCGCCGTGAAACACCGGTGTGGCGAGGGCGACCAGCGCCACGACACCGAGGCTTGCCGCGACCGGCATCCGCACCAGGGCGAGCAGCAGGGCGGCGGCGCACGTCAAGGCGTAGCCGCCGGTGATGAGCGCGCGGGGCGGCAGTCGGTCGGCCAGTGAGCCCAGCAGCAGCGAGCCGAACAGCTGCGGGATGAAGCCGATGCCGAAGGCCAGTGCGCTCAGCAGCGCGGAGCCGGTGGCCGAGAAGACCAGCACCGAGAACGTGGTGATCCGCAGCGCGTCCGCAGTGATCGCGACGGTGCGGGTTGAGAAGAGCAGCCGGAATCGTGGCTCGGCCAGCACCTCCCGGTAGGTGGCACGGTGGTTGCCCTGCGCGGGTTCGGCGGTTGGGGTCATGACGCGCAGCCTCGCCGTGCGCCCACGCCACTCACCAATGATTCGTCGCTGGACGAATCGGAACAGACATCCTTCGGTAGCATGGCGCGGTGCTCCGCTTCGAAGTCTCCGTCGAGGACCTGCTGCGCAGCCGCTTCGCACTGTCGCCCGCGATGGACCTGTGCTTCCTGCTACGCTCGCTCGCCGGCCAAGACAGGCCGCTGCCGCGAGCCTGGGCCACCCGGCTCCTGCCGGCCTTTGAACGGCTTCGCCGCGAGAGCGAACTGAACGCCGCCCTCGCCCTGCACACCCCGCAATCCGGACCGGACTTCGTCGCCCCGCCCCCGCGCGGCCTCAACCAGACCTGGGCAGACGACCTCGCCATTATCCGGGCCACACCGCTGGAAGCGGCCCGCCACGAAATCGCCACCAACGCGACCGGCCCGTCCGCCTGTGATCCCCGCGTACGCGCAGTGCTGGACTCGACGGACGCCGTCTCCAGGATCGCCGAGGCGATGGACCAGGCGTGGCACGAGCTGCTCGCCACGGACTGGCCGCAACTGCGCGCGATCTGTGAGCGCGACGTCGTGCACCGGGTGGGTGTGATCGGCGAACACGGCTGGGTCACGACCATCGAGAGCCTGCACCCGAGCATCGCCTGGCAAGCCGGCGGTATCGAGATCGGCCACTTCCCCCAAGTCGGAACAGTCCGCCTCGCCGGCGACGGGCTACTGCTGATCCCTTCGGTCTTCGTCGCGAATATCGCCGCCCACCTGGAAGACCCCTGGCCCAGGACCTTGATCTATCGTGCCCGCGGCACCGCCGCCCTGTGGGGCGAACAGGAGAGCGTCCCCCGACCGGACGCGCTGACCGCTCTGGTCGGCCGGTCCCGAGCCCGGCTGCTGTTGGCGCTGGACGCCCCGGCCAGTACCAGCCACCTCGCCCGAAGCCTCGCCATGGCACCCGGCGCGGTGGGAGACCACCTCGCCATCCTGCGAGGCGCGGGGCTGCTCGTCCGCGCCCGGTCCGGACGGTCGGTGCTCTACCGGCGCACCCCGCTCGGCGAGGCGCTGGTCGCCGGTTCGGGCTGAGGGCTCAGATCAGCACTCGCCCCGGCGGTTCCGGCTCAGCACAAAGCCCGCCGCAAGTACGAGAACCGCGGCACCACGCTCGTACCGCCCGGACCATGATCAATCTCACCGATAGCCGCTGTACCGAGGCCGGCGCCGTCGCCGGCCTCTGGCGGCCGCGAGGGCGTAGGGCCGAACGGGGTGGCCGCCTCCATCCGCTGGAGCGGCCGAAGTTCGGCGAGCTCCTCACGTACGCGCGGCCGGGCGACACCGTGCACATCTCCGAGATGTTCCGCCTCGTGCGCGGCACCGGGCACATCCTCGACGTGCTCGACGTCCTGCACCGCGACCGTCTCGCCCTGCGCATCCACGACGGCGCGTTCTCCGCCATGGACCTCACTGCCCGCCACCCGCGCACCGGCGAGCTGCTGTCCACCGTGAAGTTCATGGTGCAGACCCTCGCCGCCGCCGGCGAACTCCAGCGCGATCTCCAGCGCGAGCTGACCTACGACGGGCTGCGGGCCGCCGAGGCGAAGGGCAACAAGGGCGGGCGCCGGCCCGCCGTCCCGACCGACAAGACCGACGCCGTGCGCACCGCGTACCTGGAAGGCCGGTCCATCGCCGCCCTCGCTCGCGATCACGACGTCAGCCGCGGCGCCATCCGCACCGCCGTCGCGGACCTGCTGCCCGAGTACACGGCCGTCGACGCGGGCACCCCTGCGGAGCTGCTGGTGGTCCTCGACATGCCGGGCAAGGTCGCCGACTTCCTCCGCGCCGCCGATCTGGCGCCCGTCGAGCGCACTGCGCTCGACCAGGGCTACACGCTGCGCGTCAGCGCCACCCCCATGGTCCACCGCCGACTCCTCGCCCACTGCCAGCCGCTCGACGGCGCCCCGGGGACCTCAGCCATCCCAGCACAGCGCAAGGCCCGGCGCGAGTACGCGAACCGCGTCAACGACCTCGGCGAGTGACCCGCCCCAGCTGCCGAGCCTCCTGAGCTGGGGCGCAGCCGCTTAGCGTTGTTTTCTCCGCGAGAACTACTGGGATCCCTCGAAGCCCGCGGGTTCATGGAAACTGAAAGTACTTCAACGCGAACCCGCGGGTGCGACCCCCTGATTCTGGGCGATGAGCCCGCGGGTTCGTACTCAACTCGCTGGAGTGATGAGGCTGATTGCACCACCCCGTGCTCGGAGAAGAGCCAGACCTCCTCACCGAGTTCCCCAGCCGGAGCATCGGCGACAGGTGCTCCGGCTCACGAGGCAGGCTCACGGGGCAATGGCGTCGTGCCGGTGCGATGAAGTCAATGTCTTCGCGTCTCCGCTTCGGTCGATCAGAGCGGCGAAGGCGTCGAGGACTCGTTGCAGGCCGAAGGAGTAGGCGTGGGCGGGGTCGTAGGCACTGCTGTGTGCGGCGCCTGCGGCTGCGCCGACGCGGACGGCAGTGGGGTAGGCGTTCTCGTCGAGGACCCGGGCGAGGAGCGGGGCGTTCAGCTCCCACCATTGTTGGTCGTTCAGGGCACTGTCGTGCTGTGCGGCGCGGGCGTCGGCGACGGTGCGGGCGCATGCCTGCACGAAGGTGAGTAGGTGGGTCAGGCAGTCATCCATCTCGACGTCGCTGAGGCCGAGGCCGTCGAGCCCAGACAGTTCGTGCTCGTACTTTGACATCTGCCCCGGCCCCAGCGGAGGCCTGACGGTGGAGACGGCCGCGGCCCACGGGTGGCGTTCGAAGAGGGCTTTGTTCTCCTCGGCGATAGCGGTGACGCGTTGGCGCCAGGGCTGTCCGGTGGTGTCGGTGCGGGGCATGCGGGCGTAGGCGGCGTCGAGCATGAGGTCGAGGAGCTCGGCCTTGCCGGGGACGTAGGTGTACAGCGTCATCGGCACCACGCCGAGTTCCTTGGCCACCCGGCGCATGGTCACCGCGTCCAGGCCTTCAGCGTCGGCGATGGCGGTGGCAGCCTCGACCACCGCGTCGATGCTCAGCCCCCGTCGCGGTCCTCGGCGACGGTCAGAGGAGGAGCCGCGCCACAGCAGTTGCAGGGTGTGGGCCGGGTCGCCCGAGCTGGTTCGTTCCGTTGGCATGGAGTCATCCTCTCCCAGCCAAACTCTGTACAATGTACATTGTACGTCGTACAGAGAATATGCTCAGTGGATCTCGGAGGAGTTTTCATGAAGATCACCTCTAGCGCCGTGTCGCTCAACGTCGACGATGTCCCCGCAGCCAGCGCCTTCCTCGTTGAGCACTTCGGGTTCCGCGAGGAGATGGCCGCCGACGGCTTCGCGTCCCTGACGCGCGAAGACGTCGGCATGAACGTCATCTTTTTGCGGCGGGGGCTGGACACCCTCCCGGCAGACCAGCGCGATGAGCACACCGCAGGTCTGATCCTTGCCTTCGTCGTCGAGGACCTCGAAGGCGAGCTGGCGCGCCTGCGCTCCGAAGGCGTCACGATCACCATGCCGTTGACCGACGAGGAGTGGGGCGAGCGCGCCTTTCAGGTCCGCGACCCCAATGGCGTCATCGTCCAACTGGTCGACTGGAACGCACCCACCAGCCGCTGAGACAACCGGCGGCGCCGCCCCCAAACGATGACGCCCAGCTAGGGTCACAGGGGCGCCGCGAGGAGAGGCCCCGACCTGTTGTTGAGCCCCTCAATCAAGTAGAGAACGCGAGCGGCCCTGGAGATATCCCCAACAGGGCCGACCTCGGCGGCCTGCTCCAGCAGGGCCCGTGCGGAATCCGCGTAGCGGATCGCGGTCTTCTCGTCCAGGCCGAAGACCTCGGCGAGGTGGAGCGGCTCGGGACCGTGGACGAGGGCTTCTTCGAGCTGGCGGTCGACGCGGAGCCGTTCCAGGGTGGCGTCCTGGCCGTGGAGTTCGTGCTTGATCCACCAGCCGCTGACCGGGCCGGTCTCCAGCGCGGTCATCTGGTTGATGAGCAGGTGGGGGTTGGCGGTGTTCGGCCGGCGCCGGCGCCGGTAGTCCAGCCAGAACAGCAGCATCTGGTGGGTGAGGTCGTCCATGGGGCGGGTGCGTCCGGCGATGGTGAGTCGGCGGTTGCCGAGGTCCACGTCGTCCAACTGGAGAGCGCGTATGGCTCCGGCTCTGGCGGCGTGGGAGGCCGCGAGTGCGAGGGCGAGGCGGGCGGCTGGGCTGCGGACCGCTTCGACGGACCGGGTCACCTGCTGGGGCTGCAGGGGCTGCAGGACGGAGTACTCGAACGTACCGGCCTTGATGCGGGCGGTCGGGTCGCGGAAGACGATGCCGTTCTTCTTCGCCCAGCCGAACAGCGACCGCAGGGCGACGAGAGTCTGGCGCCGTTCGTGCCCGTGGAGAGTCTTGACGTGGGCGAGGACGTCGTCGCGGATGACCTCGCGCAGGTGGTCGTAGCGCTCGGACCATTCCAGCAGGGCGGGACGTACGGCGTTGAGGTAGGCCCAGACGGTGGCCTGGTCGCGGGGGCGGGTGCGTGGTCCGCCCCCGCGCAGGGTGCGGTTCCAGCCCTCGGCTTCACGGCGGATCCCGGCAGCGAGGCCGTCGAGCCGCTTCTCCAGCCAGTCCTTGTAGGACGGCCTGCGGTCGTCGACCAGGATGCTCATCGATTCCAGGACCTCGGCGGTTCGCTCGATGCTGCTGTCGAGGGCCCGCAGCGGCGCGATGATCTCCGAGTAGCGGATGACGTCGGCCTCGGTGTGCGGGGCCAGCAGCACGACCAGGGCCCGGTCCACGTCGAGACGGACGCGGCGGCTCCAGCCGCGGGCCTCGGCCAGGCCGTGCGCGAGGTAGCGTCTCCAGGCCAGCCAGGTCAGTTCGTGGTCATCCCGGCCACAGCGGCCGATGAAGTCGACCGCTTCCCTCCATACGCCCCGTTCGCCGCGCCCTATGCGACCGTGGCGATCATCGGCGTCGCCTGCGTTCAAGTCGCGCTCGTCGCGGTGTGGATGCTGCTCGCCATGGTCCAACGCGGCGCGATCTTCACCCCGAGGGCCTTCCGCTGGGTCGACACCGTCATCGGGTCCTCGGCCGTGGCGACGCTGTTGGCGCTCGGCGTCACCGGGCACCTGGCCCTGGCCGAGATCCCCACCCCCGATGACGACAACATGGCCGTCATCAGCGCCCTGGCCGCCGCGCTGGCGAGCGTCGGCATGGGGGCGGCGTTCGTCATGCTGATCGTCATCATGCGCGGCCTGCTGCGCAAGGCGACGGATCTGGAGACCGAGATCGCCGAGGTGGTGTGATGGCGATCGTCGTCGACCTGGACGTGCAACTCGCCAAACGCAACATGTCGGTCGGAGAGTTCGCCGCCGCCGTCGGCATCACCCCCGCCAACGTCGCCGTGCTGAAGAACGGACGCGCCAAGGCGGTGCGGTTCACGACGCTCGACGCGATCTGCCGCACCCTCGGCTGTCAGCCCGGCGACGTACTGCGCTGGGTCCCCGACGACGAGGATGACGAGAGCGACGGGAACAGCGCTGCGAGCCGCGAGAAGAGCGGCGCCGGACTCGTCGGCTGAACACCCGCGAAAGCCCGCCCCCGTTATCTTCTTCGTGGCCCTGCAAGAGGGCCGCTGGCCTCCGGGCCCGGTATGGCTTTTTCCCCTGTCCGCGATGACCTGGGGGGTGGTGTCGCCGGGCCCGACGGGTGCCGTCGGGCCGGACGCCGCCGACCAGGCGGCGGCGACTGTCGTGGCGTGGTCGGCGGGGAGCGCGTCGGGCTCGGGCAGGACGTCTGCCAACACGCGGGTCCGGTCGGCCAGCAGTTGTCGGTAGCCGGCGCAGTCCATGCCGGAGTCGATGAGGTAAGCGGCGGCCTGGGCCAGGGCCAGCGGCAGATACCCGAGGTCGGCGGCCAGGGCGGTGAGCTGGCCGGCCGGTTCGTGGCGGTGGCGAGCTGTCAGGGCGTCGGCCAGGTAGGCGGCGGCTTCGTTGGGGGTGAACAGGCCGACGGTGACCAGTCGCCGGTCGGGACCGGTCAGGGCGGCGTCCCGGCGGCGGGTGGTGACGAGGGTTCGGCCCGAAGAGCTGGTGGGGGCCACAGGCCCCGCAGGCCGGCCGGGTCGGCGAGGTCGTCCAACACGACCAGCCACCGGCACGGCCTCGCACCGGGTTTGGGTTCGAGCCAGGCCAGAAACAATCTCGCGGCCTGCTCCCGGCCCCCCGGGTCGGCACCAAGGACCTCGACGCCGGCCTGTGCGTACCCAAACACAACCGCCGAACGGGTACTGGCAGTGATCCACACCAGCACGTCCACCCCGCCGGACCCCCAGGCGGCGCGCGCGTAGTCGGCCGCGAGCTGGGTCTTACCCACCCCGCCAGTCCCCGTCAGGACCTGGCACAGCACCGCCGTGCCCCCGCCATCGACCACGGCCCGCAACTGCTCGACCTCGGCCCGGTGCTGGAAGGACTGCGCCCGGGTCGGGATCACGCCTACCTGGCGCGGCCAGGACGCCCGTTCCCGTGGGGCGGCCTGGTGCACCACGGTCAAGTCGTGTACGTACCCGCTGATGGCGGTGGAGCCCCCGGAGGCGATGGCATCCCCGGTCCCAGATACCCCCGACCAGGCCGAGCGCGCCGAGCTGGTCCTCCATGCGCGGCACCATCCACCAGGCGTACCGGGACGGGCTTGCCGTGGCACACGTCCCGGGCCAGCTTGTGGCGCGACTCCTGCACGGTCATCGACGCCGCCGTCGCCCAGCTGAAGGCCGAGGGCCACGAGATCCGCGAGGTGGAACATCGCACGTCTCTCCCGCTCAAGCACCGCAATCTGCAGCTTCACGGCCTCGATCCCGGCCGCCGGCGCCCTGCGCCCACTGCGCGACCCGGACACGCCGGAGCTGGACGAGGACGACGACGGGGCCGGGCCGGACTAGTCGTGGCCGACCATGGCGGTGATGAGCTTGCGGGCCCTCGCCTTGGTCAGCCGCTTCGCGGCCGTCGCGCACCGCCGCCGGGGAGCCCGCGGAGCGATGTCGCTGCCCGCCGTGCGCTGACCCACCAGGAATTACGGGACAGTCCTTAGCAGGTATGCCATGAGGTGATTCGATCATTGGCCGCATCTCCGACATTCGGGATCCCCTGGCCCGGGGCCACGTACAGCAGGGGGGCGCCGGACCAACTCGCGTCGTCGAAGAAGCAGACCTTGGAACCGGTGCGGTTCCAGAGAGAGGTCGTCAGATCGTTCATCCGCTCCCCGACGTTGTGGACGTCGGTCGCGGAGAAGAGATAACGCCCCCGATAGTTGCTGTCGCCCCAGACACATACGTAACCATCGCGGCAGTCGTTGACGTCGGCGCTCGCCGGCACGCCCCCCGTAACCACTGAGGCCACCGTCACGCACATGCCGGCGACAGTGCCGGCCAGCCATGTCCTCTTCATGCTCTGTCCCACTCTCTTCGGTTGCGCACCGCATCCCCGCGAGCATCCCTCGCGAAATGGTGCAATCGCCAACGAGCTGCCCAGCCGCGATCCAGGCCAATCCATCCCGGTGGATCGGAAGTGTGTGCTGCGGGTGACTGGCGGGAGCCGTTCCCGGGTGGTGGACACCCCTGAGCCCGGCCCGGGCGGCACGACGGGGCGGGGGAGGCTGAGCCTCTTCGGCGAGGCGTCACATCCTGCGCAGACCTGCTTCGCTGTCGGTCCGGGTCTGCTTACGCGTCCCGTACAACCGCAGCTCGCGCCGACCATCCCCAGGGCACATCACCGCAGGTCAGGGATATCCGTTGTTCTTTCGGCGATTACTACGGGGACCCCGGCCTGCTGGCCGGTCTCCTCGCCCGGGCGGCGGACCTTGTCCGGTTCGGGGATCAGCAGGTCGCCGATCTCGCAGCCGAGAACGACGCAGATGACGTCCAGGTCCTCCAGCTTGAGGGAGACCGGCTGGCCGGACCACAGCCCGGACATCTTCCCCGCCGAGATCACCAACCCGTGCTCGGTCAGGCCCCGTTGGAGCTCGGACGCCTTCCAGATACCCTTGTTCCGGCCTCGGGGACCATCGGAACAGCCATTAGCGTTAAGCCGGTGATCTTGGTCCCTGGGTCGTCGCCCGCGCGCCACCGCCCTCAGTCCTCATCTCCCGCTGTCGTCTCGCTGACGAGCCGGAGCGCGGGGCGCTGTAGGGCGAACTCGCCGAGTTCCAGCGCCGCCTCGCGCCAGTTGGCGGCGAGCTGGAGCAGCCGTTCGCTGCCGTGGCGGTAGCCGGGCGGCGGGGTGTCCGGGACGGTGGGCCAGAGGATGGTGGCGGCGAACCGGAGCCCGTGCATGGCGGCGGTCGCGTGAGCGCCGATGCTCCCGCCTTCCAGGCGCCGCAGCATGTCGAGCCGGGCGGCGGCGCCGAGGAGTTCGTCGTAGACCTTCGCGTATTCCTGCGCGCGTACGGTGGCGAGGTCATCCACGTCGGGTGCCTTTGGCGTTCGGGTGGGGCTGGGACTGGAGCCGTTCGCGGAGGTCGATCTCCTCGGGGGTGAGCGGGTCTTCGGACCGGCGGATGCGGACGGGCTTGGGTCGCAGCGGCAGGCCATCGTCCGCCGCGGCAGCCTCGGCCTCGGCGAGCGCTCGGTACAGCGAGGCGACCGAGGGGGACTTGCCCGCGTTCTTCCCGACCTTGATGGTGAGCTTCTTCGCGATCTCGGGGACGGGGACTCCCTTGTCCTTCAGGGCGACGGCGAAGGTGAGCATGTCGTCGTCGATGACCTTCGGGCGTCCGCCGTGGTTGCCCTTGGCTGCTGCGGTGACCTGGCCTTCGAGGGTCTTCTCCCGGATGTAGTTGCGCTCGATCTGTCCGGCGACGGCGAGGACGGCGAAGAACATGGCGCCCATGCCGTTGGGGTCGTAGATGCCGGTGAGGGGGCCGGTGATGAGTTCGAGCTGGATGCCGCCGGCCTGGAGCTCGGCGGACAGCGTCATCAGCTCGGCCGCGTTCCTGGCCAGACGTTTCAGCTCGTGCACCGTGAAGATGACCGGTGTATCGGGTGCGGCCTCCTTGAACTGGTGGGCCAGCGCGAGCGCCTTCTCCAGCTCCGGCCGCACTTTCACCCGGGTGCTGATCTGCTCCTTGAAGACCTTGTGGCACTCGGCCCGGTGAAGGGCTTCGAGCTGGCTCGCCAGCTCTTGGCGGGCGGTCGATGTCCTTGCGTACCCGATCCTCACCGGCCGCTCGGTGCGGGGCGCGGGGACGACGGCGAGTGCGGGGGCCTGCTTCCACGCGCGGCCGGGAGCGCGGTCGGCGGGGACGGGGATCTCCAGTTCCTCGCGGAGCGCGGGGACGAGGACGAAGCGCGGGGTGTGGTACTTCGCGGCGGTCTTCCCGCCCCGGGTGCGGCAGGCGCTGCCGGCGGGCGCGTCACAGTTCGGGCAATCATGACGTTCTACCGCAAGTGCGGCCTGATCGGGCGTCAAATCCATGGAGGCAGTCTCTCAGAAGTGCCTCGCACAACGTGCGGGTTTTGAGGGGACTTTTGCGAACGGCGACCTGCGGAAACGTGATCACCCGGGGGCCGTTCTCAGAACTCTCACAGATGGTCGTTTGTGAGAATCACTCGGCGTCTGGGTCGACGTCGCTCGGGTGGGCGCCCGTAAGTTCCCATTCCATCATCCGCATCCGTTCGACCTGTCGCCGTGCGACGGCGACCATCCCGGCGTCGAACTCGTGGTCGGGGCCGATGTCTACAGCCTTGGGGACCATCGGGGCAGCCCTTGGCGCTAACGGCTGCCCCGATGGCCCTCAAGGCCGGAGTCCGTGTGCCGGGCAGCCAGGACGATCGGCTGACCGGCACACGGAATGCGTGTCAGCCGGAACACCGGACCGAGGACGGCCGCGCCGATGGCTCCGATGCCGGCCCAGACGGCGTAGCCGACGACGTCGATCTTCTTCAGGGCGACCCGCCGATGCCGTCGCTGTCCCACGTGGGCCACAATGGATCATATGGCGATCATTCAGCTCGGTGAGGTTGCGACCTGGTACGACGAGCAGGGCGACGGTGAACCCGTCGTCCTGCTCCACGGTGGCTTCGTCGACTCGCGGATGTTCGTCCCGGCCCTGCCCGTTCTCGATGGCCTGCGCGTCATCACGGTGGACCGGCGCGGTCACGGCCACACACCCGACGTCCATGGCCCGCTGTCGTATGACGTCATGGCCGACGACATGATCGCCTTCCTGGAGAAGGCGGTCGGCGGCCCGGCGCACCTGGTCGGCCACAGCGACGGCGCGAACGTGGCGATGATCGTCGCGATGCGCCGCCCCGACCTCGTGCGGCGTCTCGTCCTGATCAGCGGCAACTTCCGACACGGCGGCCTGGTGCCCGGCGTTCTGGACGGATTCGCCGAGGCCGTGCCGTACCTGGGTGCCCGCTACGGCGAAGTGTCACCCGACGGCCAGGAACACTTCCCCGTCGTCGTGGACAAGCTGCTGCGCATGGCGCGGTCCGAGCCGAACCTGACAGAGGACGACCTCGGCCGCATCGCGAGCCGCACCCTCGTCATGTCCGGGGACGACGACGCGGTAACGCTGGAGCACACGATCGCGCTCTACCGGGCGATCCCCGAGTCCGAGCTCGCCGTCGTACCCGGCACATCCCACCTCCTGGTGATGGAGAAGCCGGAGCCGGTCTATCGGGCCATCCTGGACTTCCTCACCACCAATCCCACCCAGACCAGGCAGCCCATCCGCCGCGCCCGCTGAGCCGCTGCCCAGGCGGCGAAGTGCCGCGAGACCTCATCGCTCGCACCTTGATGCGCGTCCATCAGAGTTGCCGCAACCGCCCCGGCAGCGAGACGGCCGGGCGATCGATGACCGCTCAGCCCGGCGAGAAGGCTCGATGCGTTCCCAATCAGAGGAGGCGTTCCCGCGATCTCTCCCGACAGTCTGCTCAAGGGCCGTTCAAAGACGGGTTCTAAGGGCCATATCGTCCGGTTCGTTCATCACTCTCCTCTCAGCTTCCACCTGGAGGGCCGAAGCGTTCGCCTCACCCTGCTCCCAGCCCAGTCGTAGTACTGCGAGAAGTTGACGAGTCCTGTGCCGGGGCGGCCCACTCGTCCCCGTCTTCGTCATCGTCGAGCTCGGGAGCGTCCGGGTCGCGCAGCGGACGCAGGCCCTGGCGCGGGGTGGAGGGGGTGAAGCTGTAGCGGCCCAGGACGTTGAGGTTCTTGAACTTCAGCGGGGAGAGGCGGGCGACATCCTCATCGCTGATCTCGTGGCCCTCGGCACGCAGCTGGGCGACCGCAGCGTCGATGTACTTCGTCGTCCAGAGCACGACGGCGTTCAGCACCAGTCCCAGCGATCCGAGTTGGTCCTCCATGCCGTCTCGGTATGCCTGGTGGATGGTGCCCCGCTTGCCGTGGCAGATGTCCCGGGCGAGCGTGTGGCGGGACTCCTGGACGGACAGCTGCTTGCCCATCTGCCGTCGGTAGGTGTCATCGACCGGGTCGACGACCTGGAGCAGGTGCAGGGTCTTGGCAATGCGCCCGTACTCGGCGAACGCCTGCCCCAGCGGCGTCGGTCGTCCATGGTTGCCGAACATCCGCAGCAGGTCATAGGCCCGCACCTGGTTGGTGACCAGCGAGCCGGCCACCTTCAGCATGTCCTCCCACTGGGTGGTCACCTTCTTCAGGTTCACCTTGTTCGTGCGGGCCAGGTCCGTCAGCGGCCCGTAGCCGCCGGTCTCGATCCCGTCCATCTCCGCCCGCCAGAACCTTTGATCGTCCAGGTCCTTGAACCGCGGGGAGAAGTTGTAGCCCAGGATCTTGAACAGGCCGAACACCATGTCCGAGTACGAGGCGTTGTCGGTGGCGACCATTTCCGGCTTCACCCCGCCGTCGAGGTTCAGCAGGGCGTCCAGGATGTGCAGGGAGTCGCGGGGCGTGCCAGGGACGACCATCTGCCCGATGCCGAAGACCTGGTCGTTGACGGCGTTCAGCCAGGTGATGCCGCGCTTGAATCCGAAGTACTTCGGGTTCGGGGCGGTGCTGATGGAGCGGACCGGGACGACGAAGCTCAGTCCGTCGACGGACGGCAAGCAGCCCGTTGCCCCAGTGCGCCACGATCGGGACCTTCGCCTGGGCGGCGATCAGGGCGGCGTTGGCCGCGGCGATGGTGTCGGCCCGCAGGTAGTACTGGTCGACGTGGACCAGCCGGGAGCGGGTCAGCGCCTCGTGGCCGGGGTTGGTCACCGGGGTCATGCCGATGTTGCACGCCTCGCTCACCAGGAGCGCGACGACCGAGGTGGTGAGGTCCTTCATGCGGGTCTTGCCGTCGCCCAGGTGCACGAAGGCGTCCAGGAACCCGGTCCAGGAGTGCACTTCGAACAACAGGTCCGGCAGGTCGATCTTCGGGAGCATCTTCTCCACCCGGCGCCGCAGCCAGGCCAGCGACTTGGGCACCCCAAGTGCCCCGAGCGCGTCCACGTTCAGCTTGGCCCGCCCGTTGGGCTGCACCTCGATGCTGACCTTCGCATCCGCGCCGGCCTCTTCGAGGCGTTCGGCCATCTGCTTCCACGCCGCGTCCAGTACCCCCACCAGCTCCGCCAGATGCTCCTCGACGGGCGCCTCCAGGCTCAGGCCCGCCAGTACGTCCTCGCGCACCGCCAGCCACGGCTTGCCGTCCAGCAGACGGGCGCGCGGGTTGGAGAAGCGGTGCGAGGGGGAAGCGAAGATGGCGCGGCTGACCAGCGCCCGGTACAGCTGCTCCAGCACGCACACCACATAGGCGTCGCGGTCCACCGCGCCCTGCGGCAGGTCCTTGTTCGCGTACACCGCCTTGCGCCAGTACGGCGGCACCACCTTGTCGTCGACCTCCCGCTTCAGCAGCGGCTTCTTCGTCACCTGGCGCCGGCTGAGCGCGGGCAGGCCCTTGACCGCGGCCAGGACCCGCTCCCCGGCCGGGGCCGCGCCGAGCATCTTGGTGTCGCCGAGCAGCGACAGGAACGGGCGCACCGTGTTGTAGCGGTTGGCCAGCGCCTCGCGGATCGCGATCTCCGCCGAGTCGTCGTCCTCCGGGACCAGGCTCGCCACCGTGGTGGCCGCGCTCCACAGCTGGGCCCTCGGCGCGATCTCCTCCAGGGCCTTCCACATCGCGGCCGCGTCCACCGCCTTGCCGCTCTCCTCGATGTGCTCCAGCTCCTCCATGAACACTTCGACATGCGGGCGGCGATGCGGGACGCCTTCTCCAGCTGCGGCAGCGTGGAGAGGCGGTCCTTGTTCGTGAGCCGCTTCGCGGTGCTGAGCAGCTTGGTCGACATCAGCACCGTGAACAGCTCCAGCGCGTCGTCGATGGCCTTGGCCTCCATGTGCCGCATCACCGCGGTCAGCATCGCGGTGCGCTTCGGCTCGCTCGCCCGCTCCAGGCTCGTCGCCTTCGACCCCAGGCCGTAACGGGCCAGCGCGGCGAGCCGGTTCGGCGGGAGCTTGTCCAGCTTCACCCGCCCCAGCCGGTACACGGCGATCTCATCCACCCGCTCCAGCGCCCGCTTCATCGCCGTCCCCGTGGTCTTCGTCGGCGGCCGGCGGAAGGTCTCCAGGTACGAGTACCGCCTGCCCTTCGGCGTCTCCAGCAGCGCCACCAGGTCGGCGGGCAGCGACGGGTCCGCCCGCCAGGCCGCCTTGGCGACCGTGGTGTGCAGGCGCTTGTCCGCGATCGTGCGGACCTCGGAAACCTGCCGCGCCAGCACGGAAACACCGGGCAGCAGCACCCGGTTCTTCCGCAGCCAGCCCACCGCATAGTCGAACAGAGCCTTCGGCCCCTCCGAATGCGCGGTCCACGCCCGCCCGTGCAGGAACGTCCGGAACTTCCGCCCCCACTCCGGATCGTCGTACTCGTGATACTCGTACGCGTCCCGGATCTCCCACGCGTGCTCGTACGCCGTCGGCTTGCGCTCGGTGTACGCCTTGACGCACGAGACGTCCTCGATGCCGAGTTGCTCGGCGATGTGCTCGATCACCACCCACGGCACATCGAGCGGATCGTCCGGCAGACACCGGCCGATGAAGCGCACAGTGCACATCTGTAGCGCGAACCCGAGTCGGTTGTGGTCCCCGCGCCGTTTCGCGATCAGCTTGCGGTCCTCGTCGTCGAGGTAGAAGAACCGCTCCAGCTCCGGCCGGGTCGGCTCCTCGTTGAACTTCCCGTACGACGCGGCCTGATCGTCAGATAAGAACTCCACTGGCATGCGGCGGACGTAACCACCTGGTCGTGAGCGGCCGTGGATCTTCCACCGAAGACCCACGCGAAACGGATCACTTGTGCTAAGTGATCACGATGCGCCGACCATGATCAAATGCTTAGCGTTAATGGCTGTACCGATGTTCCAAGTGCCGCCAACTCGGATAACTTGCGACAGACGATTACGCGAACCATCAGTAACCCCTTGCTGGTTGCCACCACGAGGAGTGGACCGAGTTCCTCGGCCACTTCGGTGGCGCAACTACCTTTGGCGAACGAGGAGCCAACTCCAGTTTTTGCCCGCCACCATGGACGTCTGCCTCGCGGCGATCTGCCAGCCCGACATCCATTTTCCGTTTCCATGATGAAGCGCCTGGCATGAGCATGTACACAGGTGACCTTTAGCGTCTCGGCAGGATGTTGTGCACCGTTCATCGTTGTTGTACTCGCGACCAACAGCCACGAACGGAAAACGCCTTCGGCTATTCTCCGAGATACCGCATGGGATCAGGTTGCCATCGGCATCGAGGACGCCAGGTTGAAAGATCCTCTCGCCTGATCTGCGGCAGATCATTTGCCCTCCCAGTACCTTATGGAGGACAGGGCTGCCCAGGAGCATGTCCACCTTGCAAGTCGCCCCACACGTTGTGCACTTCCACGTCTTCACTGAGCCCCCTCTGTGATGGTGGAGCACACATTGTTCTCCAGCATCAAGCTGGACGCGTCGCGATCAGGACAAATCCGCCGCACCTCAAGGCGCCCGAGGGGGAGAAGGCCGTCGAGCTCGCCTGCGAACCGCGCACCTTCCAGTAACCACACTCAGTCACCAGCTGCCCCGGGCCATCCGAGAACTGGCGACAGATGGATAGGCGAGCTCACCAGTACCAACCCCGGCAACCGTCCACGAGCTGCTGGCCGCCGGCTCAGTCGGAGGGCGATCGGCCGCCAGCTCCGCATGACCTACCGCACCGTCAAGCTCTTCGCCGACGCAGTCGCCCCGGAGGACCTCTTCCGCGGGCAGTGGCAGGGTCGGCCGTCCAAGCTCGACGCGTTCAAGCCCTACCTGGATGACCGCTGGAACCAAGGCTGCACGAACGCCTGATTGTGCCGCTCGGCTATCAGGGCAGCTACCAGCGGGTTCGCGCCTATTTCCGGGAGAAGCGGCTCTCGCCGGGCCCCGTCGCCGCTCGGCCACCGTCACCCCGCGTTGTCGCCGGATGGATCCTCCGCCGGCCCGAGACCCTCACAGAGACCGACCACCTTCGACTCAAGGCCGTCCTGGTCCACTGCCCCGAACTCGACGCCCTCACCGGTCACGTCCGGTCCTTCGGCCAGATGCTCACCGAGCGCCAGGGCGAACGGCTGCCGCAGTGGCTCGACGCCGTCCGGCGAGACGACCTCCCCAGCCTCCACACCCTCGCCGCAGGCATCGACCGCGACCGCGACGCCGTCATCGCCGGCCTCACCCTGCCCTGGAACTCCGGCGTCGTCGAAGGACACGTCAACCGAATCAAGATGCTCAAGCGCCAAATGTTCGGCCGGGCCAGCTTCCAACTCCTCCGGAAGCGAGTCCTGCTGTCGTGACTCAAGCTGTGCAATTGGACAGGGCTCCAGAAAGTTGCGCGAAATTGGCAAGCCCCGCCCGCCCCTGTGCTAACCGACCCGCGCCCTCCGCCACTCCACTTCCTCGGCAGCCATCGGGGCCTGGACGCTGTACACGTCGCCGACCCGCAGATTGTCCGGCGTGCTGTACTCGCCGTAGGTGCCTATGACGGAGACGGCCACATGGGAATCGGGCTGCCAGAAAGTACGGAAATACGGGGCGTTCGCCGGGATTTCCGGGATCTCCAACAGGGGGACACCGCGCCGCTCCAGTAGGCGTTGCAGCTTTTCGAACCGAAGCCTGGGAGTGAACCGCCCGTACCGGGCGCGAAGCGCGTCGTTCACGAGGGTACGGTCCCGGTACGCGAGCCGGTGCACCTGCAGGGTGAAGTGGTGTCCCGACCAGGGGTGGTCGGCGGAAGCGCGGTCCCAGTAGAACTCGGCGAGGCCGTAGTCACGGCACATGCTGCGGTCGTCGAAGGTGTTCTCACCGAAGTCCGACCCAAGGACCTTGGTGACGTGGTCGGGAGAATCCGCGGGGCCCACGCCGAGCAAGGTGCCGGTGGTGACGACGTCCACGTAGAACGCCAGGGAGTACGGAGTCAAAGGCTGATCCTCGATGCGATGTGGTCCAGCGTGATGTGGGGAACGTCCCCACCGGGGGTGTGCACCACCCGGGCCCACCTGCATGGGAACCGCCAGGGCCCGGTCGACCCGGCGAAAACCTTACTCCACCCCGGCCGCTTCACCGCTCCCAGAACTCCCAGAACTTCCAGGACCCATGTCTCGCACGTCGCCAACTTTTCTCGCCCTTTCCGCGCACCGAACACCTCCAGTTAATGCAACCTCCCGGAGGCCGATCCGAGCGTCAGCCGTCACTCAGCGTGCTTGCTCCACGGAAAGTGAGCCAGAACCAAAACTCGTGAACATCACCCGACCGTGGATCTGGGTGCCTCCCAAACCCGTGAACAACTGACGGCACTACTCGTGAATGAAGCCAGTCACCGCCGGGACAGCCCCGGCGGTACACGATCTGAGAGTTCGCCGACACCCGCCCGACCACCTCACGGTAGGTGCCGTCCAGCAACGCGGCCCGCGCCGCCAGGTGCTCGCCCGCCTCCGCGGGCAGCGCGAGCGACGCCAGCACGGTCGGCTTGGCCTGCTCCCACGCCTCCCCGTCCAGAAGCTTCGCCCGCGGGTCGCCCCACTTGGAGGAGTTCTTCGCGAACACCTCCCGCCGCCGCGGCACCTGGCTACGGGAAACCTTGCAGAAACCTTTGAATCGTCTGGTCGCCAGGGCATGGGTGAGGTCGGGGCGGCCCTCCCGGAGCGATGAGGAGGTCACCGGGATGATCTTGAGTTGTTGAGCGCCTTGTCCCGTCACCCGTTCGGCTCGGTGTCGTTGGTGGTGATGTTGGGTTTCGTCTGGGGCGGGGTGGGTTGTGACCTCGATCGAGAGGACCGCGTATCCGCGGTTCAAGCGGCTGGTCGCCGCGCATGAGTTGCATCTGTTCTTCGCGCCGAGCCGTGACGAGGTCGACTGCGCCGCCCTCCCGGACCTCTTCGGCAGAACAGGGCCATCTCGCCCGTGAAAGAAACGCTGCATTACGCACACACCCGTTGGAAAGGACATCCACGCGCATGAAGAAAACAGCCCTGCTCGCCGTCCCTCTCGCCCTCGCAGCGGGCCTCGCGCTCGCCCCTGCGGCCAGCGCCGCCCCCGACAGTACGCCCGCCCTCCGGTGCAGCCAGGCCGTCGACCTCGCCCACGTACCGCCCGGCAATGAAGCGTTCTATGACGCTGTACAGCAGCTCGCGAGGAAGTCCGGGCTGCCGGGCGTACCCAAGGCTGTCGGAATCACCTGCCGTGGTGAGAGGACCCTCATCGACGGCGGCACCAACGCCTACCTCGGCTCCGGTCCGGTCATCCTGCGCGGCGCAGGGATCTCCCCGCTCCAGGAGTACTGCACTCAATCGGTCTCCGTCCCCGTCCTGTACGGCGACGGCAGGTTCCCGACAGTTGCCATCATCGGATCTGACTGCACGTCGGAGGCTGACCCGATCGCCGTCTGACCTGCCAGGAATGCCAGAGGGCGGGAACCATGAACAGGGCTCCCGCCCTCTGTCCCGCCTGTTGGTCCTGGCCCGCCACGCGGCCAGGCAGGGACGACATCCACCGGCGCTTCTGGGACGGTATCGATACCACCGGCTACAGCGAGAAGGCCGTGGAGCTCCTGCAGGAGGCCGCGGATGCCCTGGACACCGGCAGCGAGGCCCTGACGACGTGGCAGGCCAACCGCTGTGCCGTCTGCGGGGAGACCGGCCGGCGCCTCGTCATCGACCACGATCACGCAACGGTTTTGCCCCATACGCAGGGAATGGTGACGTGAAGATCACCGCACCGATGGGCGCTGGTGTGTGGCCCAATGTTCGGCGGCGGTAATGCCAAGCAGCACAACGTCGTGGTAACTGCCGGCGAAGAATCCATGCTGGCGAAGCCGTCCCTCCTCCACGAAGCCCAGCCTGCGGTAGAGGGCGAGGGAGGCGTCGTTGAAGGCGTAGACCTCCGCCTCGCACTTGTTGTAGCGCTGTTCGGCGAACATGTAGGTGAGGACGAGTTCGGTTGCCTCGGCTGCGTATCCCTTGCGGCGGTGATCGCGGATGATCTCGATACCCGTCTTGAATCGTCCCGCACGGCTGTCGGTCTCTCCGACTGTCACAGACCCTGAGAATGCGTGGTCGGCCAGCGCCTCGACCACCAGGCGGAATGCTTCACCGCCCGGCGGACGCCCAGCCCGCTCAGCAGTCCAGGAACGGAAACTCTCAGCAGAGCGCGGAGGATCGACCAGGTCGGCGTTGCGGACATCGAGGGTGTTCTGGGCCAGGTCACGAAATCCTTCCCAGTCCTCCGGCTCGACACCCCGCAGGCGTACCTTCTCACCAGTCCACATGTCACTCATGGCGCCTACCGCTTCAGTATCGGTTGCAGGCGCTGACGGCCATGCACTTCAAATCTGCCACACTATCGGCGGGACACGGTCGCGTGCTGAGCAGGGGCTGCTCTGACGTCGCTTTCGGCCGACACGGCCCCGGTCTCCTATCTCTGACCCACGGTGCAAGGTAGAGCCACGTCCGCTACCGGTTCCGGCGACGTGCGGCGGGGTCGCGCTCCGCGACGTGCCGGGCGACCGAGTCGACGCCGGGGCGGGCGTACCGCTCCAGGGAGCGGACGCGGGAGCGGGCCAGCAGCATCGGGGTGGAGGTGCCGCCCTCGGCGTCGTGTGTGAGGGCACTGTGGCGGAGCCGGTGGAGCGTCCAGCCGTCCAGGTCCTCGATGTCCTCGGGTGAGGCGAGCGGGTTGGCCAGGAGCCGGGTGTTCTCCTCGAAGATCTCCTCGGCCCGGCGGTAGGAGAGCCGGGCCCGGCCGGTCTCCGGGCACACGTCCAGCGTCGGCGGTCCGGCCGGGGCCTTGCGGTCGGTGAGGAACAGCGGGCCGCGGGTGCGGCGGGCGATGAGGCGGGGCAGGAGCTGGGCGGTGCCGGACTGCTCCCGACGGCAGGTGCAGGGGCAAGCCGAGGTCGAGCATTCTCAGTGGCGTAGACAACTGCGCCGAGATGCGTACAGCGCTTTTCTGGCCCCAGCCAACGAGTCGCGCACCGCGCTGAAGATGGCTGCACGTGCACTGACAGGCGATGTCTCGGATGTGGCGGAAGCCGACCGTCGGCTTCAGGTCGCGCAAGAGCGACTGGCTTTGGTGCAGGCCACCTGCACCAGCCTTGCGGTTGAGGGGCCCGCATCAGTGGAGCAGGCTGCCCACAGCGTTCACCTGGGGCTCCATTCGATGCATACGACTCTTCTCGCCTGGCGTGACTCCTTGGGTGCCCCAGACCACAACGTCAAGTTCGTGGAGCGCCACGCTGTCGAGGTGACCATGGTCTCTGAACGCCTCGGCAGTTTCACGTCGGTGGCACGGGCTGCCTTGGACGATTCGGGGCAGCCGCCAACCGTCCGCAGCTGAGCTGAAGGGTGCGTGCAACCACCTGGCGGCCGCGCCAGTTCATGCCGAACCGACCGGCATTCGTCGCACACCTCTACCCGGACTGCAGTGGCCAATTTCCGCTATCTGTAGGCATTTTGCCTACCGGGCCGATCACAGTGGCCTAGGGTCGCCGTCGGAACGGAATTGAGTCCGGAGGGGGAAGTGTGGTTACTGCGCGGACGTGGTTAGACGTCTCATACCAGGAGAAGGACGAAGCGAAGGCCGCAGGGGCGCGATGGGATGCCCAAGCCCGCCGCTGGTACGCCCCTGCCGGCCGGGAGGCCGCTCTGGAACGCTGGATCGCTGGACCCGACGTTCCGGACCTCCTCCCTGGTGAGGACCGCAGCCTAGGGCAAGGGCTGTTCGTCGACCTCGTACCGTCCACGTGCTGGTTCACCAACGTCCGCTCTTGCGTGACGCCGAAGGACTGGGAACGGCTGCGCCGGATGATCACCGGTCGGGCTGGGCAACGATGCGAGGCGTGCGGTGCCACGGCCGATCGGGAAACAAAGCGTTGGCTTGAGGCACATGAGCGGTGGGCTTACGACGACGTACGGCAGATTCAAACGCTCCGCCGACTGATCTGCTTGTGCACGGACTGCCACACCGTCACGCACTTCGGCTTCGCTCAGGTCCGCGGCCTTGAGGAACAGGCACTCGCACATCTCATGAGGGTAACTGGCATGAGTCGGCGCAAGGCCCAGGAGCATGTTGCTGAAGCCTTTCAAATCTGGAAGGTCCGGTCGCAGCGTGAGTACAGCCTCGATCTGTCCATGCTGACCTCCGTCGGCGTTACGCTGGCTCAACCTCCGACGGCCGCAGAGAGAGGGGGAGTTGCCGAGGAGACGCTGCGGCAGCGAGGCGTTCCGCCGCAGAGGCGCCGAGGGTAGGTGTCTTCAACTGTGCACGCGAGTTCCACCTTCAGGTCGTGGCGGTGGAGCTTAGGATCGCGCACAGCGAAGAAGCAGACCGGAGTCCCGTATCTTGACATTTCCTTACTTCAGAGCCGCGATCCCGCCTGATGCGCGATAAGCTCACATATCGGCACTTTGTGGGTGTAGCGCACTGCCATCAGGTGTGGCGCGCCAATCGCCACACCTGATGACCTTCCGGCGCAACATCTTGGGGCTCTACGGTCGCGGCATGGAGATCATCACCGCGCCTACCCTTGCCGTCCTGCCCATCACCGTGTCGTTAGTCCTGATGGTCGCGGCGCTTCACCCAGATCCTGCAGTCCGCGAGCGGTCCTTGCGTGCGTTGGCGGCCATCTTCGGCAGGAAGGAGTGATCACCCTCGTATAATTTCCCTTATACGAGGGTGGTTCGCCAGGAACGATCCTGCGGGGGAGGGCACATGAGCGAGATCGTCCTACAGCAACCTGGCGGGGTTCCGAAGGCGCTCCCGGAGGAGAACCGGCGGTGGGCGAAGCGGCGAGCGCTTCTCGGCCGCCTGGCCAAGAAGGGCCGCCCGCGCATGTCAATCGCTCCCGCTCCGGCCGCGGCTCCGGTGACGCCATGACCACGGCGAACGAACTCGACGCCGCCGAAGTCGTCGACGCGGAGCTCGTCGGGGACGACGAGCTGCTGCCGGCCGTCGCCGGCCCGCCCCCCACCGCGAAGCCGCTGGTGGACCAGCACACCGTCCTGATGCCCGGTGAAACCCTCCCCACGGCCGCCGACCAGCCGACGTACACCGAACGGGACCTGTACCTCTCGCCGGAGACCGCCGAGCGGCTGAAGGCGTACGCCGACGGGCACAACACCAACAAGAACTACCGGTCCCAGCGCGGCATCTTCGAGCGCTGGTGCGACGACATGGGCCGTGTCGCCCGTCCCTGCACCACCGCCACGTACATCGAGTACGTCGCCTCGATGATCGCCCGGGAGGCCTCCCCGAACACGATCGCGACGCACATGTCCGCGATCCGCACCTGGATGCCCGACGACAAGAAGCCCGGCACCACGGTCGCCCGCCGCCTGCTCAACGACTACCGCAAGGACTGGCGCAAGCGGAACCGGGTGAAGAAGGCACCACCCATCACGGCCGAGATGAGCCGGGCGATGGTCGACACCTGCGACCGGCGGCACCCCATCGGGCTGCGGGACCGGTTCGTTCTCCTCGTCGGCCGCAAGGCCCTCAACCGGCGCATCGAGCTCGCCGACCTCCTCATCGAGGACCTGGAGGTCGACGACGGCGGCGTGGCCGAGTGGGTCGCGTACTCCAAGACCGACCAGGCCGCCAGAGGCGAGGAGACCTGGGTCCCCGCCGACTCGGACAACCCGCTGTACGACCCGGTGCAGGCCACCCGGGACTGGCTCAACTGCCTGCACAGCCTCGGTGTGCGCTCCGGGCCGGTGCTGCGCGCACTGACGGTGGCCGGCACCCTGCAGAACCGGTCCACCGCGACCAGGCGGGGTGACCACCTGACCGGGGACGCGGTCAACGACATCGTCCGAGGGCGCGCGCACAAGGCCGGGTTCAAGAACTGGCAGGACGTCACCGCGCACGGGCTGCGCCGCGGCGGTGCCCAGGAGATCGCGGACGCCGGCGGGGACCCGACGAAGCAGGGCCGGTGGAAGCCCGGCTCGGCCGTGGTGAAGCGGGAGTATCTGGACCGCGCCCAGTCGAGGGCGGAGAATCCGTGGCTCAAGGTGCAGACGAAGCGGCGCGAGCAGCCAGAATGACCCCGAAGCAGCGCAGCGCTCCGTCCGTACGCCGGCTCGCCACAGTGGTGGACGGGATAGCCGGGCGCAATCAGGCTCGCGGGAGGGTAGGCCACCCCGCCCCGCCCGTCGTCACGGTAGCTGTTCTCGAACGCCGACAGGTCAAGAACCTCGACGACGTCGAGCACCTTCCAGCACAGGTGCTCGGGCGGCAGCCACTGCCGGACATCCCGCGGCATCTCAAGGTCACGTTCACGGTCGCACGACAAGAAGTTCCGCTCCACCGGCCAAGAATCCGACGCCTCCCTGATCTTTGGAACCGAACAACGAA
The DNA here is from genome assembly GCF_900119365.1 of Streptomyces atratus. Taxonomy (GTDB): domain Bacteria; phylum Actinomycetota; class Actinomycetes; order Streptomycetales; family Streptomycetaceae; genus Streptomyces; species Streptomyces atratus_B. The sequence goes on from NZ_FPJO01000028.1 coordinate 46,257, forward strand.
TCGCTCTTGACCTTCACGGGGCAGGAGCCGTGCGACAGCCTCTCGCCCGCCCGGCGGCCGCACCGAAACCCTCTCGCCCCGGCCCAGACGGCCTCCCGGCTCGAAGAACCAGCACCGGGCCAAGCACCACGACGTCGGCGAGACGGTCAAACGCGCCGAGCCGGTCAAGGAGCATCAAGCCCGACGAGATTGAACGCCAAGCTCAGATACTTCCGGGGTCGGGGTGGGGGAAGGCGCACAGCACCGTTCCCAGTACGCGTTCCACCGGAAAGTAACCCACCAGACGGGAGTCGAAGCCGTTCTCCGGGTTGTCGCCGAGCAGCACCACAGCCCCCGGCGGCACACAGCCCCCGGGGGCTGTGCGCAGGATGGCGGGCAGATGGTGCGGGACCGGGTCGCCAGATGTGGCTACGGCCCGTTTGATGAGCCATTCCCGCTGCGCCTGGCCGGCGCCGCCTCTACCGCGCGGTAGAGGCGGCGCCGGCCAGGCGCCCTGCGGGGTAGGACGTTCCACCACGACGACCTGCCCTGCCGAGACGTTGCGGGTGCGACGTACGAGCACGCGGTCGCCGTGCTCGTACGTCGGTTCCATGCTGCTTCCCTGGATGGTGACCGCGGTCAGGCCTCGGCGGAGAGCCGCGGGCACGACCAGACAGGCGCCCACGGCGATGCCCCCGGCCGCCAGCAGACCTCTGCTCACTATGTGCCTCCTGCCTCGTGATGGTTACGTTGCATTGTCCCGGTAGCCGGATGCCTGGAGGGCGAAGAGCCGGGCGTACTCGCCCCCCATCGCCGTCAGCGAGGCGTGATCGCCCTGCTCCAGGATTCGCCCGTCCGCGAGCACGGCGATCATGTCGGCGTCGCGCACCGCGCCGAGCCGATGGGAGATCAGCAGACTGGTCCGCCCGGCGCGGTACTGGGTGAGCGAGGAGTGGATTTCGGCCTCAGCCTCGGCGTCCAGGCCTGCGGACGGCTCGTCGAGGATCATGAGGTCGCGCTGATCGCGTAAGAAGGCCCTGGCCAGGGCGAGCCGTTGCCACTGACCACCCGAGAGTTCGAGGCCGGTCTGCGGGGTGCCCTTCTCACCGTCCGCGCTCAAGCTCGTGTCCCTGTCCATGTCCATGAAGAACATCCGGGACAGCAGGGTGTCGTATCCGCGGGGCAGCTCAGTCAACCGGTCGTGCAAGTCGGCGCGGCGCGCGGCGGTATGGATGCGTTCGCGGTCGTCGAGTGAGGACAGGTCCCCCAAGGCGATGTTCTCGGCGGCCGTCATGTCGTACTCCATGTAGTCCTGGAAGACGGCACCGATACGGTGGCGCAGATCGGCCGGATCGATCTCGCGCAGATCCGTCCCGTCCCACAAGATCGCTCCGCGTGTGGGGTCGTAGTACCGGCACAGCAGTTTGATCAGAGTGGACTTGCCCGCTCCGTTCAGCCCGATGAGCGCCAGCGCCTTCCCGTACGGGACACGAAGGGTGACGCCCCGGAGGATCCAGGCGTGCTCGGGCGAGTACCGGAACCAGACGTCCCGGAATTCGATGGCGTCGCGGAGCGGTGGCAGGGGGCGAGGGTTCGGAGCCACGGGGAGATCGGGCGGGCAGCGGATGACGGACAGATAGTGGTCGAACATCAGCAGCGACTGGTGGGTACGGGCGATCTCCAGGGCGAGTACGGCGACGGCGCCTTGGATGCCGGCCACAGCCGCCACGAAGATCGCTACATCGCCGACCGAGAGCCCTCCGGACTGGGTGGCGGACACCGCCCACAGCAGTCCGCCCCCTGCCACCAGCGCGGCGAAGCCTCCGAGACCCGACTGGACCATGGCCTCCCTGCGGTCCATGGTCCGCAGGGAGGCGTTGACGGTGCGACGGTCGGCCAGCATCCGACCGCGAAGGAACGTACCGATGCCGAACAGCCGTATCTCCTTGGCCGCTTCCACGCTGGTGAGCAGCTGGCTGTAGAAGAGCTCGCGCCGTTCGACGGGGCCGAGGTCCCAGTACATACGGGCCCGGCGCCGGGACAGCGCGAGTTCGGCTGCCAGCGTCGGTACCCCGGCCAGGAGGACCAGGCCGGTCATCATCGGGCTGAGCAGCAGCAGGGAGGCGAGGAACCCGGTGATGGTGACCACCGCTTGGAAGAGACCGAGGGTGCCGTCCACCACCTGACCAGGTCCCGACCCTCCCGCGTCACGGGCGAGCCGCACCCGGTCCAGGAAGCGTGGGTCCTCGAACTGGGCGAGGCCAACCAGCCGGTCCACGGCGCCGAACAGGCGGTCCTGGGCGAGGAGTCCCACCGCGCGGTTGAACTCGGCGCGCAGGTACTGCGTCAGCTGGGGCAGCACGGCGGCGACGAGTCCGGCGGCGCCCAGACTGGCGGCCAGGGGGAGCAGGGTGGCCGTCCGCGCTCCGGCGGCCACATCGTCGAGTACGAGTTTGGTGAGCCAGGCGATCACCACGGGCTGAGCGCCACCGACGAGCGCCACCACGACGTGCAGCGCCAGGGTCGTAGGGGCCGCTCTGACAGCGAGTGCTCCGGCGGCCACCCCCCGCGCGACCGATGAGCGGAGCCGGGTGCCGGGCCAGGCGGCACCGTTGCCGTAGCGGATGTCGTGACTCATGCGCCGACGGGGGCTGACCGGTCGAGTCGCACGTCGTCGGAGGTGATGACGCACCGTCCGGTGCCGGCTCCGATGCCGGTGCCGGCTCCGATGCCGGTGCCGGCTCCGATGCCGGGGCTGGCTCCGGGTGCCGGTGCCATCCGGAGCACCGTCGGGAAGGCGGATGTCCGGAACGCCCTGCCGAGTGGGCCGCCGGGCTGCTCCACGAACACCCGGGCCACCGGGGCGAGTTCGGATACGAAGGGGGTGCACTCCTCGGCGTCGCCGACGACGACGGCCCAGGCCAGGTCACGGCTGAGTGCGGAGGCCCTGATGTGCTGGACGAGCCGGGGCACCTCGTCCTGGCACGGTGCGCATCCGGGCGAGAAGAAGGCCACCAGAGTCTCGCTGGTGACGGTGTCCTGGCTCACCGGTTCGCCGTCCGCAGAGGTCGCCGAGAACGGGCCCACCTCCTCGCCCACGGCGATTGCCCCTGGGGCCGGGCCGGGTCCTGGCTCGTACCCGGCGTCGGGCCGAGCACTCGCCAGCAGGGCCGTGTGCTCGCGCAGCCGCTTCACCACCCCCACCGTGAGGGCGAGGTCCAGTGTGCACAGCAGCCCCACGAGCACGACTGCGGCCACGAGGAAAGACATGCCAACTCCCTTGGATTCATTGGTATGTGCTCAGGTCAGGCGGGGCGGAACAGCTCCACGATGTCATCGAGCGCCATGATCACCGCGGCCACCAGCAGGCCGCACAGAGCCGCCGTGACGGCAGCTTCCACGCGCACCTCCCCGCCGACCGGTGCGCTCATCGCGCCGGTGACCGCGAGGACCCCCAGCACGCTGTTCCGTACGACATGCCGGGCACCGAGCGGAGCGGACGAAGCCCCGAAGCAGCGGCAGGAGGCGCTTACTCCGCGATGCCGGGCCAGGGCGATGGCGAGCGCGAAGCCGCCCACGAGGGCGGCGGCGCCGAGGAGCCCGCAGACCCCGGTCGCAGTGGATGGCGCCGCGACCAGCGAGCTCACGAGGAGCTCGCCGGCCACGACGCCTGCCGCGACTGGGCGAACCAGCACCGGCGGCAGTACCCGCATGCTGCGCACCGACGCCACGAAGGCGTCATACGCCTGCCGTCCCTTCGCCTTGCTGAGGAACGAGGTGAGGAACACCGTCCCGATCAGTGTGCGGACCGCGACTTCCAGATACTGCTGCATGAGATGGTCTGCCCTGCGGTCAGCGGCAGTTGGAGCAGCTGTGGAACTTCCAGGCGGTGGTGGACCCGCTGGAACAGGCGGTGCGGGTCTGCCACCAGGTGTGGTCGGTGGCGTTGCACCCGCTCGTACCGATGACGCACTTCCACTCGGTCCAGCAGTCCTGGGCCGCCGCGGAAGCGTCGATCCGGGGTACGAAGCGCTCCAGGACGTTGGATCCCAGTGCTTCGATCATCTTGAACACGTCGGACTCCTTCTCTCGGTCGTTCTCCAGGTGGATCTACGCGGTGCAGCCGCTCGCCCTCCGCTCTCGGAGCGTCAGGGGAGAGTGCCTGGCCTTTCGGCCGTTGGAGATACTGGTCAGCGCATGTTGGGCAAACCTTGCGAGGAACTTGAATTCACAGGTCGGTCCCACTGTCTCGACAGCGGTTCTTCGGCCCAGGGGGAAGGGTGTTCGTGGACTTCGTTCTGCTCGGAGGCATCGAGGCGTATGTCGGTGGTGCTGCGGTCGACTTGGGCCATGTCCGTCAGCGGTCGGTGCTGGCGGGGCTGCTGGTCGATGCCAATGCTCCGGTTCCGACCGCCAGGCTCGTGGACCGGGTGTGGGGGGACTGTCCTCCGCAACGGGCCCACGCCACGCTCTACAGCTACGTGTCCCGCCTGCGCCTGGCCTTGGCCACGGCGGCCGAGAAGGTGCACATCACACGGCAATCGGGCTCCTACGTCCTGGCGGTCGATCCGTCCGCCGTGGACCTGCACCGCTTTCGCGGCCTGGTCGGGCAGGCCCGCACTGCCGACGACGGCCACGCCGCGGTGCTGTTCGCACAAGCGCTCGCACTGTGGCGCGGCGATGCCTTCGGTGATCTGGACACTCCTTGGTTCAACGTCCTGCGCGAGTCGTGGCACCGAGAGAGAACCGCAGCCGAACTGGACCTGACCGATCTCCGGCTACGGCTCGGTCGGCACGCCGAGCTGTTGGCCGCGCTTCCCGCACGCGCCGAGCAGCACCCGCTGGACGAGCGTCTGGCGGGGCAGCTCATGCTGGCCCTGTACCGCAGCGGCCGCCGGTCGGATGCCCTGGCCCACTACCAGAACATTCAGCACCGATTATCGGAGGAACTCGGAACCGACCCTGGCCCGGAATTACAACGACTGCACCAGCAGATTCTCACCACGGACGCCGCACTGGCCGTCCGCCCTGCCACTGGCACAACCGCGCAATTGGGAACGGCCATGGTGCCGCGCCAATTGCCGCCTCCGCCCGGACACTTCATCGGCCGGGCCCGCGAGATCGCGGAACTCGACAAGGCGCTCAACGCGGGCGGTGCTCCAGGTGGCACCGTGGTGATCTCGACGATCGGCGGGATCGGCGGAATCGGCAAGACCTGGCTCGCCGGTCATTGGGCCCATCACAACGCCGCGGCGTTCCCCGACGGGCAACTCCACGCCGATCTTCGAGGCTTCTCCCCATTGGGAGACCCCGCCTCTCCGGCAGAAGTGGTGCAGAACTTTCTCCACGCCCTCGGGCTCGCCCCCACAGAGATGCCGGTCGACTTACCGGGCCGAGTGGCGATGTACCGCAGCCTGATCGCGGACAGGCGGATGCTGATCGTGCTGGACGACGCCCGCGACACCGCCCAGGTCCTTCCCCTGTTACCGGGAACTCCTTCCTGCACGATGCTGATCACCAGCCGTCGTGGACTCACCGGACTGATCACCGCGCACGGGGCCCGTCCTCTCGCCCTGGACGTGGTGTCCGAGGCGGAGGCCCGGGAGATGCTGGTTCATCGCCTTGGTTCCGAACGGGTTACGGAGGAACCAAAGGCGGTGGCCACGCTCCTGGATTACTGCGCGGGTCTGCCCCTGGCCATCGGCGTAATGTCTGCCCGGGCGGGCATTCATCCCACTTTTCCGCTGGCCGCGCTTGCTGAGGAACTCCATGACAGATCCGCCCGGCTGGACGCCTTCGGCACCGACGATCCCACAGCCGACCTGCGGGCCGTGCTGTCCTCCTCCTACGACGCCCTGGACACAGCGACAGCGCGGGTGTTCGGACTGCTCGGCCAGTCGCTCGGCCCGGACATCAGTCTGGCCGCGGCGTCGGCCCTGACCGCACTGCCCGTCCCGGAAGTGCGGTCGCACCTGCGCGGGCTGGAAGGGGCGCATCTGATCCAGGAGATCCGCCCGGGCCGCTACCGCATGCACGACCTCGTACGGCTCTATGCGGCAGAGCGCGCGACACAGGATCAGCGCAGGGAAGCTCTGGAGTCCGCGCTGCGCGGGTTGGTGGACTTCTACGCCGACACGGCACACGACGGCGACCGATTGTTGTCGCCGCTGCGAACCCCGTTCGGGCCGGACCTACCAGACGTCACGCGAGGCGCCCTCCCACTCCGGGACATCGAAACCGCAATGCGCTGGTTCGAAGCCGAACACCTCTGCTTGCTCGACGCGCACCGCTTCGCCATGGCGCAGGGCCACTACCGGCAGGCATGGCAGTTGGCTTGGTCCCTAGATACCTTTCACTGGCGGCAGGGGAACCTGGACGACCGCACTGCGATGCTGCGGGCCACGCTCGCCGCCGAGGAGAGCATGCGGGACCAGACACAGCGTGCACTGGCTCACCGGCTTCTCGGGCGCGCCCATGCCTCTCAGGGCCGGCACGCCGCGGCTCTGGAACACCTGCGTGTGGCTCTCACGCTGTTCGAGGAAGCCGATCAGGCGGCGGGAAAGGCACAGACACATCTCAACCTCGCCCTGGCCTGGGAGAAGCACGGCGACGACCGACAGGCGCTGGCGCACGCGATCCAGAACCTGCGCATCCGCAGGACACTCGACAGTCCTCCCCGGGAAGCCGAAGCGCTCAACGCGGTGGGCTGGTACCACGCCAGGCTGGGCCATCACCGGCAGTCCCGCAGCTACTGCGAGGAGGCGCTCGTCCTGTGCCGTCGGCACCACTTTCGCGAGGGGGAGGCATTCACTCTGGACAGTCTCGGCTACCTCGCCCACCGCACCAACGAACACGCCCTTGCACTCGAGCGCTACGATCAGGCCTTGACCCTGCGCCGGGAACTCGGTGACGCCTTTGAGGAGGCAGACACACTGGCAAAACTGGGGGATATCCGTGACTCCCTGGGCCAGCACGCCCAGGCCTGCGAGGCGTGGGAACAGGCCCGTTCCCTCTACCGATCCCAGCGGCGCCTCAGGCCGGCCTTCCAAGTCGAGGAGAAGCTGGCTCGCAGAGGGCGGTTCGTGAGTTGATGTCCGTTGCACTCGGCGGTGACCTCGTCCGCGCTGGCCCGGTTCGCCGGACTCAGCGTCTTCCGCTTCCTGCCCCACGTGACCTGCTTGGACACCAGTTCACCAGCCCGGTCGGTGTCGCTCCCACCCTCTCCGCTTCGGCAATCAACGGGGAGTCGAGGGTTCTTACCAAGCCTGTCACCCAGTTTCGTTGGACTCGAACACTCCGACGATCTGCGCCGCCATCTGGCCGTCGCCCAAGCCCAGGGCTGCCGGGGCCTGGGCTCTCTGCTGCTCAGCACGCCCGAGGACGAAATCGACGACTCTGCCGCCCGGCATCCTGGGTGCCGCGCAGATGGCCCTGTTCACGGGCCTGATGGCGGAATGGCTCACCGACTCCGAGCATGCCCACGACGCGTCCGAGGTCGTCGCCGGCCTGCATTCCGTCATGGCTTCGTTGATCTCTAGGAACAGCGTTTGTCGACTGGTTTCGGAGTCACTTGCTGATCAGTGGGGCCGTGCATGTCGACGAGAAGTGACGGCACAACTGGCTCAGTCCCGGAGACCCACCTTTCGGGCAAGTAGCCGGCGGGCGTGCCTCCGGGGCTCGGCGGCTGATTTCCGCCAGCACGTCGCCTTCTGCACTCCTACGCTGCGGCCATGTCATACCGCTTCGCCGGCATCATCGACCGCTATCTACTCTCCGGTTCCGAGTTCACCCACAGGCTGCGCGCGGTACGGGCCGAGCAGTGGACGGCACCCACCCCCTGCGCAGAGTGGGACGTACGCCACCTCGTCAACCACATGACCCGGGGAAACCTCAACTACGTCTCTCTGCTGGATGGTGGCTCGGCCGCCGACTTCCTCCGGCTCCGGGACGAGGACGCTCTGGGCAGCGATCCGGTGGGTGCCTACATCCGGTCGGTGCGGGAGTGCGCCGAGGCGTTCCGGAGGCCGGGCGTCCTCCAGCAGACTCTCGACTACCCTCTCGGCCCGGTGACCGGAGAACAGGCCCTCGCAGTCCGCACCACGGACGCGACCATTCACACCTGGGACCTGGCCCGAGCCGTCAACGCTCCCGAGAAGCTCGATCCGGAGCTCGTCGCCTGGATCGAAGAGCACCTCGCCAAAATCTACGCCGGCTTGGCGGAGTCACCCGTCTCCGCCGACACCACCCACCGCTTCTTCGCCGCGCCAGGGGCTCCACCCGTGGCCGGGGAGGCCCGCCAAGCCCGGTTGCTGCGTCTGTTCGGCCGCTGAGCGAAGGGCAAGGCGAGCTCGACCTTCGAAATCTGCGGCATGACCAGCGCCTTTCACCAAGAGCATCCCGATGCTGTCCTGGCAAGAGCCGCCATGCCTCCCAAACTCATCAGCATCACCTGACCGTGGTTCGGGGCGCCTTCCAAATCCATCGACAAGTGACGTCACTACTGCTCGATAAAGCCACCGACGGGTGTCCTTTGTCAGCGAAGACAGTCGACGGTGACCCTCTGACCAGGGCGGACCATGTTCGTTGGCAAGGGCCTTGAGGCGGGCGTGCTGCTGTTGTTGCCCGCTGTTCGACTTGCCCCGGTCAGCCGGTCCCTGGCGCGGTGAGGGTGGTACGCAGCAGGTCCAGGAGGACGGTGGCTGCAGGGCCGGAGGGACCGTCCGTCCGCCAGGTCAGAGCGACCCGGCCGCGTAGCCGCGGCTCGGTGATCTCCAGCATCCTTAGCCCGAAGGCTGACGCCGAGTCGGCGGACAGGGCCGGAACTACTGCCACGCCGAGGCCGCGGGCGGCGAGCTGTGCAAGGAACAGCGGAGCGGCCGCTTCGAAGGCGATGTGGGGCTGGAACCCGGCCTGCGCGCACGCGCGGTCGAGTACCCCGCGGATGCCTGTGCCACGTGGCAGGCTGATCAGCGGGCGATCGCGGAGCTCGGCCAACGTAATGCTCGTGCGGTCCGGGGACGCGAGGGCGGGGTCATTCGGGGCGACGGCTGCGACCAGGGGTTCGTCGACCAGGACCTGGAGGGAAATGCCCGGCGGGGGCTCCTCGTCCGCGAGTCCGATCACGGCGATGTCGAGTTCCCCCCGGTGCAGCGCGGTGAGCATCCACTCCGAGGTGTCCTCGGTCAGGGCGATCTCCACCTGGGGGTGGTCCGCGTGGAAGCGGGCCAGGATGGGGGCCAGGTCGAACTCATGCGCTGCTGCGCCCGCCCCCGAGACGAGGCCGAGGGTGACCTGGCCGCGGAGCAGCCCGGTGAACTCGTCGGCGGTCTGGCGGACCGCCTCGACGGCACTGATCGCGGCCCGCGCGTACGGCAGCACGGCCTCGCCCACCTCCGTCAGGGTCACCGACCGGCCGGAGCGGTCGAGCAGCAGATGCCCGAGCTCCTTCTCCAACTGCCGGACCTGGGCGCTTACTCCAGGCTGTGCCAGGTGCAGCCGGGCGGCGGCGCGGGTGAAATTGGCTTCCTCCGCGACCGTGACGAAGTACCGCAGCTGCCGAATGTCCATAAGCAATCATTCTAGTTGCGAGACATCCAAACTATTGGACTTATGGTGAGCCTGCCGAGAGCCTTGAAGCCATGGGGAACACGACGCACCGCAGGCCAGCGGCGGACATCAGAGCCGCGATCGCGGCCGAACGCCGAGAGCTGGCAGCCATGCTGGATGGCCTGTCGGCCGAAGAATGGGACGCACCGACCCTGTGCGGGGGATGGCGGGTACGGGAAGTCGCGGCCCACATGACGATGGGGTTCAGGTACTCGCTCTCCAAGACGGCGTGGGAACTGATCAGATCGCGAGGCAGTCTCCACCGGATGACCGATCGATGCGCCCGCAAGGACTCGGCTGCCCATTCGACGCGTGAGCTCGCCGCATTGCTCCGTGACCACGCGGATCACCCCTGGAGGCCGCCGGTCGGCGGGATCGAGGCGGCGTTGGGCCACGACGTGATCCACGGCCTGGACATCACGGTCGCGCTGGGCCTCGACCGCAGGGTCCCCGAAGATCGCGTGCGCATCCTCCTGGAGAGCGTCAACGCCAGAACCCTCAAGTTCTTCAAAGCCGACCTGGGTGGCATCGAACTCCGCGCCGACGACCTCGACTGGTCCTTCGGCACCGGAACACCTCTGTCCGGCGCCGCACAGGATCTCCTCCTGCTCGCATACGGCCGACGGCTCCCCCCAGGACACCTCCGCGGCAAACCAGGCGGTCGCTTCCTCACTGCGCAGGTGTGACCGCGTCAGTCCCCGGACGGTCACCGGTATGCCTGCCGTCCAACGGCGACAGCGGCAGGCAGCAACCCGGTCCACCCTGCGCCGCCCCGGTCGTGACCGCCACCCCGGTCGCCTGCGCCGGGAAGGGCCAGATCGTTCTGTCCGTAGCTGGGAAGGACCCCGTCCGCCAGTGGACTGTGACGGCGTCCCGCTTCGCCAGCGTCTCACTGCCTCAGCGGCCAAGGTCAGGATCGACTCCGAGGCGAGGTTCTGGTTCTGAGCGGCGGCCACGGTGTCGGCATCGGGGCGCTCGCGGAGTGGACTGCTGTAGGCCAGGGCAGTGCCGGAGAGCTTGAGCAGTGCTTCGCCATCACCCGGATCACCGCAGTCCGCCGGGTGGTGAAGTGGTGACCCGCGCGACCGAAGGGCATCCCGTCATGCACGAGCACGAAGAGGTCTTCCACCCGTGGGGCACCGTGTCTCCCGCGTTCTGGGGAGCCCCCGCGCTCGCCTCTGCCGAGCAGGCCGGGCCCGGGGCGCGTACACCGGAGGTGCTGCGCGAACGCCTGGCCCGCAATCGCCGCTGCGGCATCCGGTGGCCGACTGCGGGATGCCGCGTGGATGGCGTACGAGCTCGACACCGAGATCGCCGCCGAGTACGGCACCGAGCATCTGAACGTCGTCCACATCCGGGAGGTCCGCGGGCATCTCGCTCATCTGATGGGCGACCATGCCGCGGCGCTCGGGTGGTATCTGCACACCGCCCGCCTGCGGGCGACGGTCCAGGGGCCTCGGCATCCCGACACCGAGGAGGCGACCCGCCGCGTCTACAGCCTCTGGCGAACCGTCCCCGCCCAGGACGCCCACCGTCTCGGCACCGAGCTCCTCAGTACGGTCACCGACATCCACGGACCCGACGCACCGGTTGCTCTCCGGACCCGCCGACGGCTGGACTCCCTCGTCCGGAACAACTGACTCCGTCCGGCTCGGTCGTGGGGGTTTGTTGTCCGCGGACAACAGACTGTCTGTTGTCCGCGGACAACAAACCCCCACGACCACACGGTCTTTCAGCGGCCGAGGCCTGGCCCTGGCCGCCCCTGGGGCTGCGGAGAGGCGGCACGGTTGCGATGGCCGGCTTCCCGGGTGGCGCGTCGGAGGTTCTGCCCGGCCTGACGTGCGGCTGCGGCTTCCCGCGCTGCCAGCGACCGCTGTTCCGTCTCACGGACCGCCTGCCCAGGGGTGAACCGGGCCCGTAGCTCGGCTTCCACACGCAGCCCGCAGGCCTTACGTGTCTCCAGGGCGGCAATCGTGCGCTGCTCCGCCGCCTGCCGGAGAAGCTCCTCGTGCCGGTCCGCGTCAGCACGGCTCAGGCGGACGGCGAGGGCAGGCAGTTGGGCGCGGCACTCGGTGATCCGGTCGGACAGCGGTCTGTCGGAGTCGGTTCCGGTGGATCTGTGGATCCGGTCCCTGACGCTGTCGCGCAGGGCCCGGGCCCGGGCCCGCAGCTCGGCTGCCCGGTCGTCGAGTTCCGTGATCTGCCGGGTACGGTCCTCGATCCTGGCGTGCATGACGTCGGCGGCCTCCCTCATCCGGCGCCGCCCGGTGAGCACGGTCCTCTTCAGGGCGAGGCGGGCGACGATCTTCCGCTCGGCGTCGCCCTCGATACGGTTCGACTCGCGCAGCCTGGCAAGTTGGAGGTCGACGGCGTCGGCCTGCTCCTCGGCACGCACGGCGCGGGCGAGATCGCTGTCCGCCGTGTCCAGGTGCCGGCTGATCTGTGCGAAGGTCCGGCGCGCCGGTGCCTGGCCGGTACCGAGAACGGCGGCGAGCTCCTCGGCCTGCCGTGCGTACGTCCGTGCCCGCTCCGTGGCGATCGCCGCGTCCCGGTTGGCCTGCTGGACACCGGGCTCCAGTTGGGCCGTGGCCAGATGCCCCCATTCCCGCTCGTTCCAAGGCGTCACTGCCGCGGGCGGGATCGTCGGCATCGAACGCCCTGCGGTGGTGAGCTCGTCGGTGACCATGACGTCGCCGCGCTCCGCCTCCAGCAGCCGCCCGCACGCCGCGACGGCGCGGTCCAGTCGTTCGCCGTCGGTACGGACTTCACCGAAGCGGATCCGGGTGACGTCGTCCTCGAGTTCGTCGAGCGGCAGGAAGAGGTGCGATTCCAGCCGGGCCCGGGACATGGCCGGGTACAGCGAACGGGAATCGGCATGCAGACCGTAGGCGATCGTCAGGTCCGAGGTGAGCCCCTGGGCGGAACCGATCGTCATGGCGTAGCCGTGGGTCAGCCGGCCCTCGGCGATGTCCTTCCTCGACATCCACGCGGTCTGCGTGACATGCCCGCCGCCGGGGCGTCGACGGCACCATTCCACCCGTACCCCCCGCTCGTCGTCCACTTCGAGGACGACACCGCGGAAGCCGTTGAGCACGTCGGGCTGGGACAGGTCGCGGCGGGAGCGGTAGTCGTTGCGCCGGATGTGGACCAGGTCTCCGGCGGCGAAGGCGACCCGGCCGCCGCCGGCAACTGCGTACGTACGGCCCGCGTCCAGCTCTCCGGAGGCGACCAGGACGGCGCGGGCCCCTGCGTTGAGCGCGGCCACGTCCGCCCGCCGTGCAGCGAGCAGCAGCAGATCGGCGACCTGCCCGTGTGGATCCCCGGCCCATCTGCCGCGTACCTCGTTCCAGCGCGCGAGCATGGAGGTCAGGGCCTCGGTGGCGGTGTCATCGGCGTGTACGTGACCGTGTGCGGCGTACGCCGAGAGGGCTGTCGTGCGGCCTCCGTCGCGCCAGTCCTGCAGCGCCGCTCTCTCGACGACGTCCCCCTGGCGCCGGTTCTCCGTCAGCTGCAGCCCGTCGACGAGCCGGTGGATCCGGGCGAAGCCGCCGCCGATGCCGACGGCGCGCAGCTGCAGCGGATCGCCGACACCGGCGATCTTCGTGCCGGTCCGGGCGGCATGCCGGAGCAACGTGGCAAGGGCGCGGTCGTCGACCATGGCTGCCTCGTCGATGACCAAGACGCCAACGCCGTCGAGACCGCGGCCGCCGCTGATCTCACGCGTCCAGGCGGCGATCGTCCGGGACTCGATGCCTGCCTCGGCGGCAAGGTTGGCGGCCGCCACGGCCGCCGTGCTCGCTCCGGCAACGGTCAGGCCGGCGGCCTCCCACCCAGCCCGGGCGGCACTCATCAAGGTGGTCTTGCCCGCACCCGCGACACCGATCACGGCGTCGGCCCCGTGCCCGGCGGTGAGCAGACGCATCACGACGGCGCGCTGCTGAGGGGAGAACCGGAAGGCGCGGCCGGACGTGGACTGGGCGACTTCGACGGTGGCGATCGTCAGCTCGGCGGCCTCGGGCGTCAGCTGCGCCAGGCCCGCGCCCAGACCGGCCGTCGCGCACTCGATGATGGTCTGCTCGGCCGCGACGACGCCGCTGTGCGTGTAGCGCTGACGGTGTGTGCGGTGGTGCCGGTTGGAATCCGCGAGACGTACGGCATGCCCGTCGACGGACAGGACCTCGTCGGTCAGCGCGACCAGCTGGTCCTTGCTCAGCAGGTAGGGCAACGTACGTGTGACGGCGGCCATGACGTGGGTGTGGGTGACAGCCTTCCGGCCTGCGGTCAGCCCATGACCGGGATCCCAGATCTGCGAGGCGATCTCCTGCGGACCCGGCATCAGCGGCCAGTCACCACCGGGCCACGACGGTGCGGGCCCGTCGGGTCCGTCGGGCCCGGGAAGCGCGGCCGCGACCATCGCGTCAACGGCTGCCTCGCCGCCCAGCACCGCCGCGGCGCGCGTCCGCCAGTTGTGGCGTGGCGCCTCTGCCGCCGCCTCGTCCTTGGCCTGAGCCGTACGCCTCGCGGCGGCCCTCATCCGATCACGGCCGGCGTCCCTGCCGACGAGGTCGAGGACTTGCTGCCGACGACGCGAGAAGGCACTGCGCAGGTCCCCGTCGACGCCTACGAGTTCCCACGCCCCTGTGCTCTCGCTCCGGGCGAACCGCGCACCGTGACGCTCGATCAGCCGGGCGCGCAGCCGGGCCTCGGCAATCTCGTTGATCAGGTGCACATGCCGGAGCAGGTCCTCCGCCCCGGCCGCGATGGTGCGCCACTTCCCGTCCTCGCAGCGCGCCATGTGCGCAATGTTGACGTGAACGTGCAGGTGCGGGTCGCCCGGGGACGCGTCCACCGGTCGGGCGGAGCGGTGCAGCGTCGTCCAGCCGATCAGCCCGGAGGTGGCCACCCGCTCGGCGCGCTGCCCGTCACCGTGGTGACCGGCCAAGCCATAGGCCGTCCACTCCTCAAGAGCCCCGACCGCTTCGGTCACCGAGGCCATCCACTCGCCCTCGATCGCCGCAGCCAGTTCCTCGCCGGCGAGCGCGTACGCGGTGCTGATGGATTTCGGGAGGTCGAGAGAGAGGTCGACGCCGCGCAGTCCGACGTCGACGCGATGGTTGCGCCACCGGTTCGCCTCGGCGATCACATCGCCACCGTAGAGCTGCTCGACCGACAGCCCGGCAGCCGCGGCCAGACGCCCGGCATCACCGACCGGCAGCAGGTGCGCCTCCCCGTCGCGGACGATCCCGCGCTCGGCACGTGCGAAGCGGCTCGCCAGCGCCTCGTTGCCGAGGTACTGCGCAGCAGTCATCCCGTCAGCGGCCGCGAGCTCGGTGATCGCGTCGACCACGACGCGCGCGGTCACCTTTCCGCGCGGGTCCAGCTCCCGCTTGCGCTTCACCAACCGCTCACCGGTACGCCAGTCCCGGCCGTCCATCAGCGCCCGCGCGGCATCCGGATCGACAGGCTCTCCCGCGACCAGACCCAGCTCCGTCAGCCCGCTCCCGATCCACCGCAGGTCACTCGCAGCCGCGAGCCGGTACTCGACCTCGGCATCCGACGACTGATCACAGCCACAGTCTTCTGCGAGCCGGTACTCGACCTGCTCGGGAGCCACGATCGGGGTCGCCCATCCCACTGGCCGGCCCCTTTCCCTGACGACTCGTCCACTCAGCGAACCATGATCATTTCTTGATGATACCTGAGGTACTTTCCATTTTGGGCGATGGAGCCTCTGGTCGCGGGGGGTCGTGGTCGGTTTGTTGTCCGCGGACAACAAACCGACCACGACCCCCGTCTGTCATGAGGATGCCAGTGGGTTCTGCCACTGAGTGTCAGTGGTTCTGCCATGAGGTCTGTCAGTAGGCAGTGGCGTCGTCGGAGTCCGTGAGGCGAAGACTGTGGGAGAGGCTCGCGTTGTGCTGGCGGCGGCTCAGTTCCTCGCCCCAGCCGCGCGGCTTGTGGCGGGGCGGTTCGTAGCGGCGGTTCACAGGTGCTCCCACATCGGCGGCGAAGAGATGGCTGTCAAGGTGGCGGGCGTGCATCCAGTCGGCGCCGCGGTGGTCGGGGAGCAGGCCGATGGTGTCGCCGTCGCGGCAGACGCGCGGTGCATCCAGAACGGGTCGATGCCGAGCCGTCGGCAGGTGCGCTTGGTCATCGGGCGAAGGGCCCGCCCGATGGCGGGGAGCTCGGGCTGCGTCGTGTCGGTGAAGCAGGGGCCGCGGGTGCCGGAGCCTTCGGCCCGGCGGTGCGCGAGGTGGGCGGCGACGATCTCGGCGGCGCACGGGGGCAGCGGCACCTTGGGGGTGCTGTGTCCGTACGTGGGCGCTCGTCGCCGGGTTCGGTGCCGGGCCGGAGCGCCCAGTCGGCGCGGATGAGCCGGGCCGACTCCTCGCTGCTGAGGTAGAGGTGGCGGCCGTGCTCATCGAGATTGCGGCACAGCAGGTGGGCGGAGCGGTCGGGGCTGGCGTTGAAGTGTCGTCAACGAGCAGCTGCTGCGCGCCACCCGCGACATGCTGCCCAACCCCGACAACAGCATCGAGACGATCGCTGGGCTCCTCGGCGTCTCGGTCGGCACCCTCTACAACCACATCCCCGAACTCAAGGAACTGCGGACTTCCCGCATCCCCGCCCAGCTCGAAAGGAACGCCCGGTGATCCCGCAGCCGCACCGGATGAAAGGAGGGGCGCCGTCCTGGAAGCCCACCTCGGCGAGGTCGGTCCGTTCGGCCCGTACGGCGCGGACACCGGCGACGATTGCCGACAAGCACAACAACCTGGTGCACGCCGAGCCGCGAGAAGAAGGGACGGACCGATGACCACGCTGTGGTGGATGGTGCTGTCCGCGCTCTGGAATCCCGACGCCCCGGCCGTTCCGGCATGCACCCTACCGCTGGCAGTACAACCCTGACGAGCATCCCGCCGCCTGCTCGCCTACTTCCTCCAGTCCTGCCTGCCGACGGACGGCACACCCCTGCCCCAGCCCGCGCCACTCCGCCTTGACGACCTCTACAAGCCACCGCATCCAACGGGGTGACCGCCGGCATCCGCCCGGGGCACGCGCCCCCGACGTGGATGTTTCTCAGACCCCACCACCGCACTGCCGTCATTTCTGCTCGACATTTCGGAGCCTCGTGATCGCCAACCGCCTCCGAAGACCGTCGACAAACGCTGTTCCTGGAAATCAACGAAGCCATCAGGTGGCAGGACGACTGACGTTCTCATGGCAGACGACAGTCGGTTTGTTGTCCGCGGACAACAAACCGACCACAACAGGCTCGTTCCGAATGGAGGCTGGTGAACATCCCCGCGGGTGCTGGATTCAGACCTGCACCGTCCGGATGATCCTGACCGCCCCGGGACCATCCCCGCGGGCGCGGGGAGCAGTGCCCTTGTACGACTTGTTGTCGGCGCGGGCGGGGACCATCCCCGCGGGCGCGGGGAGCAGAACGTCCGCACCTGGTGGAGGAGCAAGAGGGAGGGACCATCCCCACGGGCGCGGGGAGCAGAACTCCCTCTTCGACTTCCACCACGTGCGGACGGGACCATCCCCGCGGGCGCGGGGAGCAGTCGTCTGGACGTGCCACGTCGGAGGGCCGTACGGGACCATCCCCGCGGGCGCGGGGAGCAGCGGACTCGAACACCTTCGAGGCCGGGCTTCGTGGGACCATCCCCGCGGGCGCGGGGAGCAGTCGCTGAGGAGGGTGGCGGCGGCCAGGTTGTCGGGACCATCCCCGCGGGCGCGGGGAGCAGGGAAGGCGCCGGCCGTCGCCATGCCTACCGCCGGGACCATCCCCGCGGGCGCGGGGAGCAGGATCAACGGGCGCTGCAGTCACATTTAAGGGAGGGACCATCCCCGCGGGCGCGGGGAGCAGGGCGGGTCCGCCGTCGTCGACCTCTTCGTCTCGGGACCATCCCCGCGGGCGCGGGGAGCAGCGGACACGCCGAAGATCCAGAGTCGCGATGGGGGGACCATCCCCGCGGGCGCGGGGAGCAGCGGACACGCCGAAGATCCAGAGTCGCGATGGGGGGACCATCCCCGCGGGCGCGGGGAGCAGTCGTCGGCGGCCTTGAACAGCGGCTTCGTCACGGGACCATCCCCGCGGGCGCGGGGAGCAGAAGCCGACGGTGCTGGAGGCCACGCACTTACCGGGACCATCCCCGCGGGCGCGGGGAGCAGCTGATGGCCACGTGCGTTCCGGCGTGGTTGATGGGACCATCCCCGCGGGCGCGGGGAGCAGGCGATCCAACAGCGCACCGCGCAGGTGTCGACGGGACCATCCCCGCGGGCGCGGGGAGCAGAAGGTGATCAGGTTCTTGTAGGTGTCGTCCTTGGGACCATCCCCGCGGGCGCGGGGAGCAGACTCCCTGACCTGCCGTTCTTCCCTCAGCTGGAACGCTTTTGAACCAGTTTCAAAGAATCCGACATCAAGCCCAAAACTGACCTTTCACGCCAGAGTGCCACCACTGCCGGGAGCACACAGCCCTCGGCACCACCGCCCAAGGGTAGCCACGAGTCACAGCCCTCTTGAATGCGTTCCCTTGGCACCACGTCAGTTCTGCCCTCTCGCACACCCCACCGACACAAAGCCAGATCTCGCACGCCCACAAACATCAGAACGCCCCGCACCGCCTCAACACTGCCCAATCCGGCAGTGCGACTTCCGCCAACCGCCCCTACTTCGGCGAAGCAACGTTCGCGGGCCGCACCGACCTCCACGGTGCGATTCCACCAACCACGCCGACTTCAGCCGCGTGGCCGTCCAGCGAAAGCATTCCCGGCATCACCTCCGCGGGCCCGGAAAACAGGCCCGCTCTTGGCTGGCCGACGCGATGCAGCCACGAGCGGGAGATCGGTGCCGCCGCTCGTGCGGGTACAGCGTCGGCCGTTGGAGCGTTCGGCAGTCAGACGGGGATGTCCCAACGGGTCCCGTCGGGGATGTGCCAGACGTACGCGGTCCCGTCTGCCTCACGGGCGTAGCCGAACCTGTCGTGCGAGGGGCGGCCAGAGTCGTTCCACCAGCGCCATGCATCCTCGACCCGGGTCCAGAGGCCGGGGTCGCCGCCGTAGGTGACCGTACTCACGGCGTCGCCGGCGAGAGGCAACCGGGCCCACGACCCGTCAGTTCCCTGGATCTGGAGAGCCATGGCACCGGATTCGTCGACGTGGTACACGATCTCTGCTCGGGGCAGGTACAGGGCGAGGAGCAGGCGGAAGGGGTAGTGGCTGCGCACGTCTGCGGCGGTGACGGGCGACGGCCACGTGCCCATCTCGGCAGCGCGCTCGGGCCGTTGCGGCACTGCGTACGTGCGGGCCTCGCTGCGGGCTGCCATGAATCGGCCGGCGGTCGCGGTGAAGTGGCCGAGGGCGCGGCCCTGCTCGTCGACCTCCAGGCGGACGAGCCCTCCCTCGATACCGAGGGCGACGTCGGCGACCAGGATGGTTCCGGGCCTGCTCTGCTCGATCCAGGCGGCCGGGACGGCCGGGACAGCACAGGTCGCGATGATCCGGTCGAACCTGTCCCCTGCGGGGTAGCCCCGGGTTCCGTCGCCGGGGACGAGCTGCGGCGTGAAACCCGCGGACGACAGATGGTCCTGCGCGGTGCGGACGAGGTCGGGATCGATGTCGACGGAGTGCACGAGGTGTTCGCCGAGGCGTGCGCTGAGCAGCGCGGCGTTGTAGCCGGTGCCGGTGCCGATCTCGAGGACGCGGTCGCCGTCCTGGACGGCCAGGTCCTCGAGCATTCCGGCCATGAGGCTGGGCAGGGTGCTGGACGAGGTGGGGATGCCGGTCCATGCGGTGCCGTCTACCTGTTCGGCGGTGTCCGGATCGAGGGCGGTCACGAGCGTCTGATCGCGGTAGACGGCGGACAGGTCGTCGGCTGTGGTCACGCCGTGGTGCTCGCGCCATACGGCGATGCCCCGGTCGTTCGTCTCCTGCCTGAACCAGCGGGGCACGAACAGATGCCGGGGCACACTTGAGAACGCCTGGGACCACACAGGGGTCCGGATCGCCCCGGACCGGGTCAGTCCGTCAGCGAGGCCGGCCATGTAGGGGCGTGCTTGGGTGATGGTCGGAGCGTTCATGCGGGGACTCCCAGCAGTTCGTCGGCGATGGCCTTCGCGATGTCCAGGCCGGTGGCGTGCTCGATCCAGTCCCACTGGCCGCACGGGTTCGCCTCCAGGAACGTCCACTCGCCGTCCGGCCCGACGACGAAGTCCATCGCGGCGAACCGCAGACCGAGGGCCGACATGTAGCGGCGTACGCCTTCGGCGACGTCGTCGGGCGTGGTGGTGGTGCGGTAGGTGAGCGAGGCGTAGTCGCTGCGCCAGTCGGTGTGTGCAGCGGCGCTGCCGGCGTGGACCTCGGCGGCGAACAGGCGGTCTCCTGCGACGGTGAGGCGTACCTCGTGTGCCTTGTCCACCCATGCTTGGAAGAGGTGGGCGGTGGTGTCGATGCCGCGCAGGTCGTCGAGGTCGGCCTCGGTGACGCGGTGGGTGTACACGGCCTTGAGCTGGTCGCCCTCGACGAATACGGGGGTGGCGACCGGCTTGCAGATGACGGAGCCGCCGACGTCGCCGACGAACGCCCGGACGGCGTCCGGGGTGTTGGTGATGAGCGTCGGCGGGATGGTCAGGCCGGCCTGCCGTGCGGTGGCGAGTTGGAGCGGCTTGTACTCGGCGCGGGACATGGCGGCCGGATGGTTGACCCATCGGCAGTCGAGCGCGGTGATGATGCCGCCGAGACCGGCGCGGGCCTGGGCGGCGGCAAACCGGCGTTCGGGCTCCGACATGGCAGTGGGAAGGGCGAAGGGGTTCGGGGCGCGGTAGTAGACGGCGGAGATGTCGGCGAGGTCGACGGCGCGGTGGGCGGTGGTGAGTCCGCCGGCCCACCCTTGCCGGGCGTCGATGCGCCCGGCAAGGGTGAGTTCCTGCGGGAACTCGGCGGTGTCCATGCGGAACACCTCCGCGCCGCCGTCCGTGAGCGCCTTGACGACGCGGTCGGTCGGCCAGTCGTCGCGTGCTGCGATCACGAGAACGGTGGGCATGGGTCAGTCCTTCGGGCCCTCGTCGAGCGGCGGCGGGTTGTCGACGGACCCGTCCGGGATGGTGGGTGTGTGGGTCTGCATGAAGGGGAGCGGCCCGTCGTAGAGGCCGACGGACATCTGTAACTCGTTGTCGTAGACGGCCTGCGGTTTCACGATGGCCCGGGTGGCATCGGGGGTCCGGGCGAACCGGAGGACCCATGGGCGGGTGGGCGCGCTGCTCGGCGGCTCGTCGCCGCGCACGGTGCGCGTTCCTTCGGGCGCGAGCGGGAAGACTTCCCGCGGGTCCGCAATGGCGGTGATCATGTGCCGTTCCTCCTGTAGCGGGTTGGTCCTGCAATGTGGCGGGGTGTGCCCTGGCCGCACCGGGCGCACTCGCAGGATGGGTACGCGGATGTCCGGGGCAGATCCTTGAGCGGGACAACCTCGGACTTCGGACGGACAACGCGTGTCCGTCCGTGCCGGTCTACCTCGTACACCTTGATCGTCATCCCCATTTGGACGATCCCCGATCGTCCCAGCAGCGACGGCAGCACCGAGGGAACCAATTGGCAGCCGTACCGTGCGCGTCAATGGGACGCGGCCCAAGGTCGTGCGCCATTCCGATGGCCAGCGTGACCGCGCACCAGACGCAATACGCGCCGCGCTGCTGCCCGTCGGACAGAGACTGAACGGGAGGCAAGTCGATGGTGGTCATGGGCACCCCTGGCTGTGGAGTGGAGTGGAGTGAATTGCGTGCCGGCCAATCCTGACGAGGCCGACGCCGCGGCATGGGGGTCACGCTATGAGAGCGCGCGATCGCACCCCAGGGGCAGAGTTCACCAACCGACAGCGGGCCTGCTCTGTAGGTAGGACGTTGCGTCCTACCTACAGAGCAGGGTCAACACCGAGTCGTGAAGCCAGACCGCGCAAAGTCGAGTTACGACGACGCTCCGCCTCCAGCATCTCCTGCACAGTCGCGGCCGCAAAGGTCTGGAAGCGGATCCACTCCGGCTGGTCGGCCTCGACCTCCAGGAGCAGCTCCAAGGCCCCCGGACTGTCGCCGGTCTGGTATCGGGCCTGCGCGACGTCGACCCGGTACGAAGCGGAGTGCACCGGTCGGCTGATCTCCGAGAGATCCACTTTCGCGGAGGCGGACAGCGCGGTGTCCGGCCGGCCCGTCGTCCCGGCGAGCGCCACGTTGACTCGCTGGGTCCGCACGTCGGTGACGGAGAACGCGCTGCCGTAGGCGCGGAGGGGCCCTGACTGGACAGCGGCCGACTCGGCCAGGGTCAGCAACTCCAGGGCCTGGTCGTGGTTGTCACTGCGGGCGGCCGGGGTTGCTGCGGCGATCAACAGGTTGCCGTACACAGCCAGTTGATTCGCTGTCGCCCGTCGGCGCGCAGGTTCCAGTTGGTCCGCCTTCCGCTCAGCCACGGACTGCGCCTGCTCCCAGCGGCCCTGGCGCAGCAGTACCCAGGACAAGGTGGAGACACCCATGCCTTCGAGGAGCGGATCGGAGGCTCGGGCGGCGGCGGCAAGTTGCTTCTCGACGGCGGTGTACGCCCAGTCGGGATGCCCGGACTGGGTGGAGAGGGACGCGGCCAGCTGGTAGGCAAGGGCGAGTTGCGCCCATACCTGCTCGGTGTCGTGCTGACGGGCGGTGGCCTGGCCGTCGCGGAGAAGTCCGGGCAGGACCGCGGCAAGGTGGGAGTAGTCGCCCGCCCAGTAACTGTTGGTCGCCGTCTGTACCTGGGCGGTCCACTCTGCTGGGCTGGGCGGGTCTTCGAGGTTGTCGTCGCCGAGGACGCCCGGCAGTGAGCCAGGGTCTTGAATGGCGTCACGGAGGGCGATCAAACCGCCGCCGTCGTCGGAGAGTTGCTGGGTCACGGTGAGCTGTCCTACGAGGCGTTCCAGTTGGACATCCAAGGCACGGGCGAGTCCGCGTAACGTGTTGATCCGCGCGGACTCCCGAACCCCCTGCTCCAGCTTGCGGATGGTGTCCACCGACACAGAGGCGCGTTGGGCGAGCTGCTCTTGGGTGATGTCACGGAACTCGCGCAGTACGCGGATGCGGTCTCCGATGGAAACGTTCATGTGAACCCCCGCCAGAAGGTGTGTCACCACCGTACTCCGGACCCACAGAACCACCCCCTGCTCGGCCGTAGCCGGGCAGGGGCCGCAGTGGTCATGAGCGGCGGCGGTACGGCGGCAGCCCGAAGACAGTCGGGCCAGTTCGTCTTCCCGGTGACGGGACCATCCACTCGGGCGCGGAGAGCGGGGTCACCAGCTGCTGGCCCGGCACCTGTTCCGGGGCCCATCCCCGCGGGCGTAGCGAGCAGACCGTCACCCGTGAGGGCGTCACCTACGACATGGGACCATCCCCCGGGCGCGGGGAGCAGCGCTGCCCGGCCATGGCGAGCGCCAGGCCGTGGGGACCATCCCCGCGGGCACGGGGAGCAGAGCCGACGGATGTACGCGGGCATGTCAGGGTGGGGACCATCCCCGCGGGGAGTAGATCGTCCGCGACCCCGACCGCGTCGCCGACCCGGGACCATCCCCGCGGGCGCGGGAAGCAGACGGCGGGACGCCTGGGAAAGCAGAGAGCAGTGGGACCATCCCCGCGGGCGCGGGGAGCAGAGGTGCTCCGGCTCGACCCGGATCGCCTTCACGGGACCATCCCCGCGGGCGCGGGGAGCAGAACTCCCGCTTCGACTTCCACCACGTGCGGACGGGACCATCCCCGCGGGCGCGGGGAGCAGCCCGCCAGGCCGTCGCCCAACAGCGGACCGCCGGGACCATCCCCGCGGGCGCGGGGAGCAGACTTCCTGACCTGCTGTTCTTCCCTCAGCTGAGGCGCTTTTGAAGCAGTTTCAGTAAATCCGACATCAAGCTCAAAGTTGACCTTCTTTGCCGAGATGCCGCCACCTCCGACGGAAGTAAGCCCCCTCGACTCCACCACCCCAAGGGTAGTCACGAGCCACAGCCGCCCGTGAGCCGTTCTCGGGCACGCCCCCTTGGCACCACGTCACCTCCCCTCCCCCGCCCTCCTTCCGCGCGACACGCCCCCAACCCCCCTCCCCCAGATGCACCAAAACGACCACCGCAGTGAGTAAGGTAGCCCCATGACCGTTCCATACTCCCCCGACGACCGGGAAAAGGTAGTCGCCAAGCTGCCAGTGGCCCTCCGCCAGGAACTCAAGGTCAGAGCAGCCGAGTTCGGCGTCGATATCAAGGACGCCGTAACGGAAGGTGTTCAGGCCTGGCGTACGGATGCCTCCGAGCGCGCCCTCGTGGACACCACCGGAGGGACCTCGTTCGCCACCTATCTCCCCGCCGGCCTCTACGGGGAGTTCAAGGAGGACTGCAAGCAGCGGGGCATCCCCTTCAATCAAGGGATCGCGCAGTCGATCCGGCTCTGGCTCGACACGCACCCCTCTCCCCGCCGCCCGGCTC
Source organism: Streptomyces atratus (assembly GCF_900119365.1). Lineage (GTDB taxonomy): Bacteria > Actinomycetota > Actinomycetes > Streptomycetales > Streptomycetaceae > Streptomyces > Streptomyces atratus_B. The sequence continues at coordinate 70,318 of NZ_FPJO01000028.1, forward strand.
GCCGGACCGGAGCGCGTCGGATCATCTTCGGCAACCAGAAGGGCGGTGTGGGCAAGACGGCTACCTCTTCCGGGGTGGCCCAGGCTCTCGCCGAGGCCGGGAATCGCGTTCTGCTCATCGACTTCGACCCGCAGGGCCACCTCACCAAGCAGCTCGGCTACGACCTGTTCGACATCGACGAGCCGAGCCTCGCCAAGTACATGCTCGGTGAGGCCAAGGACGAACTGCGCAGCCTGCTCGTCCCGATAGAGGAGGGTGTCTTCGGAGGCCGGCTGTTCATGCTGCCTGCGTGCAAAGACGCATTCCTTCTCGACGCGAAGCTCGCGACCAGCCGTTTCGTGCGGGTGAAGGAGACGGCTCTGGAGAAGGCGCTGGAGCCGCTGGAGCAGAAGTTCGACTACATCGTGGTCGACTGCCCGCCGAGCCTCGGGTACTCCATGGACACCGCTCTGTACTACTGCCGCACGCGCGAGGGCGAGGAGCCGGGTACGTCCGGCATCTTCATCCCCGTGCTGGCCGAGGACTCCTCCGCGGATGCCTACGACATGCTCTACGACCAGATCCAGGATCTGAGCGCCGACATGGACGTCGAGATCTCGATGCTCGGCTTCATCGTCAACATGTACGACAGCCGCAAGGGCTACATCGCGACCTCCTCGCTCAACAGCTGGAAGGAGATCGGGGACCCGCCGGTCGCGGGGGTCATGCCCGAGCTCAAGGAACAGCGCGAGGCTGTGCGCGTCAAGCAGCCCCTGCTCAGTTATGCGCCGGACTGTGAGCAGTCCGAGGTCATGCGCACCGTCGCCCGGAGGATCACTTCATGAGCGTCGCCGACCGGCTCGGCACGGGTTCGTCCTTTGGCAGCGTGCCGCGCGGCCGCAGCGCCCGCGGCAGGGCCAAGGCCCTTGTCCAGGGAGACGTCCCGGCGTACGAGCTCCAGCGCCTGCGTCTTGCCGAGGTCTCGCCCACTCCGCTCAACCCCCGGCGCAACTTCGGTTCGGACGACGACCTGACGCGCTTCGGGGAGGAGCTGCGTACCGCGCAGCTCGCCGCCTGCGTGGCTGTGTCCCGGGATGCCTACCTCAGGCTCTGGCCCGAGCACGAGGACACGATCGGCAGCTGCGCCTTTGTGCTGGTCAACGGTGAGCGCCGCTACCGCAGCGCCCTGCATGTGGCGCTCGACGTGCTGGACTTCGTCGTACGCGACGATCTGGCGGCCTCCCGCGAGGAGTTTGTCGACCATCTCCTCAAGGAGAACCTGGAGCGCGAGGACTTCGACGTCGTCGAGCGGGCCCGCGGTGTGCTGGAGCTCGTCCGGGTGTGCAGCGAGGAGTCGGAGAAGGGCGCGCGGACACGTGCGGCCAAGCGCCTGGGGCGCGACCGTTCGTGGGTGACCAACCAGCTCGCTCTCCTGGAGCTGCCCGATGAACTGCAGACGATGCTCAGCCGGGGCTCGCTGCCCGAGCGTGACGGCAGGCTGCTCGCGCGCCGGCTGAAGGACGAGCCGGGGCTGGACGGGGCATCGCTGCTCTCCTACTTGAAGGACACCCGGGAGCAGGAGGCCCGGGTCCGTGACGAGGAGAAGGCTCTGCTGCAGCAGGCCAGGCAGCAGAAGCAGGTGCCCGCTCCTCAACCTCCCCTGGACGATGCGGGCACGGCGAGCACCGCCACGCCTGACGAGGCACCGGCAGCAGGCACCGGCGGGCTGCCGGACGGTTTGTTGTCCGCGGACAACAAACCGCTGGACAGCGTGACGCCGGGTCGCGTGTTGTCCGCGGACAACACGCTGCAGGAGGAATCGGCAGCGGATGCGTCCGGCTCTGCCGCCTCTCCCCCGCCCGCGGGTGCGGCCGCCGTGTTGTCCGCGGACAACAAACTCGAGGCTCCCGGCAGCGCCGGCCACTCCCCCGCCCTCTCGGCACCACAGTCCGGAGATGTCCCCGCCCACGCCACCGTGTTGTCCGCGGACAACACGCACGCGGCCTCAGCGGAGGACGGGGGCCAGGGTTCCGGGGACGGACGAAGCCGCCTCCTGGTGCGTCAGCTCGGGACATCGGTGAGGGAACAGGCCCGTACTCTCGCGGCCGGTCTGACACCGGACGAGCTCTCGCAGTTGCTCGGAGAACTTCGCGCCTACGTATGACCTGTGACCTGCCTGGTGGGTGTGTCGCCGAGGGGGCTCGTACCGCCCGGCTCACACCCACCGGGGCCGCTGGAAGTCATGTCCTGTGCCATCGAACCTTGAGCGTGTGCCATTGAAGTTTGAGTGGCGTGGATCACTAGAGATCATGGACGTCGTGCCATGAAGACGAATTCTCTTCCTGGGCGGTCGGGCGCATCGCGAACGTCTTCCACCACGTATCCGTGCGCGACCAGGTCCTGCTCGACTTCCTCTCGCTCCCGGAAACGCAACGTCGAATCCGACGTGAGCACCTGTCCGTCCGCAGCGAACCCGTAGGTCCAGCGGAATGTCACGAGGGGCAAGCTCACCTCGATCAGCTGGACCCAGGTCTCGACGGAGCCGACGCCTGGGATCTCTGTCACGCGATAGGAGTTCTCGCGGGTCCACTCTTCCCAGGCGCGTCTGGCAGGGGCGCGGGTCTCGAAGACCAGATGCCCGCCGGGCCGTAGTGCTTCGTAGGCCCCCTGTAGCGTCTTCTGCCACGTATACGGGTCAGCGATGGCCTGGGCAACATTCGCTGTCATCGTCGCGAGGTCAACCTGGAGCGGGGGGAGGTCTGTCGCGTCACCGCAGATCCAGCGCACTCGTTCACTGCCCAGTTTGGTCCGAGCGACGTCGATGGACGCAAGGGCGGGATCGACGCCGACGACCTCGATCCCGCGGTCAGCCAGGAGAAGTGCGAACACCCCTGTGCCACAGCCGATGTCCAGCGCTCGGCGTGCCCCGAACTCTTCTGTGATCCGGAGGTAGGCATCGAGGTCGCCGCGGTCGGGGTCGAGCGGATCGTAGATCGCGGCGAGCCGTGGATGCGCGAAGCAGTCGTCAGCCATGCGGCCGAACATACCCAGGCCAAACTCCCCGAGCCGGTCAACTTCGATAGCACAGGACAAGTTGATCTGTCGCAGCAAAGGTTGAGTATTCTCAGCGAAGTCTGCATGGCTCACGGATCGTCTACCGTGTCGGCATGACGGTCCTGATCGTTGGCGGCAGCGGATTCCTAGGCACTGAGCTCACCCGTCAGGCGGTAGCGGCCGGGCGGGCGACGGCTGCGACCTTCACGACCGCCCCCGGCAGCGTTCCGCAGGCCACATGGCATGCCCTCGACCTGCGGGAAGCCGAGCGCGTCGAAGCGGTCGTGGTTGAGGTGAACCCGCACCTCGTCATCAACGCGACCAGCAGCATGGCTGATTGGGCTGTTACGGCCGAGGGCCCCGCCCGCCTGGCGATGGCTGCTGCGAAGTTGGGATGCCGCCTGGTCCATGTATCCAGCGACGCGGTGTTCTCCGGCGCCCGCATCCATTACGACGAATCCTGTCCTCCCGACCCTGTCACCCCCTACGGCGCCGCGAAGGCGGCAGCGGAGACAGGTGTCCGCCTGCTCGCCCCAAACGCCGTCATCGCCCGCACCTCGCTGATCATCGGTGGCGCGCGGTCCGTGCATGTTCGCCTTGTGCACGACCTCGCCGCCGGTGAGCGCGAAGGGGTTCTGTTCACCGACGACATCCGCTGCCCGGTGCACGTCGCCGATCTGGCCGCTGCCCTGCTGGAACTCGGGTCCTCCGACGCACACGGTGTGCACCATCTCGCGGGCGCTGACGCCGTCAGCCGTCACGAACTCGGCGTGCTCATCGCCAAGCGCGACGGGCTCGCCCCCTCCCGACTGCCGAAGGGACTCCGGGCCGGGACCGCACTTCCCGGGGCACTCGACGTGCGCCTCGACAGTCGCGCAACCCAGCGCCAGCTGCACACCACGCTGCGCGGCGCCCGTCAGTTCCTCGCCGCCGGGGCCTAACAGCCCGGTAGCCACGCTCAGGCTTCGATGCGACGAGGTTGCCGGGATGGCCGCAGTTCAGAGGCCCTGTAGAGCCCTGCGCGGGTGCTCGCAACACAACCGCGCGCGGCGAGAGCGGGCAACGGACTGCCCCTCCTGCCGTTCAACGCAACGCTCTGACCTGCGCGCTCGACCATCGGTGAGAAGGAGTGCCGGTCACCAGCCTTCACTGAGAATCGATCACCCTTCGCTGCGAGAGATCACAAGTCACAGCGACACGCCGACGGTTTCCCTTCCTTCGCCCCGCTGAAACGCTACAGTCCCATCTATCGTTTCCTATCGCTTTCATGTTGACGGACGGGACTACTGATGACCGACATGCTGCAGGCGGTCGACGCGCTGCTGAGGCGTCCGGCCGACCTTCCTCCGCCACATCTGCGCGCCAGCCTGCGCAAGGCGGACCAGCTCACGCAGGCACAGGTCGCGGAGGTACTGAATGTGACTCCTCTGGCGGTGCTGCGCTGGGAGAACGGTCAGTCGGAGCCGCGGGGGGTACGCCGCAAGGCGTATGCCCGGCTGATGCGGGGGCTGGCCGAAAAGCATCCGACCGTAGCCCCTGACTTCGCCGCGTCGTTGGCCGACTAGCGCGCAACGCACCGGAAGGAAGACGAGACCCATGCCTCAACAACCCCCGTAAAAGCTGAAGCCGCCCCTGTCGCCACAACAGGAACGGCTTCCCAGCAGTTACGACTCCACAAGGCCAAACCAAACCCGAGTCGTAAGCAGCGCGGTGACCGCGCCGGGTGTTCCCCGTGGGCTGTGCCCCCGTGGTCACCTATCGGACAGAATAAGCGACTCGACTCCCGGAAGCCATGAGGGCCCGGAAACAGAGTTCTGCGGAACTGGTCACAGCGCTTCTGCGACTCCCCCATATCCAGGGGAGAACCACCCTCATGTACGACGTGTACCGCCCTCACCGCGCCCCGGTCACGGGACCCTTCCGTCCCGCCAGGCCCCCTCTCACAGCGCCTGTGTGCCCCACCCGCCTTCTCGCCACGGAGGTGGAGCTGTGAGCCCCGCACGGTCTCCCCAGGGCCTCAGGGAGACATGGGCACGGGCCGTCGAGCCCGAGCCGTCGGTCACCATCACGGACGAGACCTTCTTCGGTCATGGCTGGCAGCCGATGACCATCGCGGTGCTCCAGGCCATCTGGTTCCTGCCCGCCGGTGAGGAATTCGGCGTCGACGAGCTCGTCGGCTGGTTCCGCGCTCTCGGGTGGAAGAGCGCCAACGGCCGGCCCCTGGGCGAGGACGCCGTACGCCGTGAGCTCGCCCTGATCCGCAAGGCCGGGTACATCCGCGCCTACCGGCTGCGCGGCGAGGGAGGACAGATCGCGGGCATGCGCTACGAGATCTCCAAGCGGCCGAAACCCCCTCAGGAACAGATCGAGGTCGTACCTGCCGATTCCACAAAACCGCAGGTCGCACCACATGCCTCCAATGACCGGGTGTGGTCGAAGACCGGTGTGGACAAAACGGAAAACCGCAGGTCGCACCATGTGCCTCCAATGACCGGGCGTGGTGATTCACCAGACCTGGCTGACCAGGCAAAACCGCAGGTCGCACCATGTGCCTCCAATGGCGGTTTCCCCCCCGTACCCCCCCCGGAGGAGGTGGATACCTCCTCCCCCAGCCCCCTCACGCCTCTCCCGGAACTTGCTTCCGACCGTGACGCCGCTGCGCGGGCGGCGGAGGAGGGGGCTGTGGCAGCCACGCCGGAACAGCTCGCCGCCGCGGTTGAGTTCCTTCAGGAACTTCCGGGGCCCTGGGCCGTGGGCAGGGTGACCGCACAGCGCTACGCACCGCTGCTCGTCGAAAGCGCTACGGCTCAGGGCTGGGAGCTGGATGACTTCCTTGCTGCCGAACTGACGAAGAACCCGGGCGGGGCCCACAACCCCCAGGCAGCTCTGAAGACCCGGATCCGGGACCTCGTCCGGCGCAGGCGCACGCGAACGGTGCCTGCCCAGGCAGATCCGCCCGCCCACGCCTACGCCCAGTCCCCGGTGGCCGAGGTTCCCCCGTACTGCCGCCATCTCGACTGCGACGAGGTCAGCCGCCTGCGCAGCGGCACCGACTCCAACGGGCTGCTCCAGGTGAGCCCGTGCCCCGAATGCCACCCCAGCAGAGCCGGAAAGTCACACACGCCCGCCTGAAGGCCTGTGAGAGGTCTGGATAAGAGATTGCCCGTGACGCCCCCTCAAAGCCCTCCAGAGGGCCTCCTGGAGGCTTGCAAGGGGTCAGTGATCGAATCCGTATCGCCACGCAATTGACCCAACCGGCCCACACACACCCGTATGCCAACAGCCGACGGAGCCCGCGCACATGACAACCGACCCCTTCCAGGGCCCTTCCCACCGGGACGGGACCTCGTCGCAACAGGACGTTCCCCAGCGGGGTCTCCCTCAGGACACCGCGGCCGAACAGGCCGTGCTCGGAGCCCTGATGCTGTCGGTGCGCGCGATCGAGGAAGTCGACGCGATCCTCGGTGACCCGGCGGACTTCTACCTGCCGCACCACGAGACCATCTACCGGGCAGTGCTGGACATGTACGCGGCGAGCAGCTCCACCCCGCGGATCGACCCGATCACGCTGGCCGCCGAACTCCAGCGCCGCGGCGACCTGGCCAGGGTCGGCGGACCGGCTTACCTGCATTCGCTGGTCAACACTGTGCCCACCACGGGCCATGCGGCGCACTACGCCGAGATCGTGCGTGAACGGGCGGCGCTGCGGCGGGTGATCGAGGCAGGAACGCGTATGGTGCAGCTCGCTCACGCCGGTACGGAGGAGGCGGGCCAGGTCGTCGAGGAAGCGATGGCCGAGCTCCAGGCCGCGGCTTCGGGAACGTCAACTGCCGAACCACTGCTGTCCGTTGCGGACCGCTGGGCCGGTTTCCTGGACCAGCTCGACGCGGGTGCCGACCCCGAGGCGCTGGACACCCCGTGGGCCGATCTCAACGAGTACGTCGAACTGAAGCCCGGCCAGCTCGTCACCGTGGGAGCCACCACGGCCGGAGGCAAGTCACTCTTCGGAATGAACCTCGCCGCTCACGTCGCCCTGCGAAGAGAACGTCCCGTGCTGGTCGCCAGCATGGAGATGGGGGGCGGTGAACTCATGGCCCGCCTCACCGCCGCCGAGGCCGGCGTCCCCCTCGACCGTCTCATCCGCCGCCGGACGACCGAGGACGACTGGAACCGGATAGCCCAGGTCGGCGACCGGCTCGCCAACGCACACAACTTCGTCCTCGACGACTCGGCGAACCTCACCCTGTCGAAGATCCGCGCCCGGATGCGCTGGATGGCATCCCGCGACCACGCCCCGGCCCTCGTGGTCGCCGACTACCTGCAGCTGCTGACACCGGAGAGGACGAGAGCCGGGAACCGGGCGCAGGAGGTTGCCGAGATCAGCCGCGGACTGAAACTGATCGCCATGGAGTTCAGGACGCCGATCGTGGCCCTGGCTCAGTTCAACCGCGGCGCGGTGGGACGCAGACCGCTGGTGTCCGACTTCAAGGAGTCGTCCGCCATCGAGCAGGACTCCAACATCATCATCCTGCTCCACCGCGAACTTGCCGAGGACGGCACGGACACCGGCCCCAAGGCGGGAGCGGTGGAGGCGATCGTCGCGAAGAACAGGAACGGCGCGAGCGGACGCATCGTGGACCTGGCGTTCCAGGGGCACTTCGCGCGGCTGGCTTCGATGGCGCGCTGAGACGGTTTGTTGTCCGCGGACAACAAACCGGTGGTTGTTGTCCGCGGACAACAACCACCGGCTGCGGGTGGCGCGGGCGAGCCTGGGCCACAGGGCGTCCTTGTACAGGGAGGCCATCCCCGTGGGTGCGGGGAGCAGCCCCGGAGCTCGATCTCGTACAGGGCTACGGGGGGACCATCCCCGCGGGTGCGGGGAGCAGCCACTGGTCAACTCCTGCGCTAGTGCTGTGACCGGGATGGTTCACCGTGATCGGAAGGCGGCTCGCGGGACGAGCGCACGCGAAACGGCTGGTATTACTGGGGCATGCAGGAAGAGACCGCACGCTCCGCGATCGACACGTTCATCTCCGCGTTCAACGCCTCGGACGACAGCTATGTGACTGCCCTGCTCTCCCAGGCCCTGACCTCAGACGTGGTCTTCTGGGGGCCGTTGGGCCGCAGCGAAGGAATCGCGGCGGTCGAGCGGTTCGTGCTGGACATCCGGCGCCACCCGGCGGGGACCGGCACGATGGTGCGCTGCTCAGCGGTGGACATGCCTGACGAGTGGGCCCGGTACCAGTGGGTCTTCACCACGCCGGGTGGAGGCCCCCGCCTGGCGGGAACGGACGTCGTCCATCTGCGGCGGAGCCTCATCGACCAGGTCATCGTCTTTGCGGGGGAGATCGAGCCGTCCGCCTCCTGAGTCATCCTTCTGTCGCTGTCCTTCTCCTGAACTTGCCCCCTTCGGCGCTCGGGGGCTGCGGTTCGCAGTTGGTCAGGCCGCGGTGTTGAGGGGGCGTCCGCCCTAGCGGATGCCCTTTTCGCTGCGGATGCGGGCACGTTCCTTGCGTTGGGCGGCGAGTACGTCGGGGTGGCGGGCGTTGGTGTTGCGCCAGCGCAGGTAGCGGTGCAGTGCCTGGGTTTGCGCGGGGTGGCTGCGGTGGTGGGAGTTGGCCAGGGTGAACTGCCGCAGCGGGCCGAAGTGGGCCTCGATCGGGTTGGCCCAGGAAGCGTAGGTCGGGGTGAAGCACAGCTCGACCTTGTTCTTCTTCGTCCAGCGGCGGATGTCCGCCCCGGTGTGGGAGGAGAGGTTGTCCAGGATGATGTAGATCGGCGCGTCGTCGGGTCGGGTGGCGCGGATCAACTTGAGCGCGGCCAGGGTGTTGGCGGTGCCCTTGCGGCGGCAGTTGACGCCCCACAGGCGGTCGTCGCCCACGGAGTAGCAGCCGTGGAAGTAGGTGACGCCGTGGGTGCGACGGTAGGTCGCCGGCAGCCGGTTGGGCTTGGCCTGCTTCGCCCAGCAGGAGCCCGCGATGGGCCGGATCCCCAGGGGCCCGAACTCGTCGAAGGCGAAGACCCGGTCCGGGAAGCGGTCCAGCACCTGCTCGATCCGGTCGAGCTTGGCATCGCGATCAGGGTCGGGTGACTTCTTCCAGGTCTTGGTGCGCTGGAAGGTGATGCCGCGGCGCCAGAGCAGGCACCGTAAGGCTTCACGGCCGATGCGGATGACACGTCCGTGCGCTTTCCGCAGGTAGGCGGCGAGTTTGCGGATCGACCAGCGGGTGAAGGGCTGGCCGAGCTTGCTGGGGCGAGTGGTGGCCGTCCGGATGACGAAGTCCTCGTCGTCACGACTGGGTAGGCGGGGACGGCCTCCCGCCCACTGAGGGTCCAGGCAGGCCAGGCCGATCTCGTTGAAGCGGTGGATCAGATCGCGCACGGTGTCCTCGTCGGCCTGGACCAGCTGGGCGATCACCGGCACCCGGTTCCCGCCGAGGCGAGCAGCATCATCGCGTGCCGGTAGCGCACCGAACTCGTGCTGCCCCGGCGCACGATCTGCTGCAGCTTCTGCCCCTCCTGGTCGGTCAGTCTGCGTACACGGACAGGCTCAGCCACCGCGCCTCCAGCGATCGGATCGGACGTCACCGCACATCCAACCGTCGCGACCACCAACCCGGCGAACCTTCACGGTCACAGCACCTAGCGAGCCATTGGGACCATCCCCGCGGGTGCGGGGAGCAGTGTTCTTGTTCATCACGGGTTCCTTCGTCGAAGGGACCATCCCCGCGGGCGCGGGGAGCAGGTCGTCACGCCGGGCCAGGCGATCGTGACCGGGGGACCATCCCCGCGGGCGCGGGGAGCAGTGAACGTGACGGCCAAGGTCCTCAACGGGGCAGGGACCATCCCCGCGGGCGCGGGGAGCAGTCGACCAGCTCGGCGGCCTCACCGGTCCGGGCGGGACCATCCCCGCGGGCGCGGGGAGCAGGATGTGCTTCGGAGTCCGCGGCGACGACGCCGGGGACCATCCCCGCGGGCGCGGGGAGCAGGATGCTGCTGATCGTCACCGCTGAGGCGGCGCGGGACCATCCCCGCGGGCGCGGGGAGCAGACTGCCGTCATCTTCCTCTTCAACTGGAAGAAGGGACCATCCCCGCGGGCGCGGGGAGCAGTACCCTGGCGACGTGTCGTGAAAGCACATCGCGGGACCATCCCCGCGGGCGCGGGGAGCAGCAGCACGCGGCCGACGAGGGTCTGGAGCGGACGGGACCATCCCCGCGGGCGCGGGGAGCAGCGGGCGGCTCCACTGTGGTCGTCATCTCTCTCCGGACCATCCCCGCGGGCGCGGGGAGCAGCGCGGCCTGCACCTCAAGGTGGAGTCCGGACTGGGACCATCCCCGCGGGCGCGGGGAGCAGGCTGCGCGACCTGCGGCTTTATCGCGGCGGCGCGCAGTTTTCCCATACTTTCGCCGAGTCTGGCAAAACTGGCATATCGGTCTCAGTTCTTCTGCTCAAGCTTCAAGGGACGGCAGTGCAAAGCGATCATCGCAGAGCCTGCCAGCCTGCCTATTTTCAGGGAGCTATGCCCGGATCGGAAACCGATCTTTCGAGGAACGAGAGATCGGTCGCACGCCGAAGTTGGCCCGGCCGGGGGAGGGCGTTGAGGCTTTCGCCGTCCTCGCAGCGCAGGCTCGGATTGGTGAGGCAGCGGGCGCGCCAGGCTCGACAAGCGGGCGGGAAGACCATCGGGCTGGCCGAACGGCTGCGCGCCGCACAGGACGCTCTACGCGAGAGCGTCGGGTGAGGACATGGGCAGGAGAGACAGCGGATGGACATCGGTGGCGCCGCGCTGGTCGTGGTCGACATGCAGAACGGCTTCGTGAACCACCACAGCCGCCACGCCGTGCCGGCGGTCTCCGACATGGTCGCCCAGTGGTCCGCCGCAGACCGACCCGTGATCTTCACCCGCTATTTCAACTACCACGGCAGCTCCTACGAGCGCTTCTTCCAGTGGCACCGGCTCCAGGAGCCGCCCGAGACCGACATCGTCCCCGCGCTCACCCAGGCCGCCGTCCACGCGCACGCGGTCATCGACAAGACCGGGTACACGCTCTTCACCCCCGATGCCACCGAACTGATCCGCCGGGCCGGCTGGACCGACCTCGTCTTCTGCGGGATCGCCACCGAGAGCTGCGTCCTCAAGTCCGCCGCCGACGCCTTCGAGCACGGCTACGCACCCTGGATCGTCACCGACGCCTCGGCGAGCGACGCCGGCCCGGACGTCCACGATGCCGGACTCGTCGTCGCCCGCCGCCTGATCGGGACCGGCCAACTCGTCACCGCAGAGCATGTAATGGGACAGCTCACTGCGTACGCAGGGGCCACGGTGCTGGAATAGCCCCATGGCCGACACACCGTCCCACACCGGTTCGCCCATCACCCACGACACGGACCTGATCATCATCGGCGGCGGACCGGCCGGCTGCGCCGCCGCCCGCATGGCCGCCAGTGTCGGCATGCACTCGGTCCTGATCGAGCCGGACGCCCTGTGCCGCAACCTGTACCGCATCCCGGCCCTGAACAACGTCCTTGGCGGCTGCACCAGCGGCCCCGAGCTCGCCGACTCCATCACTACGGAGCTGAAGAGCACTCAGCTGTGCCGCCTGGAACTCGGCCACTACGCTGTCGAACTCCGCGCCGCCGACGACCACGTCACCGTCACCCTGGACACCGGTACTCGCCTGACCGCTCCGTACGCGGTTGTCGCCACCGGCGTCGGCCCCCTCCAGCCACGGGACGTCGCCTGGATCACCGCCCCCAGCGGCCTCACCCTGCCCCCGCTCTGGCAGGCCGACGCGGACGACGCCGAAGGCCGCACCTTCCTCGTCCTCGGCGGCGACCGCCCCATCGGCACCTTCCTGCGCGCCCACCCGACCACCGAAACCCGCCTGCTCATCACTCACCCAGAAGCCGACGAGTACAAGACCGAGGAGATCCGCGACGACCCCCGCGTCACACTCCTGCCCGTCGAGCACCTGACCCTGCACTCCTTTGAAGGGGCCACGGTGACGGCGGACGCGGTGAGCCGGGACGGCGGACAATGCGCGGTCACGGCAGATGCCGTCTACGTGAGCATCGGGAACGCGCCCACCGCCCCGTCCGGCGACCTCAGCCGCGACGGGGACGGCTACTGTCCGCCGACCGGCCAGCACCCCCGCATCATCGTGGCCGGCGACCTGCGCTCCGCCCGCTTCCAGCGGATCATGACCGCCCTGGGCTCCGGCAGCGAGGCCGCGCTGCACGCCTACTACGCCGCGCGGGAGCTGCTGCCCTGATACGTGGAGGTCGGCTCGGGACCATCCCCGCGGGTGCGGGGAACAGCCCCGTTCCAGCCCATCCCCGGGCCTGAGCATGCTCGGACTGCTGGCCGACCGCCGCCGATCACGAACAACGCCCCTGGAATTCGCTCTTCGGGCGGGAGGGGGCGGGTTCGTGCGTCCGGGATCGGCCGGTCATCAATCGATGGGCTCGGCGCCGTGCGCTGCCGCGATCTGGTCAATGCGCTTCGCGAGGTCGAAGTCGGCGTCGGTCAGCTTGTGGCCCGCGTCGTGCGTAGTGATCCCGAACCGGATCGTGTCCCATCGCAGATCGATGTCGGCGTGGTGTCCGATGAGCCGCTCCACATCAGCAACGTGCACGATCATCGCGACGCCACCGTGATACCGGATGCCGAAGGACCGTGTGATCTCATCACCCACCCGTGACCAGCCGCGGAGCTCCAGAAGCCGCCCCTCGATCGCACGGTCCGTCAGCGGCACCGGTTCCTCGGCCACGCTCAGCTCCCCTTGCTCACGGGCTCCAGGATCTCCGCAAGATCCCGGCTGACCGGGGCATCCTGCCACGGCCGCATCGCACGCTCCAGGGCGACCAGTTCCCTGCGCATCCTGGCCGAGCGGGTCTCCACCGCGATCGTCGCCACGGTCCGGGCGATCTCCACTGCCTGATCCGGCTCCCGCGCGGCCGCTGCAGCTGTTGCCTGCCGGGCCATGTAGACCCCGCGGTCCCGGCGGGCGGTCTCCGGAACGATCGCGAGGACTTGCGACCAGAGTGCGCCGGCCTCCGCACCGAGGCCGAGCCGTCCGTAGCAGGTGGCCCGCTGCACTTCGAGGTATCCGGGCGTGCGCCTGCATGCGTTGCCCCACGGAAGGTCGTCGTCCACGCGCGGCAACAGCCGGTCGGCCTGGTCCATGAGCTGGTCGACCAGGCCACGTTCACCGGTGAGGCTGGCGCCGTGCGCCTGCTGCTGCATGGCCATGATCCGTACCTTCGGGACGAGCTGGTCGGCGTCGTCGAGCACGGCTTCGCACAGGTCGACGACCGCGTGTCCGTCGCCGAGATCGGTGCGTACCTGAGCCTGGCCGACGAGCGAGTACCCGATGAGGTGCGGGTCACGGGACCGCACCGCGATCTCCTGGGTGACGCCGCGCCAGAAAGCCGCGCCGCCCATGTCTCCGGCATCCTGATACAACCAGCCGACGAGCGCGGCGTAGGCCGCACCGACACGGAGAAGACCGCGGCGTGTCTCGCCCTTCGCAGAGCGGAGCAGCTTGTCGATGAGCTGGTACTGCGCCGACACGGTGCCGATCAGGTCGTGAGGGCCGAGGAACATGTCGGCCCGGTAGTGCCCTTCCAGCTGCTGCTGGAAGTAGTCGATCAGAGCAGGGTCGACGTGCTGTGGCGCAACCGGCCCCGCCACGAGCGCGGCGGCGGTGACGGGGACGAAAGCTTGGCGGCGCACCTGTTCTTCTTCGTGGTGCTCGGGCCGGATCCAGCCCGGCGGAGTCGTAAAGCCCAGGTCCTCCGGCCAGCGGCCGAGCGCGTCGTGAATGACGATCGCAGTCTCCTCCGCCGGCCAGCCGGGACGTTCACCTTCCCAACGGCGCCAGGTGCGAGCTGAAACGGTGAACTGGCGGTCGTCGAGGAGCTGTTGCCCGTGCTCTGTGATGGCCGTCGCGGCGGCTTCGACGGTCCGCCATCCCTTGCGTAAGCGGGCTGCCCGAAGTGCGTCGTTGCGGCTCATGTGCCCAGTCTGAGGTGTCATCGCCCGCGCTTTTGGCTGTGGCCGCTACATGGCCACGCGTGGCCATCCGGCGACCTATTCGCTGCTCACCGTGCACACACACCATCAGGGTGTGAAGTCGGGCAGCACGGCAATCTGGCTGGATGCCCCTCAATCGACGTAGGCCGGGGCCGACCCATGATGACGATCAAGGTGTACGAGGTGGACCGGTACGGCCGCACGCGCGTCCTTCGCCCGACGACGGAAGTCGTCCCGGTTGAGGTTGTGGAAGAGAAGTTCGTGTACCCGGCCTGCCGATGCCCGCGGTGCAAGAAGGCGGCCAAATGACCGCCCTCGCACAGCAGGCATCACGCAGTACCTATACCTCCCCAGAGTGCAGGACCAGCACGGCCGGATCATGGGACGAGGGGCACCGCCTCTGCCCCGGACCGGCCGACATCCGGGTCGGCGACGCCGTCGCCGAGCGCCTCACCTGCGCCTGCTCCTGCCACCCCCGGGAGACCTGCTGATGATGTGCGACCGCTGTCACCAGCACCTGACGGCCGAGGAGGCGGAGCGGTACGAGGTACCCGGCGCGACCGGCCCCGGCATGACGCTCCACCTCCACAAAGAGCTGTGCCCGCTGCCCGCCTCTGCTCGGCCGACGCCGTATCCGCGCGAGCGGCGGTACTGATCTTCCGCCCGTACCCGAGGCTGTCGGCGGCAGGGGGCCGGGCAGGTCTCTCAATCTCCGCCATCGCGCGGGGGCCCCGGCACGGGCATCGGAGAAACCATCAAGGCCGCACGGTCCGTCGTCACAAGGGACGTCAAGAACTCTGCCGAGCCCGACAACCCCACACGAACGAGGTCGGCGAGCGGCACACCGAGGACCATTCCCGCGGGTGCGGGGAGCAGCAACCGCCGTTCCGTCGGGAAGGGTGGCGGCGGGGACCATCCCCGCGGGCGCGGGGAGCAGCTCCGGCCCCGGCGGGTCACGCTGCGGCGGACAGGACCACCCCCGCGGGTGCGGGGAGCAGCGAGGAAGGCGGGAGAGATGCGGGCAACGACCGGGACCATCCCCGCGGGTGCGGGGAGCAGAAGCGGTACGACCATGAGGCACTGTGCGACCTGGGACCATCCCCGCGGGTGCGGGGAGCAGGGCCCGACCACGCAGGCCGGCAGCATCTACCCGGGACCATCCCCGCGGGTGCGGGGAGCAGACGCCGGGGTGTACGAGGGTGTCCAGCAGTACGGGACCATCCCCGCGGGTGCGGGGAGCAGCCCGACGGGCCGGTCCAGAACGTGCGGGCCGGGGGACCATCCCCGCGGGTGCGGGGAGCAGGCCGGTCGCGGTGACCACGAACTCCCGCCACAGGGACCATCCCCGCGGGTGCGGGGAGCAGGTCGCGCGAGCCGAGAGACAGGAACGGACTTCGGGACCATCCCCGCGGGTGCGGGGAGCAGTCGGACCACAGTTCCTCGAACAGGTCCAAGACGGGACCATCCCCGCGGGTGCGGGGAGCAGGGAGGTGTCGGCGTGATCCGCCCCGACTCCCAGGGACCATCCCCGCGGGTGCGGGGAGCAGGTGGCGACGTCCTCCGGCTCGAAGCCGCGCCGGGGACCATCCCCGCGGGTGCGGGGAGGCAGGGTGTGACCTGACAGGGGACCCAGATGGTGGCGGGACCATCCCCGCGGGTGCGGGGAGCAGCGCCGCGGTCGAGGACAGCGGCCGCGCGGTCGGGGACCATCCCCGCGGGTGCGGGGAGCAGAGGATCCGGCGCCCGTCCGGCAGGGTCACCCAGGGACCATCCCCGCGGGTGCGGGGAGCAGAAGGAGAGCATCACGGCCGCGGCCCGCAAGGAGGGACCATCCCCGCGGGTGCGGGGAGCAGATGCTCGACGAGTTCCGCGACGAGGAGCGGGAGGGACCATCCCCGCGGGTGCGGGGAGCAGGTCCCGTCCAGGGTTGCCGCCCAGTGGGTAGAAGGACCATCCCCGCGGGTGCGGGGAGCAGCCGACGCCTCAGCCATGAGCGGGCGGGCGGACGGGACCATCCCCGCGGGTGCGGGGAGCAGCCCGCGACGACGTAGCAGTAGCCGGGCTTGCGGGGACCATCCCCGCGGGTGCGGGGAGCAGGCCGCCGGTGTGCTGGCCGCTCTCGGCCGCCCGGGACCATCCCCGCGGGTGCGGGGAGCAGGGCTACGTCGGCGGCGCCGCCCGGCTCCGCGAGGGACCATCCCCGCGGGTGCGGGGAGCAGGAGGCTCGGAAGTTCTCGGCGAGTCTCGGTGAGGGACCATCCCCGCGGGTGCGGGGAGCAGCGCGCCTCGTCCCAGCGCGTCCGCTCGTCGTCGGGACCATCCCCGCGGGTGCGGGGAGCAGAAGGTTCAGGGCACCGACTCGGCAGCGGTCTGGGACCATCCCCGCGGGTGCGGGGAGCAGTGGCGCATATTCAGGGGGTAAAGGCGCCCTACGGGACCATCCCCGCGGGTGCGGGGAGCAGACCTTCCGCCTGGACGAGGGCGGCATCTACCGGGGACCATCCCCGCGGGTGCGGGGAGCAGGGACAGGCATCGGGCGATGACGTCACCGAGCCAGGACCATCCCCGCGGGTGCGGGGAGCAGGCCATGTCGTGCGCGTCGCCGAGCGACGGCTGGGGACCATCCCCGCGGGTGCGGGGAGCAGTCGGCGGTCCGCTGGGCCCACCTCCCGGTCATGGGACCATCCCCGCGGGTGCGGGGAGCAGACGTCGGTCTCGGCGAACGACTCGGCCAGCACGGGACCATCCCCGCGGGTGCGGGGAGCAGCCCTCATCGAGGTAGTACTGCTGGAGCCGCTCGGGACCATCCCCGCGGGTGCGGGGAGCAGGCCTACCGCGCACCCGGGGGCGGACCACTCCGGGGACCATCCCCGCGGGTGCGGGGAGCAGATTCGGTGAGATGCTTCGGGTCGGTGGTCACGGGGACCATCCCCGCGGGTGCGGGGAGCAGAGCGTCTCGCGGGCCCAGGCGACTGCGTCGGCGGGACCATCCCCGCGGGTGCGGGGAGCAGGTAGGCGCGGATGTAGGCGGCGGACGCAGACGGGGACCATCCCCGCGGGTGCGGGGAGCAGTCAGCGGTGGCGGCTCCCGCGGCGCGGTTCGCGGGACCATCCCCGCGGGTGCGGGGAGCAGAGGATGCGCTGACGCGCGGCGGCTTCGGCAGGGGGACCATCCCCGCGGGTGCGGGGAGCAGTTGCGAATGGCGCTGTCTCCGAGGCTGGACAAGGGACCATCCCCGCGGGTGCGGGGAGCAGTTTAGTTTGGTTAGGTACTGGAGTTTGGTTTAGGGACAATACCGTTCAGTTAAGCGCTTCTGGGTTATTGTGGGGGGATGCCGCGTTCTGGTTGGGTGAAGCCGTCTTCTGATGTCCGGTTGTCGGATTTGGTGTCTGTGGGGTTGCTGACGCGGGTGTTTCCCGCAGATGTGGTTGACGCGGTGATCGAGGAGGCGGGGCGTACTGAGCGGCGCCACCGGTCCTTGCCCGCGCGGGTGATGGCGTACTTCTCGATGGGGATGGCGCTGTATTCGGATGGCTCCTACGAGGATGTGTTCGCGCAGCTCACGGATGGGCTGTCGTGGGCGTCGGGATGGTCGGAGTCATTCACGCCGCCCTCGAAGTCGG
>NZ_FPJO01000058.1 GCF_900119365.1 Streptomyces atratus
CACGCGGACACCGCCGACCTGTGGACCTGGCTGATCGTCGCGGCCCACACCCAACTCCGCCTCGCACGTCCCCTCGCCGAGGACCTCCGCCGCCCCTGGGAACGGCCCGCCGAACCCCGCCGCCTCACCCCCGCCCGGGTCCGTCGCGGGTTTCGCAACGTCCACGCGGCCACAGTCCGCCCGGCAGCCGCACCAAAACCGTCCCGGCCAGGGCCCGGCAGGCCACCCGGCTCGAAGAACAAGCACCGAGCCAAGCGCCACGACGTCGGCAAGACGGTCAAACGCGCCGCGTCGATCAAGGAACACAAAGCGCAGCAAGGTTAAACGCCAAGCTGAGAGTCTGCTGCTGTTCGAGGCCGACCGGCCGGCACGTCCAGGACGAAGGATCAGCACGTGAGCAACGTTCCGCAGCGGGGCCCCGCCCCGCGTCAGGCATCCATAGCCGAGTACGTCCTCGCCCAGGGCGAGGTGAGCGCCGCCGAACTGGCGGAGCGTTTCGACGTCAGCCTGATGACCATCCACCGCGATCTGGACGAGCTGGAACGGCAGGGCATCGTCCGCAAGTTCCGCGGCGGCGTCACCGCCCAGCCGTCCGGCGTGTTCGAGTCGAACGTCTCCTACCGGTTGAAGACGATGCGGGCCGAGAAGGCCGCCGTGGCCGAAAGGGCCCTGAAACTCATAGAGCCGGGCATGGCGGTGATGCTCGACGACTCGACGTCCACGCTGGAGATAGCGCGCAGGCTGCGCTCCATCACCCCGCTGACCGTCGTCACCAACTTCCTGGAGGCGATCAATCTGCTGTCCCAGGAGCGCGGCATCCATCTGATGGGCCTCGGCGGGGACTTCGACCCGCTGCACTCCTCGTTCCTCGGTGTCTCGTGCGTGGAGGCGGTGCAGTCGCTCCAGGTCGACATCTGTTTCACCTCCACCTCCGCCGCGTCCGGCGGCTTCGCCTACCACCAGGAGCAGCACATCATCTCCGTGAAGCGGGCGATGCTCGACTCGGCGAGCCGCAATGTGCTGCTGCTCGACCACTCGAAGCTCGGCCGGGTCGCGCTGCACCGGCTCGCCCCGCTCTCCCGCTTCGATCTGCTGCTGGTCGACGACGGGGCGTCCCCGCAGGCGCTGCGCGAGCTGGACGAGCACAAGGTGCCCTACGAGGTCTGCTCCACCGGACGGGACTCCGAAGCGGAGGACCGCGATGACGGGTGAGCGCGATGACGGGTGAGCGCGAGGCGGCGGTGACGGCGGTGACGGCGGTGACGGCGGTGACGGCGGTGACGGATGACTGAACTGGCCCTGAGAGCCCTGCGCAAGACCTACACCGGGCGGGGCCGGGCCGCCGTCGAGGCCGTCCGGTCCATCGACGTCGAGCTGCGCTCCGGCGAGCTGCTGGGGCTGCTCGGCCCGTCCGGCTGCGGCAAGTCCACGACCCTGCGGATGATCGCGGGCCTGGAGACGGTCACCGGCGGCGACATCCTCATCGGCGGCTCGTCGGTGGTCGCGCTCCCGGCCCGGCAGCGCAGCATCGGGGTGGCGTTCGAGAACTACGCGCTCTACCCGCCGCTGACCATCGCGGAGAACCTCGGTTTCGGGCTCGCCGCCCGGGGCGGCTGCGGGCGGGCCGAGATCCGCCGCCGGGTCGCCGAAATGGCCGAACGCATCGGGATCACCGAGCTCCTGGACGCCCGCCCGGCCGGGCTCTCCAGCGGCCAGAAGCAGCGGGTCGCGCTGGCCCGCGCGCTGATCCGGGTCCCCGACGTCCTCCTTCTGGACGAACCGCTCTCCCATCTCGACGCCGCCCAACGGGACACCACCCGACGGGAGTTGAAACGCATCCAGCGCGACAGCGGACACACCGCGATCCTGGTCACGCACGACCAGGAGGAGGCGCTGTCGCTCGCCGACCGGATCGCGGTGATGCGGGACGGCGAGATCCAGCAGCTCGGCACGCCCGAGGAGATCTACGACTGCCCGGCGAATCTGTTCGTCGCCGACTTCGTCGGGGAGCCGGCCATCAATCTGCTGCCGGGCACGGCCGACGGCGCGGGCGGGGTGCGCCTCTCGGACTCCGTGCGCGTCCCCGTACCGCACCGGATCGCGGCGGGACGCGCGGTGGTGCTCGGCATCCGCCCGGAGGATGTGTGCCTGGACGACACTGGTGCACGGGCCCGGGTCGCCGCCCATGAGCCCCTGCTGGAATCCGGCATCGCCACGCTGTCGCTCGACGGGGTGGCGGAGCCGCTGGTCGTCGTGACCGGTCCGGAGGTACGGCTCGACCGGGACGACACCGTACGCATCACCGCCGATCCACAGCACATCCATGTCTTCGACGCCCAGACAGGAGACGCTCTGCGATGACCCGCCCCGAGAGCACCCGTCCCGAGAGCAGCCGCCCCGCCACGAGGATTCTGCTCGCCGGTGACCACTTCGTCCGCAACTCCCTGCTCGCCGATGCCCTGCACCGGGCACTCGACCCGCTCGGTACGGAGCCGCAGCTCGGCGAGCTCACGCTTCCCTGGCCGCTGGAACCCTTCGGCAAGGTCGCCGAGGTCGACGAGGCGAGCGACGCCGAGGACGCGCTGATCGCCGCCCTGGACGGGGTGGAGGTGTGCGTGACCCAGATGGGCCCGTTCACCGAGCGGGTGCTGGCAGCCGCGCCGGATCTGCGGCTGATCGTGGTCTGCCGGGGCGGCCCGGTCAATGTGAACGCGGCCGCGGCGCGCGCCCGGGGCGTGCGGGTGTGCTTCGCGCCGGGGCGCAACGCGGCGGCGACCGCCGAGTTCACCGTCGGGCTGATCCTCTCCGCCCTGCGCCGGATCCCCGACGCGCACCGCTCCCTCGCCTCGGACGGCCGCTGGGACGCCTCCCACTACACGTACGAGAACTGCGGCCTGGAACTGGAGGACACCCCGGTCGGGCTGATCGGCTACGGCGCGGTGGGCAGCCGGGTGGCGCGGGTGCTCTCCGCGTTCGGCGCCGAGGTCGAGGTGTACGACCCGTATGTGCGCGGCGATGTCCACGGCATGCGGGCCGGCTCGCTGGAGACGCTGCTGTCCCGCTCGCGCGTCCTCACCCTGCACGCCCGGCTCACCCCGGAGTCCCGGCATCTCATCGGCGCCCGGGAGCTGGCGCTGCTGCCGCGCGGTGCGGTGCTGGTGAACGCGGCCCGGGGCGGGCTGCTGGACACGGAAGCGCTGTGCGACGCCCTGGACTCGGGGCAGTTGCGGGCCGCGGCGCTCGACACGTACGAGCAGGAGCCGCCCTCGCCCGGATCGCGGCTCTTCCGTACCCGGCATCTGCTGATGACCCCGCATGTGGCGGGGGCCAGCCGGGCCGTCGCGGAGAAGGCGGCCCGGATCGCGGCGGCCGAGGTGGCGCGCTACGTGCGGGGCGAACCGCTCGCCCACGCGCTGTGAGGGGAGCCGTGACGATGACCGGAAGCACGACGGGATACATCGGCATCGACGTCGGTACGTCCGTGGTGAAGGCCGCCGCCTTCGACCCGGACGGCCGCACGCTGGCCGTCGAATCCCGCCCGGTGGGGCTGGCGATCCACGACGGCTCCGTGGAGCAGGACATGGACGAGGTGTACGGGGCGGTCCGCGAGGTGCTGGACGCGCTCGGCTCCGACGGGGTCGCGTTCGCCGGACTCACCGGCCAGGGCGACGGCGTCTGGCTGGTCGACGCGGCGGGCCGGCCGGTCCGCAAGGCGATCTCCTGGATGGACGGCCGGGCCCATGAACTGGTCGACGCCTGGCTGGCTTCCGGCGTCTTCGAGACGGTCTACCGGCGGACCGGCAGCGCGATGTTCCCGGGCTGTCCGGGCCCGGTGCTGGCCTGGCTCGACCGGCACGAACCCGCCGCGCTCGACGCCGCGACGACCGCCCTGTACTGCAAGGACATGGTGTTCCAGCGGCTGACGGGGGTCCGGGCCACGGATGTCTCCGACGCGTCGATGCCGTTCCTGGACCCGATGACCCGCGCGTACGCCCCCGATGTCGTGGCCGCGCTCGGCCTCGCCCACCGGGCCCCGCTCCTCGCCCCGGTGAGCGACCCGGTCGCCACCGCCGAACTCCCCTCCGGGTTACGGATTTCCAACGGCCCGTACGACCTGCCGGCCAGCGCGCTCGGCGCGGGCGTCACCCGCCCCGGCGACGGACTGCTGATCGTCGGCACCTGCCTGGCCGCGCTGGTGGCCACCGAACGGCTCGACCTGGACGGCGAACCGGCCGGGCTGCACATCTCCACCGACCGTCCCGGCCACTGGCTGCGCGCCATGCCCGCGATGGTCGGCACCGCGGCCCTGGACTGGGTCCTGACCACCACCGGCGTACGCCACACGGAAGTCGACGCGCTGCTCGCCGCCACCCCGCCCGGCGCGAACGGTGTCCGGGTGCTCCCCTACTTCGCCCCGTCCGGCGAACGCGCCCCGTTCGTCGAACCGAGGCTGCGCGCCGAGTTCACCGGCGTGTCCCTGGAGACGACCCCCGCCGATCTGATCCGCGCCGTCTGCGAGGGCATCGGCTTCGCCGCGAGGCACTGCCTGGAGGCCGCGGGCCTCACCGGCACCCTCGCCCTGTGCGGCGGCGGCACCCGCTCCCCCGCCTGGATGCGGCTGTTCGCCGATGTACTGGGCCGGCCGGTCCGGATCGTGGAGGGCGAGGTCGGCGCGCGCGGCGCGGTACTCGCGGCGGCCCGGCGCTTCGGCACGGAGCTGGACGAGGCCGCGTGGACGGCCCCGACCGCGGTCGTCGAACCGGACCCGGCACGGGCGGCGTACTACGCGAAGGCGTACGAGGACCACCTGAACCGGCTCGCGGAGGCCCGTACGCGCGCCCGTGCCTGACGACGCGCCCGGTCCTAGGCCGAAGGGCTGATCACCTCTGCACCCCTCCTGCTGTTAGCCTGCTCTTGCACATAGGTTGCAATAACAACAGGAAAGCAGCTGGAGGGTTCGATCACATGGCCACGTACACGCTTCCGGAACTCCCGTACGACTACGCGGCGCTCGAACCGGTCATCAATCCGCAGATCATCGAGCTCCACCACGACAAGCACCACGCCGCTTATGTGAAGGGTGCGAACGACACCCTGGAGCAGCTGGCGGAGGCGCGCGACAAGGAGGCCTGGGGAGCGATCAACGGGCTCCAGAAGAACCTCGCGTTCCACCTCTCCGGCCACATCCTGCACTCGATCTACTGGCACAACATGACCGGTGACGGCGGCGGCGAGCCGCTCGCGGCGGACGGTGTCGGTGACCTGGCGGACGCGATCGCCGAGTCGTTCGGTTCCTTCGCCGGTTTCAAGGCCCAGCTGACGAAGGCCGCGGCCACCACGCAGGGCTCCGGCTGGGGCGTCCTGGCGTACGAGCCGGTCAGCGGCAAGCTGATCGTCGAGCAGGTCTACGACCACCAGGGCAATGTCGGCCAGGGCTCCGTCCCGATCCTGGTCTTCGACGCCTGGGAGCACGCCTTCTACCTCCAGTACAAGAACCAGAAGGTCGACTTCATCGACGCGATGTGGGCCGTCGTCAACTGGCAGGACGTGGCGAAGCGTTACGCGGCCGCCAAGGAGCGCGCCGACGTGCTGCTGCTCGCCCCCTGACCGGGAGGCGCACATACGTCCTGCCTCGTGATCGTCTTCTCAACCTTCACCGGGCAGGCGGATGAAGGGAGGGCCCTCGCCTGGACGTGCAGGCGAGGGCCCTTCTGCGTGCCGAACGGCTCAACGGCCCGCGACGCGCCCCAGCAACGTGCTCAGCACCTGCTCGGCATGGGTCCAGAGCACCGCCCCGCCGGCCTCCGGCACCAGGTGCCGGACCGCACCCGGGATGCGCGAGGCCAGCCGGCCCCCCTGGTCGGGCGAGTGACCGGTGTCCTTCTCCCCGTACCAGAGGTCGACGGGTACGGCGATGTCCGACAGCCCGATCCCCCAGCGCCCCATGGCCAGGGCGGTGTCCCGGGCGTATCCGGCCGCTCCCTGCGCGAAGGCTTCGTCGAGGGCACGCCGGTAGGCCGCGGCGAACGCGGGCTGCCGGTACACATCGAGGTCGCACTCCGGGCTGCCGGACATGACCATGTCCCACATGCCCTGCGGGGTGAACCCGGCGAAGACCCGCTCGGCAGCGGCCGGATCGGCCACGGCCAGGCCGACGAGCCGCCGCAACTCCTCCGGCAGCACGTCGGCGAAGCCCGGCTCCGCGACCTCGTCCGCACCGGAGACCACCGCGAGCGCCCGGACCGCACCGGCAGCGGCGCACGCCAGCGCGAAGGGCGCCCCCTGCGAGTTGCCGACCATCAGGGGCCGCCCCAGGCCACGCAGACCGGCGAACGCGCGGACGTCGTCGACGAAGTCACCGAACGTACGCCCCGGTGCGGGCGAGGAGACCCCCAGACCGGGGCGGTCCACGGAGATCAGCCGCACCCCGAGCCCGTCCAGCACATCGGCGCCGAAGCCGAGATGCCTGCTGGTGGCCGCACCGGGCGAGAACAGCACCGGCACCCCGTTCCCCGGCCCCCACTCGGCCCAGCCCAGCAACCGCCCTCCCGGGAGCTGTTCCGTACCGACATGAACCGGGTCACTCACATACAAACTCATACGCCCGATCATGGCCGCCCCCACCGCACCCGTCGAACGCTTTTCCCGTTGGCGCCGCCTTCCGCCGTGTTGCGCCAGGGGGCAGGTCAGCCGGGCAGCGGTCCGCCGAGACTCGGCATGGGGACGACCTTGCCGGGGTCCGGGGCCTTCGCCCGCACCGGCTTCCCGTGGTCCGTCAGGTTCATCGTCACCTTGGCGCCCGCCGCCCCCATGGGCCAGTCGAGCCGGGTACGCACGATCCGCCCGTTCCGGTCGATCCAGGCATCCGCGTACACGGTGATCCCACCGATCTTTTCGCGCGCGTTGTCGATCTTGGCCCGCATGTCCTTCGCCATCCGCAGTGTGACCGTCTCATCGGGGAGCACACCGCGGTAGTGAACTGCGGGCGTGCCGTTCACCGTCTCCTCGCCGACCTTCGAGATCCGGCGCATCTGCGCCACCTGGCGCAGGACGTGTTCGGGGTCGTTCATCGGTGCCCGCAGCACATAGTGAGCCTCGGCCTTGTCCCGGCGAATCGATCCCCAGGAGCCTTCCATCTCGGCGAATCCGCCCATGTAGACGGTGTCGCCGTCGAAGATCTCGTCCATGCGGGGCGACGTCTTCCCAGGACTCGCCGCGTTGCGGAGGGCAACCGCGAGGCGCCCCTTGGCTCCCGCCCAGTCGAAGTCGCCCTTGACCGAGACGACGTACTCGGCGGTGCCGTCCCCTATCTCGATCCGCTCATCGATCCGGGCGCTGCTCTTCTTCGTCGCGGCCACCGCGGCCCGTACCGCTGCCCCGTGGTCCTCCGCCGAGCGGGACGGGGAGGCTTTCCCGGACTTCTCCGCCTCTCGCGCCGATCCCGATCCCCCGGAGCATCCGGCGCACAACAGTGCCGCGGCGACGACAAGCGGGACGAGGTGGCGCTGCATGGTCTCTCCACAAGGTGATGGCCGGGTGCGAGGAGCCACCGACGCGTGTCGAACGCGTGATCGTATCAACGCGGCTCCGGGGCCTACCCGGTGACCAGCGCCATCATCAGCCCGTCGTACCCCTTGCTCCCGACGGTCTGCAGCGCGGTCGCGGTCAACGTCGGTTCGGCCGCGACGAGTTCGGTGAACCGGCGCACCCCCTGCACCTTCGGGTCCTCGCTGGCACCGTCGACCACCTCTCCGTCGCGTACGACGTTGTCGGCGACGATCAGGCTGCCGGGCCGGGTCAGCTTCAGGGACCAGGCCAGGTAGTCGGGGTTGCTCGGCTTGTCGGCGTCGATGAACACGACGTCGAACGGCCCGTACCCCTGCGCCGCGAGCTCCGGCAGTGTGTCGAGGGCGCGGCCGACCCGGATCTCGACGACGTCCGCGAGCCCGGCCCGCTCGATGTTGGCCCGCGCGACCTCCGCGTACGCCGGATCGGCCTCCAGCGTCACGACCTTGCCGCCCTCCGGCAGCGCGCGGGCCAGCCAGATGGTGCTGTAGCCGCCCAGGGTGCCGATCTCCAGCACGGTGCGCGCGCCCTGGAGCCTGGCCAGCAGGTTCAGCAGCTTGCCCTGGTTGGCGGCGACCTGGATCGCCGGGAGCCCGGCCCCGTCACTGGCCTCCACGGCCGCGTCCAGGGCTTCGTCCGGGCCCACCAGCAGACCGTTGAAGTAGTCGTCGACCTCGGTCCATTGCGCCGGCGTCACGGCATGTTCCTCTCGATCCGTTGCGAGTTCCCAAAGAGAACTTACCCCACCTGATGCCAATGCGATGATGAGCGCCATGAACGCCACGAACCCGGTTCCCGCCGACCCCACCGTCCTGCACCCGATGCCGGGCCAGCCCCGGGTCGTCCTGCTGAAGCCCCTGGTGAAGTCCGAACTGATCGAGGTCGGGGACTTCACGTACTACGACGACCCCGACGACGCGACCGCGTTCGAGACCCGCAACGTGCTGTACCACTACGGCCCGGAGAAGCTCGTCATAGGGAAGTTCTGCGCGCTCGGGACCGGGGTGCGGTTCATCATGAACGGCGCCAACCACCGGATGGACGGCCCGTCCACCTTTCCGTTCCCCTCCATGGGCGGTTCCTGGGCCGACCACTTCGACCTGCTGACCGGACTGCCGGGCCGGGGCGACACGGTCGTGGGCAACGACGTCTGGTTCGGCTACAACTCCATGGTGATGCCGGGCGTACGGATCGGGCACGGCGCGATCATCGGCGCCGGCTCCGTCGTCACCTCCGACGTACCCGACTACGGCATCGTCGGCGGCAACCCGGCCAAGCTGATCCGCACCCGGTACGACGAGGAGACCGTCGCCCGGCTCCTCGCCGTCGCCTGGTGGGACTGGCCCACCGACCGCCTCACCCGCCACATCCGCACCATAATGTCCGGCAGCGTCGACGCCCTCGAAGCGGCTGCCCCGGAGGGGACACCATGACGATCACCGTCCGCGAACTGGCCTACTACCCGGTCAAGGGCTGCGCCGGGACCACGGTCGACTCCGCGCAGGTCTTCGGCACCGGCCTCGAACACGACCGTACGTTCATGGTGGTGGACGCAGCGGACGGCGCCTTCCGCAGCCAGCGCACGCACCCCGCGATGGCCGCGATCGGCGTCGAAGTCCTGGACGCGGGCGCGACGTTGGCCCTGAAGGCCGCCGACGTCGAACCGCTCCGCCTCGATGTCGACCCGCACGGCCCGCGCCTCGACGTCAGCATGTTCGACCGCCCGCTCGGCGCGGCCGTCGACCAGGGGGACGCGGTCGCGGAGTGGTTCTCCGACGCGCTCGGCGCGAAGTCCCGCCTGGTACGGGTGGCTCCCGGCTTCGACCGGGACGGCTGGGGCGACACCCCGGGCAAGGTCAACTTCGCCGACGCGCACGCGGTGCTCGTCGCCTCGACGGCCTCCCTGGACGACCTCAACGCCCGCATCACCGCCCGGGGCGACGCGCAGCCCGTCCCCATGAACCGCTTCCGCCCCAACATCGTCCTGACCGGCAACGACGAACCCCACTTCGAGGACCGGGTGCGCCGGATGGCCGTCGGCTCCGTCGAACTCGCCTACTCGGTACGGGCGACGCGGTGCGCCGTCCCGATGGTCGACCAGACCACCGGCCACCGTGCGGGCCCGGAACCGATCCGCACCCTGTCGACGTACCGGCGCGAGCCGGAGTACGGGAACAAGGTCAGCTTCGGCGCGAAGAACGCCGTGGTCTGCGAGGGCGTCGTGAGCGTCGGGGACGTGGTCGAGGTGACGGAGTGGCTCGGCACGTGAAGGCCCCGGCCCTCACCGCCCCGGTGGCCGACCGGAGCCCGACGGCCCGCGGGAACCGAGGTTCCCGCGGGCCGTCGGGCCTCTCGGCTCAGCACTGACGGATCAGCACAGGCAGGGATCCGTACCCGTGCCCAGGAAAGGCACGTGCTTGTCCCGCAACGCACCGGAAAATGCCTGCACCTCGTCCACATCGCCGTGCAAGTACTCGCCCCAGCCGTCACCGGCCTTGGACCGGCCGAGCTGGAGGGCACCGGTGCTGCGCAGACCGTGCGGGAGGCTCGCAGTCGCCTTGATGGAGCCGTCGAGGAAGAGCTTGATCGTGTCGGTCCCGTCGTCGTAGATCACGGCGAGACGACGCTCCTGACCCCTCTCCGAGCTCTTGATCTGGGCCACCACCTTCTCGGGGGCTCCGATCTCGTCCTTCTCCGGCATCACCAGTTGCCAGGTGTACGTGGACGGCTCGTAGCGCACCTTGAACACGTCGGTGTGCTCGCCGGCCTGCGAGAGCACGGTCATCGGGCGGGCCGGATCGGAGTCCGCCAGACGTACCACGACGCCGAGGGTGAAACTTTCTGTGGTGTCCACGACGGGCCCGTCGGCAGCGGCGTACCCGGTCTCGCCGTCCAGGCCGAGATGTCCGTTGCCGACGAGTGCCGGCGGCACGTAGGGGCAGTCGGGGTCCTCCTCCGGGCGACAGGGACCGTCGGAGTCCCGGTAGATCGAAGCTCCCGCGCCGAGCCGCAGCGGCGCGCCGCCCGACTGCTCGGGGCTCGTACCGTCCGTCGCGTTCTCCAGCGACCAGCGACCGAGCAACTTCGGCTTGCGCAGTGCCAGTTCGGTCACCTCGTCCGGTACCACGACCCGGTCGTGGACCCGTACGTCGCCGATGTCGCCGTGCCACCGGTCACGGTAGCCGGTGGCCCCACGGGCGCGGCCGATCTGGAACGCGCCGGCCGCCTCGGCGGGAGTCACCTCCGCCGCGGTGCCGACCTCATGGCCGTTGACGTACAACTGTGCGCGGCCGGTCTCCGCGTCGTACAGCCCCAGCAGATGGGCCCACTCGCCGGTCTCGGGCGCGCCACCGGACACCTTCGCGCCCGCGATCTCGAACGACCAGACAGGGCCGGGGACCTGGTTGCGCAGCCCAAGGGTGAAGCCGGGCTGCTCGTCCGCGTCCTGGCTGGCGACGGTCATGTTCCGACCGGTTTCGGCAGGCCGCGCCCAGCCGCTGACGGCGAAGGTCTTGCGGATGTCGGTGGCCGGGGCGTCCGTGGTGAGGAAGCCGTGGCCGCTGCCGTCGAGGCCGACCGTGGCGGTGGCTCCGGTGCCCGTGGGCGCCGGGCCGCCGAAGGTCACGCCGGTGCCGGCACGGGCGGCGGTGCCCGTCTCGGCAGAGGCCGAGCGGGAACCCGCCGGGTCGTCCAGCTTCCAGCGGGCGACAGGGGCACGCCCGGACTGCACGTTGAAGTCGTACCGCGACTCCCCGCTGCTTCGGCCCGACCGGTCGATCGCACGGACTGTCAGCGACTTGGGCCCTGAAGTGAGCGGCAGGTAGGGAATGGTCACAGCTGCGCCGGGCTGCTCGGCGGAGACGGTCCCATAAGGGCCGCCCAGGAAGCCGTACCTGTACGACACCACATCGTCGGAGGGCGAATCCATGGTGAAGTGGCCGTAGACGCCGACCCCGTCCACCCAGAACACGTCCTCGGGGTTGGGGTACTCGGGGGAGCTGAGCGTCGCCTTCTCAGGGTTCACGTCGTCGTACACGAACGAGCAGACCGAGCCGTCGCCCTCATCGCTCCATGCGGAGGTCGCCTCGCCGTCGTTCGCGCGAACGTGCCAGGAGACGACCGTGTTCGCCGGGATGTCGTCCGGCACCGTCCAGTAGTAGCGCGACCCCGACGACAACGTGATGGTGGTGTAGCTACGACGCTGCTCCACTCCTGCCTCGTCCGTCCACCATGCCTCGAACTCCCCCTTGACCGGGCTGGATTCGGAGGGCTGGTTGTCCTCCTCCGGGTCGTACAGCATGGCGCTGAGCCTGGGCGGCTCCGATACGTATGGCGTGTCGTCGCCGGTCGCGCAGGCCTTGCCCTCCGACTGGAGGTCCTGGACCAGCGGCTGCTTCGGCGGCAGGTTGTCCACCGCATACGCCGGACCGGCAGCCGTGGCCAGCAACGCCGCCACGCAGCCCCCCACCACCATCCGTCTGCGTCTGCCCGTTCTTCCGTACCTGGTCAAGTGGCCCTCCCCTGTGATCGC
This sequence comes from Streptomyces atratus, assembly GCF_900119365.1. GTDB lineage: Bacteria > Actinomycetota > Actinomycetes > Streptomycetales > Streptomycetaceae > Streptomyces > Streptomyces atratus_B. The sequence continues at coordinate 12,098 of NZ_FPJO01000058.1, forward strand.
TCAGGGCTCGTGGATCACACGAGCCGCACGAAGCTAACAGAGATCACTGACAACGCCGGAGAGCTTTTCCCTTCGCTCAGCCACTGGTGGCAGGTAGCGGCTTCGAACCTGTCCGCCACCACACCCGCCGTGCGGCACACGGCAGTTCGACGCCAGGGCCTGGGGCCGACTGGACGACATGGGCCGGGAAAACGCGTGTGCGTGCGGGATCCCGACCGTGCAGGATGGCATCGGAAAGCGAGGTCTCGTGGACGAGTTGGGACGATTCAGCCGGGCGGCGGTCACATGGGCGGCCGGCGGAGCGGAGTCGGACGCGGCAGCCGCGGAGGCGCGGGAGCTGGCCGGCGGTGTGCGTACGGTCGTGCTCGTCGAGGGAAGCAGCGACCAGGTCGCGATCGAAGCCCTGGCCGCGCGCGACGGCCGCGACCTGGGCGCGGAGGGCGTCGCGGTGGTACCGCTCGGCGGCGCGATGAGCATCGGGCGCTTCCTGGACGTGTGCGGCCCGCCGGGGCTCGGCCTCCCGCTGGCGGGGCTCTGCGACATCGGCGAGGAACGGCACTTCCGGCGCCACCTGGAACGGGTCGGGCTCGGCTCCGGCCTCACCCGCGCCGGACTGGAGACCCTCGGGTTCCAGGTGTGCGTCGCCGACCTGGAGGACGAGCTGATCCGCGCCCTCGGGGCCGAGGGCGTACAGCAGGTGATCGAGGCCCAGGGCGAGATGCGCCCCTTCCGTACGTTTCAGGGTCAGCCTGCGCAGCGGGAACGCCCCGTGGAACACCAGCTGCGCCGGTTCATGGGCACGCACAGCGGCCGCAAGGCGCTGTACGCGCAGGCGCTGATCGCACACCTGGACCTCAAGCACGTACCCCGGCCGCTGGAGCGCCTGCTCACGCACGTCTAGCGCAGCACTCCCCGGGGTGCGTCAGCCCCCGAAGGCCCCGCCCTTCACCCCGTCGAGGAACGCGGCCCAGCCCTCGGGGGCGTAGAACTGGAGCCCGCCGCCAGGGTTCTTGCTGTCCCGGACAGCCCGGCCGCCGTCGGCGGTGTGGGCGACCTCGACGCAGTCCTGACCTGCGCTCTGGGAGGCGCTGGCCCTCTTGAACGCGGTTACGATTTCCTGGCGCTTCATTCCTCTTCCTTCTCGCTCTCCGGGATGTCACGCAGAACCTGCCTGATGAACGCGAGGCTCTGATCCGGAGTCAGAGCTGCTGCACTCAGGGCTTCGAAGATCCGGGCGTGGCCGGCCATCTCCTCCAGATCTTCGAGGAGAACAGTGCTGGTTGTCGTGTCATAGGCGACAACCTCCGGCGCCGGCTCAGGACCGAAGCTGAGCATCACGAAGTGCGACGAGAGGTGAGCCGCCCGCCACTCGGACGACGGGAGCACCTGAACGCGCACGTTTTGACGCTGAGCGACGTTCAGCAGGTGAAGCAACTGTTCGCGGTGCACCTTCGGTGACGGCATCGGCGCCGTGAGCGCAGGCTCCCAGATGATCGCGGCGAACCGTGCACCGTCTTCCTCGATGAGGCTTCTCCGCATGCGCCTCATGGCGACCGCCTCGTCCACCGACTCGGCCGAATGCACGGTGAGATCCGAACTCATCAACGTCCGGAGGTAGTCGTCGGTTTGGAGGAGGCCTGGAATGAAGAGCGGTTGCCACGTGCGAATGAAAGTGGCATCGATCTCCAACGTAATGAAGTCGGCGAACTCCGCCTCCCTGGTCACCCAACTGAAGTTGAGCCACCAGCCGCGCTTGTTCGAGTCGCGTGCCAGCTGCTCCAGCCGTTGGTAGACCTCGCGGTCTTCCACTCCGTAGAGCTCAAGCAACAGCCGCACATCCCCGGGCCGCGCCGAAACCTGACCCGCCTCAATTCGGCTGATCTTGGCCTTTGATCCCACGATGTGGTCGGCAGCCTGCTGCTGATCGAGCTTCGCCGCTAGCCGGTACCTCCTGAGCGCCGCGCCAAGCCGCCCTGGATGCGGTCGCCCGCACGCGCGTGGGCGACGGCGAGCCTCGCGTGGAGCGGGTGGCCCGGCAGCCGGGCGGGAATCGGGCGGCCGCGCGGCTCGCCGTGGCGGCCGCTGGGGTCGAGTTCGTCGAGCGAGGAGTGCAGCCCGTGGACCGGCGCTCGCCCGGCCGGCTCCTCGTCGCGGACCGCCACGAGCTCCCAGCGGAATTCCGCGGGCGGGGCCCCCTCGTGGTCCAGGCCGATTCCCAGCAATCCGGGATCGTCGAGCAACTGGCACACGTTGTAGAGGACTTCGTGCTGCACCCCCCGTACCACGTCGGTCAGATCGTCCGGGTCCACGCCGCACGCCAGCACCCGCTGGAGCGCGCTCGCCTCCGGGCCGGCGGGAGCGCTGCCCTGCTGGTGACCCCTCAGCTCGGGTTCGAGCCAGGACGGGTGACCATCGGTGTAACTGTCCTCGTCGACGACCATGCTCCACAGCGCGGCGAGGAACGACTGGAGCGCCCGCGCCGACTGGTCGTCAGGGTGGGAATCTTCGCGCTCGACCATCGGCCAACCCTGTCAGACGGGACATCCGGGGATGCCGACGACCCCGAAGTCGCGATCCACGGCCCAAGCACCGGCCCGTCCACGACTGGGCCGGGCCCCTCGACCCGCTCGCCCAGCCAGCGTGCCTCCGCCAGCAAATCCGCCGCCTGGGTGCGGAAGCGCAGAGCCAGCCCCGGCTTTCACACGAAGCCCATGTGACCGCACGAACCTGGTCTCCCCATCACGCACTGGCCACAGTTGGCTGATTGTTGATTTGCTGATTGCATCAGCGATGCCCGAGTTGATAAAGAAAAGCGTGCGAACGGTTGTTCAGACTTCCGGAAGTCCCTGACGTCGAGGGCAACCGGCACGAGGGGGGCTCTTCATGGTGGCGTGGGACATCAGACCGCAGGGTGTGCAGGGGCAGTTGAAGGTTGTCGGTACGCATGCCGGCGATCTGGAGAAGGCCCTGACGGCGTTGATGGCGACGGTGTCGGAGGCGGCGCAGGCGGCGGGTACGGCGGTGCCGGGCCCGCAGGCGGTCACGCACCTTCAGGGGCCGGTGGCTCCGGGTCAGGCGCCGTTGTCCCGTCAGGCGATGGGGCCGGTGGCCGCGGCGCTGGGTGAGTATCTGGGCGTGCGCAAGAAGGACCTCAGGGCGGCGGCGGAGCGGATCGAGGCGTCCGTGCTGGGGGCGGTCGAGGCCACCAACGCGTACTGCGAGGGTGATCTGGAGACGGCCAGGCACGCGCAGGACGCGGCGAAGGCCGTGCGTCTGGA
>NZ_FPJO01000035.1 GCF_900119365.1 Streptomyces atratus
GCCCTCAAGCGTGAGACGCTCCGTGGCACCCGCCGCTTCGACGGGGCCCGCGCCTGCCGCCTGGCCGTCTTCCGCTGGACCACCCGCTACAACACCCGCCGACGGCACTCGGCGAACGGACAGCAGGCACCGATCGCCTACGAGCAACAGTCAGCTACCCTGACACTCGCCGCATAACGATACGAACAGGTGTCCACTCATCGGGGACAAGGCCCGGGCTCATTCTCGGGGAGGGTGCCACGGACTTCGAGGTGCCGGAGAACACGGCCGCGATGCTGCGCGACATCGACTTCGTCATCACCCTCGATCTGCACAGTCTGCTCCCGGACCGAGGTGCTGAGCGGCTCGTGGCCAGCCTGCTGCATCCGTTGAATCGAGCACGTACCGACGCGTCGTCCTCCCGGCTGGTCTCTGGCCACGCGATGCTCCAGCCCCGCCACGTTCCTGCCCTGTCGGCGCCCCACACCTTCTACCACCAGTACGTCTACGGAATGCCGCTGCCTGCCGCCTCCCTCAGACTTCGCCCATCGATGTACCAGCGCCTGTTCAAGGAGGACTTCTTTCTGGGGCAAGGCATCTATGAGGCCCGCGTCTTCCATCACGCGTTGGAGGGGCGCATCCCGGAGAACTCGGTGCTCAGCCACGACAAGCTCGAGGGAATGCACGCGGGGGCCAACGCCGTACCAGGCATTGTGATGCATGATGACGGGGCGGCGGGGTATCGCGAGGACCGGCACCGATTCCACCGGTGGATCAGAGGCGACTTCCACTTGCTGCCGTGGATCCTCGGGTCGACGGCCGGTGGCCGCAGAAGAATGTCCGCCCTGCACCGCTGGATGATGCTCGACGATCTGATGAGTCATCTCCGTTTGGTGTCGGCGACGCTTTCCCTCGTCCTGTGCTGGATGGTGGCCGGGGCCGGCCTCGCGGCTGCGTGGACTTTCTGCCTGACGCTCTTGCTGGCCGAGTCGATCTATCTGCGTCCGCTCGTGGTGCTCTTCGGCAGGAAGGCGTCCGTGACTCAGGGCCGCCGAAATCAACCGTTCTCCGTGGAGGCGCGCAAGAGGCTGCATGCCGCGGTGACCGCCGTGCGAATGCAGTGCGTGAGATGGGCGCTCACCGGCGTCTTCATGCTCGACCGGTCGATCATTTCGTTGGACGCCGCAGTACGTGCGATACGCCGGACGCGGGTCGGCCGTGGGGTACTGCAGTGGGCGAGTTCGGCATCCGTCAGCCGCAGCCTTTCACAGGGAACGAGCCTTCCGGCGTGGAAGGACATGTGGAGGGCATCGGTGATCGCCGTCGGTCTGCTCATGCTCGTGGCGTTCTTCAACAGGACCGCTCTGCTGCCCGCCGCGCCGTTTCTGATCGCCTGGGTGTGTGCTCCGCAAGTCGCCTATCTGAGTTCTCTCCCGAGAAAGGAAGTCTGATCATGCGGAATCATGGACTCAGTGTCGTGACACCCACGTTTGGGAACCCTGAACTGGTGGACGCGATGCTGGAATCCTGTGTTGCGGCGGGAAAGCGAATCGATGTTCCCTGGGAACATATAGTTGTCGATTCCACGCCGGACCCCGAGGAAGCCGAGCTGATCCGGCGTAGTTGTGGTCGGCATGGGGCCAGCTACCACCGCAGAGTGACCGCGGTCGGCCCGAAGAGGAATGTGGGGATCGATCATGCCCAGTACTCGATCGTCCTCTTCATCGACTCCGACTGCCAGGCCACGCACGACCTGTTCGTCGAGCATCTCAAGGGGCATGAGAAGGAAAATGTCGCCGGTGTCGCCGGTCCGACCGAGATGATGGGATCCGACGCTGCCTTTGTCTGGCAGGTCGTGCGCAAGGCCAAGCAGTACAACCATTGCTATGAATGGCCTCGTCGATACAGTGTCATGGGCTGGAGCACCACGTCGAATCTCTCGATACACAGAGACGTGCTTCGTGAGGTCGACGGCTTCGATGAGTTTCCCCTGACAATTCAGGGAGCCGACGACGTCGATCTCGGCGTACGAATCAGCATGGCCGGGTATACGATCATCTCGCGTGAAACGGCAGTCGTTCGACATTCTCGAGCTCCGATGATCAGAGTGCGGCAGGTGGCGAGCCGGGTTTTCACCTACGGGCGTGCCGACGGGTGGCTCTGCAAGAAACACCCGCAATTGACGACCTATTACGCGAATCCCTTCGTGCTGGTGGCGTCGGCCTTCGTTATCGGCGGCCTGCTGCGCGGGCGGGCACCGCGTGTCGCACGCGTCGCGGGTCCGGGCACCGCGCTCTTCCTTTTGGCGCGGGAGACCTTGAGCCGGCATGAGCGCGGGTCGGGCGTGAAGGGCCTGAAGGAGGACGCGGTCTGCTCGTTGGTGGACCTGTGTTTCGACGCGGGCGAGGTGCATGCCGCGCTTTCCCAACTCGAGCCCAGTGGTCTGGTGCGCCGTTTCCGCTACGTTCAGCGGGAATGGTTCCAGCCCAGAGAGATTGAAGAGCAAGAGGCGCGCTTCGTGGCCTCGCCTCGCAACCAGGAGGAAAGAAATGAAAACCCAGGGAACCGCTGAGGATTCCTTCGTTCTCCTCATCACCGGACCAGCCGGGGCGGGGAAAAGTACGCTGGCCGATTCATGGGCGAAGAGCCGGTCCACCCCGACGGTTCATATTTCTCTCGATGACGTCCGGGACTGGGTGAAATCTGGGTACGCAAACCCGGAGGACGGCTGGAACGCTGTTGCGGAACAGCAGTACCACATGGCGAGGCGTTGCATTGCTCTCGCGGTTCGTGAATACATGAGTGCGGGCTATGCGTGCGTCGTGGACGATGCGATCTTTCCTGACTGGGACGCCGTGAGTCTCCAGGGGTGGGAGCGAGACCTGGGAGACATCGCCGTACGGCTGGTCGTCCTGATGCCGTCCATTGAAACTCTGGAGAAGCGCAACAGTCGGCGCACCGGCCATCGCCTTCTGTCATCGGAGACCATCGGCATTATTCGTGAACAGATGTCCGGTTGGGTGGAGCGCGACGTTCCGCTCATTGACAATTCGTCGATGAGCGTGGAAGACACGGTCCGTGGGCTCGATGCGGTGCTGGGCCTTGGAGAGTAGGCCGGGTTGACGGCTATCAGCCCGTGAAATGGGTTACGCCAGGCGGGGGAGCGAGGCAAGTCCGCAGACGAGACGGGTGCGCCGCCAGTCCATTTGATCAATCGGTACGGCAAGGCGAATCCCGGGGAATCGGTTCAGCACCGCTCGCAGGGCGATCTCCAGCTCGGCCTTGGCCAGGGGCGCGCCGACACATCGGTGGATGCCATGGCCGAAGGCGAGGTGAGCAGCCGCGTTACGGTCCAGGTCGAGCTGGTCCGGCGCCGGGAACCGCGCCGGGCCTCGGTTAACTGCCCCGAGGGCGACCAGGACCGGGACACCGGCGGGGATATCGGTACCGCCGAGCGTGACGGCTTCCGTGGTGAACCGGAAGGTTGCCGTACTCACTGGAGAGTCGAAGCGCAGCAGTTCGTCCAGCGCGGCCGGGACGTCGTCCGGATTCTCGCGGAGGCGACCCAGCTCGGCCGGGTGCTGGAGTAGCGCCAGGAGGGCGTTGCCAAGGGCGTTGGTGGTGGTCTCGTGCCCGGCCACGAGCAGCAGCACCGCCAAGGAGACCAGCTCCTTCTCGCTGAGACGATCATCTCCGTCGCAAGCCGAGATGAGCCGGTCAAGGAGCGCGCCACCGGGGCGTCGGCGCTTGGCAGTGATGAGGCTCGTCATGTAGTTGGCCATGGTATGCGAGGCAGCGTCGATGACGTCGGGCTTGTCTGCCGCGAGCAGCTCTCCGGACCAGCGCTGGATATCGGGCCGGTCTCCCTCCGGGACTCCGAGCAGCTCACAGATCACGATGACGGGCAGCGACACTGCCAGGCCGGCCACGAAGTCGAACCGCTCGCCGACAGGCCACCAGGTCCAGCAGCTCGTCGGTGGCCCGGCCAATGAACGGACGCAGCTCCGCGACGGCCCCTGTTGTGAACGCTCTGGTCACCAGTTTGCGTAGCCGGGTGTGCCGGGGTGGATCGCTAGCCAGCATGCTGCCACCGTCGGCGCATCAGTGACCGGATCGTATTCGACAAGATGCTGCAACTGCTGCGCTTCGGCTGCTCAGGAGTACCCCTGACCTGGGACGATGGGACTTTTCTAGGGTCCTGTTCGTCGTCAGGAAAGCTGCACTCCTCAGGTGAAGAAGAGTATCGGGTCGTACCCCCGTGTCCGTGTCGAGGGCGGCGGCCGCGGAGCGGTCTCACAGGCCGGGGCCGCGTTGTTGGTGGAGACGGTCCGCAAGAGCGGCCTGGATACGGCAATATCGGCGGCGTTGGCGCCGTGGCGCAGAACGCGGGCAGTGCATGATCCGGGCAAGATCCTACTCGATGTGGCGCTCGCGGTGGCGCTGGGCGGGGACTGCCTGTCCGATGTCGCCATGCTGCGGGCCGAGCCGGCGGTGTTCGGTCCGGTGGCCTCGGACCCGACGGTCTCCCGCCTGGTCGACACGCTCGCCAGCAGCGGGAAGCGCGCGTTGACCGCGATCCGCCGGGCCCGCGCTGACGTCCGCGAACATGTCTGGGCGTTGGCCGGGGACGCCGCTCCCGCCCAGGGCGGACAGGTGATCGTGGACCTGGACGGGGTGCTGGTGATCGCGCACTCGGACAAGCAGGACGCCGCGGCGACCTGGAAGCGGACGTTCGGCCACCATCCGATCATGGGGTTCGTCGACCACGGGGCGGGCGGTGCCGGTGAGCCGGTGGCGGGCCTGCTCAGAGCCGGGAACGCGGGCAGCAACACTGCCGCCGACCACATCACCGCCACCCAGTTGGCCCTGGCCCAGCTCCCGAAGAGATTCCGGCGCGGGCGCCGCACACTGATCCGCACCGACTCCGGCGGCGGCACTCACGAGTTCGTCAACTGGCTCGCGGCGCGGGGCCGGTGGCTGTCGTACTCGGTCGGCATGACCATCACCGACGCCATCCACCAGGCTGTGCTCCAGGTCCCGGCCACTGCCTGGACGCCGGCCGTCGAGCCCGGCGGCGAGGTCCGCGACGGCGCCTGGGTGGCCGAGATCGGCGGTGATTGCCTGAAGGGGTGGACGAAGGGGATGCGGCTGATCGTCCGCAAGGAGCGCCCGCACCCCGGAGCCCAACTCCGCTTCACCGACGCCGACGGCATGCGCCTGACCTGCTTCGCCACCAACACTCCCGGCGAGGCGATCGCCGGGCTCGAACTGCGCCACCGTCAGCGCGCCCGCTGCGAGGACCGCATCCGAGACGCCCGCTCCACCGGCCTGCGCAACCTTCCCTTGCACGCCTTCGCGCAGAACCAGATCTGGCTGGAGATTGTCCAGCTCGCTCTGGACCTGCTGGCCTGGATGCCGATGCTCGCCCTGACCGGCAAGACCCGCCGCTGGGAACCGAAGAAGCTTCGCCTCCGCCTGTTCTCAGCCGCCGCACAACTCGTCACCACCGGCCGCCGCCGCTACCTCCGCCTCGCGGCGCACTGGCCCTGGACCGACGTGATCAGCGCAGCGGCCGACCGGCTGCACGCCCTGCCGAACCCCGGCTGACCAGCACCTTCAAGTCCCTCCGAGCAGGATCACCCCACCGGAACAGTGGAACCCGGCGCCCACCCGACGCGACAGCCGGGCCACCAGCATTCCCACGACCAACCCACAACAGCGAAACGGCCCGACGGAAGAACCGACGGACCGTCATGCAAGATTGAGGCTAGGCGCGCGAAGCCCGCTGACACCCACCCCGCTGCCGCCACCCCACACATCCACAGACGACGAGTTAGCATTTCAGCCGTACTTCTCGACTCTCAGCTTGACTCTGTCGGGGATCTTGGAGTTTCGCGGTGCAGCAGCCTGGTCAACAGGCATGCTCGTGTCGTTCCGATGACCGCTGTAGCTGCCGAGGTGCCCGTTGTCCCTTCGCCCCCGTTCCGGTGAGCAAATCCCGCCTTTGACCACGAGGGTCGCGCGGGCGAGCAATCCGAAGGGCACGACAGCGATGTGGGTGAGAGACCGGCTGGATGGGCTGTGGTGCGACGAGGACTTCGCCGACTGGTACCCACGGGACGGGCGTCGGGGCCTCTCGCCCGCTCAACTGGCCACCGTCTGCGTGCTGCAGTTCCTGCTCGGTCTGTCGGACCGGCAGGCCGCCGAGGCGGTGCGCTGCCGCATCGACTTCAAGTACGCCATGGCCATGGAGCTGGACGACCCCGGCTTCCACCACAGCGTGCTGGCCGACTTCCGTCACCGTCTCGCCGAGGGCGAGCGTGCTGACCGCCTCCTCGACCTCGCACTGGCCCGTCTCAAAGCCGCCGGTCTGGTGCGCGAGCGCACCACGCAGCGCACCGACTCCACCCATGTCTTGGCCGCGGTGCGTGACCTGACACGGCTGGAACTGATCACCGAGGCGGTGCGGGCCGCGTTGGAGGAAGTCGCCGGTGCTGCCGGGCACCTGCTCGTCGGCCTGGTCGATGAGGAGTGGGGGAACCGCTACGGACGACCGGTCCGCCTGGGTAAGAATCCGACCCGGCCCAAGACCAGGATCCTTGCCACCGGCAACGACGCCGCCCGACTCCTGGAACACCTCTATCGGCACGGGGCAGGCCGGGCATTCGGCCGCCAGGTCCAGGCCCTGCGGCAGATCATGGTCCAGAACTACTACCGCGATGCTGCGGGCCGCCTGCTCTGGCGCACGGAGGAGGACGGCAAACCCGGGCTTCCGCCATCGTCCCGGGCGATCGTCTCCCCCTACGACACCTCGGCCCGCTACGCACGTCACGGACACATCGTCAGCTGGAGAGGGTTCTCGGCCCATCTGACCGAAACCTGTGCTCCGGACGGCCCCAACGTGATCACGGATGTGGCCACTACTGCGGCCACCACGCACGACAGTCAGGTCCTGCCCGGCATCCACACCCGGCTGCGGCGCCGTGGTCTGCTGCCCGCCGAGCACCTGGTCGACAGCGGCTACACCTCCCTGGTCCATCTGGAACAGGCCGCCCGCGAACACCGGGTCACCCTCACCGGACCGATGCCTGGCAACCCCACCCGTCAGCACCGCCGAGGCGAGGGCTTCAGCCGTGACGACTTCCACATCGACTTCGACCGCCGGCAGGTCACCTGCCCCCAGGGCCAGGTCAGTCAGGGCTGGCACGGCCCCTACCCAACGTCCTCACCCACCGCGGCACCCCTGATCGTGGCGCGGTTCACCAAGGGCCAGTGCCGACCCTGCCCAGTCCGCGCCCAGTGCACCACCTCCCGCGAAAGCGCCCGCAACGTCGGCTTCCCACCGCGAGAACTCCGCGACCTGCAGCTCCGCGTCCGTACCGAGCAGCAGACACTCGAGTGGAAGACCCGGTATGCAGTCCGTTCCGGGGTGGAGGGCACCGTCAACGAGTTCGCCCACGGCCACGACATGCGCCGCTGCCGCTACCGAGGCCAGGACAAAACCCACATCCAGCATGTCCTGACCGCCATCGCCGTCAACATCGAGCGACTCAGCGGACTGCCGCCAGCCGGAGGAACACCCCCGCCCCGACAGCCCACCGCCTTCCAGAATTTCCTGGACCAGCACAATATCCACCGGCCGAAGTCCTGGAGAAGCAGCCGTGGTTGACACCACTGATTCCAAGATCCCCGACAGAGTCAAGCTCAGGACAGCGAAACGGGGAAGTTCGAGGTGGAGCTGAGCGGTGACCCGACGGTCGAGCCGTGGGATAATTTCCTGAACCTCCTTCTGGCGCTCACCTGGCCCACCGCTCGTCGTGTACCCTCCATGCGTTAATGAGCTCCATAAAGTCATCGATGCTTGCGATACCTAGCAGTGTAAATGCGGTTACGGTGATGCTGGCCATGGTTGTCCAGTATGTCGCCCATGAGATATTCCCCCGCTTGGCTTCTTTGCTTAGCTGATTCGAGATCCCCGCAAAAAGGAAAATGGGACCGAGAAACAGGGACAGGAGTAACGCAGTTTCCTTCAGCGGCAACGGTTCGCCAGTGGGGATATCCTCGGAGACGATTACCTTCGCCAACAGGGCTACCCCGGCAATGATCCCTAGAAAAATCCAGATCACTGTAGCGGTAGGTTCATCCTCGTTTCCGCCATCACTATCCGATTCAGTCATCGCATTCCCCCCGATCCCAGCATTGCGGCGCACACGATGTTGCCGGTGGCTTCGTGGACCGCGGCACGCGCCGCGTCCTGGCGGGGCTGGCGGTAGTGACGGTGCTCGGCGCCGCGGACCGACGTGAAGTGAAGGCGGAGAGCCGACGTCGACCAGCTGTCGCACTTGGTGTCGGGGAAGTCGTACGCGTACTGACCCGATGGCCGGGCCTCGAACTCGGGGCCCGGCGTGCCCACGGTGACCTGCTGCCACGGCAAGGTCCACGCCACGGCGGGCGGGGCGGGCATCGGCGGTTGGTGGCAGTGTACGGCTGCGGGCATCATCCGGCCTCGTCAATTGCCATGCTGAACTGGTCCGGGCGGTTCACCACGAGCTCCGGAACGCCCGAGCCCAGCGCGTGGCTGGAGGCGACGAGGCTCGCGGTGAGCGCGTGGAAGAATTCGGCGACCGCCTGCCCGATGTTGGTTCCGGGCTTGGCCACGAACGCGAACTCCGGTCGTGTGACCACTTCCACCATCGTGGGGGCCCGGGCGTCACCGATCCCGCAGGCCACGATGGTGGGGGCGGTCGGCGTTTTTTCCCGGTCGGTGAGCCGGCCGTGCGGCTGCCGCCAGGCCCCCTTGTCCGTCGGCTGCCCGTCACTGAGGAAGAACACCACCGGTCGGTGCACCTTGTAGCCCTCACTGCGCAGCCGCCGGACGTCTGCCGGGATCCGGGTCAGCAGGTCCTCGAAGACCGCCTCGTAGCTGGTCAGGCCCCGGAACTCGATCTTGGGCAGGCTGGTCTCGTGGCGCATGTCGGCCGCCGCCAGGCGTACCTGCACGTCGTCGGAGAAGCCCAGTACCGTCAGCCGCAGTTTGGCCGCGACCACGGGCTCGGCCCGCAGTCCCTCGCACAGCAAGTCCAGGCCGCTGGAGAGATCGCCCTCGTAGGGGGCCATCGAGCCGGATTCGTCGGCCAGCACGTAGGCCGGCAGCAGTACACCCTTGGTTTCCGCCATGCGGACCTGCTTCTCGCTTCCGTTGCGCTCGTCGCAGCGCGATGGCCTGCTTCCGGCCAACCAGCTGCTGACGGCTGGGACTTGCCTCATTTGTGCGCCGACCGCAGGTGTCGCAGCGCTACCCTTCGTAGGAGAAGGGCGATCTTGCGGACACCCAGGAGCCGGGACCGCGCGGCGCGGACAGGCTGAGCAGAACGGGACAGGAAGGTCCCCTCATGGTCTTCCGTCCCCGCCCGGAACGGCCGAGGGATGGCATGCCGAACTCCGTTACACGTAGGCGACTTCGCCTCGGGCCCTGCGCGGTCTCGCCAACCATGACCGCAGGCGTTTCAGCGCGGATGAAATTTTGATGATGTGCGAGGTGGCATGAGGGGAAGCCAGGGGACCGCGATGGGCGGCGGGGCGTCGGAGCGGCTTCATATCGAAGTACTCGGCCCGGTCTCCGTACGCCGCGGAACGACATCGCTGGACGCCGGTCCCGTGCGAAGGCAGGCCGTGCTGGTGGCGCTGGTCCTGCGCCGGAGCGGGCCGGTCAGCTACGAGCAACTGCTCGACGATGTATGGGGTACACACCCGCCGGAATCGGGCCACCGCGTACTTCCCAGCTACGTCTTCGCGTTGCGCAAAGCACTCGACCCGCAAGGAGCCGGCCCGAGGACCTCGGTGATCCGCGGCGGTGGCGGCGGATACCGCTTCGTTCTCGCCAACCTCGAACTGGACACCGCGGAACTCGAGGCACACACCCAGGCGGCGCGGCGGGCCAAGGACGCGGGCGACCTGGCCACCGCCACCGACAGGTTCACAGCCGCACTTGCTCTGTTCCGAGGAGAGCCTCTGGCCGGGCTGCCCGGCCCGTTCGCCCAGGGCGAGCGGCAACTGCTGACGGAACGCCGCGGCGTGCTCCAGGCGGGAAGACTGGAGTGCCTGGTCGGACTCGGGCGCGCCGGCGACGCACTAGACGAGCTGGCCATGCTCACGGCGGCCGACCCCCTCAACGAACCGCTGCTGGGCTTGCGCATGCGTGCCCTGTACGCGGTCGAGCGGCAGGACGAAGCGCTGAAGGCCTTCGTCGCCATGCGCGTACGGCTTGCCGACGAACTGGGCGTCGACCCCGGTAAACAGCTCCAGCGCGTCCACGAGGCGGTTCTGCGACGCGACGACGCGTTCCTCCTCGGCAGCGCGCCGACCCGCTCGGCCCGCCCTCGGCGTCCGGTGAACGACCTGCCCGGCAGCGTCGGGCACATCGACGGACGCACGCACGAACTGAACCTGCTGACCACACCGGCCCCGAGCGACACGGTGTCCCTCACGACCGTTGACGGCACCGCAGGCGTCGGCAAGACCACACTTGTCCTCCACGCCGCCCGCCAACTGCGCACCGACTACCCGGACGGATGCCTCTACGCGGACCTGCGGGCACACAGCGAGGAACAGCAGAGCCTCACACCGCAACGGGTCCTGCACAGACTCCTCCGATCCCTCGGCGAACCCAACAGTGAGGCGCTGAGCGACCTCGACGAACTCACCGCGGCGTGGCGCACCGCCACAAGCTCGCTGCGGCTCCTGCTGGTACTTGACGATGTCGCGAACGCACGACAGGCCGCCCCGCTCCTTCCGGCCGGGCCGGGCAGCCGCGTACTGATCACCAGCCGCCGTCGCCTGGTCGAACTCGACGCCGACCTCAGGATCACCCTGGAACCTCTGGAAGCCGGCGGTGCGGTATCACTGCTGCGGCACCTGGTCGGAGAAGAGCGCGCGGACAGCGAGCCGGAGGCCATGGGCGAACTGGCCCGGCTCTGCGACGGCCTGCCACTGGCACTGCGGATCGTCGGGGCACGGCTGCAGACCCGGCCCACGTGGACACCCGCGTTCCTGGTGGAGCGGATGGCCGGCGACGAAGACCGGCTCGCCGAACTCAGCGCCGGGGACCGCAGCGTCGAAGCAGCATTCCGCCTCTCCTACGACCAGCTCCCCCAACAGCTTCAGCACGGATTCCGGGTCCTGGGACTTACTCCGACGACCGAGGTCGACAAACTGGCGTCGGCGGCCATGCTGGGCTGCCCGCCCGCCGAAGCGGAGAACGTACTGGAGGGCCTCGTCGACGTCAGCCTCCTCCAACAGCCCGCACCAGGGCGCTACCGCTTCCACGACCTGGTCCGGGCACACGCACGCCGCCTCGCCCGGACCACGCCCGAGGAACATTCCCCGGCACGCACCGCCCTGCTCCGCCTCTACCTGGACGCGGGCCGCCTCGCCAGCGACTGGGGCCCCGGCGGATTCCCCACGGGACCGCAGCCTGTCGGTGCACCGTTCTCGGACTGGCAACATGCGGAGCGGTGGCTGGACGCGGCAGGCACCGAACTGCCCGACGTCGTCACACACGCCGCCGAACTGGGCGAAGCCGATCACGCCTGCTGGATCGCCGAGGCACTGACCGACTGCTTCCTGCGCCGAGGCCACTATCACGAGTGCCGGACCACCCTCGGGACTGCGCTTGCCTGCGCCGGCGAAGCGACCGACCGGCGGATGCCTCCCGCCCTGCGAAGCAGTATGGGGATGATCGATCTCTACCAGGGCCGGCTCACAGAAGGACACACATGGTTCACCACAGCCCTGGAGATCAGCCGCCAGAACGGTGAAACACGCGAAGAGGCCCGCGCTCTGGCCGGGCTGGGAGCCGTCGCCTTCAACCTGGGCCGGGGAGAGGACGCCATCCCCCAACTGACCACGGCCTTGAACCTTTCCGAAAGGGTAGGCGACAGCTGGCTCACCGGCATGACGCTCAGCCTGCTCGGCTCAGTCCACCACCACCACGGACGCATCGAAACCGCACTGGACTGCTTCGGCCTCGCCTACACCTACGCCGAGACCAGCGGCAGACCCAACCTGCTGAGCCAGACGCTCTACTGCATCGGGGACGTCCACCTCAGCCAAGGCCGCCACCGCGAGGCATACGGCATGTTCCGCCGCGCCCTCGACCAGGTCGCACAGAACGCACACACCTTCCAGCAGGCATTCCTGCTGGCCCGGCTCGGCACCGCCCAGGAGACCACCGACCTGGACAGCGCCTTGTCCCTCCACCACGAAGCACTCGCCCTGCACGAACAGCTCGACCCCCTGAAGGAACCGCATTACGACCGACTCGAGATGGACATCCGCTGCCGGCTCGGCCAGACATACGCCACCGCAGGCCTCCTTCACGAGGGACGTGAACAGTACCTGGCCGCGCTCGCCATCCCCGGCGCCGAAACACATACCTTCGAATACGCACGGGCAGAAGCGGGCCTGGCAACCTGCCAGACCGCCTGACCCCGGCGACCTGGCGAAAGGACGGAAGGAGCGGGGCTGGCGCACACCGCCGTAAGAAGGCGGGTGCGGAAGGCAGGACGGCTCGCCCTGCCGGCCTGGTAGACGCAGTGCGGACCAGGCGGCCGGCCGTCCGGGCGATGCACGGGGTCAGGTGGCGGCAGGCGACGGGGTGAGGGAGGTGAACAAGGCGTAATAGGTGTTCATCAGCGCCACGAAGCGGTCGGTGGGCAGCGCCGCGAACTCCTGAAGGTCTACCTCGCGACCTCCATCCGCTTCAGTGCCGACGATCGCAGCGGCAGGCCCCACGGGCGATGGCGCTGGGGCATAGCACCAGCAGAGCTGGGTCACCTCCGACCGCATCATGCCAATGCCGAACAGCCTTGCCGTCGCAACACCGTGGGCCACCCAGTCTGAGCTGTCCCGTGGTCCTTTCTCCTCCACAGTGGGAAACGATCTTCAAAGTCGTGGGAACGAATGCCTCAACGTCAGCTAAAGTCGCAGGTCGACGGATTGTGTCGGTTGGCCCCGGACAGCAAAGCCCCATTTCACCTGGGAGCCGCAGTGGTGCCGTAGGCCGAACCCGCAGAAACACGACGCCCCCAGCTGCACGTTCACGCGGCCGTGCTGCCGCAGGGGTGCTTGGTCGGCCGTCGCTGGCCCCGACGGCGTCCGTGACGAGGGGCTGACCAACTCGGACGCCGCGCCGGTTCTCCCGCTTCCGCCCGAGGGTGAGGCCAAACCCAGGGCGGCCACGGAGGTCCACCGCTGACAGACTCAACCCCGGCCCGACTGTCAGTGCCGTAGGTCAGGCTCATCTCATGGCCAGCCTGGACGAACTGCCCCCGTACCGACGCGCACAGCTGCTGTGGCGCTGCGTCCATCAGGGGGTCGCGTTCGTTGCGGCGCTGGTCCGCGATGCCGAGAAGCTGCCCTGTCGCCTGCCGTCTCCCCCGCCCGGGCCCCCTGGAAAGACCGTCGCGGTGCCCGGCGATGACGGCCGGTTCCACCTCGAACGGGCAAGCCGGATGCTGTGCGGGGAGCTGAAGGCCGCTGCCGCCTGGCGCCACCGACATCACTGAAGCTCCTATAGATCGTCAAGTCGCGGTGGTGAGTTGTTCGCGAGTGATCTGGAGGTGGGGCAGGTGGCGGTAGACCTCGCGGGCGACGAAGCGTTTCAGGCAGCGGATGATGTCCCTCTTGGCGAGTCCTTCTGCGGTTCGGCGGGCGACGTATTCCTGGGTGCGTTGGTCGTACTTCATCCGGACCAGGACGATCGTGTAGAGCGCGGCATTGGCCTGACGGTCACCACCACGGTTGAGTCGGTGGCGGTTGGTGCGGTCCGAGGACGCGGGGACGGGAGAGGCCGCGCAGAGTTGCGCGAACGATGCTTCGGAGCGGAGGCGTTCGGGGTTGTCGCCCGCGGTGATGAGGAGTTGGCCGACGGTCTCGGGGCCGATGCCGGGCAGTGCAACGAGCTTGGGGGCGGCCTGGGTGACCAGTGGGCCGATCTGTGCGTTGGCGTCCCTGACTTCTTCGTCGAGCATCTGGTAGCGGCGGGCGAGGCGCTTGAGGACGGTCTTGATGGTGAAGGCGGGGTCGGCCGGGTCGCCGGTGGGCCGGGAGCGGGCGAGGGTGTCGATCAGTTCCTTGAGTCGCAGGCCGCGGAGCTTGTCGCGGACTTCGCTGGGGGCGCTGATGATCAGCGTGCGGATCTGGTTGATCGCCTGGGTGCGGCCCTTGACGGCGCTCTTGCGGACGATGCGCAGGGCGCGGATGGCTTCGACGATTCCGTCACGGGACTTGGGGGTGCCCTTGGCGCGGCCGGAGAGTACGGCGGTGGCGGCTGCGTAGGCGTCGACGGGGTCGGACTTGCCGTTCGCGCGGCGGGCACGGCGGTCGGGGCGGTCGACCTCGATGAGGGGGATGCCGTTGCCGCGCAGGAAGCGGGCGATCTCCGCGCCGTAGCTGCCGGTTCCTTCCATGCCCACCGCCAGGACCTCGCCGTGGGAGCACAGCCACTCCAGCAGTCGCTGGTAGCCCCTGGGGGTGGTCTCGAACGACTCGGTGGCCAGGTGACGGCCGACGGTGTCGATGATGCCGAGCTGGTGGAAGTCGGTGTGGGAGTCGATCCCGCCGATCACCGCTATCTCGTTCGCTGTCATGCTGGTTGTGCTGTCCTTCCGTGCGACGTGCGAAGGATGGCACGGGCCGGTCGGGCGGACGGACAACACAGTGATGGGACCTTGGTCGAGCTCCTATTAGGTCACGCACGCCCGACCGGCCACGCGTACAGCGGCATCGTCCGAAGGGCCGACAATTCACGAGACGGACAGCCAACGGCGTCAGTGAGTGACTGGGTCAGCATCACGCAGCCCACGGAGATCGGGCTGTATGTCCGGGCATTCGAGGAGCTGCGGCGCACAGCGGTTTACGAGGCCGAGACGAGGGCTTTGATCGTGAAGGCGATCGACGCGCTGGGCTGAGAGGTACCCGCGGGCAGTCAGCCTGCGGCCGTACGGTCCAGCCGCGGCAATCGAACTGACAGACGACCTGATCGGTCTGGAACGCGCGGCGTGGGCCGAGCAGCAGGAAACCGACTGACGTCGTTCTTCGGTGGCGATGATCAAGCTCCGACCGCACAGGACACCCACTGTCCTACGCCATCGGACCCCGACCGATTGCCACCGAAGACCGACAGACGATGGCTTTTGTCATCAAATCCTCAAGGTCGCCTGGGTGGCACCCGATCGGCTGGCGGATCGCTGAGGGCGGCTCCTCCCCCTACAACTCGGGTACCACCCAGGACTGTTGTGTCATCCCCAGGGTGGAGGAGAGGTGCAGCCCGGCGAGGGATCCGCATGCGTGGTGGGTTCCTGAAAGATCTTTCCTGTCCGAACGTTCGACCGGAAGGATCGATATCGTGCGCAGACGATGTCTCGCGCCCCTGTTGGCCGTGAGTGTCACGGCAACGCTGGCTCCCGCGCTCGCCACCTCAACGGCCACTGCCGCTCCGGCCGCCACCCCGTCGGCTGTCTCCTCGTCCACCGCCACGGGCGCGCTGAACTGGTATGTGAAGCAGAAGCCGCAGTGGAAGCGGTGCGAGGCCGCTTCTCCGGCGGAGTTCGAGTGCGCCACGATCAAGGTTCCGCTGGACTACCGGGTTCCTGGGGGCAAGCGGATCGACTTGGCCATATCCCGGATCAAGAGCACCGCGCCCGACAAGCGGCACGGTGTCCTGTTCTCCAACCCCGGCGGCCCTGGGGGACAGGGGCTCTACATGCCGCTGGGGATGCAGGAGAGCCTCCCCGAGTCCGCACAGCAGGAGTACGACCTCATCGGCTTCGACCCGCGCGGTGTGGGACAGAGCAGCCCGGTTTCCTGCGATCTGGAGCTGGAGGAAGAGAATTGGCTGCGGCCGTACAAGGAGGAGACGTTCGACAAGGACGTCGCCTGGGCACGCGATGTCGCGAACAAGTGCAAGGAGAAAGCGGGCGACACGCTCCCGCACATCACCACGCGCAACACCGCACGCGACATGGACCTGCTCCGGGCGATCCTCGGTGAGAAGAAGATCTCGTATGTGGGTTACTCGTACGGCACCTACCTGGGCGCCGTCTACACCCAGCTCTTCCCGGGCCGGGCCGACCGGTTCGTGCTGGACAGCGCGGTCGATCCGGCGCGTGCCTGGCGAGGGATGATCCAGTGGTGGGCGGAGGGCGCCGAGCCCGCGTTCGACCGGTGGACCGAGTGGGCCGCCGAGCGATCAGAGAAGTACGGCCTCGGTGACACCCCGAAGCGGGTCGACCGGACCTTCTGGGACCTGGTCGCGCAGGCAGACGAGAAGCCCATCGAGCTGGACGGGCAGCCGATCAATGGTGATGACATCCGGAGCGGTATGCGCGGGGCCGTCTTCAGCCCGGAGTACGCCACCGAGGGGTTCGTGGAGCTGAAGAAGGCCGCGGCTGGTGAGCCCGCCTCCGCGAAGAAGCTCGCGGCGTTCGCCGGATCGGAGGGGACCGGGACTTCAGGCGTCTCCGATGCCGCCGAGGTGCCGTCCGACAATATGACGGCGAGCTTCTGGGCCGTGGTGTGCGGCGACAACTCGGCCGCGTGGTCCCGCGACCCTGAGCGCTACCGGCGGGACGCCATCGAGGACAAGGGCCAATACCCGCTCTACGGTGACTTTGCGTCCAGCATCAAGCCATGCGCATTCTGGGACAAGTCCGTGGAACCGGCAACCAAGGTGAACAACAGGGTCGGCTCCCTGGTCGTCCAGAACGAGTGGGACTCGCAGACCCCGCTGCCCAGCGGTCAGGCCCTGCACGCCGACCTGAAGGGCTCCAAAATGGTCACTGTCCTCAACGGCGAGGGCCATGGCGTCTACCCGAACGGCAACGCGTGCACGGACGGCACGGTCACCGCCTACCTGCTCACCGGCAAGCTCCCTGTGAAGGACGTGACTTGCAAGGCGACGGCCGACTCGAACGCAGAGGCACGGAAGAACCAGAAGCGGGAAGCGCTCCCCGGGTCTCCGCTCCCGGAGCGTGCCCTGGACCGTTTCTGAACCCGGTCGCGTGGTCCATTTCCGCATGACCCATTGAAGATGGGGGGCGGGACCTTGTGGCGGCTCGAAAGGTCGTCGTTGCAGGTCACGCAGCGTATCGATACTCGTTGATGAGGCCGCCGAGGACCCTGGTGCGGAGCATGCTTCGGTCGTCGAGGTCGTGCACGATTGCGGGCTGCTCGGTCGCGCTGGGCGGTAGCTGCTGCCGGGATCGGTGCGGCCGGTGTCCGTTGCAGTGGTCCTGGTAGTCAGTCAGGACCTTCCTGGCGTGGTTCCCGCCCAGGATCAGGACGTGGTCGAGGGCCTCGCGGCGGATGGCGCCGATCACACGTTCGCGCGCGTTCATGCGCGGTGGGGTGCGCGGTCACCCCGGTGATGTGCAGTCTCCGGGTGCCGTGCTCGATGAACGCCCCTGGCGATCAGTTTGCGGTGCCAGGCCAACGAAGTGCCGGGGTGACGGGGAAGACGGCGGCCCAGCGGCCGCGCGGTATCAGCGAGCTGAGGGCGGCGAACCGGAATCGGTCGGCCGGCTCATAGCGCACCCTGCCCTTCACATGCCTGTACAGGATGGCACTCTCGTGCCGCAGCACCAGCGTGAACGCGAGCACGTAGGACATCGAGCCTCCCAGCCCGCCGACCGCCCCCACGAGCAAAGCCCATTCCAACGGCCAAATCACTGCCCAGGGCAGAACCTGCTGGAGCAGGCGGACCACGACGTACCCGCCAAGGGCGCATCCGAAAGTGATTGCCGGAACGAGCACGAGGAGCTGCCGGACCGCCGCAGCACGGTTGACGGACAGCAGCCGGATCGGCGTAGCCGCGGCGGCGATGTCCATGGGGGCTTCGAACGCCGCGAGGAGCCCGAAGGCCAGTCCGGCCGGACGCTCGCCGGTGTGTCATGGACCCGCAGCCGCTCCAGGACGGCGTCCCACAAGCCCGCGTCACCTTGGCCGCCGGGGGAGGCGGCAAGGCGGTCGGTCCGGGGGAGATACGCGGCGAGATCCTCGACGGTCAGGTCAGTGAGTTCGATGCAGGCGGCCCACACCAGAGGTGCGTGAACCTCGCGGACCGCTTGGGCGTACTCGTCCCGGCGGCTGGTCAGGACCAGCGGTAGGGAAGTGGCGTTGAGCGCTTCGAGTGCCGGGCCGCGCAGGGCTTCAGCCAGCTCGTCGAGTCCGTCCAGGACCGGCAGTACCAGGTCAGCGTCCACGAGCGCGGCGGCCAACGTTGTCCGGTCAGATGTGCGGTGGGCCAGATGAGGGTGGTCTCGGAGGAGATGGTTGACCAGAATGTCACGCAATGTGGTGGTGGTCGGGTCCCAGGATCCGATACTGAAAATCACCGGCACCTGGACCGAAGAGACGGGGGCCGCGAGGAGATCGAGGACGAACTTGATGGCCAGGACGGACTTTCCGGAGCCGGCGCGGCCGAGTATGACCAGCCTCTGCGACTCAACGCTCCGGTAGGTGCCGACCACACTTCGCAGCTCACCGCTCAGGTCCAGGTCCCGGGGTACGGCGCCTGGCTGCAGGCGCTGGATGTTCTCCGGACGGTCCATCAGGTCGACGGGAGCTGGCTGATGCCGCACCGGCAGCGGGAACGGGTCGTGGACTCGGCGGTGTTTCTCTTCGCATTGCCAGCGGCGCCTGACCTCACGGGCCAGCGACGCGGCGGCGTCGGCGATCGCACCAGCCGGGGGCTCGGCCGGAGCGACGGGGAGCGGGGCGGTCGGTACCGGTTCCTCTCGCCGGCCGGCCGGTCCCGGCTGTGCCCCGTCAAGGATTGCGGTGAGCCGTTGCCGCTCCTCCGCCTCGACCTCAAGAGCCTCTGCCAGCAGGTGCAGCGTCCTCAGCCGGTGATCAGTGGACTTGCCCGTCTCCAGTCGGCGGATCGTGCTGACGCTCACCTGGGATCGCTCCGCCAGCTGCTCCTGCGTGAGGCGGGCACGTCTGCGTAACTGGCGCAAGAGCGTGCCTAGCTCGTTGGTCACTCTGGGCTCCCACTTCCTACGGATATTGCGGGACGACCGAGCGTAGCGTGACGACCGGTCACACATGCCCTCTCCCTGACCTGTCCCTGAGCTGTTCTCTGAGCTGGGGCGAACCCATCGCGGTGGAGCCGGCAGCCCGCCGGTCACCTCGCACAAGGGAGACACCGGCTTGAGACCCCCATCGCCCCCGCCGTCGTGCCACCGGTGTTCTGCTCGCCCGGCAACGGGGCGTCTCTGTCGCCCTGTTGCGACGGCGGCCATCACTACGGCTGCGGGGCCCCGCGTTCGCGGACTATGTACCGGGCTTGGAGGCCGCGTCCGAAGCTGCTGCAACGAACTGACCAAGCAAGGACCCGACCGAGCCATGACCTTCTCGGAGGAATGAACACCATGACGATCACACGGAAGAGCAAGAAGCTTGCCCCCGTCATCGGTGTGCGCGTCGGTGCCGGCGCTGTCGAGCCCGGCGGCGCACGCCGGTACGACCGAGGCCGACCACCCCGCCACGCTTGCAGCGCTCAAGGCATTCCAGTCGGTGGCGGGACCGGGTGCCGCGGTCCATGCCGGGGTCGGCGGCGAATCCTGGACGCTGTCGGCGGGTACGGGCACCATCAACACCGACCGGCCCATCAGGTCGGACGAGCACTTCCGCATCGGCAGTCCGACCAAGAGTTTCACCGCGGTGGTGGTGCTTCAACTGACCGAGACAGGCCGCATCTCCCTCGACGCGCCGATCGAGGACTACCTGCCCGGCGTCGTCACCGGCAACGGCTACGACGGTACGCGGATCACCGTGCGCCAGCTGCTCCAGCACACCAGCGGAATCGCCGCCTACAACCCCTACCCCGGATTGAGTACACCTCAGCCGAACCCGGACGGCACCTTCGGCCTCACGGCGCTGGTGCGGCACGGGCTGAGTTCCTCGCCCCCGGTCGGCGAGCCCGGTGCCAGCTTCACCTACTCCAACACCAACTACTACATCCTCGGCGTGCTCGTCGAGGAGCTGACGGGGCAGCCGGTGCACCAAGCCGTGACCGAGCGCGTCATCAAACCCCTCGGTCTGCCCCACACCGTCTTCCCCGCGCCCGGCGAGCGCGCCCTGCCCACCCCGGCCGTCAACGGCTACCACGGCGCCCGGGTGGGCCCCATCTACCTGTGGATCCCCGTGACCTCCTACGACCCCTCGCTTTACAGCAGCATGGGCGAAATGGTCTCCACGATGGAGGACCTGACCGCCTTCTACCAGGCCTTGGCGGCCGGAGATGTCCTCTCCCCCACGAGCCTTACCGAGATGCGCACAGTGCGGACTGTGAACACCGGCTCGGCCTACGGCCTGGGGATCCAAAGGCGTGCACTGTCGTGTGGCGGAACGGCCTGGGGCCACTCCGGTGTGGTGCCGGGCTACGAGAGCTACACCCTGACCACCGACGACGGTCGCCACGCCTCGGTGGTCACGAACGTGGCGATCATGATCGGCCAGCTTCCGTCTGCGCAACTGCTCGAACTGTTGGACAAAGCCCTGTGCGAGGACGCGCCGCAGCGCTCCTGACGGCCGGGCGTCAACGCCCAGGTACCGAAGCTCGCCGAGGCACCCCTGCACCCAAGTGGCCGTCTGCTGTCCGCGTGTGAGCGGGGTCGCGGCGTCATTGGGCGGCGCGGCCCCGGGCCCGGGCCCGGGAGATGTCATTGGTTGATTCCCGGGGCCCGTGGTGTATCCGAGCGCGAGTCTCAGCCTGTGCGTTCGTAGCGCACGACAGCTTCGCCCAGGTAACGCTTCGCCAGGGCAGGCAGTGCGGTGTTCCCCGTGTCCAGGAACATGCGCTTCGTCAGCGGATCCGGCGCGTAGGAGGACACGTACTCGCCCTCGCGCTGCGGGCTGATGCCGTTGTCGAGCCAGAAGCGGCCCGCTGTGCCGTTTTCCAGCAGCAGGACCGGCGACTCCATCCAGTCGTCCTCCAGCTCACCGTCCTCATCCTGTCGGCGGCCGGACATACGAGCGAGGTCCCAGCACCGCTGTTGCGCGATGCGGCGGAAGCGCTGACCGTTCGCGGTGTACTCGCCGAAGAACAGCGCGGGCTTCACCTGAACGAGGACCTCGGAGCCGTACGGCCTCAGCCGCCCTACGCCTCCGCCAGGAGCTGCTGGACCTCGGCTGCCTCGCTCTGTTTGATCTACGCGATGCTCCGAGACGGCACGTTCTACGACCCCGCACCCACCGCCGCTGCTTGACGAAAACCATAAGGGCCGGTCCGATTCAAAACTCACCCGGTCAACCAACGGCACATCATGCCGAAACGATCGTGTGTCCGATCCGGGTGGCCACCTCCTGTTGGCCGAGGTACTCCTCGATGCTGTGTGCCCGGTCGCGCGCGTTGGCGACGGCCAGATCGGTCAGTTCGCCCTGCCATCTGGCCCCCAGCGGGCATCCGATGGCGACCGCGTCGGTCGGGCACCATGCGTTGAGCCAGTGGGCCACTCGTTCCGGACGCTTGGGGCCACCGACGAGCAGGCGGCTGTAGACCGTGTCCAGGCCCAGGGGGCTGCCGGCGGTGACGAGCAGGGTGAGGTCCAGTTCCGGGGAGAGCCGGGTGATGAGGTCCATGCCGACGACCGTGCCGAGGCTGTGTGTCACGAGGACGAGTTCGCCGGAGGTGGGCATCGTTTCCAGTACGCAGTCCAGGACCGCATCCCGGACGCCCGGGTCGTCGAGGTACGCGGCGACATCCCGGAGGATCGTGGCGATGACCCACTCGTCCAGGTCGGTCTTGGCCGCCAGCCAGCTCAGCTGCTGTTGCAGGTCCCCGACCAGGGAGCCCCCGAACCGCTCGGTGGCCAGGCGGTCCTCCCGTGGCATGTCCGACTTGCGCGCCGCCTCGGCGATCAGCTGTTCGTACGTGCTTCTGGCCGGGCCCGCGGGCGCACATGCCTCCGCCACCGGCGCGGCCGCCAGCTCCTCGAAGGAACGGGGGATGGCTTCATGCCGCCGGATGACTTGCGTGAGCCTGTCACCGTAGTACGGGAACCAGGTGTCCGCCGGATCGATCGGAGTGATCCCGGCGCGGGTGAGCCCACGATTCAGCCCTGCGGTCCAGTCCCGGCGGAGCTGCTCGGGGTCCTTGCCCTGCTGGCTTCGGCCGTGCAGGAAAGCCAGGTGCCGGCCACCGCCGAACGCCGTTCTCCGGGCGCTGAGGCCGACGTGTGCCACAGCCGCTTCGCGACTGGGCTGTGGCGTGGCGAGGGCTGCCGCGGCGACGGCCGCGGGTTGCGGAAAAGGCTGTGGAAGAGGCTGCGGCGCGGCTGCTGCCTCCTGGAGGCCTGAGTCCATGCCCATCTCGGCCAGGAGCGCGCGTCGCGTGGGATCGAGCGGCACGGTTGCGAGGTGCTTGAGGATGGAACTGATGCGTACGCCTTCGTTCGACACCCAGTCGATGGCGTCGTCGCCGTCGCCGGGCTGCCAGACCTGCCCGTCCTTGCGCAGGGTGCGGCCCTGGGCGTCCTTCTTCGGCACACCGCTGTGGTGCAGGGCCACGACTTCCCACTGGTCGTTGTGGACCGGCGAGCCCGAGTTCCCGGGTTCCGTGTCGGTCTTGTAGTGCAGGAAGTCGTCGAGGCGGACCTGGAGCGCGTTGTCGCGGACGGCGATCTCCTTGAGGCGGCCCATCGGGTGGCCGATGACGTTCACCGGCTCGCCGATGACCAGCTTGCCCTGCTGGACGCTGAGCCTGTTCCAGCCGAATGTCTCTCCCGGCGCCCGGTGGTCGCCGCCCGGGACTACCAGCACAACGGCGCAGTCGAGCCCCTCGTCCGCGTGAAAGAAGGCGGCGGGATCGAGCTCCAGCCGGATCGGCGCGGCAGGAGTGTTGTCGACGGTGACCTGGGCGTCGAACTCGACAAAGCACTGCTGCGCGGTCGCCGCGTCGGGCAGTACATGGTGATTGGTCATCAGCAGGCGTGGCGACACCAGGAAGCCGGTGCCGAGCGGCAGCTCCCGGCCGTTCTCCCGGACGGAGATACGGGCCACGGTGCGCGCCGCCCGTGCGCCGCGCGGCAGAAAGCTCCAGGCCTGCAGCTCCTTGGAGAGGCCGAGGATACGTTCGTACGCGGCGGGCGCGTCCAGCGGCTCCTCACGGATGCTCTCCACCACCGCCGCGGCGGGCACCCCGTGCCGGTCGAGCAGCCGTGTGACGCGGGCCGCGATGGCCTCCGGTGAGTCCGGGAACTGCAACCCTGCGTCCTGTTGCGCCTCGACGGCGCGCCGCTCCGCGCTGGTCCTGGCGTATCTCTGGGCCGCGGCCTCGGCGTGCTTCAGCTGTTCCGCGCGTGCGTTGTCTGTCACTGCCATGGGAAATCCACCACTCTTGTTTCTTCGTAGGCCCCGCTTGCCGGCAGGCACGTGATCGGAGGTGCGGCGCAACACGGAGAGGTGTATTCGAGTAGCCGGCGGGCGGGCCCCGTGGGGCGGGCCGGCCGACGCTCTCGTGGGGCCCCGGCCCGGCTGCCCGCACCTTGAGGTCGGAACCGTCCTGACCTGGCGCTTGGATCGGTGATCGGTCACGGCTACGACAGCCGGGTGCTCCGGGACGCCAGGTCGGGGTGGACCCCCAGGTACCCGTGTGCCGAAAGCGCGTGGGGGGAGAAGGCACCCGGGGAGAACTCGCGTGCCGGGGGTTCCACGCAGGCCGTCTGCGGCTCGGTCGTGCTCCGACCGAACCGGCAGGCGACCGCCGTAAGTTTCATGGTGATGAAGTCCGCGATCTGGGCGCCGTACTCGATGGGTTTGCCGCTGATGGTGATGTCGCCGACGGTGAAGTTCCTTTCTGCGACTTCGTAGACGGCGCGCACGGGATGGCCGGTGTCGCCGCGTTCATAGGTCCAGTAGCTCTTGGCGTCGGAGCCGTCCGGCGTACTCCACCCGTCGGTGGCCAGGTCGTCGAAGTAGAGTCCCACGGGGTCGGAGAGCGCGAGGTCGGCCTTCTGCCGGGCGACGGAGTTGACCACCTCACCGATGTGGGGGTCGCTGTTGCGGTCGGCCACTCCGTATTTGCTGCAGGCGATCAGCTCCTGGGCGCCGGTGAGTTGCCTTCCCTCGATGACGCGCCGGATCGTGGCGGCGGCGGCGAGTTCGATTTCCGCACCGAGGGTGTTGGACGGCTGGATGAGGTGCATGGCACCGTGCGTCGTGGAGTCGTTCCACTTGTTGCGACGCAGATAGCGGCCGTCCGGACCAAACAGGTCACTGCTCTGCACACTCGGGCTGATGTGGGCACGGTAGAGCTCGAGCGCTGTTTCCGGGCTGGTCTGTGCCAGCACGTCCCAGTACTCGGGACCCTCACAGGTGAACGCGACGCGGATGATCTTCCCTGCCTCGTTCCGGGTCACGCTCCATTCACAGTACTCGTCCTGCACGTCGCGGCTGGCGTCGGCACGTTGCCAGCGCTGTCTGTCGGAGACCGCGGACCTGAGGCGGTTGGGAAACGCGGTCCAGGTGACAGTGGCTTCGGCTGCGTCCGGTGCAGTCTCGGTTTTCGTGAGGTTGTAGAACTGCGACCGGGGGCTGTCGTGCAGCACCTGGCTGGGATCGGGGCCGTTGATCGCCTGGTCGACGCTGTCGGCGATGAAGACATGCCACGCCTTCAGGCCGACGTCGCTCAGATCGGTGAGTCGGCCAGGTGGTCCATACCTGGTGATGGTGCTCATGAGACACTCCAATGGTCGGATCTGCGGGGGTGGGCGTGGCCCGGCGGGCGATCCGTCAGTTCACGGCGGTGACGGTCGCGTCCTCGTTCATGCGCAGCCGGGGCGCATCGGCAGCGATGTCGGTCATCGGCAGGGTGAGTTCGAATTCGTTGAGTCGCATCGCCTTGAATTCACGGCGACGTGACTCCGCCAGCCGGGTGAAGTCGTCGAAGCCCGATGCTGTGCGGATCCGCGCCGTGGCCTTCTCCAGGTAGTCGTCGATACGTCGGGCGAGAACGGCCCGCCATTCGGCTTCGGCCAGTGACCAGTTCTCTGCGAACTGGCTTTCCGGGCTGCCGGCCGGCAGCGTCGACGCCGCGGCAACGATCGATGTGGCGATCTCGGCGCACCAGGTGGCGGTGGAGGCGGACGCCATCGGCACGTACTTCATCAGGCGGGCGCGGACCGGGCTGAACACGGGATTGGTGAAGTCCACCATCAGGACGCAGGCTGCGAACTTCGCCGGGACGAGGGACTTCTCCACCAGTTGGCGCACCACCTCGTTGTCCTCGTACGCGGCCTCCGGGACGACAAAGGCGAAGAAGGTGTCTCCCTGCCGCGAGAATCCGCTCGTCCGTTCCTCCAGCCGGAAGCCGAAGGTGGCGAGGCTGTCGGCATAGAACGACGCGGGCGCCGACGGTGCGGTCTCCACGCTCACCGGCAGCCCAAAATCGTTGATCAGGGCATCGGAGTTCAGCCAGAAGCCCATGGGAAGTACGAGGTCTCTGCCATCGTGTGTGACGGTCGCGCTCTGGGTGGACGAGCTGGCGAGGTTGACCGTGGTGCTGGTGAAGAGCTGGCGCAACACATGGTCGGGGTGTTCCACCATGCCGTCACACGCGACGGCCGCGAGGCGTGCGGTCGTCCATCGGGCGATGAGCCCCCTGACGGCGAGTTCCAGTCGTTCGGCGCCGATGACCTGGCGATACAGCGGGTTGCCCCGCAGCGGGTCGTCCGGGGCGAGCTGAATCGTCGCCGACATGGACTGCCAGTTGTTCCAGGGCTGTTTCAGCTCCTTCATGACGACACTGCCGTTGGCATGGCTGTCGAAGCAGCCCTTCCCCCGGGATCCGGGCTCCAGCGCGGACCAGGAGTTGCCCGTCCAGACCCACGCCGGCGAAATCCGCATGTAGTAGTTGAAGACCTGTGCGGTCGAATCCCAAGCCGCGACCTGGAGAAAAGCCGAGGTCGGATCGCTGCTGACCAGGAGGTCGGGGTCCTTGCCCGAAGATGCGCGAGTGATTGCGAAACGGATGTCGCGCGACAGCTCACAAGCCTCGTCCGGCGGGATCTGACCGGCTTCACCGATCATGTAGACGGCCTGTGCCAGCAGCACGTTCGCCTGTGTGAGGCCGTCGAGCAGGTCCTCCAGCGTCATGGGCCACCTGGCCTGCCGGAAGAACACCACGGCCATGGGGTCGTTCAGGCCGGCCAGCTCCTCCGTACTCATCGGCCGGGGGCCCTGATCCACGCCGCTGACTCCGCGGTACAGCCTTCCCTCCCGCAGCCTTCCGCCGTCGTCCGCCGACGTACCGGCTGTGAGGGCCTCATCGGCGCCGACGTTGCCGTCAGGGATGCCGGCGGCCGCCCAGGCCGTCGCCCGCCGACGTTCAGGGGTGCGCTCCCACACGGACATGACTCTCCAACCCTCTTCGCGTCCGGCCAGTCTTCTCGATGCTCACAGTCAGGACATAGTCATGCAAAATATTTCGAACTGTCATAACTGCTGCGCGAACGAACCGGTGCGTCAGCAGGAGCCCGCGCATAGCGATCTCAAAGTGCGTGCACCCGCGCCTCCCGCTACAGTCATTGGGGGAATAGCCTCTTATGTCACGAGACAACGCGCCGCGTCCTCAGGAGACGCCATGGCCAAGCAACGGACGGCTCGCCGTCCCGCATCGGTCTATGCACTCGCGGGGGTCAGGCTCTTCAACGGGGTCACCGGCCTCCTGACGCCCACCGTGCTCATCAGTCGCTTCGACCCCGGCCGTGAGCTCAGTCCGGCCGCCGTCTACGCCTTCCGGCTCTTCGGCATACGTACGATCCTGCTCGGCCTCGACCTGCTGACCAACCGCGGCGAGCGGCTCCGCGCAGATCTGCGCGAGGGCGTGCTCATCCACGGCAGTGACACCGCGACGGCGGCCATGCTCGCGATCCGCGGGCAGGTCCCGCCCCGCACTGGAGCCCTGACCACTCTCATATCGGCCACCAACACCATCCTGGCCGCCACCGCCGGCGCCGCCGTCTCCGCCCCCGGCCGCTCCAGGAAGGGAAAGCGGAAGTGACCGCCGGATCCCCGTCCGGCACCGTCGAGACGGGCTTCGACTACGTGGTCGTCGGCGCCGGGGCCGGCGGCGGCCCCTTGGCGGCCAACCTCGCCGCGGCGGGCATGCGGGTGCTGCTCCTCGACGCGGGCGGCGCCGAGGAGAACGACAACTACCTGGTGCCCGCCTTCCACGCCGACGCCTCCGAGGACCCGGTCCAGCGCTGGGACTACTTCGTCCGGCACTACGCCGACGACGAGCAGCAGCTACGCGACAGCAAGTTCGTGCCGGACCGGGACATCCTCTATCCGCGGGCCGGAGCGGTCGGCGGCTGCACCGCGCATCACGCGCTGATCACCGTCTATCCGTACAACAGCGACTGGGACGCGATCGCGCGGGAGACCGGCGACGCGTCGTGGCACAGTGCGGCGATGCGCCGGTACTTCGAACGGCTGGAACGCTGTACGTACCGGCCCCACCCCAAGGAGCCGCCCCGGAACCGGCTGCTGGCCGCGGTGCTGAAGCGGCTCCCCCTCACCGCGGAACGCTACCGCAACGACGGACGCCACGGGTTCGACGGCTGGCTGCCGACGAACCTCGCCGATCCCGAGCTCGTCATCCATGACAAGCAGCTGCTGAAGGTGATCCTCTCGGCCGCGCAGGACTCGCTGGCCGACTTTCTCGGACGTCCCCTCTCCCCACTGGAAGGGCTCGGTCCCCTCGTCGACCCCAATGACTGGCGCGTGCAGACACACGCCCTGCAGGGACTGTGGCAGATCCCGATCTCCACCGCGGACGGACGGCGCAGCGCCGCCCGCGAGCGCGTCCAGGCCGTGCGGCGCAGCCACCCGGACAACCTGGTCGTCCGTACGCACGCCCTGGTGGCGCAGGTGGTGCTGGACGAGACCGGCACGACCGCGGTCGGCGTCGACTACCTGGACGAGCCGCACGCCTACCGAGCCGACCCCCACACCCCCGACGGCTCCGGAACACTGGTCCGGCGCAGGGTCCTCGCCTCACGTGAGGTGATCCTGGCCGCGGGTGCCTTCAACACTCCCCAGCTGCTGATGCTCTCGGGCATCGGCCCGCGTGAGGAGCTGGAGCGCCACGGCATCCGCGTACGGGTCGATCTCCCGGGCGTGGGCGCCAATCTGCAGGACCGTTACGAGGTCGGCGTGGTCAGCCAGATGGACCGCGAGTTCCCTGTCATCAAGGACTGCGACTTCCATGCGCCTCGGCCCGGAGCCGACCCGGACCACTGCTATAGGGCCTGGCAGCGCGGCGAGGGGCTGTACACGACGAATGGCGCCGTCCTGGGCATCACCCGTAAGTCCCGCCCGGAGCTCGACGTCCCGGATCTGTTCATCTTCGGCGGCCCGTTCGACTTCCGCGGCTACTACCCCGGCTACTCGCTCGACCTGACCCGCCACCGGGACCGGTTCACCTGGGCGATCCTCAAGAGCCGCACCCGCAACACCGGGGGCCAGGTGAGGCTGCGCTCCGCCGACCCCCGTGACACCCCCCTGGTGAACTTCCACTCGTTCGCCGAAGGCACGGATGGCAACGGTCTGGATCTCGAGGCGATGACCGGCGCGGTGGAGTTCGTACGCAGGATGAACCGCAAGGCCGGCTCGGTCACTCTCAAGGAACTGTGGCCCGGCGAGGAGATCCGCGGCCGCGAGGACGTCCGCCGCTTCGTACGGGACGAGGCATGGGGGCACCACGCCTCGTGCAGCTGCAGGATGGGCCGGGCCGGCGATCCCTCGGCCGTCGTGGACAGCCGCTTCCGCGTGTTCGGCGTGGACCGCCTGCGGGTCGTCGACGCCTCGGTCTTCCCCCGCATTCCCGGATTCTTCATCGCCACCCCGGTCTACATGATCAGCGAGAAGGCGAGCGACGTGATCCTCGGAGCCGCGTCGCACTCCTCCAACCGAGCAGGGACCCAAGGAGCAGCGTGATGACCAAGAAACGAACGGCCCGACAGCGATCCGGCTCCGGATACCGCGGGTCACTCCCCTGGCGTGTCGTCACCGGCCTCGCCGAGTACGCGGACCGGCGCGCCGGCTGGAACCACCTGGCGGTCACCCCCGGTCTGCTGACCCTTTTCGGGCTACGCGTGAGACTTCGTCAGAATAACCTCCACGACACCACTGTGCTGCCGTCCGTCGGGCTCCCCGAACCGGCGCCACCTTCCGCGAGCCACAAGGTCAACCGGACCGCCGACGGCAGCCACAACGACCTCGACGAGCCACGCATGGGCATGGCGGGAACCCGCTTCGGCCGCAACATCCCGCTCGACAGGATCGTCCCGGCCACGCCCGAGTGGGTGCTGTCCAGGCCGAACCCGCGCGAGGTCAGCCGTGCCCTTCTCACCCGGGACGAGCTGATCCCGGCCGAGTCGGTGAACTCGCTGGTCGCCGCCTGGCTCCAGTTCATGATCCGCGACTGGTTCAGCCACGGCACGAGCCCCACGGAACAGCCCTGGGAAGTGCCCCTCATGGACGACGACCCGTGGCCGGAGCGTCCGATGCGGATCATGCGGACACCGAACGACCCGACCCGCGACCCGCAGGCGCCGACGGGGACCCCCGACACCCGCGTCAACGTCTCCTCCCACTGGTGGGACGCGTCCCAGATCTACGGTACGAGCGAGGAGGAGCAGCTCCGGATGCGCAACGGCACGCTGGGCAAACTGCGCCTGTGGGACGAGCAGTCCATGCTGCCCACCGACCCCGATAGCGACCCGTCGCGCGTACCCGGCTTCTGGCTCGGTCTCGCCATGATGCAGAACCTGTTCACCCGGGAGCACAACGCGATCTGCGACCATCTCCATGCCGCCTACCCGTCCTGGGACGACGAGGAGCTGTTCCAGAGGGCCCGGCTCGTCAACGCCGCGCTACTCGCCAAGATCCACACGGTCGAGTGGACCCCCGCAGTGATCAGTCACCCCACCACGGTCAAGGCCCTGCGGGCCAACTGGTGGGGCATCGCGGGCGAACGCGTCCACAATCTCTTCGGCCGGATCAGCGAGAGCGAGGTCCTCAGCGGTATCCCCGGCGGAGCCACGGACCACTACGGCATCCCGTACAGCCTCACCGAGGAGTTCGTGGCCGTCTACCGCATGCATCCGCTCATTCGCGACGACTGGCATCTGCGCTCCGCGGCCGACAATGGCACCCTGGGCCACTGCACCTTTCGTGACATCGCCGGTCCCGAGGCGCTGAAGGTCCTGAAGAGCACGTCGATGAGCGACCTGCTCTACAGCTTCGGCACGCTCCACCCGGGTCTGGTCACTCTGCACAACTTCCCGAAGTTCCTGCAGGGGTACGAGCGCCCCGACGGTCAGCTCCAGGACCTCGCCGCCACCGACATCCTGCGCAGCCGGGAGCTGGGCGTCCCCCGCTACAACGAGTTCCGCCGGCTGCTGCGGCTGAAGCCCGCCGAGACCTTCGAGGAACTGACGGGCAACCCGGCGTGGGCCAGGGAGATCAAGCGGCTCTACGCGGACGACATCGAGAAGGTCGACCTGACGGTCGGGATGTACGCGGAGCGCCTTCCGGCCGGGTTCGCCTTCAGCGACACGGCGTTCCGTATCTTCATCCTGATGGCCTCGCGCCGGCTGAACAGCGACCGCTTCTTCACCGAGTACTACACCCCGGAGGTGTACTCCAAGGCCGGTATGGCCTGGATCGACGACAACAGCATGATCACCGTACTGCTGCGCCACCACCCGGAACTGCGCACGGCCCTCGCGGGGCTGGACAACGCGTTCGTGCCGTGGCACACCCCACGGAGCAGCGGTACGAACGGCTGACGGTGAGTATGGTTGCCCGCCGCCGAAGTCCGGCCACCATACGGGGCGCGGATGGGCCCGGATGGGGCAGCCGCGCGGCACGATCCGCATCATGAGCTCACCTGCCACTGGCCCTGGCCGCCACCTACCTCATCGACACCGGCATCGACTGCGCCACCTACCGACAACTGCTGACCGACCGCGCCCGCACACTCAAGGACGCCCTGCCCGAGCCCGACGCGCTTCCCGACGACCACGCCACCACAGCCGCCGCCTGGTCCCTGTCCATCGAACGCGCCAACCACCTACGCCCGGCAGGCCTGGCCCACCCCATGCTGCAACTGGCCGCGATGCTCGACCCCAACGGCATCCCAGCACCCGTCCTGACCGCACCTGCGGCCTTGGACTACCTCACCGAACACCGCACCCCCGGCCAGGAACCCAGCACGAGCGACAGCGGCAGGTCAGCGCGCAGGACGCATCTATCTCAAGGCGTTCAGAGCATTTGCGTACGTCCAGCACCGACGAGGGCCAACATCCACGCTGTGGCGGTGGCCGGTGAGTGCCAAGACATGCCCCGTCTGTCCGAAGGCCTCATGGGCCAAGCCGACCGTACGCATCCACCCGGCACCCTGCACGGCCACCACCACTCGAACGACCTGCCGGACTGCTCGTCCTGCTGGACCGCTCTTGACTCCGGATTAGGCCGACCCGTACGCCGAACTGCCGGACGGAAGGGCTCTCGCCGGTCTCGGCGATCCAGTCCCGAATCATGTGCAGGGCCGCTTCCTGCCGGGCGGACAGAACGTCCGGCCGGGTCATGCCGCTCTCGTCTCGCGCTGCTCCTGGCGGTGAGCGAGCCGGCGCGGCTCGACCCGGGCGGCAGGTGTGCCGGGCGGTGTGGACCAGAACGGATGCCGCAGCAGGTAGGCGGACAGGTCCAGGAGGTGGCGGCGCAGCGCGGTGGTGTGGCGGGGGCGAGGTTCGGCGAGCTGCCGGTAGGTGGCGAGCCAGTCGCGCTGGGCCCGGACCAGGTCGTCAGAGATGGGAGAACGTCATACTCCGATTAGCCTCACGATTTCACGAAGTGGGCTGTCCGGCAGGTGATCAGCAACGCAGAAAGCGCCTCTGAACAGCAAGAATAAGGATTGCCGGGTCCGGCAAGCCCGTCGGCGCTCTGCTGCGGCCGCGGTCTTGTGGGTGGCCGACCGATGCCGGGCCGCCGCGCCAGGTTGGACTTTCGTCGTTGGCCGTCGCGACCAATGGCCGACTCGGAGCGGGTGGAGAGGGTCTTAACCTAGCCGGGTGACTCGTGTGGAATCTACGGCCCTTAAAGCATCGGCTCGCCAGGCACTGGCGGCGAGGCTGCGTTCGGCGATCCCGCGGCTGGCTGCCCCGGGCAGGGCTCTCTTGGCTCCCGGAATGTGGTCTCCCTGGCGCATCGTGGGCGAAGCGCTGCTGAGCGTAGCGTTCGGGCTGCTGGGAGCAGGTCTCGCGGCCCTGGACCACGGCGGCGCCGTACGGATCGCTGCCGCCGGGCTGGCGATCGCAGCGCTGTCACTTTTGCGCCGGACGCTGCCCACGACCGTGCTGCTGGTGACCGCCGTCGGCTCTGTCCTGTTCGGCGGTCTCGCTCCGTTGGTCCTTGTCGCCGCATGGTCGGCGGGGCGGCGGATCGACGGGGTCGGCAAGGCCGTCGGCACCTTCGCCCTCGCATACGTCCTCAACCTCGGCCTGGCAGTCGTGCAGGCGCTGCCTCACCTCTCACTGCCCCGCTTGGTCTTCGACGTCCTGTGGCCGCTGGTCGCGATCATCGCGCCCGGCCTAGCCGGCCGCCACCGGTCGCAGCACCATACGCTGGCCGACACGCTCCGGGAGTACGACGCCCAGCAGCAACGCGAGCGCGCGATGATCGCCGGACAGGCCCGGGCGCGGGAGCGTCAGCGCATTGCGCAGGACATGCACGACAGCCTCGGCCA
Organism: Streptomyces atratus; assembly: GCF_900119365.1. GTDB lineage: Bacteria > Actinomycetota > Actinomycetes > Streptomycetales > Streptomycetaceae > Streptomyces > Streptomyces atratus_B. The sequence goes on from NZ_FPJO01000035.1 coordinate 32,792, forward strand.
TCAGCTGGTGCTCATCTCGGTGCACGCGGGCGCGCTGGAGGTGGACCGCGAGCTGACCGGACGGCAGCGGGAGGCAGTGGGGGTGCTGCGCGAGGCGTCGGTGGCCGCGATGCACGAGCTGCGCGAGGTGGTACAGGTGATGCGGGACAGCATGGAGGCCCCACACGAGGACCCCCGCACCACCCCAGGCGTCGCGGCTGCGGCGGCGGAGGACACCACGGCGCTGTCGCGCGGGGTGGCGGGCATCGAGGGCCTGGTAGGAACGTCCCGGAGCGCGGGCGCGGCAGTGGAGCTGCGGCACTCCGGCGAGCCGTGCCCGCTCCCCCCGACCGCCGGTCACGCGGCGTACCGCATCGTCCAGGAGGGCCTGACCAACGCCCACAAGCACGCCCCGGGCGCCCCGATCACCGTCGAGCTGCGGTATGAGCCGGACTCGCTGGTCGTGGAGGTCGCCAACGGACCCGCAACCGGTACGACGGACGACGGCCGAGGCGTGGTGAGCGGCGGCCAGGGGCTGACCGGGCTCGGTGAGCGGACCAGGCTCATCGGGGGCATGGTGCACGCGGGCCCGACGGCGGACGGCGGCTTCCGGCTGGCGGGCGTGCTGCCGTACACATCGCCGGAAGGCGGTGTCCCGAGCCCCGCGCCCGGCAACGTGGCAACGACGTTCGTCGATCCAACAGGCGCCTTTTGGCAGCAGACCCCGGGGGACTCCTTGGACGAGGGTGGTCCTGTCATGAACGGGAACGGTCTGAAGGAGTTGGCCAAGGCAATGAGCAGGAAGAACGGAAGCGGCGTAGCCATCGGCTGCGGGATGGCGGTACTGATCCCTCTGCTGCTGGTGATCGGCGCCGTCGGCGTCGGGGGATACGTCCTCCTGAACAAGGCGGAAAAGGCCAGGATCGAGCCGAAGCAGTACGACGCGGTGAAGGTGGGCCAGTCCGAGGCAGAGATCCGCAAGCAGTTGCCCAAGGAGAACTCCTTCGTGACCGACGGCCTGGAAATGGGTGCGCCGCCCGTGCCCAAGGGCGCGAAGTGCCTCAGCCTGACTTCCACGGAGCCCAGCAGCAATCCGGACATGGAGCCGGTCTTCCGGTTCTGCTTCAAGGACGGCAAGTTGATCGAGAAGAAGTCCTTCGAGGTGGAGAACTGAGTAGTATCGGGCGCTCGATCAGGAATGATGGCGAGTGACCGCAGGTAGACACTCAAGGACCGCGCAGGAGAGTCATGATCAGGGTTCTCGTCACGGATGACGAGCCGCTCATCCGGGCAGGCGTCAGGATGATTCTCTCCTCCGCCGACGACATCGAAGTCGTCGCCGAGGCGGCGAACGGCCGTGAGGCGGTCGAACTGGCCCAGACCAGCCGCGTGGACGTCGTGCTGCTCGACATCCAGATGCCGGTCATGGACGGGCTGACGGCCCTGGCCGAGCTGCACCGGACCGTGCCTGACACGCGGGTGCTGATCCTGACAACCTTCGGGGAACAGCAGAACGTACTGCGCGCCCTGACCGGGGGCAGCGTGGGCTTTCTGCTCAAGGACTCGGCGCCCGCGGAACTCATGCGCGCGGTCCGGGCTGCCGCGGCCGGAGACGCGTACCTGTCGCCGGGTGCCACCCGCCGTGTCGTGGACTCGTTGGCGTCCAGCCAGAGCGCTCACCGTGCCGAGCGGGCCCGCCGCCGGCTGGACGCGCTGACCAACCGCGAGCTGGAGGTCCTGGCGCTGCTGGGTGAGGGCCTGTCCAACGCGGACGCCGGTCAGCGGATCCATATGAGCGAGGCCACGGTCAAATCGTACGTGAGCCGGATCCTGACCAAGCTGGACTGCGGGAACCGGGTGCAGGCCGCACTGCTGGCACGAGACGCCGACCTGGGAACCTGACCACACGATTCGATGACGTTGATGCAGAGCCCGCTGCGGATGGATCTCAACGGACAGGTCCGAGCCTCATTTGGCTTGTCCTACCTTCCAGACGTGGGTTTGAGGCGGTCATTCGTAAGATCGTCGGGCTCCAGGGGTTCTGGGTATGGCTGTCAGCTTGTCGCCGTCCGATGGCTCAAATGACTTGGCCGCCCGGAGCCCCGCGACGACTCGACCGCTAATTGGGATATGCGACTCGATCGCTTCGCAGGACAACGTCGGCGAGGTCGGGCCTTGCCCGAAGGCCCCTGGTCCCTGCTGCGGCGCGGTTGGCTCTCCAACGTCGCCTTCACCACGCCGGAACACCGCAGGCAACGAATCCGAAGCGGCCTGCGGCAACATCCAATACCGCAGCAACCTCGTAGACGGCTGCCTCACCGAAACGGGACTGCCGATCAACCCCTGATCGTCGCAGACGACATCACGAGTTTCAACCGCAGTAACCACCCCTCGGCGTTAACACCGATCCGCAGCCGTGATCCAAATCGCCGCGATCAACCTCACGGCCCGACGCCTCACCCAACAGAACACCCGGAACCGGCGCGACACCTGACCCCGAAGAAACCAACAGCCGAGAATCAAACACTCACTTGCACGACAAGGTCAGTGCCCACACGCCCGCATGCCTCTGGCTCGGGCTGTCCTCGACGCCGTGTCGGAGCCGAGGAGGTCGAGGACTTCGAGGGCACGGCTCGGCTGGGAAGCTGCGGAAGCCAGTACGCCTCCGCTGAATGTCGAACTGATGGCGGTGTCGCCTGGCAGCGGGCCGACGATGGCGACGCCCGGCAGGTCCATCAGCTCGCTGTGCTGCTGGAAGGCCAGGTCGGCCTGGCCGGATGACAGCAGGCTGCCGGCCGGAACCCCCGGTGGTGCCTGGACTTGCCGGTCGGAAAGCTCGTCGGCAAGACCCAGCCGGCTGATCAGATCGATCAGGGCCGTCCCGCTGGGACCGGTTGAATAGGCGATCTTCTTTGCGGACCTCAGAACGGCCCGCAGGTCGGATTCCGAGCCGAGCACTGGAACCGGTGATCCCTCCGGCACGGCGGCGACGACCTGGGAGATCCACAGCGGTCGCGCCGTGCCCGCCAGGAGGTACCCGTCCTTCTCCAGCGCGGTCAGCGCTCCGTCGGCGAGCACGAGCAAGTCGGCCTCGGCACCCTCGCGCACCCGTCGGGCGATCTCGACCCCGCCGCCGGCCTCGAAACGCACGGGAAGCCCGTGCGTGAGCCGGATGTGTTCGGACAGCTCGGCCAGTATCGACCGCGTCGCCATCGAGGACAGTCCGGAGATCTCTCGGTCCACAGCGCCTCCTTGGTGTTCCGGCAGATGGTACGGCGCTCGTTCGGGGAGCTCAACGCCGGTCTGCGAGACTGACCGCGTGAGCACAACCCGGAGCACGGCAGCTGGAAAAGTCCTTGAGGTTCTCTCGGTCTTCGGCCGGGAGAACCCGTCGCAGACTCTGTCGGAGATCGCGCAGCGCACGGGCCTGGCCTTGAGTACGACGCACCGGGTGGTCGCGGAGCTGGCGGGATGGGGAGCGCTGGAACGCGGGGAGGACGGGTCCTGGCATGTTGGACTGCGTCTCTGGGAGATTGCCTCGGGGTGCCCCCGTACCCAGATCCTGCGTGATGTGGCTCTGCCGTTCATGCAGGACCTTTACGAGGCGACCCACGAGAACGTCCAGCTCGCGGTGCGCGAGGGCACGGAGCTCGTGTTCGTCGAGCGGATCGCCGGGCACCGGTCGGTGGAGCTGCTGACGATGGTCGGGACGCGGTTCCCCGTCGGCTCCACCGGAATGGGGCGGGTGCTGCTGGCGCACGCGCCGTTGGAGATCCAGGAGGAGGTCCTCGAATCACCGCTGCGGGCCTGGACTCCGCACACCGTCACTGACCCGAAGACACTGCGCACGCAGCTGGACCGTATCCGCCGTGAGCAGGTCTTCGTCAGCGACCGGCAGCTCTCGGAGAGCACCGTCGCGGTGGCCGCACCGGTGAGGATCGGCCGGACCGGGCCCGTCGAAGCCGCTTTGGGGATCGTGATCACGGCGCGCAGCGCGGACCGTACTCGGGGGCTGCGTGAGCCGCTGCTGCGGGCTGTGTACGGGATCTCCGACGAACTCGGCCGACGTACCCGTACTACGGCCTGACATGCGAGCTTCCGCCTGACGGAAACACCGGCGACCGGCTGTGGCCCCGGGTGTCACCGTTCGGGGTGTTCGGAACGTTCGCACTTGCTCAGGAGATGTCATGGCCGACGCCGCCGTCGACACCGTTGCCTCGGTTCCCGTCGCTGTCATCGGTGCCGGTCCAGCCGGCCTGATGCTGGCGCACCTGCTCGGGCGTGCTGGAGTCGAGACGATCGTCGTCGACACCCGCACCCGCCGCGAGATCGAAACGACCCAGCGGGCCGGCATCCTCGAGGCCGACGCAGCCCGGGACCTGGTCGAGACGGGCGTGTCCGACCGGATTCTGCGCGACGGCTGTGAGCACGAGGGGGTGGAGCTCCGCTTCGGCGGCCGGCCGCACCACATCGACTTCAAGCAGCTGGTGGGCGCGTCGGTGTGGCTCTACCCGCAGACCGATGTGTTCATCGACCTGGCCGACGCCCTGGACCGCGACGGCGGCGCGGTCCACTTCGGTGTCAAGGACACCGAAGTCCTCGGAGTCACGACCGATGCTCCCCGGGTGCGCTATACCGCACCCGACGGGTCCCGCCACGAGATCCGGGCGCGGTACGTGGTCGGTGCGGACGGGTCGCGCAGCATGTGCCGCGATCTGGTGCCCGAGGACAGGCGGGTTCGGTACGGCAAGGAGTACCCCTTCGCGTGGTTCGGCATCCTGGCCGAGGCTCCGATGAGCGCACCCGAGCTGGTCTATGCCCACTCCGAGCACGGTTTCGCGCTGATCAGCCAACGCACCGAGACCGTGCAACGGATGTACTTCCAGTGCAGCCCGGAAGAGTCCGTCGATGCCTGGCCGGACAACCGCATCTGGGAGACGCTCCAGGCCCGCGTGGCCGGCCAGGACGGCTTCCGCCTCAAGGAAGGACCGGTCCTGGAGAAGACGGTCCTGCGGTTCCGCTCGTTCGTTCAGGAGCCGATGCGCTGGGGCTCGATGACGCTGGCGGGCGACGCCGCGCACACGGTGCCGCCGACCGGTGCTCGCGGGCTCAACCTCGCGCTGCACGACGTGAAGGTGCTCGCCGACGTCCTCCTGAAAGCACTCGGCGGTGCGGGCGAAGCCGCGCTGGACGAGTACCAGCCGCGTGCCCTGCAGCGAGTCTGGCGGGCGCAGAACTTCTCCTACTGGATGACCCAACTGCTGCACACCGCGCCCGGCAGCACGCCGTTCGACCTGCGACGCCAACTCGGCGAGCTCGACAACGTGGTCGGCACCCGCGCCGGTCGCACCTATCTCGCCGAGCAGTACACCGGCTGGCCCACCCGTCCCCACTGACCAGGACGACCACCAGGAGACAACCCATGATCATCGACTGTCACGGTCACTTCACCACCGCGCCGCCGCAGCTGGCGCAGTGGCGGGACCGGCAGGTGGCGGCGGTCGGCTCCCCCGAGGCAGCGCCTGACCCCAACGACCTGGTCATCACCGACGACGACCTGCGCCAGGCGATCGAGGGCAACCAGCTGCGGCTCATGAACGAGCGTGGCAGCGACCTGACGATCTTCTCCCCGCGGGCCAGCTTCATGGCCCACCACGTCGGCGACTTCCAGATCTCCTCGGTGTGGGCCCGGATCTGCAACGACCTGGTCCACCGCGTCAGTACGCTTTACCCCGACCGTTTCGCGATGGGCGCGATGCTGCCGCAGTCGCCGGGCGTCGCCCCCGCGACCTGCCTGCCCGAACTGCGCCGCGCAGTCGAGGAGCTCGGCGCGGTGACCGTCAACCTCAACCCCGATCCGTCGGGCGGCAGGTGGACCGCGCCGCCGCTGACCGACCGCAGCTGGTACCCGGTCTACGAGGCAATGTCCGAGTACGACATCCCGGCCATGATCCACGTCAGCACGTCGTGCAACCCGGCCTTCCACACCACCGGCGCTCACTACCTCAATGCCGACACCACGGCGTTCATGCAACTGGTGCAGGGCGACCTGTTCTCCGACTTCCCAACTCTGCGGTTCGTGATCCCGCACGGCGGCGGCGCGGTGCCCTACCACTGGGGCCGGTTCCGCGGCCTGGCGATGGCGCTGGGCAGGCCGGACCCCGAAACGCTGCTGGACAACGTCTTCTTCGACACCTGCGTCTACCACCAACCCGGCATCGACCTGCTCACCGAGGTCATCCCCAGCCACTCGATCCTCTTCGCGAGCGAGATGATCGGCGCGGTGCGTGACATCGACCCGCGCACCGGCCACCACTTCGACGACACGAAGCGGTACGTCGAGGCCACCGCGAACCTCTCCGCCGAGGAACGCGCCGCTGTCTACTGCGGCAACGCCCTGCGCGTCTACCCCCGACTCGCCGCCCGCCTCACCGCCGCCGGCCACTGACCCAGGAGAAGAACCATGGAACACACCGAAATCGGTGTCGTCCACACCTCGTTCACCCGCGCCGACCCCGAGGACGTCGCCGCGCTGTCGACATTCGGCGTCGCCACGATCCACGAGGCCATGGGACGGACCGGGCTGATGCGCCCCTATCTGCGCCCCGTCTACCCCCAGGCCCGGCTGTGCGGCACCGCGGTGACCGTGCTGCTGCAGCCCGGCGACAACTGGATGCTCCACGTCGCCGCCGAACAGATCCAGGAAGGCGACGTGGTGGTCGCGGCCTGCACGACCGAGAGCGAGGACGGATTCTTCGGCGAGCTGCTCGCCACCTCCTTCCGTGCCCGCGGTGGCCAGGGCCTGGTCATCGACGGCGGTGTACGCGACGGGGCGGACCTGGAGAAGATGGACTTCCCGGTCTTCTCCCGGGCGATCAATGCCAAAGGCACGGTCAAGGCCACCCTCGGCTCGGTCAACGTGCCGGTGGTCTGCGCCAACGCTCTCGTGCGGCCCGGCGACATCGTCGTGGCGGACAGCGACGGTGTTGTGGTGGTGCCGCGCGAGCGGGCCTCTGAGGTCGCCGAGGCGGCGGCCCGGCGCGAGGCGGGCGAGGAGAGCAAGCGGGCACGGTTCCGCGCAGGCGAACTCGGCCTGGACATGTACGACATGCGCGGCCCGCTGGCCGAGCTCGGCCTGCGCTACAAGGACTGATGATGACGACGGACTTCGAGAAATCCCCTGGCTGGCTGGACTGGTACGCCGGTCCGAGCCGGCCACGATTCCGGATGCCCGAGGGAACCGTCGACGCGCACTGCCACGTCTTCGGCCCGGGAGCCGAGTTCCCGTTCGCGCCCGAGCGGAAGTACACCCCGTGCGACGCGTCCAAGGACCAGCTCTTCGCGCTGCGCGACCACCTGGGCTTCGCCCGCAACGTCGTGGTCCAGGCGACCTGCCACGGCGCCGACAACAGCGCCATGACTGACGCTCTGCGGGCCTCCGGAGGACTGGCCCGGGGCGTTGCCACCGTACGGCCCGGGATCTCGGACACCGAGCTGCGGGAACTGCACGAGGCCGGTGTCCGCGGCGTACGTTTCAACTTCGTCAAGCGACTCGTCGACACGGCACCACGACGGGACCTGCAGGACGTCGTCGAACGGATCGCCCCCTACGGCTGGCACGTCGTCCTCTACTTCGAGGCAGCCGACCTCGCCGACCTGCGCGACTTCTTCCTCTCGATCCCGGTACCACTGGTCATCGACCACATGGGCCGGCCCGATGTCACCAAGGACCCGCACGGCCCGCAGTTCGAGACGTTCCTGCAGTTCCTGCGGGCAAGACCCGACATCTGGTGCAAGGTGACCTGCCCGGAGCGGCTGTCGGTGAGCGGCCCGCCGGCCGTCGACGGCGAGCGGCAGGCCTACCGCGACGTCGCACCGTTCGCCCGACGCGTGGTCGAGGAGTTCCCCGACCGGGTGCTGTGGGGCACCGACTGGCCCCACCCGAACCTCACCGACCACATGCCCGACGACGGTCTGCTGGTCGACTTCATCCCGCACATCGCACCGACCGCGCAACTGCAGCGCAAGCTCCTCGTCGACAACCCGATGCGCCTGTACTGGCCGGACACCGACTGACCCGCCCACGACCGGAGGCCACCATGTCACTGGACAAGACCTACAAGCTGGTGCCGGGAACCACCATCTTCGACGCCGAGCAGTCCGCCAAGGGCTACCACCTCAACCAGTTCTGCATGTCACTGATGACGGCGGAGAACCGCGAGCGCTACCTCTCCGACGAGCGCGCCTACCTGGACTCCTGGCCGCTGCGGGAGGAACAGAAGCAGGCACTGCTCGACCGCGACCTCAACACCGCCATGCGCGAGGGCGGCAACATCTACTTCCTCGCCAAGTGGGGCGCGACCCTGGGGTTCTCGTTCCAGCAGATGGCGGGTTCGATGACCGGCATGACCGAGGAGCAGTACCGCGCCATGATGGTCGGCGGCGGCCGCTCCGTCGAGGGCAACCGCATCGACCACGCCGTCCTGGAGGCGGCGCACGCCGACCCGACGCCCCCGGCCGAGCACGCCACGATCACCAGTGCGGTCTTCACCTCCCACGTGCCCGCGATCGGTGCGGCGATGGACCACGACAAGACGGACGAGCCCTACTGGCGGCCGGTCTTCGACGGGTACGAGTTCTCCAAGGAGTGGGAGCAGGAGAACCTCCCCGACGTGGTCTTCCTGGTCTACAACGACCACGCCTCCTCGTTCGACCTGTCCCTGATCCCGACGTTCGTGCTCGGTACGGGCGCGGCCTACGCCACCGCCGACGAGGGGTACGGGCCCCGTCCCGTCCCCGGCATCGAGGGCGACCCCGACCTGGCCGCGCACATCGCGCACTCGCTCATCAAGGACGACTTCGACCTCACCCTCGCCAACGAGATGGCCGTGGACCACGGCCTGACCGTCCCGCTGTCGCTGATGTTCGGCGACGTCGAGAAGTGGCCGTGCAAGGTGATCCCGTTCCACGTCAACGTGGTGCAGTACCCCGTGCCCTCGGGCGCCCGCTGCTTCGAGCTCGGCCGGGCGCTGCGCAGGGCGATCGAGTCGTACGACCGACCGCTGAAGGTCCAGGTGTGGGGCACCGGCGGCATGAGCCACCAGCTCCAGGGCCCCCGCGCCGGTCTCATCAACCGCGAGTGGGACAACGCATTCCTCGACCGGCTGGTCGAGGACCCGGCCGGCCTGGCGCGGGTGCCGCACCTGGAGTACGTCGAGGAGGCGGGCTCGGAGGGCATCGAGCTGGTCATGTGGCTGATCGCCCGCGGTGCCCTGAGCGATGTCGACGGGACCGGGAAGATCGAGGTCAAGCACCGCTTCTACCATGTGCCGGCGTCCAACACCGCCGTCGGCCACGTGATCCTGGAAAACCGCCCGCGGGCCGAGGAGCCCGCCGTGAAGGAGTGACATGACTGAAGACCGAACCCTCCGGGTCGCCTTGGCCGGAGGCGGCGCCTTCGGCGCCAAGCACGCCGCCGCGCTCCGGCGGATCGAGGGCGTCGAGGTGGCCGCCGTGGTGAGCAGCTCCCTGGAGAACGCCCGGAAGTTCGCGGCGGAGCAGGGCATCGGCCGCGGCGTCGCCACCCTCGACGAAGTGCTGGCCATGGACGGCATAGACGCCGTCGTCCTCGCCACGCCTACACCGATGCACGCCAAGCAGACGCTGGCCTGTCTCGAAGCGGGCAAGCACGTCCAGGTCGAGATTCCGCTGGCCGCCTCCCTCGGCGACGCCGAGGCCTGCCTGGAGGCGCAGCGGCGCACCGGGCTGGTCGGGATGGTGGGGCACACCCGCCGCTTCAACCCCAGCCACCAGTGGGTGCGGCAGCGGATCCGGGCCGGCGAGTTCGGCATCCAGCAGATGGATGTGCAGACGTACTTCTTCCGCCGCACGAACCTCAACGCTCTCGGCCGGCCGCGGTCCTGGACCGACCACCTGCTGTGGCACCACGCCGCGCACACCGTCGACCTGTTCGCCCACCAGACCGGTTCACCGATCGTGCAGGCCAACGCCGTCCAGGGCCCGATCCACCCCGAGCTCGGCATCGCGATGGACATGTCCATCCAGCTGCGCGCGGAGAACGGCGCCATCTGCACCCTGTCTCTGTCGTTCAACAACGACGGGCCGCTCGGTACCTTCTTCCGTTACATCGGCGACACGGGCACGTACATCGCGCGGTACGACGACCTCTTCACCGGCAAGGACGAGCCGATCGACGTCAGCGGTGTCGACGTGTCGATGGACGGCATCGAGCTCCAGGACCGCGAGTTCGTCGCCGCCATCCGCGAGGGCCGCGAGCCGAACTCCTCCATCGCCCAGGTGATGGCCTGCTACCGGACGCTGGCGGCGCTGGAGCAGCAGCTCGCCTCCTTCTCGCGCCCGTGACCACAACGGGGGCGGCCCCGGGCCGTGCGTCGCGCCGGATCGCTTCCTTCGAGGTGCCGGCGCTCGGCCTGGGCTGTATGAACCTGAGCCACGCCTACGGCGTCGCGCCTTCGGCGGAGGACGCCGAGCGCTTGCTTCTGACGGCGCTGGAGGAGGGTGTCACGCTCTTCGACACCGCCGCGCTCTACGGTTTCGGTGCCAACGAGGAGTTGGTCGGCCGGGTGCTCGCCGGCCATCGGGACCGGATCGTGCTGGCCAGCAAGTGCGGGATGACCGGTGTCGGTGGGCGGCGCGTCATCAACGGCAGGCCCGAGACCCTGCGGCGTACCGTCGACGAGGCGTTGGCCCGGCTGCGTACCGATGTCATCGACCTCTACTACCTGCACCGGCTCGACCCGCGGGTGCCGGTGGAGGAGAGCGTCGGGGCGATGGCCGGGCTCGTCGGGGCAGGCAAGGTACGGGCGCTCGGCCTGTCCGAGGTGTCCGCCGCGACCCTGCGGCGGGCCCACGCCGTGCATCCGATCGCCGCACTGCAGAACGAGTACAGCCTGTGGTCGCGCAATCCGGAGCGGGGGACGTTGCAGGCGGCCCGTGAACTCGGCGTCGCCCTGGTGGCGTTCAGCCCACTGGCCCGGGGGTTTCTCACGGCCGCCCCGCCGGACCTGGCGGTCCTTCCCGCCGACGACATCCGGCGGAACATGCCCCGCTTCGACGAGCGCCACTATCCGGCCAACCTGGCGTTGCGGGGCGAGCTGGAGAAGATCGCCGACGAGGCCGGGCTCACCCTGCCGCAGCTGGCCCTCGGCTGGGTCCTTTCCCGGGGACCCCACGTCGTGGCCGTTCCGGGGACCCGGTCGGTGGACCACCTGCGGGAAAACCTGTCCGTACTCGACACCGAGATACCCGCCGGGGTGCTCGACGCGGCAGGACGAGTGCTGAACGCCACGACGGTGCACGGAGCCCGCTACAACGAGGCCACGCTGACCGAGATCGACACCGAACGCTGCGGCCGTGTCGGCTGAGGCCAGGCTCGTCCGCGTATGTTCGTGGCGGGATGAAAGGGGCGCGGTACCGGGATCGAAGTGGTCCGGTACCGCGCCCCTTTCGTGCGGTTGGAAGGCCGTCGGCCCGGGGCCGACGGCGGTCCGTCAGGCGTAGTGGCGGTAGACCGCCTCCGCAACGCAGGCCGGCTTCTCGCTGCCCTCGACCTCGACGGTGAACGTCAGCGGCATCTGCACGCCGTTGCCCTTGACCTGCTCCACGGTACCGACGGCGCCGTGCAGGCGGATCTTCGCGCCGACCGGCACGGGGCTGGGGAAACGGACCTTCTCCAGGCCGTAGTTGACGCTCATGGAGGTGCCGGTGATCTCCAGCAGCTCGCCGAAGAGCGGGATGATGAGGGAGAGGGTGAGGTAGCCGTGGGCGATCGGGCCGCCGAACGGGCCGTCCTTGGCCTTCTCCGGGTCGGTGTGGATCCACTGGTGGTCGTCGGTGGCGTCGGCGAAAGTGTTCACCCGCTGCTGGGTGATGTCGAGCCAGTCGGTGCGGCCGAGGTCGGCTCCGGTGAGGGCCTTGAGCTCGTCGAGGCCGTGGGCGGTGGTGGGCATGGTGGATCCTTCCGATGGCGCGGGCGGCGAGGGGCGCCGCCCGCGGAGGTGGGGTGTCGGGTGCCTGTCAGGCGTACGGACGGTCTCCGGGGCCGTCCGCGTACGCGTCGCGCACGGCGGGCTTGATGATCTTGCCGGAGGCCGTGCGGGGCAGTTCCCCGGTCAGGACGAGGGACTTGGGGATCTTGTACTTGGCGAGCCTGCCGTGGAGATGACCGAGGATCTCGTCCTTGTCGGCGTCGGCGCCGGGCCGGAGGACGACGACGGCACGGCCGACCTCGCCCCAGACCGGGTCGGGAACGCCGATGACGGCGCACTCGGCGACGGCGGGGTGGGTGAGGAACACGTCCTCGACCTCGGCCGGGTACACGTTCTCGCCGCCGGAGACGAACATGTCCTTGACCCGGTCGACGATGTACGCGTAGCCGTCGTCGTCCAGCCGGGCGACGTCTCCGGTGCGCAGCCAGCGCCCGCCGTCGTCCTCCCGGGTGAAGGCGGCCTCGGTGTCCTCGGACCGTTCCCAGTAACCGGTCATGACGTGGGGGCCCTGGACCAGGATCTCGCCGCGCTCGCCCGGTCCGGCCTCGCGGCCGTCCGGGAGCACGACGCGGGTGTCGGTGAAGAAGTGCGGCACCCCGGCGGAGCCCGCCTTGACCGAGGTCTGTTCCCGGTCCAGGAAGAGGACGCCAGGAGACGCCTCGGTCATGCCGTAGCCCTGGCTGAAGGCGAGGCCGCGATCGAGGTACGCGGCGATGGTGCGGGCGGGCACGGGGGCGCCGCCGCAGTTGAGGGTGCGCAGGCTGGACAGGTCCGTGGTCGCCCAGCGGGGCCGGGCGGCCATGGCGTCGTACATCGTGGGGACGCCGAACATGTACGTCACGCGCAGGTCCTCGATCAGCTCCAGGACGCGCTCGGCGTCGAAGGCGCCGAGGAGGACCACCCGGCCGCCCTTGAGCAGGGTCGGCAGGCAGGTCATGTTGAGCCCGGCGGTGTGGAACAGCGGGGCCACGACGAGGGTCACCTCGTCGCTGGACAGATCGGTGTCGACAAGGACGTTGACACTGTTCCAGGTGATGTTGGCGTGGGAGAGGACGGCGCCCTTGGGACGGCCCGTGGTCCCGGAGGTGTACATGATCAGGCACGGGTCCTCGGGTGCCACGGCCTCGTCCAGCGGGTCCGTCCCCGCGCCGGCGAGCAGCTCCTCGTAGCCGAGGGCTCCGTCCCCGTCGGGTCCGGTGAGCGCGATCCGCTGCCGTACGCCCGCCTCGTCCGCCGCGGCACGGGCCGCAGCGGCCTGCTCGGGGGCGTGGACGAGGACGACGCTGCCCGAGTCGGACAGGTTGTAGGCCAGCTCCGGCGCCGCGAGCCGGGAGTTGAGCGGTACGAAGACCGCCCCCAGCGTCCCGGCGGCGAACAGGGTCTCCAGGAAGGCAGGGTGGTTGGGCCCGAGGTACGCGATCCGGTCGCCCCGCGCCACGCCGAGCGCGCGCAGGGCGTGGGCGAGGCGCAGGACGCGCAGGTGCAGCTCGCGGTGGGTCAGGGTGCGGTCCTCGTGGACCACGGCCACCCGGTCGGGAGTCTTGCGGGCCCGGCGCGCCGGCCAGGAGCCGATGCCTTGGTTCAACACGGCGTCTCCTTCAGCCCGTGGTCAGACCGAGCAGGCGGGCGGCGTTGTCCTTGAGGATCTTAGGCCGGACCTCGGGCTTGATGTCGAGCTTCTCGAAGTCGGCGAGCCAGCGGTCGGGCGTGATGACCGGGTAGTCGGAGCCGAAGAGCACCTTGTCCTTGAGCAGTGTGTTGGCGTACCGCACCAGCTGCGGCGGGAAGTACTTCGGCGACCAGCCCGACAGGTCGATGTACACGTGCGGCTTGTGCGTGGCCACGGCCAGGGCCTCGTCCTGCCACGGGAAGGACGGGTGGGCCAGGACGATCCGCAGTTCCGGGAAGTCCACGGCGACGTCGTCGACCAGCATCGGGTTCGAGTACTTCAGCCGGATACCTCCGCCGCCGGGGACGCCGGCACCGATGCCGGTCTGGCCGGTGTGGAACAGCGCGGGCACGCCGAGTTCCTCGATGGCCTCGTAGAGCGGGTACGCCATCCGGTCGTTCGGGGAGAACGCCTGGATGCTGGGGTGGAACTTGAACCCGCGCACCCCGTGCTCCTCCACCAGGCGACGGGCCTCCCGCACGCCCGCCCGGCCCTTGTGGGGGTCGACGCTCGCGAACGGGACGAGCACGTCGGCGTGGGCGGCACAGCTCTCTGCGACCTCCTCGTTGGAGATGCGGGGATGGCCCGTGGCGTGCTCGGCGTCCACCGTGAACACCACTGCGGCCATGCGGCGTTCACGGTAGTGGGTGGCCATCTCGTCGATGGTCGGCTGCCGGTGACCATGCGCCTTGAAGTACTCCTCGGAGGCGCCGAACAGCTCCGGGCTCAGGGCCCCGTGGCCGTCTTTGGAGATCTCCGCGTGCGTGTGCACGTCGATGGCGGTCAGCCGGTCGAGGTCGAGCGCGAGGTCGCCCATGTCACGCCTCCGGGGCCTGGGGCGCGGGGATGCCGTAGGTCTCGGGCTCGGCGCCGACGCCATTCGGCCACTCGGCGGCGATGGCATGGGCGCTCCACCCGCCGTCGGCGAAGGCGACCGCCTTCTCCTTGGGGTGCGCCCACAGGGCGAGCCGGTCGCCGCCGATGCCGATGGCCTGGCCGGTGACCCCGTCGGAGTCGTCCGAGGCGAGGAAGGTGATCAGGGCGGCGACGTCCTCGACGCTGCCGAGGCCCTCGTCCTTGCGCAGCCAGTCCGGCAGCGGCTTGCCAGAGCGCTCGGACTCCTCGATGACCGGGGCGAACGCCGGGATGGTCTTGGTCATATCGGTGGCGGCGACCGGCACGACGGCGTTGACGGTGATGCCGGCGCGGCCCAGTTCCATGGCCCAGGTGCGGGCCATGGCGACGATGCCCGCCTTGGCGGCGGCGTAGTTGGTCTGGCCGAAGTTGCCACGCTGTCCGGCCGGGGAGGAGATCAGGACGAGACGGCCGCCGGTGCCCTGCTCGCGCATCCGGACCGCTGCGGCACGGGCGCAGGTGAAGGTGCCGCGCAGGTGGACCTTGACGACGGCGTCGAAGTCGTCGTCCGTCATCTTCCACAGCACGCGGTCGCGGAGAATGCCCGCGTTGGTGACGAGCACGTCCAGGCGCCCGAACTCCCGCACTGCGGTCTCGACGAGTTGCTCGGCCGCCTCCGTGCCGCCCACGGCCGCCACGACGCCGGCCGCCCTGCCGCCCGTGGACGTGATGGTTTCGACGGCGGCGTCCACCGTGTCCTTGTCGACATCGTTGACGACAACGGCGGCGCCCGCGGCGGCGAGGGCCTGCGCGTATGCCAGACCGAGACCGCGTCCGCTGCCGGTGACGACAGCGACCTTGCCCTGAAGATCCATGAGAGGTGCCTCTCGTGAGTGATGAAAGAGGAATACCGAAAGAGCCGACCCGAACCGGGATCGACAGGAATCCTGATGACCGCCAGTCTGAACAATCAGCAGGATTCCTGTCAATGCCCTAAGGTGGGACCGCTGCCGCCCCACACGGACCGACACGACGGGAGGACGAACGTGAGCACGTCACTGCTCTACCTGGTCAAGAGAACGGAGCTGGCGGTGCGCGCCCGCCTGGAGGAGCTGCTCAAGCCCGCCGGGGTAACGGCGCTTCAGTACACCGCCCTCACCGTGCTGGACCGACACGACGGGATCTCCGCGGCGCAGCTCGCCCGCGACTCCTTCGTCACCGCCCAGTCGATGGCCGACATGGTCCGCGCCCTGGAGAGCCGCGGCCTGATCCGCCGCGAACCCAACCCCGCCAACCGCCGCGAACGCCTCATCCTGCTCGCAGCCCCCGGGCGGCGGCTGCTCTCCGAGTACGCCGAGCCGGCACGCCGCCTCGAGGAGCGCATGACCGCCGGCCTGAGCGCGAAGGAGACCGACGCGTTCCGGGAGGCGCTGAACGAGGCATGGCGGACCCTGTCCTGACCGGGCAGAACAGCCTTCGCCGCAACGACCGGTACCGTGCTGTCTGCCGCATCACGAGCCCACCGGTATGAACACCTGCCGACAGACAACATCCCGGGATTCCGGCCGACCACTGGGTTCGAAGAACCGCCGCCCAGCCACCCGCCACGACGTGGGCAGAGTGCTGGCCGCCAGCGAGGCGAAGTCGCGTACGAGCTTGGCCAGTGTGGTCATCTCGGGGCAGGCGATGAGGAGTTCGCCGAGGTGGGTACGGTCCTTGTCGGGCAGGTGCTCGGGGCTCGTCATGATCCAGGAGATGAGGCGGCGTGGTGAGGGCATGATCCGGTCGCCTTCCGGGCGGCCCTGGTTGATGTACTTGCAGAGCAGGTTGAGGCTGCCCGTGTATCCGAGGTCGTGGATCTCCTCGAGCAGGCGCTTGACTGGCATGCCGGGCTCCTCCGTCCGGCGCCGGCGCAGGTGGTGTCGGTGGGCATCGACCTGGCAGGCGCGGGACTGGGGCGGGCGGCGCAATCGGTCGGGCTCGGAGGCACGTGCGTACCGTTGGACGGTGTTCAGCGCCAGGTCCAGCCTGCGGGCGCAGTCCAGCAGTCCCACTCCCTTGCCGAGCAGGTCGTGGACGGCGTGCCAACGTTCCAGGGTGGTGCGCTCGCAGGTCAGCTCCCGTCGCTGCGGCCCGGCCTTCGCCCAGCAGCCGCTTTGGGGCACGACCGCCTTGACCTGACTGGTCGGGCGGGCAGTACGACGCCGGTGACGCTCGAGCAGCACGGGTATTTGCTCGCGCAAGGTGTGACGGCAGGCGTGGGGCACACCAGACGGCGCACACGCACCCGGACCACCACACGCCGACCATCCACCGGCACGTCGGTCACCGTCCGCTCGTGATAGTCATGCACCCGTACCGACCCGGCTCCGCAGACCGGGCAGGCTGCCACCCCGTCCGGCGTCCGCGCCAGCACCATGATCCGCCCGCCCTCATCGCCTACACCCTCGATGATCAGCGGCAATAGCCCAGAAAACACCATGTTCACACGCTCGTTGGCATCTCGCGTGTCATGTCAACGACACCAACCACACTGCGTCACCACCGAAAGTGAGACAGCCCCGTTCGTTTGGCAGACCCCTTGGCATACCTCGGTGGGGCAAGGCTAAACCTGCCATACGCGTTGGGCGCCTACCCAGGTCGAGAGGATGGGGATGTCGGCGATGCGTTCGGGGGCGACGGTCAGGGGGTCGTCGCCGAGGACGGTGAAGTCGGCGAGCATGCCAGGGGCGAGGCGGCCTTTGATGTGTGCTTCCCCGGTGGCGTGCGCGGAGCCGGACGTGTAGACCTCCAGGGCCTCGCGTGCGGTCACCCGCTGTTCGGGGCCGAGGACCTCGCCGTCGCCGGTGGTGCGCGTCACCATCGTGCGGATCGCCAGCAGCGGCGGGAGCGGTCCGGCGGGGTGGTCCGAGGATCCGCCGACGCGGATGCCCGCGTCCAGGAACTTCCGGTGGGCGCACGCCGCCGCGGCGCGCTCGTCTCCGTAGTAACCGCGCAGCTTGCCGCCGTGCTCGTGCAGGAAGGCCCCGAACGGCACGGGAGTCACCCCGGCGGCGGCGATCCGGGCGACCAGGTTGTCGTCGACGAGGCTGCAGTGCTCGATGCGGTGGTTGGTCCCGGCGTACGCCGGATCCTCCGCGCGGGCCGCCTCGATGGCGTCGAGCACCTTGCCCACTGCCAGGTCGCCGTTCGCGTGCACCGCCACTCGGCTGCCCGCGCTGTGGACGGCGCGTACCGTCGCGCCGAACTCCTCGTCCGTCATCACCTGGATGCCGTTGTCGGCGCCCGTCTGGCTGGGGTACGGCAGGCGGCACAAACACGTGCCGCCCGCGAGCGCGCCGTCGATCATCAGCTTGACGCCGACCAGGCGCAGGTGTTCGTCGCCGAAGCCGGAACGCATGCCGACCCGCGCCAGGTCCTCGAAGTACCGGTGCCACACCAGCATGCCCACGCGCGCGGTGAGGACGCCGCGCCGCGCCGCCTCCTGGTAGAGCCTCAGCTCGCGGGGCGAGACCAGGGCGTCGCACCAGGAGGTGATGCCTGCCGCGTGGAAGTCGCGGCACACCTCGGCGAACGACCGGACCCGGTCGTCGAGGGTGAACTCGCCGAGCAGTTCGGGGACCCCGCTGGGGCGGTACCACTGGTCGAACCAGGCTCCTTCGTACATCCAGCCGTCGAGCCGGCCGTCGGTGTCGCGCCCGAGCGTGCCGCCGGAGGGGTCGGCGTCGGTGTCGCGGTAGCCGGCGAGTTCGAGGGCCCGGGTGTTTGCGACGGCCATGTGGCACGAGAAATGCACGGCGATGACGGGGTGTTCGCGCGACACCGCGTCCAGAGCGGCGCGGGTGAGCCTGCCTTGCGGGTCGGCCGCTGGGTCGTAGCCCTCGGCGACGACCCAGCGGCCGGGCGCGGTGGCCCGCGCGCGTTCCGCCAGCAGGCCGCGCGAACCGCCGGCCGCGGACATGGCGTGCGCGGTCAGGGAGACCCGCAGACGGGTGTCGGCCAGGACGGCAGGGTGGCAGTGTGCGTCGTTGAGCCCGGGAACGACGACGGCCTCGCCGAGATCGACCCGTTCGGCGCCCGGGAAGCGGGAGCGCAACTCGTCCCAGTCCCCCGCGGCCACGATGCGGTCCCCGAGGGTCGCGAGCGCCTCCGTTTCGGCGCGTGGGTCGGCGTCGGCGTTCGCCCCTCCGTCGGCTCGGGCGAGCGTGATGATCCGCCGCGCCCGGAATATCTGCACCTGCGGCGGTTCGAAGCAGGATCCCGCGATCTGCGCGCGGGATCCCGCGGTGGACTTGTCGCCCGTGTTCATGTCGCTGCCTCGCCCATCATCGATCTCTTCGGTGGTTTGTTCCTTCGCCGCGTCGGCCCCGTCGGCCCCGTCGGCCGCGTCGGCCGCGTCGGCCTTGTGCGGGTCGGGTTCCTCCGTCGCCCGGTCGGCCGTGCGCGCGGAGGGTGTGCCGTTCGACGCGCCGGGCGGGACACCGTCCCTTCCCGCGCTCACGCCGCCGTCCCCTTCACCGGGCACATCGTCGCCGGGGCCTCGGGGCGAGCGGATCCCGCCAGCCGGAACACCACCTCGACGAGGATCCCGACGGCAAGGTTGACCCCGATTCCGATGAGGCCGACGTTCACGTGGCCGACGTCGACCGCGTGGCCGTCGTTGCCGAAGGTCAGCCAGATCACGACCGCTTCCCCCGCGATGATCCCGGCCGCGACGGACCACGCGCGGGCGAGCGGGCGGTGCCCCTTCAGCGCGTACAGCAGGCCCGGCGCCAACTGCGCCAGTCCGGCGTAGGTGAGGAGCAGGAGGTTCGCCAGCGCGTCCGGCCGCTTGATGCCCAGCACCAGCGCCAACGCGACCGCGCCGATCACCGTGGCGTGGTTCACCAGCAGTCCCGACCGCTCGGTGCGCGTGCGGACGACGTTCCGGGCGACCATCGACGACATGCCCAGGACGATCCCCGCGGACGGCACCATCGCGCACGCTGCGGCGGCGGTGACGACGACACCGACCACCCAGCCGGGCAGCGCACCGTTCGTGAGATGCAGGAGCACACCGTTCGGGCCGCCGGAAGCCGCGCCGGCGACGAGGATGCCGGTGAACCCGACGAGCATCGGGATCGCCTGGCTCGCGCTGTAGAACGGGATCCAGATGCTGTTGTGCCGAAGTGCCTTCTCGTCCTTGGCGGACAGCACCGCGGGCCAGCTCTGCGGCATGGTCATGAACATGACGCTCAGCAGGCTCGTCACCATGCTGGTGAAGAACCAGGTGCGGTCGAACGGCCCGTCGTGGATGGAGAGCTTGGCCGCGTGCGTGTCGGCGAGCTGGCGGCTGACGTCGCCGATGCCGCCCGCGAAGTGCACGGGAATGGCGACCGCCAGCACGACCAGGACGAGCACCATGAGCGCGTCCTTGAGGTACGCCGCCCGCGCCACGCCGCCGATCCCCGACCACAGAACGAACGCGGTGATGAGGACCGACGCGGCGATCATGCTCGCGGTGCCGGAGCCGCTGTTGCCGGTCGCCAGTTCGACGACCAGGCCGAGGCCGGTGATCTGGAGCTGCAGGTATGGCAGCAGGAACAGTACGCCGAGCACCGCGGTGAGCGTGCCGAGGGCTTGGCTGCCATAACGGTCGGCGAAGAAGTCGCCCTGCGTCAGGTAGCCGCGATCCCTGCCGAGGCGCCAGACGAGCGGCGCGATCACATACAGGCCGACGTAGGCCAGCGGGAGGTACGGCAGCGCGTAGGCGACCCCGACGCCCGAGGCATACGCGAGCCCGGCCAGCCCGAGGAAGGTGAACGTGGTGTACACCTCGCCTGCCTGGAGGAACCATGTGGTGACCGCACCGAACCGGCGTCCGCCGACCGTCCACTCCTCCAGGCTGGCCGCGGGCTTGCGGCGGCCGAGCACGCCGAGCGCGGCAATCACCAACATGCCCACGACGGACACGGTCAACGTGGCGCTCATCGGCCGCCTCCGTTCTGGAGGTGCTCGCGCCGGCGCTCGACGCGGCCGCGCTGGTACTCGACGTAGCCGAGTGCCGGAGTGAGGGCCACCACCCACCCCACGCTCCAGGTCAGGATCGACGGCATGCCGAGCCAGACATTCGGGGCGTTGACGAATGGCAGCCACACCGTCGACAACAGTGCCGCTACGGGCACGAGTAGCAGGAATACCGCGACACGCATGGACCGCTCCTGGGGGTCGTCGGATCTCGCGAACCCTTGGAGCATGAAACTTCCCGGGTAAGATCAATCAAAATCTGTCGAGAAGATTCACATAGAGTCGAGATATGAAGCATTCCGTCGAATCGCCGACCATCGGCTCGCCCCGCCCGCACCCTCTGGACGAGACCGACCTGGCACTGGTCAACGCCGTCCAGGCCGCACCGCGGGCATCGTGGACGCTCGTCGGGCAGGCCCTGGGCATCAGCGCGGTCACCGCCGCCCGCCGCTGGGAGCGGCTGCGCTCGCGCGGCCTGGCGTGGGTGACCACGTACGGCGGCCCGTTCGTCCAGCAGGTCAACTGCGCCGCGTTCGTGGAAGTCGACTGCGTGCCGTCACAGGTTCCCGCGGTCACCGAGCGCCTGGTCCGCGACCCCCGCATCACCGGCATCGAGCACGTGTCCGGCGGCACCGACCTCTTCCTCACGGTCATGGTCGCCGACCTCACGGCGCTGTCCCGTCTGGCCATCGATGTCATCGGCGCCCAGGAAGGCGTGACGGCCACCCGCAGCATGATCGCCACCCACCTGTTCACCGAGGGCAGCCGCTGGGACCTGCGTTCCCTGGACCCCGGCCAACGCGGCCTGCTGCGCCCGGCGGACGACACGGCACCCACCGGCGCCGCGACGCTGGCGCCGGAGGACCGCCCGCTGCTGCTCGCGCTCGGCAAGGACGGGCGGCTCGGCTACGGCGAACTCGCCGAGCTCACGGGCATGAGCGAGTCGACCGTACGCCGCCGCGTGACCCGGCTGCTGCGCGAGGGCAGCCTCGTGCCCCGCTGCGAAATCGCCCACGGCGTCTCGGGGTTCCCGGTGTTCGTGCACTATCTCGCGAACGTCCCCAGCGCGGATCTCGCCCGCGTGGGCGCGTCGATCGCCGCGGCGAGCGAAGTCCGCCTGTGCGCCGCCATCGCCGCCCGGCACAGCCTGCTGATCACCGCGTGGGTCCGCTCCGTCCCGGACACCCGCCGCTTGGAGGCCCACCTCACCGAGCGTTTTCCCGAGCTCACCGTCGAGGACCGGCGGTTGACGCTGGCCAACCCCAAGCGGATGGGGCACTTGCTCGACGCCGAAGGCCGGAACACGGGTTTTGTGCCGATGGACATGTGGGCGTGAGCGGCGGAACCGGCAGCGGTCGCCCACCGAGGTCGCCCGGGAGGTCGGCGTCAGCGCCGAGGGACTGCGCAACTGGGTCAAGCAGGACCAGGCCGACCGCGGGCACGGGCCTGCGGGTGCCCTGACCAGCGACGAGGAAGAAGAGCTCCGGCGTCTGCGCCGGAAGAATCGGGAACAGCAGCAGACCATCGAGGTCCTGAAAAAGCCGCGGCCTTCTTCACGCGGGAGTCGACGAAGTAGCCGTGCGCTACGCGTTCATCGATGCGGAGAAGGCCACCGAGCACAACCCGAACGGCCACGGCGTCAGCCGATGTGCAAGATCCTGGGGGTGTCCCGCTCCGGCTATTACGTCTGGCGGGCTGCACTCCCGGCCGCCGAGGCGCAAGCGGGCGAGGAGACCGAGCTGGTCACGGAAATCCGGAAGCTCCACACGCAGTCCCGCCGCGCCTACGGCTCCCCGAGGATCACGGCCGCACTGCGCCGCAAGGGACGGAGGGGCGAGGGGGCGCCGCGGTGGAGGTGGCCTTGGGTCCCGGTGCTTCGGGGTGGTGCGTGGGGGCTGGACTACCAAGATTACGCACCGCAGCCTGCAGGACGGCTCGAAGGTGCCCGGCCCGGTACCTGGACGCCTGGATCGAAGCACTCGGCCTGGATCGTCGAATGACCATCGGCAAAAAAAGGGGGGAGAGAACACTACGCAGTTGGAAGCGGGTTCCGCTCGCTTTCACCCCAGCCGATCCCGTGGGACCAGCGGCAAGAGAGTTCGCATCGCCTTCTCAGGATCGGGGACAGAGATCGCCAGTCGGCTGAATGACGCGCTCCGGCGGAGTTCCACACACAGCACTGGTGTGCCGGCCCGTACCAACGTGAAGTCCTGCCCCTCCCGTAGGTGCCGGACGCCCGCGCACAGCTGTCCGGGGATGCACGTGCCCCGATCACGCTCACCGCGAAGCGCACGCCACCAGTCGGGCTCGATATGGAGTTGGCGCAGCGCCGACACCGGAACCCGCACATTGCGGTGGCGTGCCAGCGCCTTCTCCCGCCAGGACAGGTGTACGACGATATCGGTCCCCTCGACTACCACCCTCGCCATAGCCTCTCCCTCATGGTCGGAGTGCCCCGGCGTATCACGATGCTTCGGGACCCGTTCCAGGTCTGCGTCGTCGGCTAGGTGTACATCGGGCCGTTGGATTTTCCTAGGCGCGACACTCCTGCCTCCACAGGGCAGTTCCGGGTTCACGTGGGCAGGCGTACGGCGATGCGATGTCGTCGGTGCTTCCGGTGCCGAAGTCGGCGAGGATTTCGTCGCAGAAGATGCTGAGCGATTCACGCGCATGTGCGGCTGCGTCTTCGCGGAGGCGGTGCAGCCGGTCCTCGACATTTTCTCCGGGGCGTTCGATCAGGCCGTCGGTGCAGAGGAGGAGTGTGGCCGCAGGCGCCAGGATCTCCTCGTGGTCGGAGCGGCTCTGAGCGGTGTCGACGCCCAGCAGGAGGACGTGTGAGTCGTCGAGGTAGCTGGTGTCACCGTCGCGTTCGACGAGCAGTGGGGGCGGATGTTCGGCGTTCGAGAAGTGCAGGTGCCAGCGGCCGTGGCGGGAGGCTTCGAGGCGTGCGTGGATGCAACTGGCGACGTGTCCCGGGTAGAGGGTGTCCGAGATGAGGTCGAGGCGGCGCAGGATGTCGCTGGGGGGATCTTGCCGGTCGCAGGCGAGGGCGCGGAGCATGTTGCGCAGCTGGCTCATCGTGACGGCGGCCTGCGCGTCGTGGCCGATCACGTCGCCGATGATCAGGGCGCTGGCGTCGTCGGGCAGGGGGAAGCCGTCGTACCAGTCCCCGCTGCCTGCTCCCCTGCCCCAGTGCGGCATCGACGCTTTCGGTGTTCACAGTGTGGTCCCTCTCGCGCTGGCGGAGGGCACAGCCGCAGGGGACGGTCTTCGGCAGAGCGGCCGGAGTGCACTGCTTCGGGCCGCGGTCGGCGGTTACTGCCTCAGAACATTGTCCTCGCTTGTCGTACGGCCGGTCTGCTCGTGCCTTTTCGGCGGCATCGGGGCCTTGCAGCAAGCGCCGGGGGGCGCCTGCGCCGGGGCGGCTGCGCCGCACAAACGCAGGGCCCGGCGAGATATGGGCTGAATGCATGGCGCAACACCCTCCTGGGCGGTGCGCGATCAGGCGGAGGGCCCTGCGGCGCTGACGTGCGGCGGAGCATGAGCGGGGGCAGGGTGAGGGCATGAAGCTGCCGCCACCGATCGTGATACACAGCCCCTTGTCGGCGGGCGGTCGAAGGGGCACGGCGGTCGAAGGCCAAGGCCGGTCATGGCGGCAAGACGAAGGTGTTGGGCCCGGCCCGCTCCGCCCGTGACGTCCTGTTCTTCCTGGAGCGGGCGGACCCGATGCCCCGGAGGCGACACCCGACAGCCCGATCCGGGTCGAATGGCGCGGAACAGGAGCCCACCGGTACGAGCAGCCGTAACCCCGACCGACCCCGCGGAAACGGGCCGACAACGCGGCTCCCGACGTGGCTGCGCCGAGGAGGTGAGTGCCTGGACTGTTCCCGTGCGCGTAGTGCAGGTTTTGTGTCCAGGGCGTGTTGTCTATGTGCTTGCACCCTCCTTCCGAGGGGCGGTGAACCCGAGGAAAGGCACTGTGATGGAACCTGGCGGCGATGTGATCGCGGAGCTCGCGGCCGATCACCGTGAGCTGGAGGCCCTGTTCGAGCAGATCGAAGTGCAGCCGGTCGATGATCCCCAACGGCGGGTTCTGGCGGACCGGCTGACTGCGGAACTGGTACGGCATACGGTCGCCGAGGAACTGCACCTTCATCCGGTGGTGCGCAAGCACGTACCGCACGGTGCGGCGCTGGTCGACAAGGAACTGGCCGATCACGCCAAGGTCGAGCAGATGCTCAGGGACCTCGAAGACCGGAACGTCGATGATCCGCAGTTCAACGACGTGATCGCGAAGCTGAAATTCGAGGTCGCGTCCCATATGCGCGAGGAAGAGCACGAACTGTTCCCGAAACTCACGGCAGCCCTCCCGCGCGAGAGGCTGGCCGAGCTCGGGCGGCTGGTGCGCCGGGCCAAGGAAACGGCCCCCACTCTCCCCCAACTCTTGCTCCCGAACGCCCCGCCCGCCAACAAGCTGCTCGTCCCCGGGGCCGGGCTGGTGGACCGGGTACGCGATCTTCTCAACAACCGCACGACCACCGGCTGAACCCCACCCTGGGCATGCCCGGCCACCCATTGCGCATCCGGAGGAGCATTGAATGCCGGTCCTCGAAGGAACCATGCCGGTGGCCGGTGCGCCCTGCTGGGTGAACCTGATGGCACAGGACCCGCGCCAAGCACAGTCCTTTACGCCGATGTCATGAATTGGACGTTCAGGGCCAGCACACTCGGCAGCAACTTCTCGGTGGCTCCGGCGCACGGAAAACCGATCACCGGGTTCGGATGCTGCCGGTGGCCATCCTGCCGTCTGGACCCCCCTGCATAAAGGATCGGGTTGCGGGCGATGTCCCGGCTGCGCCCCTGTCTCTGCATCCGGTTCCGGCCCAACCGGATCAGCGCCGCCGCCACCCCGGCCCGCCGCGCCGACACCATCTGGGTGGATGTCCTCGGCGGCGGCGACGAAATCTGCACCATCCTGTTCCTGGACGGGCCGGACGCGCGCAACTCGCTGCTGCTGCGCGGTCTTCCCGCCACCCCCGCGGTCCAGTCGTGGACGTCGCGCGTCCTCCTGCGGGTCTCCCCAGCGGCCTTCGACTGGAGCGGTGGCCTGCTGACGCAAGCCGAGCTGACTCGACGACTCGCTCGCCGCCCGCCAGCAGGCCCCTGGTCCAGCAGCACCAGTCCGGCGAGCACACCATCGCCGGCCTCGCCGAGCTCTTCTCCGTCAGCCGCGCCACCGTCTTCCGTGTCCTTGAGCGCCAACAGGCCGCAGCAGCGCCTTCGATGCCTGGCGGGTAGTGACGTGCTGCCCCACGCGCACCGGGTCACCGAGTACGACCCCGCCGACCGCGATCAGCACGGGTGCTCCGTGCTGTTTCAGTACTCGCAGCAGGGGCTCCAGTTGCCTGTCGGACAGCGGGCCTCCGGCTGCGGTGGCGATGTCGTACCGGTCCTGGGGCCAGAGAGTGAACTGCCGGCTCGTCGGCTTCGCCCCTCGATCCAACCTCGACCGGCCGGGGAACACCACCTCCCGACGTCGGGCCGGCAGCTCCGGGCACGCCAGCCCGCCCACGCCTCGAAGGATCCCCCGCGGCGACGTTCAGGCGGGGCCGGAGCCCCACGGCCCCACCGCCTCACCGCGGGCCCCGGAGCAGGCAATTCATGGAGTCTTCGCCCGGAAGTCGCCCTTACGGGCCATTCCTCCCCGGTCCCGCGGCTAACTTGCAGACGATCACCCCCCGACGATCGACTTCCGCGGAGACACCCATGTGCAGCCCCCTCCACCAGCCCGACGGACCACTCCTGCCCGACGCCGGGCGTCGTACGTTCCTGCGGGCCGCCGCGCTCACCGGTGCCGCCGCCGCGGCCACGGGGCTCGTGTCCGCCACCCCCGCCGCGGCTCTCCCCCAGCAGAACGCCGGTGCTGCCACGGCCCGTTGGCGACCCGATCCGGAGAACCCCCGGTTCACGCTCGTCGTCATGCCCGACACCCAGTACCTCTTCGACGGGGCGAGCATCAACAAGGCCCCGGTCGAGGCCTCGTTGCGTTACGTCCTCGATCACGGGCGCGACGAGAACATCGTGTTCCTGTCCCATCTGGGCGACCTCACCGAGAGCGGCCGGACCGACGAATTCGAGGCGATCGGCGAGGCCTTCGAACTGCTCGACCGGCGACAGGTCGGCTACAGCGTCGTCGCGGGCAACCACGACATCAAGTCGTCCACCGACGACGGGCGCGGCCGCACCCCGTACCTGGACACCTTCGGTCCGCGGCGCATGCGGCAGCTGCCCACGTTCGGCGGGGCGACCCCGGACGGTTACAACACGTACCACGTGTTCCGCGCCGCCGGGCGGGAGTGGCTGGTGCTGGCGCTCGACTGGCGGCCGTCGGCGGCGTCCCTCGCCTGGGCCCGGAACGTCATCGCCAAGCACCCGGACACGCCAGTCGTCCTCACCACCCACGAGCTGGTGTACGCCGACGCGGACGGCGACGAGGCCGAATTCTCCGACCACGGAGAGCATCTGTGGGACGAGCTGATAGCCGGGCACGACCAGATCTTCCTCACCCTCAACGGCCACTACTGGCCCGCCGGGCGCACCACCCGCAAGAACACCGCGGGCAACGATGTCCATCTGCACATCACCAACTACCAGAACCGCTACTACGGCGGCAGCGCCATGATCCGCCTCTACCGCTTCGACCTGGCCAGGAACACCATCGACGTGGAGACGGTCTCCCCGTGGATCCTCGGCCGCGCGGGCGAGAGGCTCAACGACCTGGAGCGCGGCGAGATCGAAATGACCGGTCCGCAGGACCGGTTCGCCGTCCCCATCGACTTCGAGAAGCGGTTCGCCGGCTTCGCGCCCGTGCCGGTGCGCGGCCCCCGCCCGGCGGAGCAGCTGCTGATACCGGGCACCGTCGCCTACTGGCGCTTCGATTCGCCCGCGCACCCGGACGGTTCCGCCGCCGCCGATCTGCGCGTCCCCGACCTGTCCGGGCACCGCAACGACCTGGTGCGCGAAGCCGTGCCCGGAAGCGCGCCCGACGCGCTGCGCTGGTCCACCGACCACCACCCCGACCAGCCCGGCCACGGCAGCCTCTACTTCGACGGCTCGAAGCCGCCGCTGCGGGGCGCGTATCTGCGTACGGAGAACAACGCACCGCTCAACACCAAGACCTTCAGGTCCGGTTACACCATCGAGGCCTTCCTCCGTCTCCCCGCCGACTGGGACGCCGGACGCAACGCCTGGGGCGCCGTACTCGGCCGCCGGGGCACGCTCGGGGCTGCGGGCAAGACGTCCGGCGACTCGGACGAGCCCGTCGCCACCCTCTCCGTGTCGGACGGCCCCGGGCTCCAGTGGGCGGCGGCGCCGCTGAACCAGCCGGGAGCCGTCACCAACTGGAGCCATGAGCTGTCGCGCGACCGGTGGTGGCACGTGGCGGTCGTCAACGACGGCAAACACACGACGATGTACGTCGACGGCTGCGTCGTCGCCCGCAACCCCGCCACCCGCACCACCGGTCTCGCCACCGCGGGTCTGCCCTGGCTGCTCGGCGCCTATGAATACGGGGGCAGGCTCGACCAGTTGATGCACGGCTGGCTCGGCGACATCCGGATCGTCGAACGCCCCCTGCGCGTGAGGGACTTCATGACGGCCCCGACTCCGCCGCCCCACTGACTGGGCGGTCAGTTGATGACAACCTGACCAGCGGTCAATATGTACGTGTAGCCCTTCACGTATCCCTCGCTCAGGTTGGCGTACCGGCGTGGGCACCGCCGTACGGTCTGCCTGGCCGCCCACGCAACCATTCGTGGGCGGCCCCGGTCCAACTCCACATGCGGAAACGACTTGTCTCCACCCTGGCCCTGACCGCGGTAGCGGCCTGTGGCGCCCCGGGGGTTGTACCCGACTCCGCCGTCTCACCGAGCGTGACGCAGACCGCCACGGCCACGAAGCGGCACGCGGCCGACCCCGACACCGCCGGGGCCCACGCCGACCTCGTCACGAACAGGAACACGGACTCCCAGGCGACGGTCCGGTTCGGCCCGTTCACCCGTACGGGCAAGCCCGCCCGTACGAAGACGCTCGACCTCACCCCCGACAAGCCGTCGTACTACACCCCCCGGCCCACCGGAGTCGGCGACGGCAACGGCAACGGCAACGGCAACGGCAAGGACGATCTGGTGGTCACCTGGTCGCACGTGTTCGCGGACGGGATGCCGACCCCCCGCGCCACCGTCGTGTACCGCGGAGCGGCCAAC
>NZ_FPJO01000012.1 GCF_900119365.1 Streptomyces atratus
GCCGCAGTGGGCGTAGGCGGTGCCGGCGACGGTGCCGGTGGCCGGGCAGCTGTTCTTGAGGACCTTGTAGTCCTCGATGCCGGCTTCGTAGGTGCCGGGGGCGGCGCCGGTGGCGGTGCCGCCGGGTGCGTCCTGGGTGACGCCGGTCCAGCCGCGGCCGTAGAAGCCGATGCCGAGCAGCATCTTGGAGGCGGGGACGCCCTGGGCCTTCAGCTTGGTGATGGCGTCGGCGGAGCTGAAGCCGGCCTTCGGGATGCCGTTGTACGAGGTGAGCGGGGAGTGCGGGGCGGTCGGGCCCTTGGCGTCCCAGGCGCCGAAGAAGTCGTACGTCATCACGTTGTACCAGTCCAGGGACTGGGCGGCGCCGGCGTAGTCGGCGGCGTCGATCTTGCCGCCGTCGGAGCCGTCGGCGGTGATGGCGGCCGTGACGAGGTTGTTGCTGCCGAACTTCGAGCGCAGCGCGGTGGTGAGGCCCTTGAGCGCGGCGGGGCCGCTGGTGTCGCAGGTCAGGCCGCAGGCGTTGGGGTACTCCCAGTCGATGTCGATGCCGTCGAAGACATCGGCCCAGCGCGGGTCCTCCACCAGGTTGTAGCAGGACTCGGCGAACGCGGCCGGGTTCTTCGCGGCCTCACCGAAGCCACCGGACCAGGTCCAGCCGCCGAAGGACCACAGGACCTTGATGTGGGGGTACTTGGCCTTGAGCTTGCGCAGCTGGTTGAAGCTGCCGCGCAGCGGCTGGTCCCAGGTGTCGGCGACGCCGTCGACGGACTTGTCGGCGGTGTACGCCATGTCGTAGTCGGCGTAGGAGTCACCGATGGTGCACTTGCCGCCCTGGACGTTGCCGAAGGCGTAGTTGATGTGCGTGATCTTCGCGGCGGAACCCGAGGTGTCCAGGTTCTTGACGTGGTAGTTCCGGCCGTAGACACCCCAGTCGGTGAAGTAACCGAGGTTGACCTTGCCGCCGGTGCCGGGGTCGGGGTTGCCGCCACCGCCCGTGGTGCGGACCTTGACCGCGCCGCTGACCGGACCGGTCCGGTCGGCGGTGTCACGGGCCTGCACGGTGTACGAGTAGTCGGTGCCGGCCTTGAGGCCGGAGTCGGTGTACGTCGTACCGGTGACCGTCGAGACGACCGCGCCGTCGCGCAGCACGTCGTAGTTCTTGATGCCGTTGTCGTCGGTCGCGGCGGTCCAGCTCAGCTTGGCCGAGGTGTCGTTGACGGCGCTCGCGGTGGGGGTGCCCGGCGCCGAGGGGGCGTTGTCGCCGGGGACGCTGCCGCCGTCGCAGGAGGCGCCGTTCAGCTTGCAGCCGGTGGGGGCGCCGGGGCCGGTGCCGTTGAAACCGAAGCTGACGGAGGCGCCGGGGGCGACCGAACCGTTCCAGCCGAGGTTCTTGGCGGTCCAGTGGGTGCCGGAGCTGGTGACGGTGGCGTCCCAGGCGGAGCCGACCGCGGTGCCGGAGGGGAAGTCCCACTCGATGGTCCAGGAGGACAGGGCGGTGGTGCCGGTGTTCTTCACCGTCCACTGGCCCTCGAAGCCGGAGCCCCAGTCGGACTTCTTGACGAAGGACGCGGTCGCCGAGGTGGCGGCCTCGGCGGGGGAGGCAAGGCCGACCATCGCGGCGAGTGGAAGCAGCAGCGCGGTGATACCGGCGACCGCTCTGGATCTGGTGGCTCTTCCGGTCCCGAGTCTGAATCGGGTCCGGCGTAGGGGGGTTTCAGTGCTCAACGGTGCTCCTCGGGTGAGGTCCGGACAATCGGGGGGTGGTCCGTGGACTGCAAACCCTGCGCCGCCCTGAGCGCGCCTTGTCATGGCGTGCTCACCGCAGTGTGCTCGGTGAGATTAGGAAGGTCTGGACCAATCGTCAAGAGGTCTGGACCAAAGTGCGCTGCTAAACGTCAGATGCCCAACTCCTGTGCGAGTACGGCTGCCTGGACCCGGCTGCGCAGTTCCAGCTTGCCCAGCAACCTGCTCACATGGGTCTTCACCGTCGCCTCCGCCATGGAGAGCCGGACCGCGATCTCGGCGTTCGACAGGCCCTTGCCCAGGCAGCCCAGAACCTCCCGTTCCCGCCGGGTGAGAACGTCGAGCACCGAGAGGTCGGGTCCCTTCGCCGGCCGGACGGGGGCGGTCCCGGCGAACTCGGCGATCAGACGGCGCGTCACGGCCGGAGCGATCAGACCCTCGCCGCGCGCCACCGTGCGTACGGCATCGAGCAGTTCGCGCGCCTCGGCGTTCTTCAGCAGGAAGCCCGCGGCCCCCGCCCGCAGCGCCCCGAAGACGTACTCGTCGAGATCGAAGGTCGTCAGCACCAGTACGTCCGCGAGCCGTTCGGCCACCACCTGACCGGTCGCCGACACCCCGTCCAGCCGCGGCATCTGGATGTCCATCAGCACCAGATCCGGCCGGAGTTCGCGGGCCAGGCGCACCGCCTCCTCGCCGTCCCCGGCCTCGCCCACGACCTCGATGTCGGGCGCGCTGCGCAGAATGAGCACCAGCCCCGCCCGGACGGCCGACTGGTCCTCGGCGACCACAACCCGGATCGTCATGTCCTCGATACCCCTTCCTCCACGGGCAGTTCGGCCCGTACCCGCCAGATCTTCGTACCACCGCCGGTGGCCGACGGACCGGCCTCGATCGCGCCGCCCAGCAGCGCCACCCGCTCCCGCATCCCCACCAGGCCGGCCCCCGAACCCGGTGCGCGCGGCCCGGGGCGGTCCCCGAGCACACTGCTGACCTCCACTGTGAGCAGCCGCCCGGACTGCCCGAGCCGCACGGCGACCGGGCCGGGCGCGGCATGCTTGAGCGCGTTCGTCAGGGACTCCTGGATGATCCGGTACGCGGCCAGCTCGACCGGCGCGGCAAGCGGTTCCCGTTCTTCCCGGGTGTCCTCGAAGGCGCAGGTCAGGCCGCTCGGCGCGGCGCTCGTACGGGTCTGCTCGACCAGTGCGTCCAGCGAGGCGAGAGTGGGCGAGGCGGCCGGTTCCAGGGCCCCGCCGCCGGTGCGCAGCAGCCCGATCAGCCGGCGCATCTCGGCGAGGCCGTCGACGCTGTTCTCCCGGATCACGCCGAGCGCCTCGCGCGAGGTGCCCGGGTCGTCGATGGAGAGCGCGGCGGTGGAGTGGATGGCGATCGCCGAGAGGTGGTTGGCCACCATGTCGTGGAGTTCGCGGGCCATCCGGGTGCGTTCGGCGGTCACCGCCTGGGCCCGGTCCATCTCGGCCAGCAGCGCGGTCTGTTCGGCGTGCAGCCGGGCCGTCTCGGCGGCGTCGCGGTGGTTGCGGACGCTCACCCCGGTGAGGGCGGGCAGGAACGAGACCATGCCGGTGACGACGCCGATGAGCAGCGCCTGGGGGTTGCGGAACCAGGCGAGGAATCCGACGGTGATCCCGATCGTGATCAGGAACGTGGTCACCGGGATACGGCGGGCGGCGGACGGTTTCCCGTACAGCACGGCCGCGTACATGAGGTCCGTGAACATCAGGACCGTCGCCAGGTTCCCGACCGTGAACTGGTCCGCGACCAGCGCGAGCGTGCCGATGACCAGGGCCGGCTGCGGGGCAGTCCTGCGGACCAGTTCGAGCACCGAGACGACGGCGAGCGGCAGCAGCGAGACCCATGGGGCGACGAAGGCCCGCTCGCCCTGTATGTGCAGGCCGAGCGCCCACAGGACGAGGCCGCCGAGGAGTCCGATGGCGGCCATGAGCACGTCGTGGCGGTGCGGCCGGGCGAGAGAGAACACCCTCCCATCCAACACGGCGGCCCGCGCCCGGACCTCCCTACCGGGGGTGAGGAGCGAGTACATCGAAGGATGCAGTCGCGGTTCGTCACTGCCGACGACGATTCCTCGCGGCCGGGCCGGGAGGCTGGAGGGAACGGGAAGGGGAAGTGCCGTGATCGTCATGCTGATCGTGCTCTGCGAGGTCGCCTTCTGGGTGCTGCTGGCCGCGGGGCTCGCGCTGCGGTACCTGGCGAAGAAGCCGAGGCTGGGTGCGGCCGTGCTGCTGTGCGAACCGCTGCTGGAGGTCGTGCTGCTGGTGGTGACGGCCATCGACCTGAAGAACGGGGCACAGCCCGACCTGAAGCACGGGCTCGCCGCGGTCTACATCGGCTTCACGGTGGGGCTCGGCCACTCCACGATCCGCTGGGTCGACGCCCGGGTCGCCCACCGCTTCGCGGGCGGACCGCCGCCGGTGCGGCCGCCGAAGTACGGCATGGCGCGCGCGGTGCACGAGTGGAAGGTCGCGGCGCGCTGGACGGTCGCGGCGGTGACCGCGCTGGCGCTGCTCCAGGCCGCCGTCTGGTACGTGGGCGGGGACGGCGATGTCTCCACGCTCCAGGCGTGGCAGCAGAAGATGCTGTTCGTCATCGGGATCAACGTGGTCATCGCGGGGGGCTACACGCTGTTCCCGAAACGCGAGCCGGCCGGGCGCTGAGCAGCCGGACGGGCGGGCCCGCCCGTCCGGCTGCTCCGGCCCCCGGTGGCTACCGCTCCCCGCCCGGCACCCACAGCACGTCGCCGACCTCCTTGTTCGCCGTCCTCGCGAGGATGAACAGCAGGTCGGAGAGGCGGTTGAGGTACGTGGCGGTCAGCGCGTTCATCACGTCGCCGTGCACCTCCAGCGCCGCCCAGGTGGACCGCTCCGCGCGCCGGACCACCGTGCACGCCTGGTGCAGCAGCGCCGCCCCGGGCGCACCGCCGGGCAGGATGAAGCTGCGCAGCTTCTCCAACTGCTCCAGGAAGTGGTCGCAGTCCGCCTCCAGCTTGTCGACGTAGCTCTGCTCCACCCGCAACGGCGGGTACTTCGGGTCCTCGACGACCGGGGTCGACAGATCGGCGCCCACGTCGAACAGGTCGTTCTGCACGCGGACGAGGACCTTCACGATGTCCTCGGAGAGCTGCCCGAGCGCGATCGCGGTACCGATGACGGCATTGGCCTCATTGGTGTCGGCGTACGCGGAGATCCGCAGATCGGTCTTGGCGGTACGGCTCATGTCGCCGAGGGCGGTGGTGCCCTGATCGCCGGTGCGCGTGTAGATACGTGTCAGATTGACCATGCCGCCAGGCTAGTGCCCCACCCGGCGGAAGACCCGGGCGCCCACCGCCGTGGCCGCGACCGCGAAGGCGACCGCCACCAGTGCCCGGTACAGCATGTGCGAGGTGGCGTACGAGCCCACGTACGCGTCCCGCACCGCGTCCACGAGGTAGCGCAGCGGCGTGAAGCGCGACGTGATGTCCAGCCACGCCGGCCCCAGCGTCATCGGCAGCATCAGGCCGGAGAGCAGCATCGCCGGCATGGCCACCGCGTTGATGACGGGCCCGAACTCCTGCGGCGTCGTGACCTTCATGGCCGGCGCGTACGACAGCGAGGCCAGCGCGACCGTGAGCAGACCGACGAACACGAAGCCGATCAGCACCCCGGGCAGAGGAAGGCGTCCTGGAGCGAGGCGGCGGGGGAGCCGGCGTACTCGGTCCTGAGCGCGGCCGGGGTGCCCTCGGCCACGACCACGCCCCGGTCGATCACGATCAGCCGGTCGGCGAGCGCGTCCGCCTCGTCGAGGTAGTGGGTGGTGAGGACGACCGTCGTGCCGTGGACGTCGCGCAGCCCGCGCACCAGGTCCCACAGGTCGGAGCGGCTGCCCGGGTCCAGGCCGGTGGTGGGTTCGTCGAGGAAGAGGACGGGCGGGCGGTGGACGATGCCCATCGCGATGTCCAGGCGCCGGCGCTGACCGCCCGAGAGGGGGGCCGCCTTCCGGTCGAGCAGATCGTCGAGGCCGAGCAGACGGGCCGGCTCCGCGGCCCGCTCGCCCGCCTCCGCCCTGCTCAGCCGGTACAGCCGCCCCTGGGTGACCAGTTCCTCCCGCACGGTGAGGTGCGGGTCGACCCCGCCCGACTGGGCGACGTATCCGCACTTCGCCCTTACCCCGGCCGGGTCGTCGGCCAGATCGTGCCCGGCGACGGTGGCCGCGCCGCCGGTGGGGGCGAGCAGGGTGGTCAGCATCCGCAGAGTGGTGGTCTTGCCCGCCCCGTTGGGGCCGAGGAGGCAGACGATCTCGCCCGCCGAGACCGTCAGGCCGACGGACCGCACGGCGTGCACCGGCCCGCTCCCGCTGTCGAAGGTCCGGGCGAGCCCGGCCGTACTGATGATTGGCATAGCGACCACAAAAACAGAGTCGCTGAAAAAATACAATGACACCAATTTTTCAGGCTCAGGCACCGGGCCTACGATGGGTGGATGGCCGAGGGACTCAGGGAACGCAAGAAGCGCCAGGCGAGGCAGCACATCTCGGACCTCGCGACCGGGCTGTTCCTGGAGCACGGTTTCGTGACGGTGACCGTCGCCGAGATCGCCGAGCTGGCGGACGTCTCCGTGAACACGGTCTACAACTACTTCCCCGCCAAGGAGGACCTCTTCCTCGACCGGATGAAGGGCGTCACCCAGCGGGTGGCCCGCTTCGTCCGCGCCCGCGACAAGGGTGAGTCGGCGGCCGAGGCGGTGCTGCGGGAGCTGCGGGCCCTGGTCGTCGCGGTGTCGCCGGAGCTCGGACTGATGGACGGCTTCGCCGACTTCATGCGCGTCGTCGAGGAGGCGCCCACCCTCCAGGCCCGTCTCTCCCGCCTCCAGCAGGAGGTCCTGGAGGCCGTCGTCGCGACCCTGCGCGAGGAGACCGGCGCACCGGCGGACGATCCGCTGCCGGACCTGGTCGGCGGTCAGCTCGCCTGGATCGAGGGAGCCCTCGTCGGCCACATCAGCCGGGAGATGCTGGCCGGGCGCAAGGCGGCCGAGGTCTCGCGCGACGCGCTCGTCGTGCTCGACGAGATCGAGGACCTCCTGGGCGAAAAGGTCCTCAACTACGCCCGACGCGCTGCCGAATGAGCTGTGCCGGTGTGATGTCCGTCATGTGAGACGTGACGCGCATCTCTTCATGGCCCCAGCGCCCCTCACGGGTACTAATCTCCGCCGGAGAGCATATGAACAACCGTTGAGACCGGCCGTGCAGGGACCAGCTGCAGAGGCGAACAGAAACCAAGGGGTGCACACGTGGCCAGGAAGCTCGCCGTCATCGGAGCCGGACTCATGGGGTCCGGCATCGCGCAGGTCTCCGCCCAGGCGGGCTGGGACGTGGTGCTGCGCGACGTCACCGACGAAGCCCTGGCCCGTGGACGCGACGGCATCAAGGCCTCGTACGACAAGTTCGTCTCCAAGGGCAAGCTGGACGCGGCCGACGCCGAGGCCGCGCTCGCCCGCATCACGACCACCACCGACCTCGACGCGGTCGCCGACGCGGATGTCGTCGTCGAGGCCGTCTTCGAGAAGCTGGAGGTCAAGCACGAGATCTTCCGGGCCCTCGACAAGATCGTCCGGGACGACACCGTCCTCGCCTCCAACACCTCCGCCATCCCGATCACCAAGATTGCGGCCGTGACGGAGCGCCCCGAGCGCGTCGTCGGTGTGCACTTCTTCTCGCCGGTCCCGATGATGCAGCTCTGCGAACTCGTCCGCGGCTACAAGACCAGCGACGAAACCCTCGCCACCGCACGGGAGTTCGCCGAGTCCGTCGGCAAGACCTGCATCGTCGTCAACCGTGACGTGGCCGGCTTCGTCACCACCCGGCTGATCTCGGCGCTCGTCGTCGAGGCCGCCAAGCTGTACGAGTCGGGTGTCGCCTCGGCCGAGGACATCGACATCGCCTGCAAGCTCGGCTTCGGCCACGCCATGGGCCCGCTCGCCACGGCGGACCTGACCGGCGTCGACATCCTGCTGCACGCCACCAGCAACATCTACACCGAGTCGCAGGACGAGAAGTTCGCCGCACCGGAGCTGATGCGCCGGATGGTGGATGCAGGTGACATCGGCCGCAAGAGCGGGCAGGGCTTCTACACGTACTGATCGTTTTCGGTCCTCCGGTTGCCTGATCTGCCCGTCGGTCGGGCCCGGAGGACCGGGGGAGTCTCCCGGAAGCAGTGGTTCCGAGTGGGCCCTCACCGTGCCTCAGTCACTCCCCGGAGTGAAATCGGTATCGGTTCGCTTACAGACGGAAACTTCCCTGTCTCCACCGCAGTCAGTTGTGGAAGAGACAGAACAGACAGACGAACCTTGCTACGGAGCATTCCAGGGGAGCGCATATGCACATCAGGGGCGACCACGCCGAGCTGGTCGTCGGGGGCCGCCTCGACGTCCGAAGCGCGGCGGACGCCCGTACGGCCCTGCACTCGGCCCTCGACGACGGCGTCGGCGACCTGGTGCTCGACCTGACCGAGCTGGATTCCTGGGACGCCACCGGACTCGGCGTCATCATGGGCGCGCACCGCCGGGCCGGACGGGCCGGGCGGCGGCTGGTGCTCCGCGGCGTGCCGCCGCAGATGCAGCGCCTGCTGGTGGCGACCCGGCTGCACCGCATCCTGGCCATCGAGGGCGGAATCGCCGCGGACTCGCTGCCGCGCGTGTAGTGGCGTGTGCCGCGGCCGAAAGCGCGCAATCCGCACGAGAACGTGCGCTTCGGGCGGCGTGACCCCCCGACTGTGCGCGGACACCGGGCGACGGTCTAGGGTTCGGCCGTCCGCCGATTGACGAACCCACCGGGCGGACACCGGACCAGAAGCGACAGCGGGGCGTGCGAGGCCGGAGGGGCAATCGTGCGCGACGCGTCTGGGGGCTTTGGCGATGGACCCGACACACCGGGGACCGGAACAGTACGGCCGGGACAACGACGGCTTCGGTGAGGGGCCCGGCCGCAGACGGCCGGCCCGCGACCAGCTGACCCCGGACCCTGGTCACCCGACGCCGCCGCAGGCACGCGTCGTCCGGCTCATATCGGGTGAGTACCTCCTCACCGTCAACCCGGTCGACGGCAGCGAGGTCGAGCTGTGCCCGCCGGGGGAGCAGCCCGGCCCCCCGGCCCGGCGCACCGCGGCCGGGCGCGCCGACCGTGAACGCGCCACCGCACCGCCCGTACCGCCGGGCCCGCCCGCCCCCCAACTGCCGCTCCTGGAGCGCACACAGGAACGCGAACGGCTGGTGCGCCTGCTGGCCCAGGGGCGCTCGGTGCGGCTCACCGGGCCGGCCGGATCCGGCCGTACGGCACTGCTGGACGCCGTCGCGGCCGACTGCGCGGACCTCGCGCCGGACGGAGTCGTACGGCTCAACGGCTACAAGCGCACCGCCACCGACCTGCTGTACGGGCTCTTCGAGGCCGTCCACGAATCGCCGCTGCACCGCCCCGACCGCGCCGGGCTGCTCGAAAAGGTCCGGAGCATCGGCGCCGTCGTCCTCCTCGACGACCTGGAGTTCGGCGGGGCCGCGCTGGAGGAGCTGCTCGACGCGACACCGGAGTGCGCCTTCCTGTTCGCGACGGTCCCGGACGTCGCCGCGCCCACCACCGAATCGCACCTCGAAGAGGTCTTCCTCGCGGGCCTCGGCCGCAGCGCCGCGGTCGACCTGCTGGAGCGGGCCGTCGAGCGCCCGCTCACCGAGGAGGAGGCGAACTGGGCGGGGGACCTCTGGTTCGAGTCCGAGGGGCTGCCGCTGCGCTTCGTCCAGGCGGGCGCCCTGCTGCGCCAGCGCGACATGCTGCGTACCGACCCCGAGGCGTACGGCGTGTTCGGCGGCGGCGACGGCCGGCCCGCGGAAGTCCCCTTCGGGTACGACCAGGACGTCGACGGCGTCCACATTCCGCTGCCCAGCCTCGGGGAGGGCGCGGCCCCCGCCCCGCTGCTCGCCTCACGGCTGAGCGCGTCCGCCCGCGACACCCTGCGCTTCGCGGTGGCCCTCGGCGGCGAGGTGCCGCACCAGGCGCATCTGCCGGCGCTCATCGGGGACACCCACGCGGACGCCGCGCTCGGCGAGCTGGCCGGCTGCGGGCTGCTCTCCCCGGTCGGCCCCCGCTACCGGCTGGCCGCCGGTGTGGTGACCCAGCTGGAGGCCGCGGGATACGGCGAGGACGCCACCGACCGGGCGCGGACCGCGGCTCAGCACTACGCCTGGTGGGCCGGTCACCCCTCGGTCACTCCCGAGCGGGTCACGGCCGAGGGCGACGCGGTCGTCGCGGCGATGGCACAGCTGGTGCCCGGCGACGGGGCGGGACAGACCAGCGTGGCCGTGCTGCTGGCCCGCAGCGCCTCTCCGGCCTTCGCGGCGGGGCTGCACTGGGGAGCCTGGGAGCGGGCGCTGCGGATCGGCCAGGAGGCGGCCAGGCTCGCCGGAGAGGTCGCCGAAGAGGCGTACTTCCACCACGAGTTGGGTGTCCTGGCGCTGCTGGCCGGCAATCCGGACCGGGCCAGGGCCGAGCTGGAGACCTCGATCGGCATGCGCGGGGCGCTCGCCGACAAGTCGGGCGCGGTGGCCGGACGGCGCGCCCTCGCGCTGGTCGCGGACCGTGCCGGCGGCCCGCTGCCCGTGGTCCTCACCCCGCCGGGTGACGAGCTGCCCGTCCCGCGGACCGAGGAGGCGCCGACGTCGCCCATCCGTGCGACGCCGTCGGTGACGCAGACGCTGTCGGGGCCGTACGAGGCCGCCGCCACGGTGATCTCGCCGCAGGGCACCCCCAAGGCCGCCGGGGCCGCCGGGAAGGGACGCTTCGCGTTGCTCGCCGGGGCCCGGCGCAACCTGGTCGCCACGGCCGCGGGCGTACTCCTGACCGGTGTGCTCGGCACGGTGGTGGCGCTGGGGCTGACCTCGGGCGACGACGACGTCCAGGGGAACCAGGACGTCACTACCGAGCAGTCGCGGAGCCAGGACGACGGCGAGGACGAGGTCCCGGCCGACAGCCCGGCGGACGGATCGACGCCCGGCGGCGCTTCACCCAGCGGCAGCGCGTCGACGCCCGGCCCCTCGGGCGGCGCGATCACGCCGAGCGGCAGCGGTACGCCGTCCCCGGACCCCTCGGGACCGAGCGGCAGCCCGTCGTCGGACACCCCGTCCAACGGCAAGCCGTCGTCGCACAAGCCGTCCGCGTCGCACAAGCCGTCCGATTCGCCCACGACGCCGAAGCCGACCGGTCCGACCGCGAGTCCGACGGACACCGGCTCCCCGACCCCGACGGACACGGCCACCGAACCCGAGCCGTCCTCACCCGACACCTCCGACTCGGCGGGCGGGCCGTCCTCCTCCTCCTCTTCCTCCTCGCCATCGGCGGCGGCGAGTGCGGAGAGCAGCCCGTCGGCGGCCTGAGCCGCCCCGGAACCGGCGAACGCCGGACGTGACACACACGTCCGGCGTTCGGAGTCGGAGAGCGGGAAGGGTCAGAACAGCCGCAGCTTGTCGTCCTCGATGCCGCGCAGCGCGTCGTAGTCGAGAACGACACAGCCGATCCCGCGGTCCGTCGCCAGCACCCGCGCCTGCGGCTTGATCTCC
This sequence comes from Streptomyces atratus, assembly GCF_900119365.1. Taxonomy (GTDB): domain Bacteria; phylum Actinomycetota; class Actinomycetes; order Streptomycetales; family Streptomycetaceae; genus Streptomyces; species Streptomyces atratus_B. The sequence continues at coordinate 11,352 of NZ_FPJO01000012.1, forward strand.
TGGGCCGCGAAGACGCCCTTCACCGGGGCGAGATGGGGATCGCGGTTGAGCAGCTCCAGATAGCGGGTCAGCTGCTCCACACCGTCGATGTCGCCGCGCCGCTTCAGCTCCACGGCGACCGTCTGGCCGTCGGCGTCCCGGCACAGGATGTCGACCGGCCCGATGGCGGTGAAGTACTCGCGGCGGATCAGGGTGTAACCCTCGCCGAGTGTCTCGATCCGGTCGGCGAGCAGCTCCTGCAGATGCGCTTCGACGCCGTCCTTGATGAGACCCGGGTCGACACCCAGCTCATGGGACGAGTCATGGAGGATCTCCTCCATCGTGATGATCAGTTTCTCGCCCGCTTTGTTCACCACGGTCCAGATACCCGCGGTGTCGTCGGTGCCCTCCTTGAGGGTGCAGGGCGGTGACATCCAGTTGAGGGGTTTGTACGCCCTGTCGTCGGCGTGGATCGACACGCTCCCGTCCGCCTTCACCAGGATCAGACGGGGAGCGGAGGGCAGGTGGGCCGTGAGCCGGCCGGCGTAGTCCACGGAGCAGCGGGCGATGACGAGACGCATGGTCGGCAACGCTACTCGACGAGGGGTGCTCCACGCGATTCTCCCCCCGTCGCACCCGTCACCCGGGTTGACTCCGGGGGGTGCCGTTCGGGCTTGCCCCTCTTTGCGCCCCTTCGTTATTGGCCGGTTGTGTTCCCAATCTCCTGGTGCGGCCAGGACTGCACCCTTACCGTGTAAGCAGGAGGTCGCCGCCCGTGTACGCTGCGTCGCCGCCCTCCTTCCCAGCCCGTAAGGCCCCGGCCCGGCGTCGGGGTCGCGAGAGGAGAACCCATGTCGCTCGACGTCTCACCGGCGCTGTTGGAACAGGCCGAGCGAGGCGAGGTCGACGAAGCCGACTTCGTCGACTGCGTCCGGACCTCCCTGCCCTACGCATGGGAGATGATCAGCTCGTTGGTGGCTCAGTTGAAGGTCGACGGCGGGGAGTTCGCCGACAACCAGACGCCGCCGCCCAACGAGCAGGCACGTGGTCAGCTGCTGCGCGCGCTCGCGAGTGATGCGATACGCGGTGCGCTGCAGCGGCACTTCGGGGTGCGCCTGGCATTCCAGAACTGCCACCGCGTCGCGGTGTTCCCGCTGGATGCCTCGGTCGACGAGCGTCTGGCCCGCTTCACCTCGGTGAGGGGCCAGTTGCTCAACCAGTCGCCCGAACTTCGGGACTGCTAAACGCTTCTGCTGCCGTTCCGGGCGTGCAACTCGCTCCGGGGCGGCAGCCCCGCGTACCTCTTACGACTTGTCAGGTGAGCAGCGGGAGCACTTCGGTGCCCAGCCGCGCTACGTTCTCCTCCGTGGCCGCCAGATCCCCCGACCCCTCCGCCAGGAGCGCGAAGCGGGTGATGCCTGTCCGCTCGGCGGTGGCGGCGAGCCGGTCGGCGGCGAGCCGGGGCGGGCCCACCGGATGAAGGGCGCACAGCAGCTCCGTGTACGCGACCGGATCGCGCATCACCCGGTGCCGGCCGTCGACCGTCACATGCGCGTCCAGCCCCTGCCGCAGCCAGCCCGGCATCGCCTTCACGAGCGTCTCCACCGCGTCCTCGGGGCGGTCGGCGATCTGGGCCACCCCGGCGGACACGTGCCCGGCCTCGCGGACGCTCTCGGGGGAGCGGCCCGCGGCGAGCGCGGTGGAGCGCCACAGGGCGACCATGTCCGCCTTCTCCTGGTCCCCGCAGTGCATCCCGAGCAGCATCGGCAGCCCCTTCTCCGCGGCGAGCTTCACCGTCTTCGGAGAGGTGCACGCGACGACCACCTCGGGGCCGCCGGTGCTTGCGCCGCCGTCCCCGGCGAGGAGTTCGTCGGCCCGGGGGACCACGGCGACTTCGCGGAAGCCGTACCGCCCCCCGCGCCCGGCCACTCGCGGCTTGCTCAGCCAGTCGAGCAGCAGCTCCAGGGACTCCGGGAAGCCCTTCTCGTACGCCTCCAGGCCCGCTCCGAACACCTCCAGGTCCACCCAGGGGCCGCCCCGGCCGACGCCGAGGGTGAACCGGCCGCCGCTGGTGAGGTGGAGCAGAGCGGCCTGTTCGCCGAGCGCCACCGGGTGCTGGGTCGGCAGCACGCTCACCGCCGTGCCGACCCGGATCCTGCGGGTGCGGCCGAGCAGCAGCGCGGCCAGCGTGACGGCGGACGGGCAGACCCCGTACGGCACGAAATGATGCTCTGCCAGCCAGACCGAGTCGAGCCCGGATTCCTCCGCGACCTCGGTGGACCGGATCGCGCGGTGCAGCGCTTCCCCCGGCCCCTGCCCCGGAAACTGGGCTGCCAGTACGAACGTTCCGACACGCATCGCCAATTGCCTCCTTGCGGCCGACGCGGCTCTCCCCTGTAGAGCAACAACGTCTGACACGTGCCAAAGGCACGGTCCGCCGGCAAGTTGTTGCGATTTTCCGGTAACTCACTCCCGTCCGGGACCTCGCCCGCGAGGCGCCGGACGCCCGTGTCGGCCAAATGGCCCTACGCTGGGCGGGACCTGCCCAGACTGCCCCGTGAGGTGTCACGTGTCCCCGCGCCGCAACCGCCCCCGAGGCGGCGAGAGTCCCCACGACAGCGCCGAGGAGCCGGGGGCCCGGTACGGCGGGGGCGGGCGCGCCGAGGAGTGGCGGGGCGAGCAGTGGTCCGTCCGTCCGGTCAGCGGGGCGAGCGCGGCGGGCAAGCGGTACCGCTGCCCCGGCTGCGACCAGGAGATCCCGTCCGGCGTCCCGCATCTGGTGGCCTGGTCCGAGTACGGCGGGATCGACGACCGCAGGCACTGGCACAAGGCCTGCTGGAACGCGAAGGACCGCCGCACCACACAGGTGCAGCGGTCCAGGAACGCGCCTCGCTACTGAGCCCGTCCGGGCGGGGACGGCTCAGACGTCCCGGCGGTCCAGAGTGACGAACGCGCAGATCATGGCCACGGCCGTGACGCCGAGCATGATCCACAGCGAGTCCCAGCCGGACGGCCCCGAATCGGCGACCGAGGTGGAGTACAGGGCGCTGAGCTGGCTCGGGATCGAGTACTGGAAGAGCGCCAGCCGCAGGTCGGAGAGCGACTCCGCGAACATGAACATGGCCAGCACCAGCGGCAGCAGCACCACCCCGATCATGATCGTGATCGCACCGGCGGAGTGCCGGATGAGGGCGCCGACCGCGAGGGCGAGCAGTCCCAGCGTCGCGGTGTAGAGGCCGACCCCGACCGTCGCGCGCAGCCAGTCGCCGCCACTGGGCGCCGCACTCTCGATGAACGCCGTCTGCATCACCGCGACCAGCGCGGTCGTCACGGTCGTGATCACGAAGGTGAGCAGGAAGAAGACGATCGCCTTCGCGCCCAGCACCCGGGCACGGCTGGGGCAGGCGGTCAGCGTCGTACGGATCATGCCCGTGCCGTACTCCGACGCGATGGTCATCACACCGAGCGTGATCACACAGATCGAGCCCAGCAGCACCCCGAAGAAGCCGAGGCTGAGCACCGGCGTCGAGCCCAGATCGGAATCGACGGTGTTGACCGCGAGCGTGGCCAGCAGCCCGATCCCGAGCAGCAGCACGATCATGACGCCGAGCGTCCACATCGTGGAGCGCACCGAGCGGATCTTGGTCCACTCGGAGGCGATCGCATCGCCGAGGGTGGCCCGGCGCACCGGGATCGGCGAGGTGTACGGACCGGCCGGTGCGGTCTGCGGGCTGTGCTGCGGGGCCGGGGCCTGCCGCTGGGACGGCGCCTGCGGGGTCGGCGGCGTTGTCATCGGGCGTCCTCGCTGGTGTCGCGCTTGGTCAGGTCTGCGGTGGCCGCGGCGGGCCCGGCCGGGGCCGCCGCGGACGGGTTCTGTCCGGGCGGCGGCGGGGCGTACCAGTTCTGCTGCGGCACCTGAGGGACCGGTGGCTGCGGCGGTTCGTACCCCGGTTGCCCGTGCCCGTGGGCCGCCGGCTGTTGGAGACCCGCCTTCTGGTCCGCCGTCGAGCGGTAGTCCACGACGGACTGGGTCATCCGCATGTACGCCTCCTCCAGCGAGGCCTGGTGCGGGGAGAGCTCCCACAGCCGGACGTCCGACTCGTGCGCCACCTCGCTGATCCGCGGCAGCGGAAGCCCGGTGACCCGCAGGGCCCCGTCCGGCTCGGACATGACCCGGCCGCCCGCCTCGGTGAGCGAGGTGGTCAGCTTCTCGCGCCGCTCCGCGAGGCCGTCGGCGACCCGGACCCGGGCGAAGTCGGCCGAGTTGGCGGAGATGAATTCCTTGACGTTCATGTCGGCGAGCAGCTGCCCCCGGCCGATCACGATCAAATGGTCGGCGGTGAGCGCCATCTCGCTCATCAGATGGCTGGAGACGAAGACCGTACGGCCCTCGGACGCCAGCATCTTCATCAGATTGCGGACCCAGAGGATGCCCTCGGGGTCCAGGCCGTTGACCGGCTCGTCGAAGAGCAGCACCTGCGGGTCGCCGAGCAGCGCCGCCGCGATCCCGAGCCGCTGGCCCATGCCGAGCGAGAAGCCCTTGGACCGCTTCCGTGCGACGTCCTGGAGACCGACGACGCCGAGCACCTCGTCGACCCGGGCGGCCGGGATGCCCGCGAGCTGGGCGAGCGAGAGGAGGTGATTACGGGCGCTGCGCCCGCCGTGCACCGCCTTGGCGTCCAGCAGGGCGCCCACCTGGCGCGGGGCGTTCGGCAGGCTGCGGAAGGGGTGGCCGCCGATCGTCACATGACCGGAGGTCGGTTGGTCCAGGCCCAGGATCATGCGCATGGTGGTGGACTTGCCCGACCCGTTGGGACCGAGGAATCCGGTGACGGTACCCGGCCGCACCTGGAAGGAAAGGTTGGACACGGCCGTCTTCGCGCCGTAGCGCTTTGTCAGGCCGACTGCCTCGATCATGCTTCAGCCCCATCGACTCACTGCTGTCGTCGGGGCCCAGGCCGAGCGGCCGCACGCCCCCGTAAGACTTAGGAGGATATCCAGGCATTGACGGTTCCGGCCAAGCCGTTGCGGGCGCGCGTCGTCCTTCGGACCGGGCGAACGGTCACGCATCCCGCTTCTTGAGCATGAGATAGCCGCCGATCAGCGCGGCCACCACCCAGGCGACCAGGATCCCGAGCCCTCCCCACGGCCCGTACGGAGCCGGGTTGCTGTTCATGGCATCGGGCACCACCTGCATGATCTTGGAGCCCGCCTGGTCGGGGAAGTAGCGGGCGACCTTCTTCGCCCCCGGGACCGCCGACAGGATCTGGGAGACCAGGAAGAAGAACGGCATCAGGATGCCGAGCGACAGCATGGAGCTGCGCAGCATCGTCGCCACACCCATCGAGAAGATCCCGATCAGGCCCATGTAGATGCCACCTCCGACGACCGCGCGCAGGACGTTGTCCGCGCCGATGTCCGTGTGGTGCTCGCCGAGAAGCGCCTGCCCGAGGAAGAACGAGACGAAGCTGGTCGCGATGCCGACCACCAGGGCCAGCAGACCGGCCACCGTGACCTTGCTGAACAGGAAGGAACCGCGCTGGGGCACGGCCGCCAGCGAGGTGCGGATCATGCCGGAGCTGTACTCCGTACCGACCACCAGCACACCGAAGACGACCATGGCCAGCTGGCCGAGGACCATGCCGGAGAAGCTGATGAGGGTCGGGTCGAAGGTGGCCCGCTCCGCCATCGGGAGGTCGTCGAACTGGGCGTTCATCAGGGCGCAGAGCGCCGCGCTCATCGCGACGGTGACGACGAACGCGGAGATCAGCGTCCAGACGGTCGAGGAGACCGTACGGATCTTGGTCCACTCGGAGGTCAGGACCGCGGGTACCGATGCCATCGTCGTCACACCTCCTTGCCGGCGTTGTCACCGGTCCGCTGGTTCCAGTGTTCGCCCCACTGCGGGCCCGCGGGCGGTGGCGCCGCGGCATGGTCCGAGTGCGCGTGGTACTCCACGGAGTCCGCCGTCATCTGCATGAACGCTTCCTCCAGGGAGGCCCGCTGGGCACTCAGCTCATGCAGCACGATCCGGTGCTGCGCGGCGAGCTCGCCCAGTGCCTCGGTCGTGGCGCCGTCGATCTCCAGCGTGCCGCTTCCCGTCTCGATCACGATCAGGCCCGCCTCGTGCAGTACGTCGCGCAGCCGCTCCTGCTGCGGCGAGCGCAGCCGTACGTAGCTGCGGGAGTTCTGGTGGATGAAGTCGGCCATCGACGTGTCGGCGAGCAGCCGGCCCTGGCCGATCACGATCAAATGGTCGGCGGTGAGGGCCATTTCGCTCATCAGATGGCTGGAGACGAAGATCGTCCGGCCCTCCGCGGCGAGCGACTTCATCAGATTGCGGATCCAGTGGATGCCCTCGGGGTCCAGGCCGTTGACCGGCTCGTCGAAGAGCAGCACCTGCGGGTCGCCGAGCAGCGCCGCCGCGATCCCGAGCCGCTGGCCCATGCCGAGGGAGAACCCCTTCGACTTCTTCTTCGCCACCGCGGTCAGACCCACGGTGTCCAGGACCTCCGCGACCCGGCTCTCCGGGATGCGGTTGCTCTGGGCGAGACAGAGCAGATTGTTGTACGCGCTGCGCCCGCCGTGCATCGACTTGGCGTCCAGCAGCGCCCCGATGTACTTCAGGGGTTCTTCGAGGTCGCGGTAGTGCTTGCCGTCGATGCGCACCGAACCACTGGTCGGGTTGTCGAGATCGAGCATCATCCGCATCGTCGTGGATTTGCCCGCCCCGTTGGGCCCCAGAAAACCCGTCACCATTCCTGGTCTGACCTGGCAGGAGAGCCGGTCGACGGCAACCTTGTTGCCAAAGCACTTGGTGAGGCCATCGAGCTCGATCATGCGTTCACGCTAGAACGGCCGCGCGCCCGGCGCCACCACAAGGGGTGGAACCGGGCGCGCGAGAGGTAGCTGTACCCGGGGTCAGCGGCCCTGCTGAGCCGGGACGCCACGGGTGACCGGCTCGTCGTCGGCGGGGGTGCCGGCGGCGGCGACCGCGGCACCGGTCAGCGTGGCCAGCATCTCGCGGACGTTGGTCAGCTGGGCGTTGATCGAGTCGCGGCGGTTGGTGAGCGCCGCCAGCTCGCGCTCCGATTCGCTGCGGATCCGGTCGGCCTTGGCGTTCGCGTCGGCCACGATGTCCTCGGACTGGCGCTGCGCGGTCTCCACCGTCTGGCGGGCCCGGCGCTCGGCGTCCGTACGGAGCTTCTCGGCCTCCAGGCGGAGCTGCTCGGCGCGGTGCTCGATCTCGGCGAGACGCTTCTCGGCCTTGGCCTGACGGGACGCGAGGTCGCGCTCCGACTGGTCACGGCGCTTGGCGAGGTTGGTCTCGAAGTCCGCGGCGGCCTGGGCGGCCTTGGCGCGGGTCTCCTCGAAGAGGGCATCCGCCTCCTCGCGCTTCTGCGCGGCGTCCTTCTGAGCCTCCGTGCGCAGCGAGCCGGCCTCACCCTTGGCCTTCTCGACGATCCGGACGCCCTCGTCCTCGGCCTTCGCCTTGCGCTCGGCGGCGAACGTCTCGGCGTCGTTGCGCACCTGCTGGGCGGCCGACTCGGCGAGCTCACGGTGCTGCTCGGCGGCGCGACGGGCCTCCTCGCGCAGGTCCTTCGCCTCCTCCTCGGCCAGGCGGAGGATCTTCTCCACACGCGCGCCGAGACCGGCGTACGACGGCTCCGCGTCGTTGACCTGGGCCTGGGCGTTCTGCGTTTCGAGGTGGAGCTCCTCGATGCGCTTCTCCAGAGACGTGATGCGGGTCAGGGCACTATCACGGTCGGCGACGAGCTTGGTAATGCGGTCATCCACCTGACCGCGGTCGTATCCACGTCGCACGAGCTCGAAGCCGAAGGGGGAGGAAGGGTCGCTCATGGGGTTCCTGTCGAATGAGACCGGTGAGGTGTTAGGGGGAATCCTAGGGGCCGGAACGGCGTGTCATCGAGCGGATGCCCTTTTGGTCTGGAGAATGACACCCCTTTTGAGTGGCTGACCCCCGCAACTCTTGCCACTCGGAGGGTTGAACGTTCCTGTCGAAGCACGGGAACTGACAAGGCGACTACCCCTCGGACGACTTGCCACTCGATCGAGTGCCCGCCGCGGCCCCGGCCTTGACGTTACCGGAGGAGCCGCCCGAGCCCTTGCCACCGCCCGCCGGCGTCTCGAAGGACTCCAACGCCTCCAACACGTCCTGGACGCGGGAGATCTCGGTGTTGATGTCCTCGCGCCGGCGCACCAGCAGATCGAGCTCGCGCTTGCCCTCGTCGACCGTGCGCTTCGCCTCGGCCTCGGCGTCGGCCCGCAGCTTCTCGGCCTCGCGGACCAGCGTGGCCTTCTTCTGCTCGGCCTCCTTCAGCAGCGACTCGGCCCGCTTCACCGCGGCGATCCGGACCTTGCTCGCCTCCGAATTGGCGTCCGCCAGCAGCTCCTTGGCCTTGGCCGCCGCCTCGTCGCGCTGCTCCGTCGCCGCCTTCATCAGGTTGTCGACGCGCTCGCCCGCCGTCTTCATCTGCTCGGAGGTCTCCCGCCGGGCCCGGTCGTGCAGTTCCTCGATCTCGCCCTCGATCCGGGCCCGCAGCTCCTCGGCCCGCTCCCGGATCGCCGTGGCGTCCCGGCGAGCGCCGACCAGCAGCTCGTCCGCGTCCGTACGGGCCTGCTCCACCAGGGAGTTGCCCTCGACGGTCGCCTCCGAGGTGATCCGCACGGCCTCCTTGCGGGCCGCGCCGACCATCGTGTCGGCCTGCTCCTCGGCCTCGGTGGCGGCGCGCAGCGCCTCCTCCTGCGCCTTGTTGACCAACTGATCGGCCTGCTCCGCGGCGTCGGCCCGGCGCTTGGCCGCAGCCTCCCGCGCCTCGTCGAGCAGCCGGTCCGCCTCCTGGCGGGCCTCCGCGCGCATCTGCTCGGCCGCCGACTCCGCGTCGGCGCGCAGCCGCTCCGACTCCTCGCGGGTACGGGCCGCGTGCTCCTGCGCCGAGCCGACGGTGGCCGCCGCCTCCGCGCGCAGCCGCTCGGCCTCGTCCGCGGCCTCGTCCGACAGCCGGGCCGCCTGCTGCTTCGCCTCGTCGACCAGCGCGGTGGCCTGCTGCGTCGCTTCCTCCACGCGCTGGGTGGCCTGCTGCGTCGACTCCGTGCCGATCCGCTCGGCCTCGCTCGTCGCCTCGCCCACCAGCCGGTCGGCCTGGGCCGCGGCGTCGGAACGCATCCGGTTGGCGTCCTCGCGGGCCTCGGCGCGGCTGCGCGCCGCGTCCTGCTCGGCCGAGGCCAGCGCGTCGGAGGCCTCGGTACGCATCCGCTGGCTGTACTCGGCGGTGTCCGCCCGCAGCCGCTCCGACTCCGCGATCGCGTCCGCGACGGTCCGCTCGGCCATCGCCTTCGCGGCCTCGGACTCCTCCTGCGCCTCCCGGCGGATCCGGGCCGCGTCCTCGCCGGCCCGCTCCCGCTCCGCGTGCGCGTCGGCGCGGACCCGGTCCGCCTCCTCCTGCGCCTCGGACTTCGTCCGCTCCGCGACGTGCTCGGCGGTCGAGCGCAGCCCGGCGATCTCCTCCTCGGCCTGCTCCTGCAGCCCGCTGACCGATTCCCGCACCTGCTGGGCGGTCTGTTCGGCCGCGGAGACCAGCTCGGTCGCCCGGCTGTCCGCCTCCTCGACCAGCCGCTGCGCCTCGGCCTGCGCCTGCTCGACCCGCTTGCGGGCGGAGGCGAGCAGCTCCTCGCTCTGCTCGCGGGCCCGCTCGCGCTCCTGATTCGCCTCGGTGCGCGCCGCGTCGAGGGTCTCCTCCGCCTCCCGGCGGCGCCGGTTGGCCTCCTCCTGGGCGGCGGCCAGCGCCTCGGCGGCCTCCGTGCCGACCCGCTCCGCGGCGGCAGCGGCCTCGGACCGCACCCGGTCGGCGCTCTCCTGCGCCTCGGACTTCAGCCGCTCGGCCTCGGCCGCGGCCTCGGAGCGCAGCCGTACGGCGACGGACTCGCCCTCCGCACGCGACTGCGACGCGTCCGCCGCGGCCTCGTCACGCAGCCGCTCCGCCTCGGTCTCCGCCTGCTCGCGCAGCGTCCGGATCCGCTCGGCGGCCTCCGCGCGCAGCCGCTCGGACTCCTCGTTCGTCTCGCGCCGGATGCGCTCCGCCTCGGCGCGCGCGTCCGTGAGCTCCTGCTCGGCGGTGGCGACCCTGGTCTCCGCCTCGGTGTGCAGCCGGGCCAGCTCCTCGGCCGCCTCCGCCTGCCGGGCCGCGACCGCGCGCCCGGTCTCCTCGCGCAGCTCGGACGCCGCCTGCTCCGCCGCGGTGGTGGTCGCGCCGGCCTGCTCCTCGGAGTCGGTACGCAGCTGCTCGGCCTCGGCACGGGCGCGCTCCAGGGCCTCCTCGGCCTGCTTGCGCAGCGCACCGGCCCGCTCGGCCGCCTCGGCGCGGACCCGCTCGCTCTCGGTGCCCGCGGTGCCGCGCAGCTCCTCCGCGTCCGCCTTCGCCTTGGCCAGCAGCTCCTCGGCGGTCTTCGCGCCCTCCTCGATCTGCTGGACGGCCTCGCGGCGGGCCTCGCCGCGGATCCGCTCGCCCTCGGCGACCGCCTCGGAGCGCAGCTGCTCGGCCTCGCCGCGCAGCCTGCGCGCCTCCTCCTGGAGCTCGACCGTCTTGGCCCGGTACTCCTTGGTGTCGTCCTTGGCCGCGCCCTTGAGCTGATCGGCCTGCTCGGCGGCCTCGCCGCGCAGCCGGTCCGCCTCGGCCTCCGCCTCGCGGCGGATCCGGTCGGCCTCCTCGCTCGCCGCCCGGGTGGTGGACTGCGCGTCCTCGGACGCCTTGGTCAGCACCTCCTCGGCGCTCCTGGCGGCCTTGGCGAGCTGGGCCGCGGCGTCCTCGGCGGCGGCCGTGCGGGCCTTCTCGGACGCCTCGGACTTCAGCCGGTCCGCCTCGGCCCGCGCGTCGGCGAGCGCCTGCTCGGCCTCCGCCTTGAGCGTCTCGGCGTCCTTGGTCGCCTCGCCGACCAGCCGGGCGATCTCCGACTTGGCCGTACGGGTGCGCTGCTCGTTCTGCGACTCGGCGGCGGCCAGCCGCTTGACCGCGGCCTCCTTCGCCTCGGCGGTGACCTTCTCGGCCTCCAGCCGGGCCTCGCGCAGCTGGGTCTCGGCCTCCTGCATGCGCTGCTCGGCGGCCCGGTTCAGCTCGGCGGTCCGCTGCCGGGTCTGCTCGGTCTCGGCCGTCGTCGACGTACGCAGCTGCTCGGCGTGGCTGGTGGCCTCCTGCGCCTGGCTGGAGGCGGCGGCCAGCAGCCGCTCGGCGTCCTTGCGGGCGCGCAGCAGGATCGCCTCGGCCTCGGTCCGGGCCGACTCCGCCTCGGAACCCAGCCGCTGCCGGGTCTCCTCCGCCAGCCGGCTCGCCTCGGCGCGCGCGGCCGTCAGGGACTGCTCGGCCTCGGCCCGCGACTCCTCCAGCAGCCGGCGGGCCTGGGACTCCGTCCTGGCCCTGAGCTGCTCGGCCCAGGCGACGTTCTCGTTGACATGGGACTCGACGGTCTGGCGGCGCTCCGCCAGCTCCTGGTCGAGCCGCTGGCGACGCTGCACCGCCTCGTTGTGCAGCTCGGCCTGGAGCCGGGCCTGGTGCTCGGCGTGCTCCTGGAGGATCCGCTGCGTCTGCGCGCGGGCGTCGCGGAGCTCCCGCTCGGCGTCGGTCCGCAGCTGCTCCGCCTGGATCTGGGCGTTACGGAGCAACTGCTCGGCCTGGTAGCCGATGTCCGCGCTGTCGTACGCGGGACGGGTCGCGAGATTGCGCCGAGCCTCGTGCAGCTTGGCGCGCAAGACCTCGACCTGGTAACCGAGGTCCTCGGCGTGCTGGACGGCCTTCTCCCGGTCGGTCTTCAGCCGGTCCATCTCGGCTTCGAACCGCGAGAGATGGTCGTCTTCAGCTCGGTGGCTCTCCTGGCGTTCGTAGCCCCGCACTGCGCGGTCCCATCCGTCCCCTGGTCGCAACTCTCCAACGAGTACCGTTCACCGGTGAACGGTCCCCCGGGGAATGGTGACAGATCAACGGCTGGGGACGCGGCGCGGCCCCGACCCGGCCCCGGCCCGGAACAGCCCACTCTACCGGGCCGGGTATCCGGAGGTCAGTGCTCCGCTGCGGACGTGACCAGTTCGGTGAGGACTCCGTGGCAGTCCTTGGGGTGCAGGAAGGTGATCCGGGATCCCATCGAACCCGTCCTGGGCTCCTCGTACAGCACCCTGACCCCCTTCTCCCGGATGTCCGCGGAATCGGCGTCGACATCCGCGGTGCCGAAGGCGATGTGGTGGACGCCCTCCCCGTTCTTCGCCAGCCACTTGCCGACGGCCGAGTCCTCCCGGGTCGGCTCCAGGAGCTGGAGGTAGGAAGCGCCGCCGTCGGACGTATCGTTGATCTTGAGCATGGCCTCCCGTACGCCCTGCTCCTCGTTGATCTCGGAGTGGAACACCTCGAACCCGTAGGTCGAGCGGTAGAACTCGACGGTCTTGTCGAGGTCGAAACAGGCGATCCCGATGTGATCGATTCGCGTCAGCATGGAACCAGTGCAGCGCCACACGGATGGTTACGCAACGTGCGCGCCGTCACACCCGCTGCCGGATGACGGGCGAGGTACCGCTCAGTACATTCAAGTAAACCCTCGTTCACTCCTCATCCCAAGGGGCGCCCCTCATGTCTGGAACGACCGGTACCACCTCAGTGATCGTCGCGGGCGCGCGTACGCCCATGGGCCGCCTCCTCGGCTCGCTGAAGAGCTTCTCCGGCGCCGACCTCGGCGGTTTCGCCATCAAGGCCGCGCTGGACCGGGCCGGCATCGGCGGCGACCAGGTCGAGTACGTGATCATGGGCCAGGTGCTGCAGGCCGGCGCGGGCCAGATCCCGGCGCGCCAGGCCGCCGTCAAGGCGGGCATCCCGATGAACGTCCCCGCGCTCACCGTGAACAAGGTGTGTCTCTCCGGGCTCGACGCGATCGCCCTCGCCGACCAGCTGATCCGCGCCGGTGAGTTCGACGTCGTCGTCGCCGGCGGCCAGGAGTCCATGACCAACGCCCCGCACCTGCTCCCCAGGTCCCGCGAGGGCCACAAGTACGGCGCGATCGAGATGCTCGACTCCATGGCGTACGACGGTCTGACCGACGCCTACGAGAACATCCCGATGGGTGAGTCCACCGAGAAGCACAACTCCCGTCTCGGGCTGAGCCGCGCCGACCAGGACGAGATCGGCGCCCTCTCGCACCAGCGCGCCGCGACGGCCCAGAAGAACGGCCTCTTCGAGGCCGAGATCACCCCGGTCGAGATCCCGCAGCGCAAGGGCGACCCGGTCCTCTTCGCCAAGGACGAGGGCATCCGCCCGGAGACCACCGTGGAGTCGCTCGGCAAGCTGCGCCCCGCGTTCGCCAAGGACGGCACCATCACCGCGGGCACCTCCTCGCAGATCTCCGACGGCGCCGCCGCGGTCGTCGTCATGAGCAAGGCCAAGGCCGAGGAGCTGGGCCTGGACTGGATCGCCGAGATCGGCGCCCACGGCAATGTGGCGGGCCCGGACAACTCGCTCCAGTCGCAGCCCTCCAACGCCATCAAGCACGCCCTCAAGAAGGAGGGCCTGGAGGTGGCGGACCTCGACCTGATCGAGATCAACGAGGCGTTCGCCGCCGTCGCCGTCCAGTCGATGAAGGACCTCGGCGTCACCCCGGACAAGGTCAACGTCAACGGCGGCGCCATCGCACTGGGCCACCCCATCGGCATGTCCGGCGCCCGCGTGGTGCTGCACCTGGCGCTGGAGCTGAAGCGGCGCGGCGGCGGCACCGGTGCGGCGGCGCTGTGCGGCGGCGGCGGCCAGGGCGACGCACTGATCATCCGCGTTCCGGGCAAGTAACAGGCAGTACGCGGTACACGTAGAGCACGCAGCGAGTGAACGGAGCGGTGATGGTGGACGTCCCCACCCTGGTCGAGCAGGCACGTGCGGGCCGGCCGCGGGCCGTGGCCCGGCTCATCTCCCTGGTGGAGGGGGCGTCGCCGCAGCTGCGCGAGGTGATGGCGGCCCTGGCGCCGCTGACGGGCAACGCGTACGTCGTCGGCCTGACCGGATCGCCCGGTGTCGGCAAGTCGACATCGACGTCGGCGCTGGTCTCGGCGTACCGGCGGGCCGGCAAGCGGGTCGGCGTCCTGGCCGTCGATCCGTCCTCGCCGTTCTCCGGCGGGGCGCTCCTCGGCGACCGGGTCCGGATGTCGGAGCACGCCTCCGACCCGGGCGTCTACATCCGCTCCATGGCCACCCGCGGCCATCTGGGCGGTCTCGCCTGGTCGGCACCGCAGGCGATCCGGGTGCTGGACGCGGCGGGCTGCGAGGTGATCCTCGTGGAGACGGTCGGCGTCGGCCAGTCGGAGGTGGAGATCGCCTCCCAGGCCGACACCTCCGTCGTCCTGCTGGCACCCGGCATGGGCGACGGCATCCAGGCGGCGAAGGCCGGAATCCTGGAGATCGGCGACGTGTACGTCGTCAACAAGGCCGACCGGGACGGCGCGGACGCCACCGCGCGCGAGCTCAACCACATGCTGGGCCTCGGTGAATCGAGGGGCCCCGGCGACTGGCGGCCGCCGATCGTGAAGACGGTCGCCGCCCGGGGCGAGGGCATCGACGAGGTCGTCGAGGCGCTGGAGAAGCACCGGGCGTGGATGGAGGAGCACGGGGTGCTCGCCGAGCGGCGCACGGCCCGTGCGGCCCGCGAGGTCGAGACCATCGCCGTGACACGGCTGCGCGAGCGCATCGGTGATCTGCACGGCGACCGCCACCTCGGCGCGCTCGCCGAGCGCATCGTGGCGGGCGGCCTCGACCCGTACGCGGCGGCGGACGAACTGGTGGCGGGACTCACCGGCGAGGTGTGATCCGAAGGGACGGCCGGGCGGGTCCGGGAGCGGCGTGCGGGCCGCTTCCGGACCCGCCCGGCCATCCGTCCCGGTCGTCCCGCCCGGCGCTGCCGCGGATGACGTGTCCGTGGCAGGATTACCGCCGGATACGCACGGGGGCGCCCGCCGATTCATGCGTACCGACGGGGGGAGTGGCGCATGCTGGGTCCGCTGCGGGAAGACTCGCCGAGACGGATCGGTCCGTACGGAATACGGGCCAGGCTCGGCGCGGGCGGCATGGGGGAGGTCTTCCTCGGCGTCCGGGACGGCGACGGTGAGCCGGTCGCCGTCAAGACGGTCCGCCGCGACGTGGCCAAGGACCCCGGATTCCGCAGCCGCTTCCGCCGTGAGATCACCGTCGCCCGGTCCGTCGCCGGACCCCATCTCGCCCCGCTGCTCGACGGGGACGCCGACGCCGAGGTGCCCTGGCTCGCCACCGGATACGTGGCCGGGCCGAACCTGTCCGCCGCCGTCCGCCGGGCGGGCGCGATGGACGAGGCCGAGGTACGGATGCTCGGCGCCGGACTCGCCCGCGCCCTGGCGGCCGTGCACGCGGCCGGGATCGTCCATCGCGACGTGAAGCCCGGCAATGTGATGCTCGCGGCGGACGGCCCCCGCCTGATCGACTTCGGGATCGCCCGCGACTCCGGTGCGACCCCGCTCACCACCACCAGCCGCATGGTCGGCAGCCCGTCCTTCATGTCCCCGGAACACGTGGCGGGCAGTGGACGCGTCGTCCCCGCCTCGGACGTCTTCTGTCTCGCCTCCGTGCTCTGCCACGCCGTCACCGGACGCGACCCCTTCGGCGACGGACCGGTCGCCGCCGTGCTCTACCGGGTCAAGTACGTCGAGGCCGATCTCGACGACGTTCCGGACGCGCTGCGGGCCGTACTGGACCGCTGCCTGGTGGCCGACCCGGCCGCCCGCCCGGCCGCCGCCGGGCTCGCGGAGCTGCTCGACCCCGGCGCGGCGGACCGGTGGCCGGACCCGGTGGCGCAGCACATCGCCGAGCACGGGCGCGAACTGGCCCGGGTCGTCGCGCTGGGCGGCCCGCTGCTGCCCGGGTACACCCCGACCGAGGTGACCGCCGACAGCCGGCCCGCGCTTCATCAGCTGCCCACCCAGGGAACCGACTTCACCCCGGGGCTGCACGTCGCCCCCACCCAGGGTCCCGGCCTCGCCCCACCCCCGGGCCGCTCCCGGCGCGCGCTGGGCGCCGCCCTCGCCGCGCTGATCGTGCTGGGCGCGGCGACAGGGGGAATCCTGGCCTGGCGCGACAACCAGAGGACCCCCGGAGGGACCGCGCGAGCCGACGGTTCACCCGCCGTCCGCATCGTGGCGGGCGTGGACGAGAACGGTGGCCCGGACGCCTCGGGCACGGTCCCGTACGGCCGCGATGTCCGTCCGGCGGGGTGGGTGAAGTCCTGGAAGGGCAAGTTCTCCGGGGCACCGGTCGGCTGTTCCGCGGGCCGGGACGTCGTGGTCTGCCGGAAGACGGACGGTACGTACGAGGCGCTGTCGGCGGCGGACGGGCACCGGTTGTGGACGCTGGACGCGGGGGAGACCACCCGCCCGGCGGGCTGGGGGCCCCGTGGACAGTTCTTCATGCCGGCCGGTGCCACCCGTCCCGTCGTGTACGACGACGCCGTCCTGCTTGCGGCGGGTGACCGGCTGCAGTCGCTGGACGCCAGGACCGGCAAGGTCCGTTGGGAGGCCCGGTCCGGCGGCGCGCACAACTTGGAGAGTGCGCCGCTCGTGGCCGACGGCCTGGTCTTCGCCTCCACCGCACCGACGTTCGACAACGCGTCCCTCGCTGCCTACGACCTGAAAACCGGCGCCGAGAAGTGGCGAAAGCCGCTGTCCCCGCAGGGCGTCTCCAATGCCCAGGGGGGCAACTTCTGGCCGGTCGCCACCGATGACGGCGTGGTGTACGCCATGGGTGAGGAGGCGCCGAAGGCTTTCCGGCCGAAGGACGGCACCCTGCTCGGCACAGCCGGTGGCGAGGCCGTTCAGGGGGCCGGCGAGCCGACCAACTCAGGGTGCGGGGACCTACGGGTGCGCGGTGGTTCCGCTTTCTGTACGGCCTACTTCACCAACGAAGACCCTTCGGGCTTCGGGAATGACATGCATCTGCTGCGGTTGTCGGCGGGGACGCTCAAGACGCTGGGGCGGGTGCCGGTGAACCCCGAGCTCGTTGCCGAGGCGACGCTCACCGCGTTGGACGACCGGGTCATCACGTTTCGCAGGAGCGGCGAAGGCGTGCACGGCGAACTCGTGGTCGTGAGCAGCGACGGCAGCCGGATCCTCGGCAGGTTCCCGCTCGGCGGGAAGCCGGCACAGGGCATGAGCAACCCGGTGTCCGACCCGCTGATCGTTGCCGACACATTGGTCTGGGCGGACAGCACAACGCTCCACACGGTCCCGATCCGCTCCGACGGATCCCTGGGGCCACAGTCCAGGACCCCGGTTCCGGGCGCTCCTGGCCCGACCAGGACACCGACCTACGACAGCGTCACCAACGGTATCGATCTGGAGCAGGAACTGCTCGACCCGCAGGTGCTGCCGGTCGGTGGCGTCGTGCATGTCGTGTACGACGACGGCACCACGGTCTCCGTACCGCTGCCCGAGTGAACCGTCCGACGAACGGCAGAGGAGCCGCGCAGTGATCGAGCCGCTTCCGCCCGGCAGAGCCCGGCTGATCGGCCCGTACCAGCTTCTCGGGCTGCTCGGCGCGGGCGGCATGGGCGAGGTGTATCTCGCCCGGCCCGCCGGTGCGCCGGACCCGCTCGGCGGGCTGGTCGCGCTGAAGACCGTACGCGCCGATCTCGACCTCGACGACGGCTTCCGCATCCGCTTCCGCCGTGAGATCGACGCGGCTGGCGCCGTACGAAGTCCGCACACCGCATCCCTCGTCGGCGGCGATGCGAGCGGCCGGCTGCCCTGGCTGGCGACCGAGTACGTCCCCGGCCCCTCGCTCGCCGAGGCGGTGATCCGCAGCGGGCCGATGCCCGAGCCGGTGGTGCGCGAGATGGGTGCCGGTCTCGCCCGCGCACTCGCCGACATGCACGCCGTACGCGTACTCCACCGCGACCTCAAGCCGGGCAATGTGCTGCTCGGCGCCGATGGGCCGAAGGTGATCGACTTCGGGATCGCCCAGGCCTTCGACGCCACCCAGCTCACCCGGACCGGGGTGGTCGTGGGCAGCCCCGGCTACATCTCGCCCGAGCATGTCAACGGCTCACGGGCGCTCGTACCCGCGTCGGACGTCTTCTGCCTCGGTGCGGTGCTCGCCTTCGCGGCGACCGGCCGGGGCCCGTTCGACGACTCCGACATGGCCGCCGTGATCTTCCGGATCGCCCAGGGCGAGGCCGAACTGTCCGGCGTACCCCCTCAGTTGCGCGCGGTGATCGAGGAGTGCCTGCGCAGTGAGGCCGGGACCCGGCCGACGCCTCGCCAACTGGCCGACATGCTGCTCCCGGAAGGCCGGGCGATCAGGGAGCCCTTCCCCTGGACCGAAGCGATCCGGGGGCAGCTCGCCGCGCATGCGGCGGGGGCGCGCGCCGTCGCGGAGGCGGCCGCGCCGTCCGCCGCCGCACCGCCGGCCCCGCCCGCCGCCCCGCACCCCGGCGGGCCCGCCCTCGCCCCGACGCCGGTGGCCGTACCGGGTGACCGACGGGGCAACAAGGGACTGTGGATCGCGTTGGCGGCAGCGGCCACGGTGGTGTGCGTGGTGCTGGGCGCGGTGCTGCTGCCCGGACTCCTAGAGGGGAGCGGGGGCGGCGACAAGTCGGGCGGAGCCGGTGGTGGCGGCGCGCAGCCGACCGCTTCGGCCTCCGATGCCGTGCGGACGGAGGCCGGGCCCGCCGTCGTTCCGGGCGCGGACGCGGGTCGCACCGGCGATTTCGGGGCGGCCGCCGCGGATGTCTCCGGGAAGCCCGAGGGGTGGCAGCCGTGGCACGTCAGGATCGCGAACGGCCGCGTCGAGTGCGTACTCGCGGACACGTCCCTGGTCTGTGGCGGCCCGCAGCGGATCACCGTGCTGGACGCGGCGAACGGCAAGCGGCGGTGGCAGACCGGGCCGGGAAGGGCGGGCACCGGACCGGCCTCGGTGGCCGCAGTGACCGGCACCACCGTCTACGCCTTCGAGGACGGTGCCCTGGTGGCGCTCGGCCTCGCCGACGGCGCCGAGAAGTGGCGGGAGCCGCTGGCGGGCGGTGCACGGGTGACCGACTCCGTCCAGTCGGACGGAGTCCTGTACTACGCCACCAGGACCACCGGCACGGGTGCGGCCCGGATCTTCGCCCACCAGCTCACCGGTACGCACACCCGCAAGTGGGACAAGCCGTGGGACGATCCGGCCGACGAAGGGGAACTGCTCTTCGCCGACGGACGGCTCGTCGCGGTCGGCGACGCCGTCACCGTCCTGAAGGGCACGGACGGGGCGCGGTCGGGGAGCACCGGGCCCGGGGACGTCACCTGCCGCACGCCGGTCCTGAAGGGGAGGGCACTGCTCTGTGCGGGGCCGAACGGTCTGACGGTCGTCGATGTGACCGCCCCGCAGAACCGCCGGACCGTCGCGGACGGAGTGGACATCGCCTACCGGCCCGCCGTCACCCGGGACGGCACGGTCGTGCTGAGCGCCGAGGAACGGGTGTATGCGTTCGGTCTTGCCGACGGACGGCAGAACTGGGCGACGCCCGACGCGGTGGACTACTCGGGCGCACCGGTCATCGTCGGCGACCACGCCTACCTTGTCACGGAGGGATTCCTGGAGTCCTACGAATTCGCCCGAGGCAGTCAGGAGAGCCCGGCCAACAGGAAGGCGTACTCCGGCTGGCCGGATGGTTCGAACAGCAGGGTCGACCCGGAAACGGTCTCCCTTCTCGCGAAGGGAGACGTGCTCTTCCTGAGCTTCGAGGACGGAAGCGTTCTCTCCGGGTACGCGCCCTGACGGTCCGCCGGGAGGCGCCGTCAGTCGGCGTCCCCATCGCGGTCGTCGTCGTGGCCGTCGTCCGACCGGTCCACCGTCACCGTGCCCGTGCCCGCGTCGACGTTCAGCTCGTGCTGCTTCCCGTCCTTGCCGCGGACGTCGACCTCCCAGTGCAGCGCTCCACCGTTCCGGCCGTCGTGGTCGTCGTCCAGGTCGACCGAGGTCACCGTCCCCGGGTTCGCCTTCAGCGCGGCGTCGACCGCCGCGTCCAGCGACACCCGGGCCGAGCGGGGCGCGTGCCGGTCGCGGTCGTCGTCATCGTCGGAGACGTGCTTGCCGAGCACCTTGCCGTTGCCCGCGTCCACCGTCACGTCGTGCCAGGCGTTGTCGGAGCCGTACACGTCGAGCTCCCAGACGAGCCCGCCGTCCTCGTCGTCCAGCTCGGCCTCGGTGACCGTGCCCGGGACGGCCTTGACGGCGGCGGAGACGGCGTCGCCGACGCCGATGCGGGCGGTGTCGCCGCTCGCCGCGCCGGGCCGGGTCCCGCGGTCGTGGCTGTCGTCGTCCGCGAAGGCGACCGCCGTGGCGGCCCCGCCGCCGGCGAGCACGGCCGCGGCGACGGCGGCGATGACGATCTTGCGCTTCATGAGGGTTCCTCCCCGATCGGGTGGCCGGTTTCGACGAGGACCACATTGCCGGGGTGATGCTGAACGCAGCCTGAAGCCACCTGAAGGCGTCTTCAGGTTCGGTTTGCGACCCTGTGCGCATGCGCCTGTTGATCGTGGAGGACGAGAAGCGGCTCGCGACGGCCCTGGCCGCGGGGCTCACCGCCGAGGGCTTCGCCGTGGACGTGGTCCACGACGGCCTCGAAGGGCTGCACCGGGCCGCCGAGGGCGCGTACGACCTCGTCGTCCTCGACATCATGCTGCCCGGGATGAACGGCTACCGCGTCTGCGCCGCCCTGCGCGCCGCCGGGCACGAGACGCCGATCCTGATGCTGACCGCGAAGGACGGGGAGTACGACGAGGCGGAGGGCCTCGACACCGGGGCCGACGACTACCTGACCAAGCCCTTCTCGTACGTCGTGCTGGTGGCCAGGATCCGGGCGCTGCTGCGGCGCCGGGGCGGCGGCTCCGGTTCGCCGGTGGTCACCGTCGGCGCCCTGCGGATGGACACCGCCGCCCGCCGCGTCCACCTCGGCGAGGCCGAAATCACCCTCACCACCAAGGAGTTCGCGGTGCTGGAACAGCTCGCGCTGCGGTCCGGCCAGGTGGTGAGCAAGGCGGACATCCTCGAACACGTCTGGGACTTCGCCTACGACGGCGACCCGAACATCGTCGAGGTGTACGTGAGCGCGCTGCGCCGCAAGCTCGGCGCGGCCGCCATCCGCACGGTGCGCGGCGCCGGATACCGGCTGGAGGCGCTGTGAGATCGGTACGGGCCAGGGCCGCGCTCGGCGCCACCGTGGTGGTCGCCCTCGCGCTGATCGGCGCCGGGCTCTCCGTACTCCTCGTCCTGCGCGCCAACCTCACCGACCAGGCCGGACTCCAGGCCGAGGTGGTGGCCCGGGAAGTGGCCGGGCAGCTGGCCCTCGACGTGCCGTACGACCGGCTGGAGATGCGCGACGAGGAGGACCATCCGGTCCAGGTGACCGACGAGGACGGACGGGTGGTCGCCGTCTCCAAGGACCTCCAGGCGATCTCCGGCACCGGCACCGACCGGGTCACACCGGTCCCGTCACCGACCGCCGGGGGGTCCGGCGGCGGGAGCGACGACGACAACGGGGGCGGCGACGGAAGCGATGACGACGACACCCCCGCCCCCGCCCCCGCCCGCGGTGAAGTCGACTCCGACGAACCGGACTTCGGCAACGGCACCGCCACCGTCGACGGCGAAACGGCCGACTACCGTTTCGCGTCCGTGCAGGCGACCACCCCCGCCGGGGTGACCCTGACCGTCCACGCGGGCGCCCCGCTGGCCGCCGAGCAGGAGGCCGTGGGCACGGTGCGCGGCGCGATGCTGATCGGGCTGCCGGTGCTGCTGCTCGTCGTCGCCGCGGTGACCTGGCTGGTGACCAGGCGGGCGCTGCGCCCGGTCGAGGGCATCCGGCGCGAGATGGCCGCGATCACCGCCTCCGAGGACCTGAGCCGGCGGGTGCCGGAGCCCGGCTCGCGCGACGAGATCGCCCGGCTGGCCCGTACGACCAACGAGACGCTCACCGCTCTGGAGGCCTCCGTCGAGCGGCAGCGGCGGTTCGTCGCGGACGCCTCGCACGAACTGCGCAGCCCCATCGCCTCGCTGCGCACCCAGCTGGAGGTGGGCGCGGCCCATCCGGAGCTGCTGGACGTGCCGGGCGCGGTCGCCGACACCGTACGGCTCCAGGCGCTGGCCGCCGATCTCCTGCTGCTGGCCAGGCTGGACGCGGGGGAGCGGCCGGGCCTCGCGGCGCTGGACCTGGGCGCGCTGGTCCGCGAGGAGGTCTCGCAGCGCACCGGGGACCGGATCGCGGTGTCGGTGTCGGTGCCGGACCCCGGGGCGGACCAGGGGCGGTTCGAAGTGGCCGGTTCGCGCGGGCAGTTGGCGCGGGTGATCGGCAATCTGCTGGACAACGCCGAGCGTCATGCGCGCAGCACGGTGACGGTCTCGGTGCGCGCGGCGGAACGGGGCGGTGTGGTCGTCGCCGTCAGCGACGACGGGGCGGGAGTGCCGCCCGAGGAGCGTGAGCGGATCTTCGAGCGCTTCGTACGGCTCGACGACGCCCGCACCCGGGACGACGGCGGCGCGGGCCTGGGCCTGGCCATCGCCCGGGACGTGGCCGTCCGGCACGGCGGGCGGCTGACGGTGGACGGTGCGCGGGAGGGCGGCGCCCGGTTCGAGCTCTGGCTGCCCGGAGCCCGCTGACCGCCGCCCGGCGCCGGGTCACACCTTGCCGCGTCGTCCCCGGAGGTGTTCCGCGACCGGGGTCAGTGCCGCGTGCAGGTTCGCCAGCGCCTCCGGCGTCAGCAGGTCCATGAAGTGCTTGCGGACCGAGGCCACATGGTGCGGTGCCACCTTGCGCATCGTCTCCGCGCCGTCCTCGGTGAGGACCGCGTACAGGCCGCGCCGGTCGGACTCGCAGTGCTCCCTGCGGACCAGGCCCGCGGTCTCCATGCGGGTGATCTGGTGCGAGAGCCTGCTCTTGGACTGCAGCGTCGCGGCGGCGAGGTCACTCATCCGCATGCGCTGGTCGTCCGACTCCGAGAGGTTGACCAGGATCTCGTAGTCGTTGTTGGTCAGGCCGAAAGGCTGGAGATCCTTCTCCAGCTGGTGCATCAGCAGCCTGCTGACGTCCAGGTGGGTGCGCCAGGCGCACTGCTCCGCGTCGTTCAGCCAGCGGGTGGCCGTCTCGGTCTCCATATATGGATTCTACCTAAGAAGTTGAAAGCCGGACGAAGTAGAGGGGGTGTGACGGTCGGCACCCGTCCGGATACGGGTCCGGGAGCGGGGTGCGGACGTTCGACGTCACACTCCGCAGACTACCGTTCACAAACCGAAGCGACGCTGGAGGTCCCCGAGCTGACCGGGCATACGGGGTGTGGCGCCAGGTTGACTCCCGCCGCCCGGGACCCCGGCCTGACCCGGCACCGCACCCGCCGGCTGTTCGGCCATCAGGACCTCCGTCGACTGGAGCAGCACCGTGCCCGCGCCGACGAACTCGAACTGGTGCTCCTCGCCCGAAGTGCCCCCGAGGCCCGTCAGCGACCGCAGCCCGCCCAGTACGCCCGTCATGTAGCCGTGGTCGTAGTGGTGGCACGGCGAGGGGCAGTCCGCCCAGCCCACCAGGGCCTGCGGGTCTACCCGCAGCGGCGGCTCCATGAAGACCACCGGACCGTTGGAGGCGGCCACGAACTTCCCCGTACCGATCAGAGTCAGAAAACCCGGCACGATCGACTGCTTGAGTGCCAGCGACGGCTGGTACGCGAGGAGATTGCCCGACCGGATCGTCAGGTTCCCCTCGTCCAGGTCGTAGGAGTTCACATCGAAGGCCCGGTCCGCGAGCAGCATCTTGCCGCTGCCCTCGGCCACCACCCAGTCGCTCGCGTGCAGCGGCGAGTGGAAGCTCGTACGGATCAGCCGCTCGAAGCGGCCGTGACCGATGCCGTTGAAATCGATCCGCCCGTAGTAGGCGATCATCTTGCCCTTCTGCAGGAACCACTGGCTCCCCTTGAGCTCCACGCAGAAGGTGTACGAGTTGACGTTGTCGTCCGACGGCAGCGTCATCGGGTCGAAGACCACGGGCGTGCTCACAGCTTCTCCTCCGAGGCCTGGACGTACACCGCGCCGTTTCCGCTCAGCTCCAGCTGGAACGCCTCGCCGGAGCCGCGCCCCACCATGTCGCGCCAGCCGAGCGCGGTCGAGAGCTTGTTCCGTACGTCGCCGTGGTGCGCGACGTACGCCTGCGGGTCCACATGCACGTCGCGGCCGGGAGCGATCGGCAGCTCGATCACCCCGCCGTGGGCCATCACCGCGACCGCGCCGTGGCCCTTGAGCGTGGTGGTGAACAGGCCCTGCCCGGTCACCTGGCCGCGCACCATGCCCATCACGCCGCCCTGCGAGCCCATGAACATCGTGCCCTGCTGGAGCGTCCCGTCGAAGGCGAGCAGCCGGTCGGCCTCCACGTACAGGGTGTCGCCGCTCAGATTGATCACCTGGATGTGATGGCCGCCGTGGCCGAACATCACCGTTCCGCTGCCCTCGACCGTCATCAGCGGGGTCGACTCGCCCGCCACCCGCCGGCCGATCATCGACATCACGCCGCCCTGGCCGCCCTGGATGTTCGGCGTGAACGACACCTCGCCGCGGTAGGCGAGCATCGCGCCCCGCTGGCTGTACATCTTCTGGCCGGGAACCACCGTCGCCTCGACCATCTTCGCGTTGATCTCACGGAATGGCATCAGACGTCGCCCCCGATGGTGTTCCGCTCGCTCGGCTGGACGTAGACGACGCCCTCGCCCTCGAACCGGATCTGGAAGGACTCCCCGGAACCCTCGCCGATCAGCGTCCGGAAGTTCACCCCGGACTGGAAGTGCTGCTGGAGACTGCCCTGGTGGGCGATGTAGGCGCCCGGGTCGACGAACAGCGGGTACTGGGCCGAGACCCGCAGCGCCACCGCCGCACCGTCCGACGTGATCGCCACCTGACCGGTGCCCTCGACGGTGGTGGTGAACAGGCCGTTGCCGCTCGCCCCACCGCGCAGGCCGGTGAAGGTGGTTCCGGTACGCAGACCGGCGTCGGTGCACAGCAGATTGCTCGCCTCGACGTAGAGCTTGTCGCCGTGCAGCGAGACGAGGTTGATCTCGCTCGCCCGGTCCGCGAAGTAACAGGTGCCCTGGCCGGTCACCTCCATCACGGACATCTGCTCGCCGGTCAGGCGCCGGGTCACCATGCCGCGCAGCCCGTCACCGCCGCCGGTCATCTTTTTGAACGTCATCCGGCCGTCGTAGGCGACCATCGAACCGTTCTTCGCCTTGACGGCGTCGCCGGCCAGGTCGACGGCGAGCGTTCTGCTGCCTTGGAGTCGGAACATTGCCACGGAGCGACGTTAACGGCAGGCCCCCCGGCCGGGACAGGGCCCGAGGGAGGATCCGGGCCCCTGAACCGCCCCTGATACGCATCCGGTACCGGACCCGTACGCAACCGGGACGTATCCCCGGCGGCACATCCGGCCCCCGGCGCCGAGCGCCGCGCACGCCGATGCCACAATGGGGCGAGCTTGTGCCCATATTCACAAGCTGTCACCGTCCTCCCACCGAAGGTGCCCCCGTGGACATCAAGACCGCTACCGCCCTGCACCGGCTGCGCCTCATCTCGATTCCCGAGGCGCTCTCCTTCCCGGCCCTGATCATCTTCGGCTCGGTCCTCAGCCGGGTCTCCGACATCGACTTCCTGATGATGCCGCTCGGCATCGTGCACGGTGTGCTCTTCGTGATCTACGCCGTCCTGCTGCTCGACGTCTGGTCCAAGACCAAGTGGCCGCTGAAGCGCGTGGCGTTCTTCTTCCTGCTCGCGCTGCTGCCGTTCGGCGGTCTGTACGGCGACAAGCTGCTCAAGCGCTACGAGGCCGACGGAGTCATCGCCGCCCGCGCCCGCCGCGAGGGCGTGGTCAGCCCGTGATCGTCGCGTTCTCGGTCAGCCCGCTGGGGGTCGGCGAGGACGTCGCCGAGTACGTCGCCGACGCCGTCCGGGTCGTCCGCGAGTCCGGACTGCCCAACCGCACGGACGCCATGTTCACCTCCGTCGAGGGCGAGCGGGAAGAACACCGAGCGTCCGGAACTGACGGCCGTTCTCGACTACGTCCGCCCCGGAGACACCCTGTGTGTGGAAGCTGGACCGGTTCGCGCGCTCGCTGATCGACCTGGTGAACATGGTGGACGCTCTTGCCGCGCGGGGTGTCGGGTTCAAGGTGCTCACGGGTGCGCTGGCGAGCATCGATCCGAACACCCCGGACGGCCGTCTCATGCTCCAAGTCGTGGGCGCCATGGCGGAGTTCGAGCGGTCGTTGATTCAGGAACGGACGCGCGCGGGTCTCGACGCTGGCCGTGCTCAGGGCCGTACGGGTGGACGTCCGGCGGTCATGGATGCCGACAAGCTTGCGGCTGCCAAGGCACGCCGCGCGAAGGGAGAGAGCGTCACGGCGGTGGCCAAGGCGGTGGGTGTGTCCCGTGCGACGCTGTACCGGGCGCTTGCCGACGCGGAGTGATCCGACCTCAACCCGAGAGACCGTCCACTGACAGAGCGGGCGGTCTCTCTCATGTCTGGCCCGGAAGTGCCCCCAACCGCGACGGTACCCACCGGCCGAGCGCCCTACGGCAGCGTGTACAGGGGCGTACTCTCGGCTCATGCCTGCCGACTTGGGTGACCGGCTCAGAGACGTTCGCAAGCGTCGAGGGATGACCCAACAGGGACTAGCACGCGAGTCTGGCGTGTCTGTATCGCTCATCCGCAAGCTCGAACAGGGTGAGCGACAGGATGCGCGCCTGGAGACCGTGCGTCGCCTCGCTGCGTCGCTCGGGGTGCCCACCATGCGCCTTGTGGTGGAGTCGGCGGAAGACGGAGCGAACGCAGCCACCCTTGACCAGTGGGCAACCGTCAGAGAGGCGCTTGCAGCCCCGTTGAGGGACACGTTCGAAATGGACGAACCGCCAACCGTGGAAGGGGTGCGCGACGCGCTCAGTGCCGCCGTACCCCTGTTCTCCGGAGACCGGTTCACGGAGTTGCGGACGGTGCTGCCCCCACTGTTGCGGGATGCCGACACAGTGGCGCAGCTCACCCCCCAGGGACGCACCGTCCGTGTGCGGCTGTTGCAGCTCACCGGTTGGCTTCTCACACAGACCCGCCAGTTCGAAGCCGCCGAGCGGTGTCTGGGGACCGCGCTGAACGGCTCTGCGGACCGTCTACAGGGCGCGTCCACGGTCAGCACGATGTGCTGGCTGCTGCTGCGACAGGGCAAGCTCAGCGAAGCGCGGGAGTTGGCCACCCAGTGGGCCGACGACACGGAACCCCGGCTTTCGCGAGCCACCCCGGATGAACTCAGCGCGTGGGGTTGGCTGCTGCTGCGCCTGTCGGCTGCCGCTGTACGGGACAACCGCACGGAAGAGGCTGAAGACGCTCTGAGGCTCGCCCACTCCGCCGCTGTAGCCCTGGGACGGGAATTCGCCCCGAGTGATGACTTCCTGCGAGCGTTCGGCCCCGTCACGGTGACGCTCAGGCGGACCGAGAACGCCATGGTCTTGGACCGTCCGGATGTGGTGCTCAAGCTTGCCGCGAAGATTCCGACGGGAGGATTCCGCCCCACGTCGAACAACCGCAACCGTCATCTGCTCGACGTGGCCAACGCGTACGCCAGGACACGGCGGTACGGGCAAGCCGTCGAGACCTTGGCCAGCGTCCGCGAGGCTGCCCCTCAGTGGCTACCGAACCAGCGTTACGCCCGTGACATCCTCGGTCACATCGTGGCTAAGCGGCGGACGCTCACGGAGGAAATGCGCTCCCTCGCTGACACGGTGGGGCTGCCCACGTGACACTGCGTGACACTTCCTGTTGATCTTGAATGGAACTGCCATTGCTGCTGGTTGAGGTGATCTCTAGCGTCGCTTGGCATGACAACCGAACCGACGCGTTACCAGACCATGCCGGTGGAACTGCCGTTACGTACGGAGCTGGAGCCGACCCCGGTGGAGGGGTGTCCGGGCTGCACAGAACTCGCGAACGTGCGGGACCGTGCGCGCACCGGCGGAGACATGACCACCGTGTCCGACTGCAACGTCTACATGAAGCGACACCCGGAGGGGCACGGGTGATCGCGCGCGACGACATCGGCGCACATGGCGAATGGGCCGAGGTCATGGACGTCGTCAAGCGGGCCGTCGCCGCCGTCGAGGCCCGCGCCGGACGGGTCTCCCTCGTGCTGAAGGCCGACATCCGCCCCGGCGTCACCGACGGACTGACCTCCAAGGTCGAGACGGTCGAGCGGTACCTCGCGGACTGACGTCCGTCCCGCATCCGACGAGCCCCGGCCCACTCGGCCGGGGCTCGTCTCATTCCTGCCCGCCGTGCTCCGCCGGTACCGCCAGGGCGATCCCGAGCGGCGTCCGCTCGTACAGCACCTGATGTCCGTACCGGCGCGAGGTGAGCAGCCCGGCCGCGCGCAGCACCGACAAATGCTCCGACACGGAGGAGGGCGCGAGGCCCAGCCGGTGTGCGAGCGCGCTGGTGCCGACCGGCTCGTCGAGCGCGCACAGCACATCGGCCCGCCCCCGGCCGAGCAGCCGGGCGAGCACCTGCGGGGTGCGGTCGGCGGACTCCGCCCACAGCCCGCCGATCCCGCGCGCCGGGTAGATGATCGCCGGCTGCCACGGCGGCTCGAAGCCGCTGACCGCGTCCGGCCAGCAGAAGACGCTGGGAATCAGGACGAGCCCCTGCCCGCCCAGGACCCGGGTGTGCCGGCCGCGCGTCCCGACGATGGTGAGCGTCGACTCCGACCAGCTCAGCTGGGGGCTCAGCTCACCCAGCAACCGTTCGAAACCGACCGCGGCCAGCCGCCGCGAGTGGTAGGCGATGTCCGCCTCCAGCAGGGCGCGCAGGCGCGGCCAGTGCGGCTCGACCAGCACCCGCCAGGCCCGCTCCAGCAGATCGGCCAGCTCCCGGGCGGTCCGGGCCGGATCGGCGAGCATCGCCCGCCCGGCGGGGGAGTGCAGCACCTCCGGCCGGTCCGCCAGTGCCAGCGCGAGGTCCTGGCGGGCGAGTTCGGGATCGACGGACCGCACGCCCGTGATCTCCTCCTCGAAGGTGGTGGCCGGTCCGGACGGCGGCGGGCTGAAGAAGTCCGGGTTGTGCCCGTGCCGCGCCATCAGCAGCCACAGCGGAGAGAGATCGAGCCCGGCGGCCGCGCCCCGGATCAGCCGGAGCCACGGCAGGTGGTAGCCGTGCCGCTCGGGCTGGGCCAGGACCCGCACGGCGGCCTGGGTCTCCCAGAGCGGTGAGAGCGCGAACCGGCAGCGGAGCAGGTCGCTCTCGTCGAGATGGAGATGGAACGGCATAACGCGGCCCCCGCTCGCCGACTTTCGGTGTGGGCCGAAAGTCTACGGAGGAAGCGCCCCGGCCCAGCAGGATGCCGTCCATGCCGACAGACGCCGAAAACCCGATGGACCACCCGCGAGACGTGGCGGAGGCGACAACCGCGTCCCCCGTGTCTCCCGCTTCCCGCGGCTACGGTCCGGTCTTCGCGGTGCGGGAGTTCCGGGCGGTCTTCCTCGCCCATCTGCTCTCCCTGCTCGGCGTCGTCGTCAGCGAACTCGCGCTGACCGTCCTCGTGTACGGCCTCACCGGATCGCCCCTGCTCAGCGCCCTCACCTTCGCGCTCGGCCTGCTCCCGTACCTCGTCGGAGGCACCCTCTTCGCCGGGGTCGCCGACCGGTATCCCGCCCGCCGCGTCCTCGTCGTCTGCGATCTGATCTGCGCGGGCTGCGTCACCGTGATGGTGCTGCCGGGCACCCCGGTCGGCGGACTGCTCGCGCTGCGCTGCGTGATCGCCGCCGTGTCACCCGTCTTCACCGGGACCAGGATGGCCGCGCTCACCGACATCCTGGGCGAGGGCGATCTCTACGTCCTCGGCCGCTCGCTGCTTCGGATCGTCTCGCAGAGCGCGCTGCTCGCCGGCTTCGGTCTGGGCGGTGTGCTGCTCGCCGCACTGTCCCCGCGCGGCGCGATCACGGTCACCGCGGTGACCTTCCTCTGCTCGGCGGCCCTGCTCCGCTTCGGCACCCGCGCCCGGCCGGCCAGGTCCGGCGGCGACGGCGGCGGCGCCCTGCTGAGGGAGTCGCTCTCCGGCGCCCGCACCGTCCTCGCCGACCGCAGGATCCGCGGGCTGATGCTGCTGTTCTGGCTGCCCCCGATGTTCGTCGTCGCACCGGAGGCGCTCGCCGCACCGTACGCGGACGAGATCGGCGTGGGACCGGTCGCGCTCGGCATGCTGATGTGTGCGATGCCGGTCGGACAGATCGCCGCCGAGCTGTACGTGGGCACCGCGCTGACCCCCCGACGGCGCTCCCTGATCGTGCTGCCGGTCGCCGCCGCGGGGCTGCTGCCGCTGGTGGTGTACGGGTTCCGCCCCGGCATGGCCGTGGCCGTGCTCGCGCTGGCCCTGGCCGGGGCGGGATCGGCCTACGTCATCGGCCTCGACCAGTGGCTCGTGGCCGCCGTACCGGAAGCGCTCCGCGGCCGGGCCATGACCCTGCTCACCGCCGGGCTGATGACGCTCCAGGGGGTCGGCATGGCCCTCGCCGGGCTCGCTGCCGAGTTCCTCCCCGTGCACCAGGTGGTCGCCGGAGCCGGTGCGGTCGGCGCCCTCTGTCTGCTTCCGCTCGTCCTGGAGGTCAGGAGGACCGCCCCCGCCCGCCCTGTTCGGACCGAAGTTCGAGACGGGGCTGACCAGCATATGACCAGTGGGTAAGGTCGGTGCCGTGCCGAAGCCGCTCAGTCTCCCCTTCGACCCCATCGCCCGCGCCGACGAACTCTGGCAGCAGCGCTGGGGCCCCGTGCCCTCGATGGGGGCGATCACCTCGATCATGCGCGCCCAGCAGATCCTGCTCGCCGAGGTCGACGCGGTCGTCAAACCGTACGGACTGACCTTCGCGCGGTACGAGGCACTGGTGCTGCTCACCTTCTCCAAGGCTGGTGAGCTGCCGATGTCCAAGATCGGCGAGCGGCTCATGGTCCACCCCACCTCCGTCACCAACACCGTGGACCGGCTCGTGCGCTCCGGCCTGGTCGCCAAGCGCCCCAACCCCAACGACGGCCGCGGCACCCTCGCCTCCATCACCGAGAAGGGCCGCGAGGTCGTCGAGGCGGCGACCAAGGACCTGGTCGACATGGAGTTCGGGCTCGGTGTGTACGACGCCGAGGAGTGCGCGGAGATCTTCGCCATGCTGCGCCCGCTGCGGATCGCCGCCCAGGATTTCGAAGAGGCGTAGCGGAAGAAGCACGGGGCGTAGAACGGCGTTTCGAGAGCCCGGCCCGCTGCAAGATCGCCCCGGCCGTCCGGTTACGCTCGGTGCCATGAAACGCAGTGTGCTGACCCGGTACCGGGTGATGGCCTACGTCACCGCCGTCATGTTGCTGGTGCTCTGCACCTGCATGGTCTTCAAGTACGGCTTCGACAAGGGCGAGGGCCTGACGCTCGTCGTCTCCCAGATCCACGGTGTGCTCTACATCATCTACCTGATCTTCGCCTTCGACCTCGGCTCCAAGGCGAAGTGGCCGATGGGCAAGCTTCTCTGGGTGCTGGTCTCCGGCACCATCCCGACGGCCGCGTTCTTCGTCGAGCGCAAGGTCGTCCGCGAGGTCGAGCCGCTGATCGTCGACGGCGCCCCCGCGACCGCCAAGGCCTGACCCGGCAGGACCCTAGGGCCTTTCGTTTGGATCAGGCCGGGGTCGCGGGGTCCGGCACGCGCGCTCGCCGCGTTGTCGTCGGTCGCCGACGCTCCGCGTCGACTCCCTCCTCCGCCTTGCGATCGCACGCACCGGACCCCGCTCCCTGATCCGGCCTGATCCAAACGAAAGGCCCCGGTCCGCGCCGCCCGAACCGCCCCGTGCGAAGCACCGGGCGGTTTGCCATCGACATTTACTAGGACGTCCTAGTAAATTCGATGGTATGGACGCTGACGCGATCGAGGAAGGCCGCCGCCGCTGGCAGGCCCGTTACGACAAGGCCCGCAAGCGTGACGCGGACTTCACCACACTCTCCGGGGATCCCGTGGAGCCCGCGTACGGCCCCCGCCCCGGGGACACGTACGAGGGATTCGAGCGGATCGGCTGGCCCGGCGAGTACCCCTTCACCCGGGGGCTCTACCCCACCGGCTACCGCGGCCGGACCTGGACCATCCGCCAGTTCGCCGGCTTCGGCAACGCCGAGCAGACCAACGAGCGCTACAAGATGATCCTCGCCGCTGGCGGCGGCGGGCTCAGTGTCGCCTTCGACATGCCGACGCTGATGGGCCGCGACTCCGACGACCCCCGTTCGCTCGGCGAGGTCGGGCACTGCGGCGTGGCCATCGACTCCGCCGCCGACATGGAGGTCCTCTTCAAGGACATCCCGCTCGGCGATGTCACGACGTCCATGACGATCAGCGGCCCGGCCGTGCCCGTCTTCTGCATGTACCTGGTTGCCGCCGAGCGCCAGGGCGTCGACCCGGGCGTGCTCAACGGCACGCTCCAGACCGACATCTTCAAGGAGTACATCGCGCAGAAGGAGTGGCTCTTCCAGCCCGAGCCCCATCTGCGCCTCATCGGCGACCTGATGGAGCACTGCGCCCGCGACATCCCCGCCTACAAGCCGCTCTCCGTCTCCGGCTACCACATCCGTGAAGCCGGGGCGACGGCCGCGCAGGAGCTCGCGTACACCCTCGCCGACGGCTTCGGCTACGTGGAGCTCGGCCTCTCCCGCGGTCTGGACGTCGACACCTTCGCGCCCGGTCTCTCCTTCTTCTTCGACGCGCACCTCGACTTCTTCGAGGAGATCGCCAAGTTCCGCGCGGCCCGCCGGATCTGGGCCCGCTGGATGAAGGAGACCTACGGCGCCAAGACCGACAAGGCGCAGTGGCTCCGATTCCACACCCAGACCGCCGGTGTCTCGCTCACCGCCCAGCAGCCGTACAACAACGTCGTACGCACCGCGGTCGAGGCGCTCTCCGCGGTCCTCGGCGGCACCAACTCGCTGCACACCAACGCCCTCGACGAGACCCTCGCGCTCCCCTCCGAGCAGGCCGCCGAGATCGCGCTGCGCACCCAGCAGGTGCTGATGGAGGAGACCGGCGTCGCCAACGTGGCCGACCCGCTGGGCGGTTCCTGGTACGTCGAGCAGCTCACCGACCGGATCGAGGCCGACGCCGAGAAGATCTTCGATCAGATCAAGGAGCGCGGCACCCGGGCCCACCCGGACGGGCAGCACCCCATCGGGCCCATCACCTCCGGCATCCTGCGCGGCATCGAGGACGGCTGGTTCACCGGCGAGATCGCCGAGTCCGCCTTCCGCTACCAGCAGGCGCTGGAGAAGGGCGACAAGAGGGTCGTCGGCGTCAACGTCCACCACGGCTCGGTCACCGGCGACCTGGAGATCCTGCGGGTCAGCCACGAGGTCGAGCGCGAGCAGGTCCGGGTGCTCGGAGACCGCAAGGACGCCCGGGACGACGCCCGGGTGAAGTCGGCGCTGGACGCGATGCTGGCCGCCGCCCGCGACGGCTCCAACATGATCGCGCCGATGCTCGACGCGGTGCGGGCCGAGGCGACCCTCGGTGAGATCTGCGGCGTCCTGCGCGAGGAGTGGGGCACCTACACGGAGCCGCCCGGCTTCTGACGGAAGGTCCTACGAGGAGGCCGCCGCCTCCAGCCCCGCGAGCAGCAGTGCGGTGAAGCGCCGGGCCCAGTCGGCATCGATGGGCTCGGCGCTCACCAGTGCCCGGTGCACGACCGCGCCGGCGATCACGTCGAAGATCAGGTCGGCGGTCGCCGACGCCGCCTCCTCATCCTCCTCGACGGGCAACTCCCCCCGTTCCTGGGCCCGTTGACGGCCCTGGAGCACCAGCCGCTTCTGCCGGTCCACGATCGAGTCGCGGATCCGGGTGCGCAGCGCCTCGTCGCGCGTCGACTCCGCGACCACCGCCATCAGCGCCGTACGGGTCTCCGGCCGTTCCAGCAGCGCGGCGAACTGCAGCACCACCGCCTGAACATCGGCCGACAGGCTGCCCAGATCGGGCATCTCCAGCTCGTCGAAGAGGACCGCGACGGCGTCCACGAC
The DNA here is from genome assembly GCF_900119365.1 of Streptomyces atratus. Classification (GTDB taxonomy): domain Bacteria; phylum Actinomycetota; class Actinomycetes; order Streptomycetales; family Streptomycetaceae; genus Streptomyces; species Streptomyces atratus_B. The sequence goes on from NZ_FPJO01000012.1 coordinate 45,459, forward strand.
CAGCTCGTTCTTGCCCGCCCACCGCCGGTACAGGGTCGTCTTGGCCACCCCGGCCCGCGTCGCCACATCGCCCATCGTCAGCTTCGACCAGCCGAGGTCGACCAGGGAGGCCCTGGTCGCCTCCAGGATCGCTTCATCGGCCGCGGCGCTGCGCGGGCGTCCCGTTCGAAGGGGTTTGGGGTGGCTGCGGCTCAGCATGCCGCGACCATACCGGTCAGTAAGTAGAACGGGCCGGTCTCGATCGCCGTGAGACAGATCACCGAACGCACCTGTGCGCGAGGGGTACCGGGCAGTTACGCTACGGGGCGTAGCGTAAGGACGACGGCCGTGCCGTCGTGACGCCGCAACCGATTGACAGCCACAGGCACCGGGTGGGGACCCGGCGCCGGAACGGGTCTTTCAGGGGCCCTCGGGCCGTGTCTGTCCGTGCACCTCGCACTCCGGCGGGGGTGGCGGACGGGCGCGGTTTCCGTATCGCTTTCCGGATCGGCGCACCAAGGGGGGAGGATGTACGTATGCAGCCTAGGAACATGTCCATGAGCGGCGTCGTCGACCTCGCCGCGGTGAAGGCGGCCGGCGAGGCCAAGGTGAAGGCGGAGCAGGCCCGTGCCGAGGCCGCCCGGCAGGGTGGCGGCGGTGCCGTACCGCCCTCCGCCCTGGTGATCGATGTCGATGAGGCGGGCTTCGAGAACGAGGTCCTCCAGCGTTCCGCCGAGGTCCCGGTCGTCATCGACTTCTGGGCCGAGTGGTGCGAGCCGTGCAAGCAGCTGGGTCCGCTCCTGGAGCGCCTGGCCCTGGAGTACAAGGGCCGCTTCGTGCTGGCCAAGGTCGATGTCGACGCCAACCAGATGCTGATGCAGCAGTTCGGCATCCAGGGAATCCCGGCGGTCTTCGCCGTCGTCGCCGGGCAGGCCCTCCCGCTCTTCCAGGGCGCGGCTCCCGAGGCCCAGATCCGGCAGACGCTGGACCAGCTGATCCAGGTCGGCGAGGAGCGGTTCGGGCTCACCGGGATCGTGGTCGACCAGGACGCCGCCGCCGAGGCCGCCGACCAGGCTCCGGCCGAGGCGCCCGCGGGGCCGTACGACGCCCTGCTCGAAGCCGCCGTACAGGCCCTGGACGCCGACGACTTCGCCGGTGCCGTCCAGGCGTACAAGAACGTCCTGTCCGACGACCCGGCCAACACGGAGGCCAAGCTCGGCCTCGCCCAGGCCGAACTCCTCTCCCGCGTCAAGGACATGGACGCGCAGCGGGTCCGTGAGGACGCCGCCGCGAACCCGGCCGATGTCACCGCGCAGCTCGCCGCCGCCGATCTGGATCTGGTCGGCGGTCATGTCGAGGACGCCTTCGGCCGGCTCGTCGAGACGGTGCGGCGCAACTTCGGTGACGACCGGGACACCGCGCGGGTGCGGCTGCTGGAGCTGTTCGAGGTGATCGGCCCCGACGATCCACGGGTCGGCGCCGCGCGTGCGGCGCTGGCGCGGGTCTTGTTCTGATGTGACAAGCGGCCGCGGTGCCCTTCGGGGGACCGCGGCCGTTTTCGCGATCGGGCGATAAGAGACGCCTCTGCTTTACCAAATCTTGATAAAGCGAGGGCCTGTTACTCGCAGTAAATCGCGCACTGGGATCTGTCCGTATTGACGACCCGATCCTCCCTTTCGTCCTTCGGTCCGGCACCACCCTGTGTGGCCGGGCGGTACCAGCCGGTCGCGCATCGGTTATCGGGCCGTTACTAGCGAGTAACGAACCCCCTTGTGCCACGGGCGGGAATGCACCACGATCGGCCACGCTCGGTCCAATAACGCCAGCCCGGCTGCCAGTCGGTGCGGCGGCCCCGTTGGGTCCCCACCGAGTGGGCCGGCGCAGTGGCGCCGGTTCCGGACAGGGGGGTTCCTGTCGTCCGGCAGGGCCTGTCCGAACAGGTCGCGCGCTTGCGTGGCCAGTGGTTGTCGCTCGGGGGTGATCGCCGGTGATTCGGACGCGGTTCATGCCTCCGTGCGCAGGCGCTCTCCTTGCCGAGGACGTAGCACTTCTCCCATCCCAGGACGGGCCCAGGCCCGGACCGGAGATGTACGTCCGAGAAGGAGGAAAAAATATGAGTTCCCAGGTTCGTGGCGGCACCAGATGGAAGCGTTTCGCTCTCGTCATGGTGCCGAGCGTCGTCGCGACCGCGGCGGTGGGTGTCGGTCTCGCGCAGGGTGCCCTCGCGGCGTCCTTCAGCGTGTCCGGCCAGAGCTTCAAGGTGCGTACGGACAGTCTCGTCGGCCACAACTTCGTGCAGTACGGCTCGGTGGCCACCGGTAAGAGCCTTGAGGGCGAGGACGAGGCTCACGCTGTTGCCGTGTCGGGCTTCAGCGATGCCACGATCACCAACATGTGCCAGTCGGTGGTCACTCCGAACCTTCCGTTCGGCCTCGGCAATGTCACGCTGCAGCTGCACGCGGGTACTGACCCGAACAAGCCGGTCGAGGCGACCAATCTGTACCTGGATATCGCCGAGCTCGACGCGGACGCCGAGTTCACGAACATCGACATCGGTGTTGCCGCCGGTTCCCTCAAGAACCCGAACAACCCTGAGTCGATCGGCATCCAGCCGAAGACCCGGGCGAACCCGAACGGCTTCGCGCAGCGCGCCGAGGTGGCGAAGCTGACCGGCGTGAAGCAGACGGCGTGGGCGACCACCGCAGGCACCTTCAAGCTCAGCGACCTGAGCCTGCGGCTGAAGTCGGGCGTCAAGGAGTGCTACTAAGCGCTCGACCGGGCGGCCGGGGTGCCCTCAACGGGCCTCCGGCTGCCCACCCTTTCTCTTCTCACAGCAGTACCGGTTCCAGGGAGCTGTTTTCCATGAGCCCCGAGTCCACAGGGCAGAACGAGCACTACCTCCGCGTCTTCTGGCGGGGATTCCGCACCTGGCGGGGTAACCGGCCCTTCTGGGCGGGCCTGTTCACCATGGTGGGTGGTCTGCCCATCGCGTACTTCCCGTACGCCAACATGCACCTCGGCAACGTCACGCTGGCGATGTCCACGACCGCCGGTGCCGGTTCCCTGATCATCGGGATCCTGCTCGTCACGCTGGGCCTCACCATGTGGTTCCACCACATCGTGAGGGTGTTCGCCGGAGTCGCCGCGATCCTGCTGGCGCTGATCTCGATACCGGTCGCCAACATCGGCGGATTCCTGGTCGGCTTCCTGTTCGCCCTGCTGGGCGGAGCGCTCTCCGTCTCCTGGGCCCCGGGCGAACCGGCGCCCGGGCCCGAGCTCGTGCCGGCCGGCGTGGCGGGGGCGAAGTCCGGGGAGACCGGCCCCGGGACGCAGGGGTCCGGACCTGAGTTCCACAGCACGGCAGCGGTGCCCCAGCAGCAGCCGGAGCAGTACGACACGACAGTTGAGGTCGACGGCGGGAGGCATCGTGCGGGGTGACGAGACGGAGCTGAACTCGGCCGGGGAGGGCCCCGGTACGAGAAGCGGACCGCGCCACGCGGCTCCCAGGAAGTCGTTGCTGACGAAGCTGCACATTCCCGCGGGCAAGGCGTTCGCGCTCGCCGCGATGCCGACGGCCGTCTTCGTGGGCATGGGGCTCACCCCCAAGCTCGCGCTGGCCGACGACAGTTCGGACATCCCCTTCGCGCCCGGCCCCTGTGTGACCCGCTCCGACGAGCCGAGCGAGGAGCCCTCGCCGTCCGTGTCGAAGTCGCCGAGCCCGTCCCCGTCCGCCACCGACTCCGGTGACAAGGGCGACGCGGCGACCCCGAAGCCCTCGGCGACCCCGTCCGCGAGCGACAAGGCCGAGCCGCAGACGAAGGCCGCCGCGGCCGAGGCCCCCGCTGCCACGCCGAGTGCCTCGCCCACTCCCACGGAGACGAGGAACCCGCTCGACCCGCTGGGCGTCGGCGACGCGCTCAGGGACCTCTTCGACGGACCGGACAAGGAGACGGCGAGCCCGTCCCCGAGCGCGAGCACCGCGACCCCGAAGCCGTCGGCAACCGACACCGCCGAGAAGCCCGCCGAGAAGCCCGCCGAGAAGCCCGCCGAGAAGCCCGTCGAGAAGGCCACCGACGCGGCGAAGGAGACGGCCGACAAGACCGCCTCCGCGATCCGCGAGGCCGCGGGCAAGGCCGGCAAGACGGTCGAGGAGCTCGACGACAGCGTCAAGGGGCTCGACGCCAAGAAGGACGAGGACATCCCGGACGGCGCCAAGGAGCGCTTCCCGTGTCCGACCGCCGACCCGAAGGCGCTCGCCGCGGCCGATCTGGAGACGGGCATCCCGCTGCTCCCGAACGACCCGTGGATCCTGGAGAGCTCGATGCTCACCCTCAACGGGCTCGACTACAAGGGCATCGTCGAGGTGAAGACGTACGACGGCACCGTCAAGAAGGCGCTGAAGTTCACCGCGAGCTCCATCGACATCGACAACCTCCACCAGAAGACCGTCGGTCCGGCCGGTACGACGGCCCATGTCGAGGCGCGGAAGGGCTCCAAGTCCACCATCCGCAACGGCACGGTGACGATGTACACGGAGGAGCTGAAGGGCAACCTCTTCGGTCTCATCCCGGTGACGTTCAGCCCGGAGACACCGCCTCCGCTCAACGTCCCCTTCGCCTTCTTCACCAAGGTCAAGGTGACCCAGGCCGGCCAGTTCGGCGGGACGCTCAAGGTCCCCGGGCTGCACAACTACTTCACCGGCGGCAACAGGTAGGGTCTTTCGTTTGGATCAGGCCGGACCCCGCGAGCCCGGCATGATCCAAGCGAGAGGCTCTGGAGCCTGTCCGGGGGCCCACAGTCGTGCTCACAGGTGCCGGACGCGTCAGTCGCGTGCGCCGCCGCCGACGTGGTGCACCCGGACCATGTTGGTCGTGCCCGGGATGCCGGGGGGCGAGCCGGCCGTGATGACCATGGTGTCGCCCTCGTTGTAGCGGCCCAGCTTCAGCAGCTCGCCGTCGACCAGGTCGACCATCGCGTCCGTGTTGTCCACGTGCGGCACGACGTGGGCCTCGACGCCCCAGCTCAGCGCGAGCTGGTTGCGGGTGGACTCGTCCGTGGTGAACGCCAGGATGGGCTGCGCCGCGCGGTAGCGGGAGAGCCGGCGGGCGGTGTCACCGGACTTGGTGAAGGCGACCAGCGCCCTGCCGTTCAGGAAGTCCGCGATCTCGCAGGCCGCGCGGGCCACCGAACCGCCCTGGGTGCGCGGCTTCTTGCCCGGCACCAGCGGCTGCAGGCCCTTGGAGAGCAGCTCCTCCTCGGCGGCGACGACGATCTTCGACATCGTCTTGACCGTCTCGATCGGGTACGCGCCCACGCTGGACTCGGCCGACAGCATGACCGCGTCCGCGCCGTCCAGGATCGCGTTGGCGACGTCGGACGCCTCGGCGCGCGTCGGCCGCGAGTTGGTGATCATCGACTCCATCATCTGGGTCGCGACGATCACCGGCTTGGCGTTCCGCCGGCAGAGCTCCACCAGGCGCTTCTGCACCATCGGGACCTTCTCCAGGGGGTACTCGACGGCCAGGTCGCCACGGGCGACCATCACACCGTCGAACGCCATGACGACGCCCTCCATGTGCTCGACGGCCTGCGGCTTCTCGACCTTGGCGATGACGGGGACCCGGCGGCCCTCCTCGTCCATCACCTTGTGGACGTCCTTGATGTCGTTGGCGTCCCGCACGAAGGAGAGCGCCACCAGGTCGCAGCCCATCCGCAGGGCGAACCGCAGGTCGTCGACGTCCTTCTCGGACAGGGCCGGGACGTTGACCGCCGCGCCGGGCAGGTTGATGCCCTTGTGGTCGGAGATGACACCGCCCTCGATGACGATGGTCTTCACCCGGGGGCCCTCGACCGCGACGACCTTCAGTTCGACGTTGCCGTCGTTGATCAGGATCGGGTCGCCCTTGGTGACGTCGCCGGGCAGGCCCTTGTAGGTCGTACCGCAGACCGACTTGTCACCGGGGACGTCCTCCGCGGTGATCGTGAACTCGTCCCCGCGGACCAGCTCGACCGGGCCCTCGGCGAACTTGGCCAGGCGGATCTTCGGGCCCTGGAGGTCGGCGAGCACGCCGATCGCGCGGCCGGTCTCGGCGGCGGCCTTGCGGACCCGGTCGTAACGACTCTGGTGCTCCTCGTGGCTGCCGTGACTGAAGTTGAAACGGGCCACGCTCATGCCGGCCTCGATCAGAGCGACGAGCTGCTCGTGGGAGTCGACGGCGGGACCGAGTGTGCAGACGATTTTGGAACGGCGCATGCGGCGGATCCTATCGGTTTGTTTCGCTACGGAATATTCCGTCTGGTGGAAGGTACAAAGGGGCGCGGGGGTGCTCAGTTGTGGACCTGTCCCAGGGCGCCGCGGGCCTGTCCGACGAGCGCGAAGGTCTGGACGGCGATCTCCAGCTCCTCGTCCGTCGGCACCACGGCGACCGCGACCCGCGCGTAGTCCGGCGAGATCAGCCGGGGCTCGTCGGACCGCACGCCGTTCAGGTCCGCGTCCACTGCCAGGCCGAGCTCCTCGAGACCGGCGACGGCAGCCTCCCGCACCGGTGCCGAGTTCTCCCCGACCCCCGCCGTGAACACCACGGCATCCACCCGGCCGAGGACCGCCGAATAGGCGCCGATGTACTTCTTCAGCCGGTGCACATAGATGTCGAACGCCAGCGCCGCGCGCTCGTCGCCCTCGTCGATCCGGCGCCGGATCTCCCGCATGTCGTTGTCGCCGCAGAGGCCGACCAGACCGCTCTTCTTGTTGAGCAGCGCGTCGATCTCGTCCGCCGACATCCCCGCGACCCGCATGAGGTGGAAGGTGACGGCCGGATCGATGTCCCCGGAGCGGGTGCCCATCACCAGCCCCTCCAGGGGGGTCAGCCCCATCGAGGTCTCCACGCACCGGCCACCGGCCACCGCCGAGGCCGAGGCGCCGTTGCCCAGGTGCAGCACGATGACATTGACCTCCTCGGGGGTGCGCCCGAGGAGCTCGGCGGTCCTGCGGGAGACGTACGCGTGCGAGGTGCCGTGGAATCCGTAGCGCCGGATGCGGTGCGCGTCGGCGGTCTCCGTGTCGATCGCGTACCGCGCCGCGTACTCCGGCATCGTCGTGTGGAAGGCCGTGTCGAAGACCGCCACCTGCGGCAGGTCCGGCCGCATGGCCCGGGCGGTACGGATACCGGTGATGTTCGCCGGATTGTGCAGCGGGGCCACCGGGATCAGACGCTCGATCTCCTTCAGCACCTCGTCGTCGATCACCACGGGCTCGGTGAACCGCAGCCCCCCGTGCACCACCCGGTGGCCGATCGCCGCGAGCTGCGGGGAGTCCAGGCCGAGCCCGTCGGCCGCCAGTTCCTCCGCCGCCGCCTTGAGCGCCGCCTCGTGGTCGGCGATCGGGCCGGTGCGCTCGCGCCGCTCGGCGCCACCGCCGACCAGCGGGGTGTGCACCAGCCGGGAGGTCTCCTCGCCGATCCGCTCGACCAGCCCCACCGCGAGCCGGGTGCGGTCGCTCATGTCCAGCAGCTGGTACTTCACCGACGAGGAGCCCGAGTTGAGGACCAGCACGCGGTACGCGCCCGTCCCGGCGGAGCCCTCGGTGGTCGGGATGGTCATCCGTTCACTCCTTGCCCTGCGCCTGGATCGCCGTGATGGCCACGGTATTGACGATGTCCTGGACGAGCGCGCCGCGGGACAGGTCGTTGACGGGCTTGCGCAGCCCCTGGAGCACCGGCCCGACGGCCACCGCGCCCGCCGAGCGCTGCACGGCCTTGTAGGTGTTGTTGCCGGTGTTCAGGTCCGGGAAGATCAGCACCGTCGCCTGGCCCGCCACCTCGGAGCCGGGCAGCTTCGTCGCGGCGACGCTCGGCTCCACCGCGGCGTCGTACTGGATCGGGCCCTCGATCCTGAGGTCCGGCCGGCTCGCCCGTACCCGGTCCGTCGCCTCGCGCACCTTGTCGACATCGGCGCCCGAGCCGGAGGTGCCCGTCGAGTACGACAGCATCGCGATCCGCGGGTCCACCCCGAAGCGGGCGGCGGTGGCGGCCGACTGCACCGCGATGTCGGCGAGCTGCTCCGCGTCAGGGTCCGGATTGACCGCGCAGTCGCCGTACACCAGCACCTTGTCGGCCAGGCACATGAAGAAGACGGAGGAGACGATCGAGGCGTCCGGCTTCGCCCTCCCGTCGCCCGCCACCGCCCTGCCCGACGAGCTTCGCCCGGCTGCCTCGGTCTTGATGATCTCGAACGCCGGGCGGATGGTCGCCGCGGTGGAGTGCACGGCTCCGGAGACCATGCCGTCCGCGAGCCCCTCCTGGACCATCAGGGTGCCGAAGTAGTTGACGTCCGCGACGACGTCGTACGCCAGCTCCACCGTGACCCCGCGGTGCGCCCGCAGCTGCGCGTACCGCTCGGCGAAGGTCTGGCGCAGCTCGGAGGTCTGCGGGTCGATGAGCTGGGTGCCGACGAGATCGATGCCGAGGTCGGCGGCCTTCTTGCGGATGACGTCGGGGTCGCCGAGCAGAGTGAGGTCGCAGACGTCGCGGCGCAGCAGTACGTCGGCGGCGCGCAGCACCCGTTCCTCGGTGCCCTCCGGCAGGACGACCCGGCGCCGGTCTGCGCGGGCCTGCTCCAGCAGTTCGTGTTCGAACATCATCGGGGTGACGCGGCCGCTGCGGGCCACCGAGATCCGCTCCAGCAGGGCGCCGGTGTCCACATGGCGCTCGAAGAGGCCCAGCGCGGTCTCCGCCTTGCGGGGCGTCGCGGCGTTCAACTTGCCTTCCAGGGCGAAGAGGCGGGCCGCGGTGGGGAAGGATCCGCCGGCCACCGACACGACCGGGGTGCCCGGTGCGAGTCGCGCGGCCAGCCTGAGTATCTCCTCGCCGGGGCGCTCGTCCAGGGTCAGCAGCACCCCCGCGATGGGCGGGGTGCCGGCGCTGTGCGCGGCCAGCGAGCCGACCACCAGGTCCGCCCGGTCCCCGGGCGTGACCACCAGGCAGCCCGGCGTCAGCGCGTTCAGCATGGTCGGCAGCATCGCGCCGCCGAAGACGAAGTCCAGGGCGTCCCGCGCCAGCCCGGAGTCGTCGCCGAGCAGGACCGTGCCGCCGAGGGCCGAGGTGATCTGGGCGACGGTCGGCGCGGAGAGCGCCGCGTCGTCGGGCAGGACCGAACAGGGGACGGGGAGAGTGGCCGTCAGCCGCTCCGCGATGTCGTCGCGGTCCTCGGACGCCACCCGGTTCACGATCACCGAGACGACGTCGCAGCCCAGTCCGGCGTAGGCGCGGTAGGCGTTGCGGGCCTCGGCCCGCACCGACTCCGCGGTCTGTCCCTTCCCGCCGACCACCGCGATCACCGAGGCGCCGAACTCATTGGCCAGGCGGGCGTTGAGCGCCAGCTCGTCGGGCAGCTGGGTGGCGGCGAAGTCGGTGCCGAGGACCAGCACCACCTCGTACTTCTGTGCCACCTGGTGGAACCGGTCGACGAGCCGGGAGACCAGCTCGTCCGTGCCTTGTTCCGCCTGGAACGCGGACGCCTCGTGGTAGTCCAGCCCGTAGGCCGAATCGGGGTCCTGGGGGAGCCGGTAACGGGCCCGCAGCAGCTCGAACAGGCGATCGGGTCCGTCGTGGACGAGCGGCCGGAACACCCCGACCCGGTCCACCTGACGTGTCAGGAGCTCCATGACTCCCAGATCGACGACCTGACGGCCGTCTCCCCGGTCGATCCCGGTCACGTACACGCTGCGCGTCACGCGTGCTCTCCCGTCCACTTTCGGTTTGGGATGGTATTGCCATGTTGACGATACCCGCGGGGGTCGAGACGCCGCCCGCCGGGCGCAGCCTCCGTACCGGAGCCGAGGGGAGCGCGAGGTCCAGACCTGACGTGCCACAATCGTTGTGGCTCACGGTAAGGGGGAATCAGTGGACATCCCCCGAAATGCACGACACTAGCGAGCAGGAGACACAGCACGATGCGCATCGGAATTCTCACCGCAGGCGGCGACTGTCCGGGCCTGAACGCAGTGATCCGGTCGGTCGTGCACCGCGCCGTCGTGGGGCACGGCGATGAAGTCATCGGCTTCGAGGACGGGTTCAAGGGACTCCTCGACGGCCACTTCCGCCCCCTCGACCTCAACGCGGTCAGCGGCATCCTCGCCCGCGGCGGCACCATCCTCGGCTCGGCCCGGCTGGAGCGCGACCGGCTGCGCGAGGCCGCCGAGAACTGCGCCGAGCTGAGCCGCCGTTACGGCATGGACGCCCTCATCCCGATCGGCGGCGAGGGCACCCTCACCGCCGCCCGGATGCTGTCGGACGCCGGGATGCCCGTCGTCGGCGTCCCCAAGACCATCGACAACGACATCTCCGCCACCGACCGGACATTCGGCTTCGACACCGCGGTGGGCGTCGCCACCGATGCCATAGACCGCCTCAAGACCACCGCCGAGTCGCACCAGCGGGTCATGGTCGTCGAGGTGATGGGCCGGCACGCGGGCTGGATCGCGCTGGAGTCCGGGATGGCGGGCGGCGCGCACGGCATCTGCCTGCCCGAGCGCCGCTTCCAGGTCAAGGACCTGGTGAAGATGGTCGAGGAACGCTTCGCGCGCGGCAAGAAGTTCGCGGTCATCTGCGTGGCCGAGGGCGCGCACCCGGCCGAGGGTTCCATGCCGTACGCCAAGGGCGAGATCGACCAGTACGGCCACGAGCGCTTCCAGGGCATCGGCAACCGGCTGGCCATCGAGCTGGAGACCCGGCTCGGCAAGGAGGCCCGGCCGGTCATTCTCGGCCATGTGCAGCGGGGCGGCACGCCGACCGCGTACGACCGGGTGCTCGCCACCCGCTTCGGCTGGCACGCGGTCGAGGCGGCGCACCGGGGCGACTTCGGCCGGATGACGGCGCTGCGCGGCACGGACATCGTGATGGTTCCGCTCGCCGACGCGATCACACAGCTCAAGACGGTGCCGAAGGACCGGATGGACGAGGCCGAGTCGGTCTTCTGAGGCCATCGTCAGACAGGCCCTGGCGGCCCTGACCGTCCCCCCGCGGAAGGTCAGGGCCGCTTGCCGTTCCCCCGGCGCCCGGGGCCGTTCCGGATGGTCGGATCCGGAACGGGCCGCGGTGCCGGAGACCACTCTTGAGCCCGCGGACCCGATCAACAAGGCTTGCCCCTGTCCCGGACATGTCCCAACCTTGTCCGGGCGTGGAATCCTGATCGAGCCGGTGGGCCGTCCCGTCGAGGGGTACCGCATCCGCCCCGTCCACACCCGGCTGTGCGTCGGTGCCGAGGGGAACAGCAAGGAGCGCGGCGCCAAGCTGGTGCAGGCGAGCTGCGAGGGAGCGGACCGGGGGAGCCTGTTCTCCTTCGACCCGGTGGCCACGGAATCGGCCGGCGGCTGAGCGCGTACGGGGCGGGCCGGGCGGCTCAGCCGTCCGGCCCGGGCACCCCCGCCGCCCGCCAGAACCGTTCCAGGACCTCCGCCAGGAACACCCGCCCCGCATCGCCCGTCGACCCGGCCCGCTCCGTACCCGTGCTGCTCCAGCCGAGCGTCGACACCATCAGCGACTGGTAGTCGGCGTGCAGCTGTTCCAGTACGTCCTGGAGGAAGCCGCGTTCCAGCGGCACCAGCTTCGCCACCGCCCGCAGCTGGGCCTGCCAGCGCGTCGTCACCGCGCCGCGCAGCAGCTCCGCCAGCTCCTCGTCCCGGCCGGAGACCGTCACGAACCCGGCGGGCGTCAGCCCCAGCACCTCGGCGAGCGCCGCGGACTGGCGCTCATTGCCGCGCCAGCGCCCCGACTCCTCCATCCGCAGATACGCGGAGGTGCTCAGCCCCAGCAGCCTCGCCAGCTCCTCCACGGCCAGCTCCCTGGCCACCCGGTGTTCCCTCAGGGTGCGTGCGGCGGTGAGCAGTTCGCCCGGCGAGCACCACAACACCCCGGCCAGCGCCGTGAGTTCGTACTCGCTCGGGCAGGCGAGCCCGCGCTCCCAGGCGACCACCGTCTCGGTGCTGATCCGGAGTCCGTACTGGGCCCCGAGCCCGTAGGCGACATGGCCGGGAAGCATCCCCAGGGCCTCGCGCAGTCGGCGCGCGGCGGGGGCGTTGAACGGCGGGGGCGTATGCACGGCCCCACCGTAGGAGTCAAGGCATGGAATGACTACGGTGTGTTCCACCGATATCCACAACTCGTAGGAACGTCCTAGAGGAATGCTGGACGCTGCCGGCGGCGCTGCCCGCACCCGGGGCTCGGGATCACGACAACGGCGCTGCTCACGAGGCGGATCGAGTGGCTGGGTGGGACGATGGGAGGGATAGTTCCCGACCAGTAGGTGGCGGGAGGAGCAGAGATGGAGCTCAAGCCGCAGGCGGCCGTCCTCCCCAAGGAAGCAGACCTCGAACAGGGCAAGTACGGCCCTGTTTTCCCGAAGACACCGGCGTGCTACGGGTTCACCATCGTCGCGAAGGTCAAACCGGGCCGGGCCGAGGCGATGCGCGAGTACGGCAACACGCTGGCCGCGGCACTGGAGGAGGATCCGTACCTTCTGGCGCCGCTGAAGTTGCACTACCTGCGCTGGGTGCTCTTCGACGACGACACCCGTTTCATGTATCAGGGGATCTTCGACACCGATTTCGACAAGTACACCGAGGACGCCATTGCCCTTTTCGGCAAGGCGCGGGTGAGCACGGCTTTCGAGAACCTTGAAGGGTTTCCCGAGGACTGGAAGACCAACCCCGAGGCGTTCGGCAGGTTCGTGCGCGAACACCACTGTCCGAGCTTCATCGAGTACGGAGAGTATCCGTTCGTCACGGCTGACGAGATCAAGAAGGCACTGCGGATCAAGAGCGCCCTGTCGGAGATGCTCGATCAGCTGCAATGAGAACCGGCTGCCGCAGGCTCGTCCCACTGTCCGGCCCGCTTCGGGCTGTTGTGGATCGGAGACGAGATGAGCGAGATCCAGACCGCACGCACCTACAACCAGAACCACGCCCCGCGCGAATACACGCCTGGCCGGCGAAGGGTGAGCATCTACGTCGCGTGGAGCTATCCGGCGGAGGCAGGCAGGAACCCGGCCGAGCTGGACAACCGGTTCTCCACCATGACCGAGGTGCGCCGGGTGGCCTGGCCCGCCTACGAGGACCCGAAGTGGTCCGACCCGTTGCGGTTTCAGCAGGGCATCGCCGGCTCACTGGAGTTGTTCTTCCGGGCCTGGGTGCCGTTCCAGCAGTTCGTCGAGGAGGTCTGCGGACACGCTGTCCCCGTGTACCAGCGCGTCGACCAGGCCGGTTTCCGTACCTCACTCGACGAGCGGGTACTGGCTGACACCGACACCTTGCTCGTGTTCGGGCTGGATCACATGGTCACAGGACAGGAGGCCGGGCCCGGGGAGGTCGAGGCACTGCGGGCCTTCCTCACGCGGGAGGACGCCCGCCTGGTCCTGGGGCCTCACCACGACGTCGGGGCATCGGACGATCTGTCGGTGCGGGAGGTGGAGTACCGCCATCACGGCGATCCCCTGGTTCCCCGCCAGCAGCGGTTCGCCGGCTATGTCCGGGGCCTGATGCAGGGCCTCGGGGTACCTGTCGAGAACCGCTACGGTCTGCGCCCCGCCGTACAAGCGCCGAACCGGATCGCCCCGTTCTCCGCGAGCAGGGATGCGGATACGAAAGGGTGGCTGGACGGGGTGACGAACTTCAACTTCCACCAGCATCTTCCGCATTACGCCGTGACGAGCGACGAGCCGGATGCCATACGTGTGCTGGCCCGGCAGCCGGTCGACACCTCCAGGCCGCATCCGTTCATCGAGGCCGGCAACACCGAGTTCAACATGTTCCTGTGGATGCCCCCGAGCGGTGAGCGGGCCGGCGATGTGTTGCTGGCGGACTCCACGATTTTCAGTACGTTGTTCGGCGGCGACGAGAGCCTGCGGAATTTCTGGCGGAACCTCGTCACGAAGTAGTGACGCAAGGAGGCGAGGCCGTGAGCGTGCACGCGTCGGCCGCGTTGGAGCTCGACGACATTCAGAGCGGGGTTCTCAGTCCTCGCCCGACCCCCTACACGGCGACCTACCTGGTGTTCCGTGTCGATGACCGGGCGCATGGGCGGGAACTGATGCGGCGCGCGAGCGCGGTGGTGACTCCTGCCTCCGACTCGGTCGGCGCCCGGCAGGAGACGTGGGTGAGTGTCGCGGTCACCTTTCACGGGCTGGCGGCTCTGGGTGTGCCACGGGCATCGCTGGACACGTTCGCCTGGGAGTTCCGGCAGGGGATGGCCGCCCGTGCCGAGGCGCTGGGGGATGTCGGCGCAAGCGGCCCCGAGCACTGGGAAGCGCCATTGGGCACGTCGGATGTCCATGTGGTGTTCGTGGCGCTCGCCCCTGATGCCACGCGGTTGAAGGCGGCCGTCGACAGAGCCCGCCCCGCTTACGACCGGCTTCCCGGGGTGACCGCGATCTGGCGGCAGGACTGCTACGCGCTGCCCACCGGGACCGAGCATTTCGGCTACCGCGACGGCGTCAGCCATCCGGCCGTGGAGGGCAGCGGTATCGCCGGGTCGAACCAGCTGGAGGTGCCGTTGAAGGCGGGCGAGTTCGTGCTCGGCCACCAGGACGAGATCGGGGGCATCCAGACCCCGCGGCCGGAGGTGCTGGGACGTAACGGCAGCTACGCGGTCTTCCGCAAACTCCACCAGCGGGTCGCCGAGTTCCGGCGCTACCTGCGGGACAACGCCACCAGCCCCGAGGACGAGGAACTGCTCGCAGCCAAGATCATGGGACGTTGGCGCAGCGGGGCACCGCTGGCACTCAGCCCGGAGCACGACGACCCCGAACTGGGCGCCGACCCGCACCGCCGCAACACCTTCCTGTACGGGCGGGACGACCCGGCGGGATTCACCACGCCCAGCGGCTGCCACATCCGGCGGGCCAATCCCCGCGACGCGGCGGTGGCGGGTGAAGTGCGGCTGCACCGCATGATCAGACGCGGTGCCGTCTACGGTCCGCCGCTGCCCGAAGGAGCCCTTGAGGACGACGGGGCCGACCGCGGTCTGATGTTCGCGTTCATCGGAGCCCACCCAGGGCGGCAGTTCGAATTTGTTCAGTCCGAGTGGATGAACGACGGCGTCTTCTTCGGCGGGGGCAGCGCCAGGGATCCCGTCACCGGATCCCACGACGGCGTCACCGGCTTCACCGTTCCCCGGCGGCCGCTGCGACGACGCCTGTCCCCACTGCCGCGGTTCGTCGTCACCCGCGGTGGCGAGTACTGCTTCCTGCCGGGTCTGAACGCCTTGCGGTGGCTCGGTGATCTCCAGGACTGACAGGCGGTCACGCGCGCCGTGGCACTGGCACGCCGAGGCGTTCGGCAGCCCGAGGGGACATATCTCATGGAAGACCTTCCCGAGCAACGCCACCCGGGCGCGCGGGACGGTGGTCGAGGCAGGTCAGAGTGGTCGGGTCGTGGCGACCAGACGTCCCGCGCGGTCCATCACGGAGATGGACCGGATGTCGGGAAGGCGCAGGGCACTCGCCCCCGTCACGGCGGCGCTGCCATTGGGAGTGATCGCCCAGGTGGCCGCCTGCTCCTTGCGGCCGTCCACCGAGGAGACCTGGAGGATGAAGGGTCCTGGTGCTCCTGCGGGCAGGTCGGCCAGGGTGACGCTCACCGCGGTGCCCCAGGGCTTGGCCGTGAGCGTGGCACGGCCGGACACGGAGTACCCGGCGGCGGAGGTGAAGGCCGTGGCCGGGCCGGTCGAGTGCCGGAACGGCAGCATCGACCCCAGTCCGAGCCCGGCAACCACGATCAGGGCCGCAGCCACTGCCAGCCACTGCCGACGAGCCCGGCGCCTGCGTGCGACATCGGCGGCGCGGACCTGCTCCAGCAGGCGGCCGAGCCCGGCCGGCGAAACCGGCGGCGCCGCATCGGTGCCGGCCTCGCCCGCGGCCCGGGGACGGGGCGCGGACATACCCGGGGCACGGCGGAGCAGTCCCGCCAGCGGGGCCGAGCGCGCGAGCTCGTCACGGCAGTCCTGGCACGTGGGCAGGTGACACTCCAGGGCGTGGCGGTCGGTCTCGCTGAGGCCGCCCAGCACATATGCGCCGATCAGCATGCGCACGTCATCGTGGTCGGTGCTCACCGCAGAACTCCCATTTCTTCAAAGGCTGCGCGCAGGTTGCGTACGGCGTAGTAGGCGCGGGACTTGACCGTTCCCTCCGGGATCGTGAGCCGTGACGCGGACTCGGCGACGGTCAGCCCCTCGAAGTACAGCGCCTGGATCACATCACGATGCTCGCTGGACAAGCGTTCCAACGCTGCGGAGATCACGTGCCCCTCCAGCGCCGCTTCCACATCATCGGCAGAAGGTACAGCCGCGAGTGCCTCGTCGTCGTAGAGCGGTTCCGGACGCCGCTGCTCAGCGCGCCAGCCGTCGGTGAGCACGTTGCGGGCGATCGTGAAGAGATAGGAGCGGATGGTGACGTGGCGTGGCTCGATCTTGTCGATGCTGCGCCACGCCCGCAGCAGCGTCTCCTGCACGACGTCCTCCGCCTGCTCAGGACTGCGCACGTACCTGCGCACGAAGGAGAGCAGCACATCGTGGTGCTCGGTGTACAACGCAGTCATCAACTGCTCGTCCGGCGTCACGCTCGATGTCCTCATCTCGCAGGCTGGGGCCGCTTGGAGCGTCGCCGGACCCGAACCGCAGGCGGTGGACAGTCCGCGCCCCGGGGAGGCGCGGAACCAGATCCGATCCATCCGACTCATTTCCATGCATGGCCGCACCGGCTGCGCCGTCTTCGAGGACGGCTGCGACATGCGGCTTCTTGTGTTCTGAGGCACTGATCGTGTGCCCTTGCGGCTACGTGTACGACGAGCTGGGGGTTCGGGTTCACCCGCAGCCAGCGGACGAACTCAGGTTCTCGCCATTCGTCGGAGCGAAGGCCCGTCGGCGCACTTTGTAGCAGGGGTGTGCACGGGAGTGCTGACACGGGTCCGGCGTCGAGACCACGGGCACGGGCGCGCTGGACGGCATCCTGCGTCCCGCGGCCCTGACGGAACCCGGAGCGGTTCGACCTGCGGATTGAACCGGGTGCCGCAGGCGGTCGTACACATGGCCGCAAGCCTCCCAACACTCAGGAGAACAAGTCATGAGCAAGAAGAAGCTCGGCTGGGCCCTCGGCGCGAGTGCGGCCGTGATCCTCGGCCTGGGCGCCACGGCCTTCGGGCTGTCCAGCGCGAACGCGTCGAACCTGGACACGTCCGCCTCCGCCGCAGCGCACCCGGTCAAGGTGAAGGTCGTCGCGCCCAGGAGCGGGGACAACGCGGGCGTGGAGGGCAAGGGCTGGTTCGTGGACCTGAAGCTCTCCTTCCGGGGCAAGACCCTGGCCCAGACCGGCTACAACGGGCTCCAGCTCACCGGCCCGGCCGCGCACAACAACATCGCGCCCTTCCCCGGCACGTTCTCCACCGGCCAGGACGAAAAGATCCCTGGACTGGTCGTGCTGGACTCCACCACCAACAGCAACCTCCCCGGCTTCTCCGGGCCCGGCACCAACCTGGCCAACCTGTTCAACCTCTCCGGCGTCACCGACCGCACCCCGCACAAGACCGAACTGTGGGACACCTGGATCGTCGGCGCCCCCATCGTGGGGAAGAACGTCGACACCACCCTGACCGTGGCCGTCGTCGACGACCTCAACCACGACGGCATCTACAACGACGCACCCGGCGTCGTGAAGGACCTCAACGGTGATGGGAAGATCGGCGCCAAGGACCTGGACCTGATGGGCGTCGCCTCCAACATCGTCACCGTCCCCTTCCACATCAACGCCGACCCCGCCTGAGAGCCTGTCGGCCGGCCCGCTCTCCGTCCGAACCCCGCCATGCCGCTACCGGGACCGCTCCTGCCTGCGGCGGCGTCCCTGAGGGCAGGGCGTCCGGTCCGGCACGGCACTGTGCTCCGCAGGTTCCCGGGCCAAGGTCCCCCGGCTTCGTCCGGGAACCTGCTGAGGCCGGTGCGAGGCCTCAATTCTCCACGTCCCGTCGCGCATGACTGCCGGACGGACGGGCCGACATCCGGCCCCCACCCCACCATGAGGAGCTGCTCCCGTGAACTTTCCGAAGACCCGTGTGGCCGTGATGGCCTCCACGGCACTGCTGGTCGCCTCCGGCGCGGCGCCGGGCGTCGCCGCCCCTGTGCCCGGGCACGGCCGCACCTCCGTGGCGCTCGCCTGGTACGACACCACGGCCGACACGATCGCGACGGCCGGCTCATCACTCCCTCCGGTGACCAACAGCCGTACCTGGGCGATCAGCTGGATCGCGGCGGCGCGGGCCTTGCAGCATGTGCCGGCCGGGGTCGACCGTAGGGACTACCAGGACGCGGCGCTGGCCGCCGCGGTGCACCGCGCCCTGGTCGAGCTGGTGCCCACCCGTGCCCCGGAGCTGGATGCCGCCCTGCAACAGACCCTGGACCGGACTCCCGACGGACCGGCCGAGACCTTGGGCGCCGCAGCCGGCGAACGCCAGGCGCTGGAGGTCCTGCACGACCGCGAGGGGGACGGCCTCGACGCGGCCTCCGTGAACGCCCCCTTCACCGTGCCACCGGCCGCGCCAGGCGTCTGGCAGCCCACCCCGCCCGCGTTCGCCCCCGCCGTCCAGAACGGCAGCCGGTTCGCCCGGCCCTTCCTGCTGAAAAGTGCCGGCCAGTTCCGACTGCCCGCGCCTCCCGCTCCGACGTCCGAGCGGTACCAGACCGACCTGAAGGAGGTCCGGGACTTCGGCGAGCTGAACAGCACCGTGCGCACCGCGCGGCAGACCGACACGGCCAACTTCTGGTTCGACTCCTCGCCGGCCCTGTGGACCAAGCCGATTCGCGTCGCGCTCGCCGCCACCTCCCACCGGCCGCCGCTCAAGCAGGCCGAACTCGTCGCTCTGACCCACGCCACGCTGGTGGACACCCAGATCGCCACCTCCGACAGCAAGTACACCTACCCGCTGTGGCGCCCCGTCACCGCGATCCGAACAGGCGTCGGCGGGGTCCCTGCCGACCCGTCATGGACCCCACTGCGCACCACCCCGGCGCACCCGGACTACCCCAGTGGCCACAACACCTACGCAGGCGCGGCGGAAACGGTTCTCACCGCCCTCGTAGGACCGCGCACGGCCCCGTTCACCCTGACCAGCGGCACCGCACCGGGCGTCGTCCGCACCTACACCGCATGGCACCAGCTCACGCTGGAGAACGTGGACGCGCGGGTCTGGCTGGGCATCCACACCCGACTCGCGGACGAGGCCGGGGTCGGACTGGGTACCGATGTCGCCAGGTACGGCCTGAACCACGCCCGGTCGCTGTTCCAGGAGCACTGAATCGGCCGGGCGAACACCGCCGCCCGCGTCGGCGTCCGCGTCGGGCCGGCGAGGACGCGGGCCCGGGTGCCGTCGGTCCGTCAGCCGCCGTGGGTCACCCACCGGTAGTGCAGTTCCGGGCGCCCGATCTGGCCGTACTGCGGACTGCGCACCGCACGCCCCACCGCCACCAGATGCTCCAGATAACGGCGGGCGGTGATCCGCGAGATGCCCAGTTCCTCCCCGGCCGCCGCCGCCGTCACCCCGTCCGGGGCGGCCCGCAGGGCGCGGGTGACGGCCTCCAGCGTCGGGCCGCTCAGTCCCTTCGGCAGCCGGGCCGGCTGCGGTGCGCGCAGTGCGCCGAGCGCCCGGTCCACCTCGTCCTGGCCGCTCGCCTCACCGGCCGCCGCGCGGAACTCCGCGTAGCGTACGAGCCGGTCGCGCAGGGTGGCGAAGGCGAACGGCTTCAGCACGTACTGGACGACACCGAGCGACACCCCCTCCCGGACCACCGCCAGATCGCGCGCCGACGTCACCGCGATGACGTCCGCCGAGTGTCCGGCCGCGCGCAGCGAACGCAGCAGTTGCAGGCCGTGCCCGTCGGGCAGGTACAGATCCAGGAGCAGCAGATCGACCGGGGTGCGGTCCAGCGCCCGTACCGCCTCCGCACGCGAATGCGCGACGGCCGCCACCGTGAACCCGGGGACGCGGCCCACGTACAGCCGATGGGCGTCCGCGGCGACGGGATCGTCCTCGACGACCAGCACCTGGATCATGCCGTGGCCTCCTTCGTGGTGGGTGCCGGCCGGTCGGCGACGGTCAGCGGGAGCCGCACCGTGAACCGCGCCCCGCCGTCCGGGCCGCTGTCCAGCGTGACCGTCCCGCCATTGCGGTGCACCGCCTGCTGGACGAGCGCCAGCCCGATCCCGCGGCCGGCGCCGTGCGTCGACCAGCCGCGCTCGAAGACTTCGGCGGCGTCCCGCGGATCGATCCCGGCCCCCGTGTCGGCGACCCGCAGCAGCAGTTCGCCCTCCCCGGCGAGCGCGGTGACGGTGACCCGGGCGCGGGCGGCCCGGCCGCTCCCAGCGCTCCGCTGGGCGGGCACGGAACCGGGGCCCGGCACACCGGTCACCGCCTCCGACGCCGCGTCCACCGCGTTGTCGATCAGATTGCCGAGGATCGTCACCAGATCCCGCTGCGGCAGCGTCGCGGGCAGTGCGCCGTCGTCGATCAGGCTGTCGTCCGCGAGCACCAGCTCCACCCCCCGTTCGTTCGTCTGCGCCGCCTTGCCGAGCAGCAGTGCGGCCAGCACCGGTTCGGCGACCGCGCCCACCACCCGGTCGGTCAGCGCCTGGGCCAGCTCCAGCTCGGCGGTGGCGAAGCCCACCGCCTCCTCGGCCCGGCCCAGCTCGATCAGCGAGACGACGGTGTGCAGCCGGTTCGCCGCCTCGTGCGCCTGCGAGCGCAGGGCCTGGGTGAACCCCCGCTCGGAGTCCAACTCGCCGGACAAAGCCTGGAGTTCGGTGTGATCGCGCAGGGTCACGACCGTGCCGCGCTGCTCCCCGCCGACCACCGGACGGGTGTTGACCACGATCACCCGGTCCGCCGTCAGATGCAGTTCGTCGACCCGCTCCTCGGAGGCGAGCAGCGCACCGGTCAGCGGCGCAGGCAGGTCCAGCTCGGCGACCCGGCGCCCGACCGCGCCCGGCTCCAGACCGAGCAGCTCCCGGCCCGCGTCGTTGATCAGGGCGATCCGCCGCTGTCCGTCGAGCATCAGCAGCCCTTCACGCACCGCGTACAGCGTGGCCTGGTGGTAGTCGTGCATCCGGCTCAGCTCGGCGGCGTTCATGCCGTGCGTGTGCCGCCGCAGCCGGGCGTTGATCACGTACGTGCCGATGCCGCCGAGCGCGAGTGCCCCGCCCGCCGCGAGCCCCAGCGCCCCGAGCTGCGCCCGCACCTGCGAGGAGACCCGCTCGACCGTGATGCCCGCACTGACCAGACCGGTGATCCTGCCGCCGTCCCGGATCGGGGTGACCACCCGGATCGAGGGGCCGAGCGTGCCGGTGTACGTCTCCGTGAACGTCTCGCCGCGCAGCGCCCGCGCGGTGTGTCCGAGGAACTCCTCGCCGATCCGGTCGGTGTCCGGGTGCGTCCAGCGGACCCGGTCCGGGGACATGATCGTGACAAAGGCGATCCCGGTGTCCCTGCGGACCTGCTCCGCGTACGGCTGCAGCACGGCGGACGGGTCCGGGGTGCGGATCGCCTCCCGTACCGACGGCGACTCGGCGATTGCCAGCGCGGCCGACCTGACCTGCTTGGCCGCGGTCTCCTTCGCCTGCTCGCTGCCGGAGACGTAGGCGAAGAACGCGCACCCCGCCACCACGGCCGCCACCAGCACCACCTGCATGGCGAAGAGCTGACCGGCCAGGCTGCGCGGGCGGGTACGGGGACGGGGGAGACGCATGGCAACAGTCTGCCTGGCCGAAAACGCATGAACGAAATGCACGCAACGGTGACCGGCGTCACAGAGAGCGAGATATTCGCCAAGGGTTTTTTCCGACGGCACCGATCCGCCGGACAGCCCTTGCGACCCCAGGGACGGGGGAGCGACCCGGACGAACCGAGGAGAAGCCCCGTGGGAGTGGCAGCCGCCAAGCGGGACCGCACGCATTATCTGTATCTGGCCGTGATCGCGGCGGTGGGGCTCGGCATCCTCGTGGGCTTCGCGGCCCCGGGCGTCGCCGTCGAGCTCAAGCCGATCGGCACCGGCTTCGTGAACCTGATCAAGATGATGATCTCGCCCATCATCTTCTGCACGATCGTGCTGGGCGTCGGCTCGGTGCGCAAGGCCGCCAAGGTCGGCGCGGTCGGCGGCCTCGCCCTCGGCTACTTCCTGGTGATGTCGACCGTCGCACTGGCCATCGGTCTGCTCGTCGGCAACCTCCTGGAGCCCGGCCAGGGCCTCCACCTCACCGAGGCCGTACGCGCCGCGGGCGAGAAGCAGGCGGCCGGTGCGAGCGAGTCCACCACCGACTTCCTGCTCGGCATCATCCCGACGACGATCGTCTCCGCCTTCACCGAGGGCGAGGTGCTCCAGACCCTGCTCGTCGCCCTGCTCGCGGGCTTCGCGCTGCAGGCCATGGGCTCGGCGGGCGAGCCGGTGCTGCGCGGCATCGGCCACATCCAGCGCCTCGTCTTCCGGATCCTCGCCATGATCATGTGGGCGGCCCCGGTCGGCGCGTTCGGCGCGATGGCGGCGGTGGTCGGCGAGACCGGCGTCGACGCGCTGAAGTCCCTCGCGATCATCATGATCGGCTTCTACCTCACCTGCGCGATCTTCGTCTTCGTGGTGCTCGGCGCGATCCTGCGGCTGGTCGCCGGGGTCAACCTGATCGCCCTGCTGAAGTACCTGGGCCGCGAGTTCCTGCTGATCCTCTCCACCTCCTCCTCCGAGTCCGCCCTGCCGCGGCTCATCGCGAAGATGGAGCACCTCGGGGTCAGCAAGCCCGTCGTCGGCATCACCGTGCCGACCGGCTACTCCTTCAACCTCGACGGCACCGCCATCTACCTCACCATGTCCTCGCTCTTCATCGCCAACGCGTTGGGCGACCCGCTGAGCGCGAGTGAGCAGATCTCGCTCCTGCTCTTCATGATCGTCGCCTCGAAGGGTGCGGCCGGAGTCACCGGCGCGGGCCTCGCCACCCTCGCGGGCGGCCTGCAGTCGCACCGCCCCGAACTGGTCGACGGCGTCGGACTGATCGTCGGCATCGACCGCTTCATGAGCGAGGCCCGCGCCATGACGAACTTCGCGGGCAACGCGGTCGCCACCGTTCTGGTCGGCACCTGGACCAAGGAGATCGACAAGGAGCGGGTGGACAAGGTCCTTTCCGGCGCGCTCCCGTGGAACGAGCAGATGCTCAACCAGGACGCCGACGCGCACGGCGTCCCGGAGCAGCGCGACGGCGACGAGCAGCACGCGATGGCGAAGGCGTAGCCACCACGGAGCACCATCCCAAGGGCCGTCGCGGGAGACCCCGCGACGGCCCTTCGTGCTTGCCTTGACGTCCGCGTCAAGGTCTACCGTCGAGGACATGCGAATCGGGGAGCTGGCCGAACGGGCCGGGACGACCACGCGGACCCTGCGGTACTACGAGTCACGCGGGCTGCTGCCGGCGCGGCGGGCCGACAACGGCTACCGCGCGTACGACGAGGACGATCTGCGGCTGGTCCAGCAGATCCGGACCCTGCAGGACTTCGGCTTCGAGCTGGAGGAGACCCGGCCGTTCGTCGAGTGCCTGCGGGCCGGCCACCCGGCCGGCGACGCCTGCCCCGCCTCGCTCGCCGTCTACCGGCGCAAACTCGGCGAGCTCGACTCGCTCATCGAACAGCTCCGGACGGTCCGCGCCGAGGTGGGCGCCCAGCTCGCCAGGGCCGAGCTGGAGGCCGGGGCGACGCTCCCCGGCGGTCCGGAACCACGTTGTGAACTGGGAGGATGACAGATGATTCATGCAGAGGGCGTGGCCGAGGTCACCGACACCACCTTCGACACGGAGGTGCTCGGGGCGGACCTCCCCGTGCTGGTCGAGTTCACCGCCGACTGGTGCGGCCCGTGCCGCCAGCTCGCCCCCGTGCTCAGCGCCGTCGCCGCCGAGCTGGCCGGGCGCATGGAGGTCGTCCAGCTGGACATCGACACCAGCCCTGGCATCGCGAGCCGGTACGCGGTGCTGTCGGCGCCGACCCTGATGGTCTTCCGGGGCGGCGAGCCCGTGAAGTCCATGGTCGGCGCCCGCCCCAAGCGCAGGCTGCTCCAGGAACTGGAGGACGTTTTCGAGACGGTGTGAGGCGGGGAGCCTGCCCGAACCGGAACGAAGGGGCTCCGGCGATTCAGGGTGACTTGGGAAGGTCACCCCGTTCGACCGGAGCCCCGTTGTGTCCATAACAGGCAGGCGCGGACTCAATGCCCTGCTACGGCCTGCGGACTCATATGCTCACCGGGACTTCGAGACGTCCCTGGAAGAAATCCTTACAGGATTTCGATGGCATCGACCTTCGGCACATTCGAATATTTAATATTCGACCACCGGGCGATTTTCACTACATCACCATTGGCGTCGTAGTACTTCACGTCGTTGTTCCCCGTGGAGATCTGGTCGACCCACCACCCGCCGAAGTCGATTTTCCCGCGGTTCGCATAGCAGTCCACGCTGTCGCGCCCACTGCCGTCGTGCGACCAGATCTTCAAGAAATCCTCGTCGGGGTTACAGGTGACGTGATCGATGGCGGAAGCGGTTCCGGCCGGCCCGGCCAGGGTGAACGCGGCGGCTGCGGCAAGCGCTGCAGCCATGGTGCGCACAACGTTCCTCGTTCTTGAGATCATATTTTCCCCTTGAATCGAATGTGGAACCAAGAGCCCACTTCGCCATCGTGGGCATCGGTGCTGAATAAGCATCTTACGAAGCGATCCATCCACCCAGGAGGGCCTCGAAGGGAAATCACCTGAACGTGAATCCCTGACCGTATGCACCGGGGCTCGACGCGGCCATGAACCTGCGATTTCGGGTAAAGAATCACACAGTTAATACGTCGAACCTCTAGTTCGATTCCCGCGCGTGGTGGCAACTGCATCGCAGGGGCGTTTCGAAATTGTGGTGCTCAGGTATTGATCCGGGCTCAGGCCCGGCGGCCAGTCGTCCGGTCCCGGGGGTGGGTGGCGGTGGCGGCCGTCAGGGGGCTCTCATCAGGTCGCGCAGGTTGCCGACCAGCGCGTGGATGTCACGTTCGGCGGTCGGGTCGGCGGGGGCTGTCGGGGCCGCGCCCGACCCGGACTTGCGGCAGGTGCGGCAGCGACGAGCGCGCGTTGGTGCGGCGGGAGCTTGCAGCGGCGGTTACCCTCGCGGGTGACGATGAGCAGGGTGACCCACTCGACCAGCGAATGAGGCAGGTCGCGTGCGGCAGGACAGAAGACCAACGAGGCGCCTGCGCTGATGAGTTGAGACTTCGAACACCTCCCTCAACGGCACGGGTGCCTCGTGCGTTGCGCCCTCGCCGCCGTCACCCCATCGGTGGCCACTCTGAAAACGCTCAATGACCGACGAAGGCTCGGCCGCCCCCGCAGACCGGCACAGGAGACCACCTCATGCTGTTTGTCATCGCCATCATCGGAATCTCCATACTGGGCGTCACCCTGTGGTGCTCGGTGCACGTCGCGAAAATGAGCGACCTGCCCACGTGGCGCAGGTTCCTCCCTCTCGGCCTTCTCGTGCTGTCCCTCGCAGCCAGCCTGCTGCGGGCCGCCGACACCCCCCAGTTCGCGAACGCAGTCGCCTTCCCGCTGCTCCTGGCTGCGCTCGCGGTGTCCCTGATGGATATACGCGCCCAGAACAACCGGCGTGCGGGAACCACCACGCAGTAAGCAGCTGTGGCGTCCGGCGGCTTCCTCGCAACCGCGTCGACGCCGGGCCGTGCACAGCGCTCCAAGGAGCGGACGGAGGCGCCGTACCAAGGCGGCGCCGCCTATCGGGTCCGGGCCGTCAGCCCCCCACCGTCGAGGGCGTGTTGACGTGTGGTGACCGGGGGGAAGGAACAGTGGCATGTCGCTGCGCAAGGTGGCGCTGCAGGTCGATGTGCCTGAACTGGTACGTCGCCCCGACCTTGCGCAGTACGCCACGTTCATGCGCGTCCTCCAGGAACGCCATCAAGCGGAACGGGACTCGGCGCCTCGACGCCAGATAGATCCGTGCCATGGCCGACCTTCCCCAGGCCGCGCGTTTGAACCCGCTCAGGACCCCGACGAAGGTGCCGAACCCTGTCCACGGCAGGAAGATCTCCAGGGCCTCGGATCCGGATAGCTCCGGGCTCACGTTCGCGAACAGGGCCATGAATCCGCATACCAGTCCGCACACGGCGGCGCCGGCGGTCTCGAACACCCAAAAGGTCCGGCGGTCCAGGGCGAGAAGTGCTGTCGGTCCGACCACGGATGCCTGGTCGGCCTTCCTTACCCTCAGCCCGTCCACGAGTCCGACGAAGAGCCCGCTGATGACTCCGCACAGACAACCAGCCATGATCATTTCCGAACGCGGGACATCCGGCAGGAACGAGAGGCCGAGGAACGGGACGAAACCAATGGCGAACCCGACGACAAATGAGCGGAATGACAGGCGCATACCTGCGTTGGGGGTTCGTGGGTGCACGCGACGGGGGATCCCGAATGCCACTCCGTACGCGATCCCGCACACCAGGCTGAGGACGATCCCGGGCAGGACACCGAGCAGCAGCTGTGCGAAGAGGAGCTGGAGGATGCCGGTGGACTGCACAGTCCCACCTGCCGTCGGGCGCCCCGGCTGCAGGTAGGGCCACCATGCATATGTGAATGATGCGAGAAATCCGCCGGTGAAACCGTAGAAGGCCCCATGAATAGTTCCGATTCCGAACAATCGGGGTGACAGGCGTCGTGACGAAGCAGTCGCTGTGGGTCGCATCCGTAGCGGAACCGCAATCATGATTCCGAACAGGATCCCCCCCGCCAACCCGGCCAGGAACCCGTAGTTGGCCAGTTCCAGGCCGCTGAGCTCAACGTCCGCCATGGTCACGATGTCATCCGTATCGACGCGTCCGAGCGCTGTTACCGCGACCAGAACGGCGAGCGCGATTCCGTAGGTGATCGCGTACGCAAGACCGATCCCGAAGGTGCGGAGCGACCAGGGGCGCAGGGGGTCGAGGGGTGCAGGACGCATGGTCGCGGGGATGGAGAACATGAGCGTGAACATGGCCCAGCACATGGGCCATGTCATCAGCACGTGGTCGAAACTGCCGTACAGGAACCCGCCGCCGAGAGCCATGGCGAGACCACCCATGCACCCTGCTGAGAGCCGGCGGATGAACGCCGGAACGGCCTCGTGCAGCTCCCACCAGGCGAGGTCCGGGCTGCCGCCGCGGTTGTCCTCCAGGTGTCGCGCCAGGAAGCCCAGGTACTGCCCGGCTTCGACGGCGTTCCAGCGGGGCTCACCGGCGCCGTCCCAGCCGTAGGCAGCCGGAATATAGGCGTTGAACAGATGGGCGTCGAGGTCGGCACGGGTGGGGTAGACCGCCGTGTCGCAGAGCCGGTCCGGGTGAGGGGCCGGATCGGGTGCGGTCCAGGTGCGGACCTGAGGGCGGCGGTTGTAGCTGGTTCGCGCAAGGAACAGGCCGAGCGGGGTGCTCAGCGACTGCCCGACCGCGGAGCCACTGCCCAGCTGGGCAGCCACGTTGCGCCAGCGCTCCATGGCCGGGGCGTCGGCAGCACCGCCACCCCGCTGCAAGTAGTCGGCGGCCAGCTCGGGACTCAGCGGAAGCAGCCGGACCACGGCGGCGCTGTTGAACCGCACAGTGACGTCCGGCCCGTTGAGCGCGGCGCGGTAGGGCTCGGTCCTGCTGGTCAGTACGGCGGCCTGCCGTGCGGGCAGGGATCGGTTGAGCGTGTCCAGCGCGACGGCGTGCAGCGCGGGCGGCAGCTCGTCGAAGCCGTCCAGCAACGGCACGATGCGCCCCGCCTCCAGCAGGGACTGCGCAAGACTGGGCCCGGACCTGGAGCGGGATGCCGGCGCGCGCAGGCTGGGATATGTGCTCTGCAGCCGTTCGACCATCCATACGTTGAGAGGCTGGACCGGGTCCCACGAAGCCAGGGAGAACAGCACCGGCACGGGGTCACCGCTCTGCCGGCGCTGGATCAGATCCAGCAGCAGCCGGATGAGCAGAACCGTCTTGCCGGAACCCGGCTCACCGAGAACGACCAGCCGGCGCGTGGGGATCCGCCGGGAGAATACGTCACCGATCTGCGCACCGTCCCCCGCCAGACCGGCAGCATCCGCAGGCCATTCGGCAGGGTCACCCGGCGCGCCACCCGGCCAGGAGCGTGCCACGTCGGCCAGGCGGGGCCATGGTTCCATCAGGGTGTCGTCGACGCTGCCCCACGCCACCGGCAGTGTGTACGAATCGTTGATCTGGCGGCCGGCGGCCTCCTTCTCCCACTGCGGTCTCACCGCCGCCGCGAGCTCGTCCGCGACCGCGTCCAGATCGGTTGCGCCAGCGTGCTCACGACGGTACGCCACCCACGCCAGATACATGGGAGCGAGAGCCAGGAGGGTGGCACTCGCCACCCCGATCTTCTCCCCGTGGAGGGTCAGGGCCGCTACCACCCCGCCGGCAATCCCCACAACCACGAGTAGCCCGTACCACTTGCCAGTGGTCATCCTTGTTCCCCCATCGTGCAGCGAGAGGTCCCGTCACATCATGAGGTTTCATATAGTCCGCGTCGGCGCGGAATTGCCAATTCGCATTCGAGGGGAAGGGTCGCTTTTGAGTCATTGAGCGTTTTCAGAGTGGCCACCGATGAGGTGACGGCGGCGACGGCGCAACGCGCGAGACACCCGTGCCGTTGAGGGAGGTTTTCGAAGTCTCAACTCATCAGCACAGGCGCCTCGTTGGTCTTCTATCCTGCCGCACGCGACCTGCCTCATTCGCTGGTCGAGTGGGTCACCCTGCTCATCGTCACCCGCGAGGGTGACCGCCGCTGCAAGCTCCCGCCGCACCAACGCGCGCTCGTCGCTCTGGTGTACCTGCGCAAGCACGACGCCCTGGCACAGATAGCCGCCGGCTTCGGTATCTCGGGCGAACAACTGCGCACACACGGTGCGTCCGGTGCTGCGCGGTGCGACAGCGTGTCGCTGCCCGGAGCTGACATGGCGCGGGGCGCGCGACTGCCGCCGCGCCGCGCGCCCCGCGCCCCGGCTCAGACCGGCCGGAACCAGACCGTCGCCAGCGGCGGCAGCGTCAGCAGCAGGCTGCCGGGCCTGCCGTGCGCGGCCACCGGCTGCGGCTTCAGCGGACCGGGATGGCCCACACCGCTGCCGCCGTAGCGCGCGGCGTCGGTGTTGAGGACCTCCGCCCACGCCACCCGGTCCCCGAGCACATCCGGCACCCCCACCCGGTAGTCGTGCCGCACCACCGGGGAGAAGTTGCTGACGGCCAGCAGCGGCGAGCCGTGCGCGTCGTAGCGCAGGAAGGCGAAGACATTGTCCTCGGCCGCGCCGCCATCCACCCAGTCGAAGCCCTCCGGAACGGTGTCGCGCTGCCAGAGCGCGGGGGTCGCGCCGTACACCGCGTTCAGGTCGCTCACCAGGGTGCGTACGCCCCGGTGGTCGCTCTCCGCCGCGTACGAGGGGTCCAGCAGCCACCAGTCCGGGCCGTGTCCCTCCGACCACTCCGCGCCCTGGGCGAACTCCTGTCCCATGAAAAGGAGTTGCTTGCCCGGGTGGGCCCACATGAAGCCCAGGTAGGCCCGGTGGTTGGCGCGCTGCTGCCACCAGTCGCCGGGCATCTTGGAGACCAGCGACCGCTTGCCGTGCACCACCTCGTCGTGCGAGATCGGCAGGACGTAGTTCTCGCTGTACGCGTACACCATCGAGAAGGTCATCTCGTTGTGGTGGTACTTGCGGTGCACCGGCTCCTTCGACACGTACTCCAGGGAGTCGTGCATCCAGCCCATGTTCCACTTCAGCCCGAAGCCGAGGCCCCCGAAGCCGCCGGGGCCGACATGGTGGGTGGCGCGGGTGACGCCGTCCCAGGCGGTGGACTCCTCCGCGATGGTCACCACACCCGGATTGCGGCGGTAGACCGTGGCGTTCATCTCCTGGAGGAAGGCGACGGCGTCCAGATTCTCCCGCCCGCCGCGCTCGTTCGGGGACCACTCGCCCTCCTGGCGCGAGTAGTCGAGATAGAGCATCGAGGCGACCGCGTCGACCCGCAGCCCGTCGATGTGGAACTCCTCGCACCAGTAAGTGGCGTTGGCCACCAGGAAGTTGCGCACCTCGGTGCGGCCGAAGTCGAACTCCAGCGTGCCCCAGTCCGGATGTGCCGCCCGGGACGGATCGGAGTGCTCGTACAGCGGCCGGCCGTCGAACTCCGCCAGCGCCCAGTCGTCGCGCGGGAAGTGCGCGGGCACCCAGTCGACGATCACGCCGATTCCGGCCCGGTGCAGGGAATCGACGAGGAAACGGAAGTCGTCGGGTGTGCCCATGCGTGACGTGGGGGCGTAGAAGCCGGTGACCTGATACCCCCACGAGCCGCCGAAGGGGTGCTCCGAGATCGGCATCAGCTCCACATGTGTGAACCCCAGATCCCTTACGTACGCCGGGAGTTGGTCGGCCAGCCGGCGGTAGGTGAGCCCCGGCCGCCAGGACGGCAGATGCACCTCGTACACCGACAGCGGCGCCTCGTGCACCGGGACGTCCCCGCGGTGCGCCATCCACTCCTGGTCCCGCCATTCGTGGTGCGAGGCCGTCACGATCGAGGCGTTGGCGGGCGGCACCTCGGCGTACCGGGCCATCGGGTCGGCGCGCACCGTGTGCGAACCGTCCGGGCGGCACACGTCGAACTTGTACAGCGCGCCCTCCCCGATCCCGGGCAGGAACAGCTCCCACACCCCGGAGGAGCCCAGCGAACGCATCGGGAAGCCGGTGCCGTCCCAGTAGTTGAAGTCTCCGACGACCCGCACACCGCGGGCGTTGGGCGCCCAGAGCGTGAACCGGGTGCCCGCCACCCCCTGGTGCTCCATGGGCTGCGCGCCGAGGGCGGTCCACAGCTCCTCGTGCCGTCCCTCGCCGATCAGATGCAGATCGAGATCGCCGAGCGCGGGCAGGAAGCGGTACGGGTCCTGGACCTCGATCTCATCGTCGGCGTAGGCGACCAGCAGCCGGTGGTCGGGCAGCGCGGGCATCGGCAGCAGCCCGGAGAAGAAGCCGTCGCCGTCGTCGTGGAGCCGTGCCCGCAGTCCCTTGGCGAGCACGGTCACCGACCGGGCGTACGGGCGCAGCACCCGGAAGGTCACACCGCCCCGGACCGGGTGGGCGCCGAGCAGGTCGTGCGGGGCGTGGTGCTCACCGGCCAGCAGCCGGACCCGGTCGCCGTCGTCGAGGGGACGCGCCCGGCGCACGCCCTGGCCGGCGGCGCTCCGGCGGGGGCGCGGGGGCGGCGCCGCGGGGGCTGCCGCCGCCTCGGGTGCCGGTGGATCGACTCGGGGGACCTCGGTGGGGGCGGGCGTTGTGCGGGACGGCTTGCGGGCGGTCACGGGGACAGCCTCCTCGGAGGGTGTTGAGGGGGGAGAGAGGGAGCGGCGGGAGCGCGTGCCGGGCCGTCAGTCGTCGGCGGCGGCCAGGCGGTGGATCGCGGCCATCGGGACCGGCAGCCAGTCGGGCCGGTGACGTGCTTCGTACAGCACCTCGTACACCGCCTTGTCGGTCTCGTGGGCGCGCAGCAGCTCCGGTTCGCTGCGCGGGTCGAAGCCCGCGGCGCGGGCGTACCCCTCGCAGTAGGCGGTCCGGCAGCGGGCCGCCCAGCCGGCGTTCCACGGGCGGTGCGAGCGGGCCGCGTAGTCGAAGGAGCGGAGCATCCCGGCGATGTCGCGCACCGGGAGCTGTGGGCGGCGGCGTTCACGCAGCGGTCGGGCCGGTTCGCCCTCGAAGTCGATCAGTGACCAGAAACCGTCGGCCGCGCGCAGGGTCTGGCCGAGATGGAGATCGCCGTGCACCCGCTGGGCCGCCCAGTCGCGTCCCCGGTGACCGAGTGCGGCCACCGCGTCGAAGGCGGTACGCAGTCCGGGGACGTACGGCACGAGTTCCGGCACCGCCTGGGCGGCGGCCTCCAGCCGGCGCACCATCGAGGCGGCGAGGCGTTCGGTCTGGGCGCGGTGCAGGGCGGGCGTCGGCAGGGCGGCGGCGAGCGCGGTGTGCACCTCGGCGGTGGCCCGGCCCAGCGCGTGGGCCTCGTCGGTGAAGTCCCGGCTCCCGGCCAGGGCGCGCAGGGCGAGCTGCCAGCCGTCCTCGGCGCCGCTCAGGAACGGCTGCAGTACGCCGAGGGTGAGCGGCCGGGGGGTGGTGGCCTCGAACCAGGCGACGGGGGCGGGCACCCGTCCGCAGCCCTCTTGCACGAGCGCCAGCGGAAGCTCCAGATCGGGGTTGGTGCCCGGGAAGACCCGGCGGAAGATCTTGAGGATGTAGGCGTCGCCGTAGACGAGCGAGGTGTTGGACTGCTCGGTGTCGAGCAGCCGCGGTGTGAGCCCGGCGGCGATGGCTGGTCCGCTCCGGTCGAAGTGCAGGGCGCCCAGGGTGCCGGGGGTACGGAATCGTTCCAGCAGCAGTTCGGCGAGGCGCGGGTCGTGCAGCCCCTCGTAGACGGTGCGGCCGGCCAGCGGTCCCTCGGTCACCTGGCCGATGAGCGCGGGCGCCAGCCGGGGCGGCAGTGCGGCCCGTACGCCGAGCAGCAGTTGGTAGCAGTCGTCCGGCGACTGCGCGGGCGTGGACGGCTGGTGGACCCGGACCAGCAGATGGAGCAGCCCGGTTCCGGTTCCGGCGGCGACGGACTCGGTGCCCACCGGCAGTATCTCGGTCGTCGACACCAGCGAGAACGCGTTGATCGGCCGCCCCTTGCCCGCGAACCATCGCTGCCGGGGCAGCCATTGGTGCAGCAGGGGGGCGAGAGACGGGAGCAGGTTTGTGCTGTCGGTCAGGGCGACCCGAGTGGATGCAGCCTCCGACATGGCATCGCGTCCTTTCCCCGGGCACACCACAGGATGCGAAGAGTGTCCCGGATTGCGGCAATAGCTGTCCGGCTGTGCGGGACGTGTCGGGTCAGGATGGTCCGTACGGACTCGACTCGATGGGATCGAAACGCCAGATGGGACCCGGAAGGGGCCCGTACGTGTGCGGTGTGGGGTGAGGTGCCCCGTGCGGGGCGGCGGAAACCGCCCCGCGATCGATGGTGTCCGGTCAGCCCGGCGACGCGTCCTTGCGCAGCCGGAACCAGTAGAAGCCGTGCCCCGCGAGCGTCAGCAGGTAGGGCCACCGGCCGACGGCGGGGAAGCGCACCCCACCGATCAGCTCCACCGGATGACGCCCGTCGAAGGACCGCAGATCGATCTCCGTGGGCTGCGCGAACCGCGAGAAGTTGTGCACGCACAGCACGAGATCGTCTCCGTGCTCACGGGTGAAGGCGATCACGGCCGGGTTCGACGACGGCAGTTCGTTGTACGAGCCGAGACCGAAGGCGGGGTTCTGCTTACGGATCTCGATCATCCGCCGCGTCCAGTGCAGCAGCGACGACGGGGACGCCATCGACGCCTCGACATTGGTGACTTGGTAGCCGTAGACCGGATCCATGATGGTGGGGAGGTAGAGCCGCCCCGGGTCGCTGGAGGAGAACCCGGCGTTGCGGTCGGGCGTCCACTGCATCGGGGTGCGTACGGCGTCCCGGTCACCGAGCCAGATGTTGTCGCCCATCCCGATCTCGTCCCCGTAGTAGAGGATCGGGGAGCCGGGCAGTGACAGCAGCAGCGCGGTGAACAGCTCGATCTGGTTGCGGTCGTTGTCCAGCAGCGGTGCGAGCCGCCGCCGGATGCCGATGTTGGCCCGCATGCGCGGATCCTTGGCGTACTCCGCGTACATGTAGTCGCGTTCTTCGTCCGTGACCATTTCGAGGGTGAGCTCGTCGTGGTTGCGCAGGAAGATGCCCCACTGGCAGTTCTCCGGGATCGCCGGTGTCTTCGCCAGGATCTCGGAGACCGGGTGGCGGCTCTCGCGCCGTACGGCCATGAAGATCCGGGGCATCACGGGGAAGTGGAACGCCATGTGGCACTCGTCGCCGCCGGCCTCGTACGCGCCGAAGTAGTCGACGACGTCCTCCGGCCACTGGTTGGCCTCGGCGAGCAGCACGGTGTCCGGGTAGTGCGCGTCGATCTCCTTGCGGACCCGCTTGAGGAAGTCGTGCGTCTCCGGGAGGTTCTCGCAGTTGGTGCCCTCCCGCTGGTACAGGTACGGCACGGCGTCCACCCGGAAGCCGTCGATGCCGAGGTCAAGCCAGAAGCGGAGCGCGGAGATGATCTCCTCCTGGACCGCCGGGTTCTCGTAGTTGAGATCCGGCTGGTGGGAGAAGAACCGATGCCAGTAGTACTGCTTGCGCACCGGGTCGAAGGTCCAGTTGGACGTCTCCGTGTCCACGAAGATGATCCGGGCGTCCGGGAACTGCTTGTCGTCGTCGGCCCAGACGTAGTAGTCGCCGTACGGGCCCTCCGGGTCGGTGCGGGACTGCTGGAACCAGTCGTGCTGATCGCTCGTGTGATTCATGACGAAGTCGATGATCACGCGCATCCCGCGCTGGTGCGCGGCGTCGACGAACTCCACGAAGTCGGCCAGGTCGCCGAACTCCGGCAGTACGGCGGTGTAATCGGAGACGTCGTAACCGCCGTCGCGCAGCGGCGACTTGAAGAACGGCGGCAGCCAGAGGCAGTCGACGCCCAGCCACTGCAGATAGTCCAGTTTGGCGGTGATGCCCTTGAGGTCGCCGATGCCGTCGCCGTTGGAGTCCTGGAAGGACCTGACGAGTACCTCGTAGAAGACGGCGCGCTTGAACCAGTCGGGATCGCGGTCCTTGGCCGGGGTGTCCTCGAACGTGTCGTGGACAGGCTCATTGACGATCATGGTGTGGGTGACCCTCCGGTCGGCGGGGACGGTCGCAGGACGACGATGTGCGCGGGCGTGACGCCCGGCTCTAGGCGCACATAGAAGGTCCTGCCCCAGTGATAGGTGTCGCCGGAGAGCTCGTCGCGCACCGGCACGCGCTCGTGCCGGTCGAGGCCGAGTCGCGGCATGTCCAACGAGACCGTGGCCTCGTGGGTGTGGTGCGGGTCGAGGTTGGCGACCACCAGAACGATGTTCGACCCCGAACGCTTGCTGTACGCGATCAACGCGTCGTTGTCGGTGGAGTGGAAGTGCACGTCGCGCAGCTGCTGCAAAGCCGGGTTGCGGCGCCTGACGCGGTTGAGCGTGGTGATGAGCGGGGCCAGCGAACGGCCCTCGCGCTCTGCCGACTCCCAGTCCCTGGGCCGGATCTGATACTTCTCCGAGTCGAGGTACTCCTCACTGCCGGGCCCGACCGGGGTGTTCTCGCACAGCTCGTAGCCCGCGTACACACCCCAGGAGGGGGAGAGCGTCGCGGCGAGGACGGCCCGCGCCTCGAAGGCCGGGCGGCCTCCGTCCTGGAGGTAGCCGGACAGGATGTCCGGGGTGTTCACGAAGAAGTTGGGCCGCATGCAGGAAGCGGTCTCGCCCGACAACTCCGTGACGTATTCGGTGATTTCCTGCCTGGTATTGCGCCAGGTGAAATACGTGTAGGACTGCTGGAAGCCGATGGCTGCGAGCGTCTTCATCATCGCCGGCCGGGTGAATGCCTCGGCCAGGAAGATCACATCGGGGTCGGTCCGGTTGATGTCCGCGATCACCTTCTCCCAGAAGGCCACCGGTTTGGTGTGCGGATTGTCGACGCGGAAGATCCGTACCCCGTGATCCATCCAGAACCGCAGAATGCGCACGGTCTCGGCGACCAGCCCGCACATATCCCTGTCGAAGGCGATCGGATAGATGTCCTGGTATTTTTTCGGCGGATTCTCGGCATGGGCGATCGTGCCGTCCGCGCGGTGGTGGAACCACTCCGGGTGTTTCTCCACCCAGGGGTGGTCGGGAGAACACTGGAGTGCGAAATCGAGTGCGATCTCCATGCGTAGATCGCGAGCGGTCGCCACGAAATGATCGAAGTCGTCGAGGGTGCCGAGCTCGGGATGGACGGCGTCGTGACCGCCCTCGGCCGAGCCGATCGCCCATGGCACTCCCACGTCGTGCGGGGCGGGGGAGAGCGAGTTGTTGGGGCCCTTGCGGTGAGTGGTTCCGATGGGGTGGACGGGCGGGAGATAGACCACGTCGAAGCCCATCGCGGCGACCGCGGGAAGCCGCTCGGCGGCCGTACGGAAGGTGCCGCTGACGATCCTCGGAGCCGCCTCGGCCGCCTTCCCCGCCCTGCCCTTCCGCTTCGCGGGCGGACCGGCCTTCTCGACCCTGGCGCCTTCGGAGCGGGGGAACAGCTCGTACCAGGAGCCGAACAGGGCCCGCCGGCGTTCCACCACCAGCGGCAGCGGCGGGCAGGCGCTGAGGAGTTCGCGCAGCGGATGACGGGCGAGGGCGGCCTGCGCCTCGGGGGTGAGTGCCGCGGCCAGCCGGGCGGCAGCCGGGCGGGACGTGTCGCGCAGCGCGTCGACGGCGGCCAGCACCGCCTCGCGGCCGTCCCTCTTGGGCACCCCCTCGGCGGCCCGCTCGTACAGCTCGGCGCCCTCCGCCAGGACGAGCGTGGTGTCGATCCCCGCCGGAATCTTGATCCGGGCGTGCTGCCGCCAGGTGCTGACCGGATCGCTCCAGGCCTCGACCGTATACGTCCAGCGGCCCTCGGAGACCGGGGTGACATCGGCGCCCCAGCGGTCGGTGCCGGGAGCGAGCTCGCGCATCGGAGTCCAGGGGCCCGGGTGCCCGTTCGGGTCCGTCAGCACCACATTGGCGGCGACGGCCTCGTGGCCCTCGCGGAAGACGGTCGCGGTGACCTGGAAGGTCTCGCCGGCAACGGCCTTGGCGGGCCTTCTGCCGCAGTCGACGAGGGGACGGACGTCGAGGACGGGAATGCGACCGATCATGGAATCACCTGGGGACTGGGGTTCGGGCTGAACGGGGCGCGGCACAGTGGCGGAGGGCGAAATGCGCGCACCGCGACCGATCGGGTCCGTCCTTTCTAGCTGCTCCGTCGACGGCTGATGGGGTGTGGGCATGGCCGCTCCTGTCCGCATTCACTCGAATGGCAGTCGAATGACCTGGGCACGGGTATGTTGCGCGGAAGTAAACCGGATGAACTCCGGACCCGCGGATGCCTCGCATTCGTGCTGCATTCGGGCGGCATTCATCTACCGCCCGGGGCGCACTCGGGCTGTGTACCGGAGAAGCCTTCCCCTGATTCCCGGTGGGCCAATCCGGTGGTTCTGTTAATTGCTCGGGCGTATACGTGACGACCGGCTCGCACCCGGCCCCGCCTCGTCCGCACGGGCTCGCCGGAGACCGTCCGGACGCCACTGCGCAGCTTTCCCTCTGGTGTGGAGGGCCACAAGACCGAATGAGGGAATGGAATCGGCCATTACCGGTGGGGGCGATGTGCCCGGACGAGCCGTGAGTGAATCCGGATACGGATGGGGTGGGGGCCGCCACCACCGGTGAGGGACGCCGCCACCGGCGAGGGTGACGGAGCGGCGCACCCCGTGGTGCGTCCCCTGCGATCCGTACGTCCCCTGTAAAGGTGGTCATGTGAAGGCCATTCGTCGATTCACCGTGCGTCCTGTCCTCCCCGATCCCCTTCGACCGCTCAGCGACCTCGCCCACAATCTGCGCTGGTCCTGGCACACCGAGACCCGTGAGCTGTTCCAGGCCGTCGAACCGGAGGTCCGGCGGACGGCGGAATGCGATCCCGTACGGCTGCTCGGTGCCGTATCCGCCGGGCGGCTCGCCGAGCTGGCCCGGGACGAGAAGTTCCTGCACCGGCTGGCCGAGGCGTCCCAGGACCTCCGGGACTACCTGGACGGGCCCAGGTGGTACCAGGAGCAGCAGGAGCTGGGCGCCGAACTCCCGGCCGCCGTCGCCTACTTCTCGCCCGAGTTCGGAGTGACCGCGGCCCTGCCCCAGTACTCCGGCGGGCTCGGCATCCTCGCCGGTGACCATCTCAAGGCCGCCAGCGACCTCGGCGTCCCCCTCATCGGGGTCGGCCTGCTCTACCGGCACGGCTACTTCCGCCAGAGCCTGTCGCGCGACGGCTGGCAGCAGGAGCACTATCCGGTACTCGATCCGAACGAGCTCCCCCTCGCCCTGCTGCGCGAGGCCGACGGCACCCCGAGCCGGGTGGTGCTGGCCCTGCCCGGCGGCCGTTCCCTGCACGCCCACATCTGGCAGGCCCGGGTCGGACGCGTACCCCTGCTGATGCTCGACTCCGACGTGGAGGAGAACGCGCCGGGCGAACGCGAGGTGACCGACCGGCTGTACGGCGGCGGCAGCGAGCACCGGCTCTTCCAGGAGATGCTCCTCGGTATCGGCGGCGTACGGGCCGTGCGCACCTACTGCCGTCTCACCGGCCACCCGGAACCCGAGGTGTTCCACACCAACGAGGGGCACGCCGGCTTCCTCGGGCTCGAACGCATCCGTGAACTTTCCGGCAGCGGCCTCGACTTCGACTCCGCGGTGGAGGCCGTACGGGCCGGCACGGTCTTCACCACCCACACGCCCGTGCCCGCCGGGATCGACCGCTTCGACCGCGAGCTCGTCGCCCGGCACTTCGGCGACGACGGTGAACTCCCGGGCGTCTGTGCCGAGCGCATCCTGCAACTGGGCACGGAGACCTACCCCGGCGGTGAGCCCGGCCTCTTCAACATGGCGGTGATGGGGCTCCGGCTCGCCCAGCGGGCCAACGGGGTCTCCACCCTCCACGGCGCGGTCAGCCGGGAGATGTTCGCCGGGCTGTGGCCCGGCTTCGACCCCGCCGAGGTGCCGGTCACCTCGGTGACCAACGGGGTCCACGCACCCACCTGGGTGGCGCCCGAGGTCTTCCGGCTGCGCAGCCGCTACGGCGGCGCGCCCGGACGCTGGGAATCCGCCGCCGGGGTCCCCGACCGGGAGCTGTGGGACCTGCGGCGGTCCCTGCGGGGGCAGTTGGTCACCGAGGTCCGCGAGCGGCTGCACGCCTCGTGGCGGGTCCGGGGCGCGGAGCCGGCCGAGCTCGGCTGGATCGACTCCGTGCTGGACCCGGACGTGCTGACGATCGGCTTCGCCCGGCGCGTCCCCTCGTACAAGCGGCTGACGCTGATGCTGCGTGACCGCGAGCGGCTGACGGAGCTGCTGCTCCACCCGACCCGCCCGGTCCAGATCGTCGTCGCGGGCAAGGCCCACCCCGCCGACGACGGCGGGAAGCGGCTGGTGCGGGAGCTGGTGCGGTTCTCCGACGACCCGCGGGTGCGCCACCGCATCGTGTTCCTGCCGGACTACGGGATGGCCATGGCACAGAAGCTCTACCCGGGCTGCGACGTATGGCTGAACAATCCGCTGCGCCCGCTGGAGGCCTGCGGTACGAGCGGGATGAAGGCGGCGCTCAACGGCTGCCTGAACCTCTCGGTGCTCGACGGCTGGTGGGACGAGTGGTTCGAGCCGGACTTCGGCTGGGCGATCCCGACCGCCGACGGTCTGGCGCAGGACGAGGACCGCCGGGACGATCTGGAGGCGGCCGCCCTCTACGAGCTGATCGAGGACCGGGTCGCGCCGCGCTTCTACGACCGGGGCGGCGAGGGGCTTCCGGAGCGCTGGATCGAGATGGTCCGCCGCACGCTGGGCACGCTCGGTCCCAAGGTGCTGGCCGACCGGATGGTCTGCGAGTACGTGGAGCGGTTGTACGCGCCCGCAGCGCACGCCCGGCGTGCGCTGGAACCGGGGACGGCTCGCCGGCTCGCCGACTGGAAGGCCAGGGTCCGTGCCGCCTGGCCGCGGGTGGCCGTCGACCATGTGGAGGCCGTGGCGCCCACCGCGGCGGACGGCTCGGCCGAGCTGGGGGCGACGCTGCTGCTCCGGGTCAGGGTCGCCCTCGGGGTGCTGGAGCCGGACGACGTGGAGGTGCAGGCGGTGGCCGGCCGGGTGGACGCCGCCGACGGGATCTCGGACGCCCAGCTCTTCCCGCTGAAGCCGGCCGGGGGCCAGGACATGGAGGGCCGCTGGCTCTACGAGGGGCCGCTCGCCCTCGACCGCACGGGGCCGTACGGCTACACGGTGCGGGTGCTGCCGGCCCATCCGCTGCTGGCGACCGGGGCGGAACTCGGCCTGGTGGCGCTGCCCCCGGAGGCGGCCGGGGACGGTGCGGGTGTGCTGATGCGCTGATGCGCCGAAACGGAACCGCCCGGCAGGGGCGTGAGCTCCTGCCGGGCGGCGGTCACCGGGTCATGACCGGTGTGGGGTTCAGAAGGTGAGCTTGAAGCTGTTGATCTTGCCCGTGTCACCCGAGTAGACGTCCTGGACCTTGAGCTTCCAGCTGCCGTTGGCGACCTCGGACGACGCGTTGACCGTGTACGTGGCCTTGACGTCGTCCGCGGAGTCGAAGCCCGAGTTCTTCAGGCGGTACGAGGTGCCGTCCGGGGCGACGAGGTCGATGACCAGGTCACCGCGGTAGGTGTGGGTGATGTCCACGTCGACCTTGAGGGTGCTGGGCGCGTTGCCGGTGATACCGGTGACGTTGACCGAGCTGGTGACGGCCGCACCGCGGTCCGGGATGGCCACCGTGGTCTTGTTCTCGAAGACCTTGCCGCCCGGGTCCGGGTTGCCGCCGTCGCGGGTGCCGACGTTGATGGCCGCCCAGGCGTCGCCGACCGCCTTGTACTCGGCGCTGGTCGTGCCGTACAGCTCACCGGCCACGGCGAGGGTGCCGGTGCGGGCCGCCGCGTAGTTGGTGGTGGAGGTGAACTTGGTGGTGAGCGCCTTGAACCAGATCTGCTCGGCCTTGGCGCGGCCGATGCCGGTCACCGGCAGGCCGTCGGAGGTCGGGGAGTCGTAGGAGACCCCGTTGACGACCTTGGCGCCGCTGCCCTCGGAGAGCAGGTAGAAGAAGTGGTTCGCCGGGCCCGAGGAGTAGTGGACGTCGATGTTGCCGATGCCCGAGTACCACGCGTCCTTGGACGCGCCGTCCTTGCTCGGCTTGTCCATGTAGCGCAGCGGGGTGCCGTCGCCGTTGATGTCGATCTTCTCGCCGACGAGGTAGTCGCCCGGGTCCGCGGTGGTGTTGGAGTAGAACTCCACGCCCGCGGCGAAGATGTCGCTGGTCGCCTCGTTCAGGCCACCGGACTCGCCGCTGTAGACCAGGTTGGCGGTGGCGGCGGTGACACCGTGCGACATCTCGTGCGCGGCCACATCGAGCGAGGTCAGCGGCTTGACGTTGCCCTCGCCGTCGCCGTACGTCATGCAGAAGCAGCTGTCCTGCCAGAAGGCGTTGACGTAGGCGTTGCCGTAGTGGACGCGGGAGTACGCGCCGACACCGTCACCGCGGATACCGGTGCGGCCGTGCACGTTCTTGTAGTAGTCCCAGGTCTCGGCCGCGCCGTAGTGGGCGTCCGCGGCGGCCGTCTCGGCGTTCGACGGGTTGCCGTTGCCCCACACGTCCGTGGAGTTGGTGAACAGCGTCCCGGTGCCGGACGACCCGTGGTTCAGGTTGTAGGTCTTGTGGTTGCCGCGGCCCGTGTCGGTCAGCGTGTACGACGGGGCGGTGCCGAGGGTGACCTGGCCGTTGTACTGGGTGTTGCCGGTACCGTTCTCGACACCCTGCCACTCGTACAGCTTCGCCCCGGTGGCCGCGTCCGTGATGACGTGCAGCTCGTTGGGGGTGCCGTCGTGCTGGAGGCCGCCGACGACGGTCTCGTAGGCGAGCTGCGGCTTGCCCTGCGCCATCCAGACCACCTTGCGGGGCGCCCGGTCGGCCTCGGTCTTCTTCGAACCGTCGGCCTTGGCGAGGCCGAGCGCCTGCTTCTCCGCCTTGGCGGGCGCGACGTCCGCCTTCAGGTCCACGGCCTTCAGCTGGCCGCTGGTCACCTTGGAGGCCTTGGTGACGCCCTGGGTCGTCCCGGACTTGGACTCCTTGACGATCAGGTCGCCGCCGAGCACCGGGAGTCCGGCGAAGGTGCGCTCGTAACGCGTGTGCGTGGTGCCGTCGTTGTCCTGGATGACATCCCGGACGACGAGCTTCTCCTGGGATCCGAGACCGAGGT
Source organism: Streptomyces atratus (assembly GCF_900119365.1). Lineage (GTDB taxonomy): Bacteria > Actinomycetota > Actinomycetes > Streptomycetales > Streptomycetaceae > Streptomyces > Streptomyces atratus_B. The sequence goes on from NZ_FPJO01000012.1 coordinate 87,425, forward strand.
CCTTGGCCGTGTCCGCCTTGCTCGCGTCGGCCTTGCGGATCAGCTCGGCGCGCTGGGACGGGGAAAGCTGCTTGGCCAGGGAACCCTGGTCGGCGCCGGCGGACGCCGGTACCGCCGAGGTCGTGCTGCCGGGGGTGGCAGTGGCTGTACCGGTCTGGACTCCGACTGCGATGAGGGCTGCTGCGGCTATCAGAGCGCCGGTCGCGGTGGCACGACGGCTGGGCGTGGATCTCACGCGGACTCCTTCTGCGAGGGGGGTACCGGCGGCACGGTGAGCCGTCCGGGGTGAGCGAGAAGTGCGCAGAACGGGGTGAAGAGTGTCAGCCGGGAGCCGTTCCTGTCAGGACCGCGTCAACAACTTGGCCGGAACTCGTTCGTTGCCGGAAAGGTCATGTTCGTTAAGCGGACGTTTCGCGGATCATCACCGTGATGCCGTAGGACGTCGTCCGTGCCCGGAATTCGAAGAGAGTGCCGAGGTCCGCCTCGAAGCCTTCGTGTTCGAACAACGGTCGGGGGAGCGGGTGTTCGGCGCTGGCCGAGATGGCGTCGGCATGTGGCTGATTTCTTACCATCGGCTTCCCCGTGGAGAGCCGGGTGTCCTGAAGTGACCACGGCTCCGCGCGGCCGGCCGTGGCGGCCGCGGCCGTTTTCGCCGCGTTCGCCCCACGGCCCGGCCGGGGGTACGTCAGGGGTGGAGAGGGCGGTCGTCCCCGCCGCGCGCTCTCCCTCGCTCACCCGTACCGGGTGGCCCGTCGATCCTGACCACGTCCACCGGGCCCGCCGTCCACGGGAGGGAAGCGGGCACTACGGCACCCGTCGTAGCCGACACCGTGCGGGCGGCACGGGGCGCCGCGCTCGCGGCCTCCCCGTAACTTCCTTACCACCTGCGGGAATCGGCGCTCCCACCGGCCTCAGGCGGTGGTGAGCACCATCCGGAAGCGGGCCGCGCCGGACAGCATCTTGCGGTACGCCTCCTCCGCGCCTTCCAGCGGCACGGTCTCGGTCATCGGGCGGATCCCGTGCAGGGCGCTGAACGCCAGGGTTTCCTGCACGTCCTGCGCGGTGCCGGACGGGTGGCCCCGGACGACCTTGCCCGACATCAGCAACTGGTTCGGGCTGATCCCCAACGGCTCCGCGTCCGCGCCGATGACCACCAGCTCGCCGCGCGGCGCCAGCCCCTCCACGGTCGCCGTGATGGCCGCGGAGTTGGCGGCGGTGGCCAGGACGACCCGGGCACCGCCCAGGGCCTGCAACGCGTCCGCGACGCCGGTGTCCGCGGTGCTGTCGACGTAGTGGTGCGCGCCGAGCTCCTGCGCGAAGTCGGCCTTGGCGGCCCCGCGGGCGATCGCCACCGTCTCGAAGCCCATCGCCGCCGCGTACTGCACGCCCAGGTGCCCGAGGCCGCCGATGCCGAGCACGGCGACCAGGTCCCCGGGCCGGGCGGCGCTGCGCCGCAGCCCGTTGTACGTGGTCACCCCCGCACAGCCGATCGGCGCCGCGTCGGCCGCCGCCAGCGCGTCGGGGATCCGGGCCAGGGCGTCCGCCGGGACGGTCACGCTCTCGGCGTAGCCACCGTCGTACGCCCATCCGGGCACCTTCAGGTTCACGCAGACCATGAAGTCGCCCCGCCTGCACGGCGTGCAGTGGCCGCAGCTGCCGCCGAACCAGCCCACCGCCACCCGGTCACCCACCTGCCAGGCGTTCTGAGTCCCCTCGCCGAGCTCCGCGATCCGGCCCGCGATCTCGTGCCCCGGGACCACCGGGAACCGTACGCCCGGCAGCGCGGCGTCCACGAAGAGCGCGTCGCTGTGGCAGATCCCGCAGGCGTCCACGGCCACCCGGACATGACCCGGGCCCGGCTGCGCCACCGCGCGCTCGACGATCTCGAAAGGACCGCCTGCGGCGGTGGCCTGCGCGGCTCGGTAGACGCTGGGGACGCTCATCTGGATCTCTCCGCGGGTACGGGGTGGACGGCCCCCCGGAACCAGCAGATCAGCTCCGGCCCGGTCACGCGCGCCGGGCAGCGCGTTCGGGGGCCCCGCCGGCTCAGGAGGAGGGCGGCCGTTCGCCGTGCCAGGAGCGCCAGAGCGCGGCGTACGCGCCGTCGGCCGCCACGAGCTCGTCATGGGTGCCCAGTTCGGTGATCCGGCCGTCCTCCATCACGGCCAACCGGTCGGCGTCGTGGGCCGTCTGCAGCCGGTGCCTGCTCCAGGGATCGTACGGCCAGCGTGAGACTTCGGCACCGTCTGACCGCCCGGTTTGGCGCGTGCTGATCCCGGACACGACGAAAACCCCGCCACCCCCTGGAATCCGCCAGGGGCGTGGCGGGTCACTTGCCGAATCGTCGTTCACGACTCGCGTACGAGCGAAGTGCGCGCAGGAAGTCCACGTGACGGAACGCCGGCCAGTAGCAGTCCACCCAGTGCATCTCGGCGTACGCGGACTGCCAGAGAAGGAAGCCGGACAGCCGCTGTTCTCCGGAGGTTCGGATGATGAAGTCGGTGTGGTCGGCTGTCGGCGAGTACAGATGCCGGGAGATGTCCTCGATGTCGAACCGTTCGACCAGTTCGGCAGGGTCGCCACCGGCAGCGATGTGTTCCTCGAAGGCGCTCTTCACCGCATCGACGATCTCCCGTCGGCCGCCGTAGCCGACCGCGACGTCCACCTTGAGCCCGCCGCGCCCGGCGGTCGCGGCGGCGGCCTCCTTGAGCACTTGGGCACTGGTACCGGGCAGCATGTCGAGCGAGCCGATCACCTGGACCTCCCAGGGGCGGCCTGCGGCCGTGATGTCCCGGACGGTCTCTTCGATGATCTCGATCAGCGGGCCGAGCTGCTCGGCGGGGCGCCCGAGGTTGTCGTCGGAGAGCATGAAGAGGGTCACGTGCTCGATTCCGTCGGCAGTGCACCAGCCCAGGAACTCGGTCGTCTTGGCGCCGCCCGCCCGGTACCCCTCCCGGACGTCCGCGTGACCCGCCTGCCGAGCCCAGCGCCGATTGCCGTCGAGCATGATCCCGACGTGCTGCGGGCGGGGCAGCCCCGCCAGAGTGGCGGCCAGCCGACGCTCGTACACCGCCTCGATCGGCCGTCGGAGAAACAGTGGGAGCAGCCTCATGAACCATCTCCATCGCGTTGTGGATGCTCGCCGCGGACCCTACCAGGGGCACTTTGACGAGCTCGGCGAACGCTGGCGTCCGCACCGGTGCCGCCGACATGGTCCACCTTGGCAGCCCCGCGTACGACGGCGCCAATCCCCGCCCCTGCTCACGGCCGCTGCGCGCAACCCGCATGGGCGAGGTGGGCGACGCGGCGGCCGGGGAGCCGGTCAGGACTCTGTGGTGCCGTTGGTGGGAGTGGTGCGGGTGCCACTGCTGTCAGGCGCATGACGAAGTGTAGAGAGCTGTGGATCTGGTGATGTGTGATCGGATCGGATCGGGCCGGGTAGTGGTTCATCGCCCGCCGCAGGCGATCCGGGCGTCCTCGGGAACTGGTCGGCAGGCTTCCCGGGTTCGGCCGATTCCTCTCAGGTGAGGAGGCTGCGCCAGCGGTCGGCCGACTCCATGATGTCCAGGCTGACCCGCTCCAGGAACGCCCCTGCCTTGGCCATCCGCCGCCCCACGGGGCTGTCGGGCCCGGCCGCCTCCGCCGTGACCATCGCGGACTGCGCCGCTTCGAGAGTCTGCCGCGTGCTGAGGACGATGGACCGGTACCAGGCCTCGTCGTCGATCACATAGACGTCGCGGCGCCGCTGCGGATCGCGCTCACGCCGGACATAACCGTGCTGGACGAGGTAGTTCACGGCCAAGGAGACGGAGGCGGGGCTGACCTCCAGCCTGCGGGCCAGCTCGGCCGCGGTGCGCCTGCCGTCCTCGGACAGCAGCAGGTCGACGTGCACGCGTGCTGTCATCCTCGGCAGCCCCGCCCGGACCGCCATCTCGATGATCTCCTCTCCCGCCGCGTCCCCCGATGGTCCGGCCGCGCGCGGGGGCGCCGGTGTGCCACGACGCGCCCGCCGGCCCGCCGCCCGGTGCGCCCGCTGGGGCTGGTAGCCGCCGGAGCCGCCGTTGCGTCCGATCTCCCGGCTGATCGTCGAGGTCGGCCGGTCGAGCCGCCTCGCGATCTCGGCGTAGGAGAGCCCGTCGGCGATTCCGGCCGCGATGCGCTGGCGGTCCTGCTGGGTCAACCGTTCTCCTGGCATGCCGTCAGTATTGCTTTCGCCGTCATTCATTGCAACGCATCATTGCATTTGACCGCATCGTCATTGCATCAATTTTCTGCCGCTGACCTGCGTAAATGCATTTTCGTTGATTGACAGAAATTCTGAATGCAACGTAGCTTTCAAGCATCGTCAAACGCGTACTATCGCGAGATGAGGAATGATCATGGGTGAATTCCTGCACACCGTCCCGACGATGCCTGCGGCGCGCCGATCCGGCTGCCCCTTCGATCCGCCGGCCGAGCTGGTCGACGCCCGCCGGCACGGCCCCCTCAGCCACTACACCTTCCCCGGCGGAGAACCCGGCTGGCTGATCACCGGATACGACCTGGTCAGGGCGGTTCTGGCCGACTCGCGGTTCAGCTCACGCAAGGAGCTCATGCTCCACCCGACCATCGACTACGGAGACATGAAGGCGCCCCCGGCGCCGCCCGGCGAGTTCCTCCTCATGGACGACCCCGAGCACAGCCGCTATCGAAGGCCGCTGATGGGCAAGTTCACCGTACGGCGGATGCGACTGCTCACCGAGCGCATCGAGCAGATCACCGCCGACCACCTGGACGCCATGGAGGAGGCCGGGCCGTCGGCGGACCTGGTGACCGCGTTCGCCAAGCCCATCCCCGCCATCGTGATCTGTGAACTGCTGGGGGTGCCTTACCAGGACCGGGGGTCCTTCCAGGAACAGGTCGACTCGTTCATGAACGGGGAGACGAGCGACGAGGACCTGATCGCGGCCTATACCGGGACCCAGAACTACCTCGCGGAGCTGGTGGCCGCCAAACGCGCCAACCCCACCGACGACGTGCTCAGCGACCTCACCGACAGCGATCTGACCGACGAGGAACTGAGGGGGATGGCCCTGCTCCTGCTGGCGGCCGGGCTCGACACCACCACGAACATGCTGGCCCTCGGCACCTTCGCGCTGCTGCGCAACCCGGAGCAACTGGCCGCGCTGCGCGCCGATCCCGCGCTCACCGACCGGGCCGTGGAGGAACTGCTGCGGTATCTCAGCGTCGCCAAGACGTTCATGAGAACGGCGCTGGAGGACGTCGAGGTGGGCGGCCGGACCATCGAGGCCGGCTCGCGGGTGATCCTCTCGTACAACACCGCCAACCGCGACCCCGAACGCTTCGCCGATCCCCACATGCTCGACCTCCGCAGGCAGGAAGGCGGGCACCTGGCCTTCGGCCACGGCATCCACCAGTGCCTGGGACAGCAACTGGCCCGCGTCGAGATGAAGGTGGCGTTCCCCGCGCTGTTCAACCGCTTCCCCACGCTGCGCCTGGCCGTACCGCCCGAGGAGATTGCCCTGCGTCCGGAGACCGCGGACGTCTACGGGGTGAAGAGCCTCCCGGTCACCTGGGAGGCGTGAGCGACGAGGATCGCCGTGGACGCCGGGCGCTGCGCCGGCTCCGGGCACCCGAGCCGGAGGCGGCTCACGTCAGGCTCTCCCGCCACGCCCGGTGCAGCCCCGCGAAGCGGCCCGTGCCGGCGATGAGTTCGGCCGGGGCGCCGTCCTCCACGATGCGGCCGTGTTCCATCACCAGGACCCGGTCCGCGATCTCGACCGTGGACAGGCGGTGGGCGATCACCACCGCGGTGCGGCCGTGCAGCACCGTGTCCATGGCCCGTTGCACGGCCTGCTCGCCGGGGATGTCGAGCGAGCTCGTCGCCTCGTCGAGGATCAGCACCGCCGGGTTGGCGAGCAGGGCGCGGGCGAAGCCGACCAGCTGGCGCTGACCGGCCGAGATCCGGCCGCCCCGCTTGCGTACGTCCGTGTCGTAGCCGTCGGGCAGTGCGCTGATGAAATCGTGCGCGCCGATCGCCTTGGCGGCCTGCTCGATCTCCGCGCGGGTCGCGTCCGGGCTGCCGATCGCGATGTTCTCGGCGACCGTCCCGGAGAACAGGAACGCCTCCTGCGTCACCATCACCACACCCCGCCGCAGCTCCGGCACGGCCAGGTCCCGCAGATCCGTGCCGTCGAGCAGCACCCGGCCGTCCGTCGGGTCGTAGAACCGGGCCAGCAGCTTGGCCAGCGTCGACTTGCCCGCACCCGTCGACCCGACCACCGCGACGGTCTGCCCGGCCGGGACCGTCAGATCGAAGCGGGGCAGCACCTCGCCGCCCGTGCGGTAGGCGAAGCGCACCTGGTCGAATACGACCTCCCGGCCCGGGTGCTCGCCCGTGAGGGCCGGCAGCTCCCGCGGGTCGGACGGCTCGGGGACGGACGGGGTCTGGGCCAGCAGACCCGCGATCTTCTCCAGCGAGGCCGCGGCCGACTGGTAGGAGTTGAGGAACATGCCGAGCCGGTCGATCGGGTCGTACAGCCGGCGCAGATAGAGCACGGCCGCGGCCAGCACCCCGAGCGCCAGGGTGCCCGAGGCCACCCGGTACGCGCCCCACAGCACGATTCCGGCGACCGCCGTGTTGGCGACCAGCCGGGAGCCGACGACGTAGCGGCCCATCTCCAGCATCGCGCTGCCGTTGGTCCACCGGTGCGTGTTGTTGAGGCCCTCGAAGTGCGCGTCGTTGACGGGCTCGCGGCGGAAGGCCTGGACGGGGCGGATGCCGTTCATCGTCTCCGCGAACTTCACGATGACCGCGGCGATCGCCGAGGACCGCTCGGCGTACAGCACACCGGCCCGCCGCTGGAAGCGCCGCACCAGCAGATACAGCGGGACGAAGGAGAGCACGGCCAGCGAGCCCAGACCGAAGTCCAGCCAGAGCAGCATCAGCGAGATGGAGACGAAGGACAGGACGACGCCGATCAGCTCCTGGAGCCCCTCGCTGAGCAGCTCCCGCAGCGACTCCACGTCCGTGGTGGAACGGGAGATCAGCCGGCCCGAGGTGTAGCGCTCGTGGAAGTCCACGCTCAGCGCCTGCGCATGACGGAAGATCCGCCCGCGCAGATCGAGCAGCGCGTCCTGGTTGACCAGGGAGGAGACCCGTACGAACGCGTACTGCGTGCCCCCGGCCACCGCCGAGCACAGCGCGTACCCGACGGCCACCGCGATCAGCGGCCCGTATTCCGCGTCCCGGAACGCGGGCACCCCGCTGTCGATGGCGTACGCGACGAGCAGCGGACCGGCCTGGACCGAGAGCTGCTGGACCAGCAGCACCAGCGCGATCAGCGCCACCCGGGCCCTCATCGGCCGCAGCAGCGATCTCAGCAGGGCCCCGGTCGCGCCGGGCGGGGTGGGCAGGTCGTCCCGGTCGAAGCGGTCCCCGGCGCTCCCGGCATCCTCGGTGGGCTCGGCGGGGGCTGTGTCCGCAGTCGTCGTACTGGTCATCGGGTGCCCTTCTCGGCGAGGTGGTCCTCGGCGGACAGGTCGGGGAAGGCGTCCTCGGTGGGCGCGTCCGGCGCGCCCTCGGCGCCCGACATCAGCCAGGCGTACTCGGGGCTGCTGCGCAGCAGTTCCTGATGGGTGCCGACGGCGGCGATCCGGCCCTCCGAGAGCAGCGCCACCCGGTCCGCGAGCATCACGGTGGACGGCCGGTGCGCGACCACGATCGCCGTGGTCTCCGCCAGGACCTGCCGCAGCGCGGCCTCCACCAGCGCCTCCGTGTGCACGTCCAGCGCGGAGAGTGGATCGTCCAGGACGAGGAAGCGCGGCCGGCCGACCACGGCGCGGGCCAGTGCCAGCCGTTGCCGCTGGCCGCCGGAGAGGCTGAGGCCCTGCTCCCCGACCTGGGTGCCGACGCCCTCGGGCAGACCGTGCGCGAAGTCGGCCTGGGCGATGGCCAGTGCCCTGCGCAACTCGTAGTCCCCGGCACCCTCGGCGCCCATCAGCACGTTCTCCCCGACGCTCGCCGAGAAGAGCGTCGGCTCCTCGAAGGCCACCGACACCAGCTCGCGCAGCCGCTCCCGGGACATGGTGGTGATGTCCGTACCGTCCAGCGTGATCCGCCCCGCGGTGGCCTCGTGCAGCCGCGGCACGAGGGCGGTGAGCGTCGTCTTCCCGGAACCCGTGGCCCCGACCAGGGCCATCGTCTCGCCGGGGCGGATCCGCAGATCGATCCGGGACAGCACGGGCACGGAGCCGGGCTCCGCGTCGGGATAGCGGAACTCCACGCCCTCGAAGACCATTTCACCGTGGGCCGAGTCGCTGCCCCGGACGGGCCCTTCCACGCCGGACGCGCCCTCCTCCTCGGCCACGTCCATCACCTCGAAGAACCGCTCGGTCGCCGTCGCCGACTCCTGGCTCATCGCCAGCAGGAAGCCGATCGACTCGACCGGCCAGCGCAGCGCGAGCGCGGTGGAGAGGAAGGCGACCAGAGTGCCCGCGGAGAGGCCGCCGTCCGCGACCTGGACCGTGCCGAGCACCAGCGCCGCACCGATGGCCAGCTCCGGGATCAGGGTGATGGAGGACCAGATGCCCGCGAGGAGACGGGCCTTGCCCAGCTCCGTGGTGCGCAGCCGCTCCGAGAGGGAACGGAAGGAGAGGGCCTGGCTGCGGTGCCGGCCGAAGCCCTTGATGATGCGGATGCCGAGCACGCTCTCCTCGACGACCGTCGTCAGATCACCGACCTGGTCCTGGGCCCGGCGCGCCACCGCCGAGAACTTCGTCTCGAAGACCAGGCAGATGATCACCATCGGCACCACCGGAGTGAGCAGCACCAGTCCCAGCGTCCACTGCTGCATCAGCAGGATGACGAAGCCGATCAGGATCGTCGCCCCGTTGACCAGCAGGAAGGTCAGCGGGAAGGCCAGGAACTGACGCAGCAGCATCAGGTCCGTGGTCGCGCGCGAGAGCAACTGCCCCGATGCCCAGCGGTCGTGGAACGCCACCGGCAGCCGCTGGAGATGCCGGTACAGATCGGCCCGCATCGCCGCCTCGACCCCGGCCAGCGGCCGCGCCACCATCCACCGCCGCACCCCGAACAGCGCAGCCTCGGCGATGCCCAGCAGCAACAGATACAGCGCGCCGAGCCAGACCCCGCCGGGGTCGCGGTCCGTCACCGGGCCGTCGACGATCCACTTCAGGACGAGGGGGATCACCAGGCCGACGCAGGACGCGACGATCGCGACCAGCGCGGCGCCGAACAGCCGCTTGCGCACCGGCTTCACATAGGGCCACAACCGCAACAGGGACTGAACGGTGGACCGGTCCTTGGGCTCTGCATGTTCTTCGGGCATCACAGTCGAGCCTACGGTTCACCCCTGACATCGCTCATGTGGTTTTTCCGGCCGGCGGGCGCCGGCCGGGCCCGGGGAGCGCAGGTCGTAGCCCGTATCAACCGATCGGCTGATGCCTCTTCGAGCGCGATGGACGATGGTGCGCCGACTCCCGCGACACGATGCTCGGGGGCATGGCAATCATCGAAGTGAACGGGGCGCGGAAGGCGTACGCCGGGCGCACCGTGGTCGACTCAGTGAGCTTCGCCGTCGACGAGGGGGAGATCTTCGGGATCCTCGGCCCCAACGGCGCGGGCAAGACCACCACCGTCGAGTGCGTCGAGGGACTCAGGGTCCCCGACGCCGGCACGGTCCGCGTCGCCGGACTCGACCCCGTCGCCGACCACGACCGGGTCACCCGGCTGCTCGGCGCCCAGCTCCAGGAGAGCGAACTCCAGCCCAAACTCACCGTGGCCGAGGCGCTGGAGCTCTACAGCGCCTTCTACCCGGACCCCGCCGACTGGCGGGAGCTCGCCGAACGGCTGGGCCTGCACACCGTGTACGGCACCCGCTTCGCCAAGCTGTCCGGCGGTCAGAAGCAGCGGCTGTCCATCGCGCTCGCCCTGGTCGGCAACCCGCGGGTGGTGGTGCTCGACGAACTGACCACCGGCCTGGACCCACGGGCCCGCCGGGACACCTGGAAACTCATCGAGGACGTACGCGACAGCGGCGTCACCGTCCTGCTGGTCACCCACTTCATGGAGGAGGCCAGACAGCTCTGCGACCGGATCGCCGTCATCGACAGGGGGAAGGTCGTCGCCCTCGACACCCCCTCCGGCCTGATCGGCAGGGCGGGCAGCTCCACGGTCATCTCCTTCACCCCGTCGCGGCCGCTCACCGATGCCGAGCTGGAGCAACTGCCCGGCGCGGCCTCCGTGGAGCGCAAGGACGACCGGATCGACATCAGCGGCACCGACGAGACGGTCAACGCCGTGATCTCCCTGCTGGCCCGGCACAGCATCACCGCACACCGGCTCCGCGTCTCGGAGGCGACGCTCGACGACGCCTTCCTCGACCTCACAGAACAGGCGGCCTGAGATGACCACGGCGAACCCGGCCACGGCGACGGCCACCACGGCACCCGCACCGGCATCCGCGCGCAAGGCGGTGCTCAGGTCCGAGACCCGGCTCTTCCTGCGCGAACCCGGCGCCCTGTTCTGGATCGTCGTCTTCCCGACCGCGCTCCTGACGATCCTCGGCCTCATCCCCTCCTTCCGGGAGCACACCGACGACCTCGGCGGCCGCCGCGTCATCGACCTGTACGTACCGGTGGCGGTCCTGCTCGCCATGATCATGTCCGGGCTGCAGGCCATGCCGCCCGTTCTCACCGGCTACCGCGAACGCGGCATCCTGCGCCGGATGTCCACCACTCCGGTACGCCCCTCCGCGCTGCTCACCGCGCAGATCGCCCTGCACGGCGCCGCCGCCCTCGGCTCCGCCGCACTGGCGATGGCCGTCGGCCGGGTCGCCTTCGGCGTCGAACTGCCCGGACAGCCCGTCGCCTACGTCCTGGCGCTGCTCCTGTCGACGGCGAGCGTGCTGACCCTCGGCGCACTGCTCTGTGCCCTCTCCCGTACGACCAAGGCGGCCGCCGCCATCAGTTCGGTCGTGAACCTCCTGATGATGTTCACCGCCGGCGTCTGGATCCCGGTGCAGAGCATGCCCGACACCCTCCGGGACATCGTCCGGTTCACCCCGTTCGGAGCGGCGTCCGAGGCGCTGGACCGGGCGGCGTCCGGCAGCTGGCCCGGCTTCACCCAGCTCGGCGTGATGGCGCTGTGGACGGCGCTGGTGACGCTGCTCGCGACCCGTCTGTTCCGCTGGGAGTGACCGCCGCGCCGGAGACGGGGAGACTGCACCCATGAAGGCGTGGGAAACGGCGACGGCGCACCGGAACGGCGCGATGAGCGCCGAGCTCGGGTGGGAACGGTTCTTCAGGTACGGGCCCTACGGGCTCCTCGGCCTGAGCACCCTCGTCGCGGCCGCGAGCGCCCCGCTCACCATGGAGCGCACGGACGTGCACGCCGTCGTGGTGCTGGTGCCCGTCGCTCTCGCCCTCCAGCTCTGGTGGGGGCGGGTCGGGCCGACCGTTGTCCCCAAGTCGCGGGCGTCGCAGCTCTACTACGTCGCCCGCACCCTGCTCGCCTTCGCACTGACCTGGTGCAACCCCTTCTACTCGGTGTTCGCGATCCTCGGATATTTCGATACCGGCCGGCTGCTCCCGCAGCGGGCCGTCCGTCCCGCGCTGCTGGTCACGGCCGCCATCATGGCGGGTGCGCAGTGCGGCAGCGGCCTGCCGCCGGTCTCCCTGATGAACTGGGTCGCCTTCGCCGCCCTGCTCGGTCTGCACGGAACCCTCACCATGGTCTTCGCCAAGATCGGCGACCGCGAGGCCGACCACGCCCGCACCCAGGTCGACACCATCGCCGAACTGGAGTCGGCCAACGCCCGCCTGGAACAGGCCCTGGCGGAGAACGCCGGGCTGCACGCCCAGCTCCTGGTCCAGGCCCGCGAGGCGGGCGTCGCCGACGAGCGCCGTCGGCTCGCCGCCGAGATCCACGACACCCTGGCCCAGGGACTGGCCGGCATCATCGCCCAGCTCCAGGTGGTGGACTCGATCGGCGACACCGACCCGGCGCTGGCCCGGGTGCACCTGGACCGCGCCGCCGACCTCGCCCGGCACAGCCTCGGCGAGGCACGCCGCTCGGTCCACGACCTGGTCCCCGCCGCACTGGAACACGACGACCTGCCGGGCGCGCTGAAGCGCACGGTCACCGACTGGGCGGAACGCCACGGGGTCCGGGCCGAGTTCACCGTCACCGGCACCGTCGAGCCGGTCCACGACGAGATAGCCGCCACCCTCCTGCGGATCGCCGAGGAGGCCCTCGCCAATGTCGGCCGCCACGCCGGGGCTTCCCGGGCCGGTGTCACGCTGTCGTTCATGGGGGACGAACTCACCCTGGACGTACGGGACGACGGCTGCGGCTTCGACCCGGTCGCCCTGCCACCGGCCGGCGGTGCGGGCGGTTTCGGGCTCGGCGGCATGCGGGCCCGCGCCGAGCGCATCGCGGGCACCGTCGAGGTGGAGACCGAGCCGGGCCGGGGCACGGCGGTCAGTGCCCGGGTGCCCCTGGTCCGGCACAGCCGATGACCAGTACGGTTGGCCTGCCATGGCTCAGGAATCCGCACGCGTCATCACACTCGTCGTCGTCGACGACCACCCCGTCGTACGGGACGGTCTGCGCGGCATGTTCGACTCGGCCCCGGACTTCGAGGTCCTCGGGGAGGCGTCGAACGGGGTGGAGGGGGTGGACCTGGCGGTCCGGCTGGACCCCGATGTCGTCCTGATGGACCTGCGGATGCCGGGCGGCGGCGGAGTCGCCGCCATCGCCGAACTGGCCCGGCGCGGCGCCCGCTCCAAGGTTTTGGTCCTCACCACGTACGACACCGACTCCGACACCCTGCCCGCGATCGAGGCCGGCGCGACCGGTTATCTGCTCAAGGACGCGCCCCGCGACGAGCTGTTCACCGCCGTCCGCGCCGCCGCCGACGGCCGCACCGTGCTCTCGCCCGCCGTCGCCTCCCGGCTCATCTCACGGGTGCGCACCCCGGCGGCGGGCAGCGAGGCGCTGTCGGTCCGCGAGCGCGAGGTGCTCGAACTCGTCGCGAAGGGCACGTCGAACCGGGAGATCGCCGCCGAGCTGTTCATCAGTGAGGCCACCGTGAAGACCCATCTCACCCATGTCTTCGCGAAGCTGGGCGCCAAGGACCGGGCCGCCGCCGTCGCGATCGGCTACGACCGGGGCATCCTCGGCTGACCCGGCCGCGCACACCGCTCACTTTGTGACGCGCAGCAGCTGCACCGACCTGGCCGGCAAGGCCAGCGTCCCGTCGCCCGGGTGGACGGTGCCGGGGGCCGCTGCCTGGTCCTCCCGTGAGGTGTCCAGGACCATCTCGTAGCTGTGCGCCCACGGCGGCCCGGGGAGCCGGAAGCCGGCCGGCCGGTGACCGGCGTGCAGGACCGTCAGAAAGCTGTCGTCCGTGATCGGCTCGCCGCGCGCGTCCCGGCCGGGGATGTCGCGTCCGGAGAGATAGAGCCCGACCGCGGCGGCCGGTGCGTACCAGTCCGCCTCCGTCATCTCCGTACCCCCTGCGGTGAACCACGCCAGGTCACGCAGTCCGTCCGCCGCCTGCGGCAGCCCGGAGAAGAAGGCCCGGCGGCGCAGCACCGGATGGGTGTGGCGCAGCCGTAGCACCCGTGCCGTCAGCTCGGTCAGCGCCCGCCACCCGGGCTGTTCGAGCAGTGACCAGTCCAGCCAGCCGATCTCGTTGTCCTGGCAGTACGCGTTGTTGTTGCCGCCCTGCGTACGGCCCATCTCGTCGCCCGCGACCAGCATCGGCACGCCCGTCGACAGCAGCAGCGTGGTCAGCAGATTGCGCAGCTGGCGGCGGCGCAGCGCGTTGATCCCGGGGTCCTCGCTCTCGCCCTCGGCGCCGCAGTTCCAGGCCCGGTTGTCCGAGGTGCCGTCCCGGTTGCCCTCGCCGTTGGCCTCGTTGTGCTTCTGTTCGTAGCTGACGAGGTCGCGCAGGGTGAAGCCGTCGTGCGCGGTGACGAAGTTGACCGAGGCGTACGGGCGCCGGCCGCCCCACGCGTAGAGGTCGCTGGATCCGGTCAGCCGGTAGCCGAGGTCGCGCACGTCGGGCAGGGCGCCGCGCCAGAAGTCCCGGACGGCGTCCCGGTAGCGGTCGTTCCACTCGGTCCACAGCGGCGGGAAGGCGCCCACCTGGTAGCCGCCGTTGCCGACGTCCCACGGCTCGGCGATCAGTTTCACCCGGCGCAGCACCGGGTCCTGGGCGATCACCGCGAGGAACGGCGAGAGCATGTCGACGTCGTGCATGGAGCGGGCCAGCGCGGCCGCCAGGTCGAAGCGGAAGCCGTCGACGCCCATCTCCGTCACCCAGTACCGCAGCGAGTCCGTGATCAGCCGCAGCACCTGCGGCTGGACCACGTGCAGGGTGTTGCCGCAGCCGGTGTAGTCCGCGTATCTGCGGGCGTCGGACTGGAGGCGGTAGTAGCCGCGGTTGTCGATGCCGCGCAGCGAGAGCATCGGCCCGAGCTCGCCCGCCTCCGCCGTGTGGTTGTAGACCACGTCGAGGATCACCTCGATCCCGGCGTCGTGCAGGGCCCGCACCATCCGCTTGAACTCGCCGACCTGCTGGCCCGCGGTGCCGCTCGCCGAGTAGCCGGCGTGCGGGGCGAAGTAGCCGATGGAGTTGTAGCCCCAGTAGTTGCGCAGCCCGCGCCTCAGCAGATGGTCCTCGTGGGCGAACTGATGGACCGGCAGCAGCTCCACCGCCGTCACCCCGAGCCGCTGAAGGTGCCCGACGGCCGCCGGATGGGCGAGACCGGCGTACGTGCCCCGCAGCTCCTCGGGGATCCCGGGGTGCAGCTTGGTGAAGCCGCGCACATGGAGTTCGTAGATGACCGAGTCCGCCCACGGCGTCTTGGGCCGGCGGTCCTCGGCCCAGTCGTCGTCGTCATGGACCACGACACCCTTGGGGACGTGGCGAGCGGAGTCCCGTTCGTCGCGGACGGTGTCGGCGACATGCTGCTGCGGCCAGTCCCTCACATGGCCGTACACCTCGGGCGGAAGGGTGAACGAGCCGTCCACCGCCCGTGCGTACGGATCGAGGAGCAGCTTCGCCGGGTTCCAGCGGGCCCCGGTCCAGGGGTCCCAGCGGCCGTGCACCCGGTAGCCGTAGCGCTGCCCCGGCCGTACGCCCGGCACGAAGCCGTGCCGGATCTCATGGGTCAGCTCGGTCAGCGCGAGGCGCCGCTCGGTCCCGTCCTCGTCGAAGAGGCAGAGCTCGACGGCCTCCGAACCACCCGACCAGAGCGCGAAGTTGGTGCCCGCCACCCCATCGGGGCCCACCCGGAAACGGGCCCCGAGCGGCGTCGGGGCGCCGGGCCACACGGCCGAAGGCGGCCCCGGCACGGCCTGCCGCCCGGCCGCCGTCCCCGGCTCCTGCACTGCCTCCTGCTCGGCTGCGCTCGACACCTGCTCGCCTCCCGCGGCTCGTGGGATCCGGCACCTGGGAGGAGCGCGCGGCGTCCCGGCCGCGGCTCCCCGAGTGTCGTCCTCCCCCCTGTTCCTGCCCACCCCGGCGCCCGCACTCACGTTTCCCCCGACCGGCCCCCGTCGTTGGGGGGACGTGAACCACGTAGCGAAGAAGAAGGTGGCGAACCCGGCCGCCGTGCTGACATGGGCAGGACTGCTCGTCGTGCTGGCCGTACTGACCGGCTGCTCCGGCGCCGGATCGATCTTCAGCGGTAAGGCGGGCCCGCCGCAGGACGCGATCCAGGTCACCCCGCGGGACGGGGCGAAGAACATCGGTCCGGACGAACGGATCGAGGTGAAGGTCCCCGACGGCCGGCTGGAGAGCGTCGAGGTGACGCGGATCGAGGACGCGCAGCGCCAGAAGGTGCCGGGCCGGATCGCGGACGACGGCCGGTCCTGGGCGCCCCGGAGCGGGGCGGGACGGCTCGGGCTCGCCGCCAAGTACAGCGTGGACGCGGTGGCCGTGGACGGCTCGGGGAAGCGCTCGGCCCGCCACACCACCTTCACCACGGCCGTGCCCCGACACCGCTTCATCGGCTACTTCAAACCGGAGAACCGCTCCACGGTCGGCACCGGAATGATCGTCTCCTTCCACTTCAACCGGCCGGTCACCCACCGCGCGGCCGTGCAGAAAGCCATCCGGGTGACGGCCGTTCCGCCGGTCGAGGTGGTGGGGCACTGGTTCGGCGGCGACCGCCTCGACTTCCGCCCCGCCGCCTACTGGAAGCCCGGCACCGAGGTGACCGTCGAGATGGCGCTGCGCGACGTGGAGGGGGCGCCGCACGTCTACGGCACCCAGGACAAGAAGATCGCCTTCGAGGTGGGCCGCTCCCAGACGTCCCTGGTCGACGCGGCCGCGCACACCATGGAGGTGCGCCGCGACGGCGAGGTGGTCTCGACCTTCCCGATCACGGCGGGCTCCGCGGGGACGGCCACGTACAACGGGAAGATGGTGGTCAGCGAGATGCACGAAGTGACCCGGATGGACGGCCGCACGGTCGGCTTCGGCGGCGAGTACGACATCAAGGACGTCCCGCACGCCCTCCGGCTCACCGATTCCGGCACCTTCCTGCACGGCAACTACTGGTCGGACGAGGACGTCTTCGGCTCGGACAACGTCAGCCACGGCTGTGTCGGGCTGGAGGACGTACAGGGCGGCAGCAGCGACACCCCGGCCGGCCGGTTCTTCGACCGGACGCTCATCGGTGATGTGGTCGAGGTCGTCAACTCCGCGGACAAGCAGGTCGCACCGGACAACGGGCTCGGGGGCTGGAACCTGGACTGGACCCGGTGGAAGGCGGGTTCCGCCCTCCGCTGAGCCCCGGCCGGCCGCCCCGGCCGGCCGCCTCCCGCGCCCCCTGGTGAAGTCCTGGGACAACTTGGGACTGAACGGTGACATCCGGAGGGGTCATCTCCCCACGGTCGGTGTGATTATCTTTCGCTGAGCGTGCATATGCAGCGCGCGGGGGAGGGAACCTCCGGGTTCCCGGGGCCATGGCGGGGCCAGGCCGTGTGAGGGGAGACGACCACATTGAACGGGCAGCCGATATCGGGGACATCGGCCGGGGCGAACGGCATACGGGGCGGGCGAGGCTCCACCGGACTGCTGGGTCTGGTTCTGGGTGCGCTGCTGTTGCTGGTGACGGCGTGCGGCGGGGGAGACGACGCGGGCGGCGGCAAGGGTGGCGGCGCGGGGAAGGCCGAGGACACCTCCGCCTCGCAGGCCGTGGTGACCGTCGCGCCCAAGGACGGCGCCGACTCCGTCGCGACCAGCGGTGCGCTGAAGGTCTCGGCCGACCAGGGGAAGCTGACCACGGTCAAGGTCTCCGACCCCAAGGGCACCGAGGTCGAGGGGAAGATCGCGGCCGACGGCGCCAGCTGGACGCCCGACCAGCACCTGGCCGCCGCGACCAAGTACAAGGTCCACGCGGTCGCCAAGGACTCGGAGGGCCGTGAGTCGGCGAAGGACACCAGCTTCACCACGCTGGTCCCGCAGAACACCTTCATCGGGCAGTACACCCCGGAGGACGGCTCCACGGTCGGCGTCGGGATGCCCGTCTCGATCCACTTCACCCGCGGCATCACCGACCCGGCCGCGGTCGAGAACGCGATCAAGGTGACGGCCGAGCCGTCCGTTCCGATCGAGGGCCACTGGTTCGGCAACGACCGCCTGGACTTCCGCCCCGAGGAGTACTGGGCCGCGGGCACCAAGGTGACCGTCGAGCTCAACCTCGACGGCGTCGAGGGACGCCCCGGTGTCTACGGCAAGCAGGCCAAGACGATCTCCTTCACCATCGGCCGCAAGCAGGTCAGCACGGTCGACGCGAGCACGCACCGGATGAAGGTCGTCCGCGACGGTCAGCAGATCAAGGACATCCCGATCTCGGCGGGCGCCCCGGCGACCACCACGTACAACGGCCAGATGGTCATCAGCGAGAAGCTCAAGGTGACCCGGATGAACGGTGACACCGTCGGCTTCGGCGGCGAGTACGACATCAAGGACGTGCCGCACGCGATGCGTCTGTCCACCTCGGGCACCTTCCTCCACGGCAACTACTGGGGCGCCTCCAGCATCTTCGGCTCGACCAACACCAGCCACGGCTGCGTGGGTCTGCAGGACGTGCGCGGCGCCTGGAGCAAGAAGACCTCGGCAGCCTGGTTCTTCGACAACTCGCTCATCGGCGACGTCGTGGTCGTGAAGAACTCGAACGACAAGACGATCCAGCCGGACAACGGCCTCAACGGCTGGAACATGTCCTGGTCGGAGTGGACCAAGTAGTCCTGCGAGCAAGCAACACGGAGCGGGCCCGGCGCTGTGACCAACAGCACCGGGCCCGCCGTCGTCAGCGACGGTTAACCTGCCTCCCATGACCGCAAATCTCGAAGTACGCGACGGCGTCGGCACGATCCGGCTGGACCGTCCGCCCATGAACGCCCTGGACGTCGCCACCCAGGACCGGCTGCGTGAGCTCGCCGGGGAGGCGACCCGGCGCGACGACGTGCGGGCCGTGGTCCTCTACGGCGGCGAGAAGGTGTTCGCGGCGGGCGCGGACATCAAGGAGATGCAGGCGATGGACCATACGGCGATGGTCGTACGGTCCAAGGCGCTGCAGGACTCGTTCACCGCGGTGGCCCGGATCCCCAAGCCGGTCGTCGCCGCCGTCACCGGCTACGCACTGGGCGGCGGCTGCGAGCTGGCGCTCTGCGCCGACTTCCGTATCGCCGCCGACAACGCCAAGCTGGGCCAGCCCGAGATCCTGCTCGGGCTGATCCCGGGCGCGGGCGGCACTCAGCGCCTGGCCCGGCTGATCGGCCCCTCCCGGGCCAAGGACCTCATCTTCACGGGGCGTCATGTCAGGGCCGAGGAGGCCCTGACGATCGGTCTGGTGGACCGAGTGGTGCCCGCCGCCGAGGTGTACGAGCAGGCGCACGCCTGGGCCGCCGGGCTGGCGAAGGGACCGGCGCTGGCGCTGCGCGCGGCCAAGGAATCCATCGACGCCGGCCTGGAGACGGACATCGACACCGGGCTCACGATCGAGCGCAACTGGTTCGCCGGACTGTTCGCCACCGAGGACCGGGAGCGCGGAATGCGCAGCTTTGTGGAAGAGGGTCCGGGCAAGGCCAAGTTCCTCTGATTGAGCGTCAGTTGGACACAGGCTGACGCGGGTTCATCCGTGCGGGCGGATTGGCTGGGCCTTGAGGAGACCTTGAGGCCCAGCACCCCGGTCGGCCCGCACGCCTGGCCCGGAGGGGTATTCGTGCAGGTCAGAGGGGTTGTAGCGACACGCATTCTGCCGCTGGCACATGCCTGTCGACCTCCGGGGGACGGCGAGTTCCAGGGTGCGGATTCCTTCGGAACGGCCACGGCGTGCTGTTCTTGCGGCCATGATGGTGTCCATGGCGGGCCTGGAGGGTGTGGAACAGCCGCGACCGCACAGCGGTGCGACAGCGGCGCGCTGGATGTCGGTCGTCGAGGACGAACGGGCGTTCAAGGCACTGGAGTTGTTCGGAAATCCGACGGAGGGTGAGGTCCGGCTGCCCTCCCGTCCGGAGTCCGCGGCCACCGCCCGGGGGCTCACCTCGTGCGTGGTGCTCCGTCAGTGGGCGCTCTCCCCGCAGACCGCCGAGTACGCCGTGCTGCTCGTCTCGGAGCTCGTCGGCAACGCGGTGCGGCACACCGGTGCGCGGGTCTTCGGGTTGCGGATGCTGCGGCGCCGGGGCTGGATCAGGATCGAGGTGCGCGACCCCTCGCGCGGGCTGCCCTGTCTGATGCCCGTTCGGCCGATGGACATCAGCGGACGGGGCCTCTTCCTCGTCGACAAGCTCTCCGACCGCTGGGGGGTGGATCTGCTGCCGCGTGGCAAGACCACCTGGTTCGAGATGCGGATCTCCGACCGCTGACCCGGCGGGCCCGCGCCCGGAACCACAGCAGCCCCCGGTCCGCCGTGGTGAGGCGCTTCGGGGGCTGCTGTGTGGGGGCCGTGAAATGGGGGGTGTGTTCACGGCCGCTTGTGACGACCGGGCTCGGGTCATGCGGTCGTGTGACCGACTATGGCAGACGGGCGACCTCTCCGCCAAAGGTGCAGTCGTCGCATTGGTGGTCATAGTGGGACATTTTCCATGTGAATCGCAGGTGTGATGGGTCACTTGCCTGCAAAAGTGTGAACATTTATGGGATTCGGTGAATGATTCATTCGCGCCACCCATGTGTCTAAATTGTTACTTTTGCTCCCTCTCGTCCCTACTGTGTCTGTACATGAATGCCTCCGACACCCCGGTGCACCGCCGCGGCGCCCTGCGCGCGGGCACAGGGGCCGCCCTCGCCGGTGTCCTCGCCGCCGGATGCGCGGACCGCGACGCCGCCGGCACCCCGGCCGGGGCCGTCACGGACACGGTGAGCCCGAAGAACCCCGCCGACGCGACTGCCCGGCCCCCGTCCCCCCGGC
Organism: Streptomyces atratus; assembly: GCF_900119365.1. Classification (GTDB taxonomy): domain Bacteria; phylum Actinomycetota; class Actinomycetes; order Streptomycetales; family Streptomycetaceae; genus Streptomyces; species Streptomyces atratus_B. Next base: position 107,879 of record NZ_FPJO01000012.1, read on the forward strand.
CCGCGCCCGGACCGCACCGCTTCCCCGGACAGCCGGTCCAGATCGACCACGGTCCCCGCGACCGCGCCCGCGTCGCCCTCACCTTCCACGGCCAGGGCGACCCCGCCATCGCCCGCACCGTCCTCGCCGAGGCCGAACGGGCCCACGCCCGGGTCACCGTCCTCGCCGTCGGCAGCTGGCTCGACGAACACCCCGGCATGGCCCGGCGCATCCTCGACGGCGGCCACGAACTCGGCAACCACACCCAGCACCACGCCGACATCTCCTCGATGGGCGAGGTCCAGGCGTACGCGGAGATCGACGACTGCGCCCGGCGGCTGCGCCGGCTCACCGGCTCCATCGGCACCTGGTTCCGGCCCTCGCGCACCCGCTACGCCACCCCGCTCGTCCAGCGGCTGGCCGCCAGGGCCGGCTACCCGCACGTCCTCTCGTACGACGTGGACTCCCTCGACTTCACCTCCCCCGGCGCCGCGGCCGTCACCCGCAAGGTGGCCGGGGCGATCCGCAACGGATCGGTGGTGAGCCTGCACTTCGGCTACGCGGACACGGCCGCCGCGCTGCCCCTCCTCCTCACCGAAATCGACCGCCGCCAACTGCGCGCGGTGACGACCACGGAGCTGCTGACCTGATGTCTCCCTCCACCAAGCACACCGCGGCCCTGCTCGGGGCCGTCCTGCTCGCCGCGCTCACCGGCTGCGGCACCCCCGCCGAGAAGACGGACGTCCAGGCCGTCGGCAGCGAGGCCGCCCGGCCCGCCGAGTCCGATCGTGTCGCACCACCGGGGCTCCCCGGGATGCCCCCGGTGCTCGACGCCAAGGACGTCTACGCGGCCGACCGCGGCAAACTCTCCCCGGTCGTCAAGGACTTCCCGTCCCGGGTGTACGTCCCCAACACCAACTCCGACACCGTGTCCGTGATCGACCCCGCGACGTACGAGGTCATCGAGACCATCGACGTCGGCCGCCAGCCGCAGCACGTCGTCCCGTCCTGGGACCTGAAGACCCTCTGGGTCAACAACGACATCGGCGACAGCCTCACCGCGATCGACCCGGCCACCGGGAAGACCGGCCGCACGGTTCCGGTCTCCGACCCGTACAACCTCTACTTCACCCCGGACGGCAAATACGCCGTGGTGATGGCCTCGATGGACCGTCAGCTGGTCTTCCGCGACGCCCACACCATGAAGACGGCCAAGACCGTCCCGGTCGACTGCTCGGGCGTCAACCACGCCGACTTCTCCACCGACGGCCGGTACTTCATCGTCTCCTGCGAGTTCTCCGGCGAGCTCCTCAAGGTCGACACGGCGAAGATGAAGATCGTCGGCCGGCAGAAGCTGCCGTTCAACGGAGCGATGCCGCAGGACGTGAAACTCTCGCCGGACGGCGGGACGTTCTACATCGCGGACATGATCGCCGACGGGATCTGGGTGCTGGACGGAAAGAAGTTCACCACTCCGAAGCTGCTGCGCACCGGCGAGGGCGCCCACGGCCTCTACGTCAGCCGCGACTCCAAGGAGATGTACATCTCCAACCGGGGCGAGGGTTCCGTCTCCGTCTTCGATTTCGCGAAGCGCAGGCTGGCGAAGAAGTGGAGGCTGCCCGGCGGCGGCAGCCCCGACATGGGCGGGGTCTCGGCGGACGGCAAGGTCCTCTGGCTGAGCGGGCGTTACGACGCCGAGGTGTACGCGATCGACACCGCCACCGGCAAGCAGCTCGCCCGTATCCCGGTGGGCAGCGGCCCGCACGGGCTGGCCGTCTACCCGCAGCCGGGCCGCTACTCGCTCGGCCACACCGGCGTCTTCCGCTGACCGCCCGGCCGCTTCTCGTCATGGCCCTGCCGACCGCTCACCCCGCGATCAGCAGGGCCTCCGAGCCCACCGGCCGGTAGCCCGCCGTCTGGAACGTCCGCACACTGCGGGCGTTCCCCGGCGACTGCTGGGCCCACACCACCGCGTCCGGCACCAGATGCCGGGCCGCCCGCGCCAGCCGCTCGCCGAGCCCCCGGCCGCGCGCCTCCTCGTCCACCTCGATCGCGGTCTCCCAGCGGCCCGCGACGCCCCGGCCGAGGATCACCACACCGCCGTCGGCGGACCAGACCCGCACCTCGTCGCGGTACTTCATCGCCCGGGCCACCCGGGGGTGCTCCGGGTCCTCGATCTCCCGCAGCTCGATCTCCGGTCCGCCGGGCAGGGCCTTTGCGACCGTCAGCAGATCGATGGTGTTCATGTGGCGGCCGCTCCGGGCCGTCAGCGCGCTCAGGAAGTGCGGATTCATCGTCGCGGCGAGCTCGTCGCCGGGGGTGCCGGCCAGCACGGACCGCACCCAGTCGGGGTCCTCGTCGGTGAAGACCACCGAGTGCGCGGTGAACGCCAGCACTCCCGCGTCCCGGGCACCGGGCTGCCCCACCACGGTCGTCGAACCGTCCGGCGGGGGAAACCGCCCGTGCGCCGCGGCCGTCAGAATCCGTGCCAGCGCGTCATCCATGCGCGTTCCGCTCCCCGGTCCGGTCCGTGGTCCGCCGGGCGGCGGACCTCCCAGCAATGATCGACTACCGGCCGCCGCGAACGCCATCGGTCACGACCGTTAATCTGACCCCCGTCAGTCAGGCATTGGTCAGGCATTGATCAGGCATTACGAAGGGGCAGAACTGTGGCGGACATAGAGTCGGCGCGCAAGGCATTCGAGCGGTTCGATGTGAACGGCGACGGGCTGATCTCGGCCGCCGAGTACAAGAGCGTGATGGCTCAGCTCGGCGACCCCTACGTCACCGAGCCGGTGGCCCAGGCCGTCATCAACTCGCACGACGCCAACGGCGACGGGCTGCTCACGTTCGACGAGTTCTGGGCGGCGCAGAACAAGGACTGATCCCCGAAGGACCCCCGGCCCGCGGGCCGGGGGCCGCCGTCGGTGCCGCGGTCAGGCGTTCTTGCGGTACGGAGCCCAGCCGCGCAGCTCCTCGTCGCGCGGGGCCCGCAGCACGGCAGGCTTCCCGGGGCCGAAGCCCATCACCGGGCGCGAGGCGTCCCAGGCCGGCCAGCCGGGGTCACCGGACCCGGCGAACGCCACCCACGCCGCGTGCATCGCGTCGGCCAGCTCCTGCGGCGCGTCCGCACCGGCCAGCGCCACCGCGTCGGGCATCTCCAGGGTGTCGAAGACGAAGCCGATCTCCAGCGCGTGACAGGCACCGAGCCGCAGTACCGGGGACGGCCAGCCGAACTCGTAGAGATGGGTGCTTCCCCGGGCCTCCGTGCGGGCGTCGGCCACCCGGTTCAGCGGGACCCGCAGCAGCAGATCGGTGGCGAGCGCCCCGAGCAGCTCACCCGGCGTGGCACCCGGCCGGTTCGCCCGGTACGTACGCGTCGTGGCGCCCGGCACCTTGAACTTCAGCAGGGCCAGCCTGAGCTTGAACGCGGACAGCCGCTCCGTCAGACCGCTGGGCACGAACCAGAGCCGGTACTCCTCGCTGTTCGAGCCCATCAGCAGATCGACGCCCGACGCGGCGCCGTCCAGCAGCGCTTCGAGCGGATCGCGGGGCAGCACATCGCCGTCCACCACGATCTGGAAGGAGTTCCCGCCGGTCAGCGGGGAGCCGCCGGACGTCACCTCGGTCTGCGCGGCCAGCAGCGCCGCCGGATCCACCGCCGCCAGCGCCCCGGCCGTCGCCTCGACCCCGAGCCGCTTGGCGATCAGCTCCGTGGTGCGGCGGGCGGCCGCGCCCAGCGGCAGTGCGGTCGGAGCACCGCTCTGCAGCACCGCCCGCCGGAACAGGCCCTGTGCCCGCGGGGCGGCCAGCAGGGCGCCGATGCTGATCGCCCCCGCCGACTCGCCGCACACCGTCACCAGGTCCGGATCGCCGCCGAACGCCGCGATGTTCTCCCGCACCCAGGCCAGCGCCGCGATCTGGTCGAGCAGCCCCCGGTTGGCGGGCGCGTCCGGGAACACCCCGAACCCCTCGATGCCGAGCCGGTAGTTGACCGACACCAGGACCACACCGTCACGGGCGAACGCGGTCCCGTCGTACAGCGGAACCGCCGACGAGCCGTGCAGCAGCGAGCCGCCGTGGATCCAGACGAGCACCGGCAGCCCGGTGCGGGCCGGGGACGGCGTCCACACATTGAGGTTGAGACAGCCGTCGCCCGCCACGTCGGGGTCGGGCAGCAGCCGGTCCAGCGGCGGGGAGTACGGCCGCTTGGGCGCGGTCGGCCCGAACGCCAGCGCGTCCCGCACCCCCTCCCAGGGCTCGGGCGGCTCGGGCGCCCGGAAGCGCAGGGCGCCGACCGGCGCGGCGGCGTACGGGATGCCTCGGAAGACGGCGACGCCCCGCTCCACCGTGCCGCGCACCGTCCCGTGGACCGTACTGACCTGGAGGGACGTCCCGGATATCGGAGAGGGTACGGAAGACATGAGGTTCAGCCCTTCTGCGGTGCGAACGCGGACCGGTGACCCGATACGTACCCGGTCCGGGGCCCCGTCGACCCGGACCGGCCGGTGCCGGGGTGACGGGGGCGGGGGTCAGGAGGAGGACGGTGCCGTCAGGGCCCGCTTGAGGACCTTGCCGGTCGGTCCCAGCGGCAGCGAGCCGGTGAACCGCACGATCCGCGGATACTTGTGCCGCCCGAGCCGCTCCCTGGACCAGTCGATCAGCTCCTCCTCCGTCACCGCCTCCGCCCCGGCGCGCAGGACGACGACCGCGCAGATCTCCTCGCCCCGGGCCTCGTCGGGCACGCCGATCACCGCGACCTCGGAGACCGCCGGATGGCGGACCAGCACCTCCTCGACCTCGCGCGGATAGACGTTGAAGCCGCCCCGGATGACCAGGTCCTTCTTCCGGTCGACGATGCTCAGGAAGCCGTCCTCGTCCCGGACCCCGAGATCCCCGGTGCGGAACCAGCCGTCGACCACCGCCGCGGCCGTCGCCGCCGGGTCGTCGAGATACCCGGCGAACACGTTGTGGCCGCGCACCACCACCTCGCCGACCTCGCCGTCCGGGAGCAGCACCACCGCGTCCTCCACCGCCGCGTCCGCCACACCCGTCTCCACGCCCCAGATCGGGTGGCCGATCGAGCCGGGGCGGAGGCCGAGCTCCGGCTGGTTGAAGGTGGCGACCGGGGAGGTCTCGGTCAGCCCGTAGCCCTCCAGGACCTGCGTCGAGAAGGTGTCCTCGAAGCGTTCGAGCACGGCGACGGGGAGGGCCGCGCCGCCCGAGACGGCGGCGCGCAGCCTCGTCCGGTCCCGCGTCCCGGTCTCCTGCGCCGCCGCCTCGACCAGGGCGTGGTACATCGTCGGTACGCCCATGAAGACGCTCACCCCCTCGGCGGCCAGCAGCTCCAGCGCGCCCGCGCCGCTGAAGCGCGGCATGAGGACGAGCGTCGCCCCGGCCCGGAGCGTCGCGTTCATCGCACAGGTCTGCCCGTAGGAGTGGAAGAGCGGCAGACAGCCGAGGACCACGTCGTCGACACCGAGCCCCAGCAGGTCGTGGGCGATCACGGAGGCGTTCATCACGAGGTTGAGGTGGGTGAGCAGCGCCCCCTTGGGCTGCCCGGTCGTGCCGCTGGTGTAAAGGATCACCGCGGTGTCCTCCGGGGCCGCCGGCTCCGGCGCGGGCAGCGGGTCGCCGCCCGTGGGTACGCCGTGCACCGCCCGGACCCCGGCTGCGCGCGCCGCCTCCTCGGCGACCGGCCACATCGGACCGTCGGCGATCAGCGCGACGGAACCGCTGTGCCGCAGCACGTACGCCACCTCTTCGGCCACCAGCAGCCCGTGCACCGGGACCACCGTCGCCCCGGCGGCCAGCGCGCCGTAGTACGCGTACAGGAAGTCCGCCGAATTGGGCAGCAGCACCGCGACCCGGTCGCCCGGCCGGACCCCGGACGCCCGCAGCGCGCCCGCACAGCGCAGGGCCCCCGCCCACAGCTCGCGGTAGCCGGTCCGGGTGCCCGAATCGACCACGGCGACGCGGTCGGGGTGCTTGCGGGCCGACTCGCCCAGGATGGTTGCGACGCTGAGAAACATGACACGCTCCAGGAAACATGGCGTTCACACGGCTGCTCCTGCTCAGAATCGGCCGTGCCCCCGGTTTCGCACAATGTGCAGTTGCCCACCATGTGTAATGGCCACCTGGGCAGCAGCCACGCGGAGCGGACCATGGCAAGGCATCCGCATAACGCGCGTGGGCGTTAGCCTTCGGTCATGGCGCAGAACCCGGCTGCCCGAGCCCCTCGCTCCGAAGCCCCTCGTTCCGACGGACCCCGCGACGGCGAGCTGCGCCGTGCCCTGGCCGTCGCCCTTCTGCCGGGGATCGACGAGCTGACCCGGCGGGTCGTCGACGACATCCACGCGCACAGCGGTACGTACGCCTCCGGCTCGCCCGTCAGCCGGGACGACCTGTGGGAGATCTGCCGCGACAACCTGCTGCGTGCCCTGGAGGACTTCGGCGGGCTGCCGTCCAGCGAGGGCGACGGCGAGCACGCGGCGCGCGAGACGGGGCGACGGCGCGCGGAGCAGGACGTACCGCTGGACACCGTGCTCCAGGCCTACCGGCGCGGGGGCCGGGTGATGTGGCAGGTGATGGCCGAGCATCTGCGGGCGACGCGCGGGACACCGGAGGCCGTGGGGCCGGTCGCGGGCGACCGGGACACCGAGCTCGACATGGCGGGTGCCGTGTGGGAGACCATCGACCGCTACTCGCTGGTGATGGCGGAGTCGTACCGGCTGACCCAGCTGGAGATGCAGGGCAGGCAGGACACCCGCCGCGTCGCCCTCTTCGAGGCCCTGCTCGACGGGCGCGGCGACGACCCGGCGGTCGCGGCGGCGGCCTCCGCGGCGCTGGGCGTGCCGGTCCACGACCGGTACGTCATCGTCGTCGCCGCCCAGGACCCGGCCGCACCGCCCAACCCGGCCCCCGTCCTCGACGACCACGGCATCTGGTCCTTCTGGCGGCCCCGGTCGGGCCGGTACGCGGGAATCGTGCGGCTGGCCGCGGGGGAATCCGGCGTCCTGCTCGACCTGCTGCGCCGCCGCACCGGCGCCACCGCGGGTGTGTCACCGGAGTTCGACCGGCTCGCCCAGGCGGGCAGGGCCCTGCGCCTGGCCGAGCAGGCGCTGCGCACGCTGCCCGCGGGGAGCGGCGAGGCGGCGGCCTTCGACGACCGGCTCGCGGAGGTGCTCCTGGTCGGCCGGCCGGAGATCGCCGAACGCATCGTCATCACACAGCTGGGCGGCGTCCTGGACACGGCGGCCGAACGCGAGGTTCTGCTCACCACCCTCCGGGTCTGGCTCGACCACGGCTGCTCGGCGGTGCGGGCGGCCGAGCTGCTCTACTGCCACCGCAACACGGTCCTCAACCGGATCGGCCGGATCGCCGAACTCACCGGCCGGTCCGCCGAGTCGGGCGAGGTGCGACTGGGGTGGGCGCTGGCCCTGCGGGCGCTGCCGCTGATCGGCGCCGAGGGCGAACGGGCGCCGGTGGACGGCGACGTGGGCCGGACCTGACCGTGCGGGCCGCCGCGCGGGACCGGAGGCCGCTGCCGGGCCTCCGGTCGTCGGCTCCCGCGCCGTACCGATGGTGTGTCAGGCCGCGAAGTGCTCGGAGAGGGACTCCCGTTCGTCGACCTCGACGAGATCGGGACGGGTGTAGCGTTCCGCGCGGGCGTGGTAGTCGAAGTCGCCCCGGACCAGCCCGCGGTAGTCCCGTACGCACCGCTCCAGAGCGGCCCGGGTGGGGCCCTGGATGCCGGCCGCCTCGATCTCCTCGATCAGCTCCTTCTCGGCGCGCTGCACCCGCTGCGCGATCTCCGCGAGCTGCCCCCCGGCCTCGTCGACGGCCTCCTGGAGCGTGCATCCGCGATCGCGCTGGATGAGACGTACCGCATTGTGCTCGTATCCGAGCAGCGCCTCCTTCTCGAAGGAACAGATGTCGTTGCAGAGCCCCGAGTGATCGGTCACGGCATTGCGCAGCGCGATGTACGCGGGAAGGCTCCGGGCCGATTCCGGCAGGTCGATCCCGGCTGTGATCTCGTGGAGATCGAGAAAGGGCTGCATGGCCACCGAGTCCCGGCGGTGCTTCACGAATTCGGTCCGGGTCGGCGCCTGCCCGGCGGCCCGCTCGACGGCCTCCGCGTAGTAGGTCCACAGCCAGGCGACCGTGTCCCGCCGGAACTGCCGGATCCAGCGCGCCGAACGGTCCCGGTACGTCCGGGTCCGCAGCCCGACGAGCGCCTGCTCCATGGCGCCGCGCGGCGGGCCGCCGTCGAGCACGGTGACCAGCCGGTCGATCGCCGCCTCGCACATGCGCGGATCACGTCCGGCAGGCCCGTCGTCGAACTCGTCGTCGACGAGGAAGGCCCAGAAGAGCCACTGGCAGAAGAGATCGAGATGCTGCTGCGAGGCGGTCGGGAATATCAGGGATATCCAGAGTTCGGGCCTGGTCCGGATCATCTTCTTCCGGGCCACCGGGGAGAGCGCGAGGCCATTGGATTCGGCCCATTCCCATGCTGCTTCTCTGGTCTCCTCGATGCCGGGATTGCATCCGGTGCTCTGGAACGGCATGTGAAACGCTGGCAGCGCAATCTGGCTCATTGGTGCCCCTCGTCGAAACGATTCGGATGAACGATACGAACGGGTATCCGGTCGGACTCGCGTGTCGGCGCCGGGTACGCATCGGGGGGACGGGCCGCCCGTACCCGCCGACCCTGGCCGGAGGCTCACCGTGCGAGACGGGGCAGTCATTCCTGCTCACTCTCCTCCGCCGGGGTTCGGGGCATCGGGACCGGGCCTTCGGGCCCGCGGTGGCAATCGCCCTTGGTACAGGACGGCGGCATCACCATGCGTGACCCCCAGTCAACCCCGTGTGGGGGTGAGAGGGAAGCCGTTTGTGACCGAAAGTGCTTGATCGTCAGGAACGAGTGAACATCTCTGAGCAGTTGGTGACCTCTTGCGTGATCGCCTGCGGGCGGCGAGGGGGCCCGCTCGGGCAGTCCGCGCCGTCGATTTCACGCCGCCGCCTCGCCACCCCTTGCCGCCGCCCCGTTCCACCGCCGCGGACAAGCCGACGGCCCCGTCCCGGTTTCCCCGGGACGGGGCCGTACGCCGTGTCTTCCTCAGGCGCCCTTCAGGTGCCGCATCAGCCGCTCGAAGTCCTGCCAGCCCGACAGGTCCGACGGATCGCCCGGCAACGGGTAGTACAGCGCCGGACGGGACCTCGGGCCGAGCTGGACGGGCGGCTCGGAGAGCGGGGTGCGCCGGGCGCGGTCGCCGGGCATCTCGCGCACCTCCTCCGCACCGAGCACGAAGGCCAGCGGGACCCCCGGCCCCTCGAAGCGCGGCGGCACGGCCAGGTCGCGCCGCGCCTTGCGGAGTTGGACCAGCATCGACTGGAGGTGATGACGGGTCGCGAGCACCTCGGCCACCCGGGGCAGGACGTCCAGCGGGGGCTCCTCGCCGGGGCCGTAACCGAACGCCAGCGTGACGTCCTCCTCCACACCCGCCTTCGTACGGCTGATGCGGACCGTGGCCAGGCCCGGCCGGTCCGGGCTGCCGACCACCACGAGCCAGGTCGGCTCGGGCGCCCGGTCGAAGGCGACATCGGTCAGCCTGCGCAGCGACCACGGCAGGTTGGCGGGCTCGGCGGTGCCCCACCCCGCCGGGGCCTGCCCCGTCAGCTCCTGCCACACCGCTTCCAGGGCCCCGCCCAGCACCAGCCGGTCGTCCGCCGGGTGGACCGCGCGGAACGAGATCGCCAGCTGACGCTCACCGGTGTCCGTGACCTCCTGGTAGGCGGCGGCCACCGGTGTGCGCGGGTCCTCGGGAGTGGCGTCGGCCGACTCGACCGTCGCGAACATGCCGTTCTGCCAGCGCAGTACGGCACCGGACAGACCGTCGTAGTAGCCGTCCTTCTCGTCCTGCACCACCCACCGCGAGGGCCAGCCGCTCAGGCTGTTGCGTACGGCGGGGGAGAGCGTGGCACCCGGCGAGGTGACGATCTGGAGCCCCAGCTCGGCATTGGCCGCGGCCCGGAACGCGTCCGAGAGCCAGGCCGTCATGGCGATCACCGGACGGTCCTGGATGATGACGGCCACCTTGTCGGTGAGCGCGTCCACGGCGGGCTGCGCGGCGGCGGGCGTGGGCGCGACGCTCACCCCGTCGGTCTTCACCACCGCGAGGGAACGCGCGGCCTCCGGCGGCCAGGCGGAGCCCCCGGCCAGGGTGGCGATCCGGGCCGCGAAGGTGCCCGCGAGCAGCTCGGCCTCCTCGACACCGGTGGTGGCGCGGGCCTCCGTCCACCAGAACGGGACCGGCGGCGCGGTGGCCCCGAGCAGCCGCTCGGCCTCGCCCGCCACCTGCACCAGCAACGGCGCCTCGATGGAGACGAGCGGCCGGCCCTGTTCGTCGCAGAGCTGCACGACGGCATCCTCGCCCGCCGTCCCCACCAGCTTGTCCGGGCCGCCCGCGAGCAGGCCCGCGAGCACGGTCAGCGGGTCGGGCATGCGCGTGGTGAGGGCGATGACGTCCTTGGTCATGTGGTCGGCCGTTCCTTCTTCGTCCGGGGTGCGGATGTGCGGTGGGCAGCGGTTCGCGGACGCGGGACCGCTCCCGGGCGCGTCACTCCGCGGTGTACACGGTCTGGATCAGACGGTTGGGCTGGCCCCTGCGGATGAACACACCGCGCCCCGGCGGCTGCTGGGTCGCGTACACACCGGGGAACAGCTGGCCCTCGCTGCGGTCGCCCGCCATCAGGAGCGCCGAGGCCCCCGACTCGCGCAGACCCAGCATCAGCGGGTCGTACATGCCGCGCGAGGCGCCCGCGACCCGGCGGGTCAGCACGAAGTGGAGCCCGATGTCCACGGCGGAGGGGATGTACGGCAGGAACGGGTCGAGCGGCGACTGCCCGGCCGTGGTCAGCACGTCGTAGTCGTCGACGAGGATCACGATCCGCGGACCGCTGCCCCAGCTGCCGGGCTCCAGGTCCTCGGTGTCCGCCCGGTCGTCCGGCAGCCGCTTCTCCAGCTCGGTGGCGATACCGGCGGCCAGACCCGCGCACATCTTGGGGTTGTACGCGTAGCCGCCGCGGAACTCCTCCGGGATCGCGCCGCGCAGACCGCGCCGCGGGTCCATGACGGCGAAGACCAGCTCGTCCTCGCCGTATCGCTCGATCAGCCCGCCGGCGATCGTCTTCAGCAGGTTCGTCTTGCCGCACTCGCTGTCGCCCAGGATCAGCAGATGCTGGTCGTGGTGGAACAGGTCGAGCACGGCGGGCGCCAGCGCCGTCTGGTCCAGGCCGATCGGCACCCGCTTGGGCTCGGCGACCGGGCCCGGCAGCAGATGCGGCTCCAGGACGTGCGGCAGGATCCGCACCGGCTGGGCGACCTCGCCGCTCCAGGTGGCGCGGATCGTACGGGCGGTGTGCTCCAGGACCGCGCCCAGGTCCGAGACGTCCGCGAGCCCGTCCGTGCGCGCCAGCGCGACCTGCGCGAAGAGCTTGCCGTCGGTGAGGATGCGGCCCGGCTCGTCGGGCGACAGGGTCTGCGCCAGCTTCCGGTCGATGCTGGACTCGCTGGGATCGTTGAGCCGCAGCTCGACCCGGGTGCCGAAGTTCGACTGGGTGGCGATGCGCACGTCGTTCCAGCGGAGCATGCCCGCGACGACGTGGATGCCGTAGCCGCCACCGCGCTTGAGGATGTCGACGACGGCGTCGTCCAGCTCGTCGAAGTCGTCGCGCAGCGCACCGAAACCGTCGATGATCATCACGATCTCCGCCGAGGCCAGCTGCGGCAGCCGGCCTGCCGCGTGCAGCGAACGCAGCTGCTCCACGGAGTCGATGTTGTGCTCGCGGAAGAGCTCCTCGCGGACCGCGAGCATGCCCCGCACCTCCTCCACGGTGCGTCCCGCGCGCTCCCGGTCCGCGCGGCCGGCCACACCGCCGACGTGCGGCAGCCCCGACACGGCCTGGAGACCGCCGCCGACCAGGTCGAGGCCGTAGACGCCGACCTCCTGCGGGGTGTGGGTCAGCGAGATCGCCAGCGCGAGCGTGCGCAGCAGCGTCGTCTTGCCGGCCTGCGGACCGCCGATGACCGCGACGTGACCGCCCGCCACCGTGAGGTCCAGATACCACAGGCCCTGCCACTGCTTGGTCGGGTCGTCGAGCAGCCCCAGCGGCACCTGGAGCGGACCGCGCCGCGCGGCCAGCTGCATCCCGCGCGGGCCCACGTCCAGCGGCCCCGCGACCTTGTCCAGGGCGACGGCACCGGGCAGCGGCGGCAGCCAGATCCGGCGCACCGGACCGGCCGCCTCCCGCAGCTGGTCGACGATGACACCCATCTCGGTCGGCCCGGTCTCCCGGCGCCGCACCTTCGGCTCCTCGCCCGAGGTCTCCGGCTCGGCCAGGGTGTTGAACGCCTCGTACTCCAGGGCGAGCGGACCGGCGTCCTCCTCCTGCGTACGCTGCACCGGGCCCCGGTACGCGCCCGAGACATAGCTCGCCTTGAAGCGCTCGTAGTGACTGGTGTCGACCTTGAGATAGCCGAAACCGGGCAGCGGCGGCAGATGGAAGGCGTCCGTGGTGTCCAGGACCGTGCGCGACTCGTCGGCGGAGAACGTACGCAGACCGAGCCGGTACGAGAGATAGGTGTCCAGGCCCTTGAGCTTGCCGCCCTCGATCCGCTGGCTGGACAGCAGCAGATGCACACCGATGGAGCGGCCGATACGGCCGATGGACAGGAACAGGTCGATGAAGTCCGGCTTCGCGGTGAGGAGTTCACCGAACTCGTCGATCACGACGAACAGGTGCGGCAGCGGATCCAGATCGGGCCGCCGGTCCGCGCGCAGCGCCGCGTAGTCACCGATGTCGGCGACATTGCCCGCGTCCTTGAGCACCTGCTGGCGCCGCTTGACCTCACCCGCGAGCGAGGCGTGCACCCGCTCGACGAGGCCCGCCTGGTTCTCCAGGTTGGTGATGACACCGGCCACGTGCGGCAGCTCCGCGAACGGGGCGAAGGTCGCACCGCCCTTGTAGTCGACCAGGACCAGCGCGAGGTCCTCCGGCGGGTGCGTGGCCACCAGGGCCAGGACCAGGGTGCGCAGCAGCTCCGACTTGCCGGAACCGGTCGCCCCGACACAGAGTCCGTGCGGCCCCATGCCCAGCTCGGAGGACTCCTTGAGGTCCAGGAGCACCGGCTGGTGGGAGTCGCTGATGCCGATCGGCACGCGCAGGAAGGCACGTTCACCGCGCGGTGCCCACATGTGCGAGAGGTCGAGCTGTGCCACGTCGTCGATGCCGAGCAGGTCGGCGAAGTCGACGGGCCCGGACAGCGGGGCGTCCACCAGAGATTCGGCGGACAGCCGCATCGGCGCCAGCATCCGGGCCAGGCCCTCGGCGAACGGGATGCTGACCTCGTCCACGGTGCCGTGGGCGCTGATCGGTTCCTGCTCGCGCAGGTCCTCGATGACCACCCCGTCGCCGTCGACGGTGATCCGTACGCTGACGTGTCCCGGCTCCTGGACCCGGTGTTCGAGCAGGTGGAGCACGCTGACGCCCATCTCGCGCAGCCCGACCGCGTCGTCCGGGCGCGGCAGTTCGACGGCGTCCTCGCCGTGCCCGTCGGTGACGACGAGCAGCCGGGACGTCATGGACAGCGCGTCCTTCCCGGACAGACCGCGCCGAACCTCGGCCGCGTACGAGGCGCGGCGGCGCAGCTCCGGACCGATCTGGCGGGCCAGCTGGGGCGCGGACGGGGCGATCCGGCGGGCGGCGACCGGGCCGTCGAACTGCTCGGTGTCGAGCAGGTGCGGCATCCACTTGGCCCACTCCCAGTCGGCCAGCCGGTCACCGGGCACGGCGAGCGCCATCGCGACATCGTCGGGGGCGTGCGTGGCGGCGGTCTGGACGAGCAGGGCGCGCGCGACGCGCAGACAGTCCTCGCGGGGGCCGATGACGCTGATGTTGCCGACCCGGTCGAGCGGGACGGTGAGCGGGAGTTCGGTACCGGTACGGAAGCGGTCCATCAGCGCGGACGCCTCGTTGAGCATGAAGGTGTCGGGCGGCGAGAGGACGGACGATCCCTGCTGGGCGACCTTCAGATCGCGTACCGGCATCTCACCCGTGCCGACGCGGACCCGCAGGAAGTCGCCGTCGAGCCGGCGCCGCTCCCAGACCCGGGCAGGGTCGCGCACTATGTCGTACAGGGCGTGCGGCGGCGGATTGAGGACATCGGCCCGCTCGGCCCGCCGGCGCTCCTCGACCGACAGCTCCTCGCGCAGGTCCTCCAGATAGGCGAGGTAGGCCTCGCGCTGGGTGCGGCGGGTGCGCTGGGCCTTGCCGCGCTGCGAGAAGACGAGCGCCACGGAGCCGATGACGGTGACGACGAGGATGATCGCACCGAGCCCCGCGAACTGACTGTTGCGTACGACCGTCATCATCACGACGGAGGACATCACACCGGCGACGGGCAACAACGACATCGCGATGTTGCCCGACTTGCCCTCGGGCAGGTTCGGCGGGGCCTCGATGGTGCGCGCCTCGGAGGCGGCCGGCGGCCGGGTGGTCCTGGCCGGGCGGTGGATCAGTCGGGTACTCATCGTCGTCCGTCACTCGGGGTCGGGTCAGGTCGGCATCGGGACCGGTGGGTGCTGCCGATCGTGATCAGTGGTGCTGCTGGGAGAGCCGGAACACGTCCGCGGCGAGCCGGGTGGCGGCCTCCCGGGTCGCGTGCGCCAGGAGTTCGGTACGGATCTCGCCGCCGGCCGCCAGATGCCGGTCGTACGGCAGCACCTGGACACTCGCGCCGGTGGCCTTCAGCTTCTGTGCCGCCTCTTCGAGATCGAGCCCGGGGTGCGGCACCAGTTCGCTGAGCACGACGACCGTGCCGGCGATCACCTGCCGGGGCAGCGACTGCATCCACGTCAGGACCGCGTACGTGCTGGTGATGCCCTCCAGCGTGGCGGGGGCGGCCAGCACCCGGGCCTGGGCGGCGGACAGCGCGACCCGGGCGACCTCGGCGGGCAGCGTCTCGCAGTCGACGACGGTGACGCCGAAGTAGCGGCGCAGCGAGACCATGACCCGCTCGTACGCCCTGCTGTCCAGCATCGCGCCGATCTGGCCCTGACTGCCGGGCAGCAGCCAGGCGTTGCCGGGGAGCTGGACGAGATAGCCGGTGATGTCCAGCAGCGACATCTGCGGCTCGATGATGCCCGCCAGGTCACCGGTGGTCCAGCGCAGCGACTCGGCGCCGAGCCGCAGCGGCAGCGAGCCGAGCGCCGGATCGGCCTCGACGAAGAGGACCGGGTCCTGGCGGTAGTGCGCGTACGTGGTGCCGAGCAGCGCGGCGACGGTCGACTTGCCCGCGCCGCCCCGGATGGAGGTGACGGCGATCTGCCGGCCGGTCGTCACCGGCTGCTGGAGGATCTCGGCGGTGGCGGTGGTACGGGCGACCTCGCGCGCGGCCGAGGACGACACGCTCACCCGCAGGGCGCGCGCGGCCCGCGTGGCGAACGGCTCGCCGCGCCGCGCCTTGCGCCCGACGGCGGCCAGCGCCCGGTCCACCACGGGCCGGGAGTCGGGGGTGTGGTGGGGCCGGGTGCCCGGGGTGTACGCGGGCTGCGCCTGGGGCTGCTCCGGCTGCGGCTGCGGCTGCGCGACGGGGGGCGCGACCACACCCTGGTGTCCCTGGTGGCCGGGGTGCTGCTGGGGCGGCTGGTGCTGTTCCTCGTAACCGGCGTACTGCTGCTGCGCCGCCTGCTGTTCCGGGTGCCCGGCGTACTGCCGCTGTGGCTGCTGCTCTTGGTAACCGGGGTGTGGCTGGGCCGGCTGCTGTTCCTGATAGCCGGCGTACTGCTGGGGCTGTTGGGGCTGCTGGTAGTTGGGGTGCTGCTGGGGCGCCCCGTAGCCGTGGGCGTTCTGTGCGGGCAGGCCGGGACCCGGCGCGGCGGCACCGTACGGCTGACCGTCCTGACCGCCCTGACCCTGCGCGGGCGCACCGTGCCCCTGACCGCCGGGGCCCTGCGCGCCCTCCTGGGCGGCGCCGCTCCTCATGGCGCGCAGCACATCGCCCTGCCAGTTGTCTTCGTTCGGCATGTCTGCCCTTCTTTTTCGCCCTGCTGCCCCGCCCGGAGCACCTGCGCGTCGACTCAGAACTTGTTGAGCAGCTGTCCGTACACGCCGAACACACCGACGGCGAGCGGGAAGAGCCCCACCACACCGATGGATTCGACCAGATCGGCCATGCGCCGCAGTCGGACCTGCACATGCTCGGGCGGCTGCACCGCCAGGACGAGCAGCGGCAGCACCGCGGCCACGACCAGCAGGGCGAGCGGTCCGGCGCCCCCGGCGTGCTGCATCCACAGCATGACCAGGCGCACGACCAGGACCGCGGCGGCGGCGAAGAGCGCCACGACCTCGGCGACCAGCGGGAAGGCCCGCGCCCGGGAGAGCAGCACGAGGGCCACCAGCGAGGGCAGTGCCACGGTCCACACGGACGGCTTGTCGGCCAGCGTGAGCAGCCAGCCGCCGGCCGCCGCGGAGACCGCGGTGACCACCGTCGCCAGGGCGAGGCCGCGGTGGGTGGCCGCCAGCGCGTTGCCCACCTGGTGCCGGCTGACGGAGGCGCCGCCGGAGCGGCGGTCGTCCAGCGCGGTGAGCCCGGAGGCCGCCAGCGCGAGCCGGGGGAGCAGTCCGAGCAGTACGACGGAGAAGACGGCCATGACCGCGCCGAGCCGGGCCAGGTCGTCCTGGACGGCGGCGACGGCCTCCCACACCACGGTGATCGCGGTGGTGGCGACGGCGCCGATGAGCCCGCCGCGGCCGAGCGGCGAGAAGTAGCCGAGGAGCACCAGCGTCAGGACCAGCGCGGCGGCGACGGCGGCGAGCCGCGCGGTCCCCGACCAGTCGTAGGAGTCCGCGGCGGTCCAGGCGGTGAGGATGCCGAGGCTGCCGGAGGCGAGCAGGAGCGCGGTCGCCAGACCCCGGTTGCCCTGCCCGATCTTCGCGATGAGCGCACCGGCCGCCAGCAGCACCAGCGTGGCGGCCGCGAGGGCGGTGGTCAGCGCATCCAGGGCGAACTCGCGTCGGGCGAGCAGCGCGGCGACCAGCGCGAAGGCCACGGACGCCACACCCGCACTCGTCCGGCGCGCGGCGGGGCGCCAGCGCCAGGCCTGCAGATCGAGATCGTCGGCCACCAGATCGGTGACGTCGTGCACGACCGGGGCGGGGGGCGCGGAATGGGCCCGGACGAGCCGGAGCACCGCACCGTCCGCGATCCCCGCCGAGGACAGTGTGCTGTCGTGGGGGAGTGCGGAGCCGTCCGACGTGATCAACTGCCGTGTCATCGGGCGTGCTGCCGCCCGGTCGTCCAGCAACTGCAGAATGTCCGGCAGCAGCTGCCCGATCGGTGTGTCGGACGGCAGGACGATGTCGGCCCGGCGTCGCTCACCGACCAGAGTCACCCGGCTGAGCTGCGCTCGGGAGGTCGTTGCTGTGCTCACCACTTTACGGGAACCTATCATCGCGACGTTTTGAGGAGTCGGGCAGCTTGGCGTGCCCATGCTACTAGCGCCTTCTCGATCCCCTTTGCGGGGAACTCTTTCTGAATTCGCCGGAGTCACCGAGTTATTGGGGATTCTTCGCCGAATCCCCGGATTTCTCCGGTTGAGCCGTTTTCACCGGCTGCTGGTACTGCTGTTCCTGACGCTGCTGCTTCTGCTGTTCGGCCTTCTGCTTCTCCAGCATGTTCTGGACAAAGGACCACCCCACGCATCCCGCGCACAGCACGGCGGCGATGGCGATCCCCGCGAACACCTTTCCGAGCCGCTCGTCCGCCGTACGCCGCGCCCGCTGCGCGCCGAACAGCAGTGCGTCACGCATCCTGCGCCGGCGTACCGCCACCGACTCCAGAAGCTGGCTGTCGTAATCCCGTGCCATTCGTCTTGTCGTCCGTTGCCTCAGTCGTACGTTGCGTCGGTCATGGTCGCTGCATCATCGCCCGTCGGCGCGAGGAACGGCGGCCGGGGCCGGGTCACTCCCGCGCACTCCGGGGAGCGGCGTATTCCGCATCAGCCGGCGGGCACCGTACGGGAATCCCCCAATTCACTCCTGCAACATAAGGCATGGGTGAGCAGGCAGTACAGCCCAGGTTGCGGCAGGAGCGAGCACGGCGAACGCGCATTGCGTATTCGTCAGGGATCATCCTGCGAGCCGTCGGCCACGGCCTCGTACCAAGCGCACAACGACTCGGCCACGGCGTCGAGGAGGCCGCTCCGCGCCGCCTGTGCGATCGTCCCGTCGGAGAACCGCTCCCCGCGCACCACGGCCGTGGCCGCCCGCACCGCGTCGGCCGGACCCAGCCGTCCGTCGGCGGGCACGGCAGGCGGCGGATTGTCCTGCCACAGGTACGCGGGCGTCACCGCGCCGACGGCGGGCAGCGCGCGCACCAGGCGTTGGAGCCGCTCGCTGTGGAGCGGGTGGCTCATCCGCCAGGTGCCGTCGGGCTGCTGCCCGCCCTCGGACCACCGCACGGCGCGGTCCTCGTCCGTGAGCGCGGCGAGCGCCTCCCTCAACTCGCGCCACGCGTCGGCGTTCTCGCGGTCGAGCTGGGCCAGCAGACGCCGGTCGTCGGCCTCGGTGACGACGCGGGCCAGCTCCCTGAGCGCGGCCAGGGACGGAGCCGCGCTCAGGGAGCCCGGGACGACATGGCTGACCCGCCTCGGGTCCGTGCCACGGGCCAGCTCGGCGAGCGCGGCCGTGGGGACGAGCCCGCGCGCCTTGGCGGCGTTGAGCTTCGCGGACCACTCAAGCCCTTCGGCGAAGCTGGCCGCGTCACCGGCCGGCCGCAGACACCATCCGGCCGCGTCTTCCTCGTCATTGGCCCACAGGTAGCCCATCGCCTCGCCGCGGGAGTTGGCGACGGTGAGGTGGTGGACCGGCCTGTCGGTCGTGTTGCGGTAACGCGGTGCGTCAGCCCGGTTCACCATGACTCACTCCTGCCCCGGACCGCCTGGTTCTCGGTTCATCGGGATCCGGTGAGCCTCTTCGTCGTCGATTCGATGAAGGCGGCGGCCTCGATCTCGGTGATCTGGACGTGGTCGACCTCGTTGTGGCCGAGTTCGTACAACCTGAGGTATTCCGTCGGTTCCCAGCGGAGGTTGCGCGTGAACGCCTCGTCGTACGTCCGGCCGTCGTCGACCCGGCGCCGGACGATACCGCGCGGGCTGCTTCGCGGGTAGCCTTCGCTGATCTTCGCGTAATACGTGATCTCGCCCTCGGCATCAAGAGCGTCGAGCGTGGCCGGTGCGAGCGTGAGGAAAGGGGGCGCGGAGAGGTAGCTCGACAGCTCCGCAAGCTGGATCATCGCACCATTGAGGTCGATGAACTCCTCGACGAAGAACCCGCCGCCCCGTTCGTACAGGGCCAGCAGCGGCTCGTAGGGATCCGGGAGATCCGGCAGGTCGACCTTGCTCTCGGCACCGAGCGCCGCCCAGCGGACAGCCCCCCGGCACGTCGTTTCGACCGAGAAGGGGCCGACACCTCTCAGGACCTCGTCGAGCTCGGCGGCGATGTCGTCGGGTGTCTGGACGGTGGGGTCGACATGCTCCGCCAGGTCGAAGAACGGCCAGGACTGCTCGGCACCGTAGTGGTGCGCCCAGAGAGCTGCCCGGCGCAGGTACTCCCGCATCAGGCGTGCGCGGGAGTTCTCGTGGCGGTAGGCCTCGTCCACATCGGACCAGTCGACGGCACGCAGTCGCTCAAGCACCGGGCGTGCGGGATGAGTCACTTGAGGTCCAGCCCCTTTGCTCGAAGTTCCTGGAAGATACCCTTCACCAGGTCGTCGATATTCGACAAATCGTCCGCCAGCGTCACCTTGGGATGCTTGAGCCCCAGCCGCTGCCAGGCCCCTCCGAAGCCGCCGCGCACAGGGTTGGGCGACAAGTCATGGGCACCGGCCGCACTGAGACTCTTGGGTGACCGCCGGCTGTAGGTCCCGTCCTCGTCCAGGCGCCACAGCCCCGTCTGGTCGTGGAGGTACGGCAGGCCGGACTTCATCAGCTGGCTCTCGACGTACTCGTGCGTCATGAGGTTCTTGAACTCGGCGATCTTCGCCTCGGAGAGGGTGCCCTTCCGCGCTCCGTCCCACATCGCCGCGATGTCGTCCCGCGGTGTGAAGAGCCCACGCCTCACGTCGCCGGGCTGCACGACAACATCGTGCTGCGAGCGGATCATGTGGCTCTTCACTTCGCGGAGCACGGACTCGTCGACACCGGTGTTCCGCGCCATTTCCGGCAGGTCGACATGGTTCGGTGTGGCCCGCAGCTGCTCGTAGATCCCGGCCGCGTAATCCGAGGGCTGATGCACCCAGCCGGCGCCGCTCCAGCCGCCGTTGGGGCCGTGGGTGTACGGACCGCCGTCGTCGTCGGCCCGCGCTCCGTCCGCCGCATCGTCCCCGGCGTCCGCGGCGTCGTCTCCGACGTGTGTGGCGTCGTCACCCACGTGTGCTGCGTCATCGCCCAGGCGTCCGACGTCGTCTCCCACCGACCCGACACCGTGGGCTGTCGAGTCCACGTCCCTGCCGAGTGCGGACACGACGTCGTCGACGCTGCGCCCGCCGATCGTGATGGCACCCGCGTCGTGCGGCACCGGCACCTTGCCGAAGAGCTCCGACTGCTCGGCCTTGATCGCGGCCAGTTCGTCCGGGGAGACGCCGGGCAGGCGCTCCTTCTCGTACAGGACGTGGCCGTCCATCTTGGCCGCGAAGCTGTCCGCGGTGTGGAACTGCAACTCGAAGGTCTGACCGCTGATCGGGTCGCGCCAGGTCGAGTTGATGCCCTTGTAGCCGGTGGAGTCCCAGGTGTTCTTGAACGTGACGTTCTCGAAGCCCTTGGCCTGCAGGTCGTCGATCGCCTGCTGTACACCGTGGGTGTAGCTGTTGCTCGGTACCTCCATCGTGTAGCGGATGGAGTCCTTGATGTCGCCGAGGGCCCGAGCGGGGTCCATGCCGACGTCTTCGAGCATGTCCGTGGCGAGCTTGCGCTTGAGCGAGTCCTCGCCCTTGAGGCGGTACTCGAGGCCGATCAGCTTACCGTTGTCGACCTTGCCCGCGATGCCCTGCATCGACTCGGTGATACGCGGTTCCGCCTCGGTGGACCGGCGCATGAAGTCGTCGGCCGCCGCGTTCGCCTCGCGGTCCAGGCGCAGACCGTTCTCGCCCGCCCAGGAACCGTCGGACAGGTTGCCCCGGGGGCCGTCGGGGACGACCCCGCCGGGAACGCCGCCGTCGCCGCCATGAGGGGGGCCCGGAAGGTCGGATCCGGGACCGTCCGGAACGTGGTCGCCGCCCGTGGACGGCCCGTCGTGGCCGTGGCTTCCGGGACCGTCGTGACCGCCGCCGTGACCGCCGTTGCCGTCGCCGTGGTGTCCGCCGGTGGACGGTTCGTGGCCGGCGGAGGGGCCGCGCCCGAGGTCGTCCGTGTGGCCTCCGGGCAGGTGGTCGCCGGTGTGGCTGGCCGGCAGGTCGTTGCCGAAACGGCCGGTGTCGCCGAGGTCGCCGCCGAGGTGGACGGCGTTGTCGCCGACGTGGGCCGATACGTCGGCGGTGTGGGCGCCGACGCCGACCAGGGCGGGTTCCCTGACCGGGCTGTTGGTGTGCGGGGTGTCCGTGTGCGTGACGTCGGGCGAGGGCTCGACGGCGGCGTCGTCGGCCTTCTGGACGATGTCGCCGTGTTCGTCGAGGAGGTTGCCTTCGTTGTCGAAGTACTGGACGGGCACGTCGGCGTGGGTGGGGAGTTTGGTGGTGCCTTCGGGTAGGACGGGGACGCCGTCGGGAAGTTTGACGTTGCCGTCGGGGAGTTTGACGCCGCCTTCGGGGATGGCGGCGCCTTCGGGGAGATGGACGGTGCCGTCGGGGAGGTGGATCGTGCCTTCGGGCAGGCTGATCGCGTCGTCGGGGAGCCTGGGGATCTCGATGTTGGTGATGCCCTTGAGGCCCTTGGTGATGTCGCCGATCTTGGACAGGCCCGCGCCGGCGCCCTTGGCGATGTAGGTCATGGGGTCGATGACCTTGCCGGCCTTGCCCGCGACGGACAGGACCTTCGCGACCGCGCCGGCCTTCCCGGCCCCTGCGGCGGCGCCGCCGGCGCCTCCGGTGAACACGGTGGTCAGGACGTTGAACGTGACGGCGCCGGCTGCCCGGCCGGGGTTCTTGCCCCACTCGTCCCACGCGACCAGGGCCTTGCCGGTCTCCTTCATCGCGGTGCGTGAGTCGCGGAGCCAAGAGGGCAGTTTGTCGTCGGGCAGGGTCCAGAACAGGGTGCTGGCGCCGGGGACGGCGCTGATGACGAGGCCGGTCGCGAGCTGGGCCAGGCCCTTCCAGGCCTGTCCCATGGCGTCCCAGCCACCGAACCCGACCAGGGTTCCCAGGCCCTTGATGGTGCCCCAGATCCCGTCGACGATCAGTCCGTCCCAGACGAACGACTTGACCCAGTGGCCGACTTCGTACCAGTGGTGCTTCTCCTCGACCGGGTCGCCCCAGGGAAGCTTCGCGTTCTTCAGGTCGTCCGCGTTGAACCCGTACTGGTCCTTGCGTTCGGACCCGTCCCCGGCGACCATCTGTGTTCCGCCGAACAATGCGGTGATCTTGTTGTGACAGGTGCGTTCGGCGGCCCAGAACGCGGCGACGGTCGCGGTGATGTCATCGCGGAGCTTGTTGTGCTCCTCGACCTTGTCCCCGTCGTACTCCCACTCGTCGTCGTCCTTGTTGTCGTTCACGAACGTCGTCGCGTCCGTCTTGAGCTGCGCGAGCTTCGTGACCAGCGGACGGATCTCCGTCGCGTAGTCCGACAACGAGGAGGCGACCTTCTCCAGATCGTCCGCGAAACCGTCCGCCCGGTCCTGTACCGGCTTCGTCGACGCGAACAACTGCTCCGCTTCCGGAGCCTTGTAGTACGCCGACAGCGCCTGGAAATGGGTATGGACGGACGAACCGGTGTCCCGGATATGACCCGCATCGGTCTTCAGACTCGCATGGTCCTTCTCCAGCTGACCCAGATCACCCGTGTACTGCGGAATCGCCTCAGGCTTGATCACCGCGACTGCACCCCCGGCTTCTTCGGATCCAGATCCACCGCACCGAGCGCCTTGCGCTGTGCCTCGGCGGCCATGTCGAGGTCACCGTTCAGGTACGCGGTCGTGGCGTCCACCGCACCGGTCAGGGACTTGCCCGCGCGTGCCGCGATGAACTTCAGGTCCGGGGTGGTGTGCTCGGCGAACTTCGACAGCGCCAGCGCGACCAGACCACCCACGGCCTGCTCCCCGCCCTTGCCGCCACCGCCGTCGCCGCCGCCCTCGGCACTGATCGTGCCCGCACTCGACGCCGCCGACGACAGATGATCCCCGTACGACGTCGCGTGTGTCTGAATCTTCGACGCGACCTCACCCGTCGTCTTCAGCACACCCTGAATACCTTGCGGCTTCAGATCCCACCCGGTCATGCGCTACCTCATGCTCCCCGTTACCGCCCCGACCCCGAACCCACCCCAGGCAGGTTTCCCGGGCGAGTCAGCCGATGTTGTCGACCGCTGCCTTCGCGCGCGTGATCGTGTGCTGCGCCGTGCCGTCGTTCTTCTCCAGCGTCGTCTTCAGCAGCTGGATGATGTTCTTGACCTCCTGCGAGGAACGGTTCCACCGCAGTTCCTTGCCGTGGTACTCGTCCGCCACCCCGTCGGCCGCGAAGTCCGCCATCGCCGCCTTCACCTGGCCGTCGCGCGCGGCGATCACTTCCTCCAGCCGCGCGATCACCACCTGGATGTTGCCCTGCGCGTCCGCGGACGCACCCGTGTCGTACGCGCGACGGTCACCGTTACCAGCCATCAGAAACCAACCCCCCGTTTGTTACCGGCCGCCGAAGCGTGCCGCGTCGAAATTCGCCGCGGACATCTGCTGCCGCGCGTTGTCACCCTGCTCCTGGTCACCCGAACCGAACGCCTGCTCCATCCCCGACTGACCACCGAGGAGAGCCGACAGCGAACCGTTCAACGCCGCCGTGATCTCGTCCGACCTGCTCTTGAACGAGTCGAACGCCGCACGCCCCGCACCGTGGAACTTCCCCTCCAACGGCGCCGCCGCCTGAACCAACTGACGGATCAACGTGCCCAGATCATCACTCGACCCACGCGACTTCGACGACAGATTCGTCAGAACCTGCGCCCCCATGTCGAACTTCATTCAATCCCCTTGCCGAGCTCGAGCAAACAAATGTTCTGACCATGCCTATCAACTCCCCGGGTCCGGAGGCAATTGGGGCCTATGGTGCTGTTGAGAGGCTGTGACAGAACCATCGGTGATCCGGTGCGGGCAAGGAGAGCCGAACACGGAGCGCTTGCCCCGGCACGGCGTGCGCACGATCACAGCCGCTGCCGCCGCTCGGTCGCCGCCGGACGGATCTGGTCCCGCCGGGGCGCCGGTTGCTCACGCTCTGAGACAGAATGCCGTTTGGCACAAGCCGTGTCGCCGCCGGCCACTATCCACTTCCGCGCCTGCTGCACAGCTGTTTCACGTCCGCACCGTGTGTGCGGACCGCGCGACGACTCCTGGAGTGCAGATTGACTACGACGTTCCGCTCTCGTATCACCGCCCGGATCGGGCGAACTTACCTGTCCAGGATCCAGAAGTACGGGATCGGGTCCTCCACGGTCAGGCTGCTCCCCGACGACCTGCTGATGATGATGCGCAGGGACGGCCTCGACCCGGTGGACAAACTGGCCAGGACCCGGGCGAAGCGGCCGGTGCACAAGGTCTCGTTGCCGTTCGGCATGGACGCCTGGGTGGTCAGCGGCTACGAGGAGTCGAAAGCCGTTCTCGGTTCGGCCGACGGATTCAGCACCGACTTCGCCCACCTCGCGACGAACGCCGGAGTGGCCGCCGAGCAGAGTCCAGGCGGGCTCGGTTTCAACGATCCTCCCGTCCACACGCGACTGCGCCGCATCCTGACCCCGGAGTTCACGATGCGCCGGCTGCGGCGCCTGACCCCCAGGATCGATGCCATCGTCGAGGAACGCCTGGACGCGATGGCAGCCGCCCGGGGCCCGGTCGACCTGGTGCAGGAGTTCGCGCTGCCGATCCCCTCCCTCACGATCTGTGAGCTGCTCGGTGTGCCGTACGAGGACCGCGACGACTTCCAGCAGCTCGCCATGGACCGCTTCGACCTCTTCGCCGGGACGACCGCGCCCTTCGGCGCGATGTCGGAGTCGCTGGCGTACTTCAGGGACGTCGTCAAGGCACAGCGGGCGAAGCCGGGCGACGGCCTGCTCGGCATGATCGTGCGGGAGCACGGCGACAGCGTCGACGACGAGGAACTCGCGGGCCTCGCCGACGGTGTGCTCACCGGCGGGTTCGAGACGACCGCCAGCACCATCGCGCTCGGCTCCCTCGTACTGCTGCAGAACGCGGACGTCCTCGATCGAATACGTGACGACGACGCCATGACCGCCCCCTTCGTCGAGGAGGTGCTGCGCTACCTCTCCGCGGTGCAGATCGCCTTCCCCCGGTTCGCCCGCCACGACATCGAGATAGGCGGAGTGGTCATTCCCCAGGGCGACATGGTGCTCTGCTCGCTGAGCGGCGCCAACCGCGATGCCGGGTACGTCACGGACGACGGGCGCTTCGACCTGGACCGCATCCCCTCGGCCGGTCATCTCGCCTTCGGCCACGGCATCCACCGCTGCGTCGGTGCCGAACTGGCCCGCATGGAGCTGCGCACCGCCTACCCGGCCCTGGCCCGGCGGTTCCCCGGGATGCGGCTCGCCGTCCCGCCCCAGGACCTGGCCTTCCGCAAGCTGTCCATCGTCTACGGCATCGAGTCGTTGCCGGTGCACCTGCGCTGAGACGCTCGTACCGGGTTGTGCCGCGGGGCCAGGGCCTGTCCGGCCGGCGCCGTGACGGCGGAGCCCGGTCAGTGCTGCCGGTGAGTTCGCCGCTGAGGGTCTTGCGGATCTCGGCGCTCGGCTCGTTCAGGCCGATGATCTCTACGGTCTTGCCGCGCTGGGCGTACTTGGCGGTGACGACCGCACGCGACGGACACCATCACCATGACGGCGGCGAGGGCGGCCACGGGAATGCGGGAGACGACGGGTCCGAAGACGATGCACAGGACCATCAGGAAGGCGCCCGCGAGGAAGGTCGACAGGCGGGTGCGGGCGCCCGACACCCGTACGTTGATCGTCGTCCGGCCGATCACGGCGCAGCCGCCCATGCCGCCGAAGAAGCCCGTGACGATATTGGCGATGCCCTGGCCGACGGACTCGCGGGTCTTGCCGGAGCGGGTGTCGGTGATGTCGCCGACCAGCCTGGCGGTCATCAGGGACTCCACCAGGCCCACCAGCGCCGTGGCGAGACACCTTCAGGGACGGTCAGGAGGGGCGGAAGCCGCGCAGCCGCGCGGCCGGGGAGCGTACGGAGGGGGACAGGAACGGGAAACCTGTCGTGCGGGAGGGAACGTGTGATGGGCCGAGGGAGGCCGGAGGCGCTCCCTCGGCCTCTGCTCCCTCAGCACTCGATGATGTTCACCGCGAGCCCGCCCCGCGCCGTCTCCTTGTACTTCACGGACATGTCCGCGCCCGTCTCCTTCATGGTCTTGATGACCTTGTCGAGGGAGACCTTGTGGCTGCCGTCGCCGCGCAGCGCCATCTTCGCCGCCGTGACGGCCTTGACCGCGGCCATGCCGTTGCGCTCGATGCACGGGATCTGGACGAGACCGCCTACGGGGTCGCAGGTCAGGCCCAGGTTGTGTTCCATGCCGATCTCGGCGGCGTTCTCGACCTGCTCGGGGGTGCCGCCGAGGACCTCGGCGAGGGCGCCCGCGGCCATGGAGCAGGCGGAGCCGACCTCGCCCTGGCAGCCGACCTCGGCGCCGGAGATGGAGGCGTTCTCCTTGAAGAGCATGCCGATGGCCCCGGCCGCGAGGAGGAAGCGGACGACGCCGTCCTCCTTCTCCGCCTCGGTGGCCCCGCCGGCCGCGAAGTTCATGTAGTAGTGCAGCACCGCCGGGATGATGCCCGCGGCGCCGTTGGTGGGCGCGGTGACGACCCGCCCGCCCGCCGCGTTCTCCTCGTTGACCGCCATCGCGTAGAGGGTGATCCACTCCATCGCGTGGGCCTGCGGGTCGCCCTCGGCGCGCAGCTGGCGGGCGGTGGTCGCGGCGCGGCGGCGGACCTTGAGGCCGCCTGGCAGGATGCCCTCGCGGGACATGCCGCGCGAGACGCAGGCCTGCATGACCCGCCAGATGTCCAGCAGCCCCGAGCGGATCTCGTCCTCGGTGCGCCAGGCCCGCTCGTTCTCCAGCATCAGCGAGGAGATGGACAGGCCGGTGTCCCGGGAGAGCCGCAGCAGCTCGTCGCCGGTGCGGAAGGGGTGCTTCAGCACGGTGTCGTCGAGCACGATCCGGTCCTCGCCCACCGCGTCCTCGTCGACGACGAAGCCGCCGCCGACCGAGTAGTAGGTCTTCTCCAGGAGAGGGGCGCCCTCACGGTCGAAGGCGAAGACCGTCATGCCGTTGGCGTGGTACGGGAGGGCCTTGCGACGGTGCAGGATCAGCTGCTCGTCGGCGTCGAAGTCGATCTCGTGCATGCCGAGGAGGTTGATCCGGCCCGTGGCGCGGATCTGTTCCACCCGCTCGTCGGCCGACTCCACGTCGACGGTGCGCGGCGACTCGCCCTCCAGGCCGAGCAGGACGGCCTTGGGGGTGCCGTGGCCATGACCGGTCGCACCGAGCGAGCCGTACAGCTCGGCGCGTATCGAGGCGGTGTGGGCGATCAGGCCCTCGTTCTTCAGCCGGCGCGCGAACATACGGGCGGCGCGCATCGGGCCGACCGTATGGGAGCTGGACGGGCCGATGCCGATCGAGAACAGGTCGAAGACCGAGATGGCCACGGGTGACTCCTCAGGGGTTGGTAGACATCGTCGTCTGCCGGGTGGTGCGGTACCGGCCGGGCCGGGCGGCCCGAAGCGCGGGGGGCATGGGACGGGGCACCGCGCTCACTGTTCAGTGTGCGTGGTGCCCCGCCCCAACGTGTTGCCAGAACCTGTCCGGACTACTTCAGGCCGGGGTACAGCGGGAACTTCTCGGCCAGCGCGACGACGCGGGCCTTCAGGGCGTCCGCGTCGTAGGACGGCTTGAGCGCGGCGGCGATGATCTCCGCGACCTCGGTGAAGTCCTCGGCCTGGAAACCGCGGGTCGCCAGGGCCGGCGTACCGATCCGCAGACCCGAGGTGACCATCGGCGGCCGCGGGTCGTTCGGGATGGCGTTCCGGTTGACCGTGATGCCCAGCTCATGCAGCCGGTCCTCGGCCTGCTGGCCGTCCAGCTCGGAGTTGCGCAGGTCGACGAGGACCAGGTGGACGTCCGTGCCGCCGGACAGCACGGAGACACCGACCTCGGTGACGTCCGGCTGGACCAGGCGCTCGGCGAGGATGCGGGCGCCGTCCAGGGTGCGCTGCTGGCGCTCCTTGAACTCCTCGGTCGCCGCGACCTTGAACGAGACCGCCTTGGCCGCGATCACGTGCTCCAGCGGGCCGCCCTGCTGGCCCGGGAAGACCGCGGAGTTGATCTTCTTGGCGAGCTCCTGCGTCGACAGGATGACGCCACCGCGCGGACCGCCGAGGGTCTTGTGCGTGGTGGTCGTGACGACATGGGCGTGCGGCACCGGGTTGGGGTGCAGACCCGCGGCCACCAGGCCCGCGAAGTGCGCCATGTCGACCATCAGGTACGCGCCGACCTCGTCCGCGATGCGGCGGAAGGCGGCGAAGTCCAGCTGACGCGGGTACGCGGACCAGCCGGCGACGATCAGCTTCGGCTTGGACTCCTTGGCCAGACGCTCGACCTCGGCCATGTCCACGACGCCGGTCTCGTCGACGTG
The DNA here is from genome assembly GCF_900119365.1 of Streptomyces atratus. Classification (GTDB taxonomy): domain Bacteria; phylum Actinomycetota; class Actinomycetes; order Streptomycetales; family Streptomycetaceae; genus Streptomyces; species Streptomyces atratus_B. The sequence continues at coordinate 136,765 of NZ_FPJO01000012.1, forward strand.
GTACGGGACCACGTTGTAGAGCTTGCCGGAGAAGTTGATCTTCATGCCGTGGGTCAGGTGACCGCCGTGGGCCAGGTTCAGGCCCATGATCGTGTCGCCCGGCTTGAGCAGCGCGAACATCGCGGCGGCGTTGGCCTGCGCACCGGAGTGGGGCTGGACGTTCGCGGCCTCGGCGCCGAACAGCGCCTTGATGCGGTCGATGGCGATCTGCTCGACGACGTCGACGTGCTCGCAGCCGCCGTAGTAGCGGCGGCCGGGGTAGCCCTCGGCGTACTTGTTGGTGAGGACGGAGCCCTGGGCCTCCATGACCGCGACCGGAGCGAAGTTCTCCGAGGCGATCATTTCGAGGGTGGACTGCTGACGGTGGAGCTCGGCGTCGACAGCGGCGGCGACGTCCGGGTCCAGCTCGTGGAGGGAGGAGTTGAGAAGCGACATCAGGTGGTCCCTTGGGGTCTTTAGTTGCCGGAGAACGCGGTGTACTCGTCGGCGGAGAGCAGGTCCTCCGGCTCCTGCGCGACGCGTACCTTGAACAGCCAGCCGCCTTCGAAGGGAGCGGAGTTCACCAGCGACGGGTCGTCCACGACGTCCTGGTTCGCCTCGGTGACCTCGCCGGTCACCGGGGAGTACAGGTCGCTCACCGACTTGGTCGACTCCAGCTCGCCACAGGTCTCGCCCGCGGTGACCGTGTCACCGACCTCGGGGAGCTGGGCGTAGACGACATCGCCGAGCGCGTTGGCCGCGTACTCGGTGATGCCGATCGTGGCCACACCGTCCTCGACGGCCGACAGCCACTCGTGCTCCTTGCTGTACCGCAGCTGCTGGGGGTTGCTCATGACCTGAATTCTCCTGTATGCGGGGAGTGCTGATGAACGGTGGTCTTACGGTGTGAGACGCGAATGCGTCACTTCTTCGGGAGCGCCGACGTCACTTCTGGCGCTTGTAGAACGGCAGTGCCACGACCTCGTACGGCTCGTGGCTGCCCCGGATGTCCACTCCGACGCCCTCGGCACCGGGCGTGGCGTGCGCGGCGTCCACGTACGCCATGGCGATCGGCTTGCCCAGGGTGGGCGACGGGGCGCCGGAGGTGACCTCGCCGATGACCTGGCCGCCGGCGACGACGGAGAATCCGGCGCGCGGCACCCGGCGGCCCTCGGCGACCAGCCCGACCAGCTTGCGCGGCGGCGCGGTCTCGGCGCGCTCGGCGGCGGCTTCGAGGGCCTTGCGGCCGACGAAGTCGCCCTCCTTCTCGAACTTCACGACCCGGCCGAGACCGGCGTCGAACGGGGTCAGCGCCGTGGTCAGCTCGTGCCCGTACAGCGGCATGCCCGCCTCCAGGCGCAGCGTGTCGCGGCAGGAGAGCCCGCACGGGATCAGGCCGCGGGAGGCGCCCGCCTCGGTCAGTGCCTTCCAGAGCTGCTCGGCGTGCTCGGGAGCGACGAACAGCTCGAAGCCGTCCTCGCCGGTGTAGCCGGTACGGGCGATCAGCGCGGGGACACCGGCGACGGTGCCGGGCAGACCGGCGTAGTACTTCAGGCCGTCCAGGTCGGCATCGGTGACGGCGGCCAGGATCGCGGGGGACTCGGGGCCCTGGACGGCGAGCAGCGCGTACGCGTCACGGTCGTCGCGCACCTCGGCGTCGAAGCCCTCGGCCCGCGCCGTCAGCGCGTCCAGCACGATCTGGGCGTTGCCCGCGTTGGCGACCACCATGTACTCGGTCTCGCCCAGCCGGTAGACGATCAGGTCGTCCAGGATGCCGCCGTTCTCGGCGCAGATCATCGTGTAGCGGGCGCGGCCCACGGCGACCGTGCCGATGTTGCCGACCAGCGCGAAGTTCAGGAAGGCCGCGGCCGCGGGGCCGGTGACGGTGATCTCGCCCATGTGCGACAGGTCGAAGAGACCGGCCCGGGTGCGCACCGCGTTGTGCTCGTCGCGCTCGCTGGCGTACCGCAGGGGCATGTCCCAGCCCGCGAAGTCGGTCATGGTCGCGCCCAGCGAACGGTGCAGGGCATCGAGGGCGGTGAGGCGGGGGGCGGTGCTCATGGATATGACTCCCGGGGCATGACGACGAGGACGATCCCTCCCCATCTGTCATCGGAACCTGAGAGGTTCGCCGAGAGCCCCGGAAGGGTTCGGCTTGCACCTTGGGTGGAGCCGCGAAGCGGCCCGCTTTTCAGATCTGCCTCATCCACGCGGTACGGGGCCTGAGAGATTCAAGGGAGGAACTTGCTCCTTCGGCGCCCGGCACATGCGGTGACCGGAACTCTCCCGCGCGGATTCGAACGGCCTGTATGCAGTTGGCCGGGTCATCATCGCACGCATCGCGCCGGAGTGGGGCCCCGGTCCCCCTCGGAAATCAGCGGCGCGGACAGTTGTGCCGCATTACCTTTTCTTTACACTTCAGGGGCATACGTGGGGTGATCCGACAGGGGGAGGGCGATGACGTTGCAGAGGTACGCGACGACCGCGGGGGTCGCGCACGGCGCGATGCCCGCACAACCGGGGGCCCCGGAGCGGGCGGCGTCCGGCGCGCACGCGCCCGTGGTGCGGGATCTGCGGGAGCGGTCCGGGCGCAGCCCGAGCGGCCTGCGTTTCGCCCCGGGCGACGTGGTGGTGGTCTCCGGGCTGCCCGGCAGCGGAAAGTCGACGCTCATCCGGCGGGCGGTGACGACGGCGCACGCCGTCGACTCCCAGGACACCCGTGACCGCTGGGCGCGGATCATGCCCCGCTTACTCCCGTACGCCCTCTACCGCCCGCTCGTGCGCGCCGCCCACTACTGGGGGCTGTGGCGGGTGCTGCGCTCCGGGGAGTCCGCCGTCGTCCACGACTGCGGGACACAGTCGTGGGTACGCGGCTGGCTGGCCCGTGACGCCCGGCGCCGGGGCCGGGTCCTGCATCTCGTCCTGCTCGACGTCACGCCGCAGACCGCCAGGGAGGGCCAGCGCGAGCGCGGACGCGGCGTATCGGGATACGCCTTCGCCCGGCACCGCAGGGCGGTGGGCAAGCTGCTGAAGGCGACCGAGGCGGGCCTGCTGCCGCCCGGGTGCGCCTCGGCGGTGCTGCTGGACCGGGAGTCGGCGGGAAGGATCGGCCGGATCACCTTCGCGGACCGGCGGCCCGGGGCCGGGCGTTAATCTTCTGCCGGAAAGCGTGGGCGAGAAGGGGAAGCAGTGGACATCCCGGCACAGGTCCAGTCCCATCCGCAGGGCGGATGGCCGGCCAACGAGCTCGAAGAGGTGCTGATGGCCTCGGTGGGCGTCCCGGAGGCGGGCGGACGGCTCGTCGAGGTGCTCGGACGCAGCCAGGTCTGGGTGCCCCTGCCCAACGGCGGCGGACCCGACTCGGCGGACCTGGACCTGCCGACGCTGGAGATCGAGGGCGCCGCGTACGTCCCCGTGTTCAGCTCCGAGCAGCAGTTCCTCGCCTGCGTCGGCACCCAGATGTCCTTCACCGTCGCGCCCGCCCGCGACTTCGCCCGCGGCCTGCCCCCGCAGCTCGGCATCGCCGTGAACCCCGGAGGCGCGGTCGGGATGCCGCTGCCGCCCCCCGCCGTGGCCGAACTCTGCCGGGCCGGACGCACCCCGCTGGACGGCCCGGCCGGCGGCGGCCGGGTCCGGCTGTACGAACCGGACTGGAAGGAGGAGCCCGTCGACTTCCTCGCCGCGGCGGCCGGTGAATTCGAGGAGAGCGGTGTCGTGCTCTCCGCCCGGCGGGCGCTGGCCAGCATCGAGGGCGGCGACCCCGTTCTCTTCGTCGGCGTCGAGTTCTCCACCTGGGAGGGCGCGGGGCGCAATGCCCCGATGGACGCCCTCGGGCGCGCTCTGGGACGGGTCGAGGTGCCCTGGCCGGTCAATCTCGTCCTGCTCGATGTGGCACAGGACCCGGTCGGCGACTGGATGCGGGAGAAGATCCAGCCGTTCTACCAGCGGGCGGGCCAGTAGCCCCGGGCGCGGCGGGCACCGGTGTGGAACACCGCTTCGACCCATGGCGTCAAGTCGGTGTCAGGACCGGCGCATAAGCTGGTTTCATGGCTGGTGCCTCGGCATCATGCCGCACCCGTGTGCCCGGGAGCGGCCGGCCGACACAGTGGATCGAAGAGGGGCGGGACCAGGTGAGTGCGTCAGGCACCGCGGCGGCCGGGCAGGTCGAGCACATGCTGCGCCAGGTGACGCCCGGGCGCTACGACGCGTACGAGGCGCTGCTGAAGGCCCTCGCGAACGGCCGGATCTGGATGCTCCTCTGGCACGGCCAGGCGGGCTCGCCCGACGCCCAGTACGGGAACATGGAGGTCGACGGCCTCGGCTACGCCCCCTGTGTGACCTCCGCCCAGGAGCTCTCGGCCAGCGGCTGGAACCGCGCCCATGAGCTGGTCGGCGGCCTGGACATCGCCCGCGCCCTCTTCCCCGACCGCTGGGGGATCTGGCTCAACCCGCACGCCCCGGGCGGCGGCGTCGGCATCCCCTGGCTGGATCTGCGCCGGATCGCCACCGGCCTCGACCGGATGCCCGCAGGCCCGCTCCGGCTCACCGAGCCGGCCATCGAGATCTCGCAGTTCTACGCCCTGCTCGCGCAGAACGCCCACCACACCCCCGCGATCCGCTCGCTGCGCCGCGCCTGGGTGCAGCCCGCGCTCGGGGTCCCCTACCTCGCCATCGGTCTCGACCTCTACGACACGAGCCCGCCCTCGGTGGACGCGGCGCGCGCGATGATGCAGCAGTCGATCTCCGCCGTCCCGGACGGGCTGCCCGTATCCACCGTCGCGATGTCCGACGAGTACGACCCGGTCGCGATGTGGCTGCGCGCCAACGCCCGCCCGTTCTACGACCGCGAGGCGCACGCCCCGGCGGCCCCCGCCGCGGGCTACGGCTACCCGCCGCAGGGCGCGTACTGACCCTTCCGGGCCGCCCGGCCCCCCTGGTCCGGAATGCGCGTTTACGTGCCGGATTCCCGTAACGCGACTGTAAGACACCAACTCCCCGAATGTGCACGCATGTTCATCCGCCGGTCGTCTCGACCGGCCGTCCATGTCCGAGATCTCCTGGCTGGGTACATCTGGTGGCGAAAGCGTCGCGAATCTGCGCGCCTGCCCCCCTTCCGCCTCAACTGACCTGTGTTCGGGGGGCGTTCACATCCGTCCGGATAACGGAACACCCAGGGCCGCATCACGGTTAGGCATCCATTCGTCTGTCGGTCTGGCTACCTGTAGTGACGGCAATGAAGACTCCCGCAGCAAGGGCGTCTTGCCGCCTCTGCGTACGACTGACTGATCGCGCCGCCACAGCGGCCAGTTCGGCCCGGCCACCGCCGGTTGAGAGGGGTCCTTGCCACGATGACGGCACCACTGCACGAGCCGACCACGGAAGCGGATCCGGTCGCGGCCGACGGTCCCGCAGTCGACTCCGGGGTGAAGAAGGTCGAGGGACGGTCTCTCAAGCAGATCGCCTGGAACCGCCTGAAGCAGGACAGAGTCGCTCTGACGGGTGGCATCGTTGTCCTCGTCCTGGTCGTGGTGGCGGTCTTCGCGCCCCTCATCGTCGGACTGCTGGGACACCCGCCCAACGAGTTCCACCAGGACATGCTCGACCCGCTGACCAATCTCCCCACGGGCGACCTCGGCGGTGTGAGCGGCGACTACCTCTTCGGCGTCGAGCCCAACAAGGGGCGCGACATCTTCAGCCGGATCGTCTACGGCGCCCGGATCTCGCTGCTCGTGGCGTTCCTGGCGGCCCTGGTCGCCGTCGCCCTCGGCACCCTCTTCGGGATCGTCGCCGGCTACTTCGGCGGCTGGGTGGACGCGCTGATCAGCCGGATCATGGACGTGCTGCTCTCCTTCCCGCAGCTCCTCTTCATCATCTCCCTGGTCTCGGTCCTCCCCGACGATCTGCTCGGACTGACCGGCAGCGGCGTGCGCATCGCCGTACTCGTCGCCGTCATCGGCTTCTTCGGCTGGCCGTACGTGGGACGCATCGTCCGCGGGCAGACGCTCTCGCTGCGCGAGCGCGAGTACGTGGAGGCCGCGCGCAGCCTGGGCGGCGGACGGACGTACATCCTCTTCCGCGAGCTGCTGCCCAACCTGGTGGCGCCGATCACCGTCTACGCGACGCTCATGATCCCCACCAACATCCTCACCGAAGCGGCCCTGAGCTTCCTCGGTGCCGGTGTCCGGCCGCCCACCGCCTCCTGGGGCGGGATGCTGCGGGACGCGCTGGAAACGTACGAGCACGACCCGATGTTCATGGTCTTCCCCGGCGTGACGATCTTCATCACCGTGCTGGCCTTCAACCTCTTCGGGGACGGGCTGCGCGATGCCCTGGACCCCAAGGGGACCCGATAGCCCACGACTTGCCCCTGCCGCATCGTCAGGTGGCTTTTCCCATGGTTCTCCGGCAAGCAACGGCCTGGGACCGCGATCTCGGAGGTTACGAGAAAATGTCCACAGTTACCTCGAAACGACGGCTCACCGCTGGTGCGGCCCTCGTGGTCGCGGCGCTGATGACCACCACGGCGTGCGGCGGCGGCGGCGAAGGCGAAGGCGGCGGCAAGTCGAAGGGCGCGGGCTTCAACGCTGCGTTCAACAAGGTCGCCAACCCGTCCACCAAAAAGGGTGGAACGCTGAAGATGGTCGGCAAGCAGGACCTCGACTCCGCCGACCCCCAGCGTTCCTACTACGGCATGGCCTGGGACTTCATGCGCTTCTACACCCGCCAGCTGGTCACGTACGACACCAAGCCGGGTGTGGCCTCCACCAAGCTGGTCGGCGACCTGGCCACCGGCCCGGGTGAGATCACGGACGGCGGCAAGACCTACACGTACAAGCTGCGTGATGGTCTGACCTGGGAGGACGGCTCGAAGCTGACCTCCAAGGACGTCAAGTACGGCATCGAGCGCATCTGGGCGACGGACACCATCACCGGTGGCCCGCAGTACCTGAAGCAGACGCTGGATCCCAAGGGCGAGTACAAGGGCCCCTACAAGGACAAGTCCGCGGACAAGCTCGGCCTCAAGGCGATCGAGACGCCCGACGACAACACCATCGTCTTCAAGCTGCCCAAGCCCAACGGTGACTTCGAGCAGTTCCTCGCCATGCCGTCCGGCTCGCCCGTGAAGGCGGACAAGGACACCGGCGCGAAGTACACCCAGCGCCCGTTCTCCTCCGGCCCGTACAAGTTCGAGACGTACAAGCCGGGCAAGAGCATCGTGCTCGTCCGCAACGACAAGTGGCAGAAGGCCACCGACCCGCTGCGCGCCGCGCTCCCGGACAAGGTCACGGTGACGATCTCCGCCAACCTGGAGGAGAACGACAAGAAGCTGATGGAGGGCGACTACGACGTCGACCTCAACGGCACCGGCATGACCCAGTCCGGCCGCGTCACCGCCGTCCAGGACCACAAGGACAGCGTCGACAACATGCAGACGTCCTTCGTCCGCTACGTCGCGCTCGTCCACACCGCCAAGCCGCTGGACGACGTCCACTGCCGCAAGGCCGTCTTCTACGCCACGGACTTCGCCGGTCTCCAGCAGACCCGCGGTGGCGAGATCGCCGGTGGCGCGATCGCCAACAGCACCCTGCCGGTCTCCATCAAGGGTCACAGCGACTACGACCCGTACGGCGTCCTCGCCCGCAAGGGCAAGCCGGACCTCGCCAAGGCCAAGGACGAGCTGAAGCAGTGCGGTCACCCGACCGGCTTCTCCACCAAGCTCACCGCCCGTAACAACAACCCGGGCGAGGTCGACGCCGCCGAGGCGCTCCAGGAGCAGCTCGGCAAGGTCGGCATCAAGATCGAGGTCGACCCGCTCGACGGCGCCGAGGCGTCCAGCATCACCGGCTCGCCGTCCGTCGTGAAGAAGCGCGGCTACGGCATGACGATGAGCGGCTGGGGCCCCGACTTCCCGTCCGGCCAGGGCTTCGGCCAGCCGCTGTGGGACAGCCGGTTCCTCGCGGACACCGGTAACTACAACGAGTCCCAGATCAAGGACCCGCAGATCGACAAGCTCTTCGACGACGCGATCGCGGAGACCGACCCGGTCAAGGCCGGCGAGATCTACAAGCAGGTCGACAAGCGGATCCTCGACCAGGCCGACTGGATGCCCTTCATCTACGAGAAGAACATCACCTGGCGCGGCAGCCGTCTGACGAACGCCTACATGTCCGACGCCTACAACGGCCGTTACGACTACGTCTCGCTCGGCGTCGTCAAGTAGTCGATGTAGTCAACAGCATTTGCAGTCAACCCGGTTGACTGTTCCACCGCCGCCGAAACCCGCCAGTCCGAAGGGCAGGTGAGGGCCGGGGCGATGGCCGGGAGCCCCCACAAGGGGTTCCCGGCCACCGCCGGGCCGCACACAGTGCTTGCTTATCTCATCCGGCGCCTGTTCGCCGTAGTCATCATGGTGCTCGTCGTACTGCTCGCGACGTTCACCATCTTCTTCATGCTGCCCAAGTGGGCGGGTCAGGACGTCGCAGTCCTCTTCGCCGGCAAGGCCACGGGTGTCGAGCAGCTCCAGGGCATCCGGATCAAACTGGGTCTCGACGACCCCCTCCTCGTCCAGTTCTGGGACTTCGTCAAGGGCATCCCGATGGGGCGCGACTACGCGAACGGTGACGACGTCACCCACTGCGCCGCTCCCTGCTTCGGCTATTCCTTCCGCACGGAGGTCCCGGTCTGGACCACCCTCAAGGACGCGCTGCCCGTCACCGGCGCGCTCGCCGCGGGCGCCTGCGTCCTGTGGCTCCTCGGCGGCGTCGCCACCGGTGTGGTCTCCGCGCTCCGGCGCGGCAGCATCTGGGACCGTGCCGCGATGACCACCGCGCTCGCCGGTGTCTCGCTGCCGATCTTCTTCACCGGCATGGTCGCCATGGGCCTGTTCGTGCACAACTTCGGCTGGGTGCACATCGCCGACAACCTCTCCACGGACGACGGCATCGGCACCTGGTTCCAGACCCTGATCCTGCCGTGGATCGTGCTCGCCTTCCTGAACGCGGCGATGTACGCCCGCCTCACCAGGGCCACCATGCTCGAAGTGCTCGGCGAGGACTACATCCGTACCGCCCGTTCCAAGGGGCTGGGCGAGGGCACCGTCATCACCCGGCACGCCCTGCGTTCCGCGATGACGCCGATCCTCACCGTCTTCGGCCTCGACATCGGCGTGCTCCTCGGTGGTGCCGTCCTCACCGAGTCCACGTTCAACCTGCCCGGTCTCGGGCTCGCCGCGGTCCAGGCGATCAGCAACAAGGACCTGCCGGTGATTCTCGGCGTCACCCTGTTCGCGGCTCTCGCGATCGCCGTCGCCAACCTCGTCGTCGACATCATGTACGCCGTCATCGACCCGCGAGTGAGGCTGGGATGACCGAACTGCACAAGAGCGGTGCCGCGCTGGGAGAACCCTCCCCGGCCGGCTCGCCCGCTCCCACCGCCTTCCTCGAAGTGCGCGACCTCAGGGTGCACTTCCCGACCGACGACGGCCTGGTCAAGTCCGTCGACGGGCTCAACTTCCAGCTGGAGAAGGGCAAGACCCTCGGCATCGTCGGCGAGTCCGGCTCCGGCAAGTCGGTCACCTCGCTGGGCATCATGGGCCTGCACACCGCCGGCCAGTACGGCAAGCGCAAGGCCCAGGTCTCCGGCGAGATCTGGCTGGACGGCAAGGAGCTGCTCTCCGCCGATCCCGACGAGGTGCGCAAGCTGCGCGGCCGCGACATGGCCATGATCTTCCAGGACCCGCTGTCCGCGCTGCACCCGTACTACACGATCGGCAAGCAGATCGTGGAGGCGTACCGGGTCCATCACAGCGTCGACAAGAAGACCGCCCGCAAGCGGGCCGTCGAGATGCTCGACCGGGTCGGCATCCCGCAGCCCGACAAACGCGTCGACAGCTACCCGCACGAGTTCTCCGGCGGCATGCGCCAGCGCGCGATGATCGCCATGTCGCTGGTCAACAACCCCGAGCTGCTGATCGCCGACGAGCCGACGACCGCGCTGGACGTCACGGTCCAGGCGCAGATCCTCGACCTGATCCGGGACCTGCAGAAGGAATTCGGCTCCGCGGTCATCATCATCACCCACGACCTGGGCGTCGTGGCCGAGCTCGCCGACGACATCCTGGTGATGTACGGCGGTCGCTGCGTGGAGCGCGGACCGGCCGAGAAGGTGTTCTACGAGCCCCGGCACCCCTACACCTGGGGCCTGCTGGGTTCGATGCCGCGCCTCGACCGTGACCAGACCGACCGGCTCATCCCGGTCAAGGGTTCCCCGCCGTCGCTCATCAACATCCCCTCGGGCTGCGCCTTCAACCCGCGCTGCCCGTACGCGGACGTGCCCAAGGACGACGTCACCCGCACCGTACGGCCCGAGCTCCAGGAGGTCGGCAGCCGGCACTGGGCGGCCTGCCACATGTCGCCGGAGCAGCGGGAGCGTATCTGGACCGAAGAGATTGCGCCCAAGCTGTGAGCGAGGACAAGGCCGTGACGAGCGAGGACAAGGGCGTGGACGTTCCGGCGCAGAGGTCTGCCGGGCACGGCGCGCCGGCCGGTGACACCGCCTCCCGCGAGGTGCTGCTCAAGGTGACCGGGCTGCAGAAGCACTTCCCCATCAAGAAGGGGCTGCTGCAGCGCAACGCCGGTGCCGTGAAGGCCGTCGACGGGATCGACTTCGAGGTGCGCTCGGGGGAGACCCTGGGCGTCGTCGGCGAGTCCGGCTGCGGGAAGTCGACGATGGGCCGGCTGATCACCCGGCTGCTCGAACCCACCGCGGGGAAGATCGAGTTCGAGGGCAAGGACATCACGCACCTCGGCGTGGGCGGCATGCGCCCGATGCGCCGGGACATGCAGATGATCTTCCAGGACCCGTACTCCTCGCTGAACCCGCGGCACACGATCGGCACGATCGTGGGCGCCCCCTTCAAGCTCCAGGGCGTCACGCCCGACGGCGGCGTGAAGAAGGAGGTGCAGCGGCTGCTGGAGGTCGTGGGCCTGAACCCCGAGCACTACAACCGCTATCCGCACGAGTTCTCCGGCGGTCAACGCCAGCGCATCGGGATCGCCCGCGCCCTGGCGCTCAACCCGAAGCTGGTCGTGGCGGACGAGCCGGTGTCGGCGCTGGACGTCTCGATCCAGGCGCAGGTGGTGAACCTGCTCGACGACCTCCAGAGCGAGCTCGGCCTGACGTACGTGATCATCGCCCATGACCTCTCGGTCGTCCGGCACGTCTCGGACCGGATCGCGGTGATGTACCTCGGCAAGATCGTGGAGCTGGCCGACCGCGAGTCGCTCTACAAGGCGCCGATGCACCCGTACACCAAGGCGCTGCTCTCGGCGGTCCCGATCCCGGACCCGAAGCGCCGTTCGGCCAAGAGCGAGCGGATCCTGCTCAAGGGCGACGTGCCTTCGCCGATCTCACCGCCAAGCGGCTGCCGCTTCCACACCCGGTGCTGGAAGGCGACGGAGGTCTGCAAGACGCAGGAGCCGCCGCTGGCCGCGCTGAAGACCGGGCACCAGGTGGCCTGCCACCACCCGGAGAACGCACCGGACCAGGTGCCGGGCGAGACGGTGACGGCGGCGGCGCGCGAGGCGATCGAGATCGTCGAGGTGCGCAAGCCCTCGGCGGACGAGCCCGAGGCCGCCGAGCCCGCGGCGGACGGCACCGCCTCGACCGATACGCCGGAGGACAATCCGAAGGAGTAGTACCGGCACAATTGCCCGGTGCTCAACGAACTGTTCACGCCCTCCGTCCAGCATGCGCTCGACATCGTCGGAATCTTCGTCTTCGCGATCTCCGGCGCTCTGCTCGCCGTACGCAAGAACTTCGATGTCTTCGGCATCGCGGTGCTCGCCGAGGTGACCGCGCTGGGCGGAGGGCTGTTCCGTGACATCGTGATCGGGGCGGTCCCGCCCGCGGCGTTCACGGATCTCGGCTACTTCACCACCCCGCTCCTCGCCGCCGTCCTGGTGTTCTTCCTGCATCCGCACGTCGAGCGGATCCAGGTGGGCGTCAATGTCTTCGACGCGGCGGGCCTCGGGCTGTTCTGCGTCACGGGCACGGTCAAGGCGTACGACTACGGCCTGGGCCTCACCGCGTCGGCGGCCCTGGGGCTCGCCACCGCGGTCGGCGGCGGTGTGCTGCGCGACGTACTGGCCAACGAGGTGCCCTCGCTGCTGCGCTGGGACCGCGACCTGTACGCGGTCCCCGCCATCGTCGGCGCCACGACGACCGTCCTGTGCATCCGCTTCGGGGCGCTCAACGCGTTCACCAGCGGCACCGCAGTGATCGCCGCCTTCGCGCTGCGGCTGCTGTCGATGCGCTACCACTGGCGGGCCCCGCGCGCCTACAACCGGAAGTCCGCGACGGCCGAGGAGAGCTCGGCGACCACCTGAGGCGGGGCTGCGGCCCCGTGAGGCAGGAGCTGCGGCCCCAGCGATCCGGCGCTGTGATCCCCGCCAAAAAGCTACCGCTCAGTAATACGATCGGTGTACGGTGCATCGCATGGCACAGGCAACAGAGCAGGCAGCAGAGCGGGCGGCGCAGGCCGGACCGGCGACCATCGGGAACAGCGAGTTCGACCGCGACACCGCCGTCACCCTTCGCGAAGAGGGCGTCTACGACGCCGAGCTCTCCGCCGGCTGGACGATCATCAACGCGGTCAACGGCGGCTACCTGCTGGCCATGCTCGGCCGCGCGCTCGGCGAGGCCCTGCCGCACCCGGACCCCTTCTCCGTCTCCGCGCACTACCTCACCGCGTCCGTCCCCGGCCCCGCAGTGATCCGGACCCAGACCGTCCGCACCGGCCGCACGCTCTCCACCGGCCAGGCTTCCCTCTTCCAGTACGCGGAGGACGGCACCGAGGTCGAACGCATCCGGGTCATCGCCACCTACGGCGACCTGGACGGCCTCTCCGACGAGGTCCGCACCTCGGCGAAGCCGCCGGCCTTCCCGCCGCTGGAGCACTGCCTCGGCCCGAGCGACGGCCCGGCCCCGATCCCCGGCAGCTCCGCGATCACCGGGCGGCTCGACATCAAGCTCGACCCGGCGACGATCGGCTGGGCCATCGGGCAGCCGTCCGGCAAGGGCGAGATGCGCGGCTGGTTCGGCCTCGCGGACGGCCGCGACGCCGACCCGCTCTCGCTGCTGCTCACCGTCGACGCGCTGCCGCCCACCTCGTTCGAGCTGGGTCTCAAGGGCTGGACGCCGACCATCGAGCTCACCACTCACATCCGCTGCCGCCCGGCCCCCGGACCGCTGCGTGTCTCCATCACCACCCGCAACCTCGCGGGCGGATTCCTGGAGGAGGACGCGGACGTCTGGGACAGCGCGGACCGGCTGGTGGCCCAGTCCCGCCAGCTGGCGCGCGCACCGCGCTCCTGACGGCCGGCGGAGGCAGGGGGAGGGGCAGGAGCGGAGGCCGCGGCGGGGGAAGCCGGTGAGGTGAAATCCGACCGGCTGCTCTCGATCCTCCTGCTGCTCCAGACCCGCGGCCCGGTGCCCGCCACCGAGCTCGCCGAGCGCCTCGAAGTCTCCGTGCGCACCATCCACCGGGACATCGAGGCGCTCTCCGCCTCCGGCGTCCCGGTCTACGCCGAGCGGGGGCGGCACGGCGGCATCGCGCTGCTGCCGATGTCACCGGGCTCACCGCCGGCGAGGCGCGCGCCCTCTTCGTCCTCGCCGCCGAGGGCGCCCATGCCGCGCTCGGCCTCGACGCGGCGCTCGGGTCGGCGCTGCGCAAGGTGATGGCCGCCCTGCCCGAACCGCACCGGCCCGCCGCCGAACTGACCAGCAGACGGATCCTGGTCGACCCGGTGCGCTGGATGAGCGGCCCGCAGCCGGCCGTCGACGTGTCCGAACTCCACGAGGCCGTCTTCGCCGACCGGCGATTGCGGCTGAGCTACCGCCACAGCGGTACGAGTACCCCGCGCACCTGCACCGTCGAGTACGGCCTCGTCGTGAAGGCGGGCGTCTGGTACCTGGTGGCGGACCGGGACGGAGTGCCCCGGCTCTTCAGGGCCGACCGGGTGCGGCGCGCCACCCTCATGGACGAAGCGGTCGTGCGCCGGCCCGGGGTGGAGCCGGCCGCCGATAGAGTCCGCCCAGCATCAGCAGGTCCTCCTCGCTCCAGCCCCGGGACTCCGGCTCCTCGGCGAGCGCCGCAGCCACCTCCTCGGCGAACCGCCGCAGTTGGGCCGCTATGGCCTCGCGGACCGGGCCGACGCCGCCGTGCTGTTCATGGGCGATGAAGCGGAAGTGGGCGGGCTGCTCGCAGACGTGACGCAAGGTCAGTTCGACGCTGCGGTCCAGGCGTTCCTAGCTGTCACCGGTCTCGGCGAGCGTCGCGCCGATCACTCCGTGCAGGCTGCCCAGCGCCTCCTCGACGAGCGCCACGCCGAGCGCGCCCTCGTCCGGTCCACCTCCCGCCGCGGCCGCGCCCTGCTCGGGTTCGCGCTCGGCATCGCCGACCTCGTGGTCCTCGCCTTCCTCGTCGCCGGAAACGGCGTCGTCGCCTGGAACTTCGGCGGCTGAACCGGGCGGAGCGGACCTCGCCGCCGCGGTGCTCGGGTCCCGGGACACCATGTGCCCGCCGTACGCCCCGCCTCGGGCTCGCGGAAACCGTGGTGTCCTCTGATCGCTCGACAGGACCGCCCGCATCCTGTTCGATCATGGATGGCACAGCGGGCGTCCGTCTGGGGTGGGCTGCGGCGAGGGAGAGGGTGCGTGCTGGAGATAGCGGGGATCGGGGCAGCGGAGGAGCGGATCTACCGCCACCTGGTGGAGGTACGAGGTGCGGGCGTGGACGAGATCGTCCAACGGCTCCACATCCGGGAACGCGAGGCGGCGTCGCTTCTGTCCTCCCTGCATGACAAAGGCCTGGTCGGGCGGCTGCCGGGCGACGGCGGCATGCGGTACGTACCCGTCCCGCCGGACGTGGCGCTGCAGCCTCTGCTGGCGCGCGGCCAAGAAGCGCTGGAGTGGGCGCGGCGTGGAGTGGAGCAGCTGGCCGAGGAGTACCGGGCGGGCGGCCGGCGCCATGACGCCGGGCAACTGGTCGAGGTGATCACTGGGGCCGGCGCCATCCGTCAGCAGCTGCGCCAACTCGCCTACGGGGCCCGCAGTGACCTGCGGTGGTTCTGCAAGGCCGATCCCGTGGCGCTGCGCGCCCAGGACAACGACGAGGAGTTCGAGCTGCTCGCCCAGGGCATCCGCTACGAGGCGATCTACGAACGGGCCTGCCTGGAGCAGCCCGGCATGGTCGACAACGTCGCCCAGGGCATCCGCGCCGGTGAAGTGGCCCGTGCCACCAGCGCACTCCCCGTGCGCATGGTCATCGTCGACAGCTCTGTCGCCGTCTGCCCGCTGATGCCGGGCAGCACGACCGGCGCCCGCGGCGAGCCGACCGCCGCGATCATCCGCAGCAGCACTCTCCTGGACGCCCTCGTCGCCCTGTTCGACATCCAGTGGGCGGCGGGGACCCCACTGCACGTCACGGAGGCGGGCGAGCTGGCCGACTTCGCCGACGGCATGGGACCGGGCGGCAGTCTCGCCGACGACGAGCGCTATCTGCTCTCCCTGGTCGTCGCGGGCGTGACGGACAAGGCGATCGCCACCCAGCTGCGTGTCAGCCACCGCACGGTGCAGCGCCGGATCACCGCGCTGATGCAGCGGGCGGGCGCGACGACGCGTACGCAGCTGGTGTGGCAGGCGGCGCGGCGCGACTGGCTGTCTTAGGACGCACGGAAGCCGCGACCGGGGCCGGTCGCGGCTTCCGGATCTCGCGTACTACCTCAGCGCGTACGCCCGCTCGATCTCCTGCGTCACCTCGTTGCCCGCGTCGTCCCAGGCGCGGACCCGCAGCGTGACGTACCCGCTGGTGCGGGCAGTCGAGGGGTGGGTGACCCGGACGCGGTAGGCGCCGTCGCCCCGGGCGGAAGCCCTCGCCGCCCGCCAGTGCCCGCCGTCGTCGTACGAGACGGACACCTCCATGCCCTTCACGGAACGGCCCGTCAGACCGTCCTGGTGACGGGCGCTCACTCCGAAGGCGAAGGACCCGGAGTCAGGGGCGGAGCCCTGGAGGTCGGTGGCCACGTCGTAGTCGAGCTGGAGGAGGGGAATCAGGGACTCCTTGCCCTCGGCCGGGCGAGGGGCCGTGAACGACCAGCGGGTGCTGGTGGCCCGCGAGAGGGTGCCCTCGGGGCTGGTGCGCTTCACGTCCAGGTCCAACTGGTAACGGCCGTTGTCCCCGCCCGCGGGGAAGGTGCCCCACGCCCGGGGGCCTTCGGCGAGGATCTCGCCGTCGCGACGCAGTACGGCGCGGGTCTCGTCGGGGTAGGGGGTGTCGGCGCCCTTGCGGGGCAGGGCGTAGCCGTAGTGGCCGGAGGCGGTGTCGGTGAACTCGGGGATCCCTATGGTCAGCTGGTCGCCCTTGCGGTGGGCGAGCCCTTCGACACCTCGGGGGATCGCCGGGCGCACCACGGGGGCGTACCAGCTCTCCGTGGCGTGCTCACCGGGCCGGTAGGTGCGCAGGGGGCCGAACATGCCGGTCCCCACTGCCTGGATCGCCCAGGTGTTGCGGGGGTTGACCCAGTGCAGCCACCGGGTGTCGGCGGGACCGCTCAGGTACTCCGTCCGCGCCTGCCCGGTGCGGACGTACCGGGACCGAATGGAGAGGTACACGTCCTCCCCCTCCCACGGACGCCAGGACGGCCGGTCCTCCGCGACGTAGCGCGCCCCGCCCGTGTCCGGGTAGCGCGAGACCACGGTGGCCGTGTTCTTCGGCCCGACTTTGTGGACCACGTGCTCGGGGACGCGCTGTTGGGCGACCTGCACGACGTCGTAGAGGTAGGGGCTTTCCGGGGTCCCCTTCAACTCCAGCACGGCGCCCGGCGCGCGCAGCCGCTGCGCGGTGGCGTGGGAGGCGTACAGCCCGATCGCGGGCAGTCGCTGGCTCACCGGCTGCCAGGTCGCGGCCGCGTACCTGTTGCCGCCGGCGGTGGTGACGGCGGCCGCGGCTCCGGCTCGGGCGGCCGAGGTCACCGCCTCGTCGTACTCCACCCCCTCCAGTTCCACGAGCACCGCCGTTCCGCGGACGTCCGTGCCCCGTGCGCGCAGCGCCGCGTAGTCCTCGGGGCGTCCGTGACCGGCGTCCACCACCCGCAGGCGCCGCACGCCGTCCACGGCGGGGGAGTTGTGGAGCAGACGGACGGGGACACCGGCCGCGGCGGTGGCGGAGATTGCGCGTGCGCGGAGCATCGGTGCGGTCAGCTGCCAGCGGGAGGTGAACTCGAAGGTTCCCTCGGTGAACTCCTCGGTGGGCGTGACGTAGAGGAGCTGTCCGCCGCTGTGTCCGCTGCCGAAGAAGCTGGCGAACTCCCGGTCGCCGGTTTTCCAGTGGGTGGAGAAGACCATCGGGCCCCGCTGCTCGGCCGGCTTGGGGGTCCGGATCTCCACGGGGACCGCCTTGCGTGCGTCGAGCACCAGCTCCGTGGCGCCGCCCACCCGCAGGTGGGGGTTGACCACCAGGCTGTTGGTGACGTTGTCCTCCGTCGACTGCGTGATGACGCCGTGCAGGTAGTACATGCCCTCGGGCACGTCCACCGTCAGGCTCTGCCCCGCCGGCACCTCCTGGACGACATCGAAGCGGCCCGTGGGACCCAGCAGGATCAGCGGGAAGACGGTCGCCGGCTGCCCGGCGCGGTCGATGCCGCGCACGGTGACCTTGTGCGTGACCGGGTCCTTCACCGCGGAGAGGACGGTGTGCGTGACGGCCTGTCCGTCGGCCGAGGTGGCGGTGAGGCGGCCGCTGTAGACGCCCTCCGGCAGCGCGGGCGCGTCGAGGGTCACGGTCACGTCGGTGGTGCCGTGGGCGTCCACGGTGACCTGCGCGGGGGCGCCTATGGTGCCTGCCGGGGCCGGGGAGCCGTAGAGCTTGTCGAAGGTGGTGTCCAGCGTGAGCGAGACGGGCGCGTCGCCGTCGTTGGTGTAGGTGACGCTCACCTGCCGCGGGCCCGCGTCCGGTGCCAGGGCGCCGAAGGTGGTGGTGCCGGTGGCGCGCACCTGCTGGCGCACCGAGCGGGCCACGTCCACCCGGCCGGTGCCCTGCTCGTAGACCGTCTGGTCGGAGGCGGTACGCGTCGTGCTCATCAACGCGTCCTTGAGCTGCTGGGCGCTCCAGTCGGGGTGGCGCCCGGCCAGGATCGCTGCCGCGCCCGCCACGTGCGGGGTCGCCATGGACGTACCCGACGCGGCGGTGTAGGCCACGTCCACCGGGTTGCCCATGGACGTGCCGGCCGCGCGGGCGGCGACGATGCCGACGCCGGGGGCGGTGAGGTCGGGCTTGACGCCGTTGTCCCCGACGCGCGGGCCGCGGCTGGAGAAGGGGGCCAGCTTGTCGTCGCGGTCGACGGCGCCCACGGTCAGTGCGCTCGCCGCGGCGCCCGGGGAGCCTACTGAGTAGTCGGAGCCCGTGTTGCCCGCCGCGACGACGAAGAGGGTGCCGGTCTCCTCGCTGAGGCCGTTGAGGACGAGGCTGAGTACGTCCGTGCCGTCGGTGGGCTGGCCGCCCAGGCTCATGCTGACGATGTCGGCGCCCGAGTGGGCGGCCCAGTCCATGCCGCCCATGATGGCGGAGTACGAGCCGGAGCCGCCGTCGTCGAGCACCTTGCCTATCAGCAGCCGTGCCCCCGGTGCCACGCCCTTGCGCGAGCCGCCCGAGGCGGTGCCGCTGCCGGCGATGGTGGAGGCGACATGGGTGCCGTGGCCGTGGCCGTCGTTCGCGGTGGGCTCGTCGGTGAAGTTGCGTGCTTCGCCGAGTTTCCCGGCCAGGTCGGGGTGGGTGGCGTCGACGCCGGTGTCCAGGACGGCGACGGTCGCGCCGTTTCCGTCGTAGCCGGCCTTCCACGCCTCGGGCGCACCGATCTGCGCGGTGCTGCGATCGAGGGAGGCGTGGACCTTCGCGTCCAGCCACAGCTTCTCGACGCCGCCCTCGAAGGCCGCGTTCTTGAAAGCAGAGTTCTTGGAAGAAGAGTTCTTGGAAGCGTTCTTCGCGCCGCCCTCGGCGCTGCTCTTGGCGAGCGCGTCGTCGTCGATGGCCTTCCAGAAGCGCCCGGCCTGCTTCTTGTCCGCCTTCAGTGCCGAGCCGCGCAGGCTCTTGATGACCAGGCCCTTGCGCGAACCGGTGGGCGCTCCCTTGGACGTGGGGTTCGTGCCGCCGGTGTAGCGGGCGATCAGCGGGATGGCGGAGGTGTGGGCGTCGTCGTACCCCTGCTTGACCAGGGAGGTGATGTTGAACAGCTGCCGGTCCAGTTTGCCGGAGGCGATGTACGGGAGCGCGGCGCGGGGCAGCACGTACAGCTGCTTGTCGATCTCCAGCTGGGTGAAGTCGGCCTGCGAAGCGCCCGAGGCCGGCTCGACGGAGACGGCCTTCCGGCCGCCGGGGAAGGTCTCCAGCCGCACCCGGTCACCGGTCACGAGCGTGACGGAGCTGACCTGGGGACGGCCGGCGGAGTTCGCGCCGATGGAGGCGGGCGCCGGGGCGGCGCTCGCGCCGGAGGAGGTGGGGGCCAAGGTGGCGATGAGGACTCCTGCCGCCAGTACGGCGGCAGAGCGATACCGTCTGTGCATCGGAACCTTTCCAGGAGGCAAGGAGATGGACACGCGGTGCGGCTCAAGACTGGGGCCCCACTGATCGGCCGCACCAGCCTTTTCCCTGCCGTGCTTGCGACATGTCGCCAAAACGACACGGTGTGCTCCACCGCGCGTACCAGCGGAATCACCGGGGCCGAGCGGCCCCTCCTCGTCACCGGCAACGGCCTCGTCGCCCGGAACTTCGCCGGCTGAACCGGGCGCGGAGCCCGACGCCCTTTCCCGCCCGGACGGGCCCGGGGACGGGGCGAGGAAGACCGCACCCGGCCGTGCGCGGGTGCCGGGGCACCATGCGCCCGCCGTACGCCCCGCCCCGGGCTCGTAGAATCGAGCCCACCATGGCTTACCTCGACCACGCCGCGACCACGCCGATGCTTCCGGAAGCGATCGAGGCGATGACCGCCCAGCTCGCCGTCACCGGCAACGCGTCCTCACTGCACGCCGCCGGGCGCCGGGCCCGCCGTACCGTCGAGGAGTCGAGAGAGACCCTCGCCGATGCGCTCGGCGCACGCCCCAGCGAGGTGGTCTTCACCTCCGGCGGCACCGAGGCCGACAACCTCGCCGTGAAGGGCCTGTACTGGGCCCGCCGCGACGCCGCCCCCCGCCGCACCCGGGTGCTGGCCAGCCCCGTCGAGCACCACGCGGTGCTGGACGCCGTCGACTGGCTCGCCGAACACGAGGGCGCGAACGTCGAATACCTCCCCGTCGACCGGCACGGACGCGTCCACCCGGACGCCCTGCGCGAGGCGATCCTCCGCGACCCCGGCGATGTCGCGATGGTCACCGTGATGTGGGCCAACAACGAGATCGGCACCATCATGCCGGTACGCGAACTGGCCGACGTGGCCCGTGAGTTCGATGTGCCGATGCATGCGGACGCGGTGCAGGCCTTCGGGCAGCTGGAGGTCGACTTCGCCCGGTCCGGGCTGGCCGCGATGACGGTCAGCGCACACAAGATCGGCGGTCCGTTCGGCATCGGCGCGCTGCTGCTCGGCCGCGAATACACCCCCGTACCCGTGCTCCACGGCGGCGGCCAGGAGCGGCACGTCCGCTCGGGCACCCTCGATGTGCCCGCCATCGCCTCCTTCGCCCTCGCGGGGCGGCTGGCCGCCGACGGACGCGAGGAGTTCGCCCGCGAGATCGGCGGACTCCGCGACGAACTGGTCGCGGCCGTGCGGGCGGCCGTGCCCGATGCCGTCCTCGGCGGCGACCCGGCCCCCGGCGGCCGGCTCCCCGCCAACGCCCACTTCACCTTCCCCGGCTGCGAGGGCGACTCCCTGCTCCTGCTGCTGGACGCCCAGGGCATCGAATGCTCCACCGGCTCCGCCTGCACCGCCGGGATCGCCCAGCCCAGCCACGTACTGCTGGCCACCGGCACCGACCCGGACCTGGCCCGCGGCACCCTGCGCTTCTCGCTCGGCCACACGTCCACCCGGCAGGACATCGACGAGGTCGCCCGCGCGATCGGACCGGCGGTGGAGCGGGCGCGCACTGCGGGACTCAGCTGACTCCGGCCGATCCGGGCCCGTCCGGCGGCCGGCCGGGCCCCGCGGTCACCCCGTGTGCCGGGCGGTCACCGCTTGTCCGCCGCCCGCACCAGCTTCAGATACCGGTCCCAGTCCCAGTGCTTGCCCGGATCGGTGTGGTCCGTGCCCGGCACCTCCACGTGCCCGACGATGTGCTCCCGGTCCGCCGGTATCCCGTACCGCCCGCAGATCGCCGCTGTGAGCCGCGCAGAGGCCCCGTACATCGCCGCCGTGAAGTCCTGCGGCCGGTCCACGAAGCCCTCGTGCTCTATGCCGACGCTGCGCTCGTTGTACGACCTGTTCCCCGCGTGGAACGCCACATCCAGCTCACGGATCATCTGCGTCACATGGCCGTCCTTGCGCACCACGTAGTGCGCCGCCGCTCCGTGTCCCGGGTCCTGGAAGACCTTCACCGCACTCTGATAGCTGCCCTGGGTGACGTGGATGACGACCCGGTCGATCGTGTAGTCGTCGGGGCGGTCGGCCCGCCGCCAGTTCGCCGAGGACGCCGCTATCCACTGGGCCCGCGCGAAATCCACCTCGCCGGGCTTGCGGGGCTTCTCCACCCCTGGCAGCCGCCACCAGGCATGCTCCAGCTGCTCGCGTGCCAGCAGGGCCGTGCCCGCGGCCGTGACCGCGGCGCCGATCAGCAGCCCGCGCCGGCTGATGCCGTGCCCGGACTTCGCGCCCCCGGAGCTCTTGGCGCCCGATGTCCCCTTGGTCCCCATGTGATCCACAACGCATATCCGAGAGCGTTCGGTTCCCGGCGCCCCGTACCCTGGTGGAGCTATGACTGAGACTTCCCAGCGCCCCCTCCGTGTGCTCGCCGCCATGTCGGGCGGTGTCGACTCCGCCGTCGCCGCGGCCCGCGCCGCCGAGGCGGGCCACGACGTGACCGGTGTGCACCTCGCCCTCTCCGCCAACCCGCAGTCCTTCCGTACCGGAGCGCGCGGCTGTTGCACGATCGAGGACTCCCGCGACGCCCGCCGGGCCGCGGACGTCATCGGCATCCCGTTCTACGTCTGGGACCTGGCGGAACGCTTCCGCGAGGACGTCGTGGACGATTTCATCGCCGAGTACGAGGCGGGCCGCACGCCCAACCCCTGCCTGCGCTGCAACGAGAAGATCAAGTTCGCCGCGCTCCTGGACAAGGCCCTCGCGCTGGGCTTCGACGCGGTCTGTACCGGCCACTACGCCACCGTCGTCCTCGACGAGGACGGCAGCCGCGAGCTGCACCGCGCCTCCGACATGGCCAAGGACCAGTCGTACGTCCTCGGCGTCCTGGACGAGAAGCAGCTCGCCCACGCGATGTTCCCGCTCGGCGACACCCTCACCACCAAGGACGAGATCCGCGCCGAGGCCGAGCGCCGGGGCCTCGCGGTCGCCAAGAAGCCCGACAGCCACGACATCTGCTTCATCGCCGACGGCGACACCCAGGGCTTCCTGGCGAGCCGGCTCGGCGGCAAGGCGGAGGGCGACATCCTCGACGAGTCGGGCACGAAGGTCGGCACCCACGAGGGTGCCTTCGGCTTCACCATCGGCCAGCGCAAGGGCCTGCGCATCGGCCACCCCGCCCCCGACGGCAAGCCGCGCTACGTCCTGGACATCTCCCCGGTGAACAACACGGTGACGGTCGGCCCGGTCGAAGCCCTCGACGTCACCGCCCTCACCGCCATCAAGCCCCGCTGGTGCGGCACGGCCCCGACCGCCCCCGGCACCTACACCGCCCAGCTCCGCGCCCACGGCGGCGAGACCGAGGTCACGGCCGAACTCGTCGACGGCACCCTGAACGTCACCTTCACCGAGCCGGTAAGGGGCGTGGCCCCCGGCCAGGCGGTCGTCCTGTACGACGGCACCCGCGTGGTCGGCTCGGCGACGATCGCCACGACGGTACGGCGGGAGAGGGCGGCGGCAACACCCGGCTGACCGACCCTGGCCCGTCCCGGCCCAGGCTGACCCGCCGGGGCAGACACTGCCAAGGTGGGCGTCAGCTGGTCTGAGGAAGCCGAGTGGCTGCACGCCCACCCGCACGGCGAGTATGAGACGTGTTTCGACGGGGAGGCGGCGGCGCCCGGCGTCGGAGGGCAGCGAGTTCGTGTTCGAGAGCGATGGCTTCACAGGCCGACGCGACGACTGGTAGCGATCACACGGCCCGACGCGCTGCTCGTATCCACGGGAGCCACGCTTAACGCTCCCGCCTGTCCGCGCTGCACCGCTGGTTCCAGGACAACCTGTGGCTGGTGACGCCCGACAGGGACACCGTGCACCGCACTAAACGGACCGAGAACCTCATCGAGCTGAGCCCGAAGCCGACTAACGTCAACACTTCATGTACTTGCTCGACGTCACCAGCATGGACATTGACCAGGGGCCGGGCCCTGTCAGGCTGCGACACCGCACTGTTGAACACTGGGATACCTGCTGGACTTCCTCACTGAGGAGAGGCCTAGAGGTTCAGCATCCGGCGCAAGCTGTCGTGGGGCATCTCGCGGAGTTCTGCGGCGATGATTCGTGTGTCCGTCCGTTGAGGTCTTGCGACCACAGATGGCCCGCGAGGCGATCAAGCGCAGGTCACACAAGGGCCTGAGCAGCCACGCTGTACTGCCGCGCGATCACCGCCTGCACAAATACCAACACCTTCACGGTAATCCATTCATGAGGATTCCGGGAATACGGACATGAATTGCTCGATCTCTGGCTCAATGTACAAGGAAACATCTTTTAGGATTGCCAAAACATCCTTGACCTCCTGGGCTAGATCCGGCATAGTGAGCCAAGTTTCCCGGCTCCGAGTGAGGACGGCAGACAGTAGGTCGTCGTCGTAGAACCCTCCAATTTCTTCCGCGTGTGCGGTATTACGCAGGATTTCCACTGCCATCGGCAACAGCCAGGGCAATCCCACGTCCTGGCCGATCAATCGTCGCATTTCCTCAACTGTGAGACTCCCGATGGGGCGGGAGCGCAGGGCGTGAATGCTCTTTACTAGGTATGTCGAGTCCGGTGGCGGGTCCGGCCATTTTTGACCTTCGAGTTCCGCTAGGGACATTTCTCGATCAATAGGGCTGCTCATGGCGTTCCTTGTGGTGGTGAGTGGTTCATTGGTTGATGTTTTAGTGGCTCTCTGAAGGCTCATTGAGTTTCATCGATGTCCGATGGAATGCAGGAATCCGTTCAAATTATTTAGCAGTCTATTTACTTCGACCTGCTTGTTCATAAGTACTTCGAGGCCGCGCTCGGTAAGTGATTCCGGAAGTTGCTTTAGTTCTAGCTCGATCACTTTCCGTACCTTATCGAGGCCATTCCTGGCCTGCTTCAGGTCGGCGATGTGATCGAAGGGCGTTCCGTCGGGCTTTCTGGCCACCACTTCGCCGTTGGCTTCTCTCCGTGCTGCGTCGTAGTGGTTGTGGTTGGGCTGCGAGTTTATCTCTCCCAGGGGGTCTCGTTTGATGTTCTCAAGTTTCTCTAGTGCTCTTTGTGCGCCGGTACTCAGTCCCAATTCGCGACACGGGCCGAGCCCCAGTGGGTCGACCCAGTTATTAGGGTTATTTACGTATGTGTTGGGATTTGGCGCCGGAGTGAGACCCAGTGGGTCAGGTGTCAGATAGCGGGCGGTTTCTGGCTCGTAGTATCGGAAAAAGTTGTAGTGAAGCCCCGTCTCCGGGTCGTAGTACTGACCGGGGAAGCGAAGTGGTGTGTAGGCTCCGCTCTTCACAGCCCAAGTTGTCGCACCCCACAGTGTGCTGCGCGTGTACCAGGCGAGCTCGCCTGACTCGTCGATGAGCTCCTTCGGCGCGCCGCCCAAGTCCGTGGCGATAGAGAAGAAACGCTCGGCGATCTTCTCTTGTGGCGTGTTCGCTGCGAAGATGCGTTCTGTCTGGGTGAGTGGACACAAACCGTCATGATCCCAGGTGAGTGCGACGGAATGCGAAGAGTCGCAGTCGTCGTGTATCTGCTCGCAGAGAATGGTGCCGTCCCAGGTGAAGGTGACTTGCTCCGCCACGGTAAGGCCGTCGTCGGCCAAGCGCTTCTTTGCGATACGACGGCCGAGCGGGTCGTAGGCGTAGCTCCACGTTTCGCCGTCCGGTGTAGCTACCTTGGCCAGGCGGTCCTCGGCATCCCATTCGTACCGCCAAGTCTCTGGCTTTCGCGAAAGACGAATCTTCTGCCGCATTGTGATTCGGCCGAGCGCGTCGTGTTCGTAGCGCACCGTTCCGGCTCGGGTGATAGCGGTCCCGTTGTAGGAGCGAGTGCCCCTCGCTTCCTGGCCAGGATGGGAACTGGGCCACGAGGCTTCGGTCTGGTTACCCGTTTCATCGTAGCTGTAGTGCTCTGTCCAGTCTGCGGCGTGGACGCCGGTGACCCGGCCGGCCATGTCGAGGTCGAATGATTTAGAGCCGGAGAGCAGGTCGTGGATACAGGTCAGGATGCCGTCGGCGCGGTAGGCATATTGGCGTCGCTGGATGCTGCGGTCAGTGCCGGTGACATGTTGGCTGGTGAGACGGCCCAGAGCGTCGAAGCCTGATGCGAAGGTGACGGCATCGCCCATGTGGCGGGCGATCTCCCGGCCTGCTGCGTCGTGTTCGAAGGTCAGTACTCGACCGGAGGAGGTGAGCGAGCTGCGGCGGCCTGCCAGGTCGTAGGTCCATTTGCTGATCGCGCCGCTCGGTGTCGTCCGGCCTGTTCGGCGCCCGAGCCTGTCGTACTGAAACGTCATGGTTTGGCCGTTGACGGTTTCGGATTTGAGTAGGCCGTAGCGGTCTCGGAGGAAGGTGACCCTTGCCTCCGGGCCGACAGCTTGTCCGAGCTGGTCGGAGAGGTCGTACTCGAACGTGGTGACCGATCCGTTGACATCCTTGGCAACGATCCGGTCCAGGGCATCGCGTTCGAAGCGGATTATTCGTCCGAGAGCATCAGTTCGTGATGTGAGCCGCCCTGCTGTGTCGCGGGCGTAGGAGAGGGTGCGACCGTCGAAGTCGGTCTCAGCTACGAGACGGCCAGCTTCGTCGTATTCGTAGTCCCAGGTCAGTCCTTGTGGGTTCAGTACCCGCCGCAGGCGTAGCTCGTGGTCGTGCTGGAATTCGTAGCGCACCCCGTCGGGACCGGTCCGGGCTGTCATGAGGTCGAAGTGCGTGTACTCGAACTGGGTCAGTGCGCCCATGGCGTCGGTGTGGGTGAGGCAGTTACCCTCCCCGTCGTACGTCCACGACTGGCGGGTGCCATCGGCCTCGATACGGCAGGCGGGTTTGCCCTCCGCGGTCCATTCGTGGCATGTGGTGCTGCCCAAGGGGTCGGTGATGGTCACCGGTCGGCCGAACGCATCACGCTCTATGTGAGTAATTGATCCCAAGGGGTCGGTGACCTCGACAGGCAGTCCCGCCTTGTTGCTTCGGATAAGGGTTGTACTGCCAAGCGCATCCGTGACAGTGGTGAGGTGGCCCGCTTCGTCGTAGATATAGCGAGTGGTGGCGCCGGAAGGGTCGGTCCTGGTTACACAGTTGCCGCGTGCGTCATATTCCTGGCCTATTGATGTCCGGTCTGGGTTGGTCATCCGTACGGGCAGGCCGAGGCCGTTGTACTCCGCGGTGGTCTCGCGCCCGTCGGGGCGGACCACCGACGTCAGGTTGCCCGCGTCGTTGTAGCGCAGCAAGAGTGTGCGGCCGAGCGGGTCGGTGCGGGACAGCAGGCGGTTGTGGCGGTCGTACTCGCTGCGAGTGACGGCTCCCAGCGGGTCGATCTCCGCGACGACTTGTGCCCGTTCGTTGATCAGGTAGCGGGTGGTGTGGCCGAGCGAGTCGGTCACAGCAGTGACGCGCAGACCGCTGTCAGGGTCGGTGTCGTCGTAGGCAAGGGTCGCACTCAGGTGCCCGCTGGCCCCGGACTGGGCGGTACAGCGGCCGTGCTCGTCGTAGACGTAGTCGAAGCGACTGCCATTGGTGTCGGTCCAGGAGTCGATCCGGCCGTGGACATCGTGACCGAAGCTCAGCGGGCGCCCCGAGGAGTTGGTGACCTCGGTGAGATGGCCGCCGGTGTAGCCGTAGCGGCGGATCTGCTGGTCCGTTCCGTCCGCTGCTGCTCCGGCCAGGTACAGGGCGGTAATCCGGCCTTCGTGGGTGGTCAGCTTCAGGTGGTAGCCGCCGCTGTGGACGATGTCGGACGGGGCGCCGGTGGCGTCGTACTCGAAGGTGATCCAGTTGCCGTTTCGGTCGTCCAGTTGGGTGAGCAGCGCCAGATTGCCGATGTGGGGGGCGAAGCGCCGGACCCGCCCGCTGGCCGGGTCGGTGACCGCGTAGTTCCCATCGGGGTCACGGTCCAGCGGCCAGCGGCGGCCGTGGGTGGGCATCACCGGGACGCCCGGGGCAGGGTGCGGATAGGCGAGCAGACTCCCGTCGTCGCCGACGAAGATCACGCCCTGGGAATCGATCTCCAGGCGCTGATCGACCGTGCTCGCCCAGGCCGGGCCGAACCAGCGGCCCCCGCAGTAGGACGACTCGAAGGACCGGTGGAAGAGCAGGGGCAGAGAACCGGGCAGTGAGATGTCAGTCTGGGGCAGCACCATGTGGCCGGTGGCGACATCGATCGGGTCCTTCACGCACTTCTTGTCCTCGGGACCTCTTGATACTTCGTCCGGCTTCTCTTCGACACCGTGCCGTGCTGCCCCAGGACCGTCCGCCCTCGCGGGGGAGTGGTGTTTCAACCCACGCCCTGCTGCGGCTTCTGCACCGTCCTTCACACCGGCCCGAAGCAGGGACTTGCCTCCGCCGGCTCCCTTCGTGCCGATGAGTTCCGGCACCAGTCGGCCGATGAACTCGCTGGGGTCCGCCTTCGCCGACTCCCACGCGCCCTTCAGCGCCCTGTCCGGGTGGGCCGCGGTGGAAGCCAGCCCGGCCAGCGTCATGTTGACGCTCTTGTAGTACTCGGCCGGGTGCGTGAGGTTGTACGGGTCGCGCGGGTCGATCGAGCGGATGAAGTTCGTGATGCCGACGGCGCCCTTCACGACGCCGCCGGTGAAGTGCGTCGACTCCACACCTTGCCCGACCGCGAAATCCGCAAGGTTGAACGTCGCCCGCTCGGTCGCGGACGGCAGCGGCGGCGCATGCTCCAGCGCCGCCGCGACCAGCCTCTGCGCCGTGCCGGCCGCCTCGTCGCGCTGACCTCGGGCATCGGCCAGGATCTCCTGCGCACGGTCCCGCTGGGCCGTGCCCGGGTCGACGAATGCACCCGGCCGGGGCAGCGGGTCCTTGCTGCCGTACGCCTCCTTGTAGGCGTCGACCTTCTTGTTGTACGCGGTGACCGCCGACCGGGAGGCCTGATCGCCCGACCGGTAGACCTCGATCGCCTCCTGCGCCTTTCCCTGCGCCCACGTCACGGTCGTGGCGTACGTCTCCAGAGCCCTGGCCGCCTCGTCGAAGGCGTCCGAGGCCCGCATCCAGTTGGTGGGGACGGTCGTGAACTTCTCCCGGAACGTGTCCGCCGCCACGCCCTTCCACCGGCTGGAGTCCAGGGCCTTCATGCCCCGGCCGACCAGGTCGAACGCACTCTTGAAGTCCCGGAGGTTCTGCACGCTCGCGCTGATCTTCGCCACGTTGCCGTGAACCAGCTCGTTCGCCTGCTCGCTCTGTCCGAGCTGCTGCTCACCGACCTTCGCGCCGAGAGAGGAAGCCGCACGGTCGCCCCAGTCCTCGACGATGTCAGCCATCGCGTCCTGGTTGATGTGCTCAAGTCCGTCGCCGGCCTTGTCCGTCGCCCAGTCGACCCCCTCGCCGAGCTTCTTCTTCCCCTCCTCCCAGCCGTCCTCCAGCTTGCCGAGGCCCTTCTCCGCCCATGCACCCCAGTCCGGCATCAGCGATCACCCCAATTCGGCTGCTGTGCCTGCCTGACGGCCTCTTCCGACGGGTCGAACGTCCTGCGGGCCTGCTCGTCGGCCGCCTCACGCACCTCGGGCGAGATCACCCCCGAATTACGCATCGAGTCGAGCATCCCGTCCTGCACGTCGTACCCCGTGTCCCGCCAGGCCTGCCCCACCTCCTCCCGCGCCCGCTCGAACGACTCCTGGCTCCCGTCGGCACCGTCGTACGGCGACTGGGACCTGATCTCGTCCCAGCTCTTCTCCTTGACCTCGTCCTCGCTCAGATGCGGATTGCCGTTCACGGCGTTCATCGCGATCTTGAACGTGTCCTTGACGTACTGCTCCTGCTCATGAAACGCCCCCACCGACAGCCCCACCCCGGCCGCGAAACTGTTACCCCACGCCATCAGCCCCCGCACGCCCCACTCCCACCGCTCGCAGAACGCCTCGAACCCCGCAGCAAGACCCTCATGCCCCAACTCCAGCCCCGACAGCGCCAGATCCGAGAAACCACGCCCCGTCGTCGCCTCGCCGATCAGCCCGAGGTCCTTCAACTCACCGTGCGCCTTGTCGATCCCCTGCGCGATCAACGCCAGTGCGTCCTGCGGAACCTCCAGATCCGGCTGCTGCCCCCCGCTCACGCGGACTCCCCGAGATCCACCGCGACCGCCTCAGGCACGACCCCCGCCACCGGCGGGAACAGCACCCCGTCCTCGCTGCCCGCATCCAGCGCAACCCCCGCCGGACCCGGCAACAGCGGAACCATCACATCCAGCAACCGCGCACCGAGAATCGCCCGGTACGTCCACTCCCTGCCGGCATCACCCTGTGCGTAGGCAAACCTGGCCAGCGCCTCCTCGTCCGAGAACGCACAGATCCAGCGCACGCCGTTCCGATCGGCAGACCACAGACTCCCCGACGCGTCGAACGGGACCAGCACCGCCGTACGACGGAACTCGCCCAGCAGCACTGCGAACTCCCGACGCGCAGCAACCAGCGGATCGCCCTCGACGCCCGGCGTCGGCACGGAAACCTCCGGCGCTTCCGGCATCGGTGGAGTCACCGGACCGGCCAAGTCGGCGAGTCGTAGCGGCCGTTGTCGGTTCGATGTCTTGTCCCCACCCGTGGTCATAGGCGAGATCATCACATGTTCGAATTTCCGACTGCAATGCGATGCTGTCTGCTGACCGAAAAGCGACGGATGCGGTCGAGCAACAGGCGCGGCCGTCTCTCGTTCAGCCGAGGCCGGCGTTGCCGGCCTTCACTGCCGACACAAGCGCACGGAGTACGGCTCGGTTCGTCGTGACGATGTGCTCCGGGCTTTCGCTCTCGCGGATCGCGATGTCTGTGCCCTCTGCTGCGGCAACCTCGACGCAGTTGTTGCCGCCGCCTGCGCAGAACGAAGAGCGCTGCCAGTAGCTTTCGGGCATGTTGTGACCTCTCACAGCTCGCGGGCGATCGACCGGATGAGACTTCGCGACTCTCCGGGAGGGAGTGCGGAGCCTTCCATCAGGTCCAAAAGGGAACGATAGTTCCCCAGTGGTGTCGGGGCATCAATGAATTGGCCGCCGAACGAGGTGTCGAGTTGGACCGTGTCGAGTTGTGGGACGGGACCCTCGGCGTAGAGGACTGACTGTCCGGCGCCGTGAAAGGGGCCCGCGCTGAACGGGATGACCAGCAGAGTCACGTGATCCAGCTCGGACGCGTCCGCCAGATGGTCGAGCTGGCGGCGGGACACGTCCCGGCCGCCGAACTCCAGCCGCAGCGCGGCCTCGTGGATGATGCCGAGGTAGGGGGTCGGGTTTTCTCCGGTGACGACGGCCTGGCGGCCCATGCGGTGGGCCACCCGGAGTTCCACTTCCAGCCGGGGCAACCTGGGCACCGCGAAGTCGAAAATTGCCCGCGCGTGCTCCTCGATCTGGAAGAGGCCTGGCAAGTGGACCGTCTGTGCCGTCCGGATGCGTGTGGCGAAGTGCTCGATCTCGGAGACGTCGAGGTGACTGTCGGGGAGCTTGCCCCGGTACTCATCCCACCAGTGTCGCGTCCGGCGGCCCCCTGCCATCGAGGCGAGTGCGTCGACCAACGCCGAGTCCGGACACCTGTAGTGGCAGGCGATCTGGCGAACGCGTTCCTCGCTGAGCCCGGTGCGTGCAGCCTCGATGTTGGAGATCATCGAGCGATCTGCGCCGAGCATCGAGGCCGCCTCCAGGATTGAGATGCCAGCCTGCTCGCGCATGCGTCGGACCTCAACGGCCAGGCGGCGTTGGCGGCCTGTGGGTGCAATTCGTGGAGCCATGGGTCCTCTCTCGTGCGCGCACAGTCTTGCAGGGGGGCGTGGAACGGTCCAGCGAGCCGAAGTTGACTCACTCATTCGTGGAAAAGTACTCACATGTGAGTCGAGGTGTCTTAGTTTATGACCTGCGCCGCCGATGTGACCGGAGGCTGCGGAAGCGCACCGATCCACCCCGCCCACCCGGGAAGGCGGGGCTCCGGACCGGCATTGCCACCGCCACCCGGACCGCAACCACCCGTGGCGCACGTCCACTTGAGACCACTCGCACGCACCCCAGGAGGTGCCCGTGAGGACCGAACCCACCCCCTACGTCCCGTACGCCCACCAACACCCCGTCCCCATTCCCTTCGCCGAACCCTGGCAGTACGAACTCGCCTTCCCCTGCGACCCGCGCAGCCCCCGGATCGCCCGTACCACCCTCCGCGCCATCCTCGGTGCCCACGAACTGACCGAACTCAGCTACCGGGCCGAACTGTTGACGTCCGAGCTGACCACCAACTCCGTACGGCACACCAAGGGGCCGGCCGCCGTGCGGCTCCAGTGGCGGCACCCGGTGCTCCGGATCAGCGTCTGGGACATGAGCCCGGACCTGCCCAAGCCGTACGCCCCGCCCGTCGCCCCCCACGCCGAAGCCGGGCGGGGCATGGCCATCCTCGAACTCGTCGCGGACCGATGGGGCGGGTGCGCCATAGGGGAAGGGGCGCTCGGGCCGGGCGGCAAGACCGTCTGGTTCGAGCTCGCGCTCGGTGCCTGAGCCGCGGATACGGCGACGCCCCGCGCGGCCACGTCCGACCCCTGTACGGGCGTGGTCGCGCGGGGCGGGCCGTGGACTCAGGAAGCCTGACGCAGGGGTACGGACCTGGCGAAGAACTCCGTGAGGACCGGGGCCACCGCCTGCGGGGCAAGATCGCGGGTCTGGCCGGTCAGGGTGCGGTGGCGGGCGCGGGGGAGCGCGTCCGCCAGGGCGAGGGTCGACAGACGTGCGCCGGTGGGGCTGGAGCCGCCGCAGATCACCAGGGTGCGGGCCGTGACGGAGGCGAACCGGGCGGCCGGAATCGCGCCGTTGCCGAGCAGTGCGTCGTCGTACGCGAGGGTGTGGGCCATCGCCACCAGGTCGCTCCACCGCGGGGCGCGGCGCATCCGGGCGATCATGTCGGCCGGTACGCCCGTCACGGAGAGGAACAGCTCGACGGCTCCCGCGCGGTCCCCGGTGGTCAGCAGCCGGTGCAGGCGGGAGGTGCAGCATGCCTTGTACTGCAGGCCCGAGGCGCTCGGCGTGTAGGGCGGTTCGTACACCGCCAGCAGGTCCACGGGGAGGCCGGCGGCCTGCGCCTCCAGGGCCAGCGCGCCGCCGGCTCCCGTGCCGAACACCGAGGCCCGGCCGCCCACCGCGGTGACGAGCGCGGCCAGGTCCTCGATCTCGCGTTCCACCGCGTACGGGCCGCTGTCGCCGCTGGAGCCTCGGCCACGCCTGTCGTACGTGACGACGTGGAAGTGCGGCGCGAGCAGGCGCGCCAGCGGCGCCTCGGTCGCCGCCGTGCCCAGCGCGCCGCCCACCAGGATCACCGGCGGTCCGTCACCCCGGTGCCGGTACGCGATCACGGTGCCGTCACGGGAGAGAATCTTGTCCATGCGAGGGTGGACCGCCGGGCCCGGGAAAACTCATCGCTCCGGCCGGAGTTTTTTTGAAGTTCTTCGAACTCCCAGGTCAGAGGAGTTCGTGACGATCAGTCGGTGACTTTCTCGGTGGCGTAGAAGCAGAAGTGGTCCTTGATCGCGGCGACTTCGGGCTTCGGATCCGGGTAGGCCCAGACGAGGTCCGCGACGTCCGGCAGCGACCAGTAGGAGGCATCTCCCTTGAACGGGCAGTGAGTACGGGTGTCCGAAGCCGTCAGGAGGTCCGTACGGACGTCCTCGGGCGGCAGGTAGTAGCGGACCGGACAGCCCGTCTCGCGCAGGACGAGCGGGCGCCGGCTCTCGGCGAGCACCTGTCCGTCGCGGACCACCCGTACATGCTCGGTGCCGGGCTCGACCGTGATGCGGTGTCCTGGTGACGTAGTCATGCAAGGTTCAGCCGTTTCGCGGACCGGTTTCTTCCCCGGTCCTTCCCCCGGCCGGACTTTTGACCGGGTGCCGGGGTGTGTCGGTGGTGACCTTTACGGTTGCTCCATGAAGATCTGTGTTTTTCTCTCCGCCGCCGACCTCGACGAGCGCTACACCCGGCCCGCCCGTGAATTCGCCGAGCTGATCGGCAAGGGCGGACACACCCTGGTCTGGGGAGGCTCGGAGAGCGGGCTGATGAAGGTCGTCGCCGACGGGGTCCAGGAGTCGGGCGGGCGGCTGGTGGGGGTGTCGGTCGAGTTCCTGGCCGCGAAGGCGCGTCCCCACGCGGACGAGATGGTGATCGCGCGCGATCTCGCCGAGCGCAAGGCGCTGCTCCTGGAGAAGGCCGACGCGGTCGTGATCATGGTGGGTGGTACCGGGACGCTCGACGAGGCGACCGAGATCCTGGAGCTGAAGAAGCACGGCAAGCACGACAAGCCGGTCGTCCTGCTCAACACGGGGGGCTTCTACGACGGGCTGCGCCAGCAGTTCCAGCGCATGGAGGACGAGGGCTTCCTGCCCGTCCCACTGGCCGAGCTGGTGTTCTTCGCCAAGGACGGTGTGGGCGCCCTGGCCCACCTGGAGGAGTGGTCCGGCCTGCGGTGACGGGGCGGCGGGGGTGCGATCATGGTGGGCATGTCCACTCATGTCATCACCGGTGCCGGCTCCGGCATCGGAGCCGCCGTCACCCGTCGTCTCCTGGAGCGCGGTGACGAGATCGTGCTGCTCGCACGCGACGCGGGCCGTGCCAAGGAGCTGGCCGAGCTGCACCCCGGTGCCCGCACGCTCGTCGGCGATCTCTCCAATCCGGACCGGCTCTCGTGGGCGTTCGCCCAGCAGGCGATGCCGGAGCGGGTCGACTCGCTGCTGCACATCGCGGGCGTCGTGGAGCTCGGCAAGGTCGGTGACCTCACGCCCAAGGCCTGGCACTTCCAGCTCAACGCCAACCTGGTCGCTCCCGCGGAGATCACCCGGCTCCTCCTGCCGCAGCTGCGCGTCGCCCAGGGCCATGTGCTCTTCGTGAACTCGGGCGCCGGCCTCGCCGCGCACGCCGAGTGGAGCGCGTACGCCGCGAGCAAGCACGGCCTGAAGGCCCTCGCCGACTCGCTGCGCCACGAGGAGCACGCCAACGGCGTCCGGGTCACCTCCGTCTACCCGGGGCGCACCGCCAGCCCCATGCAGGCCAAGGTCCACCGCCAGGAGGGCAAGGAGTACGACCCCTCCCGCCTGATCGACCCGGAGTCGGTGGCCACCACGATCCTGATGGCGATCGACCTGCCGCGCGACGCCGAGGTCAACGATCTGACGGTGCGCCCCGGCCGCTGAGCGCCGCAGAGCGGTCACCACCACCGGCCGGGCGGCGCCACTCCCGAAGCAACGCCCTAGGCTTCCCGTGTGAGCGAGAAGAGCAAGTTCAGCGGTTGCCCGGCCAGCGGGATCGGGTCCATGCCCGGGAGAGACGCGCGGGAGGCGGCGAAGACCGTCACCGGTTCCTTCGGGGACGGCGAGGGCCTGCCGTACCTGGCGGAACTGCCCGCCCGCGGGCCCGGCGCGGACATGATCGGGCGGACCATCGGGCTGCTCGTCGACCTGTACGCGCATGTCGAGCCCAGCGGCTGGCGGATCAGCGACCGGCCCGGACGCGACACCCGGCGGGCCAGGTCCTGGCTCGGCGAGGACCTCGACGCCCTGGAGGAGTTCACCCAGGGGTACGAGGGGCCGCTCAAGGTCCAGGCCGTCGGGCCCTGGACGCTGGCCGCCGCACTGGAACGCCGGGGCGGCGAGGCCGCGCTCGGCGACCCGGGGGCCTGCCGTGATCTGGCGGGCTCGCTGGCGGAGGGACTGCGCGCCCACCTCGCGGAGGTACGCCGCAGGGTGCCCGGCGCCCAAGTGATTCTCCAGCTCGACGAGCCGTCGCTGACCGGCGTACTGCGCGGGCGGATCAGGACGGCCAGCGGCTACCGCACCTACCGGGCCGTGGACCGCCAGGTCGTGGAGGGCACCCTGCGCGACGTCCTGGCGGCGGGCGGGGACGCAGCGACGCTCGTGCACACCTGCGCGCCCGAGGTGCCGTTCGCGCTGCTGCGCCGGGCCGGGGCCGACGGCATCTCGTTCGACTTCTCGTTGCTCACCGAGCGTGAGGAGGACGCGATCGGGGAAGCCGTCGAGGGCGGCACCCAGCTCTTCCTCGGGGTGGTGCCGGGCACCGACCCGGCCTCGGGCGGATTGTCGGACCCGGGCGGTAGCGTCATGGGTGTCAGGACGCTGTGGCGCAGGCTGGGGCTGAATCCGGGGACTCTGGCGGAGTCCGTGGTGATCACCCCGTCGTGCGGGCTCGCGGGTGCCTCGCCCGCGTACGCGCGCGCCGCGCTCGCCCACTGCGCCCGGGCCGCGAGATCGCTCGCAGACAACCCTGAGTAACGGGGCAACGGGTAACGGGAGGACGAGACGATGGCCGGCGAACACACGGCGATGCCCGCACAGGTCCAGGAGCAGCACGCGCTCCTCGCCGAGCAGGTCGAGGAGCACCGCTTCCGGTACTACGTGAACGACCAGCCGGTCGTCAGCGACGCCGAGTTCGACCGGCTGATGCGCGAGCTGGAGACGCTGGAGGAGGCGTATCCGCAGCTGCGCACGCCGGATTCGCCGACGCAGAAGGTCGCGGGCCCGTACCGGACGGAATTCACCTCCGTCGAGCACCGCGAGCGGATGCTCTCGCTGGACAACGCCTTCGACGACCTGGAGCTGGCCGCCTGGGGCGAGCGGATCGCCAAGGAGGTCGGCACCGCCGACCACCACTTCCTGTGCGAGCCGAAGGTCGACGGCCTCGCGGTCAACCTCACCTACGAGCACGGGCGGCTGACCCGGGCCGCCACCCGCGGCGACGGCCGCACCGGCGAGGACATCACCCCCAACGTCCGTACGATCGCCGAGATCCCGCACCGGCTGAAGGGCGACCGCATCCCGGCGCTGGTCGAGATCCGAGGCGAGGTCTTCTTCCCGATGGAGGCCTTCGAGGAGCTCAACGCCCGGCTCGTCGAGGCCGACGACAAACCGTTCGCCAATCCGCGCAACGCGGCGGCGGGTTCGCTGCGCCAGAAAGACCCGAAGGTCACCGCCACCCGCCCGCTGCACATGGTGGTGCACGGCATCGGCGCCCGTGAGGGCTTCGACATCGACTGCCTCTCGCACGCCTACGAGCTGCTGCGCGAATGGGGCCTGCCCACCGCCAAGTACAACAAGGTGGTGGATTCCCTCGACGGGGTACGGGAGTTCATCCGGTACTTCGGTGAGAACCGGCACTCCGTGGAGCACGAGATCGACGGGGTCGTCGTCAAGCTCGACGAGATCCCGCTCCAGGGCCGGCTCGGCTCCACCTCGCGCGCCCCGCGCTGGGCGATCGCCTGGAAGTACGCCCCGGAGGAGGTCAACACCAAGCTGGTCAACATCCGGGTCGGCATCGGCCGGACCGGCCGGGTCACCCCGTACGCCCAGGTCGAACCGGTCGAAGTGGCGGGCTCCGAGGTGGAGTTCGCCACCCTGCACAACCAGAACGTGGTGAAGGCGAAGGGCGTCCTCATCGGGGACACGGTGGTGCTCCGCAAGGCGGGCGACGTGATCCCGGAGATCCTCGGCCCGGTCGTCGACCTCCGTGACGGCACCGAGCGTGCGTTCGTCATGCCGACGCACTGCCCCGAGTGCGGTACGGAGCTGAAGCCCATGAAGGAGGCGGACATCGACGTCCGCTGTCCCAACGCCCGCTCCTGCCCAGCCCAGTTGCGGGAGCGCCTCGCCTATCTCGCGGGCCGCAAGTGCCTGGACATCGACCACTTCGGCTATGTCGCCGCCGCGGCCCTGACCGAGCCGCTGGAGCCCGCCGAGCCGCCGCTGCGCGACGAGGGCGATCTCTTCGGGCTGACCGTCGAGGAGCTGCTGCCGATCCGGGCCTATGTCCGGGACCAGGACAGCGGGCTGCCCAAGCGCGACCCGAAGACCGGTCAGGAGAAGACCGCCTGGGTCTTCGCCAACCAGCAGGGCGAGCCGAAGAAGAACGCCCTCGCCATGCTCGACGCCATCGCCGCGGCCAAGGAGGCGCCGCTCGCCCGGATCCTCACCGGGCTGTCCATCCGGCACGTGGGACCGATCGCGGCCGCGGAGCTGGCCCGTCAGTTCCGCTCCATCGACCGGATCGACGAGGCGACCGAGCAGGAGCTGGTCGAGGCCGACAGGGTCGGGGCCGTCATCGCCGCATCGGTGAAGCAGTGGCTCGCCGAGGACTGGCACCGGGAGATCCTGCGCAAGTGGCGGGAGGCCGGGGTCCGGATGGCCGATGAGGAGGCGGGGGAGGACACGGGGCCGCGCCCGCTCGAAGGTCTCACCGTCGTCGTCACCGGCACGCTGGCCGGGCACACCAGGGATGGCGCGAAAGAGGCGCTCCAGAGCCGCGGGGCGAAGGTGACAGGTTCCGTTTCGAAGAAGACCTCCTTCGTGGTCGTCGGTGACAACCCCGGTTCGAAGTACGAAAAGGCCATGCAGCTGAAGGTGCCGGTGCTGGACGAGGACGGCTTCGCCGTACTGCTCGAACAGGGTCCGGATGCGGCGCGCGAGGCGGCCGTTCCGGTGGGAGAACCGGCGGAATAGGACAGATTTCTGTCATGGACCGATTGCACGGGGCGGGGACTTGGCATGGGGCGGTCCGGTGGGCACACGGCGAACAAGGAGGCGGATAAGGGGTGCGGCGGGACAGACGGGGGCAAGGTTTTCGTGTGGTGTCCGGTTCACCCGATCGGCGCATAGCAGATGCTGACGGATGGTCGGTCCGCATTCGGGCAAGAGCGTCAGAGCGCTGCCCGTAGATGCCTTCCGCGGCCTACTGTTGAGAGGCGCACCTGCCGTGCCCGGCCGCGGGGTGGGAAACCGGGTCGTGTCGGCATGGAACGGAACCATCAGGTGACATCGGCACCGCCGGCTGTGAGAGGGACGGAATGAAACCGACCGAGAGCGCCGCACCGGTGTCGCGGCTGCAAGGTTTCGTCGGCCTCACGCCAAAAGTGGGTGCCGTTGTCATCGCGATCGCCGTTGTTCAGATCGCGACCGGTTTCTACCGGACCGTGAGCGAAGGACACGCGCTCTTCCCCGACGGCAGAGCCGGTTGGTCCCTCGCGGTCCTGACCGGGATCATCGTCGGCCATCTCGTCGCGCTCGGACGCGACCGCTGGTGGGGCGGCACCGGTTCCGGGGCCTCCCTCACCCTGGCCGTGCTGCTGCTCTACGGCTGGGTGCCCGCCGGACTGGTCAGCCTGGTCGTCGTCGTCCTCGTCGGTGTCGCCCGCAGACACCGCTGGTGGCAGGGGCTGCTGCACGGCGCGGTGGACATCCTGGGGATAGGCGCGGCGGCCCTGGTGCTCGCCGCGTTCGGCGAGGTGCAGACCGTCGAATCACCGTGGCAGCCACTCGACTGGGGCATCGGCGCCGTCCCGGAGGTCCTCCTGGCCGCCTCCACCTATCTCCTGGTCACCCGGGTCCTGCTGTGGTACGCCGGGACCCCCCAGGGCGGCGGACTGCCGACCGTCGCCCGCACCGCCCTGCTGCGCCAGGGCCTGGTCGCGGTCGCCCTGCTCGGCATCGCACCGCTGATCTGCGTCGTCGCGATGGTCACCCCCCTGCTCCTGCCGCTCTTCGCGGTCCCGCTGATCGCCCTGGACTCCGCGCTCTGGATCGCCCGGGCCCGCGCCGAGGAGCAGCTGCGCGACCCGCTGACCGGGCTGCCCAACCGGCAGTGGCTGCTGGAGCGCACCTGGACGGCCCTGGAGGACGCCGAATCCGTCGGTGCCAGGTCCGCTCTGGTCCTGATCGACCTCGACCGTTTCCGTGCGGTCAATGACACCCTCGGCCATCTGGCGGGGGACCGGCTGCTGTTGCAGATAGCGGAGCGTCTCCGGCTCGCGCTGCCCCGGGGCGCGGAGGCCGCGCGGCTCGGCGGCGACGAGTTCGCGGTGCTCCTGCCGACCGCCGACTCCACCACCAGCGCCCAGCGGGTCGCCCGCCATCTCGTCGCCGAGCTGTCCTCCCCGCTGGATCTCGACGGTCTCACCCTGGTGCTGGAGGCCAGCGCCGGAGTCGCCGTCTACCCGGACCACGCGCTGGACGCCGAAGGGCTGCTCAGGCGCGCCGACGTCGCGATGTACCAGGCCAAGCGGGACCGCACGGGCGTCGAGGTCTACGAGTCGAAGCGGGACAGCAACACTCCGGACCGGCTAGGGCTCCTGGGCGATCTGCGCCGTGCGCTGGACGCCGGAGAGGTCGAGCTCCACTACCAGCCGAAGGTCCGCTTCGACGGCCAGGTGGCCGGCCTCGAAGCCCTGGTGCGCTGGGTGCATCCGGAGCGCGGCAGGGTCCCCCCGGACGAGTTCATCGCCATCGCCGAGTCGTCCGGCCTCATGCCGCACCTCACGGAGTACGTCCTGGAGACGGCGCTGGCCCAGGTCGCCCGGTGGCGGGCGCAGGGACTCTTCGTCCCGGTCGCCGTCAATGTCTCCCCGCGCGACGTCCACACCCCCGGGTTCGCGGGCGGCGTCGCGGCCCGGCTCGCCCGGCACGGCGTCCCGGCCGGGGCACTGCAGCTGGAAATAACGGAACACGTGCTGCTGGAGGATCCGCAGCGCGCCGCCGACACCCTCGCCGGACTGACCGGGCACGGCGTGAAGATGTCCCTCGACGACTTCGGCACGGGGTACTCCTCACTCGTCCATCTGCGACGGCTGCCGGTCAGCGAGCTGAAGATCGACCGCTCGTTCGTCGCCCGGCTGGCCGTGGACAACGAGGACGCCGAGATCGTCCGCTGCACGATCGACCTGGCCCACTCGCTCGGCCTGCTGGTCGTCGCGGAAGGCGTCGAGGACGACGAGACCTGGGAGCGGCTGCGGGATCTGCGCTGCGACGCGGTGCAGGGGTGGCTGGTCGCCGCGGCCATGCCGCCGCAGGAGACCACGGCCTGGCTGCGGGCGCGGGGCGAGCACGGCTGGCGGCGGCCGGCCGAGCTGGCGGCAGCGGCGGCCGCCGCGGCGGCAGCGGCCGGTGCGCCGCCGGAGCTGGAGCAGCGGCAGCCCGGCCGTCCGGTCAATTCACGGCCCGCGACGACCTGAGCCCGCGGGGGCCACCGGCGGCGCGTCCGGTGGCCCCCGTCCTCGGGCGCGAAGCCGGGCCGGAGGCGGCGCGGGAGCCGGAAATCCTCGTTCGACCAGGGTGTTCGCCCGGGTGGCGGGAGTGGTGGCGGGCGACCCCATAGGATTGGGAGTCGGCGGCACATTTCCACCTGCCGCGCGACGCCTGGCACGCACGCTCGCCGCGTTGCCGAATCGCCCACGTGGCTCCGCCACGAGGGCGCTCCGGCGCCTTGCGATCGCACGCACCAGACGCCGCGCGGCCCGTCCTCCGGACGGACGATGGAAATGTGCCGCCGGCCCCCGGCCAAAACCACACACCAACCCCTGAGGATCGCTGCATGCCTGGCATCACGCGCGAGGAGGTCGCCCACCTCGCCCGGCTGGCGCGTCTGGAGCTGAAGGGCGAAGAGCTCGATCACTTCGCCGGTCAG
The DNA here is from genome assembly GCF_900119365.1 of Streptomyces atratus. Lineage (GTDB taxonomy): Bacteria > Actinomycetota > Actinomycetes > Streptomycetales > Streptomycetaceae > Streptomyces > Streptomyces atratus_B. The sequence continues at coordinate 177,747 of NZ_FPJO01000012.1, forward strand.
CTCGACGACATCATCGGCGCGGTCGCCCGCGTCTCCGAGGTCGCCGACCAAGACGTACCGCCGACCTCCCACCCGCTGCCGCTGACCAACGTCATGCGCGCGGACGAGGTCCGTCCGTCGCTCACCCCCGAGCAGGCGCTCTCCGGCGCCCCGGCCCAGGAGCAGCAGCGTTTCAAGGTGCCGCAGATCCTGGGGGAGGACTAAACAGTCATGACGGACAACAGCACCATCATCAAGCTCACCGCCGCCGAGATCGCCGCGAAGATCGCCTCCGGCGAGCTCACGGCCGTCCAGGTCACCGAGGCCCACCTGGCCCGGATCGACGCGGTCGACGAGAAGGTCCACGCCTTCCTGCACGTCGACCGCGAGGGCGCGCTCGCGCAGGCCCGCGCCGTCGACGCCAAGAAGGCGGCCGGCGAGAAGCTCGGCCCGCTGGCCGGTGTCCCGCTCGCGCTGAAGGACATCTTCACCACGCAGGACATGCCGACCACCGTCGGTTCCAAGATCCTCGAAGGCTGGATCCCGCCGTACGACGCGACCCTCACCAGGAAGCTGAAGGCCGCCGACGTCGTCATCCTCGGCAAGACCAACATGGACGAGTTCGCCATGGGGTCCTCCACCGAGAACAGCGCCTACGGCCCGACCGGCAACCCCTGGGACCTCACCCGCATCCCGGGCGGCTCCGGCGGCGGCTCCTCCGCCGCGCTCGCCTCGTACGAGGCCCCGCTCGCCATCGGCACGGACACCGGCGGCTCCATCCGCCAGCCCGCCGCCGTCACCGGCACCGTCGGCGTCAAGCCCACCTACGGCGGCGTCTCCCGCTACGGCATGGTGGCCTTCTCCAGCTCCCTGGACCAGGGCGGCCCCTGCGCCCGCACCGTCCTGGACGCGGCCCTGCTGCACGAGGTCATCGCCGGGCACGACCCGATGGACTCGACGTCCATCGACGCCCCGGTCCCGCCGGTCGTCGAGGCCGCCCTGGGCGGCAGCGTCGAGGGCATGCGCGTCGGCGTCGTCAAGCAGTTCGCCGGTGAGGGCTACCAGGCAGGCGTCGTCCAGCGCTTCAACGAGTCGGTCGAGCTGCTGAAGTCGCTCGGCGCCACGGTCGTCGAGCTGGACTGCCCGTCCTTCGACCTGGCCCTGTCGGCGTACTACCTGATCGCGCCGTCCGAGTGCTCCTCCAACCTGGCCCGCTTCGACGCCATGCGTTACGGGCTGCGCGTCGGCGATGACGGCACGCGTTCCGCCGAGGACGTCACCGCGCTCACCCGCGAGGCCGGCTTCGGCGACGAGGTCAAGCGCCGCGTCATCCTCGGCACGTACGCACTCAGCTCCGGCTACTACGACGCGTACTACGGCTCGGCGCAGAAGGTCCGCACCCTCATCACGCAGGACTTCGAGAAGGCCTTCGAGAAGGTCGACGTCATCGTCTCCCCGACGACGCCCACCACCGCCTTCCCGATCGGCGAGCGCGCCGACGACCCGATGGCGATGTACCTCGCGGACCTGTGCACCATCCCGACCAACCTCGCGGGCAACTCCGCCATGTCGCTGCCCTGCGGCCTGGCTCCCGAGGACGGCCTGCCGGTCGGGCTGCAGATCATCGCCCCCGCCATGAAGGACGACCGTCTCTACAAGGTCGGAGCCGCCGTCGAGGCCGCTTTCGTGGAAAAGTGGGGTCACCCGCTGTTGGAGGAGGCTCCGTCGTTGTGAGCGCACTGACCAAGGCCAAGGGCTTCAAGAAGTCCAAGACCGGTACGTACCTGTCCATCGGCACCACCGCCTTCGGTGCGGTCGGCGTGCTCAAGCAGGCCAAGAAGGCACGCCACGAGCACGACACGCTCCGACTGATCGACGCCGTTGTCTCCGCCGCCGCCATCGCCACCGGTGTCGCCCTGCTGCTGCGCGAGCTCAAGCGCCTCGGCGATGACGACGTACTGCTGGGCTGAGAGGGAAGTTTCACCGTGACTGTCACCGACCTGGTGTCGTACGAGGACGCGCTCGCGTCCTACGACCCTGTCATGGGCCTGGAGGTCCATGTCGAGCTCGGCACCAAGACCAAGATGTTCTGTGGCTGCTCCACCGAGCTCAAGCAGGACGCCAACTCCCAGACCTGCCCGGTCTGTCTCGGCCTGCCCGGCGCCCTGCCGGTCGTCAACGAGATCGGCGTCGAGTCCGCCATCAAGATCGGCCTCGCGCTGAACTGCGAGATCGCCGAGTGGTGCCGCTTCGCCCGGAAGAACTACTTCTATCCGGACATGCCGAAGAACTTCCAGACCTCCCAGTACGACGAGCCGATCGCCTACAACGGCTATCTGGACGTCCAGCTGGAGGACGGGGAGATCTTCCGGGTGCAGATCGAGCGCGCCCACATGGAGGAGGACACCGGCAAGTCGACCCACGTCGGCGGTGCCACCGGCCGCATCCAAGGCGCGTCCCACTCCCTGCTCGACTACAACCGCGCGGGCATCCCGCTCATCGAGATCGTCACCAAGCCGATCGAGGGCGCGGGCGCACGGGCCCCCGAGGTCGCCAAGGCGTACGTCGCCGAGCTCCGCGAGCTCATCAAGGCGCTCGGCGTCTCGGAGGCCCGTATGGAGATGGGCCAGATGCGCTGCGACGTCAACCTGTCGCTGCGCCCCAACGGCACCGAGACCTTCGGTACGCGCTCCGAGACGAAGAACGTGAACTCGCTGCGTTCCGTCGAGCGTGCCGCCCGGTTCGAGATCCAGCGCCACGCGGCCGTGCTGTCCTCCGGCGGCACGATCGTGCAGGAGACCCGGCACTTCCACGAGGAGGACGGCTCCACCACGGCCGGCCGCATCAAGGACAACGCCGAGGACTACCGCTACTTCCCCGAGCCCGACCTGGTACCGGTCGCCCCGGCCCGCGAGTGGGTCGAGGAACTGCGCAGGGGCCTCCCCGAGCTGCCGCGGCTGCGCCGCAAGCGGCTGAAGGAGGAGTGGGGTGTCTCCGAGCACGACATGCAGTCCATCCTCAACGCCGGCGCGGTCGACCTGATCGTCGCCACGACCGACGCGGGCGCCCCCTCGGACCAGGCCCGCAAGTGGTGGATGGGCGAGCTGGCCCGTAACGCCAACGAGACCGGCCGCGGCCTCGACGCGCTGCCGATCACCCCGGTGCAGGTCGCCAGGGTGGCCGAGCTCGTCACCTCGGGCGACCTCAACGACAAGCTGGCCCGCCAGGTCATCGAGGGCGTCCTCGCGGGCGAGGGCGACCCGGACACCGTCGTCGAGAAGCGCGGCCTGAAGGTCGTCTCCGACGAGGGCGCGCTGTCCACGGCCGTCGACGAGGCCATCGCCGCCAACGCGGCCATCGCGGACAAGATCCGCGGCGGCAAGGTCGCGGCGGCGGGCGCACTCGTCGGTGCGGTCATGAAGGCCACCCGGGGCCAGGCGGACGCGGCCCGGGTCCGTGAGCTGATCCTGGAGAAGCTCGGCGTCGAGGGCTGAACCCTCTCCGCAGGCACGTCCCCGAGGGGCGGCGCACCCACGACCACGGGCGCGCCGCCCCTTGGACTTTCCCGCAAGACCTGTTGGACGTTCACCACGGAGCCGTACGAAATCCTTCCGCAGGTCACCCGGCTTGATTAGCTTCCCGGCTGTACGACCGGACTCGGGAGGCTCAACTTGACCACGGACATTTCACGGCGACGGCTCTTCGCGCTCGGCGGCGGTGCGCTCGGCGCCGCGGCGGCGGGGTCGCTGCTGCCGCCGTCGCTGCAGGCCGCGATCGCCGCGCAGCCGGCGCACTCGGCGGGGTCCGGAGGCCGTGACGGGCTCGGAGCCATCAAGCACGTGGTGATCCTCATGCAGGAGAACCGTTCCTTCGACCACTACTTCGGGACGCTCCGGGGCGTACGCGGCTTCGGTGACCGCAATGCCGTCGAGCTGCCCTCGGGCAAGCCGGTCTTCGAGCAGCCCGCACCGCTGGGCACCTCCGTGCTGCCGTTCCCGGTGCGCGACGCCGCCGAGACGCAGAAGAAGGACCTCCAGTACATCGGCGCGCTCGACCACTCCTGGAGCGGTGGCGGCAAGGCGTGGGCCGGCGGGTGGATGAACGGCTGGGTGACCGCCAAGACGGCCGCCACCATGGCGTACTACGACCGCCGCGACATCCCGCTCCACTACGAACTGGCCGACACCTTCACGGTCTGCGACGCGTACCACTCCTCCATCCACACCTCGACCAGCCCCAACCGCAACCACCTGTGGAGCGGGAAGACGGGCAACGAGCCGAACGGCAAGCGGGCCGTCGGCAACGACGCGTACAACGAGGGCACCCACCCCGGCTACGACTGGGGCACGTACGCGGAGCGGCTGGAGAAGGCCGGGCACAGCTGGCGCACGTACACCGAGTGGGAGAACTTCACCGACAACCAGATCGAGTTCTTCGCCACCTTCAAGGCGGTCGCCCGCAAGGCGCTCGCGAAGACCGGCGGCCATACCTTCATGGAGTCGTTCTACGCCGCGGTGCGCGACGCGGACGCCGCGGAGCGGGAGCGGCTGTTCGGTCTGCTGGAGGAGGGCGTCGCCACCCTCGACAAGGCCGAACGCAGCCTCTTCGAGCGGGCGTTGCGCCGGGTGGAGACCGGAACGCTGGCCGACGAGTTCGCCAAGGACGTGGCGGCGGGCACCCTGCCCGAGGTCTCCTACCTGGTGCCCTCGGCCGTCGACTCGGAGCACCCGAGCGTCTCCTCGCCGATCCACAGCGCGACGATCGTCTACAAGGTCCTGGACGCGCTGGGCAAGCACCCCGATGTGTGGCGGCACACCGCCGTCTTCATCAACTACGACGAGAACGACGGCTTCTTCGACCACGTGCCGCCGCCGGTCGCCTCGCCCGAGGTGACCGAGGAGCAGTGGGAGGGCAAGCCCACCGGTCTCGGCATACGGGTGCCGATGCTCGTGATATCGCCGTGGACCGTCGGCGGTTACGTCTGCTCCGAGGTCTTCGACCACACCTCCGTCATCCGCTTCCTGGAGCGCTGGACCGGAGTGAAGGAACCGAACATCGGCGACTGGCGGCGCACCGTCACCGGCGACCTGACCTCGGCCTTCGACTTCTCGCGCGCACGCCGCCGCCCCGAGGTGGAGCAGCCGGGTGCCATTCCGCCGTTCAGCGGCCGCTGGGCGCCGAAGCCGCCGCTCGTGCAGCACATGCCCGTGCAGGAGCCGGGCGCGCGCCCGGCCCGCGCGCTGCCGTACCAGCCGGACGCGCAGGCGAAGCCGGTGGACGGCGCGGTGCAGGTGGCCCTCAGCAACACCGGGCGCTCGTCGGCGCACTTCGCGCTGTATCCGTACGCCGGTGAGTTCCCCGTACCGCAGCACCGGGATGTGAAGGGCACGGCGCAGTGGACGGTGCCCGTCACCGGCGCGGCGTACCGGTTCACGGTGACGGGGCCGAACGGCTTCCGCCGTGAGTTCGCCGGGGCCGCGAAGGACGGCGCCCCGGCCGAGGTCGCCTCACGGATCGACGCCCATGAGCGCGATCTGCATCTCACGCTGCGCAACACGGGGCGCACGACGCTCACCTTCACCGTGGAGCCGCTGGGCTACGTCGACGAGGCGGACCTGCGGGACTGGACCCGGACCGTCAAGGTCAAGCCGGGGCGCAGCCGCACGGTGGTGCACTCGGCGGCCGACGCGCACGGCTGGTACGACCTGGCCGTCTCCGTCGACGGGGACGACACCTTCCGGCGCCGGCTGATGGGGCACATCGAGAACGGCCGGGCGAGCGTCTCGGGCTGATCCGGATCCGGGAGGCGGGGCGCCGCGTCGTACGACGCGGCGCCCCGCCGGAAACCGCTGTGAGCAAGGGCTCCCGGCCAGGGCTGTGAGTAAGGCCACGAAAGAGACAAAGGATCACTTTCGGCTGCCAGAGTGACGGTTCTCAGGTCATGCTTTCTTTGCGGGTAATTCATGCTTTGTACCGGCAAAGGACCACGAACCAGCAGGGAGCACGTCCGTTGGCCGCCATCGCCCGCTGGTGCATCAGGCACCGTCTCCTCGCCGTCCTCGTCTGGCTGCTCGCCCTCGGCGGCACGGCCACCGCGGCGGGCTTCGCGGGTTCCGCGTACTCCAACGACTACGAGGTGCCCGGTACGGAGTCCGGCCGGGCCACCGAGCTCCTCAAGGGCGGCTTCACGGATCTCGGCGGTGACACCGACACCATCGTCTGGCACACCTCCGACTCCACCGTGCGGGCCGACGACGTCCGGCAGACGATGACCCGGACCCTGCACGCGGTCGAGGAACTGCCCGGGGTCGGCGCGGTCACCGGACCGTACGGCGCGTCCGGCACCGCACAGATCAGCGCCGACGGACACACCGCCTACGCCGCGGTCACCTTCGACCAGCTGGTCGAGGACATCCCGGTGCAGCAGGTCAGGGCGGTCGTGGACACCGCGAAGGCGGCCGCCGGGGACCACCTCCAGGTGGAGCTGGGCGGCCCCGCCGTCGCCCTCACCGAAGCACCCTCCGCCCACCTCAGCGAGGCCGTCGGGGTCGTCGTCGCGGCGGTCGTCCTCTTCCTCGCCTTCGGCTCCCTCGCCGCCAGCATGCTGCCCATCGCCACCGCGCTGGTCTCCGTCGGCACCGCCTACGCGGGCACCGTACTGCTCGGCCATCTGATGACCGTCGCCGACTTCGCGCCCATGCTGGGCATGCTGATCGGGCTCGGCGTCGGCATCGACTACGCGCTGTTCATCGTCACCGGACACCGCAGAGGACTGCGCAGGGGCCTGTCGGTCACCGAGGCCGCCCAGACCGCCGTCGCGACGACCGGCCGCGCCGTCGTCTTCGCCGGGGCGACCGTCTGCATCGCACTGCTCGGCATGCTGATCCTGCGGCTCGGTTTCCTCAATGGTGTGGCGATCGCCGCCTCGCTCACCGTCGTCCTGACCGTGGCCGCCTCCGTGACCCTGCTGCCCGCCCTGCTCTCCTTCATCGGCCCGCGGGCGCTGAGCCGGCGCGAGCGCAGACGGCTCGCCGAGCACGGCCCGCAGCCCGAGGTGCCCACGGGCTTCGCGGCCCGCTGGTCCGCCTTCGTCGAACGCCACCCCAAGCTGCTCGGGGCGTGCGCCGCCGTGGTGATGCTGGTCCTCGCGCTGCCCACCTTCTCCCTGCATCTGGGCAGCTCCGACCAGGGCAACAACCCCTCCTCGTCGACCACCCGGCAGGCGTACGACCTGCTGGCCGACGGATTCGGCCCCGGCGTCAACGGGCCGCTGACCATCGCCGCACAGCTGGACGGCGCCGACGACCGGCTCGCGATGGACGCCCTGCCCGCCACCCTGCGGTCCACCGAGGGCGTGGCCTCGGTCGGCCCGGTCACGTACAACAGCAGCGGCAGTACGGCCTTCGTCACCGTCGTACCGAACTCGTCGCCGCAGTCCCAGGAGACCAGCGAGCTCGTCGACCGGCTGCGTACGGACGTCCTGCCGAAGGCCGAGGAGAACAACTCGCTCCAGGCCCATGTCGGGGGAGTGACCGCCAGTTACGACGACTTCGCCCGGATCATCATCGGCAAACTCCCGCTCTTCGTCGGTGTGGTCATAGGGCTCGGCTGTCTGCTTCTGCTGCTGGCCTTCCGGTCGATCGCCATTCCGCTGAAGGCCGCGGTGATGAATGTGGCCGCCGTCGCCTCCTCGTTCGGGGTCGTCGTCGCGATCTTCCAGTGGGGCTGGGGGAGCGAACTGCTGGGCCTCGGCAGCTCGGGGCCCATCGAACCGTTCCTGCCGGTGATCATGGTGTCCGTGCTCTTCGGACTGTCCATGGACTACCAGGTGTTCCTGGTGGGGCGGATGTACGAGGAGTGGCTGGCGACCGGTGACAACCGGCGGGCCGTGCGGGTGGGCCTCGCCGAGACCGGCCGGGTGATCAACTCGGCGGCCGTGATCATGATTTCGGTCTTCCTCGCCTTCGTCCTCAGCGGGGACCGGGTCATCGCCATGTTCGGCATCGCGCTCGCCGCCGCCGTCCTGCTGGACGCCTTCGTCCTCCGTACGCTGCTGGTCCCCGCGCTGATGCATCTGCTGGGCGGGGCGAACTGGTGGCTGCCGCGCCGGCTGGACCGGCTGCTGCCGCGGATCAGCATCGAGCCTCCCGAGCACGGCCTCCCGCATGCGAAGATCCCGCAGGCAGCGCGACCCGCGGAGGTGGCGCAGCCCGCGCAAGCGGTGGAAGCGGTACGAGAAGGAGCATGATGTTCGCGATATCCCTGGGTGACGACGGAGCGGAACTGCGTCCGCTGGAGATCTGGCAGGCCCAGGAGTTCCTGGACCACATGGACCGGGCCCGCGAGCTCGTCGATCCGTGGATCCCCTTCGCCTCCTTCGCCACCGACCTGGACTCGGCGCGGGAGCTGCTGCGGCGGTACGCGGAGAAGCAGGCGACGGACACGGGGCGGATCTACGGCATCTGGCTGGAGGGCACGCTCGTCGGCGGCGTCCTGTTCCGGATCTTCGACGCGGAGTCGGGGAACTGCGAGATCGGCTGCTGGCTGGAGCCGGCGGGCCAGGGGCGCGGCCTGATCACCCGGGCGTCCCGGAAGCTGATCGACTGGGCGGTGTACGAGCGCGGCATGCACCGCGTGGAGTGGGACGCGTCCGCCGCGAACACCGCCAGCATCGCCGTCGCCGAGCGGCTCGGCATGACGCGCGACGGGGTGCTGCGCGAGAACTACCTGTACCGGGGTGAGCGGCACGACTCGGAGATCTGGTCGGTGCTGGCCCGGGAGTGGCGGGCACGGAAGGACTGATCCGAACGAGAGGCCCTATGCGCCGGGACCGAATCTGGCCGGTGCGTACTTGCTCTGGTGCTCGCGGTACGTGCGGGCGAGGTGGTGCTGGAGCCGGATGTGGCGGAACTGGTACACCGCGCCGGTCTGGCGCAGCACGCCCCGGCGGTAGGCGTCGTCCAGGAAGGCCACCGTGTCCCAGGGCAGTCTGCCGGTCAGGGGCAGCCATACGCGCGACAGGACCAGCCACCGACCCCAGGCGGTGAACGAGAGCGCGTACGAGCACGTGCCGCCGAGCCCGCCGATGACACCGATGACGAGCCCGTCCGCCGCGTTCCAGATCAGCGGTCCGAGGATTCCGTCGAGCAGGCCGGTGATCAGGTGCCCGCCGACCGCGATGGCCAGGGTGAGCATCGGTACCAGTACGAGAACCTGCCGGAGCACCGTCGCGCGGTTCGAGGCCAGCAGGCCGGCCGGGGTGGCCGCGGAGGCGACGTCCAGCGGCGCTTCGAGCATGGCCATGATCCCGAAGACGAGCCCGGCGCCCGCGCCGAAGATCAGGCCGAGGACCAGCATGTTGATGAGGGTGCCCTTGATCACCAGCTCGTTCGCGAGCGGGATCCCGTAGTACAGCCAGCGCTGGAGGGCGAGGGCACAGGCGCATCCGACGCCCATCACGAAACCGCCCGGCAGGACGGCGCCGAACCGGGCGACGAACGTGCGCACCGGTCTGCGGCCGACGCCGGTGCCCCCGCCGGGCAGCCGCAGCCGTACATGGGCGGGTTCGAAGGCCGTGGTGCCGAACCGGACCAGGATCGCGTGGACACACCCGTAGGCGAGACCGGCGACCGCCCCCATCGAACAGCCCGACATGAGCACCTCGCCGACCGGGAACGGCACGTTGATCAGGTTGACGAACCACACCGCGAGCGTGACGCAGAGCGCCGAGGACACCGCCACCGACAGCAGCCGCGTGGACAGCCGCAGCGAATCACCGATCCGCCACCACGCGAGGTCCTGCTGGTCGCCGTCGAGCCGGGCCAGATGGTGGGCGAGAAAGCCGAGCCAGCGCTCGGCGCGCTCCGGATCGCGCTGCCGCTCCCGGCGACGGGTGGCGCTCCGCTCGGCGACGCGACGCCGGTAGACCGTCGGCACGAAGCCCGCCAGCAGATGTTCTTCGAGGGAGTTCTCGTCGGGGAAGCGCTCGGCCTCCAGCAGCTCCGCCGGGTTCCTGTCGGGCGCCTCGCTGTACATCGTCCGCGCCAGGATGATCATGAGCGGGGTGCTCAGGACCCTGGCCAGGGGGCCGGCGGCCCCGCTCTCCCGGGCGCGCAGCCGGTCCAGTACGGGGGTCCAGACCGGCGTGGTCCCGCCGTCGTCGCGGGGGACCGGCCGGGCCGTCCGGGGCAGGTAGTCGGAGAGGTCTTCGAGGGTGAGATCGGTCAGTTCGAGACCGGCGGCCCAGACCAGCGGGGCACCGGCCTCCTGGACGGCCTCGGCGAACTCGCCGCGCCGGCTGGTCAGGACGAGCGGGAGCGAGGTGGCGTTGAGCACCTCCAGGGCCGTACTCCGCAGACCTTCCGCGATCTCGTCGAACCCGTCCAGGACCGGCAGTACGAGATCCGCGTCGACCAGGGCGGCCGCCAGCGTCGAGCCGTCGGGGGCCCGGCGGGTGAGATGCGGGTGGTCGCGCACCAGCCGGTCGATCAGCCAGTCCCGCAGCGCGACGGCCGTGGGATCCCAGGAGCCGATGCTGAAGACCACCGGCACCCGGTCGTGCGGCTCGCGGGCCTCCAGCTGGTCCAGGACGAACCTGATCGTCAGGATCGACTTGCCGGATCCGGCCCGGCCGAGGACCACGAGCCGCCCCGACCCGATCCGCCGGTAGACCTCGGCCACGCTGCCCAGATCGCCGCTCAGGTCCATTCGGTCCGGCGTCGCTCCCGGCGGCAGACGCTGGATGTTCTCCGAATGGTCGGTCAGCGATTCGGGGGCGTCCTGCCAGCGCACCGGAAGCGGAAACGGGTCGTGCACCCGGCGGTGTTCCTCCTCGCGCTGCCAGCGGCGCCGGATTTCCCGGGCCAATTCGGTGGAAGCGGTGACGAGTTCGCCGTGAGCGGGTGAAGTGGTGGAGGTGGGGAGGACATTTGGCCCGGGGTTCTGTACGGGGTTCCTTCCGGGAATCCGCCCGTGATTCTGCCCGGAGTTCTGTGCAGGTAAGGATTCCGGTACGGGGGCGGATTCGGGTACCGGTACGGGGCCGGGTTCGCCGGCCGGTTCGGCCTTCGACCTCGCGAGCGTGGCGGCGAGCCGCTGACGGTCCTCGGGCCCGGCCTCCAGCGCGTCCGCCAGCAGGTTCACCGTACCCAGCCGGTGATCGCTGGATCTGCCGTTCTCCAGTCTGCGGATCGTACGCACGCTCACTCCGGACCGTGCCTCCAGCTGCTCCTGCGTGAGCCCCGACCGGTTACGCAGCCGACGCAGCAACGTGCCGAGCTGATCCGCCACTTCGACATCCTTCCACCACCGAGCGCGGTCGCGACGACCCTACCGGTGGCGACCGGTCATATATGGCCGGTCGCCTGTCCTGTTCGCGGAATGGCGTGAACAGCACGATCAGTGGTGCCCGGCCGGTGCGCCGACACGGGGCGGCGCACCCCGCCGGGCATCCGGGAAGCAGATGGCGTCCATGCGGCCGGAACGGCACCGGCATCGGATCTGATCGCCTCTCATGAATTTCTCCTGCTACGACTCATGAGGAGTTGACATGGTCTACCGATTCTGGTGCGGCGAATGCGGATTCAAGACGCCGTGGCTCGCCGAGTCCGAGGGCGCACAACGCCAACTGGATCACTACAACAAGCAGCACCCGGGAATTCTCGCCGGTGGCCATGTGGAGACCAATCGGCGAAATCCGCAAGGCAGCCGTCTCGGCGGCCTCGCCTGCCTCCAAGCAGCGGCAGTTCTCGTGCTTCTGCTGATCATCGCGGCCGCGTGTCAACGCTGAGGCGCAGCCGAACCCCACCAGACAGCCGGAATGACCGACCGAAAGGGACAGGAAAGAAAATGAGCATGCGCGACGATTCCGGATCAGGTATCGAGGCCGGCACGGCGAACCGGTCCACCGGTGGCACGGCCCGGCGCACCTCGCGGGTGCGCGGGCACCGGCGCTGGCTGCTGCCGGTGGCCACCGCGGCCTGCCTGCTGATGACCGGTGCCGGCACGGCGACCGCCGCCGCCCCGGCCACCGCCTCATCGGCTGCCGAGTCCTCGACCGCCGCCCAGACCCCGGCCGACATCCTGCAGGCCGGTGCCCAGCAGGGGATCGCCGACGGATACCCGGGCGTGATCGGCATGGTGCGGAAGGGCGACACCACCCAGTACGTGCACGCGGGTGTCGGTGACCGCGCGACCAAGGTGCCCGCCGACCCGAAGGCGAGGTTCCGGATCGGCAGCAACACCAAGGCGTTCACCTCCACCGTGCTGCTCCAGCTGGAGGGCGAGAAGAAACTCTCGCTGGACGACACCGTCGCCAAGTGGCTGCCGGGGGCGGTCGCCGCCAACGGCTACGACGGCTCGAAGATCACTATCCGTCAGCTGCTCAACCACACCTCGGGCCTGCCCGACTACTTCAAAACCATACAGATCAACGGGCCGTACTTCCTCAACACCAACCCGAGGGAGGTCTTCCCGCCGCAGAACCTGGTCAACGTCGCCCTCGCCATGCGCGCGCCGACGACCGAGCCGGGCGAGAAGTTCGACTACTCCAACACCAACTACGTGCTCGCGGGCATGGTGATCAAGGCCGTCACCGGCGAGGACGCGGCCACGCAGATCCAGCGGCGCATCATCGAACCGCTCGGCCTGCGCGACACCAGCTTCCCCACATCCGACCCCGCGCTCTACGGCAACTACCTCCACGGCTACGCGATCCGGACGATCTTCATCAACGACGCGACGGCCTCCAACGTGCAGGTCTTCGGGAGCGCCGGGGCCATGGTGTCGACCATGGACGACCTGGCCACGTTCTCCCGGGCGCTGATGACCGGAAAGCTCCTTGAGCCCGCGCAGATGGCCGAGCTCAAGACCACCGTTCCCGTGACCGCCGACATCGGCTACGGGCTGGGCATCGAGCGCATAAAGCTGTCCTGCGGGAAGTCGGCCTGGGGACACAACGGCGCGGTGCTCGGTTACTTCAGCGAGTGGCTGAGCAGCGAGGACGGCACCGAGCAGGTGGCGCACGCGAACAACGAGTTCCATCTTCTCGGCGGTACGCCGGGACAGGCCCATACGGGCAAGGCCATGACCGACGCGTTCTGCGCGCTCTGAGAACCACGACCGGAAGGGCTCTCCCGGCCGCCGGGCCGGGGCCTTCCCCCACAGCGAGAGCCGCGCTCTCGGAGAGGACACCCGATGAGAACACCACGGACCACCTGGCGGACCCGGGCGCGAACGGCCGTGGCCGCCGCCGCGCTGACCATGGCCGCGACCCTCACCGCCCCGCTCGCCCACGCCGACGGCGCCGCCCCTCCGGTGCTGACCGACGGATTCGGTCTGACCCAGGTCGCCGGGGGCACCGAGGTGCACTCGGCCACCGACTTCACCATCACCGTGACCACCCCTCAGGTGGCCGGGAAGCACAAGATCCGCATCTTCCTGCCCAGCGGCTACCGCACCGACCCCGGGAAGCGCTGGCCGGTGACGTACTTCCTGCACGGCGGGGGCGGAACCGTGGATGACGCCGCGGCCGCCCCGGCGTTGCGCTCGGACTCGATGATCACCGTCGTGCCGGACGCCGGCCTGAAGGGCTGGTTCGCCGACTGGGTCATGCAGAACACCGCCGAGGGCGCGGCGAACTGGGAGACCTTCCACCTGGAGCAGGTCGTCCCCTTCATCGACGCCAACCTGCGCACCGTCGCCGACAGGGACCACCGGGCCGTCGTCGGCCTGTCGATGGGCGGGTTCGGCGCCCTGCACTACGGCGAGGCCCGCCCCGACCTCTTCGGCCACGTCGCCTCCCTGTCCGGCGGCATCGACTTCGGCATGGCGGAGGTCCGCGCGGCGGTCCTGGCCACGGAACTCAACCTGACCGGCGCCTGGTGCGCCGTGAGCACCTCCACCCCGTCCGGGACCGGCCAGTGCACCGGTTACGGGCCCATGGTCGACAGCGACGCGATCTTCGGTTCCCCGTACCCGGTGCTGAACGCGGACCGGGTCTGGAAGGCGGTCGACCCGGCCGCCCCGGTCAACCTGGCCAAGCTCGCCGAGACCGACGTCACGCTCTACACCGGCGACAACGACGTGATAGACCACTTCACCGCGATCGCCGCCAGGAACGTCAAGACCCGCATGGACACGCTCGGTCTGCCCAGCCGCCTCGTCGACTACGGCGACGGGTCGGCGCTGGCGCCCACCTGCGACGGCGGCCACAACTACGGCTGCTGGGCCCCCGCGCTGGCCGACTACATCCCCCGGCTCCAGGACTCGTTCGGCACGGCGGGCTGACCCCCCGACGGAACCAGGCCCGGCCCCCGGCCGGCGGGCGTCCGCCCGTCGGCCGGGCGGTCGTTAAGGGGGCTCTCATCCGGGCCGCCTAGCGTGCGGAACATGAACCCCACGACTTCCGCGAACCCCACCGACCCCACTGCCCCCTCGGCACCCGATGCCGAGGAGACCGCGACCGAGGACGCCGCGTACGACATGGTCAAGACGGACAAGGCCGCGGGCGAAGCCGACGGAGCCGAGGAAGCACTCGCGGAGGCCGAGGACCTGGAGCCGGACGGCCTCGACGACTCGGACAAGCAGTCCTCCGGCCTCGGCGCCGCGGCCGCCGCCGTGGCCGCGGCCGGGCTCGGTGTCGTCGCGCTCACCGGGTCCTGGACCGGCAAGGTCGCCGCCGAGCGCGAGACCCTGATCGGCCAGATCAAGACCTCGGCCGGTGGCAGCGCCGCCCAGCAGATCTCCGAGATCTACGGCGACGCCTGGCACTCCACCGCACTGGTCAACGGACTCTTCGCACTGCTCGCCCTGCTGGTCGGAGTCTTCGCCCTGGTCCGCCCGGCCTTCGGCGCACCCTCCGCTGACCCGCAGCCCGGCTGGGTGCGCGCCGTCGCGACCGCCGGCATCGCGCTCGGTGTCCTCGGTCTGGTGATCTCCGCAGCCATGTACTTCGACCTCATCGTGCCGCTGCCGACCACGGGCGCCGCCGGCTGAGCACAAGGGCCGGGGACACGGCATAGGGCATCCGCCCGAGGGACCCGGTCCCGTATACGGCAGGGGCCACGAGTTTCTGAGGCTCCCCGCCCGCGAAGATGCGGATCCTGCCCGATGCCGCGACACCTCCTGAGGGACGACAGTGAAGGCACGGCAGAAGCGCTGCCGACCCCATCGGGCCCCAACGGGCCGTCGTCCTCCGGGAGAAGCACATGCACACCTTCGAACTCCACACGCTGCGCATGGCCGAACTGCACCGCCGGGCCGAGCAGGAACGACTCGTCCTGGAGGCCGCTCGCGCCCGCCGGGTTGCCCGCAGGGCCGCCCGGCATCCCGGACGCAAGGAGGCAGAGGGGCCGCTGAGTACGGACCGGAAACGATTCGTCCACGCCGCGTGAAGGCCGGGTGACGGCGCCTCGGTTCCGGTGGACCGATGACTGCTGAACCGACGCCCGACGGCCCCGGACCGATGCTCGACCGGGGCCGGACGGCCCCGGTCCGGGGCCCGCGCGACCGGACCCGTGTGCGATGCTCGGCGACGTGGAGACCAGGTCCGTCAGTCCCGTGTTCGTCGGCCGAGAGAGCGAGTTCGCCTCGCTCGTCGACGCGCTCGCCCGCGCCGGCGCGGAGGGTGCCGACGTTTCGGGCGAACCGCAGGCCCTGCTCATCGGCGGTGAGGCGGGGGTCGGCAAGACCCGGCTGGTCGAGGAGTTCCTCGCGGCCGCGGTCCGCCGCGGCGCGGCCGTCGCCGTCGGCGGCTGCGTCGAGATCGGTGCCGACGGCCTGCCCTACGCCCCGTTCTCCACCGCGCTGCGGGCCCTGCGCCGCACCCTGCCCGAGGAGGTCGCCGCGGCCTGCGCCGGGCAGGAGGGCGAGCTGGCCCGGCTGCTTCCCGAACTCGGCGAGGCCGACCGGGACGCGACGGACGAGCACAGCACCGCCCGCCTCTTCGAACTCACCGCCCGACTCCTGGAACGCATCTCCGCCGAACGCGCCGTCGTCCTCGTCCTGGAAGACCTGCACTGGGCCGACGCCTCCACCCGCCACCTCCTCGCCTACCTCTTCCGCACCGTGCGCAACGGTCGCCTCGTCGTGATCGGCACCTACCGCTCCGACGACATCCACCGCCGCCACCCGCTGCGCCCCCTCCTTGCCGAGCTGGACCGGCTGCGCACCGTCCGCCGGATCGAACTCGCCCGCTTCAACCGTGCCGAGGTCCGCCGCCAGCTCACCGGCATCCTCGCCGCCACCCCCGAGGCCGTCCTCGCGGACGAGATCTTCGAACGCTCCGACGGCAACGCCTTCTTCGTCGAGGAACTCGCCTGCAGCCTGGAGAGCGGTGACCACTCCCGGCTCTCCGACTCGCTGCGCGACCTCCTGCTCGTACGCGTCGAGGCGCTCCCCGACGACGCCCAGCAGGTCGCCCGGATCGTTGCCGAGGGCGGCTCCACCATCGAGTACGGACTGCTCGCCGCGGTCGCCGGGCTGACCGAGGACCAACTCATCGAGGCGCTGCGGGCGGTCGTCGGCGCCAACCTGCTGCTCACCACCCCGGAGGGCAACGGCTACCGCTTCCGGCACTCCCTGGTCCGCGAGGCCGTCAGCGACGACCTGCTGCCCGGCGAGCGCTCCCGGCTCAACCGGCGCTACGCACAGGCCCTGGAGGCCGACCCCACCCTCGTCCGCGCCGGAGAGCGCGCCACCCGCCTCGCCAGCTACTGGTACGGCGCACACGACGCCGCCAAGGCGCTGCCCGCCGTGCTGAAGGCCTCCGTCGAGACCCGCCGCCGCTACGCTTTCTCCGAACAACTCCGCCTGCTGGAACGGGCGATGGAACTGTGGGACGACGCCCCCGACGACGTACGCCGCACCCTGCGGCCCATCGACTACGCCGAGAGCTACCCGGCCTGCGGCTGCGACCCCGAGACCACCCCGCTGCGCTATCTCGACCTGATGGCCGAGGCCACCGTCGCCGCCCGGTTCGGCGGGGAGCGCGAACGCGCCCTGGCCATCGCCAAGAAGGCCATGCGGGTCCTGGAGGGCGAGGACGACCCGTTGCGCGCCGCCTGGTTCTGGGTCCAGCGCTCCCGGCTGATGCAGGACCTCACCCGCGGCGACGGCCGCGAGGAACTGGCCGCCGCCCAGGAGCTCGTCCGCGGCCTGCCCCCGTCCGCCGTCCACGCCGATGTCCTGATGAGCGTGGCGGGATGGGGCGCCCTGCACCGCCCCGGTGCCGAGACCCTGCTCGCCGCCGACCGGGCGGTGGAGTACGCCAGGCTCGTCGGCGACGAGTACATCGGGCTGCACGCCCGGCTCACCCGCGGCTGGCTCACCGCCGAGGCGGGCGGCGTCGACGAGGGCATCGCCGAGATGTACGCCGTCCGCGACCGCGCCGACGAACTGCACCTGGTCGGCATCATGAGCCGGGCCGCCATCAACCTCCCCTCCACCCTCGAATCCATGGGCCGCTCCCTGGAGGCCGTGGCCGCCGCGGACCACGGCATCGAGATCAGCCTCAGCCACGGCGTCGCCGACATGGAGGCCTGGGTCCGCTGCAACCGGGCGGACTCGCTGTTCTCCCTGGGGCACTGGGACGAGAGCCGGGCCACCACCGACGCGGCGGCCCGCGTTGCCCGGTCCGGCAAGGCGCAGGGGCTCGTGGCCTCGCGCCGCACCGAACTCGCCCTGGCCCGGGGCGACCTGGCCGAGGCCGAGGCGCAACTCGCCCTGGCCCGGCGCAGTTTCGGCTCCCGGGACCCGCAGCCCCAGCACGTCATCGTGCCCGCACGCCATGCCATGGCCCTCGCCGTGCAGCAGGGCCGACTGGCCGAGGCGCGGGCCGAGTTCGAGGCCCGGTCGGAACAGGGATTCCCGCCCGGCACCCAGCGGTACGCCCTGCCGCTGCTCCATGTCGCGGCCGCCGCCGAGGCCGACGCCCGGGGCCTGCCCGCCGCCGACCCGGGCCGGCCGGCGGTCCTCGCCCGCATCCGCGCCCACCTGAAGGGGCTGCCGATGCTCGTCCCCGTCTGGGCCGCCCACGGTCTCCTGATCGATGCCGAGCTGGCCAGGGCGGAGGGCCTCGACACCCCCGGCCACTGGTCCCGCGCGGCGGCCGCCTTCGCGCCCCTGCACCGCCCGTACGAGCTGGCCCGGATCCAGCACCGCTGGGCCGAGGCCCTCCTCGTCGCCGCCGGCGACCGGTCCACCGTCACCGCCCTGCTGCGCGAGGCACACGGCACCTCCGTGCGGCTCGGCGCGCGCCCGCTGACCGAGACCGTCGAGCTGCTGGCCGGCCGCGCCCGCATCGCCCTCACCGCCCCGGACCGCGGCACCGCACCCGAGATCCCGGCCGCCGTCACCGTCCCCGCCGAGGACGGCACCGGCGACGGGGCCGCGGGCCGGGAGCGCACCGAGGACCGTCTGCGCGAGGCGGCCGCGGCCGCGGTGGAGTCGTTCGGGCTGACGCGACGCGAACAGGACGTGCACCGGCTGGTCGCGGCCGGCCACACCAACCGCAGGATCGCCGAGGAGCTCTACATATCGCCCAAGACCGCGAGCGTGCACGTCTCCAGCATTCTCGCCAAGCTCGGCGTCTCCAGCCGAGGCGAGGCGGCCGCCCTTGCCCACCGGCTCCGCCTGTACCCCACCCGGGACGCCTCCTGACCGGGGCCAGGGCCGACGGCCGTACCCGGCCCGCCCCGCTCGCTCAGGCCCGGGTGTCCGGGGTTTCGGGGGCGTCCGGGTCCTGATCGGGCCCCCGGTCCGCGTCCGCGTCGGCGCCCGCGCCGGGCGCCCTGACGACCACCTTTCCGGAGGCCAGGTCGATCGGCCCGCGCCCCGGGTCACCGACGCCGAGATCCACCCGGGTCAGCTCCAGCCGCTTCTGCTCCTCGGCGGTGTGCTTGCGGCCCGGTGCGAAGAGTTCCTCGAAGAAGTTGAACACCGGTCGCACGCCCTTTCACCTGCTGTAGCCGCTACCGCACCGCCAGTTCCAGGATCCTGTCGTCTCCCGGCTTGGGGGTGCCACGGGTGTCCGTATTGCTCGTGACGAGCCAGAGCCTGTCGCCGCCTGCGGCGAGCACGGTACGCAGACGGCCGTACTTCCCTACCAGGAACGACTGCGGGGCCGCGAGAGGTTCCCTCCCGCCGCTGCCGGACAACGGAATCCGCCAGAGCCGCTCCCCGCGCAGGCCGGCCATCCAGATCGAACCCTTGACGAAGGCGATTCCGCTCGGGGACGCCTCGGACGTCTTCCACTGGGCCACGGGATCGATGAATCCCTTCTGCCCCGCCCGGCCCTCGGCCTCCGGCCAGCCGTAGTTCCCGTCCGGCACGATCCGGTTCAGCTCGTCCCAGGTGTCCTGCCCGAATTCGGACGCCCACAGCTGCTGCTGCCCGTCCCAGGCCAGCCCCTGCACATTGCGGTGGCCGTACGAATACACCACGGAGTCGGCCGCCGGATTGCCGTGCAGCGGTTCCCCGTCCGGGGTCATCCGCAGGATCTTGCCGGCCAGCGACTTCTTGTCCTGGGCGAGACCGTCGTCGCCCGTCTCCCCGGTGCCCGCGTACAGCATGTGGTCGGGGCCGAAGGCGATCCGCCCGCCGTTGTGGATCGCCCCCTTGGGGATGCCGCGCAGGATCGTGTCCGGCGCGCCCAGCAGCCGGCCGGGCGTGGTGCCGTTCTCGTCGTACTGCATGCGGGCGATGCGGTTGTCGGACTCGGTCGTGAAGTACGCGTACACCAGGTGGTCCGCGCCGTACGCGGGGGAGACCGCGATCCCCAGCAGTCCGCCCTCACCGGCGGGCGACACCCCGGGCACCGCGCCCAGCAGGGTCTTCTTGCCGGTCTTCCCGTCGATCCGGGTGATCGTGCCCTTGTCACGGGAGGAGACCAGCAGATCACCGCCGGGCAGCGCCGCCAGCCCCCAGGGCGAGTCCAGGCCCTCGGTGAGCGTCGACACCACCCGCACCGAGCCCTTCGCGGGCGGCAGGGACCGCGAGGCGGACGGCTTCGGGGCGGCGGACGAGGAGCGGGCGACCGGTGGCGTCCCGCCGACGCCCGCCGTACCGGCGGAGCTGCCGTCCGAGGAACACCCCGCGGTCAGCACCAGCGAGCCGGCGGCCAGCGCGGCCACCGTCCCGCGGCGCAGGCCACGGCGGCGGCCCCGCGGCCCGGCGGGGCCTTGTACAGATCCGAACAGAACACCGCGCACAGCACCGATCCCTTCGACGGCCACCTGACTACTGTTCTTACACCGCGGCCCCGCCCCGGGGTTCCCGATGCCCGCCAATTCTGCCGACCGGTGTTCAGGGGCGGGGGCCGATATCAGTCCCAGGACCCCTGAGCCCCGGGCAACGCGGCGATCTCCGCCAGATCCCGCGCGGTCAGGTTCAGCCCGGCCGCCCCCGCGTTCTCCACCGCCCACCCCTCCCGCTTGGTGCCAGGCACCGGCACCACGTGCGGACCCTGCCGCAGCACCCAGGCCAGCGCCACCTGCGCGGCACTCGCCCCGTGCCGCTCGGCGATCCGCCGCAGCCCGACGACCACCGGCTGGTTCGCCGCCATCATCTCCGCCGTGAACCGGGGATGCCGGGCGCGCAGATCCTCCGGTTCGAAGCCCTGCCCCGGCGTCAGCGTGCCGGTCAGATAGCCGCTGCCCAGCGGCATCGCCGCCAGCAGCCCCACGCCCCGTGCCGTGCACCACGGAAGCAACGACTCCAGAGCGTCCGGCGACCAGACCGAGAGCTCTGCCTGCACCGCGCTCACCGGGAAGACCTGCTGCACGCGCTCCAGCTGACGGATCGTTTCGTCGTACATCCGTGAACCCGGCCGGCGCGAGGCCCGTGCCCCGACCGCGCAGAGTCCGAGCGCCCGCACCTTTCCGGCGGTCACCAGCTCCGCCATCGCGCCCCAGGTCTCCTCGACGGGCACCTCGGGATCGGCCCGGTGCAGCTGGTACAGATCGATCACATCGGTCTGGAGCCGGCGCAGCGAGGCGTCGCAGGCCCGCCGCACATAGCCGGGCCGGCCATTGGCCACGATGTGCTGATCACCCACCAGCAGTCCGCACTTGGTGGAGACGAACGCGTCCGACCTGCGGCCCTTCAGCGCCCGCCCCACCAGCAGCTCATTGGTGAACGGGCCGTACATGTCGGCCGTGTCGAGCAGTTGCACGCCCGCGTCGAGCGCGGCGTGCACCGTACGCAACGCACGGTCACCGTGCTGCTGCGAGGCGCTGTACGCCCAGCTCATCGGCATGCAGCCGAGACCGACCGCCCCCACGGCGAGCGCCGCCGCACCGAGACTCCTGCGCTCCAACTCCCCGATCCTCCCCAGGCCCCGCCGTCGAACCGGGCCCATGCCCCGCCGTCCACGGGACCGCACCGCACCCCAAAGTAACCTCTGCCGCCCGCCGCTCCTCGCACGGCCTCCGCCGATCAGGGCCTGTCCGGCGGATCATGGCCGGGGTCGCGGCGTCTGGCACGGCACCTCGCGGGTTGCCGAACCGTCCGAATAGCTCCGCTATCAGGACGCTCCGGCGCCTTGCGATGCACCGCACCAGACGCCGCGCCCTGTCCGACCCCGATCCGCCGGACAGGCCCTAACCTCCTGACCATGACGAAGACTCCCGGCGAGGCGAAGACCCCCGACGTGACGAAGACGCCCGACGTATGGCTGCCGTTCCCGGCCGACGAGGTCGAAGGGCTCCCCGAGGGGCTCAACTACCGGTTCTGGGACGGCGAACCGGACTACCCCGCCGACCCCGCCGACTGCGCCTTCTACGTCGTGCCGTACATGAAGGGCTCCGAAGTCGCGGTCCGGCCGCTCGGCGGCATGGCGGGCGTCCAGGTCGTGCAGACACTCTCCGCGGGCATCGACCACGTCGAGCCCGCGCTCGGTCTGCTGCCGGCCGGGGTACGGCTGTGCAACGCCAAGGGGGTCCACGAGGCATCCACCGCGGAGCTCGCCCTCACGCTGATCCTCTCCTCCCTGCGCGGTGTCCCCGGGTTCGTCCACGGCCAGGACAAGGAGGAGTGGCGGTCCGGCTTCTACCCCGCGCTCGCCGACAAGTCCGTGCTGATCGTGGGGTACGGATCGATCGGCGCCGCCATCGAGGACCGGCTCGCGCCCTTCGAGTGCGCGCGGGTGGGGCGCGTCGCGCGCTCCGCGCGGACAGCCGCACGCGGCCCCGTGCACACGCTCGACGACCTGCCGGTACTGCTGCCCGAGGCCGATGTCGTCGTGCTGTCCACCCCGCTGAACCCGTCCACACAGGGGCTGGTCGATGCGGAGTTCCTCGCCGCGATGCAGGAAGGGGCGCTGCTCGTGAACGTCGCACGCGGCGGCGTCGTCGACACCGAGGCACTGCTGCTCGAACTCCAGTCCGGCAGGCTGCGGGCCGCCCTCGACGTCACCGACCCGGAACCGCTGCCCGTCGGCCACCCGCTCTGGCATGCTCCGAACGTCCTGATCACGCCGCACGTGGGCGGCAGCACATCGGCTTTCGAGCCACGCGCCAAGCGCCTGCTGGCCGGGCAGCTGCGCCGGTTCGCCGCGGGAGAGCCGGTGCGGAACGTGGTCCGCACCATCGGCTGACCACGCTGCGGAGGCCCTCGGTCGCACACTGTTCCGGAAAACCCTCCAGGTCGTCACGGAGAGTAGAGGAACTATGTCCCTGCGTGACCGGTCTGGTGTATCGTCCCGAAAGGGGCGCTGCGCCGTGGAAGGGGACGGCGCCGGGGAGGACGCGACACGCGAGGGGGCGACGGGCGATGTACGGCCGAAGGGTGCATGATCCGACACCGCCGGACAGCCGACGGGGGATGGCGGGCCGCCGGGTGCGAGCGCACCCGGCCACACCGGGGGCGCCCCGGTGAGCGCGCCGGTCGACGCCCTCGGCGCACTCCTCTCCCGGAGGCCGGCCGCGGGCGGCGCGTCCGCGCTGGTCTGGCAGATCCTGCTCGGCGTCGTCTGGGCCGGATATGCCGCGGGATCGGCCCTCGGCTGGGGTTCACCGCAACTGGCGCGCGTCATGGGGGATTTCGGTCTCAGCGCGGCGGCGCTGGTCGCCGCCGTCTCCTGCTACCGCTACGCGCGGGCCGGCAGCAGCCGGTTCCGGCCCGCCTGGCTGCTCTTCTCGCTCTCCTCGTTCATGGCCTCCGCGGGCAACGCCGTCTGGGGCTGGTACGAGGTCGTGCTCGGGCTTCCGGTGCCCACCCCCTCCCTGGCCGACGTCTTCTTCCTCTGCTTCGCGCCGCCCGCCATCGTCGGGCTGCTCGTCCTCGCCAAGCGACCCGTCACCCGGGCCGGCTGGCTCTGTCTCGTGCTGGACTCCTGGCTGATCGGCGGATCGCTCCTCACGCTCTCCTGGAGCCTCGCCCTGGCGCACACCGCGCATCTGGTGGGCGCCGAGGACGTGAGCGTGGCCCGCGCGGCGCTCGCGCTGGCCTATCCGCTGCTGGACATCGTGCTGGTCTCCATGGTGCTGGCCCTGCACTTCCGGCGGTCCAACGTCAACCGCTCCGCGGTGAACACCGCCGTCGCCGCGCTCGCCCTGACGGTCCTGTCCGACGCGCTGTTCACCTCACCGCTGCTGCGCCAGACCTATCACTCCGGCCACATGCTGGACGCGGGCTGGTTCGCCGGCTCGCTGCTCCTGGCGTACGCCCCCTGGGGCGCGAACAGGGCCGCGGACAACGCTTTCCCGACGCGGAGCATGCTTCCCGCCAGCCGCCCCATCGCGGGATCGCTGGCCGCACTGACGCCCTATCTCGCCGCCGCCGTCTGCACCCTCGGCATTCTCTACAGCGCCGTCGAGGGCCGCCGGGTGGACCGCGTCGTGATCCTCACCGGCTGCACGGTGGTGCTCGCCCTGGTCGTCCGGCAGGGCATCATGCTCGTCGACAACATCGCCCTCACCCAGGAACTGGCGCAGAAGGAGAACCACTTCCGCTCCCTGGTGCAGGGCTCCAGCGACGTCATCATGATCGCCGCCCCCACCGGCGTGCTGCGCTACGTCAGCCCCGCCGCCGCCGGGGTGTACGGGCGCGATGCCGACGACCTGGTCGGCGCCGAGCTCGCCTCGATCATCCACCCCGAGGACCTGGGGCGGGTGGTCCACGAGGTGCGCCGGTTCCTCGCCGCACCGCCGGGCGAGGAGCCCACCACCCGGATCGAGTGCCGCTTCAGATCCGGTACGGGCGACTGGCTCAACGTCGAATCCACGGTCAACCGGCACCAGGGCGGGCTGATCCTCAACAGCCGCGACGTGACCGAACGGGTCCGGCTGCAGGCCCAGTTGCAGCACAGCGCCGAACACGACCCGCTCACCGACCTGCCCAACCGGGCCCTGTTCACCAAGCGGGTCCGCCAGGCCCTCGGCGGCCGCCGCTCCGGCGACTCCGGCACCGCCGTGCTCTTCATCGACCTCGACGGCTTCAAGGCGGTCAACGACCGCCTCGGCCACCAGGCCGGCGACGAGCTCCTCATCCAGGCCGCCCGCCGCCTCCACGAATCCGTCCGCGCGGGCGACACCGCGGCCCGCCTCGGCGGCGACGAATTCGCGACGATCATCCTCGGCGACGGCACCCGCGACCAGTCCGCCCGGGAGTGCCAGGTCCACGAGATCGCCGACCGGCTGCGCCTCACCCTCTCCCAGCCGTACCGGATCGGCGCCGGAGAGGTCCGGGTCGCCGCGTCCATCGGGGTCGCCTTCGCCGAGCCCGGCATCACCCCCAGCGACCTCATGCGCAACGCCGACCTCGCCATGTACCGCGCCAAGGCGGGCGGCAAGGACCGCGTCGAGCTGTACGCCCCGCAGATGCAGGCCGACGTGGTGCGCCGCTCCGAGCTGGCCGCCCGGCTGCGCACCGCCCTGCGCGACGGCGAGTTCGCCCTGCTCCACCAGCCCGTCGTGAACCTTGCCAGCGGCACGGTCGCCGCCGTGGCCGCCCAGGCCCGCTGGCGCTCCGCCCAGGGCATCCTGTTCACCCCGGCCGAGTTCCTCCGCGTCGCCGAGGACAGTGACCGCACCGCCGAGCTCGGCCGCTGGCTCCTCGAAGAGGCGGTCGAGCAGGCCGCCGACCGGACCAGGGCCGGACACCCGGTCTCCGTCGCCGTGCGGCTCTCCGCCCGCCGGCTCCTCGACAAGGGGATGCCGTTCAGCTCCGTCGAGGCGCTGCTGACCCGGCACGGCCTGCCCTCCGGGGCTCTGATGATCGAGGTCGCCGACAGCGACCCCCGGATCCCCTTCGACGAACTGGAGCAGCGTCTCGTGGCCCTGCGCCGCATCGGTGTCCGCATCGCGCTCGACGGCTTCGGCAGCGGCTACGCCGCGATCAACGCCCTGCGCCGGCTCCCCATCGACGTACTGAAACTGGACCGCGGCCTCGTCGAGGGCGTGGTGGAGTCCGCCCGACTGCACAAGATCACCAGCGGCCTGCTGCGTATCGCCTGCGACCTCGGCATGCAGTCCGTGGCCGACGGGGTCGACGTACCGGAGCAGGTCCTCGCGCTGCGCGCCATGGGCTGTACGCACGGCCAGGGAATGGCTTTCTCCGGGCCGCTCGACGAGTACCGGCTGCGCCGCGCCCTGGCCCGCGGAGAGTTTCCGGTGCCCGGCAGCACCATGGCTCAGCCGGTCCTGACCGGCGGCTCCGTCCCCCTCCTCGGCAGTTCACATATTGAGACGCCCGTCCCACCCACTTGACACGTCGAGTGCGTCGGAGAGAGGGTCAATGCCATGCGCACCCGAATTCTCGTACTTGGAAAGCGCGTCGGCTGAAGCAGAGTCCCACCAGGCACTCTGCAGACCGCACCGACGCGCTCCCCTCGCTTGCCTCACGGCACGAGGGGTTTTTTGTTGCACCGGCACCACGCAAACTGTCGCAAAACACCCGCAGAAACCCTCAGCTTCGAGAAGAGAATGCCGATGACCGAGCAGGCCACCGGGGCCCACCATCCCCAGCCGCGGGCCCGTAACGGCGGACCGTCCGCCGCCACCGTTGAGCACGTCACGGGCGCGCAGTCCCTCATCCGCTCCCTCGAGGAGGTGGGGGCCGACACGGTATTCGGCATTCCCGGCGGCGCCATCCTTCCGGCGTACGACCCGATGATGGACTCCACCCGGGTCCGTCATGTGCTGGTCCGCCACGAGCAGGGCGCCGGACACGCGGCCACCGGCTACGCGCAGGCCACCGGCAAGGTCGGTGTCTGCATGGCCACCTCGGGCCCCGGCGCCACCAACCTGGTCACCCCGATCGCCGACGCCCACATGGACTCCGTCCCGCTGGTCGCGATCACCGGCCAGGTCGCCTCCAAGGCGATCGGCACGGACGCCTTCCAGGAAGCCGACATCTGCGGCATCACCATGCCGGTCACCAAGCACAACTTCCTGGTCACCAAGGCCGAGGACATCCCGCACACGATCGCCGAGGCCTTCCACATCGCCTCCACCGGCCGTCCGGGCCCGGTCCTCGTCGACATCGCCAAGGACGCCCTCCAGGCGCGGACCACGTTCAGCTGGCCGCCCACCCAGGACCTGCCCGGCTACCGCCCGGTCACCAAGCCGCACGCCAAGCAGATCCGCGAAGCCGCCAAGCTGATCACCCAGGCCAAGCGGCCGGTGCTGTACGTCGGCGGCGGCGTCATCAAGGCGGGGGCCACCGCCGAACTGAAGGTCCTCGCAGAGCTCACCGGAGCGCCCGTCACCACCACACTGATGGCGCTCGGCGCATTCCCCGACAGCCACCCGCTGCACGTCGGAATGCCGGGCATGCACGGTGCGGTCACCGCCGTCACCGCGCTGCAGAAGGCTGACCTGATCGTCGCCCTCGGAGCCCGCTTCGACGACCGCGTCACCGGCAAGCTGGACAGCTTCGCCCCGTACGCCAAGATCGTCCACGCCGACATCGACCCCGCCGAGATCGGCAAGAACCGCGCCGCCGACGTCCCGATCGTCGGGGACGCCCGCGAGGTCCTGGCCGACCTGGTCCAGGCCGTCCAGGCCGAGCACACCGAGGGCCACGTCGGCGACTACGCCGCCTGGTGGAAGGACCTCAACCGCTGGCGCGACACCTACCCGCTCGGCTACGACCTGCCCGAGGACGGCAGCCTCTCGCCGCAGCAGGTCATCCAGCGCATCGGACAGCTCGCCCCCGAGGGCACGATCTTCGCGGCGGGTGTCGGCCAGCACCAGATGTGGGCCTCGCACTTCATCCAGTACGAGCAGCCCGCCACCTGGCTGAACTCCGGCGGCGCCGGAACGATGGGGTACGCGGTCCCGGCCGCGATGGGCGCCAAGGCCGGCATGCCGGACCGCACGGTCTGGGCGATCGACGGCGACGGCTGCTTCCAGATGACCAACCAGGAACTCACCACCTGCGCGCTCAACAACATCCCGATCAAGGTCGCGATCATCAACAACGGTGCGCTCGGGATGGTCCGCCAGTGGCAGACCCTGTTCTACAACCAGCGGTACTCCAACACGGTGCTGCACTCCGGCACGGACACCGAGGGCGTCCCGGCGAAGGGCACCCGCGTCCCGGACTTCGTCAAGCTGTCCGAGGCCATGGGCTGCCACGCGATCCGCTGCGAGGACCCGGCCGACCTGGACAAGGTCATCGAAGAGGCCAACTCCATCAACGACCGCCCCGTCGTGATCGACTTCATCGTCCACGAGGACGCCATGGTGTGGCCGATGGTCGCCGCCGGCACCTCCAACGACGAGGTCATGGCCGCCCGCGGGGTCCGTCCCGACTTCGGCGACAACGAAGACGACTGAGAGACAGAGAGAGACCGACTCCATGTCCACCAAGCACACGCTCTCCGTCCTGGTCGAGAACAAGCCCGGTGTCCTCGCCCGGATCACCGCCCTGTTCTCCCGCCGCGGCTTCAACATCGACTCGCTCGCGGTCGGTACCACCGAACACCCCGACATCTCTCGCATCACCATCGTCGTGAGTGTCGAGGACCTGCCCCTGGAGCAGGTCACCAAGCAGCTCAACAAGCTGGTCAACGTCCTGAAGATCGTCGAACTCGAGCCGTCCGCTGCGATCCAGCGCGAGCTCGTCCTGGTGAAGGTCCGCGCCGACAACGAGACCCGCTCCCAGATCGTCGAGATCGTCCAGCTGTTCCGCGCCAAGACCGTGGACGTCTCCCCGGAGGCCGTCACGATCGAGGCGACCGGCGGCGCCGACAAGCTGGAGGCCATGCTCAAGATGCTGGAGCAGTACGGCATCAAGGAGCTGGTCCAGTCCGGCACCATCGCCATAGGGCGCGGCGCGCGCTCGATCACCGACCGTTCGCTGCGCGCTCTCGACCGTACGGCGTAGGACCCGCCGCCTCGCCGCTCGTATGGCGAGACCCGAAAACGTATCTGACGCACCCCGCCGTACGGTGGGACGCAACACCTGCACACCAAGGAGAAACCCAGTGGCCGAGCTGTTCTACGACGACGATGCCGACCTGTCCATCATCCAGGGCCGCAAGGTCGCGGTCATCGGTTACGGCAGTCAGGGTCACGCCCACGCGCTGTCGCTGCGTGACTCGGGTGTCGACGTCCGGGTCGGTCTGCACGAGGGCTCGAAGTCCAGGGCGAAGGCGGAGGAGCAGGGCCTGCGCGTGGTGACGCCGTCCGAGGCCGCCGCCGAGGCCGACGTCATCATGATCCTGGTCCCGGACCCGATCCAGGCCCAGGTCTACGAGGAGTCCATCAAGGACAGCCTCAAGGACGGCGACGCGCTGTTCTTCGGCCACGGCCTGAACATCCGCTTCGACTTCATCAAGCCGCCGGCGGGCGTCGACGTCTGCATGGTCGCGCCGAAGGGCCCGGGCCACCTGGT